>NZ_JBIWFW010000008.1:0-505285 GCF_044763235.1 Streptomyces sp. NPDC096152 | reverse complement strand
TTGAGTTCTCAAGGAACGGACGCTTCCTTTGTACTCACCCTCTCGGGCTTTCCTCCGGGCGCTTCCCTTCGGTCTTGCGTTTCCGACTCTATCAGTGTTTCCCACTCCCTCTGACCACCGTCTTGCAGACATGCAAAAGGTGACCCCGAGATAGGATCCTGACGAGTTGGGTGCTGCCAGGTCAGGACACTTGTCGCGTCGCATCTCCCTGAGCAGGGGTACGACTGTACATGCGGCCGCGGAGCCCGTGCAAATCCATTACCGTGGTGGTCTAGACCACCAACGTGAGCTGGCGTAAGCTCACGCTCGTTACCTGTACTTACCGTGACATCCTGCTGCGCAGCGCCGTCCGGGACAGGCAGTGACGGCCCATAGATCTCCACCCCTGGGAGGCTTCCCATGACCACCGTGACGTCCCCGCTCGCAGGACGCGCCATCGGGCTGGCGGCTGTGCCGGACCCCGTCTTCTCGGGAGCCATGGTCGGCCCCGGTACCGCGATCGACCCGGTGCGTGAGCCGTCCGAGGCCGTCGCACCGGTCGACGGGGTCATCGTCTCGCTCCACCCGCACGCTTTCGTCGTGGTGGACCCCCAGGGACACGGGGTGCTCGTCCATCTCGGGATCGACACGGTGCAGCTCAACGGCGCGGGCTTCGAACTGCTCGTCGCCAAGGGCGACACGGTGGCGCGCGGACAGGCCGTGGTGCGATGGAACCCCGCCGCCGTCGAGGCCGCGGGCAAGTCTCCGGTGTGCCCGGTCGTGGCGCTCGAGGCCACCGCCGAGTCTCTCTCCGATCTTCATGACGACCGTGACGTGAAGGCCGGCGACACCCTCTTCATCTGGAAGTGACACCAGTGCTGTCCTGAGAGGGACGGCCGACAGGAAGACCATCGCGGCGGCGGGACCCGCCGCACTATCGGGGACGGGTGAGATGGAGACAACGCTGCGAGGCGTCGGCGTGAGCCACGGAGTGGCGATCGGCGAGGTTCGGCACATGGGAACGGCGGTGCTCGAACCTCCTGCCAAGCGGATCCCGGCGGACGAGGCGGAGCGCGAGCAGGGGCGCGCCCGTAAGGCCGTGGAGGCCGTGGCGGCCGATCTGATGGCGCGCGGCAATCTGGCCGGGGGCGAGGCCCAGGCGGTGCTCGAGGCGCAGGCCCTGATGGCACAGGACCCGGAGCTGATCGCGGATGTCGACCGGCGGATCGCCGTCGGAAGCACGGCGGAGCGCGCGGTCTACGACGCGTTCGCCGCCTACCGGGACCTGCTGGCCGGCGCCGGTGAGTACCTCGCGGGTCGTGTGGCCGACCTCGACGACGTGCGGAATCGTATCGTCGCCCGACTTCTCGGTGTCCCCATGCCGGGTGTGCCGGACAGCGACCAGCCCTACGTGCTGGTCGCCCGTGATCTGGCGCCGGCCGACACGGCGCTGCTGGACCCGACCCTGGTCCTCGGCTTCGTCACCGAGGAGGGCGGTCCGACCAGCCACAGCGCGATCCTGGCCCGGGCGCTCGGTGTGCCGGCCGTCGTGGCGCTGTCCGGCGCCGGCGAGCTGGCCGAGGGCACGGTCATCGCCGTGGACGGCAGCACCGGCGAGATTTTTGTGAGCCCCGGTGAGGAGAAGAAGGCACAGCTTGAGGCCGCGGCAGCCGCGCGCAGGGCGGCGCTGGCCGCCTCGAACGGGCCGGGCGCCACCTCCGACGGTCACAAGGTGCCGTTGCTCGCCAACATCGGCGGCCCCTCGGACGTGGCGGCGGCCGTGGAGGCCGGTGCCGAGGGCGTCGGCCTGTTCCGTACCGAGTTCCTCTTCCTGGACGACCACAAGAAGGCGCCCTCCGCCGAGAAGCAGGTCGAGGCCTATCGGCAGGTGCTGGAGGCCTTCCCCGAGGGTCGTGTCGTCGTGCGGGTGCTGGACGCTGGTGCGGACAAACCGCTCGAGTTCCTGACGCCTGCCGACGAGCCCAACCCGGCGCTCGGTGTGCGGGGTCTGCGGACGCTGCTCGACCACCCGGAGGTGCTGCGCACCCAGCTGACTGCGCTCGCCGAGGCCGCCGAGGGCCTGCCTGTCTACCTCGAGGTCATGGCCCCGATGGTCGCGGACCGGATCGACGCGAAGGCGTTCGCGGAGGCGTGCCGCGAGGCGGGGCTTCGGGCGAAGTTCGGCGCGATGGTCGAGATCCCGTCGGCCGCGCTGCGGGCGCGTTCGATCCTGCGGGAGGTGGAGTTCCTGTCGCTGGGGACCAACGACCTCGCTCAGTACACCTTCGCGGCCGACCGGCAGGTGGGCGCGGTGGCTCGCCTGCAGGACCCGTGGCAGCCCGCGCTGCTCGACTTGGTGGCGCTGGCCGCCGAGGCGGCGAAGGCCGAGGGGAAGAGCTGTGGTGTGTGCGGTGAGGCCGCGTCCGATCCGCTGCTCGCCTGTGTGCTGACCGGTCTGGGGGTCACCTCCCTCTCGATGGGGGCCGCGTCGATTCCTTATGTCCGGACGACGCTGGCCAAGTACACGCTGGCGCAGTGCGAGCGTGCGGCCGCTGCCGCGCGTGCCGCGGACGGCGCCGACGAGGCGCGCCACGCCGCCCAGGCGGTGCTGTCCGGCGAGTGACCGGTCCGGTCCGTTCGCCGGCCGTTTCCGAGGGGCGTCCCACCCGTGTGCGGGTGGGACGCCCCTCTCGCGTTCAGTGCCGGTGTCCGGGTGTCGGTCCCTCCTCTCCGAGGTCGGGGGGTGTGCCGTAGTCGACGCCCGGCTCCGGTGAGATGAGGTCGCCGGATTCGATGTCGGTGCAGTAGGCGTCGAAGACCTCGCCCGCGGTGAGGGGTTCCAATGCGTCGCCGCGCAGGCGCCAGCCGTAGACGCGGTCGGGGGTGCCGGGGGCGCTGGTGCGCATGACGAGCCCGCCCGGGCTGCGGGTGGCGAGGCCGAGGGCGAGGACGGTGGTGAATTCGAGTGCTTCGGCCTCGTCGAGCTGTGCGGTCCGGGTGTCGTCCTTGTCCGCGTGGAGGACGGCGAGCAGGGTCTCCGGCGTGCCCCGGACGCTGCACACCAGGTGCCGGTTGCCCGGCGGGGCCGTGGCCAGGATGCGGGCGAGGAGGTCGGCGGCACGGGTGAAGGCGGCCCGGCCGATGTCCTCGCCGCAGGAGGCGCAGGGGCCGAGCCGCGTGAGGAGGGTGGAGGCGTACTCCCAGGTGGCTTGGCGGACGGCCTCGTCGACCAGTTCGGGGACGAGTTCGGCGAGGGGGCGGCCGTCGTAGGGAAGGGCGGGGCCGGTGATCGCGAGCTCGGCGGTGTAGCGGGTGCGGGTGGACGCGGCGTCGGGGTCGAGTCCGTGGTCGGCGCAGAACTCCGCGTATTCCGCGGGGTCGAAGAGGGCCACCGTGGTGTGGCCGCCCTGGGCGGAGCGGGTCCGAAGGAGCGCCTCGACCTGTTGGAGGTAGTCGGTGTGGTCGTCGAAGACGAAGCTGCGGTAGCGCCGCATGGCGCGGAAGTCGTGTTCGTCGGTCAGCAGGCCGATGGTGCCCGCGATCTCCCGGCGCAGGACGCTTCGCGTGGTCCGGTGGTCGGTGTGCGCCATGTTTCCCCCATGTGTGCGCAGTCGATCAATGCTCACTCACAGTAACCGGTGGCACTGACAACGCGGTCCGGTGGAGGCGGGCGCGGACCAGGCGGTGCTGGATCAGGCAGGTCGCGGCTATGACTGTCCCGAATGCCGTCCAGCCGCCGGGGCCGGTGGCGATGGCGCCGGTGACCGCGAGGGGGCCGAGGCTGCGCTGGGCCGACTGGGCGAGTCCGTGGACGCCGAGGTAGGCGCCCTGTGCGGTGTCGGGGGCGAGGGCGACGGAGAGTTCCCAGGAGACCGTGGCGTGCAAGATCTCCGCGAGCGTGAAGAGTCCGGCGGAGAAGATGAGGAGCAGGGTGGCGCTCACGGTGCCGCCGGTGGACGAGAGCGCCATGGCGGCGCCGCCGAGGGCGAAGGCGGCGGAGAGTGGGAGCAGCAGGGCGCGGGCGGCCCGGGTGGTGGCGCCGAACCGGGCCAGGGGGACCTGGAGGGTCACCACCATCATGTTGTTGAGCACCATCAGCAGCGGGGCGAGTCCGTGCGGCGCGCTGCTCGCGTGCGCGATCCAGAGGGGCAGGCCGATCTTGAAGACGGCATCGTCGAGGAAGAGGACGCTCTCGCTGGCGACGTAGGCGAGGTAGATGCGGTCGCGCCAGGGGTTCGCGGGCGGCCTGCGACGCCACCACACTGGCCCGGCACGACGGCCGGCTGCTGCTGACCTCCGGCTGGGTCAGCCACCTGCTCCAGGAGGCGGTGTACGGGCTGCTGACCGACGAGGGCACGCGCACGCTGGTGTCGCGCGCGCGGGAGACCTACGCCCTGCGCCGGACCGCCCTTCTACGGGAGCTGGGCGCACGGGGTTTCGAGGCGCACGGGGCGAGCGGGATGAACGTCTGGGTGCCGGTGGCGGACGAGTCCGCCGTGGTCAACGGATTGCGGTCGTACGGCTGGTGGGTCGCCGCGGGAGCCAGGTTCCGGCTGTCGTCGGGGCCGGGCGTACGGATCTCCGTCGCCGAGCTGGAACCGGCCGACGCGGCGCGGCTGGCCTCGGACTTCGCCGCCGTGCTCGGCGAGTCCGAGGCCACCTATGGCGGGTGAGTCGGTTCCTCAGGCGCGCTTGCGGGCCAGGTCCTCGTAGAACCGCAGCAGGTCGAGGTCGTCGATGGATCCCGGGTTGACCGCCTTCTCCAGCGGGGTTCCCTGGAGGAGGCGCTTGACCGGGACCTCGATGCGCTTGCCGGTGAGGGTGTGCGGCACGCCGGGCACCTCGATGACCTCGTCCGGGACGTGGCGCGGGGAGAGCTGCTCACGGATGGTCCGCTTGATCCGGTCGAGGAGACCGTCGTCCAGGACGGCTCCGGGGATCAGGTGCACGAAGAGGGGCATCCAGTAACCGCCGTCGGGCTGTTCGATGCCGACGACCAGGGACTCCTTGATCTCGGGCAGGCGTTCGACCGCTTCGTAGATGTCGGCGGAGCCCATCCGCACGCCCTGCCGGTTGAGCGTGGAGTCGGAGCGGCCGTGGATGACCACCGAGCCGCGGGAGGTGAGCGTGATCCAGTCGCCGTGGCGCCACACGCCCGGGTACATGGCGAAGTAGCTGTCGTGGTAGCGGCTGCCGTCGGGGTCGTTCCAGAAGTGGATGGGCATCGACGGCATGGGATTGGTGACCACGAGCTCGCCGACCTCGTCGACCAGCGGACGGCCGCTGGGGTCCCAGGACTGCAGGTCGGTGCCCAGCGAGGGTGCCTGCAGTTCGCCGATGTGGACCGGCAGCGTCGGCACCGCTCCCGCGAAGCAGGAGCACACGTCGGTGCCGCCGCTGACGGACGCGATCCACAGGTCGTCGCCGACCTCGTCGTGCAGCCACTGGAACCCGTCGGGCGGCAGCGGCGAGCCGGTGGTGGCGACGCACTGGACCCGGGAGAGGTCGAAGTCGCGGGACGGGTGCACGCCCGCCTTGCGGCAGGCCATGACATAGGCGGCCGACGTGCCGTAGAGGGTGGCCCCGGTGCGCTCGGCGACCCGCCACTGGGCGCCCGTGTCGGGGTACCCGGGGCTGCCGTCGTACAGGACGATCGTCGTGCCGGTGAGCAGGCCGGAGACGAGGAAGTTCCACATCATCCAGCCGGTCGAGGTGTACCAGAAGAAGCGGTCCTCGGGGCCGAGGTCGCAGTGCAGGCCGAGCTGCTTGAGGTGCTCGACGAGGATGCCGCCCTGCGACTGGACGATGGCCTTGGGCAGGCCCGTCGTGCCGGAGGAGTACAGCACCCACAGGGGGTGCTCGAAGGGCACCTCCTCGAAGACGGGCTCCACGTCCGCGGAGGTCAGGGCCGACCACTCCAGGGCCCCCTCCGGCGCCTCGGTCCCGAGGAGCGGGATGTGGACGACGGCGCGCAGGGTGGGCAGCTCGCGGCGCAGTTCGGCGACGACGTCGCGGCGGTCGTGCTCCTTGCCGCCGTAGCGGTAGCCGTCCACGGTGAACAGGACGACGGGCTCGACCTGCTGGAAGCGGTCGAGGACGCTGCGGGCGCCGAAGTCGGGCGCGCAGGAGGTCCACACGGCGCCCACGGCGGCCGTGGCGAGGAGGGCGACGACGGCCTGGGAGATGTTCGGCAGGTAGCCGCTGACCCGGTCGCCGGGGCGTACGCCGAGGGCGCGCAGTTCGGCGGCGAGGGAGCCGACCTGGCGGCGCAGGTCGGCCCAGGTCACCGGGCGCACTTCGTGTGTCTCGTCGACGTACAGCAGGGCCGGTTCGTCCGCGCGGGAGCCGGCCGCGCGCAGGGCGTGCTCGGCGTAGTTCAGGGTGGCGCCGGGGAACCACTGCGCCCCGGGCATCGATCGGTCACCCAGCACACGCGCGTAGGGGCTGGCGAACCGCACGTCGAACCACTCCGTGACGGCTTTCCAGAAGGTGTCCAGCTCGTCGACGGACCAGCGGTGCAGGGCCGCGTAGCCGCCGTCGGCGGGGGCTCCGTGGTGCTCGGCCGCCCAGGCCTGGAACCTGGTGATCCGGGCCCGGACGATGCGTTCGGAATCGGGCTCCCAGAGCGGCTGGGGGTTCTCGGTCGACATGGTGCGGCTCCCGGACTGTACGCGTCGTGTGCGTCGGTCGCGCACGGGCGGGGTGTGCGCGTGACGCGGCTGACACGGACGATGCCATGTGATCGACTTCCGCACCAGGGCGCACCCCACATAGTCGGTGTCGTGAAGATGTGGCCTTGGCACGGGTGAACGGCAGTTGAACGACACCCACGCGGAGGACTTTCGATGGCAGGCTGAGCAGCATGGAGGGTCGTGACCTGGTGCGTTCGGTGAGGGCGGTCGGTTCGGCAGGGGCGGCACAGGGGGTGCGCACCGTACGGGCCGCCTGGCGCAGGTGGCGTGCCGACGCCAAGGGCCTGCCGTCACGGGGGGCCGAGCGCGCGCGGGTGCCCGGCCCGGTGCGCGGCGTGGAGCCCGGGCCCGGGGGTGGGATCGTGCGCTTCACCCGCTCCGACCTGCGGATCACCGTGGCCGTGAACGGGGCGGTCTTCTGGGGCTGGGACGGAGCGGCACCGGAGCCGTCGTACGCGCTCGCGGGCCGCTGCCCCGAGCCGGATCCCCGCGCGGTGCTGGAGCCGGACAAGGACGGCGGCTGGCGGGTCGTGGCCGAGCGGGTGACCGTGACCGTCTCGCGGCACGGCGCGGTCGAGGTGTGCACGCCCGGTGGGGTGCCGCTGCGGCGCACTCTGCCACCCCGCTGGTGGGAGCCTGCGGGCGGCGGGGGCGCGGCGCGCTGGATGCAGCGTTCGGAGGTGGCGGCGGACGCCCGGTTCTTCGGTCTGGGCGGCCGGGCGTCCGGGCCCCGGCTGCGGGACGGCACGTACCGGCTGTGGAACACCGATCCCGGCCGGTCTTTCGGCCCCGGGGACGACCCGCTCTACATCACCATGCCGGTCGAGCTGGTGGTGGCCGACGCGGGCACGCACCTGGTGTTCCACGACAGCTCGTGGGACGGCTCCGTGACGCTGCGGGAGGGCGCGGAGGGGGCCGGCTCGGGCCACGACAGGGCGGGGACGGTCGAGCTCAGGATGGACGGGGGCCCGCTGCGCTGCTGGGTGGTCGTCGGCACTCCCGCGCGCGTGCTGCAGGTCTGGGCCTCGCTGACCGGGGCGGCCGCGCTGCCGCCCGCCTGGGCGCTGGGCCACCACCACGCACGGTGGGGCTTCGGCAGCGAGCAGGAGGTACGCCGGATCGTCACCGGGTACCACGAACACGGTCTGCCGCTGGACGCCGTCCACCTGGACATCGACCACTACGACGAGCACCAGGTGTTCACCGTCGACCACGACCGCTTCCCGAAGCTGCCCGTGCTCGCCGAGGAGCTGCGCCGGGACGGGATCCGGCTGGTGTCGATCGTCGACCCGGCAGTGAGGGCGGAGCGGGGCAACGCCGTGTACGACAGCGGGACTGCGGAGGACGTCTTCGTACGGGACGCGGCCGGGCGGGTCGTCCGGGGCGTGCTGTGGCCCGGTGAGACGGTCTTCCCGGACTTCACGGACGCGCGCGTGCGGCGGTGGTGGGGCGGGCTGTACGAGGAGCGGCTGGCCCACGGGTTCGCCGGCTTCTGGCACGACGTGAACGAGCCGACCTCCTTCACCGCCTTCGGCGAGTCGACACTGCCCCGGTCGGCCCGGCACGCCCTGGACGGCCGGGGCGGCGACCACCGTGAGGCGCACAACGTGTACGCCCTGTGCATGGCGAGGGCCGGGTACGAGGGGCTGCGCGGCCTGGCCCCCGAGGAGCGGCCGTTCGTGTTCTCGCGCTCGGGATGGGCCGGGATGCAGCGCTACGGCGGCACGTGGTCGGGGGACGTGGCCACCGGCTGGCCGGGGCTGCGGGCGTCGCTGTCGCTGGTGCTGGGCCTCGGGCTGTGCGGGGTGCCCTACTCGGGTCCGGACGTCGGCGGGTTCGACGGGAGCCCCTCGCCGGAGCTGTATCTGCGCTGGTTCCAGCTCGCGGCGTACCTGCCGCTGTTCCGCACGCACGCGAGCCTGCGGGCGGGGCGCAGGGAGCCGTGGGAGTTCGGGCCGGAGGTGCTGGAGCACGCGCGCGTGGCGCTCGTCGAACGCCGGCGTCTGCTGCCGTACTTCATGGCGCTGGCGCATCTGGCACGGCGCACGGGGGCGCCCTATGTGCGCCCGGTGTGGTGGGGAGCACCGGAGGACCGCGCGCTGCGGGACTGTGAGGACGCCTTCCTGCTCGGCGACAGCCTGTTGGTGGCACCGGTGCTCACCCCCGGCACGGAGCGGCGGGCGGTCCGTGTACCGCGGGGGCGCTGGTACGACACGGCGACGGGGCGTACGTACGAGGGGCCGGCGCGGGTGCTGGTCGACGCCCCGGCGTCGCGGATCCCGGTTCTCGCGCGCGCGGGCGCGGTCATCCCGGTGCGGGGCGCGGACGGCGGGCTGGAGCTGGAGGTCTGGGCGCCCGCGCGCGGGCGTACGGGTGGCGGGCTGGTGGTGCCGGACACGGGCGAAGGCTGGGACGAGCCGGAGATCGAACGCTACGGCGTCCGCTGGGAGGGGCGGCGGGTGGTCGTGGAGCGCGAGCGGGAGGACGGCGCGGGTGTGCCGCCCTACCCGGTGCGCATACGTGGGCTCGAGGAGCACTGACATCCGCCGGGGCCCGGCTGGAGGCCGGGCCCCGCTGGAGGCCGGGGCCCGGCGGAGCACCGGGCTCAGCCACTGCCCGGTTGCCCCGGGGAGCGCAGGCGCTCAGCCGCTGCCCGGTGGCCCCGGCGGGCCTCAGAAGAGCAGGGGCTCAGATGTACCGGCCCTCGAACCAGGCGCGGGCGGCCAGCGTGTGCAGCGGGAAGGCGAGTTCCTCCGCCCTGCGCAGCAGGTGCCAGCCCTCGGTCTCGTCCGTGGCGGCGGACTGCGGCAGGCCCTCGGCCGGGCGCTCGGGCAGCAGCCCGAAGAGCAGCAGATGGCCGTCGGGCGAGCTCATCGCGTCGGCGAGGCGCACGTCGCGGCTCGCCGCGTCGATGCCCGTCTCCTCCTTGAGCTCGCGCACGACGGCCTGCCGCCAGTCCTCCCGGTCGTCGATGTAGCCGCCCGGCAGGGCCGTGCCCCCGCGCGCGGGGGCCACGGTGCGGGTGATGACGACCAGGGCGGTGCCCCGGGTGTCGTACACGGGCTGGAGGGCCACCGCGACCGGGAGGGGGTTGCGGTAGGCGACGGCCCCGCAGGCCGGGCAGGTGCGGGGCCAGCCCGAGACGCCCTCTCCATAGGGCGCTCCGCAGCTCGAACAGTGGGAGTCCGGCACGGAGTTGACGATGGGGTGTTGGTTTTCGGACACGCGCGGACTGTATCCGATCGGAAGGCGTCCGTCCTCCGTCAGGATGCCGGGCGGCTGTCAGTGAGCCGGGCACCTGTCAGGACGCCGGGCAGCGCCTCCGGTGGCTCAGCGCCCGGCCGTCAGGGACTTGCTGGAGACCGGGAAGTCGAAGTAGGTGTCGGGGTACGGCTCGGGCTTGTAGGTGTAGTGCCACCACTCCTCGGCCAGGTTCACGAACCCGAGGTTCTCCAGGGTGTTCTTGAGGAGGAGCCGGTTGGCGCGCTGGGGTCCCTGGATGCGCGGGTCGAGGGTGTGGGCGAGGGTGTCGAAGCAGTCGAACCCGGTCCCCATGTCGACGGAGTTGTCCGGAAAACGCTGGTCCTTGGGCGCGTAGCAGGGCACCAGGGGCCGGCCGGGGACGTAGGGGTGGGTGGGCTTCACGGGGAGCTTCACGATCGTCAGGTCCATGGTCGACCCGCGGCTGTGCCCGGACTTCTGCGCGATGTAGCCGTCCTCGAAGAGCCGGGTTTTGTCGACGTTCGGGTAGAACTCGGCCTTCATGGCCTGGTCGTCGAGGTCCTCGGCCCAGCGCACGAAGTGGTCGACGGCGCGCTGTGGCCGATAGCAGTCGTAGACCTTGAGCGTGTAGCCCTGGCTGAGCAGCTTCTCCTGGGCCCGGTGGAGGGCCTGGGCGGCCGGCCGGGTGAGGAGGCAGAGGGGCTGCTCGTAGCCGTCGATGCGCTCACCGACGAAGTTGTGCGGCGTGAAGTAGCGCATCTCCTGGACGATCGTGGGATCCACGCTGCGCAGCGCCACGAAGTCCTTCGGCGCCCTGGGCTCGGGCGTCGCCCGCGCGGTGGCGGAGGCCGTGGTGACGGTCAGCAGGGCGGTGAGGGCGGGGACGAGTCCGCGCAGGGCACGGGAGAGTCGTGTCATGTCCCCTGCATCTATCAGGAGCGGGCGCGGTTACGGAAGCGATGACGCATCGGATCCCCCGTGGGGTGGCACGGCGACAGGCGGTACCGCCCCCAGCGTCACCGCATGCGAGCGACCGTGAACACGGCTCGGCGGTGACAGCGGCGGTGACGGGCCGACCGCCCGAAAGCCCTTTCCCATACGCTGTGTGACCGGCCGGGAATGCTGCGTGAACGTCTCATGAACCGGGCCTCGGCGGGATCGGCCGGCGACATCATGCAACCGTGCACTCCTGGACGGATACTCTCCGCTTCGCCTTCCAGCCGGTGGTCAATCTGGCCACCGGCGGGGTCACGGCACTGGAGGTCCTCGCCCGGCCGGAGACCGGTGACGTGCTGGCCGAGGCCCGCCGCGACCCGGACCTCGACAGCCGGCTGGCCGTGCTGGCGCTCCGCGCGGCCACCCGCCAGGCGACACCGCTGCCGCTGCACCTCAACGTGTTCGCCGGCACCCTCGCCGACCTCGGCGGACTCGGCCCGCTGCACGAGGCCGTACGCGCGGTGGGGCGGATGCCGTGGGAAGTCACCCTCGATGTCGTCCCGCCGTACACGCACGTACCGCACCAGGCCCTGCTGGAGGCGGTCGGCGCGCTGCGCGGTCAGGGCTTCCGGATCAGCGCGGACGGTGTCGGCGACGGGGACGCGCCCCTGCGCCTGCTCGCCGACCTCTCCCCCGACCTGCTGAAACTCGACTGTTCGATGCTGGCGCACCCCGCCGCAGTACGAGCGATGCGGACGCTGTGCGAGGGTTCGGGGGCGCTGCTGGCAGTGGAGGGCGTGGAGACGGAACGGCAGTACGCGGTCGCACTGTCCGCGGGGGCCCAGCTGGCGCAGGGCGAGCTGTTCGCGCCGCCCGCCCGGCTGCCGGCCGCGGACGTGTACGTTCCGCCGCGTTCCCCCGCGGTCGTGGCCACCTCGCGCTCGGGGCCGTACGTACGCGAGTTCCTGCGGCCCGCGGCACTGCTGCCCGCGGACGCCTCCGCGGGCCAGGTGCGCGCGCTGCTGACCGGCTCGCCCGACGTTTCGGGGGTGCTGCTCGTGGACCGGTGCGGGGTACCGGTCCGCTCGGTGCACCGCTCCCGCTTCCTGCTGACGATGTCCGGGCGCTACGGCCATGCCCTCTACGCCGACCGTCCCGCCGCCAAGCTGGGTGATCCGCCGCGCACGGTCGGCGCGGACGCCACGGCCTGGGAGGTGCTGGACGTGGTGGCGGTCGGGAGCCGGGACCGGACTTCGGACGATGTGGCGGTCGTCGACCGGCGGGGGCGGTGCGTGGGTGTCGTCCGGCTGGCGGACCTCGTGCGGGCACTGGCCGAGTCCCGGGTCGAGGAGGCCGCGGGCCTCAATCCACTGACGCGGCTGCCCGGCTCGGACGCGATCACGGCCGAGGTGGACCGACGGATCGCGGACGGCCGCACGTTCACGCTGAGCTGGCTGGACGTGGACGACTTCAAGCGGGTCAACGACAGCGCCGGGTTCGCGGCGGGGGACGAGCTCATCCGGTCCGTCGGGCGGGCACTGCAGCGCGCGGCGACCGGATCCACACGTGTGGGACACATCGGCGGTGACGACTTCCTCGTACTCGCCGATCCGGACGGCCTGGATCAGACGGCCGCCGCCCTGCTGGACGCGCGCTGGTCGGCCGACGGGCTTCCGGTCACGCTGTCCCTGGCCACGGTCGTGTGCGCCCCCGCGAGCGTGACCGACCACCGGCAGGCGGCCGCCTGCCTCGCCCCGCTGAAGCGGGCCGCGAAGGCCCTGCACGGCGCCGCCTGGGTGCTCGGCAGGGCGGGCCTGCCCGGCCACGAGATCCGCCGGGGTCCGGCGGTGACGGCCGTCCAGGCGGGCTGAGGGAGGGATCGGGGCACTCGCGGCGTGCCGCCGGCCGCCATCGTTGCCGCCGGCGCCTCGGCGTGGCGCCCTCACCCCTGCCGTCGGCGACCTCGGCGTGGCGCTGTCACGGTTGCCGTCGGCGACCTTGACGCTCTCTGTGCACAGGAGAACACTTCCCGTGTCAGCCGACATCGCCGTACATTCTCGGCGCAATCCGGCATGGAACGGTGCGGTGCGGGCCCCGTCCGCACCCCCCGGCCCCTCCCCCCACGGGCGATTCGGCTGCGACCGCACGCTCCGACGGAGGCGCCCCGCCGGGCCGGCCGTCCGGTGCGGTTCACGACAAGCAGCTTCCTGACAATGTGGCCAAACTGGTACCAGATCTGCCAAAGATCCGCTTCCTCGTCGCCGACCCGACCACGGAGAACGCCGCTCCACGCCTCAGCTTCCAGACCCTCGCCACCAAGGGGTAGCCATGACGGACAACGCCGAGAAGTACGTGGCCGCAATCGACCAGGGCACCACCTCGAGCCGCTGCATCATCTTCGACCACAGCGGCTCCATCGTCGCCGTGGACCAGCGGGAGCACCGCCAGATCTTCCCCAAGCCGGGCTGGGTGGAGCACGACGCCACGGAGATCTGGTCCAAGGTGCAGGCCGTGGTCGCGGGCGCGGTCGCGAAGGCGGGACTGCGCGCGGACCAGCTCAGCGCGCTGGGCATCACCAACCAGCGCGAGACGACGGTCCTGTGGGACCGCGCCACCGGCAAGCCCGTGCACAACGCGATCGTCTGGCAGGACACCCGTACCTCGGCGCTGTGCAACGAGCTGGGCGGATCCGACGGCCAGGACCGGTTCCGTGAGCAGACCGGTCTGCCGCTGGCCAGCTACTTCTCCGGACCGAAGGCCGCATGGCTGCTGGACAACGTGCCCGGGTTGCGGGACCGGGCCGAACGCGGCGAGATCGCCTTCGGCACGATCGACTCGTGGCTCATCTGGAACCTCACCGGCGGAAGCTCCGGCGGACACCACGTCACGGACGTCACCAACGCCGGGCGCACCATGCTGATGAACCTGGAGACCCTCCAGTGGGACCGGTCCATCCTGTCCGCCATGAACGTCCCCGAGGCCGTCCTGCCCGAGATCCGGTCCTCGTCCGAGGTGTACGGGACCGCGGTCGGCCAGCTCGCCGGCGTGCCCGTGGCGTCGGCGCTGGGCGACCAGCAGGCGGCCATCTTCGGACAGACGTGCTACGAGGTGGGCGACGCCAAGAACACGTACGGCACCGGCAGTTTCCTGCTCCTCAACACCGGCAACCGGCCGGTGCCGTCGAAGAGCGGGCTGCTCACCACCATGGGCTACAAGATCGGTGACGAGCCCCCGGTCTACTGCCTGGAGGGCGCCATCGCCATCACGGGCGCGCTGGTGCAGTGGTTCCGCGACCAGCTCGGCATCATCCGGACGGCGGACGAGATCGAGTCGCTGGCGTCGAGCGTCGAGGACAACGGCGGCGCGTACATCGTGCCCGCGTTCTCCGGTCTGTTCGCGCCGTACTGGCGCTCGGACGCGCGCGGAGTGATCACCGGTCTGACGCGGTACGTCACCAAGGCGCACCTGGCGCGGGCGGTACTGGAGGCCACCAGCTGGCAGACGCGCGAGGTCGTCGACGCCATGTACCAGGACTCCGGGGTGCAGCTGACCACTCTCAAGGTCGACGGCGGCATGACCACGAACAACCTGCTCATGCAGCACCAGGCGGACGTGCTCGACGTGCCGGTGATCCGGCCGAGGGTCTCCGAGACCACCTGCCTGGGCGCCGCGTACGCGGCCGGCCTCGCCACCGGCGTGTGGAACGACCTCGACGAGCTGAAGTCGCACTGGCAGAAGGACGCCGAGTGGACGCCCTCCATGGAGGCGTCGGTCCGTGACCGCGAGTACCGCAACTGGAAGAAGGCCGTGGAGAAGAGCTTCGGCTGGCTGGAGGACGGCGAGGGCTAGCCCGCGCGGTCGTCGGTGGGCCGCACGCGCGCGTGGCCGCCGTCGGCACGCACGCGCGCGTGGCGTGGGGCGCGGCCCGTACCCCAGTCGGTGGGGGTGCGGGCCGTGCGCGGGTCAGGTGGCGACGGTCCGGCGGCGGCTCGCGCCGTACGCCATCGCGTGCTGGACCACTCCGACGAGAACCTCCTTGACCGCTTCCCGGTCGCGGGCGTCGCACAGCAGCAGGGGCACGTCGTCGTCGAGGTCGAGGGCCTGGCGTACGGCCTCCACCGGATACCGGGCGGCCCCCTCGAAGCAGTTGACGCCGACCACGAAGGGGATGGACCGCCGCTCGAAGTAGTCGACGGCCGCGAAACAGTCCTCCAGTCGGCGGGTGTCGGCCAGTACCACCGCGCCGAGCGCCCCCTCGGACAGCTCGTCCCACATGAACCAGAACCGCTCCTGCCCGGGCGTCCCGAAGAGGTACAGCACCAGGTCCTCGCGCAGCGTGATCCGGCCGAAGTCCATGGCCACGGTCGTGGTGTGCTTGCCCTCGACACCGGTGACGTCGTCGACCGGGCGCCCGGCCTCGGTGAGCAGTTCCTCGGTGCGCAGCGGCCTGATCTCGCTGACCGCGCCGACGAGGGTCGTCTTGCCCACGCCGAAGCCGCCGGCCACCAGGATCTTGAGCGTGACGGGCTCGACCGGGGGCTTGCCGCGCTCAGAACGCCCGAAGATCATCGCTTTCTTCTCCTGCTCGATGGGGTTCGGGCGACGGTGGGCCGTAGCCTCCGCCGCCGGGGGTTTCGATGACGAGGACGTCACCCGGGGCGACGTCCGCCGAGTCGCTTCCGCCGAGTTCCACGACCGTGCCGTCCGCGCGCTCCACCCGGTTGGCGCCGAGCGCGCCGGGCTCGCCGCCCGCCAGGCCGTACGGCGGGACCCTGCGGTGCTGGGACAGGGTGGAGACGGTCATGGGTTCGAGGAAGCGGATGCGGCGCACCGCGCCGTCCCCGCCGCGCCACCGTCCGGTGCCGCCGCTGCCGCGCCGGACCGCGAACTCCTCCAGCCGGACGGGCAGCCGCCATTCGAGGACTTCGGGGTCGGTGAGGCGGGAGTTGGTCATGTGGGTCTGGACGACGCTCGCGCCGGGGAAGCCGTCGCCCGCGCCGGAGCCGGAGGCGACGGTCTCGTAGTACTGGTGGCGCTCGTTGCCGAAGGTGACGTTGTTCATCGTCCCGGAGCCCTCGGCCTGGACGCCGAGCGCCGCGTACAGGGCGCCGGTGACGGCCTGCGAGGTCTCCACGTTGCCGGCCACTACGGCGGCCGGCGGCTCGGGGCTGAGCATCGAGGCGGGCGGCACCACGATCCGCAGGGGCCGCAGACAGCCGTCGTTGAGCGGGATGTCGGCGGCGACCAGGGTGCGGAAGACGTACAGGACGGCGGCGTTCACCACGGAGAACGGGGCGTTGAAGTTGGTCGCGAGCTGCGGCGAGGTGCCGGTGAAGTCGATCGCCGCCGACCGGTCGACGCGGTCCACGCTCACGCGGACCCGGATGACCGCGCCCGCGTCGGTCTCGTAGGCGTACTCGCCGTCGTCGAGGGCGTCGATCACACGGCGGACCGCCTCTTCCGCGTTGTCCTGGACGTGCCGCATGTAGGCCTGGACGACGTCGAGGCCGAAGTCCTCGATCATGCGGGCGACCTCGTCGACTCCCTTGCGGTTGGCGGCGATCTGGGCGCGCAGGTCGGCGAGGTTGGTCCGCGGATTGCGGGAGGGGTACGTCGCCTCGGTCAGCAGACGATGGGTCTCCTCCTCGCGGAAGCGGCCGTTCTCGGCGAGCAGCCAGTTGTCGAAGAGGACGCCCTCCTCCTCGATGGTGCGGCTGTGGGCGGGCATGGAGCCCGGCGCTACGCCGCCGATCTCGGCGTGGTGGCCCCGCGAGGCGACGTAGAACAGGATCCGGTCACCCTCCGTGCCGAAGACCGGGGTGATGACGGTGACGTCCGGCAGGTGCGTGCCGCCGTGGTACGGGTCGTTGACGGCGTAGGTGTCGCCCGGCCGCATCCGGGGGCCGCGGCGCCGGATGACCTCCTTGACGCTGGTGCCCATCGAGCCCAGGTGGACGGGGATGTGCGGGGCGTTGGCCACCAGGTTTCCGTCCGGGTCGAACAGGGCGCAGGAGAAGTCGAGGCGCTCCTTGATGTTGACCGACTGGGCCGTGGACTCCAGCCGGGCGCCCATCTGCTCTGCGATGGACATGAAGAGGTTGTTGAACACCTCGAGGAGAACCGGGTCTGCTTCCGTGTCCAGATCGGAACTCTGCGTGACCGCCGCGCGTTCCATGACCAGATGCCCCTCGCCGGAGGCCGCGGCCCGCCAGCCGTCGTCGACGACGGTGGTCGCGCCGGCCTCGGTGATGATCGCCGGGCCGGTGACGGTCTCGCCGGGAGGCAGGTCCTCACGGCGGTGGTGGGGTACGTCGCGCCAGGCGCCACCGGTGTGGAGACGGACGGTCTCCGCGCCGACGGAACGGCCGGCGGCGGCGCGGTAGGGGGCGAGGGCGGAGAGATCGGGGGGTTCGGTGATGCCGGTGGCTTCCACGGAGAGGGCTTCGACGACGACGGGCCGGTCGAGTGCGAAGGAGTACGTGGCGCGATGACGTTCTTCGAAGGCGTGTTTCATCGCGTCGGGCTCGGTGAGCTCGACGGTCAGGGTGGTGTCCGTGCCGTCGTAACGGAGCTGGGCGCGCCGGGTGACGCGGATGCGGTCCGGGGGCACGTCCTCGGCCAGGAGTTCGGCGCGGGCCGCGCCCTCCAGGTCGTCGGCGGTCTTCAGGACACCCGGCATCGAGGCGGGTTCCAGGGGTGCCTCGACGGACTGTTCACGCATGGCGGTGGTGTCGGCGAGGCCGATGCCGAGGGCGGACAGCACGCCGGCCATGGGCGGGACGAGGACGGTGCGGATGCCGAGCGAGTCGGCGACCATGCAGGCGTGCTGCCCGCCCGCGCCGCCGAAGGTGGTGAGGGCGTAGCGGGTGACGTCGTGGCCCTTCTGCACGGAGATCCGCTTCACCGCGTTGGCGATGTTGGCGACGGCGATCTGCAGGTAGCCCTCGGCGACCTGCTCCGGTGTGCGGTCGTCGCCGGTCCTCTCGCGGATCTCACGGGCGAGGGCGGTGAACCGCTCGCGCACGAGCGCCTCGTCCAGCGGCTGGTCTCCGCCGGGGCCGAACACCGTGGGGAAGTGCGCGGGCTGGATGCGGCCCAGCATGACGTTGGCGTCGGTGACGGCGAGCGGGCCGCCGCCGCGGTAGCAGGCGGGTCCCGGGACCGCGCCCGCCGAGTCGGGGCCGACCCGGTAGCGGGAGCCGTCGAAGTGCAGGACGGAGCCGCCGCCCGCGGCCACGGTGTGGATGTCCAGCATCGGCGACCGCAGCCGTACGCCGGCGATCTGCGTGGTGAAGACCCGTTCGTACTCGCCCGCGAAGTGGGAGACGTCGGTGGAGGTGCCGCCCATGTCGAAGCCGATGACGCGGTCGTAGCCGGCGAGCTGGGACATGCGCGCCATGCCGACGATGCCTCCCGCGGGTCCGGACAGGATGGCGTCCTTGCCGCGGAACTGCCCCGCCTCGGCGAGTCCCCCGTTGGACTGCATGAACATCAGCCGTACGCCTTCGAGTTCGTCGGCGACGTGCTGGACGTAGCGGCGCAGCACGGGCGACAGGTAGGCGTCGACGACGGCGGTGTCCCCGCGCGGGACGAGCTTCATCAGCGGACTGACCTCGCTGGAGAGCGAGATCTGCGGGAAGCCGATCCGGGCGGCCAGTTCCCCGACGGCCCGCTCGTGCGCGGGGTGCAGATGGCTGTGCAGGCAGACCACGGCGACGGCGCGGATCCCGTCGTCGTAGGCGGCCCGGAGCGGGGCGGCCAGGGCGTCCAGGTCGGGCGCGCGCAGGACGGTGCCGTCCGCCGCGATGCGCTCGTCGATCTCGATGACGCGTTCGTGGAGCAGTTCCGGCAGTTCGATGCGGCGGGCGAAGATGTGCGGGCGGTTCTGGTAGCCGATGCGCAGGGCGTCGCCGAACCCGCGGGTGACGAGGAGCAGGGTCCGCTCCCCGGTGCGCTCCAGCAGGGCGTTGGTGGCGACGGTGGTGCCCATGCGGACGGCGTCGACGTGCGCCGGGGAGCCGTCGAGGAGTTCGCGCACTCCGGCCACGGCCGCGTCGGCGTACCGCGCGGGGTCGTCGGACAGCAGCTTGTGCGTGATCAGGCGGCCGTCCGGGCGTCGCGCGACCACGTCGGTGAAGGTGCCGCCTCGGTCGACCCAGAACTGCCAGCCTGTCACGTCACTACCCCGCTTCCGCGCCGCTCACAGCGCCCGCAGGCCGTTGATCACGTCGCGCAGAATACTCTCGTCCGGCAGTTCGGCCGGGGGTACCGGACGGTTCACGTGGACGTATTCCTCGTCCACGAGGTCACCGACGAGGACCCGTACGACGCCGACCGGGAGGTCCAGTTCCGCGGAGAGCTCGGCGACCGACTGCGGGGTGTCGCGGCACAGTTCGACGATGTCCACGTGCTCCGGGGACAGGGTGTGGTCGGCCTCCGGATCGTCCACGTGGGGTTCCGTGACGACCACCGCGATCAGGTCCAGGCGGTGCTGGGCCGCATGGCTGGTGCGGCCCCGTGTCATCGCGTACGGACGGACCACGGGTCCGGCCTCGTCGTCGAACCAGTGTCTTCTGACCTGACCGTCTCCGCTCATGTCATCTCACTACCCACCGGCGGGCAGATCGGTGCGCGGAGCGGCGCCCAGATGGACGCCGACCCGCTTGACGAGGAGGGTCATCTCGTAGGCGACCTGGCCCACGTCCGAGTCGGCGTCCGAGAGGACGGCCAGGCAGCTGCCGTCGCCGGCCGCGGTGACGAACAGGAAGGCGTCGTCCAGCTCCACGACCGTCTGCCGGACGCTGCCCGCCTCGAAGTGGCGGCCGACGCCCTTGGCCAGGCTGTGGAACCCGGAGGCCACGGCGGCCAGGTGTTCACTGTCCTCGCGGGTGAGGTCCTTGGACACGCCCGTGGCCAGTCCGTCCCCGGAGAGGACGATGGCCTTGCGGATGCTGGCGACACGGTCCACGAGGTCGTCCAGGAGCCAGTTCAGCTGCACCTTGTCGGTCGTGTTGTGGCCGGTGGCCTTCGGTGCGGTCATCGACCGTCCCCCTTTGTCGTTCCTTGTGCTGTGCCGTCCGGGGCGTCGTCGCCCCCGGCGTTCTCCTCACGCCCGCGCTGCCAGCCGCGCTGGAGCGAGGCCATACGGCTGCGCACCTCGTCGGCGTCGCGTTCGGCGGGTCCCGGCCGGTTCTCGCTGCGTCGCTCCGGGCCCTGCTTCAGTTGCGGGGCGAGATTCGCCTGCCGCACGCGCCGGGGCAGCGGCATGGCGCCGGACTCGCTCTCCTCAGGGGCGGTGGCGCGGCCCCGGCCCGGGCCGTCCGGGCCACCGGCCGCCAGGGCGGCGCGCCGATTGCGCTGCGGCAGCGCGGGAGGCTGCTCCGGGCGTTCTCCGCTGGGCGGGGAGGCCGGGATCTCATCGCGTCCGCCGAAGCGGTCGTCCGAGGCGGTCGGACGCCTCAGCGTGCTCTCGCCGCGCCGGCGGGCCGGCAGGGGCGCCACCTCCTGCTCCGGCCGCCCGAAGTCCGCCGGGGGCTTCTCGTCCGGCTCGCGCCGGGACCGGTGGTCGGTGACCGGGCGTCCATGGGAGCTGACCAGCTTCGGCGCCCGGCGCCGGGGCAGCGGGACCGGGACCGCCGGGTCCCGGTCGGCGCCGGCTCCGTCGGGGGCGCCGCGCCCACCGGGATCCGGGCGGTGCCCGGCGCCCTGGCGTACCGCCGGGTCGTCGGTCTCCGGCCGGCCGGAGGAGCGGCGCGGGCGGAACAACGCCCCGTGTTCGCCGTCCTCGTCGTCCAGGCCGTCCGGGAAGGCACCGAGGGCGCCCAGGCCGACGGGGGCCTCCAGCTCCACCGGCCCGTCCAGCAGCGAGGCCGGCAGCCCGGGAAGCTGTACCGGCGTCCGGGAGAGGGCGGTCCCGCGGCTGCTCTCGTGTTCGGCCGCGGGGCGGTCCCGGTCGAGGCGGAAGCCGACGCCGTTGGTGTCGGGGACGTCGTCCGTCAGCAGCACGTCGGGGAGGAAGACGACGGCGGTGGTGCCGCCGTACGGGGACGGCTGCAGGGAGACCCGGACGTTCTGCCGCTGGGCGAGCCGGCTGACGACGAACAGGCCGAGCCGGTCGGTGTCGGAGAGCTCGAACTCCGGGGTCTCCGCGAGCCGGAGGTTGGCGTCGAGCAGCGCTTCGGCGGGCATGCCGAGACCGCGGTCGTGGATCTCCAGGGTGAAACCGTTGGCGACGCGCTCTCCGAGCACCTGCACGGCGGTGTGCGGCGGGGAGAACATCGTGGCGTTCTCCAGGAGTTCGGCCACCAGGTGGGTGAGGTCGGCGACGGCGGGCCCCGTGACGGCGACGCGCGGCAGCCGGCGGACCTCGATGCGTTCGTAGTCCTCGACCTCGGCGACGGCGGCGCGTACGACGTCCATCAGCTGCACGGGCTTGCGCCACTGCCGGGACGGGGCGGCGCCGGAGAGGATGACCAGGCCCTCGGCGTGCCGGCGCATCCGGGTGGTGAGGTGGTCGAGGCGGAAGAGGTCGGCGAGTTCCTCGGTGTCCTCGGTCCGGCGTTCCATGGTGTCGAGGAGGGTGAGTTGCTTGTGGAGCAGGACCTGGCTGCGGCGGGCGAGGTTGACGAACACCTCGGAGACCCCGGCGCGGAGTTCGGACTGCTTGACGGCGGCCTCGACGGCGGCCCGCTGCAGGGTGTTGAGGGCCTGTCCGACCTCGCCGATCTCGTTCTTGTCGTACTCGAGCCGCGGTACCTCGGTCTCCACGTCGACCTGTTCGCCGGCCGACAGGCGGCGCATCACACTGGGCAGCCGGACGCCGGACGCCTCGTGGGCCTCCAGCCGCAGCTTCCTGAGATCGCGGACGAGGCTGCGGCCGATGCGTACGGACAGCACGAGGGAGACCAGTACGGCGGCCAGACCGAGGATGCCCGCGACGGCCGCCTGGAGGACGACGTCCATGGCGAGGGGGCGGACGCGTTCCTGGTAGCGGTCGCCCACCTGGTCGTCGAGGGCGCGCAGTTCGCCGAGCACGTTGCCCGCGGCGGTGTCCCAGTTCTTGGCGCTGACCTCCCGGGGGGTGCCGGGGCCGGAGGAGACGACGGCCCGCTCGGCGGAGCGCAGCGGGGCGGTCGAGGCGTCCTTCCAGAAGTGCTCGTAGCGGTCGCTCTCGGACGCGGGGATCAGCGGCAGGTTGATCTCGTACAGGAGGGTGCGCTGGGCGACGAGGTCGGAGATGTCGCGGACCTCGCCGCGGGAGAGCCTGCCGACCACCAGGGCGGAGCCGAGCAGGGCGTCCTCGCGGGAGAGGAGTTCCCGGGCGCGGGTGATGTTGACGAGGGCCCGGGCCTCCTTGTTCATGTCCACGTCGTCGATGCCGTCGAGGGTGGAGAGCAGCGTGAAGGACGGATCGACCAGGCGGTTGTAGAGGTCGAGGGCCTGGGCGCGGGAGAGGGTGCCGCCCTCCACGCTGCGCCGCAGGGAGCCGACGCCGTCGAGGGCGTCCAGGGCGGCGGTGAGGTGGTCGCCGTCGTCCCGGTCCATGCCGTCGCGCACGGCGGCGTTCCGCGCGTTCTTCCGGAGCCTGGCGATCACCCCGTCGGTGACGGCCCGGGTGCGGCGGAGCGCGGACAGCGCGTCGGAGGCCCGGGGATCGGCCAGGTAGACGAGGGTCTGGCGGCGTTCCTGCTGCAGGGCTCGCACGGTGTTCTCGGTCGGGTAGCCGATCTTCTCCACCAGGGAGGTCACATGGAACAGCTGGGTCGCCTCGCGTCCCGTGATCACGGTGGCGAAGGCCCAGATGGCGGTCAGCGACAGCAGCGGCACGAGAAGCAGCGCCACGATCTTCCGGCGGATGGACTTCCCGCGAAAGCGCATGGCCTCCCCCAGCTCGACCCCCATCGGAAGGGGGTACACATGTGCGTCAACAAACGGCGCGAGCCTACTACCGACGCACAGATAACTCGAAGAGCTGTCCGGAGCCTGAACTGCCGTACCGGGGGCGAGAGATGGCGAGTTGTCCGGGCATTGCGGGAGATGGCGCCCCGGAATCCGAAGTCGGCGGGCGTAACGGAACGGGTCGTCCGACTTGTTGAGTTGGCCGATATTTTTCCCACCCGGGAATCTTCGCGACGTCTCGTTCGTCCTACTCCATGGGAAATGGGGGCGGAATCGGCCACAGGAGCCGTGTCCCGCACCTGGGCGGCGTAAAGCAGCGCAAGCCGGGCAGCCAGAGGGAAGCCGGTTCTTCGGACACCGGGGCGAACGGTTTGCTGGCGGTGGGGAGTGACACGTTGATGGGCACGGCGGAGCGGTGCGATGCGGCCGCTGACGGCGAGGTGGCGCATGTGACGGCGGCGCGACGGGCGTCCGAGGCACGGGATCGCGACATTCCGGCGGCGCGGGCCGTCTCGGAGAGCGGACCCGGCCCGGCCGCGGAAGCGGCCGGTGCGGCGGCGTCCCGCGGCGGTACGGCGACGGACGACGACCAGGAGGTGGAGTTCACCACGGCGAACACGGCGTGGCGGCAGCCGGACCACAGGCCGCTGTGGGTGGAGGAGCCCGCGCGACGGCGCAGGCTGCCGGATCCGGTACGGGTGGCGGCCGTGCGCGCGGTTCTGATCATCTCCGTGACGCTCATACAGGCGGTGGTGGCGTTCCTGTGCACCATGGCCGAATCCTGGCTGGCATTCCCCATGGTGATCAGCAGCGTGGCCAGCACGGTGGTCGCCACCTGGGCGGCGCTCGACGTCTGGGTGACCCGCCAGGTGTGGAACCAGCGCTACGGCGTCGTCTCGATGCCGAGCAGCACCGCGCGGGCCCTGCGGCGCGAGCGGCACCGGACCCGGCGCCAGGAACGGGCGACCGAGCGGAACCAGCGGCGAATAGGCCGCCGGGGGCGTGGGGCGGCTGTCGCACCCCTGAGCGCCGGCCGGCTGTCGCACCGCTGAGAGTTCACGGCCGCGCCCGGAACCCGGTGCCCCGCCAGGGGGTGGGCTCCGGGCACGGCTCCCTCAGCCGGTGGCCGGTTGTGCCGATCCGGGCAGGGGGACGAGCGAGGGTCACCCGGGCCGTCTGAACATCCGGGTGGCCGTGATCTCGCTGCGCACCGTCTCTCCCGCGGGGGCTTGCTGCGGCAGCCCCGGCCGGAGGTGCTCCTCGACGCTGATGTACTTCAGCCCGGCCCTCAGGTCGGCGTCGTTGCGCAGCCTGATGACCAGCGGGAACTCCGCCAGCGCGGTCGTGTCGAACAGGCCGGTGGTGTAGAGGAGCTGGACGCCGAGTGCGTCGGACACGGCCCGCTGGAGCTCCAGCAGATAGGTGGCGTTGGCGCGGCCGATGGGGTTGTCGAGGAACAGCGTGCCCGCGTGCCGGTGCTTGTCGCGGCCGCGGTCGTTCGACCTCAGGGCCGCCATGGTGCAGTACAGGGCGATGGCGGCGGTGAGCAGCTGACCGCCGGAGAAGACGTCGCCCATCTGTCCGACGGGGACGCGCTCGGCGCGCAGCACGGCGTCCGGCTTGAGGATCTCGACGGCGACGCCTCTGGGCTGGAGGGCGGCGGCCACTCCGCGCAGCAGCAGTGACATCCCGTCGCGCCGCAGGTCGGAATTCTTCTTCACGGCGGCCCGGGTGGCCTCGTCGATCACCTCGCCGAGCCGCTCGGTCAGCGTGGCCTGGTCGGGCTCCTCGAAGCGGATGCGGAGGAACTCCTGCCCGGACCACTCGCCCAGTCCCTCGGGCAGGCGGGACAGCCGCTGGGCGGAGCGCAGGGTGGCGAGGGCGGACTCGACGAGCCCGCGCAGCCGGTCGACGATCGAGTCGCGGTTGCGCTCCAGCTGGGCCAGCTCGTCGGTCAGGACGCGCAGGCGGGGCGCGAAGGCCTCGGCCCACTTCTGGGCGTGTTCTGGCAGCGCGGCGGCGGGCAGTTCGCGGATCTGCTGCCGGGCGGGGGTGCGGACCTGTTCGTAGCGGGTGGCGTTGGCGTGCCGGACGAGGATGTCGCTCGTCTCGCGCACCGCGGCTTCCGCGGCGGACAGGTCGGCGGCGCAGCCGCGCAGCGAACGGCGGGTCTCGGCGGCGCTCTGCCGGGCCTCCTCCAGGCTGCCCGGGTACGGCTCCTGCTCCTCCCGCTCCTCCTCGGCGGTGTGCTCGCGCAGCAGGTCGCGGAGCAGGGCGGCGACCTCGTCGAAGCCGCTCGCCGCTTCCTCGGCGGACCGGTGGGCCTCCAGGAGTTCGGCGTGCGCCACGCGGGCCTGCACCAACGCCTCGGTGCGGGAGGCGAGTTCGGCGGTGGCCGTGCGCAGCAGGGCCTGCGCGTGCTCGGCGTCGCGCGGGAGGAGCTCCTCGGGCAGCTCGGTGTGCGTCTCGGCGTCCTCGGCGGGTGCCAGCCGCTCGGCCTCGCCGCGCAGCCGGCCGAGCTGCTCGCTGGCGGTCGACATACGGGTCTCCAGGAGCTGCACCAGCTCCTCGGCCCGGGCGGCGGCGGCCTGCCGGGACGGGCCGTCGGATCCGTCGGGCGACTGCAGGAGCTGCTCCGCGCGGGTGCGGACCTTGTTGCTCAGCCGGTCCAGTTCGGCGCGGGCCGCGCTCTCGTCGCTCTCCGCCCGGGCCTGCTCGGCGCGCAGGTCGGCACCGACGCCGACCTTCTCGTAGACCTGGGAGGCGGCGCGGTAGGCCTCGCGGAGGGCGGGCAGGGACGCCTTGGGGGCGGTTTCGTCGTCGGTCTCGGGGACGTCGTCGGGGGCGCCGGCGATCTCGGAGCGCTCGGCGCGCAGCGCGCGGGCGGTGCGCCGGGCGTCGTCGGCGGCTCGCTGGGCGGCGCGCCGGTCCTCGTCGGCGGCCCGGGCGCGGTCCAGGCAGGTCTGGGCGCGGGCCTCCGACTCGGCGGCCTCGTCGGCGAGTTCGCGCAGTCTGACCTGCCAGCCGGCGCGCTCGCGCAGCCGGAACGCGAGCCCGGCGAGGGCGTCGGCGGCGCGCCGTGCCTTCTGCGCGGCCTCCTGCCGCACGTCGCGCACCTGGGCCGCCTCGGCGGCGGTCTCGTCGGACTCGGCGCGCGCGGTCCGCGCCTCGGCCAGCTCGGCCTCGGCCTCCTCGGCGAACGCGCGCGCGTCGCGGGCGGTCTGCGCCAGTTCGGTGAGCCGTCCGGCCGGGCAGCCGGTGCGCCAGGAGGCGAGCCGGGCCGCGAGTTCGCGGTCCTTGCCGAGCCGGGCGGCGAGCCGCCGGATCTCCTCGTCGCGGTCGGTCGCCCGCGCGCGCAGCGCCTGCCGCTCCTCGTCGGCCGCGTGCTCGTCGTGCATGGCCGGGTTCGGCGGTACGAGGAAGACGTCACCGGGCGCCGGGTCACCGGCCGGGGCAGGGGCGAGCAGGGCGGCCGCGGTGCCGACGGCCACGGCGGACCGGGGCAGCAGCGCGGCGTCGGCGAGGGCCTCGCGGGCCCGCGCGTGGGTGTCCGGGTCGGTGATGATCACACCGTCGACGAGTTCGGGCCGGGCGGCCAGCACGCGCGCGTGGTCGACGGGGTCGACGGCCTGGGCGAGGTAGCGCCAGCCGGGGAGGGCGGGAATGCCGTGCTCGCCGAGGAACTCGACCGTGGCCAGCACGTCCGGTCCGGGGGGCAGCAGTCCGCCGTCACCGAGCGCGCCGAGGATGCGGGAGTCGTCGGCGGCGGCGGTGCGCAGTTCGAAGAGGTGCCGTTCGGCGGAGGAGACGGCGTCGTCGAGCAGTTCCCGCAGCTCGTCGGCGAAGCGGTCCAGGTCCTCGGGGGTGAGGGAACCGGTCCGGCTCGCCGCCGCGGCCGGGTCGCCGTCGTCCTCGGCGGGGTTCACGGCCGGTTCCTGCTCCTGGGCCGTGCCCTGGCGCCCGGGGGCGCCGTCGGGCCCGGTCCGGGGTCCGGGCACTCCGGCCCGGCGCGCCCCCGCGGTCCCCGGCAGGCTCAGCAGTTCCGCCAGCCGCTCCTCCGCGGCCAGCGCCTCGGCGATGCGCCGCTCGGCCTCGTGACCGCGCTCCGCCGCCGTCGCCGCGTCGGCCGCGCGGGCCGCCGTCAGTTCGGCGCGGGACTCGGCGGAGGCCGTCTCCCGCGCCTGGTCTGCGGCCTTGCGGGCGGTGTCGCGGGCCGCGTCCCAGGCGGCGACCGCCGTCTTCTCCGCGTCGCTGGCGGCGAGGGCCGCGCGCGCGGGGTCCGCGTCGGGGGCGCTGTCGTCGAGCCAGCCCGCGCGCACCGCCTCGGCGGTCTCCTGTTCGACCTCGGCGAGGCGCTGGCGCAGGTGCCCGGTCTCGCTGCGGGCGCGCTGTGCCTCGGTGGCGGCGGCGGTCGAGTCCCGGTGGGCGGACTCGCCGGCCTCCTGGAGCCACGCGGAGCGCTCCTCCTCCTCGTTGGCGAGGGCCTCGGCGCGCTCCGCGGCCGCGTGCAGGGCCCGTACGAGGTCGACGGCGGCCTTGGCGCGGGCGGCGAGCGCCGGGGCCGCGTCCCGCTCGGCCTCCTGGATAGCGGCGGAGACGCGGGCCACGCGGTCGGCGGCGGCGCGGTGGCGCAGCACGGCCTCGGCGGCTTGCCAGGCGGAGTGCAGGGTGCGCGCGTCGGCGAGTTCCCGCTTCTGCGCGGCGGCGGACTTCTCGGCGGCGGCGAGCGCCAGGGAGGCGTGCCGGTAGGCGATTTCGGCGGCGATCAGCGAGCTGCGCTCCCGGGCGCCCTCGCTGTGCGTGACGGCGTACGCGGCGGCCGTGACCCGCTGGGCGAGGTCGGCCGCCCGCACCCGCTCGCGCACGGCCCGGGCGGTCAGCCGCCGGGCCAGGCCGCGCGTGCGCCGCTCGGCCCCGGTGTGGATGTCCCGCGCGCGGGCGCGGGCCTCGGCGGCCTCGACGATCCGTCCGAGCAGGTCCACCGAACCGGCGGTGAAGTCGCGTTCGGCGATGAGCTCGGCGCGCCGGCCGAGCTTGTTGCCGAAGCCGCTGACGAGGTCGGCGAGCCCGTCGGTGTCCCGGGTGTCGGTGACGGCGCGCAGCAGCAGATCGGTGAAGTCGGAGTCCTTCTTGACCGCGAAGAGACCGGCGGCCTCGCCCTCGTCGGCGTTCATCTCCCTCTGGTAGCGGAAGAGTTCGGGGTCCAGGCCGAGCTCGCCGAGGTGCTCGGTCCAGCGCTCGTGGATCTCCTCCCAGTGCGCCTCCAGGTGCGGATAGGCCTTGCCCGCCTCGGTGAGGGCGTCGCGGAAGCCCTTCATGGTGCGGCGGCGGCCCTGCGCGCCCGACTGGCCCTCGGCGGACGGCCGTACGGCGGTGGCCTCGGCGACGGGGAGGTTGTCCAGGGTGAGTCCGGGGCCGGGCCGGAAGGAGTACCAGGCCTCGGCGAACTTGCGCGGGTCGTTGGACACCTGGCGGCCGCGCCACTCGCTCACCTTGCCGACGACGACGCACTCGCCGGTCTGCACGTGCTGCCACTCCAGGGCCACGTGCCCGCAGTCGTCGGCGAGCAGGAACTTGCGCAGCACGCCGGAGCTGGCGCCGCCCAGGGTGTTGCGGTGGCCGGGCAGCATCACCGAGAAGATCAGCTTGAGCAGGACCGACTTGCCTCCGCCGTTCTCCAGGAAGAGCACGCCGGCGGGCGCGGGCCGGCGCGGCGGGCCGACCGGCTCCTCCTCGAAGAACTCCGCCTGGGTGGGCGCGGGGTCGGGCACGGGCTCCCCCACGCCCCGCAGGTCAAGCACGGTGTCGGCGTAGCGCGCACCGGCGGGCCCGATGGAGTAGAGGCGGACCCGGGACAGCTCGTACATGGCGGACTCTCGTCAGTCTTCTTGCAGATCGGCGGAACGGGGGATCAGGGGATCGGGGGATCAGGAGTGGAACGGCAGCCCGGCGTCGGCCACCAGGTCCAGGTCGTCGGTGTCCTCGGCGGGCAGCAGGGTCGGGGTGCCGTCCGTGACGGGGACGATGCCCAGGTCGAGGAGCTCGGCCAGGGCGGCGCTGCCCGCCATGTCGCGCACCTGGAGCTGGTAGCGGGCCGTCGTGCGGTAGGTGCCGCCGTGGTCGTCGCCGGTGCGCTGGAGGAATCCGGAGTCGGTGAGGAAGCCGACGGCCTTCGCGACGATGCCGGTGGTGGAGGCGGCGGGGCGGCGGGCGTCCTTGGTGGCGCCCGTCGCGCTGCGTCTGGCCCAGATCCGCCAGGCGGCCTCCAGTCCGGGGGCGTCGGTGGCCGGGTCGGTGTTCTCGCCCTGTTCCTCGGCCCGCTCCTCCAGGCGGCGGCAGGCCTGCCGGACGAAGGCGTCGACGCCGTTGACGGTGACGCGGCCGATGTAGCCGTCGTCGGCGAGGTCCTCGGGGCGCGGGAACGCCAGCGCGGCGACCGCGAGATGGGCGAGGCCGTGCAGGAACCGGTCCGCGGAGTCGGTGGCGGCGCGACGCGCGTAGTCGCCCATGCGGACGGCGAAGACGGAGTCCTCGGCGGCGGTCACCGCCATGCCCGCACGCGGGGACACCTCCAGCACCACGAGCCCGAGTCCGGCGGCCACGGCGTCCGCGAGCCGCGCGAACGCCGGGTCCTCCCGGTGGCGGCGCAGCAGTTGCGCGTACTCCTGGTCGCGCGCGGGCTGCAGCTTGGGCTGCAGGCCGAAGGCGACGAGCCGCGCCGCGTCGGCGGCGTCGGCGGGCGTGACGGCGGACCCCGCCGCCGGCGCGGCGGCGGGCTCGGGCTCGCTCCAGTCGACGTGCTCGGTCACGGTCGGGGCTCCTCGCTGCGGTGGTGCTCGCTGGGGCGGCACCGGGGGGTGCGGTGGTACCGGGTGCCGTGGTGATCTCGGGGGTTGCCGCGGTCCTGCCCGGCATGGTGGCGGCGGCTGCTGGGGTCGTGCCGGACACGGTCGTGGCTGACGCGGTCCTGCCCGACACGGTCGCGCGGGCCGACGTCGCGCCCGCCGAGATCACGCGGACCGACGTCACGGCCACCGAGGTCGCGCGAACCGACGTCACGCCCGCCGAGGTCACGCGAACCGACATCGCGCCCGTCCAGGTCACGCGAACCGACATCGCGCCGTTCGAGGTCGTGCCGGTCCGGGTCACGCGAACCGGGGTCGTGCGGGCCGGGGTGGTCGTGCGCGTGCGGGTGGTTCCCGGTCCGGCTCACGCCGCCTCCGTCCGGTCCGCCGCCATCCCCGCCGCGTCCAGCAGGGCGGTCCCGACGATGAGGTCCGCGCCGCCGAACTCCGGGTCGTCCAGCTCGGTTCCGTCGTCCACGGCGAACAGCAGCTTCTCCTCGCCCTGCCGGTAGGCCGTGCCGACCGGCGGACTGGCCGCGTGCACGGCCAGCAGGGCGACCAGGTACGGCAGTTCGCGGTCCTTGCGCCGAGCCTGGGCGAGCAGCCCCGACAGCCGCCGCGGCGCGTCCGCCGGCAGGTCCAGCAGCTCCATCGCGGCCGCCAGCTGCTCCTCGCTGAAACGGCTGTCGTCCGGCGTGGCGATCAGGTCGGGCTCCGGCATCTCCGCGCCGAGGTGCTCCCGCTCCACGGGCGGGGTGAGCAGGAGGTCGACGAGATCCCCGACCCGGACGGACACCGGGGTGCGCAGCCCGGTCCCGCGCGCGAAGAAGGCGTCCGTGACCCGGATCGCCCGCTCCACCGGGAGCGGGAGGGTGGGGGCGAGGAGATGGCCGTAGAGGTCCGTGCCCGAGGCGGTCAGGGGGGTGGCGAAGGCCTGCCGGTCCTGCTCGGCGCGGAACAGCGGGCCCGCCTCGAGCAGCCGGGACTGAAGCTGCGTGTGCCGCCGGATGCAGTCCTTGACGATGTCGACCAGCTCCGCGGCACGGCGCTTGTTCTCCGGGTCCTCGGACTCGTCGCGGGCGCGGCGGATGTTGGTGAGGATCGCGTTCTCGTGCCGGTAGCGGTCGGCGACGTGGTCCAGGGCCTCGGCGATCATGTCGGGCACGGCGCCCAGCCAGTCCACCGCCCGGACGTTGCGCCGGGTCGCGTCCAGGGCCCGGCGGAGGGTTTCCGAGTACTGCACGGTCCGGTACCGCGCCTGCTCGGCGGCGAGCTGGGCGTCGGCGAGGCGGCCGCGGCTGATCAGGACCTCCAGCTTGACCTCGGCGGCGATCTGGGCGCTGGTGACATCGGTGTCGAGGGCGCCCACGAGGACGTTGACCGCCTCGTCCGTCGTGCGCAGGTAGACGCTCCCGCCGGGGCCGGGCACCTCCTCGATCAGCTTGAAGTCGTAGTCCCGCCGCACGTACGTGCCGTCCGGGTCGAAGGTGCCGTACACGGCGCGGAAGCCGCGGTCGACGCTGCCGACGTTGATCAGGTTCTCCAGGACCCAGCGGGCCACGCGCTCGTGCTCGGCGACGGGCCGGCGCGGAGCCTGGGCGGCGACCCGCGGGACGAGCCGGGCCACGATCTGGTCGTGGTCGGCGCCGGTGTCGAAGTCCATGTTGAGCGTGACGAGGTCGATGGAGGCGAGGGCGATCTCCGCCATGCCGTACACCGAGTACTCACCGGAGAGGTTGGCCTTGCGCGCGTCGAGGTCGTGCAGCGGCGCCGTGCAGGCGAGCGCGCGCAGCCGCCGCGCCAGCCCCTCGTCGGCGGCCGGCCCCGGGGCGGGGCGCGGCCCCGCGCTGAGCTGGGGCGGAACACGGTCCGTCGATGCAGGCGAAGTCACGGTGCACAGACTAGGTCCTCGGTCCGACAACGACCCAAACGACGCAGATGGGCCCCGGCGCCCCAAAGCCCCACCCGCCCTCGCCGACCGGGCACCGGTGCCACCGCGACGCCGACCGTCCTCCCCGACCCGCCGCCGCCAACCCGTCCCCATCGGTGAGCCGACGGCCCCACCCGCCGTCACCGACGCGCCGCCGGTGAGCCGGCGGCCCCACCCGCCCTCGCCGACCCGCCGCCGGTGACCCGGCGGCGCTACCCGTCCTCGCCGACCCGCCGCCGGTACACCTCGACGACCCGGGCGAGCGAGTCGTCGAGGTAGACCGCGAGAACCCGCTCGGCCGCGCCGCGGTCGCCGGCCTGGAGGGCCTGCAGGAGCTGCTGGTTGCGGGCGAGGTACGGCTCGTGCAGCCGCCGCGGGTCGTCCACCACGTGGAAGGCGAGGCGGAGTTCGGCGAAGACGCTGCGCATCAGCTCGTCGGTGCGCTCGCTGCCGGCCAGCGCCACCAGCTCCCGGTGGAAGTGGATGTTGGCCGTGCCCAGCTCTTTCCAGTCACCTTCACGCACCGCCCGCTGCCCCTCGGCCACGGCCCCGGCGAGGCCGTCCAGCGCGTAGGGCGGCTCGCCCAGCTCCCGTACGACGGCGCACTCCACGAGGCGGCGGGTGCGGTAGATGTCCTCGACGTCCTCGACGGTCAGCACCCGTACGAAGACCCCGCGGTTCAGCTCGTGGACGAGCAGCCGCTCGTGCGTGAGCAGCCGGAACGCCTCGCGCAGCGTGTTGCGGGACACGCCGAGCGCCCCGCCGATGCTGTCCTCCGACAGCCGGGTGCCGGGCGGGAAGTACCCCTCGGCGATACGGCTCCTGAGGATGTCCGAAACACGCTCGGCGGTGCTGGTGCGGCCCAGCAGGGCCCGGTCGCCGGCCAGTCCCGTCAGCTGCTCTGCCATGCCCGGAATTCAACCGCAGACCCGGGAACGAAACAACAGGGGTATTGAAGGATCGTTCAACGATCCTCTACCTTGCTGCGCACGGCACCGCGCCGCTCTCCCGTCGCGGCGCCGTGAACTCCCGTACCGCCCGGCTCTTTCCAGCACCCTCCCGTCCCTCAACCGCGAGGTGGCCCATGAGCACGACCCCTCCACCGCAGGCAATGACCTCCGAGACCCGCTCCGCGGCGGGTGAACACGGCTCCGATGACGGCACGTTGGGCTGGCTGCGGGCCCTGGACCCGCGCGGCCGCCGCGCCTTCGCCGGCGCGTTCGGCGGCTACGCCCTCGACTCCTACGACTACTTCACCCTGCCGCTGAGCATGGTCGCGCTGGCGGCCTACTTCGGCCTGGACAGCGGCCAGACCGGCCTGTTCACCACGGTCACGCTGGTCGTCTCGGCGATCGGCGGCGCCGTCGCCGGTGTGTTCGCGGACCGGGTCGGCCGGGTCAAGGCGCTGATGATCACAGTGATCACGTACGCGGTGTTCACCGTGGCCTGCGGTTTCGCCCCCAACTACGAGACGCTGCTGGTCTTCCGCGCTCTCCAGGGTCTCGGCTTCGGCGGCGAGTGGGCGGTGGGCGCGATCCTCGTCGCCGAGTACGCGAGCGCCAGGCACCGCGGCCGTACCCTCGGCGCCGTCCAGAGCTCGTGGGCGGTCGGCTGGGCGCTGGCGGCGATCGTCTACACGCTGGTGTTCTCCTTCGCCGGCGACGACCTGGCCTGGCGGGTGATGTTCTGGACCGGCGCGCTGCCCGCGTTGCTCGTGGTGTGGCTGCGCCGCCGGGTGCACGACGCGCCGGAGGCGGCGGCCGCGCGGGAACGCAGCGTGCGCAAGGGCTCCTTCACGGCCATCTTCCAGCCGGCCGGGGCCGGGTCTCCGGGCCTGCTGCGGACGACCGTCTTCGCCGTGCTGCTCTCCACCGGCGTCCAGGGCGGCTACTACACGCTGGCCACATGGGTGCCGACGTACCTGAAGACCGAGCGGGGCCTGTCGGTGGTGGGCACCGGCTCCTACCTGGCCTTCCTGATCTCCGGCGCCTTCGTCGGCTACCTGACCGGCGGCTACCTCACCGACCGGCTGGGCCGGCGCCGCACCATCTGGCTCTTCGCGCTGCTGTCGGCTATCTGCGTCCTGGCGTACGCCGACATCCCGAGCGGCGCCAACACCCTGCTGCTGATACTCGGTTTCCCGCTCGGGTTCTGCATGTCCGCGATCTTCAGCGGCTTCGGCTCCTACCTGAGCGAGCTGTACCCGACGGAGGTGCGCGGCACGGGGCAGGGCTTCACGTACAACACCGGCCGCGCCGTGGGCGCCGTCTTCCCGACGCTGGTCGGCTTCCTGGCCGACAGCTGGGGTGTGGGCGGCGCGCTGGTGTTCGGCGCGGTCGGCTACGGTCTGGCGGCCCTCGCGCTGCTGGGACTGCCGGAGACGCGCGGGAAGGAACTGGTGTGAACTCCGCGGACGACCGCCTGCTGACGGTGGCGGACGACCTCGCCCCGGCCGTGTTGGAGGAGCGGGCCCCGACCACAGTTCACCATCCGACCCCGACCCCGGCCCCGGCCCCGGCCCCGGCCCCGGCCCACGGTCCGGCCCCGGCCGTGGCGGTCGGCCAGACCCGGGCCCCGGCGGAGGACCGCCCCGTCGTCCTCGTCGACGAGCACGCGCGCGCGTGGAGCCCGAGAGCCGCCCGGGCCCGCTTCCGCAACGGGCTGACGGGCCCCACCGCCGGGGTCGCCGCCGGCCACACCCAGGTGAACCTCATCTCGGTCCCCGCCGACTGGGCGTACGACATGCTGCTGTTCTGCCAGCGAAACCCGAAGCCCTGCCCGGTCCTCGACGTCACGGACGCCGGTTCCTGGACGACTCCCCTCGCCGCCGGCGCGGACCTGCGCACCGACCTGCCGCGCTACCGGGTGTGGCGGGACGGCGAGCTGGTGGACGAGCCGACGGACGCGCGCGGCCACTGGCGCGACGACCTGGTGTCGTTCCTGATCGGCTGCAGTTTCACCTTCGAGTGGGCGCTGGCCGGGGCGGGCGTGCCGATCCGCCACGTCGAGCAGGGCCGCAACGTCCCGATGTACGTGACGAGCCGTCAGTGCCGCCCGGCCGGGCGGCTGCACGGACCGATGGTCGTGTCGATGCGCCCGGTGCCCCCGGAGCACCTCTCGGCGGCGATCCGGGAGAGCAGTCTGCTTCCGGCGGTGCACGGCAGCCCGGTGCACTGCGGCGAACCGTCGGGCCTCGGCATCGAGGACCTCGGCCGTCCCGACTTCGGCGACCCGGTGGACGCCGCGCCGGACGACATCCCGGTGTTCTGGGCCTGCGGAGTCACCCCGCAGGCGGCGGTGATGGCCTCCCGGCCGCCGTTCGCCCTCACCCACGCACCGGGCCAGATGTTCCTGACCGACGCCCGCGACGAGCAGTACCGCGTGGCCTGAGGAGAGACGCGAAGGACCATGACCTCGATCGATCTGAACGCCGATCTCGGCGAGGGTTTCGGCCGCTGGCGGCTGACCGACGACGAGCGGCTGCTGTCCGTCGTCACCAGCGCCAACGTGGCCTGCGGCTTCCACGCCGGGGACGCGGTCACCATGCGGCGGGTGTGCGAGCTGGCGGCCGAGCGCGGCGTGCGGATCGGCGCCCAGGTCTCCTACCGGGACCTCGCCGGGTTCGGGCGGCGCGCGATGGACGTGCCGCCCGCCGAGCTCGCGGCCGAGGTCGCGTACCAGATCGGTGCCCTGGAGGTCTTCGCGCGGGCGGCGGGCACGCGGGTGTCGTACGTCAAGCCGCACGGCGCCCTCTACAACCGGGTCGTGCACGACGAGGAACAGGCCGGCGCGGTCGTCGAGGGGGTGCTGCTCGCGGACGGCGCGCTGCCGGTGCTCGGGCTGCCCGGCTCCCGGCTGCTGGAACAGGCCGGGAAGGCCGGACTCCCGGCCGTCACCGAGGCGTTCGCCGACCGCGCGTACACCGACGAGGGCACGCTCGTGCCGCGCGGCCGGGACGGCGCGGTGGTCACCGACCCGGACACCGTCGTGGAGCGCTCGGTGGGCCTGGCCCGTGCCGGGAGGGTCGCCTCGCACTCCGGGGCGCCCGTGGCGGTGCGGGCCCGCTCGCTGTGCCTGCACGGCGACACCCCGGGGGCGGTCGAGCTGGCGCGGCGGGTCCGGGAGCGGCTGGTGGCGTCGGGCGTGGTGGTGGAGGCGTTCGCATGAGGGCGCTGCCCGTCGGCGAGCGGGCGCTGCTCGTCGAGGTGTCCTCGGGCGAGGAGGCCGAGGCCCTGCACGCGGAGTTGCTGCGGCGCCGCGCGGCGGGCCTGCTGACGGTGGCCGAGATCGTGCCCGCGGCCCGCACGGTCCTGCTCGACGGCCTCGACGAACCGGACCGCCTGGCCCGTGAGCTGACGGCCGCCGAAGTGCCGCCCGTGCTCCCGCGCGCGGAGCGGGTGGTCGAGCTGCCCGTGCGCTACGACGGCCCGGACCTCGCCGCGGTCGCCGCCCACTGGAACGTCTCCGAACGCGAAGTGGCCCGCGTCCACGCCGCCGGCGACTTCCGTGTCGCCTTCTGCGGGTTCGCCCCCGGTTTCGGCTACCTCACCGGTCTGCCCGCCCGCTGCGACGTGCCGCGCCGCGCCACCCCGCGCACGGCCGTCCCGGCCGGTTCGGTGGCGCTGGCGGGGCCGTACACCGGGGTGTACCCGCGCTCCTCGCCGGGCGGCTGGCAGCTGATCGGCACGACCGACGCGGTGCTGTGGGATCCCGCGCGGGTGCCGGCGGCGCTGCTGTCGCCGGGCACACGTGTGCGCTTCGTCCCGGTGGGCGCCGTATGACGGACCGCGCGCTCGTCGTCGTACGCGCCGGGGCGCTCACCACGGTGCAGGACGAGGGGCGTCCCGGCCACGCGCACCTCGGCGTGCCCCGCTCCGGGGCACTGGACGCGCCGGCCGCCGCGCTGGTCAACCGCCTGGTCGGCAACCGGCCCGGCGCGGCCGTCCTGGAGACCACGCTCAACGGCTGTGCGCTGCGCCCCCGTTCGGCGGTCACCGTGGCGGTCGGCGGCGCGCCCTGCCCGGTGGCGGTGGACGGCCGGCCGGTGGCGTGGGGGGCGCCGGTGCGGGTCCCGGCCGGTGCGCTCCTGGACGTGGGCGCGGCCGTGGCGGGGGTACGCAGTTATGTCGCCGTCCGCGGCGGCGTCGCCGTCGAGCCGGTCCTCGGCAGCCGCTCCACCGACCTGCTCTCCGGGCTCGGCCCGGCCCCCCTCACGGACGGCGCGGTGCTCCCCCTGGGGCGGCCGGCCGGTGTCCCCGCGCGCGTGGACGTCGCCCCGCAGCCGCGCCCTCCGGCCGAGTTGCTCCTGCGGGTGACCCTCGGGCCGCGCGACGACTGGTTCGGCCCGGCGGCGCTGCGCGCCCTCACCTCGCGCACGTACCGCGTGTCGGCGGCGAGCAACCGCATCGGCCTGCGCACCGACGGACCGGCCCTGGACCGCGCCCGTGCGGGCGAACTCCCCAGCGAGGGCATGGTGCTGGGGGCGGTCCAGGTCCCGCCCGACGGCCGGCCGGTGGTCTTCCTGGCCGACCATCCGACGACCGGGGGCTACCCGGTGATCGCGGTCGTGCGCGATGCCGACCTCCCGGCCGCCGCCCAGGCGGTCCCGGGAACGCCGGTCCGGTTCGTCACGGCGGGCCGCCGCTGAGCGCCACGGCGTCCCAGGCCCGCCCCCGGGCCCTCCCCTTTTCGCCCCTCCCCTCCCCCTTGGTCCGCTGCTCCCCACTCCTGGTCCGCCGCGCTCCTCGGACCGCCCCTCGCCTTCGAACCCGCCTCCGCTTCAGGCCCTTCAGGTCACTTCCCCCTCGGGTCCTTCAGGTCACTCCTCTCCCTCAGGCCGCCCCGGGCTCCGCTGCCTCCGCGATCGACAGCGCGGCCAGCGCCGCGGACACCGCGGCGGACGCGCGCAGGTCGAGGCGCGCGCTGGTGCCGCGGGCGTGGTGACGCAGCTCGTCCGCGGCGAGGGTGAGCAGCTGCGGGAGCAGGTCGGTGCACCGCCGGGCCATCCAGCCCGTGCCCGCCGTGGCCAGCCACCACAGGCTCGCCGCCCGGGTGGGCGCGGGCAGTTCGGGCTCGGGCGAGGGCGCGGTGCCCGTCGCGAGCCCGGCTCCGGCGAGCAACGCGTGAAAGCGCACCGCCAGTTGGCGGTGCCCGCGCTCACCGGGGTGCAGCCGGTCCGCGCTCCACATCGCCCGGTCGCCGAGCCACTCCCCCTCGGCGGCGTGCAGATGCACCGCCCCGTACCGGTCGGACAGGGCGTGCACGACGGCGTTGACCGCCCGCTGCCGCCGGGCCAGCGGGCGGCCCAGCGCGCCCGGCAGGCCGAGCATCGCGCCGGGGTCCGGCAGGCAGGCGGTGAGCAGGACCGCGCCCCGGGCGGTGAAGGCCGCGTACACCTGGTCGAGCCGGGCGGCCACGGCGTGGATGTCGAAGGTGCACCGCAGGGTGTCGTTGACGCCGACGACGACGGACACGAGGTCCGGCCGCAGGGCGAGACCGGCCGGCAGCTGCCGCTCGCGCACGTCACGGGTCTGGGCCCCGCTGCGCGCGAGGTTGGTGAACTCCACCGGCGTCCGGGCGAGTCCGCCGGCCAGCAGCGCGGCCCAGCCGCGCCACCCGTCGCCGGCGGGGTCGCCCACGCCCTCGGTCAGCGAGTCGCCGAGGGCGACGAAGCGCACAGGTCTCATGCCACGCCCTCCGGCAGCACACGGCGGGCGGCCGCCGGGACGTCGTGGGCGGTGAGGAACGCCTCCACCGAGGCGGCCCAGCCGAAGCACTCCGCACGCGCGCGTGCCGCCTCGCGCCGCTCCCGCTCGGGCCGGTGCAGCAGCGACTCCACGGCGTCCGCGAAGGCCTCCCCGCGGTCCGCCGCGGCCACCCCGGCCGCGCCGATCACCTCCGGCAGCGCGGAGGACGCGCTCGCCACCACGGGCGTGCCGCACGCCATCGCCTCCAGCGCGGCGAGCCCGAACGTCTCGGCGGGCCCGGGCGCCAGGCACACGTCGGCGGAGGCCTGCAACGCGCCGAGCAGGGCGCGGTCGGAGACGTGCCCCAGGAAGGCGACCGGCAGTCCGCGCTCGCGCGCCCGCTGCTCCAGCCGGGCCCGCAGCGGCCCGTCCCCGGCGACCACCAGCACCGCCCTCCGCCCCCGCCGCAGCAGTGTCCGCAGCGCGTCGAGCGCGGTGCCGGGCCGCTTCTCCACGGACAGCCGGGAGCACATCATCAGCAGTGTCTCGTCGCCATGCGCGTACCGGGCGCGCAGGTCCTCGTCCCGCAGCGCCGGGTGACGTCCGGTCAGGTCCACGCCGAGGGGGGCGCGTACGACATTGCGCGCGCCGATGCGCACGAACTCGCGCTCGGCGAACTCGGTGGTGCACACCACGCGCGCGTAGGTGTGCGCGGTGCGGACGTTGAGGGCGTCGGCGGCGCGCCGGGACAGGTTCTCCGGCAGGCCCCAGGTGCGCAGCACCCCGTCGGCGGTCTCGTGGGACACCATCACGGCGGGGACGCGGGCCCGCCTGGCCCACCGGCCGGTCCACCGCAGGGTCGTGCGGTCGGAGACCTCCAGCCGGTCCGGGGCCAGTTCCTCCAGGAGGGCGGCCACGCGCCGCCGGCCGGTGAGGACGCGGTAGCCGCCGGTCCCCGGCAGCAGCGGCCCGGGGAGGGTGATCACGCGGCCCTGCTCGGTCTCGCGGTCGGTGTGGCGCTCGCCCGGGACGACGAGCACCGGTTCGTGCCCGGCCGCCCGGTAGCCCGTGCCGAGTTCGCGCAGCGCGGTGCGCAGTCCGCCGGAGGCGGGGGCGACGAAGTTCGCCAGCCGGACGATGCGCAGGGAGCCGCTCATGCCGCCACCACCGTTCGGCGCGCGGCGAGCACGTCCTCGTAGTGGGCGATGAGTTCGTCGCCCACGGCCGCCCAGGTGCGCCCCTCGACGGCGGCGCGGGCGGCGGTCCCGAAGGCGGTCCGCAGCGCGGGGTCGGCGGCCAGGGCCGCCACGGCTGCCCGTACGGCGGCCGGGTCGTGGGGCGGCACGAGCAGTCCCGTGCGGCCGTGGTCGACCAGGTCGAGCGGTCCGCCCGCGGCCGGGGCCACCACGGGCACCCCGCTGGCCATGGCCTCCTGGACGGTCTGGCAGAAGGTCTCGAAGGGGCCGGTGTGCGCGAAGACGTCGAGGGAGGCGAAAATGCGGGCCAGGTCGTCGCCGGTGCGCCGGCCCGGGAACACCGCGCCGGGCAGTGCCTCGCTCAGGGCGGGGCGGCTCGGCCCGTCGCCCACCACCACGACCCGCACGCCCGGCAGGCCGCAGACGCCGGCGAGGAGTTCGACGTGCTTCTCGGGGGCGAGCCGTCCGACGTAGCCGACGATCAGCTCCCCGTTCGGGGCGAGCGCGCGGCGCAGCGCCTCGTCGCGGTGGCCGGGGCGGAAGCGGACGGTGTCCACGCCGCGCCGCCACAGTCCGACCCGTGGCACGCCGTGCGCCTCCAGGTCGCGCCGGGCGGCGCTGGAGGGGGCCAGGGTGCGGTCGGCCGCCGCGTGGACGGAGCGCAGGCGCCGCCAGGCGGCCGCCTCGCCCGCGCCGACGTAGGTGCGGGCGTAGCCGGCCAGGTCGGTCTGGTAGACGGCCACGGCGGGGATGCCGAGCCGGGTGGCGGCGGCCATCCCGCGGACGCCGAGGACGAAGGGGCCGGCCAGGTGCACCACGTCGGCGCGGTGCCCGGTGATCGCCGCGGCGACGCGCCGGCTGGGGAGGGCGACGCGGACCTGGGGGTAGCCGGGGAGCGGAAGGGACGGGATCCGGACGACCGGGCACGGGGCCGCGGCGTCGGGCCCGGCCCCGGGGACGGGGGCGCCGCCCTGTCCGGACGGTGCCGGGGCCTTGGGCGGGGCCGGGGCGACGACGAGGGGAGCGTGACCGCGATCGACGAGGTGCCGGGCGGTCTGGAGCGCGCAGTGGGCCACGCCGTTCACATCGGGGGGAAAGGATTCGGTCACGATGACGACACGCATACCGGTGTTGTCGCCGGGCAGGACGTGGACGCGTCAACGTCGATCTTTCCGGGCGAGGAACGTCCTGTGAGCGTTGGGCTGCGCGACCGAGCAGGTCAGCCGCTGTCCATACGCTCCTGACGCCGGGGTCGCCGAACGTTCACGCGGTCGGCGTTTCGGGGCCGATCCGGCTGCGGACGGCTGTCTGGACTTCGGCCTCCTCGGCCGGATCGGCGGCGAGCCGGCGCAGTTGCTCGACGACGCGCAGGTCGCCGGTCTCGGCGTGCCGGGCGGCGAGTTCGCGGGTGGTCTCCTCGCAGTCCCACAGGCATTCCACGGCGAATCCGGTGGCGAAGGAGGGGTCGGTGGCGGCCAGGGCGCGGGCGGCCCGGCCGCGCAGATGGGAGGAGGCGGTCTCGCGGTAGATGTGCCGCAGGACCGGGGCGGCGCAGGTGATGCCGAGCCGTCCGGTGCCGTCGACGAGGGTCCACAGGGTGGGCGCGTCGGGGCCCTCGCCGCGCACCGCCTCCCGGAGGGCGGCGAGGACGAGGTCGCGGTCCCGGGTCCCGCCCCGGCAGGCGAGGACGCGCCCGGCGGCGGCGCCCAGCCGGTCGGGCCGCCGGGCCCAGCCGCGCGCCCGGTCCACGGCGGCGACACTGCGCATCCGTTCGAAGGCGTCGACGGCGGCCTCCACGACGGCGGCCGAGCCGTCGGCGACCGCCGACTCGATCAGGTCCAGAGCGTGGGGGTCGTTGCTGTCGGCGAGGTAGCGCAGCGCGGTACAGCGGGCGCCGTCGCTGCCGTGCCGGGCGGCCCGGACGATCTCGGGCCGGTCCTCCGGACCCGCGACGGCGGTGAGGCAGCGGGCGGCCGGGACGTGCAGGACGGCGCCCCGTTCGATGCCCTGCTGGGCCCACTCGAACACGGCCGCCACGCTCCACCCCGGGCGCGGCCCGGAGGGGCGCATCTGCCGCTGCCAGCGGTCGAAGCAGCCGGCCTCCTGGGCGGCCCGAACGCGTGTGGCGACGGTCTCCCGCGGGTCCTCGGCCCACAGCCGCCACGGCCGGGGCTCGAAGGCGTCGCGCACGGTGGCGGCCAGCTCGGCCTCTCCCTCCGCGTCCGCCGGGAATCGCGCCAGGACGGGTGCGGCGAGGGCGCGCAGCCCCGCGTCGTCGTCCCGCAGCGCCAGCTCGTCCAGGGCCCAGGCCCAGTTCGAGCCGACGGCCGCGTACCGGCGCAGCAGGGCGAGGGCGTCGCGCCTGCCGTAGGAGGCGAGGTGGCCGAGCACCGCCAGGGCGAGGCCGGTGCGGGACTCGTCGGAGTCGAGGACGTCCTCGGGGTCGAAGAGGTGCGCCTCGACGGCGTCCAGCTCGCCGTTCAGGTCGAGGTAGAGCCGGGCGTAGTACAGGGAGCGGTTCTCCAGCTGCCAGTCGTGGCGGGGGTCGCGCAGCACGCAGTGGTTCAGTGCCGCGAGCGCCTCGGCGCGGGGGGCGGTGAGCGCGTGCAGCGTGCCGTCGCCGCGGCCCCGCTGGAGCAGGCCGAGCAGCGTACCGCTGGGCGCTATGACCGGATCGAACATGGGAAACAGCCTCACATCAAGCGTCGACGCAACCGGGAAACACGCACTACCTGGCCGCGTGACAACACGTCGGAGCGCCCGCCGTCTCTTGCTTGCTGTAGACCATCTTCCTCTGCCTCTCGTCGGTGGCCCATGCGGACCGCATCACGGCCCGCGCGGTGCGGCAACCCCTGCCCAGCCATCGCGTCCGTGAATCACGACGTCATGATGACCCCGGCGTGCGAGCTGCCGCGACCGAAATTTCCGGCGGCCCCGTACCGCCTCCCCCGTTTTCCTTGCCGTGCCTGGTCGACAGGGCCGTCTCAGCTGCTCACGGCCCGTGGGTTCACTGCTCGCCGAACAGTTCCAGCAGCTGCGTCCGGCCGAACATCCGGGCCGTGTCCGCGGCCGACGGCGTGCCCAGGGAGGGGTCCGCGCCGCCTTCCAGCAGGGCCTCGATCACTTCCTGCTCCCCCTTGAAGACCGCTCCTGCGAGGGGCGTCTGACCCCGGTCGTTGACGCGGTCGGCGTCGGCGCCGCGGGCCAGCAGGGCACGGACCGCGTCGGCGTGGCCGTGGTAGGCGGCGAGCATCACCAGGGAGTCGCCGCGGTCGTTGGTGAGGTCGGCCGGGACGCCCGCGTCGACGTACGCGACGAGCGCCTCGGTCCGCCCGCGCCGGGCCAGATCGAAGATCTTGGTCGCCAGCTCCACGACCTCGGGGTCGGGGGCTTCGGTCATCGGCCGGACCGCCTCTCACTGCGAACGATGGGACTGCGGGGAGCAAGCGTACGGCGGCGAGCGGTGCCGTCCGTACGGGTGAATCGCCAGCGTACTGGCTCGCGCGGCCACAGGACCGGACGGCCCGGAGGCGAAGATCACCACGGCCGTGACCGGACGCGACGGCGCCGGTCCCCGGGCCGTCGGGCTCCGCCAACGGGTGGAAATCAACCGAAATTCACCCGCTTGCACCTTTTGTCATATAGATACATGCTGTGATGCTGGAAGGACTCAGGGTGACTGTCCCCCTCGACACCAGGAGTACCGACATGATCCTCTCCGTCTCAGGCGTCGTCCTGTTCGGCACCATCGTCTTCGTGTTCTTCCGCAAGGACGGACTCAAGCCCTCGCACGCGTGCGTGTCGACCATGTTCGGCTTCTACCTGGCCAGCACGGCTGTCGCCCCGGGCATCAAGGCCGGCGGCGAGAGTCTGGCGAGCCTGCTGGGCGGCATGAGGTTCTGACGCCGTCCTACCCCGAGGACCGCGCCAAGCTCCGTCCAGGGGTCGACCCATCGCCCGTACGCACGTCCAGGAGGCAGAAGTGGCCCGGCGCCCCCTCCCCCGCATTCTGAGCACAGGCAGCGCGCAGATCGCCCGGAGCCGGGAGCTGGCCCGGACGGCGGCCGACAGTGCCACCGACGTCCTCCACCCGCTGATCGCCATCACCCGTGGTCTGGGCCGGCTGGCCTCGGCCGGGCGGCGCAAGTGGGCGGACACCCCGAAGGACCGGCGAGGGCCACTGCTGTTCCTGGTGGCCTCGCTGATCCTGGTGGTGGCCCTCGTGCCGTACGGGCCCCTGCTCGCCGCCGTCACCCTGATGACGGCGGCGGCCTGGCAGGGCCGCGACCGCGCCCCGTCGGAGCCCGAGGGGCCCGACGAGTCCCACGTCCAGCGGCTGCAGTCGCTGTACGAGGCCCTGGTCCCGTACTTCTCCGCCGCCGAGGACCCGGCGCCGCTGTACGCCCACGGCGGCGAGTGGGAGAAGGCCTTCCCCTCCTACGAGTTCGACGGCTCCAGCCGGATCTCCCACCTGCTGATCCGCTACCCCGCCTACTTCACCGACGGGGAGCCGGAGGCGCGCGCCCGCATCGAGCACCTGCTGACCGCCAAGTCCGGCCGCGGCCGCGAGTACCTCTTCGCCTGGAACGAGGAGGGCAACGAGCTCGCGGTCACCGCCCTGGCACCGCTGCCCACCGACATCGCCGCCCAGCGCTTCGTCACCGCGCCGGGCGAGACGGTGCTCGGCTTCACCGACCCCGGCGAGGTCCAGCGCACGCTCCCCCTCACCTACGGCGAGGAGAAGCGGGACGTTCCGCCGGTCGTCTGGCGCACCGGCCTGCGCTCCACCGAGCCGCACCTGCTGGCCATGGGGCAGCCCGGCAGCGGCACCTCCACGCTGCTGCGCTCCCTCGCGCTCCAGGCCCTCCGGCACGGCGACGTGCTGATCGTGGACGGCGGCGGCACCGGCGAGTACGCCTGCCTCACGGGCCGGGACGGGGTGCTGGCCGTCGAATGCGGGCTGACCGGGGTCCTGGCCAGCCTGGAGTGGGCCGCCACCGAGACCGAGCGCCGGCTGATCGCCGTCAACCGCGCGCGCCAGGCGGGCCAGCCGCCGCCGGACGACACCAAGCGGCCCCTGTGGCTGCTGCTCGACCGGCCGACCGCGTTCACGCACCTGGCCGCCGCCGACGGCCGCAGGGATCCGCAGGCCCTGCTCCAGGTCCCGCTGCGGCACGGCCGCGCGGTCAACGTCACGACCGTCGTGGCCGACCAGTTCGACAGCGCCGACGCGCTGAGCGAGGCGGTGCGGCAGCACACCCGCGCGCGCGTGGTGCTCGGACCGGCCACGGCCGAGCAGCTCAAGGCGGTGCTGGGCGCACCGGCGCACACGACACCGCCGTCCGCCGTCCCGCCCGGCCGCGGCTACGCCCGGCTGGGCACCGGGGCGGTCCACCGGCTGCAGGTCCCGGCGACCCCCGACCCGTACGACGACAGCGCGAGCGAGGCGCACCGGCAGGCGGTGCTGGACCTCCTGCCCCCGAAGACCACGCCGGCGGACGGTGAGACGGTCCCGGAGCCGACGGAGGCCGTACCCCCGGAGCCGGCGGAGGCCGCGACCCCGGAACCGGCGGACGTCATGACGAAGGCGGCGGTGGCGGAGCCCTCGTAGCGGCAGGACACGCGACGGGCCCGCCGGGCGCGGGGCCCGCCAGGGCGCGCAACGGGCCCCGGGCCCGGGATCCGCCGAGCCCGGGACCCGCCGGGCTTCCGGGAGAGGTCAGGCCACGAAGGTCCGCGGGGATTCGGAGCCGCCGGACGCCCCCGTCTCCACCAGCCGTGCCGCAGCCGCAAGCCGCGTCGCGGCCTCCTCGGCCACCGCGCCCCCGACCGTGAACGGCAGCCGCACATAGCCCTCGAAGGCGCCGTCGACCCCGAAGCGCGGGCCGGACGGGACGCGCACGCCGACCCGCTCGCCCGCCTCGGCGAGGCGGGAGCCCGACAGCCCGCCCGTGCGCACCCACAGCGTGAGCCCGCCGCCCGGCACCTCGAACTCCCACTCCGGCAGCTCCCGCCGGACCGCCGCGACCAGCGCGTCCCGGTTGCCGCGGGCCTGCTCGCGCCGGACCTCCACGGCCTGCTCCCAGCCCCCGGTGCTGAACAGCCAGTTCACGGCGAGCTGCTCCAGGACGGGGGTGCCGAGGTCGGCGTAGGCGCGCGCGGCGACCAGGCTGCGGACCACGTCCGGGGCCGCCCGGACCCAGCCGATGCGCATCCCGGCCCAGAAGGCCTTGCTGGCCGAGCCGACGGTGATCACCGTGGATCCGGCCGGGTCGAAGCCGCAGACCGGCCGCGGCATGTCCAGGCCGGTCTCCAGGTACAGCTCACTCATGGTCTCGTCGACGACGAGCACCGTCCCCGCCGACCGCGCCGCCTCCACCAGCCTGCGCCGCTGGTCCTCGTCGGCGAGCGCGCCGGTCGGGTTGTGGAAGTCGGCGACCACGTAGGCGAGGCGCGGCGCGGCCTCCCGGAGCACCTGGCGCCAGCGGTCCATGTCCCACCCGGCGAGCCCCTCGGCCATCGCCACCGGCACCAGCCGGGCGCCCGCCTCCCGCATCAGCTGCAGGATGTTCGCGTAGCTCGGCGACTCGACGGCGATGCGTTCGCCGCGGCCCCCGAAAAGGTGGCAGATGGCGTCGATGGCGCCCATGGCACCCGTCGTCACCATGATCTGCTCGGGCATGGTCGGAATACCTCGCGCGGTGTACCGCTCGGCGATCATCGAGCGCAGCGCGGGCAGCCCGGCCGGGTAGTCGCCGTGCGTGTGGGCGTACGGCGGCAGCTCCTCCAGCGCGCCCTGCACGGCCCGGGTCAGCCACGGCTCGGGGGCGGGCAGGGCCGCGCAGCCGAGGTCGATCATCGAGCCCAGCGCCTCGGGCGGCAGCGGTTCCAGCCCCCGCGCGGGCAGCGGGTTCCCGGCCGGGACCGCGGTCCAGCTGCCCGCCCCGCGCCGGGACTCCAGGAAGCCCTCGGTGCGCAGCGCCTCGTAGGCGGCGGCCACCGTGGTGCGGCTCACCGACAGGGACAGGGCCAGCTCCCGCTCGGCGGGCAGCCGGGCGGCCACCGGGACGCGGCCCTCCAGTACCAGCAGCCGGATGCCGTCGGCGAGCGCGCGGTAGGCGGGCGGGCGGCGCACGCCGGGGCCCGCCGGACGGTCCTGCTGGGAGATGAGCAGCCGGGCGAGCTGCGCGGCACCCACCGCCGAGGTCCACTGCGCCATGATTTCCAGTCCACCTTCCCCGAATTGGCCATGGATGGCTTCTCTTCCCAAGCCACAGAGTGTCACGCGTCAGGCCACTGCCACCACCCAGGGGGGTTCACTGTGTCCACACCGGGCCGAATCGGACGACGGCTGATCCAGCTCTACGCGGGCCTCGCGCTGTACGGCGCCAGCTCCGCGCTCCTGGTCGAGGCGGGCCTGGGGCTGGAGCCCTGGAACGTGCTGCACCAGGGACTTTCCGAGCTGACCGGTCTGACCATCGGCGTGGTGTCGATCGTCGTGGGGGCCGCGGTGCTGCTGCTGTGGATCCCGCTGCGCCAGCGCCCCGGCCTGGGCACGGTCTCCAACGTCTTCGTGGTCGGTCTCGCCATGGACGGCACCCTGGCGCTGGTCCCCGAAGCGCACTCCCTTCTCGTCCGGGTGCCCCTGCTCCTCGCGGGCGTCCTGCTCAACGGCGCCGCCACCGGCCTGTACATCGTGGCCGGCTTCGGGCCGGGCCCCCGGGACGGGCTGATGACCGGGCTGCACCGGCGCACGGGCCGCTCGATCCGCCTGACGCGCACGGTCGTCGAGGTGGCGGTCGTCGTCACCGGCTTCGCCCTCGGCGGCACCGCCGGCCCCGGCACCCTGTTGTACGCGCTCGCCATCGGCCCACTGGCCCAGCTCTTCCTGCGCGTGTTCGCCGCCCCGGCGGCATCCCCGGGCAGCACGGTCGTTGCCACCGGGACACCCGAAGGGGCGATACTGCGACCGTGACCACGCTCGTACGCCACCCGTATCTGGACCACCCGGGCCCCCTCGCCTTCGCGCACCGCGGCGGGGCGGCCGACGGCCTGGAGAACACCGTGGCGCAGTTCCGGCGCGCGGTCGCACTGGGCTACCGCTACATCGAGACCGATGTGCACGCCACGGCGGACGGCCGGCTAGTCGCCTTCCACGACGCGACCCTGGACCGGGTGACCGACGGCGCGGGCCGCATCGCGGACCTGCCGTGGCGGGATGTGGCGCGGGCGCGCGTGGCGGGCCGTGAGCCGGTACCGCTCTTCGAGGAACTCCTGGAGACCTTCCCCGAGGTGCGCTGGAACGTCGACGTGAAGGCCGAGCCGGCGCTGCGCCCGCTGCTGGACCTGATCGAGCGGGCGAACGCCTGGGAGCGCGTCTGTGTCGGCTCCTTCTCCGAGGCGCGCGTGGTCCGGGCCCAGCGGCTGGCCGGGCCGCGCCTGGCCACGTCGTACGGCACCCGCGGGGTGCTGGGGCTGCGGCTGCGCTCCTGGGGGCTGCCGGCCGCGCCGCGCCGCTCGGCGGTCGCCGCGCAGGTGCCGGTCGCGCAGTCGGGCGTCCCGGTGGTGGACCCGCGCTTCCTGCGCGCCGCCCACGCGCGCGGGCTGCAGGTGCACGTGTGGACGGTCAACGAGCCCGCGTGGATGCACCGGCTCCTGGACCTCGGCGTCGATGGCATCATGACCGATCACATCGACACGTTGCGCAAGGTCATGGAGGACCGGGGCGTCTGGGTCTGAGCCCCGGCCCGTCCCGTCCGAAAAGCCCGCGCGGGATCTTCGGCGGGGAAGCGAGGGCACGGGTGGACACCGGCACCGTGCGGGCAGAGGCGGCCGACGAGGCCGCCGAACGGCGGCGCGAGCAGCGCGGCTGGTATTTCTACGACTGGGCGTGCTCCGTCTACTCCACGAGCGTGCTCACGGTGTTCCTCGGCCCCTACCTCACCTCGGTGGCCGAGTCGGCGGCGGACGCGGACGGGTTCGTGCACCCGCTGGGTGTCCCGGTGCGGGCCGGATCGTTCTTCGCGTACTGCGTGTCGGCGTCCGTGATCCTCGCCGTCCTCCTGATGCCGATGGCGGGCGCCGCGGCCGACCGGACGGGCCGGAAGAAGCCACTGCTGGCGGCCGCCGCCTATGTGGGCGCCGCCGCGACCACGGGCCTGTTCCTGCTGGACGGCGACCGCTATCTGCTCGGCGGGGTCCTGCTGATCGTCGCCAACGCCTCGCTGGCCGTCTCGATGGTCCTGTACAACTCCTATCTGCCGCAGATCGCCCCGCCCGAGGAGCGGGACGCGGTCTCGTCGCGCGGCTGGGCCTTCGGCTACGCCTCCGGCTCCCTGGTGCTGATCGCGAACCTGGTGCTCTTCACCGCGCACGGCTCCTTCGGCGTCTCCGAGACCGCGGCGGTCCGGATCTGCCTGGCCTCGGCGGGCCTGTGGTGGGGCGCCTTCACCCTCGTACCGCTGCGGCGGCTGCGGGACCGCCGCGCGCCGACGGACGCCGCGGCGCCGGCGGCGCGGGCGCACGGCTGGCGGCAACTCGCGGCCACGGTCCGGGACATGCGGCACCGGCCGCTCACCCTGGCCTTCCTGCTCGCCTACCTCATCTACAACGACGGCATCCAGACGGTGATCTCCCAGGCCTCCGTCTACGGCTCCGAGGAACTGGGCCTGAGCCAGTCGACGCTGATCACGGCGGTGCTGATGGTCCAGGTGCTCGCGGTGGCGGGGGCGCTCGGCATGGGGCGGCTGGCCCGCAGGTACGGGGCCAAGCGGACGATCCTCGGTTCGCTGATCGCGTGGGCGGTGACGCTCGGCGCCGGATACTTCCTGCCCGCCGGGGCGCCGGTGGGGTTCTTCGTGCTGGCCGGCGGCATCGGGCTGGTCCTCGGCGGCAGCCAGGCGCTGTCCCGGTCGCTGTTCTCGCACCTGGTTCCGCCGGGCAAGGAGGCCGAGTACTTCTCGGCGTACGAGATGAGCGACCGCGGCATGAGCTGGCTGGGCCCGCTGCTGTTCGGCCTCACCTATCAGCTGACCGGCAGCTACCGGGACGCGATCGTCTCGCTGGTGGTCTTCTTCGCACTCGGGTTCGTGCTGCTCGCGCGGGTTCCGGTGCGGCGGGCGATCAGTGCCGCGGGTAATCCGGTCCCTGATCGGATTTAGCACTCGAGCCGAAAGGGCGGTAGTGTACGCGTTTGGCCTGCCAGGCGTACCGTTACTGCGCGTCAAAGATGTCGAAACGCTGGGTGACATCTCCTAGCAGATGTGACAAACCGGGCGCCGGTGGGTACTGCACTGGTTGACAAGGCTGCGGCTACGACGGCGACGCATGACCCGGAACGGGACATCGGAACGGGAATCTTTACCGCCGACCGGACGTTGACCGGATGACGACGACAGCGACACCTGTCCTGTGGGCGACAAGCCCGGGAGGCACGATTCATGAGTGAGCGAGCTCTTCGCGGCACGCGCCTCGTGGTGACCAGCTACGAGACCGACCGCGGTATCGACCTGGCTCCGCGCCAGGCCGTGGAGTACGCATGCGAGAAGGGGCACCGGTTCGAGATGCCCTTCTCGGTCGAGGCGGAGATCCCGCCGGAGTGGGAGTGCAAGGTCTGTGGGGCCCAGGCACTCCTCGTCGACGGCGACGGCCCGGAGGAGAAGAAGGGCAAGCCCGCGCGTACGCACTGGGACATGCTGATGGAGCGGCGCACCCGCGAGGAACTCGAAGAGGTCCTCGAGGAGCGTCTGGCCGTTCTGCGGTCCGGAGCGATGAACATCGCGGTCCATCCGCGGGACAGCCGCAAGTCGGCCTGAGTCCCGTCGGCCGGGCTCTGGCCGGATCACCGCGCACGCACACATGACCGCGGGCGCCGTACGTGTGGTTGACGTACGGCGCCCGCGGTCATGCTTCTGCCCATGTCGTGCCGGAGTCCGCGCGTGCCGGAGGCGCGCCCGGGTCCGCTCGTGCCCGGGTCCGCTCGTACCGCTCAGCGGGTGAGTGGCGGGCGCTGCTCCCGGGGTCCGTCCGCCGGCTCCTCCCGGATCACCTCGCCCTGGACGACCCTGCCGTCCGGCCGGTGGATGCGCACCTGCTGGAAGGCGTCGCCCAGGCTGCCCGGCGTGGCCGTGCGCAGCGTGCGGTCCACCGTCCGCTCCGCCAGGCGGCTCACCGCCCGCTGGACCGGCGGGATCAGCAGCATCAGCCCCGCGACGTCCGAGATCAGGCCGGGGAGCATCAGGAGCAGGCCGCCCAGCATCACCAGCCCGTTGCCACCGCGACGGTCCGGGGTACCGCCGCTCTGCAGGGCCTCGTTCAGGTTCTGGAAGGCGCGCCGGCCGGCCCGCTTGATCACCGCCGCGCCGAGCACGAACCCGGCGAGCAGCAGCAAGAAGACCGTGAAGCCGCCCGCCACGCCCGCGACCACCGTCAGCAGCCAGATCTCCAGCACCAGCCACGCGACCACACCCAGCGGCAGGTACCGGAGGAGCCGGGAGCGCCGGGGCCGGGTGGAGAGCGGAGAGGTCGGAGCGCCTGTCGTCATGCCCCCAGTGTGCCTGGCCGCGGCTCAGCACGGGATAAGCGGGACGGGGGGCTCCCCCGCACGCTCCCGCTCGCCCGGTGCGCGCCCCGGCTACGACCGCTCCTGACCGCCGCGGCCGGTGAGCTTGGTCACCCGCTCCCCCACACCCCAGGACGTGACGCGCCACAGCGCCTCGACGACGATGTCCCGGCTCATCTTGGAGTCGCCGAGCTCCCGCTCCACGAACGTGATGGGCACCTCGACCACGTGGTAGCCGGCCCTGACGGCCCGCCGGGCCAGATCGACCTGGAAGCAGTAGCCCTGGGAGGCCACCTCTTCGAGGCCGAGGCCTTCCAGGGTGCCGCGGCGGAAGGCGCGGTAGCCGCCGGTGACGTCCCGGATCGGCACGTCGAGCATGAGCCGCGAGTAGGTGCTGCCGCCGCGCGAGAGGAACTCGCGGGACTTCGGCCAGTTCACCACCCGTCCGCCGGGCACCCAGCGGGAGCCGAGCACCAGGTCGGCGCCCTTGAGGGCGGTGAGCAGGCGGGGCAGTTCCTCGGGCTGGTGGGAGCCGTCGGCGTCCATCTCGACCAGCACGCCGTAGTCGCGCTTCAGGCCCCAGCGGAAGCCCGCGAGGTAGGCGGCGCCGAGGCCCTCCTTGCCCTTGCGGTGCAGCACGTGGACCTGTGCGTCGTCGGCCGCCAGCTCGTCGGCGAGCTTGCCGGTGCCGTCGGGGCTGTTGTCGTCGGCCACGAGCACGTGCGCCTCGGGCACGGCCTTGCGCACCCGGCCCACGATCGCCTTGATGTTCTCCGACTCGTTGTAGGTCGGGATGATCACCAAGGGGGTGCCGAGCGGGCCGTACCGTCTCTGCCGGGCCTGTGCCGCGCCGTTGCCGTCGTTCACTGCTGCCCCTTCATGTCCATACGCAGAGGTCCACCATAGTGGCCGCGGCCTGCGCAGACGTGACGGCACGTTCGTACGGTGGTGTCGGTTCGAAAAGAGCGGGGTAAGACCGCTCTTTTCAGGACCTTTTCCGGATCTTCCCGTCCTGCGAGTGGGGGCCCGGCGCCCTTCGGGCCGACCTCGGACCCGCTGGCTGCGGATCGGCCGAGAGCCGTTGTCTACTGAGCACCCGGGCCCCACCCGGGTCACACCTTGCCGACCGTCCGGAACATTCCCCCGCCGACGCGGGCGCTGAGCCTGGCTCCCAGTGACGGTGACCCGGTGCGGCACACCGTCCCTGACCCAGCGGCGCCGCGACGCGTGCACGGAAGTTCCCCGGTCGGGCGTCCGGTGGTGGACCCGGCAGAACCTACCGGCCTCCTGCCGCTGCCTGTCAACAGCCGTTTGAACTGCGCAAACGGTCGCCTTCCGGCCTCCGGCGCGGAGGATGCGCAGGTCGCGCGACGGGGCGGCGGACGGTGAGCACCGCCGCGCCGCCCCGGGAGATCACTCCCCCGGCCGTACGAAAACCGTTCGCCCGCCCACCACGGTGCGCAGGCAGACGGGCAGGTCACGGCCCGGCGTGAGGTCGGGCAGTCCGGGCGTGCCGGAGCGCGGATCGGTCGACCAGCGCGCGACCCGGTCGTCCGGGGCCTGCACCACGAGCTCGTCGGTGCGCCAGACGGCGTAGTCCGCGGGGGCGCCCGGCACCAGGACCCCCGCGTCGTCCCGGCCGGTCGCCCGCCAGCCGCCGCGCGTGTGCGCGGTGAACGCGGCGCGCACGGAGACCCGGTGCTCGGGGGTGCGGTGGAAGGCCGCCGCCCGGACCGTGCCCCACGGGTCGAGCGGGGTGACGGGGCTGTCGGAACCGAGCGCGAGCGGGACCCCGGCGCGCAGCAGGGCCGCGAACGGGTTCAGCGTGCGGGCCCGCTCGGCGCCGAGGCGCCGCGCGTACATGCCGTCCTCGCCGCCCCACAGGGCGTCGAAGGCGGGCTGCACGGAGGCGGTCAGGCCGAGTTCGGCGAACGCGGCGATCGTCTCCGGGGTCAGCATCTCGGCGTGCTCGACACGGTGGCGGGCGGCGCGGACGCGGGCCGTGCCCACCTTGTCGGCGGCGGCGCGCACGCCCTCCACGACCGCGGTCACGGCGGCGTCGCCGATGGCGTGGAAGCCGGCCTGGAGGCCCGCCTCGGTGCAGGCGACGACATGGGCGGCGACGTCCGCGGCGTCCAGGTAGGCGGTGCCGGTGTGGCCGGCGTCGGCGTACGGGCGGTGCAGGCAGGCGGTGTGCGAACCGATGGAGCCGTCGACGAAGAGGTCGCCGGCCGCGCCGGCCGCGCCCAGCGCGCGGGCCCGGGCGACGCCCTCCTCACCCGCCTCGGCCCAGTAGCCGGTCACTCGGGGGCCGGGCTCCTCGGCGGCGAGCCGCAGCAGGCCGGTGAAGTCGTCCTCGGAGGAGATGTCCGGTCCGGCGCACTCGTGCACGGAGCCGATGCCGAGGGCGGCGGCGCGGACCAGCGCGGCGCGCTGGGCCTCGGCGCGCTGGGCGGGGGTGACGGCGGCGAACGCGGCGGCGCGCATGGCGTGGTGGGCGTCGGCGGTGAGCGGGCCGTCCACCGGGCCGAGGCCCGGGACGAGGTCCAGCAGCGCGGTGGTGACGACCGCCGAGTGGACGTCGATCCGGGTCAGATAGAGGGGGCGGCCGCCGGTGGCCGCGTCGAGCTCGGCGCGGGTCGGGGGGCGGCCACCGGGCCAGCGCGCCGCGTCCCAGCCGTGGCCGAGCAGCACACGGTCGTCCGGGCGGGCGGCGGCGAAGTCCCGTACCGCAGCGAGCGCCGCCTCCAGGGTCGGGGCGCCGGACAGGTCGAGGCCGGTCAGCGCGAGGCCCGTGGCGGTGGTGTGCACATGGGCGTCGGTGAAGGCCGGGGTGACCAGGGCGCCGTCCAGGTCGACCACCTCGTCGACACCGTCCGCGAAGGCGTCGGCCGCGCCCTCGGAGCCGACCCAGGCCACGTGTCCCGCCTCGACGACCATCGCCGTGGCGAACGGGTCGGCGGGGCTGTGAACCTCGCCGCGGCGGAGGAGGACGGTCTGGGGCTCGGCGGTGCGCTCACTCATGGGGAACAGTCTCGCCCCTGGGGTGAGCGGCCCGGCAGGCAGGTCGATTCAGACGCGCGGCGGCCGCGCCTCGTACGGCGTCGACAGCACCACCGTCGTCCGCGTCGACACCCCCGCCAGCGACCGCAGGCGGGCCAGCAGCTCCTCCAGTTCGTGCGGGGTGGCGACGCGCACCTTGAGGATGTAGTTCTCGTCGCCGGCGACGCTGTGGCAGGCCTCGATCTCGGGAACCCCGGCCAGGCGGTCCGCGATGTCGTCGGGGGCGCTGGGGTCGAACGGTTTCACCGAGATGAACGCGGTCAGGGGCAGCCCCACGGACTCGGGGTCGACGACCGCGGCGTACCCGCGGATGACGCCGCGCTGCTCCAGCCGCCGCACCCGCTGGTGCACGGCGGACGTGGACAGGCCCGTGGCCTTGCCCAGGTCGGTGTAGCTCATCCGCCCGTCCTTGACGAGCAGCTGCACGATCTGTCGGTCCAGCTCCTCCATGGCGCAAGAACCTACAGTGCCCGTGATCTCCGCGGGCACTCCGGCCCCGCAGGTCATGCCCCGGTTCGCGCGGGACCCGGAAGCAACCGGTGCGCCACCTGGGGGACAACACGGGCGCGGCGGGCACCTGCGGGCGGCATGTGACGAACGCCACAGCCCTCGGGCGGTCTCCGTGACGGTCGCGTGGTTACCCCCGAGACCTGGCGGGAAGTGCTTGCTGTGGTCGAGGCCGCAGCGCCTTCACGGCCCAGCCTTAGGGGGAGAATCCCATGCAGAGTCTTAAGCGCCCTGGTCGAACTGTGCCCAAGCGGCAGCAGCCGGTCGTCGAGCCCCAGCCGGAGGGCGTCGAACCCGACGCCCTCGACGACATCGACGACATCGACGGCGAAGAACTCGACGCGTACGACACCTTCGAGATGTACCGGGTGATCTGCCCGGACTGCGCGCAGCCCATCGCCCTGCTGGCGGACGAGGAGGCCCTGCCGGAGCACGCCCGGTGCGCCTCGCCGTGGAACCCGTTCGGACTCACGGTCTGTGCCGGTACGGGCCGCCGCGCCACCGAGGCCCGGCCCGCTGACGAGTCCTTCCGGCCCCAGGAGCAGGACACCGCGCTGCTGTTGACGCTCCCTCAGGGGCTGGACTGGCGGAAGCAGCCCTTCTCGCACGTCGGCGGCCCGGGCTCGCGCCCGATGCGGGTGCCGGTGATGCGCCGCGACGCCGCCTGAGCGGTCCCGCCCCCGGTCGGCGCCGACGGGGGCCGCCCCGCCCCCGTGAGCGGTACGCCCCTGAACACACGGCCGATTCCGTATGGCGGTGACCTGAGCGCCCGTCGCCGCGTTGGCGGGGTATGGCTCCCTCGTACACGGCGACCGGGCGTCAGCGCCTCATCTTCGTGCCGCCGCCCACAGAATCGGTGCCGCCCGCAGAATCGGTTCCGCCGGTGCCGCCGCAGCCGCAGGATCCGCCGATCTATCGCGATCTGGTCCGCACGTGGGCCGACCGCGGCCGTACCCTGCCGGGGCGCGACGACCCGGAGTGGGTCCGGCTGGCGGCGCCTCCGGCGGGCCTCGAATCGGTCAGCGGGTCTCCGGACCCGCCAGATGACGGGCAATGACCATCCGCTGGATCTGGTTGGTGCCCTCGACGATCTGCAGGACCTTGGCCTCGCGCATGTACCGCTCGGCGGGGAAGTCCGCCGTGTAGCCGTACCCGCCGAGCACCTGGACGGCGTCCGTGGTGACCTGCATGGCGGTGTCCGTGCAGAACAGCTTGGCCATGGCCGCCTGCCGGGCGAACGGCCGGCCCGCGTCGCGCAGCCGTGCCGCCGCCAGATACAGCGCGCGGCCGGCCTCGATCCGGGTCGCCATGTCGGCGAGCATGAAGCGCAGACCCTGGAAGTCGGCGATGGGCCGCCCGAACTGCTGCCGCCCCGCGGCGTAGCCGACCGCCTCGTCCAGCGCGGCCTGGGCGAGGCCGATCGCGCAGGCCGCGATGCCGAGCCGCCCGGAGTCGAGCGCGGACAGGGCGATGGCGAAGCCCTGGCCCTCCTCGCCGATCCGCCGCCCGTCGGAGACACGCACCCCGTCGAGGTGGATCTGCGCGGTCGGAGAGCCCTTGAGCCCCATCTTCCTCTCCGGCGCCGCGGCGCTCAGGCCCTCGGCGTCACCGGGCACCAGGAAGGCGGTGATGCCGCGCGGGCCGTCCTCGCCGGTGCGCGCCATAACCGTGTAGAAGTCGGCGACCCCGCCGTGCGTGATCCAGGACTTGGTACCCGTGATCACCCAGTGGTCGCCGTCGCGGACCGCCCGGGTGCGCAGGGAGGCGGCGTCCGAGCCGGAGGACGGCTCGGAGAGGGCGTACGCGCCGAGCAGCCCGCCGCCGAGCATGGCGGGCAGGTGCTCGACCTGCTGCTGCTTGGTGCCGAAGGCGGCGAGCCCGTAGGCGGCGAGGGTGTGCACGCTCAGGCCCAGGCCGACGGTGAGCCGGACGGCGGCGAGCTCTTCGAGCACCTGGAGGTAGACCTCGTAGGGCTGGTCGCCTCCGCCGTACTCGGAGTCGTACGGCAGGCCGAGCAGGCCGGACTCCGACAGCAGGGCGAAGACCTCGCGGGGAAAGCGCCCGGCGTCCTCCTCCTCGGCCGCCTTCGGGGCGATCTCACGCTGCGCGATGTCGCGGACGAGCGAGATCAGATCCCGGGCCTCGTCCGTGGGCAGTTGCCGGTCCACCGGCTGCGGGGCGCGGTCGGGCATGGCGACGCTCTCCTCCCTCTCGGGCACATCGGCGGACGTGCGCCTTGGGTGGGGGCGGCTCCGCCGGGTCGTTCTCGAAGGCCGGCCGGTGCGCGCACTCCCGGGTCACGGAAGCTGCTGACCAGCGGCTGTGCGCTGTGAGTATGCCCGATCGGCGGCACGGAGTCACCGGTTAACGACCGCTTACTTCAAGAAAGGGTCCGCGACCTCCGACCGACCGGCCCGGGCCGTTGACCCGACCGGGCCGGCCCACGCACCGCTCGCCCTCAGCCCTCCCGGCACGCGGGCGCGGGGGCCGGGTAGGACGGGTCCAGCTCCTCGACCGCCCGCAGCGCGCCGCCCAGCGTCCTCACCAGCAGGTCGCGCATGGTGTCCCGGGTCAGGTCGGGGCGGTCGATCCAGTCGAGGGTGGCGCCCTCGACGCCGCACACCCAGCTCAGCAGGCCCATCCGGGCCGCCGGTGCGACGGCGGCGCGCCCGTAGGCGCCCTCGGCGATGGTCGCCACGATCGCCTCGCGCACCCCGTCCCGGATGGCGTGCACCTGGGCGTCGAAGCCGACGCCGCCGCTGACGATGGTGCGGAAGGCGGCCTGGTTGTGCTCGGCGTAGCGCAGATAGCACTCGATGGTGCGGTGCACCCGGTCCACGGGCGGCAGTTCGCGGCCGCTCCCCGCGAAGGCGACCAGGTCCTCGACCGAGTCCTCGATGATCGCCAGGTAGTAGCCCCGCTTGGACCGGAAGTAGTAGTAGATCAGCCCCTTGGCGACATGGGCCTGCCGGGCGATGTCGTCCATCGAGAGGGCGTCGTAGGAGGTGTCGGCGAACAACCGCCGCCCGATGGCGATGAGTTCGGCACGACGGGCAACGGAGCGCTCGGTGCCGCGGGGCCGGGGCGGGGTGGTCTCCGCGGGAACGGAGTGGCGGGCCTCCGGGAGGACGGCGTCACGCTCTTGGCTCATATGCACTTCAGGCCCCGGGTCTCCGGCTGGCGGTGGGACCCGCAGTATGGCAGGTCGGCCCGGGCTCAGGTCACAGCAGGCCGAGCCGGGTCACGAGCATCGCGATCACCACGACCAGGATCCAGCCCAGGACGTGTTCGAGGGTCTCGGACCCGTCGCGCCGGGGGCCTCCGGTGCGGGCGCGGGCGGTGGTCGCCGACTGTGCGGTCATGGGCTCTCGCAGTGCTCGGACGTGCTCGGTGGTCCCCCCGCCCGATCCACCTTGCCACTCCCGGCCGCCGGTGCGGCGGAGAGCTTGGTCACAGCGATGGCCCCGGACCACCGGGGCCGGGGCCATCGCCCGCGGGCGCCTCCGTCAGCGCACGCCGACCGCCGCGAGCGCCATGCGCTGGTGGGCCGTGGGCCGGGCGGGGAAGTACAGGTAGCAGACGCCGCCGGTGCCGGAGACGACCTTGCCGGAGGCGTTGTACCGCTTGGTCCGCAGCCAGATGTTCTCGAACTCGCGGCGCCGGTACACGCGCCGGACCGCCGCGTCGTCCGGCGAGGCCGGGTCGTTGGCGATCACGTCGCCGTCGGCGGTGAAGCCGATGACCGTCATCAGATGGCCGGAGGTGCCGTAACCGGCGCCGGTCAGTTCGGTCTTGAGGAACGACTGGGACGTTATGGCCGGGATGCCGGCCGCGATCAGCGTCTCCAGATCGGTGAGCGAGGCGAGCCGGGTCACCACGCCCCGCAGATCGGGGAAGGTGGCCGCGTAGGCGGCGTTGAAGGGCCAGTTGCCGCAGCCGGCGTACTGGTAGTCGTAGGTGTAACGGGCCGCGTGGCAGACCTGCGGGTCGGCGTAGGCGGGGTCGACCCAGGCAAGTTGCGCGGCGGTGAGGCGCCCGCCCCAGTACTCGACGATCATCTGCGAGGAGGTGGGACTGCACCAGGCCTCGCCGCCGTTGTCGTACTCCGGGTACTGACCGCTGTGGATCTCCTGCGAGTAGCGCGGGACCGCCAGCTCCTTGGCCACACCCGGAGTGGAGGCGGGGACGGTGAAGCGGTCCGGCACGTCGGAGCCCATGGCGCCGACCCGCCACACGGTGGGTGTGAGCGCGGTGCCGGGCCTGCGGTGGAGGGTGAGGCGGAGCCGGTACGACGCCAGGCGCAGCCCGGAGGCCGGGTCGTCGACGGAGAAGGTGTCGGTCCAGATCGTGCTCCGGCCGTCGCGCTGGCCGTCGACGGAGGTCCGCCGGATGTCCTGGTCGCCGGCCGCCCAGCGGCCCATCACGTACCAGGGGGTGTCCGTGCCGTCGGAGTACGTGCCCTTCAGCTCCACCTGGAGCCAGGTTCCGGCGGGGGTGCTCGCGTTCCAGGAGGCGACCGCCTCGGTGGCGGGGACGGCGAGCGGGTGGACCGGCGAGGTCCAGGTGGCGTACTCCCAGGACGCCGTCCTGCCCTTGTGCGGGTCGGTGTAGTCGGTGGTGCCCGCGGCGGCGGCGATGCGCAGGCCGGGGCGGAGGCCCGCGACCGCCTCGGTGCCGTGGGCCTCTCCGCCGAGCCAGTCGGCGTACGTGGTCCAGGCGCGGTAGTCGACCGGGCGGGCCGGGGCGCGGCCGATGGGAGCGGCGGGGCCGGTCCCGACGGCCGGGCCGGCGCCGGCGGCCAGCGCCGGGGCCGCGCCGGCGGCCGTGGCGGTCGCCGCGGCGGCGGCCACCGCGGCGGTCAGGACGGATCTGCGGGACGGCTGTTCGGCTCTGCTCATGGGTGGAAGACCCCCAGGTGTCCGAGTCGGGGCGGGTCCGTGCACGACAGTGCGCCCACTATGGCCGCGGCGACCGCCCGCGGCCAGCACTTCGCCCCACGCCACGCCCACCAATATTGGTCTCCACCACTGGCGTGACCTGGGCGGGGGCGGCCCCGGCCGCGCGGCGCGCGCCGGACCGGGGCCGTCCGCTCAGACCAGGTCCATCGCGGCGACCTCGTCGGGACGGCCGTAGCTGACCGGGCCCCGGAAGCGGCGGCGGGCGGTGGCGAACCACCACACCGTGGCCACGAGCAGGACGACGGCCAGGGCGATCGGGGCGTAGTTGAAGGAGTCGACGGTGATCGGCGAGGCCTGCGGCAGCATGAACAGCACGCTGCTGAGCACGATCCAGGTCACGGCCACCAGGCCGACCGGCCGCCCCCAGCGGCCCAGATGCCAGGGCCCCGGCCGGAAGTCGTCGCCGAGCCGCAGCCGGAGCAGGATCGGCACGGCGTAGGCGAGGAACAGCCCTACGACGTTGACGCTGACGATGGCGGTGAAGGCGGTGTGCGACCACCAGCCGGGCAGCACCAGGGCCAGCGAGCAGGCCACCGCCAGCCAGACCGCCTTGACCGGGGTGCGGGTGCGCGGCGAGACCGAGTGCCACCAGCGGGAGCCCGGCATGGCGCCGTCCCGGGAGAAGGCGAAGATCTGCCGGGTGTTGCTGGTCAGGTTGGCCAGTCCGCAGAAGAGCATGGCCCCGATCACGATCAGCAGCAGCGCCTTGGCGGTGCCGAGTCCGAGGGCGTCGATGAGGATCTGGACGGGCGGTGCGGCGGAGGCCGCCACCCGGTCGTAGTCGCGGATGCTGACCACTAGGGCGAGCATCAGGACCAGTCCGGTGAGCGCCGACCAGCCGATGGCGCGGGTGATCCCCTTGGGCGCGTTCACGGTCGCCCGGACGGTTTCCTCCGACATGTGGAAGCTGCCGTCGAATCCGGTGAACGTCCAGCTGGTGACCAGCAGGCCGAGCATCCCGCCGTAAAGCCCGTTGGTGAAACCGGTGTTGTTCGCGAATTGGGTGACGAAGGAGGCCGGACGGTGGTGGTCGGGGACGGCGGCCAGGGCGGTCACGATCACGACGAGCCCGATCAGCAGCCACCACACGGAGATCCGGTTCAGGACGGCGACCAGCTGGACCGTGTAGGTGTTGGCGAGCCCCTGAAGCACGATGATCAGCGCGGTGAGGAGCACCGTCTGGTGCATGGTCGGCCGGTAGGAGGACCACTGGAGGGCGAGGAGGGCCTGGACGAAGGTGGCGGCGGCGTAGCCGGTGGCGGCGGTGCCGCCGATCTGGCCGACGAAGTTCAGCCAGCCGGTGAACCAGGACCAGGCGCCCTTGTGCCGTCGGGCGAGTTTCCCGGCGGAGAAATACAGCGCCCCGCTCGTCGGGTAGGCCGAGGCGACTTCGGCCATGGCCGCACCGACGAACAGCACCATGACCGAGACGCCGATCCAGCCGAAAACGAGAATGCGGGGGCCGCCCGCGTTCATCCCGAATCCGAAGGACGAGAAAATTCCGGAGATGATGTTGATGATGGTGAAGGATATGGCGAAATTGTCGAAGGCCTGAAAGCGCCGGGTGAGTTTTCTGGGATAACCCATCGCGTGCAGGGTCGCGTCGTCGTCGAGCGCGGCCGGGTCCCCGGCGCCGCCGGCTCCGGTGTGCGGGGCCGATATCCGTTCGGACACAGATCGACCTTCCTCTCGGTGGGGGGTGGGAGGTGGGGCTGGGACGAGGGTCAGGGGCCGCCGGGCACCGGCAGGCCGCAGGCCCGCCGCGCCCGGGAGAGCTGCTCGGCGGGGTCGCCGAAGGCGCACCACGGCATCCGTGAGGCGTAGGGGCCCATGGCGAGGAGGACCGCACGGGCCTCGGACGGGCGCCGGGCCATGACCAGCGCGTGGGCGAGATAGGCGAGGTCGAGCACCGGGGTGAACGGTCCGCCGGCGACCGTGGGCAGCCAGTTCCGGTGGAGCGCGAGGGCGGTGGAGCGCCACGGCGGCTCCTCCCAGACCCGGTCGGCGAGCCGTCGGGCGGGGTTGTGGCCCTCCACCAGCGCGACCAGCGGCAGCAGCCGCAGCGCGGAGTCGGCGGGCGCCCGCTGGCCCAGGAAGGCGGCGACGTCCCAGGCCGCGCCGACCGAGCCGCCGTGGCGGGCGAAGAAGCAGGCCAGGAAGCGGTGGTGGGCCTCGCGGTGCCAGGGGTCGAGGGAGAGGATGTGCGCGAACAGCCGCCAGGGGCCGGACGGGGCGGTGAGCAGGCCCTGGGGCGCCGGGTCGCGCAGCCGGTGCAGCCGGGCCATGGCGAGCCTCGCCACCCACGGGGTGGGGTCCGCGGGGTCGAGGCCGGAGGCACGGTCGCAGGCGGACAGGGCGATCCGCTCCAGGGCGCCGGCCCGCTCGTCGCGCGCGTCGGCGGCGCGCAGCGCCCGGAGCACGGCCACCCGCGCCCACAGCAGCGCGGCCTCGGGTTCGGGCTCCTCGGCCAGCCAGCGTTCCGCGAGGTCGGAGTCGGCCGCCTCCGACGCGAGGACCAGGGAGCGGTGGGCCCGCAGACCGAAGGCGCCGCGCGTCTCGGCCAGGGCCTCGCGCGCGCTGCCCCAGCGTCCGGCCCGGACGTCCACGCACACGGTCGCCAGAACCCGGTCGTCGGCCGCCGGATGCCACACGTACTGCCCCTCGAAAAGCCCAGCGGCCATCGTCCCCGTCCGTCCCCGTTCGCTGCCACGCGGGTGCGCAGGGGGCACTTTACTCACCCCGGAGCACAACCGGAACGCAGTTTTCGATCTACCCGGAGGCGGATTAGCGGGCCAATAACGGCGTGCGCGGGCCGCGGCCCCGATAGTTCAATGGGACACCAACTTTCGGCCCGCGGGCCGGGCCATGGAAACGCCCCGGCTAGAATGTTCCGCGGAAATATGCCATCGCCTGAGCCCCCGCCCGATCGGACCCCGGGAACCGTCATTCACGCCCTCGCCTCCCGCCTGCGGCTCCTGCCGCCCTCGTGCGGCCCCGTGCGCCTCGTCGGCGTCGACGGGCACGCCGGGTCCGGCAAGTCCACCTTCGCCGGCCGGCTGGCGGCGGCCCTGGACGGGGCCCCCGTGCTGCACCTGGACGACGTCGCCAGCCACGAGAAGCTGTTCTCGTGGGACCGGCGGCTGCTGGCCCACGTGGTCGAGCCGCTCGCCCGGGGCCGGACGGCGCACTACGCCCCCTACGACTGGCACGCCCGGGACTTCGGCCCCGCCCGGGCACTGCCGCCCGCGCCGGTGATCCTCGTCGAGGGCGTGGGCGCCGGCCGCCGGGCCCTGCGCCCGCACCTGGCCCAGTTGCTGTGGATGGAACTGCCGCGCGAGGAGTCCTGGACGCGGGGCCGGTCCCGGGACGGCGAGGAGCAGCGGGAGTTCTGGGCCGGGTGGGTCGAAGCGGAGCGGCGGCACTTCGCCGCGGACCCCTCCCGGCCGTACGCCGACCTTCTGGTACGGCAGGTGGAGCAGGGGTACGAGGTGCTGCCGGGGCAGTAAAAGACGGTTGAACCGCACCTGAGCGTCACTCACCGTCACGGGCCATCGGCAGTGTGCTGAAGCTGTGAAAACCCGTCCGGGCGAACTTCGCCGAGTGCCTCAACTCGGCTTGACCGGCGGGACGTACAGGTCTTACGTTCTCAATATGCGGTCTGTCGAGACCGCCCCCCAGACGCGAAGCCCCCGGTTGTTCCCCCGTGATCGGGGGCTTCGTTCTGCCCGTGTCCCGCTTTCCGGACGCCGCGTGACGCCATCCGGTCACCCTCGGTCACCGCACTGTCCGCGCCCCGCCCGCCCCCACCCCGTCGAACGGGCCGTGCGGCACCCTTCGGCGGGCACCGGTCCCGCAGGTACGATGCCCTGGGTGCGACCTTCGAACGGCTGCTTCGCGCACCGGCAACTCCGGTCCGCGGCACAGCCGTTCGACCAAGGCAGCCGCCGACGACGGTCGGGCGGTGAACCTACGGGGGCACGGTCTGTGGGGGACGTGATGGACTTCGGCACGCGGGGCCCCGAGGCGCCGGCCGACCTGGCCTGGCTGCGAGGCGTGGACGCCTACACCATGGGCGCGTATCCGCAGGCGGAGGAGGAGTTCCGCACCGCGGTGCGGATGGATCCTGGGATGGCCGACGGCTGGCTCGGGCTGCACGCGCTGCGCGTGGACACGACGACCGCGCTGCTCAGGATGTTCCGGCACCGGGACCGCTTCGGCGAGCAGCGCGCCCGGCACCGCCGCGCCCTCAACTCCTGGTACTGGCTGGGCTGGTGGGTGCAGCCCGTGCTGGAGAGCCCCCGGGACCTGCTGCTGGCGCACGCCTCGCACTGGCTGGACGGCCGGCACGTCCCCGAGCTGGACCGCGCGCTGGCCGGACTGCCGCCCGTGGACACCGACGCCCAGGTCCGCTTCCTGCACGCCTGCCGTGCCTATCTGGTCAAGGACTGGGAGCAGCTCGTCCGGCACACCGACTCCCTGCTCGACGACCCCATGCTCGGCATCGAGGCCGGCCTGTTCGGCGGCATGGCGCGGGTCCGGCTGGAGATGTACGGGCAGGCCGAGCCGCTGCTGTCGGCCGCGCTGATGCGGTGCCGCAGCGAGCAGCCGCAGCGCAAGGAGCTGCGGTACTGGCTGGCGCGGGCGCACGAGGGCACCGGGCGCAGCGCCGCCGCGCTCCCCCTGTACCGGGCGGTGCACCGGGTGGACCCGGCGTTCATGGACACCTCGGCCCGGCTCGCGGCGATCGCCGAGGGCGACGGGTACGACGACGCGGCCGGCCTGGCGGCGATCACGCTCACCGGTCTCGGGCAGGACGCCGTGGACGGTCCGGACGTCCTGGACCCGCTCTTCGGTGTCGAGGGCCGCGACCTGAGGCTCCCCGAGTCCGAGCTGCCGGCGTCCGGGCCGCTGCCGTCGGCCGCCGACCCGGCGGTGCGGCAGCGGACCGCGGTCCCCGCGCAACCGCTGCCCACCGGGCCGACCGACCCGGGCCTACTCGAGGAGGCGCTTGCCGAGCTCGAGCGCATGGTGGGCCTGGAGCCGGTGAAACGCCAGGTCAAGGCGCTGTCGGCACAGCTCAACATGGCCCGGCTGCGGGCCGGGCAGGGCCTGCCCGTGCAGCCGCCGAAACGCCACTTCGTCTTCTCCGGCCCCTCGGGCACCGGCAAGACCACGGTCGCCCGCATCCTCGGCCGCGTCTTCTACGCGCTCGGCCTGCTCGGCGGCGACCATCTGGTGGAGGCCCAGCGCGCCGACCTGGTCGGCGAGTACCTCGGCCAGACCGCCGTCAAGGCCAACGAACTGATCGACTCCGCGATCGGCGGAGTGCTCTTCGTGGACGAGGCCTACTCCCTGTCCAACTCCGGATACGGCAAGGGCGACGCGTACGGCGACGAGGCCCTGCAGGTGCTGCTGAAGCGGGCGGAGGACAACCGCGACCACCTCGTGGTGATCCTCGCCGGCTACCCCGAGGGCATGGACCGCCTGCTCGCCGCCAACCCCGGGCTGTCCTCCCGCTTCACCACCCGCGTCGACTTCCCCTCCTACCGGCCCCTGGAGCTGACCGAGATCGGCAAGGTGCTCGCCGCGGAGAACGGCGACCGGTGGGACGAGGAGGCCCTGGACGAGCTGCGCTCCATCGCTGGGCACGTGGTCGACCAGGGATGGATCGACGAACTCGGCAACGGGCGGTTCCTGCGGACGCTGTACGAGAAGAGCTGCGCGTACCGGGACCTGCGCCTGTCGGCGTATCCCGGCACGCTGTCGCGGGACGATCTGGCCACGCTGCGGCTGCCGGACCTGATGCAGGCGTACGGGGAGGTGCTGTCGGGGCGGGGGCCGCAGGACCCCTCGGCTCTCTGAGGAGCCCGCGGCCACCGCGCCCGGTGGCGCCCGCTCGGGCCGGCCACCCCGCGTGCGCGGGGTGGCCGGCCCGAGCGGGTCCTAGGAGGCCAGTACCTCTTCCTGCTCCCCGCTGCTCCGCGGCTCCGTCAGCCTGACCTCCGGGGGCACCCGGTGCGCGGGGTCGCGCACCTCGCCGACCAGCAGCTCCAGCACGTCCTCCAGCGCGACCAGGCCGAGCACCCTGCCCTTGGCGTCGGCGACCTGGGCCAGGTGGGTCGCCGCCCGCCGCATGACGGTCAGCGCGTCGTCCAGCGGCAGCTCCGACCTGAGCGTGGTCATCGGCCGCCAGATCCGCTGCGGCACGGCCCGCTCGGACTCCTCCAGGTCCAGGACGTCCTTGACGTGCAGGTAGCCCATGAAGGCTCCGGACTCCGCGGCGACCGGGAAACGGGAGTAGCCGGTGCGGGCGGTCAGCGCGACGATCTCGCCCGGGGTGACCGAGGGACTGACGGTCACCAGGGCCTCCCGCCTGAGCAGCACGTCGGTCACCGGGCGGGAGCCCAGCTCCAGCGCGTCCTCCAGCCGCTCCTGCTCCTCGGGGTCGAGGAGGCCGGCCTGTCCGGAGTCCTCCACCAGCCGGTTGAGCTGCTCGCTGGTGAAGACCGCCTCGACCTCGTCCTTGGGCTCGACGCGGAACAGCCGCAGGATGCCCCGGGCGCAGGCGCCGAGGGCCACGGTGATGGGCCGGCAGAGCCGGGCGAAGGCGACCAGGCCCGGGCTGAGCCACAGTGCGGCCTTCTCCGGCGCGGCCATCGCGAGGTTCTTCGGCACCATCTCGCCGATGACGAGGTGGAAGAAGACCACGGCCGCCAGCGCGATGACGTAGCCGAGCGGGTGGATCACCCCGTCAGGCAGGTGGATCCACTCGAAGAGCGGCTCCAGCAGGTGGGCCACCGTCGGCTCGGCGACCGCGCCGAGGGTCAGCGAGCACACGGTGATGCCGAACTGGGCGGCGGCCATCATCTGCGGCAGCCGCTCCAGGCCGTACAGGACCTGGCGGGCCCGGGCGGTGCCGAGCGGTTCGATCTGGCTGCGGCGGACCGACACGAGCGCGAACTCGGCGCCCACGAAGAAGCCGTTGGTCAGCACCAGCAGAGCGGCGAAGAAGAGTTGCAGGACGCTCATCGGGCGGCCTCCGCACGGGCGGCGGACTCCGTCGCGACGGCCGTCCGCACCAGGCGGACGCGCTCGGCGCGGTAGTGCCCGACCTGGCGCACGGACAGCCCCCAGCCGGGCAGCTCGGCGCGGTCGCCGGGGGCCGGGATACGGCCGAGCAGGTCGGCGACCAGGCCGGCGACGGTCTCGTACGGCCCCTCGGGCACGTCGAGGCCGATGCGGCCCAGGAGGTCGACCCGGCAGCTTCCGTCGGCGTCCCACGCGGGCCGGCCGTCCTCCGGTGGGACCGGGGCCAGTTCGGGCAGGTCCTTGGCGTCGTGCTCGTCGCGGACCTCGCCGACGATCTCCTCGACGATGTCCTCCAGCGTCACGACGCCCGCCGTGCCGCCGTACTCGTCGACGACGACCGCGATGGGCTGCTCGCTGCGCAGCTGCGCCAGCAGGGGCTGGACGGGCAGGGTCTCGGGGACGAGCAGCGCCCGGCGCGCGATGCGGCCGACCGGGGTGCGCAGCCGCTCGTGGGACGGTACCGCCAGCGCGTCCTTGAGGTGGACCATGCCGACGACCTCGTCGATCCGCTCCTGGTAGACGGGGAAGCGGGACAGGCCGGTGGCGCGGGTCAGGTTCACCACGTCCTCCGCGGTCGCCGTGGACTGCAGGGCGCTGACCTTCACGCGCGGGGTCATGACGTGCTGCGCGGTCAGGTCGCCCAGGGACAGGGTCCGCACGAACAGGTCGGCGGTGTCCTGCTCCAGCGCGCCGGCCTGCGCCGAGTGGCGGGCCAGGGACACGAGCTCGCCGGGGGTGCGGGCGGAGGCCAGCTCCTCGGCCGGTTCGACGCCGAGGGCGCGGACGAGCCGGTTGGCCACGGCGTTCAGCGCGGCGATCACGGGGCGGAACAGCCGCGAGAACAGGTGCTGCGGGCCGGCCACGAACCGTGCGACCTGCAGCGGCCGGGACACGGCCCAGTTCTTGGGCACGAGCTCGCCGATCACCATCTGGATGGCCGAGGCGAGCAGCATGCCGACGACGACGGCGACCCCGGACACGGCGCCCTCGGGGACACCGATCGCGGTGAACGGGCCGTGCAGGAGCGCGGCCAGCGCCGGTTCGGCGAGCATGCCGACGACGAGTGAGGTGATGGTGATGCCGAGCTGGGTGCCGGAGAGCTGGAAGGACAGCTCCTTGAGCGACTCGACGACCGTGCGGGCGCGTCGGTCGCCCTCGGCGGCGGCCTTCTCGGCCTCCGGCCGCTCCACGGTCACCAGGCCGAATTCGGCCGCCACGAAGAAGCCGTTGGCCAGAATCAGCAGGAAAGCCGCTCCGAGGAGCAGCAGGGGGATGGTCATGATGCCGCCGCCTCCGCGTGCGCGCGGACCTTGAGGTTCCGGTCCGCGCTATGTCGGCAGGGGGCGGCGCAGGTACTGCAGGACGGTCCGTCCATCGCCGGGGGGAGTCACTCCTCGGGTAGCAGGAACCCCTGGCGCCGGTCGGAGCACAGGGGCGGAGGCACAGCGAAAAACGCCTCCGTCACCAGATTAATCAAGACCCCGGCCGATGCGGCAGGGTGGACGTCACCCGGTCAGCTCTGAGCTTCCCCGGAGGAGTGCTCGGGATCCTGGATGGAACGCGCCTCGACCAGTGCGCGCAGGGTCCGCGCGTCGGCGACGGCGCGCTGCCTGGCGATGCCCGGCTGGATGCCGAGTGCGGGCAGGCTGGTGCCGTCGCTGAGATTGAGGAAGACCCAGGGGTCGCCCTGGCGCAGGTTCACCTGAAGGATCTCCGCCCATTCCAGGTGCCGCCGGGAGACGATGTTGACGACGGTGACGCCGGTCTCGTCGGCGACCACCTTCGGCCGGGCGAGCCTCAGCAGCACGCCCGACAGGAGCGCGCCGGTGAGGACGAAGCTGAGGCGCTCGCCGGGGCCGAGCCGCTCCAGCAGCAGCGCGACGGCCGTGATGACCGCGAAGATCGCGACTGCCGCGGTGAGCAGCACCGCGCGGGTGCGGCCCGGCCGGAAGGTGACCGGGAGTGCGGGCAGATCGGACATCTCTGTGTGCCCCCTCAGAGGCGGCAGGCGTGAATCGCCGTGGTCAGGATGGCCCGGGCGCCGATCGCGTACAGGTCGTCCATGATCCGCTGGGCCTCCTTGGCCGGGACCATGGCGCGCACGGCGACCCAGCCCTCGTTGTGCAGCGGGGAGACGGTCGGGGACTCCAGGCCGGGGGTCAGCGCGACGGCCTTCTCCAGCTGCTCGACCCGGCAGTCGTAGTCCATCATCACGTAGGTCCGGGCCACCAGGACACCCTGGAGGCGGCGCAGGAACTGCTGGACCTTGGGCTCCCCGGCGTCCGCGCCGGTGCGGCGGACGACGATCGCCTCGGACTTCATGATCGGCTCGCCGAAGACCTCCAGGCCCGCGTTGCGCAGCGAGGTGCCGGTCTCCACGACGTCCGCGATGATCTCGGCGACGCCGAGCTCGATGGCGGTCTCGACGGCGCCGTCGAGGTGGACGACGGAGGCGTCGATGCCGCTGTCGGCGAGGTGCTTGGCGACGATGCCCTCGTAGGAGGTGGCGACCGTCTTGCCGTTGAGGTCCGTCACTCCGTCGGCCGTGCCGGGCTTGGAGGCGTAGCGGAAGGTCGAGCGGGCGAAGCCGAGGGGCAGGATCTCCTCGGCGTTGGCGCCGGAGTCGATCAGCAGGTCGCGGCCGGTGATGCCGATGTCGAGGCGGCCGGAGGAGACGTAGATCGCGATGTCGCGGGGGCGGAGGTAGAAGAACTCCACCTCGTTCCCCGGGTCGACGATGCGCAGTTCCTTGGACTCGCGGCGCTGCTGGTAGCCGGCCTCATGCAGCATCTCCGCCGCAGGGCCGGAGAGTGAACCCTTGTTGGGGACGGCGATGCGCAGCATGAGGTCGGCTTCCTTTGCGTGGTGTGCGTACGGCGGTGTGCGGGATGGTGCTCAGAGGTGGGCGTAGACGTCGTCCAGGGAGATGCCCCGGGCGACCATCATGACCTGGACGTGGTAGAGGAGCTGCGAGATCTCCTCGGCGGCCGCCTCCTTGCCCTCGTACTCGGCGGCCATCCAGACCTCTGCGGCCTCTTCGACGACCTTCTTGCCGATGGCATGGACCCCCTTGCCGACCAGTTCGGCGGTGCGGGAGGAGGCGGGGTCGCCGTGTGCGGCCTTGTGCTGGAGCTCGGTGAAGAGCTCCTCGAACGTCTTCTTGGACATGGTGGTCCCCACCCTACGCGGTCCGGGCGACTCCTCAGCGCCAGGGTTCGGATACCGAACGCAGTGTGGCGGCCGTCGCCACCGCCGCCGTCACCGCCTCGTGGCCCTTGTCCTCGCGGGAGCCCTCGATCCCGGCCCGGTCCAGGGCCTGCTCCTCGGTGTCGCAGGTGAGCACGCCGAAGCCGACGGGGACGCCGGTCTCCACCGACACCTGGGTCAGGCCCTGGGTGACGCCCTGGCACACGTAGTCGAAGTGGGGGGTGCCGCCGCGGATGACGACGCCGAGGGCGACGATCGCGTCGTAGCCGCGGCCCGCGAGGACCTTGGCGACCACCGGCAGCTCGAAGCTGCCGGGCACCCTGAGCAGGGTCGGCTCGTCGATCCCCAGCTCGTGCAGGGCGCGCAGCGCGCCGTCCACCAGCCCGTCCATCACCTTCTCGTGCCACTGTGCCGCGACGACGGCGACCCTGAGGTCCCCGACGTTCCGTACGGACAGTTCCGGTGCGCCCTTGCCGCTCACGTGTCTCCTCGGTGCTCTCTGCTTACTGGTTGCCGCAGCTGGACACGGCCGTCGTGTCCAGCCAGGGCAGGTCGTGCCCCATCCGGTCCCGCTTGGTGCGCAGGTAGCGGAGGTTGTGCTCGCCCACCTGGACGGGCATCGGCTCGCGTCCGGTGACCTGCAGGCCGTGGCGGACGAGCGCGTCGCTCTTGTCGGGGTTGTTGGTCATCAGGCGGACGCTGCGCACCCCGAGGTCCTGCAGGATCTGCGCGCCGGCGCCGTAGTCGCGGGCGTCGGCGGGCAGACCGAGTTCCAGGTTGGCGTCGAGGGTGTCCCGGCCGCGCTCCTGGAGCTCGTAGGCGCGCAGCTTGGACATCAGGCCGATGCCGCGCCCCTCGTGGCCGCGCAGGTAGACCACCACTCCCCGGCCCTCGCTCTGGATGCGCTCCAGGGAGGCGTCGAGCTGGGGGCCGCAGTCGCAGCGCTGGGATCCGAAGACGTCGCCGGTGAGGCACTCGGAGTGGATCCGGACCAGGACGTCCTCGCCGTCGCCGATGTCGCCGTGCACCAGGGCGACATGCTCGACGCCGTCGACCGTGGACCGGTAGCCGTGGGCCGTGAAGGTGCCGTGGGCGGTGGGCAGGTGGACCTCGGCCTCACGGCGGACCGTGGGCTCGCTGGAGCGCCGGTAGGCGATCAGGTCCTCGATGGAGATGATCGTCAGGCCGTGCTTGCGGGCGAAGGGGATCAGCTCGGGCAGGCGCAGCATCCGGCCGTCCTCGCCGGCGATCTCCACGATCGCGCCGGCCGGGCGCAGTCCGGCGAGCCGGGCCAGGTCGACGGCGGCCTCGGTGTGGCCGTTGCGGACCAGGACGCCGCCGGGCCTGGCGCGCAGCGGGAAGACGTGGCCCGGGCGGACGAGGTCGGTGGGCTCGGCCGTGCCGCTCGCCAGCAGCTGGAGCGTGGTGGCGCGGTCGGAGGCGGAGATGCCGGTGGTGACGCCGTGCGCGGCGGAGGCGTCGACGGAGACGGTGAAGGCGGTCTTCATCGACTCGGTGTTGTCGTCGACCATCTGCGGCAGCTTCAGCCGGTCGAGCTCCGGGCCCTCCATCGGGGCGCAGATCAGGCCGCGGCACTCGCTCATCATGAAGGCGACGATCTCCTCGGTCGCCTTCTCTGCGGCGATGACGAGGTCGCCCTCGTTCTCGCGGTCCTCGTCGTCGACGACCACGACCGGGCGGCCGGCCGCGATGTCCGCGACGGCCTGCTCGATCGGGTCGAGCGCGAAGTCCTCGATGCCGTCCGTGCTGTACAGGATCGGTGGGATCTGAGAGGCGGCGCGAGGGGGGTCCCCCCAGGCCTTCTGCTCTGGGGGAGCCTCGGTTGGGGTGGTGGTGGGAGACGGGTGGGCGGTCATGCCGGCGCTCCTTCCAGGACGGGCCGCGCTTCCCTGCGGGAGCGCAGCCACCAGTCGCGCATGCCCCACAGGACGAGTGCGCCGTAGATGACGTAGACGAAGCCGGAGAAGGCGAAGCCGTTGGTGAAGTTCAGCGGGACGCCGACGACGTCGACGAGCAGCCAGGCGAACCAGAACTCGACCATGCCGCGCGCCTGGGCGTACATGGCGACGACGGTGCCGACGAAGATGTACGCGTCCGGCCAGGGGTCCCAGGACAGCGACGGGTACGCCTGGAACAGGCTCGCGACCGCGACCGTGCCGACGGCGGCGGCGGCGAGCAGGGCGGCCCGCTCCCGCCAGGTGGCGAACCGTACGGCGATGTGGCCGTCCGCCGCCCGGTCCTTGCCGCGGTTCCACTGCCACCAGCCGTAGACCGCGACCGCCATGACGACGATCTGCTTGCCCGCGCTGCCCGAGAGGTGGGCGGTGGCGAAGGCGGCGAAGAGGACGAGGCCGGAGAGGAACTGGGTGGGCCAGCTCCACAGGGAGCGCCGCCAGCCGAACGCCAGGGCGATCAGGCCGATGACGTTGCCGATCATGTCCGACCACTTGATGTGCTGGCCGAGGAGGGTGAAGGCCTCCGAGTTGAGCCAGTTCACTTGGTGGCCCCCTGATGGGCGAGCAGCCGCTCGACGTACTTGGCGACGACGTCCACCTCGAGGTTGACCGGGTCGCCGCTCTGCTTGAGGCCGAGAGTGGTCAGGGCGAGGGTGGTGGGGATGAGGCTCACGGTGAAGTAGTCGGGGCCGGCCTCGACGACGGTGAGGCTGATGCCGTCGACGGTGATGGAGCCCTTCTCGACGACGTAGCGCGCGAGGTCCGCGGGGAGCGAGATCCTGACGATCTCCCAGTGCTCGGAGGGGGTGCGCTCCAGGATCGTGCCGGTGCCGTCGACGTGTCCCTGCACGATGTGGCCGCCCAGGCGCGCGCCGACGGCGGTGGGGCGTTCGAGGTTGACGCGGGAGCCGACGGCCAGGACGCCCAGGCTGGAGCGCTTCAGGGTCTCCGCCATGACGTCGGCGGTGAACTCCTCGCCCTCGTGCTCGACGACGGTGAGACAGACCCCGTTCACGGCGATGGAGTCGCCGTGCCGCGCGCCTTCGGTCACGACAGGGCCGCGGAGCCGGAAGCGGGCGGCGTCGCCGAGGTCCTCCACGGCGGTGACTTCGCCCAGCTCTTCGACGATTCCGGTGAACACTTCCCGGGTCCTCCTGCCTCTTCGGGCACGGACTCCGGGGCTGTCGATGACGACAGAAGGTACGAGCGAGGACACCGGGTACGACGCCGGACGGGATCCGCCCGCGAGGGCGAGCCCGTAGTCGGCGGCGCGCACGTGTGCGTGCTCGCTCGCCGCGCACTGCCTCCCATCCGGACTTTAACCGTCGGTCCAGGAATTTCACCTGGTCAACCGGCCGCTGGAAGCGACCGGGTCGCGGACTGTAACCGCCGGTTCGGACTTTCACCGACCCCGGAGTGCGCTGCTACTGGTACAGGGCCAGTGTGCCACGCCTGATCGAGGTCCCGACAGACGATCGGTGTGCAGTGCCTCACAGACCGTGGCGCCCGCCCCTCGCGGGCCGGCGGCCCGGCGGCGGGCAAGGGCCGTCGTCACCGCCGCCGGACCGGTCTGCGCGGGCGCCCGGACCCGGGCCGGCCGGACTCGACCCTAAGAGGACTAGACCAGAACGGTCAACAGGTACGGACCAGCCGGGGTCCCGTCCTGGTACGACCCGTCTGACAGGGTGAACTCATGACGACCGCCGAGGAGTTCGAGCAGCACCGGACGCGCCTGTTCGGCCTGGCCTACCGGATGCTCGGGTCCGCCCACGAGGCCGAGGACACGGTCCAGGACGCCTGTCTGCGCTACCTCGGCGCCGACCGGCCGGCGGTGGAGCACCCGGCGGCCTGGCTCGCCAAGGTCGTCACCAACCTCTGCCTCAACCGGCTGGCTTCGGCCAGGGCCCGGCGCGAGCGCTACGCCGGGCCCTGGCTGCCGGAGCCCGTGCTCACCTCCGACGGCGCGCTCGGCCCCCTGGAGTCGGCCGAGCAGCGTGACGCGGTGTCCATGGCCGTGCTGGTGCTGCTGGAGCGGCTCACCCCGGCCGAGCGGGCGGTGTACGTGCTCCGGGAGGCGTTCGCCTACCCGCACCGGGAGATCGCCGGGGTGCTGGGACTGACCGAGGTCAACTGCCGTCAGCTGTACCGGCGGGCGGTGCGGCGGGTGGGCGATCCGGGCGCCCGCTTCCAGCCCGCTCCCGAGCGGCAGGAGGAGCTGCTCGCCTCGTTCCTCGCGGCGGCCCGCGGCGGTGACCTGGCCGGTCTGGAGAAGCTGCTCGCGGCCGAAGTGACGTGGTGGGGCGACGGCGGCGGCGGGGTGTCCGCGGCGCGGCGGCCGATCGAGGGGCGCGAGAAGGTCGTCCGCCTGCTGACCGGCGGCGGGCGGTTCGCGGCGGGGCTGGACTTCACGGTGGCCGAGGTCAACGGCGCGCCAGGGCTCGCGGCGTGGGCGGGCGAGACCCTGGCCGGGGTCGTCTCCTTCACGCTGCGGGACGGGCTCGTCGCGCAGGTGCGGGCCGTGGTGAACCCGGACAAGCTGGACTTCGTACGACGTCAGCCGGCGCGCTGACGTCGGGCTGTCACACGGCGCGGGGCTGCCCGGTCTCAGTGGGCGGTGGGCGCTCCGTCCGGGGGGCGCCGGCACGCGAAGGGACAGAACAGCATGACCACGATCCTGGTGACCGGCGGCACCGGCACGCTCGGCCGGCTCGTCGTCGAGCGGCTGCGCGCGGACGGGCACGAGGTGCGGGTGCTCAGCCGGCACACCCCGCCGTACGCCGTCGACCTGCGCGCGGGCGGGCCCGCGCTGGACACGGCCGTCGCGGGCGTGGACACGGTCGTGCACTGCGCGAGCTCGCCACGGGGCGGCGACGAGGAGGCGGCCGGGCATCTGATCGCGGCGGCGCGGAAGGCGGGGGTGGGGCATCTCGTCTACATCTCCATCGTGGGCGTCGACCGGGTGCCGTACGGCTACTACCGGTCCAAGCTCGCCGTGGAGAAGCTGATCGAGGAGTCGGGGCTGGGCTGGACGGTGCTGCGCGCCACCCAGTTCCACGATCTGCTGGTGACGCTGTTCGGGGTGCTGGCCAAGCCGCCGGTCGTGCTGCTTCCGGCGGGGGTGCGCGACCAGCCGGTCGAGGCGGCGGAGGTCGCGGAACGGCTGGCCGAACTGGCGGTGGGGGCGCCGGCGGGGCGGGTGGCGGACCTGGGCGGGCCCGAGGTGCGCTCCTTCGAGTCGCTGGCCCGGGCATACCTGAAGGCCACGGGGCGGCGGCGCCGGGTCCTGAACGTGCCACTGCCGGGCCGCACGTACCGGGGCTTCCGCGGCGGCGGCCATCTGACCCCGGGCAACGCGGTCGGCAAGCGCACGTTCGAGGAACACCTCGTGGAGCGCTTCGGGGGCGGGCGCGGGGCCTGAACGGGTGGTGGTGGCGTGACGGGCGCCGGCGGGTGGTGGCCTTGCGGCGGCCCGTACGCGACTGGCCGAACCGGCCGCCCGCGCGCGGTGAGGCGACGGCCGCCCGCATGTGGGCCGCGCCGGGGCGGGCCGTGCCCGGCGTCAGCGGTCCGGCGGGGTGAAGAGGTCGTCCTGGGCGTGGTCCCGGGCGGTCAGCAGGGCCCCGCGCAGTACGGCGCCTCCGCCCAGAACGGCGGGCCGTACCTCGGTCGGCAGGGGGGACATCCGGCGCAGCCGTTCCGCCACGCGCGCGGCGAGCACCTCCCCGCCGGCCTGCCCCACCTCACCGCCCAGGACCACGCATCCGGGGTCCAGCAGGGCCACGACCGACGCGGCCCCGATCGCCAGCCGGTCGGCGAGCGCGTCGAGAAAGCGGTCGGCCCGGGCCGCCAGGTCCAGGTCGCCGGGGTCCGGCGAGGAACCGGCGGGACCGGCCGCGCGGGCAGCCGGGCCCTCCGGGCCGGCACTCCGGGCGGACGGGCCGGCGCCCCGGACGGACGGATCGGCAGCCGGCGCAGACGGGGCGACACCCGGGGCGGACAGCCCGGGACGCAAGACGGACGTGGTGACATCCGGGGCAGACGGTCCGGCTCCCAAGGCGGTCGGGCCGGCGCCCGGGGCGGACCGGCCGGATCCGCTCGCGGCCGCCTCCGCGGCAACCGCCGCGACCGCCCCGCGCACCACCTCCGCGGCGACCGGCTCCGGCCCGAATCCGGAGGCGGCTCCCGCTCCCGACACGGCTTCGGCCCCGTCCCTGCCGGCCCCGGTTCCGGTGACAGGCCCGTCCCCGGCCGCATCAGGGCCGGACTCCGCCGTCCGCAGGGACTCCGCAGACCCGGGCTCGGCCCGCCCGGGCACGGCCACCCCCGACTCCGCCCCTCCGAGTCCCGGCGCCCCGAGTCCCAGCGCCGCCGGCTCCATCTGCCCGGAGTTGCGCCCCCGTCCGGGCTGAGCCGGCCCGGGCTCACCCACCAGTCCGAACCGCGCCGCCAGTTCCACGACCGCCGCCGAGCCCGCCAACGAGTGGAAGCCGCCCCCGCAGTCCGTCGCGGACGGCAGGGTGGCCGTGCCCGGTACCGGGAGGAAGCCGATCTCGCCGGTGCCGCCGGAGGCGCCGCGGCGCAGCGCGCCGTCCAGGACGACGGCCGCGCCCGTGCCGTGGCCGAGCCAGAGCAGGACGAAGGTGTCCCGGTCCCGGGCGGCCCCTTCGCGCTGCTCGGCCACGGCGGCGAGGTTGGTCTCGTTCTCGACGATGACGCGGGCCCGCGGAAGCCTCTCCTGCAGCGCGGCCACCAGCCGGCGGTGCCATTCGGGCAGGCCGGTGGAGTCCCGGAGTTCGCCGGACACCGGGTCGATCAGGCCCGGCGCGCCGATGCCGACCGTGTGCAGGCTCCCCCGCCCCGGACCGGACTCCCCCGGTGGCACTCCCGCCACACCGGCCTCCGCGGCCGTACGCTCCACCAGGACCACCGCCCGCTGCACCGCGGCACCCGTGCCCGTGTCCCCGCCGATCGGTACGGACGCCTCGGCGAGCACCCGGCCGAGCAGGTCGGACACGGTCACGGAGACGCTCTCGGTGCGGACGTCCAGCGCGGCCAGGTGGGCTCGGTCGGCGACGATCCCGTACAGGCGAGCGTTCGGGCCCCGCCGCTGTTCTCCCGACTCGCCGACGACGGTGACCAGGCCGGAGGCCGTGAGGCGTTCGACGAGGTCGGCGACGGTCGGCCGGGACAGGCCGGTGAGCTGCTTCAACTGCCCTGCCGTCAACGGCCCTTCCCGCTGCATCAGCCGCAGGGCGAGCCGGTCGTTGATGGCCCGGGCGGTGCTCGGGGATGCGGGCATGCCGGGAATCCTCCCAGATCTGCGGGGCCGCGCCGCCGGCGGACGGACGGCCGTAGGCGCCCTATCTATCAGGCAGGGTCCCTGATAGTTTACGGCGGCACAGTGGGGAGACAGAGCCAGCCGGGGAGGGGCCCGAGAATGAGCGCAGTGGTCTACGGACAACGCCAGGTGAGGCGCGCCCGGTACGCCGTGGGGGCCGTCTTCGCCGTGCACGGTGCCGTCACCGGTTCGTTCGCCACCCGCGTGCCGTGGATCCAGGACCACGCCGGGGTCGGCGCGGGCCAGCTGGGCCTCGCGCTGGCGTTCCCCGCGCTCGGCGCGTCGCTCGCGATGCCGCTCGCGGGCGGGATCAGCCACCGCTTCGGCGCCCGCAACGCCCTGCGCGGGCTGATCGCCCTGTGGACGCTCGCCCTGGTCCTGCCGTCCCTCGCCCCGAACCTCCTCACTCTGTGCCTGGCCCTGTTCGTCTTCGGCGGCACGGCGGGAATGGCCGACGTCGCGATGAACGCCCTCGGCGTGGAGGTCGAGAACCGGCTCGGCCGGTCGATCATGTCCGGGCTGCACGGCATGTGGAGCACGGGCGCGCTGATCGGCTCCGCGGCCGGCACGCTGGCCGCGCACCTCGGCGCGGACGCCCGGCTGCACCACGTCCTGGCGGCCGTCGTGCTGACCGTGGTGGGCGTGGGAGCCTGCGCCTGGGTGCTCGACCTGCAGCCGGCCGAGGACGAGGAGCCGCCGCCGCGGTTCGCGCTGCCGCCGAGGTCGGCACTGCTGATCGGGGCGATCGGGTTCTGCGCGGTGTTCGCGGAGGGCGCCAGCCTGGACTGGTCGGCGGTGTTTCTGCGGGACCGGCTGGGGACCTCCGCCGGCCTCGCGGCGGCGTGCACCACGGGCTTCACGCTGACCATGGCCGTCGCCCGGATCGCGGGCGACCGCGTGGTGGACCGCTTCGGCTCGGTGCGCACGGTGCGCGCGAGCGGTGTGCTGGCCGTCCTCGGCGGCCTGCTGATCGTCGCCGGTGGCCGTCCGGCGGTGGCGATGACCGGGTTCGCGCTGATGGGCCTCGGCATCGCGGTGGTCGTGCCGCTGTGCTTCGCGGCGGCGGGCCGCAGCGGGCCGAATCCCAGCCAGGCGATCGCCGGTGTGGCGACCATCACGTACACCTCCGGACTGGTCGCGCCGAGCGCGATCGGTGGCCTGGCCCAGGCCACCAGCCTGGTGGTGTCGTTCGGTCTGGTGACCGTGCTGGCCTGCGGGCTCGCGGCCTTCGCCGGGGTGCTGCGGGCGGGCGACCGGGACCGGCCGAAGGTCAGTCCGCAGCCCGCAGCAGTTCCCGACCCGCGGTCCTGAACGTCTCGCTCCACGGCGCGGGCCGCAGGGTCTTCGCGTCCAGCCGGACCAGGACCCGAGTGCCGTGCGCGTAGGTCACCGCGCCGTCCGCCGAGCAGAAGCGGAAGCTGTACGTCAGCCCGGTCGTGCCGAGCCGCTCCAGCCACAGATGGACGGCGTACGCGCCCGGCCGGGTCACCGGAGCCTCGTAGGTGATCCGCAGTTCCTTGACCGCGTTGCAGGCGTCACCGGCGGCCACCCAGTCGCCCTCGAAGTGGAAGCCGTGCTCCCGCCACAGCTCGGCCCAGGCCCGCTCGACCATCAGGGGGTAGCGGGCGTTGTGCAGCAGTCCGAGGGCGTCCAGGTCGTCGAAGTGGACGGCGACCGGGACGAGCCGGCCGTACGACGGGGCGGGGGCGGTCGGGGCTTCGGCGGTCACGGCGGGACTCCAGGGACATCGCGGTCGAGCGGTGGGACGGCTCCATCCTAAGCGGACGCTCAGCGCCCCTTCCCGCGCGGGACCCCTGCCCCGGCCGGGCCGGCGGATCGCATCCGTGAACACGGTCCACAGGGAGGACCTCGGGTGCGGAGGACTGCCAGGTACCCCTGACAATGGACCGGACAGTCTTCAGGTACAGAGAAAGCGAAACCCCACCATGGACCTCGGCGTGCGCTGGAAGCTGCACGGTGACGGGCGGACGCCCGCACCCGGAGCGGTGGTGCGGCCCGACGAACGGCTCTCCTGGCCCCGCACGGTCGGACTCGGCGCCCAGCACGTCGTGGCCATGTTCGGCGCGTCCTTCGTCGCCCCCGTGCTCATGGGCCTGGACCCCAACCTCGCGATCATGATGTCCGGCGTGGCGACCGTGATCTTCCTGCTCGCCACCCGCGGCCGGGTGCCCAGCTACCTGGGCTGCTCGCTGTCCTTCGTCGGCGTCGCGGCGGTCATCCGGGCGCAGGGCGGCACGAGCGCGACCGTGACCGGCGCGGTCCTCGTCGTCGGCGTCGCGCTGTTCCTGGTGGGCCTCGCCGTGCAGCGGTTCGGGGCGCGGATCATCCATGCCGCGATGCCGCCGATCGTCACCGGCGCGGTCGTGATGCTGATCGGCTTCAACCTCGCCCCGGTGACCGCCTCGACCTACTGGCCGCAGGACCAGTGGACGGCCCTGCTGGTGATGCTGTTCACCGGGCTGGCCATCGTCGGCCTGCGCGGCTTCTGGTCCCGGATCGCGATCTTCCTCGGCCTGGCCTTCGGCTACGGCATCTCCTGGGTCTTCGACCGCGTCCTCGGCAAGATCCACTCAGTGGACGCGAGCGGCAAGCTCACCGACCACTGGCGTCTGGACCTCTCCGGCGTCGGCAAGGCCGACTGGATCGGGCTGCCCTCCTTCCACGGGCCGTCCTTCCAGTGGTCGGCGGTCCTGGTGGCGCTGCCCGTGGTCATCGCCCTGGTCGCGGAGAACGCCGGCCACGTCAAGGCGGTCGGCGAGATGACCGGCGAGAAGCTCGACGACAAGCTGGGCACCGCCATCTCGGCGGACGGCGTCGCCTCGGTGCTGTCCACGGCCGTGGGCGGCCCGCCCAACACCACGTACTCGGAGAACATCGGTGTGATGGCCGCGACCCGCGTCTACTCGACCGCCGCCTACTGGGCCGCAGCCGCCTTCGCGCTGCTGTTCGGCGTCTGCCCCAAGTTCGGCGCGGTGGTGGCCGCGATCCCCGGCGGTGTGCTCGGCGGGATCACCGTGATCCTCTACGGCATGATCGGCCTGCTCGGCGCGCAGATCTGGACCAACGCCCGGGTGGACCTGCGCAACCCGCTGAACCTGGTGCCGGCCGCGGCGGGCATCATCATCGGCGTCGGCAACGTCACCATGAAGTTCACCGACACCTTCTCGCTCAGTGGCATCGCGCTCGGCACTCTGGTCGTCATCACCGGCTACCACGCGCTGCGGGCGTTCGCTCCGGCCCACCTCAAGCCGCAGGAGCCGCTGCTGGACGAGGGCACGTCCTCCTACGACGAGGCGGCCGAGGCCGCCGGGGCGACCGAGACGACCGGGGCCGACACCGACGCCGGGCACCGCCCCCGCTGACCACCGCCCGGCGCACGTGGACCGGGCACGTGATCCGGGCACGCTGCCGCTCCCCCCTGCTTCACGGCCCGTTCCCCTCCGGGCCGGACGTTCACTCGCCCGCGTGACGGCGGCGTTCCCCCGATCTGGGGAAGCGCCGGGCCCGTCGGCCCCCGGACCGGGCCGGGACTGGGACCCTGCCCCCATGGGGCAATCGGCACAACTCACCCATGACGTGGACACCGTGGACGCGGTCGTCGCCCGGATGCGCGCCCTGGACGCCGCTCTCCCGGAGCGAGACGGGCTCGCGGTGTTCAACCGCGTCTACCTCGCCGTGACCGAGGAGGTCGGACGGCGCCTGGCCGCGGGGCGGTTCGCCGACGCGCGGGCGGCGGCCACGCTGGACGTCCGGTTCGCGCGGCGGTACCTCGCCGCCGTGGACGCGGCGGACGGCGAGGGCCGCCCGCCGGCCTGCTGGCGTCCGCTGTTCCAGTTCCGCCGGCATCCGGGCGTACGGCCGCTGCAGTTCGCACTGGCCGGCATCAACGCGCACATCGGCCACGACCTGGCGCTCGCCGTCGTCGACGCCTGCCGCGCGCTCGGCTGCGAACCGGCCGCCCTGGAGGACGACTTCGACCGGGTGGGCGACCTCCTCGTCTCCCTGGAGGAACGCGTCCGCGAGGATCTGATGCCGGGCCCCGACCTGCTCCAGATCGCCGACCCGCTCACTCACCTGCTCGGCGCGTGGAGCCTGGAGAAGGCCCGGGAGGCCACCTGGTCGGCGGCGCGAGCCCTGTGGGCGCTGCGCCGGCTCCCCGATGTGGCCGGGGAGTTCACCGAACGGCTGGACGCGGCGGTGGGCCTCGCCGGACGCATGCTGCTCACGCCCCTGCCGGACTGATCCGGACACATCCGGGCGGTCCACCCGGAACCTCCCCTCGCCCGGGTTGTGTTGGCCGCCCGGACACCGGCGATCGCGAAGGAGCACACCGTCATGGCGACCCGTCTGGGACTCGGTCTTCCCCAGAACCGGCAGTACGACCTCGGCCGGGACGTGCCGGACGTGGCCCGGACCGCGGAGCGGATCGGCTACGACAGCCTGTGGGTGTACGAGCGGGCCCTGTTCCCCGAGCCGGCCGCCCAGGGGCTGTACGGCGTCGAGGGCCTCCCCTGGCCGGAGTCCTACCGCCACGTGGCCGACCCGCTGGTCACGCTGACCCTCGCCGCCGCGGTCACCGAGCGGGTCCGGCTGGGCAGCAGCGTGCTGGTGGCGCCCCTGCACATGCCCTTCCAGCTCGCCAAGGCCCTCGCCTCGCTGGACGCGGCGAGCGGCGGCCGGGTGATCGCGGGCCTGGGCACCGGCTGGTCCCTCGACGAGTACGCGGCCTCGGGAATCCGGCCGATCGAGGAGCGCGGCCGGGTGCTGGACGAGGTGATCGACGTCTGCCGCGCCGTGTGGGGTCCGGACCCGGTGCGGCACGTCGGCCCGCTCACGCGGATCGACTCGGCGGCGGTCGGCCCCAAGCCCGCCCGGCCGATCCCCATTCTGCTGGCGGCGAGCACGCCGAGGGCGTGGCGCCGGCTCGTGGACCGCGCCGACGGCTGGCTGCCGCTCGGCATGGGTGTCGAGCAGGTCGCCTCCCAGTGGCGGGCGTTGCGCGACCTCGCCGCCGAGCGCGGCCGCCGTGAGCCGATCCGGACGGTCCTCCGGGTGAACGCGGCGCACACGGCCAAGCCCTACGACGGCCCCGGCCGGCGCCCCTTCCAGGGCAGCGCCGACCAGATCGTCGGGGATCTCGTCGCGTACGCCGGGATCGGCCTGGAGGAGATCCTGGTCGACCTGCAGAGCTCCGCGCGCGACGCCGGGGAGTTGAAGGACGTCGCCGCGGAGGTCTACGAGACGGCGCGGGCGGCCGGAGTGTGACCCGGCCCCTGGGAACGGGGCTCAGTCCTCGGGAAGTTCGACGGGCGCGATCTCGTCGTAGACGTCGCCCGGGCCGGGGTTGCCCGGGTCGGTCTCGCCGCCGAACTGGTGCATGACGCCCCAGACCGCGTTCAGCGCGGTCTGGACGGCTCCCTCGGCCCAGCCCGCCGTCCAGGAGATGTCGTCGCCGGCGAGGAAGACGCCCCGCTTGTCCTCGGGCAGCCGGTCCTGCACGAAGTGCGTGAACAGGCGCCGCTGGTAGCGGTAGTGGCCGGGCAGGTTGGCCTTGAACGCGCCCATGAAGTAGGGCTCGTTCTCCCAGGAGACGGTCACCGGGTTGCCGATGACGTGCTTCCTGATGTCGACCTTCGGGTAGATCTCGCCGAGCGACTTCAGCATGACCTCCATCCGCTCGTTCGCGGACAGCGGCAGCCACTTCAGGCTGTCGTCGCACCAGGTGTAGGAGAGGCAGATGACGGCGGGCCTGTCCGGGCCGTCGTCGAGGAGGTAGGTGCCGCGGGTCATGCGGTCGGTGAGCGTCATCGACATGACGTCCCGGCCCGTGGGATTGCCCCTGTCGTCGACGGCCTTGTCGAGCCAGAAAGGCCGGTCGACCGGCACGAAGAGCTTGCTGGACTCCATGTAGTGGGTCCGCTCGATGGCCGTCCAGTGGTCGATCGGGAAGAGCGAGTCGTCACAGTCGATCTTCGACAGCAGCATCCACGACTGGGCGGTGAAGATCACCGCCGGGTAGGTGCGGACGTCGCCGTTCGCGTCCGTCACGGTGATCCGGTTGCCCGCGGTGCGGTGCAGCCGGGTCACGGCCGGGCGGGGCTCGCCGTTCACGTGCAGCGACTTCAGCGAGGTGCCGTAGGGCCAGTGGACGACCTTCTCCGGCTCGCGCTCCCACAGCCGGAGCGGCAGCTGCTGGGAACCGCCGACGATGCCGCGGTGGTGGTCGTCGGCCTCGGTGTAGACGACGCGCAGGATCTCCAGGATGGAGTTGGGGAAGTCGGTGTCCCAGCCGCCGGTGCCGAAGCCGACCTGGCCGAAGATCTCGCGGTGCCGGAAGGACGTGAAGGCCTCGGAGTCGCAGAGGAAGCCGTAGAAGGTCTGGTTGTCGAGCTTCTCGACCAGCTTCGACCAGATCTCGCGGATGCGCGGGACGTCCCGCTCCCGCATGGCGCGGTTCATGTCGGAGAAGTCCGCGCCCTCCTCCAGGCACCGGTTCCAGGCGGCCGCCACGTCCCGGTAGACCTGCGGCAGGTCGTCGATCGTCTCGGCGTAGTGGGTCTCGCCCTTGAGGTCGACGACCGTCGACGGGGTCGTCTCGGCGAGGGGGTTGGGGAAGGGCCGCGTCTGAAGCCCGACCAGGTCGATGTAGTGCTGCAGGGCCGTGGAGGACGGCGGGAAGCGCATGGCGCCCATCTCGGCGGTCATGGAGGGGTCGCAGCCCTCGAAGCCGACGGTGCGCAGCCGGCCGCCGATCCGGTCGGCCTCGTAGACGACGGGCTTGAGGCCCATCTTCATCAGCTCGTAGGCGGCGACGATGCCGGACAGGCCGCCGCCGACGACCGCCACCTCGGTGCCGTGCTCGGTCGCCGGGATCTGGCCGAGGCCCGCGGGGTGGGCGAGGAAGTCGTCATAGGCGTAGGGGAAGTCCGGGCCGAACATCGTGATCGGCGGCTGCTGCCCGTCGGCGTGCTCGACGGCGTTGGGCACGGTGGACGTCATGGGGCACGGACTCCTTGCGCGAAAGGGTGTTCTGGGGGGGGTGGGAGGAGGTCGGGGAAGGCCGACGGGCCGCGGGGCCGCGGGGTCAGATCAGCGAGCCGTAGAGGCCGGGGCGGCGGTCCTTCAGGTACGGGTTGGCCTCGCGGGAGGCGGCGAGGAAGGCCGGGTCGGCGTCGGCGAGGACGAGCTGCTCGGCGCGGCCCGCGCGGGTCCGGGCGACGCCGTCGGGTCCGGCGAGGGTGGACAGGCCGACGAACTCGAACTCGCCCTCCGTGCCGGCCCGGTTGACGTACGCGACGTACATCTGGTTCTCGAAGGCGCGCACCGGGACGACGGACTCGGCGACGAACTGGAACGGGTGCATCTGGGCCGTCGGGACCAGGAGGAGGTCGGTGCCGGCCAGGGCGTGCGCGCGGACGTTCTCCGGGAACTCCACGTCGTAGCAGATCATCAGGCCCACGGTCAGGCCGCCGATTTCGGCCTGTACGACCGGCCGGTCGCCCGGTGCGAAGTGGGCGCGCTCGAAGCCGCCGAAGAGGTGGGTCTTGCGGTAGTTCGCAAGCCGGGTGCCGTCGGCGGAGATCAGCTGGGCGGAGTTGAAGACGGCCTCGCCGTCGCGCTCCGGGTAGCCGTAGGCGACGGCGAGGCCGTGCCGGGAGGCGACCCACGCGACCGCGTCCGCGGATTCGCCGTCGGCGGGCTCGGCAAGGCGGCCGACGCCTTCCCCGATGGCGTACCCGGTCAGGAACATCTCCGGCGCGACCAGCAGCCCGGCGCCCGCGGCGGCGGCGCGGCCCGCGGCCTCGTCGAGGACCTTGAGGTTCTCGACGACGGAGCCGGGGCGGCCGGAGCTCTGCAACAGGGCGGTGCGCATGCGTGGTCCTCACCGGTGACGGAGGGGTTCGGGGGTCGGTTAGACCGTACGGTCGGCGGGCTGGGGCCGACAAGCGGGAGCCGTTGCACGCCGGTGAGCGGATCGTTGCGTCCCACCGGGACCCGGCGGCGATTCGTTGCGCACCCTCGCCGACGGCCCCCTCCCCCGCTCCGGCCTCCCCGGGAACCCCCTCGCCCGCGTCGCCCGCTGATCGGTGCCGGCCCGTCCTTCCCTCCCCGGTCCGCCGCCCCGGCGGGCCCGAGGGGACGGTCCACGCGAGCGGCCGGGGCCCGCGCGGGTCACCCCCGGCGGTCCCCGCTCACGCGGGGCCGGGCACGGCGAAGGTGGTGATCACGGCCGCGTGGTCCGAGGGCCAGTCGTTGGCGGCGACGTCCGGCCAGGGGCGCGGGACGCCGCTGACGAACGTCCGCGCGTCACGCACCGTCAGGCCGCGGTGCAGGACGTAGTCGATGCGGTCCTGCGGTTCGGGGCGCCCGCTGCCGTCCTCGTGCACCGGGTGGACGGGCGACCAGGTGTGGCCCGGGTCGGCCATCGGGTCCGGGTGGGCCTCCCGGTAGGAGTCGCGCAGGCCCGCCTCCTCGGCGGCCCGCGTCACCGGCCATGCCACGTCGGGCCGGTCGAGGTGCGAGGGGCAGTTGAAGTCGCCGGCCAGGACGACCGGCACGGCGGGGTCCCCCTCGCCGGCGATGCGCCGCAGCGTGTCCCGCATCTGGGCGAGCCGTACCTCCTCGTGGGCGATCAGCTCGGCCGCCGGGAGCCCGTCGAAGGCGGCCTCGTAGGGACCGTAGGGCGTGTAGTGCAGGTGGGCCGTCCAGATGTCGACCTCGCGGCCCGGGGCGACGGCGACACGGACCCCGGCGGCGCCGTAGAAGCCGACGTCCGGGTCGCCGAGGCGGGCGGTGACCGGGTGGCGGCTGATGACTCCGAGGTTCTCGCCGGCCCGGTGGTGGTACCAGCCGAGGGCCTCGGCCAGTTCCCCGGCCGCGGTGCCGCCGGTCTCCTGCAGGCCGACGACGTCGGCGCCGCTCTCCAGGATCGCCTTGAGCTGCTTGGCCCGGTGGTCGTCCACCTCGGCGCCGCCGAGCCACAGGTTCCAGCTCATGACGCGCAGTTCGACGGGGACCAGCGCGCTCAGCTTCTCCGGGGTGACCCCGGCCAGGCTCGGGCGCACGGTCCGGCCGGGTGCCGCCTCGATCGGGGCGAGGGAGGGCACGGCCAGCACCGCGCACCCGGCCGCCTCGGCGGAGCGGACGCCGGTCCGGGTGTCCTCGACGGCCACGCAGGCCGCCGGGTCCACGCCGAGGGCACGGCACGCGGCGAGGTAGGGGTCGGGGGCGGGCTTGGTGCGTTCGGTGTCGTCGGCGGTGACGGAGGCCGCGAACCGGCCGGGGCCGAGGGCTTCGAGCACGGTGTCGGCGACGGCGCGCGGGGACGCGGTCACCAGGGCGAGGGGGACGCCGTCGTGGGCGAGGGCGTCGAGCAGGGCGAGGGCGCCGGGGCGCGGCACGACGCCGGTGCGGACGCGGGAGACGAACTCCCGGTGCAGTTCCCGCGCGAGGGGGCCGGCCGGGGCGCCCGTGGCCGCGCCGAGCCACCGCGCCGTGTCCTCGACGGCCCGGCCGAGCACCTCCGGCTGGTCCGCCTCGGTCAGCGGGCGCCCGGCGACGTGCTCCACCGCCTCCCACCACAGTCGCTCGGTGTCGACGAGCGTGCCGTCCATGTCGAACAGCACGGCCTGGAGCGGGAGCCGGGGGTGGGGGGTCACGTCTCTCTCTTTCCGGAGTCGGGGGTCACGGCCGGTCCGCGGTCACGGCCGGGGGGTGCGTTCCGCCACCAGGACGGGCCGGTCCGGCAGCGACACGTGCACCGGGGCGCCGGCGGCGAGCCCGGCGGCCTCGTGGGCGGGCAGGTCCGCCTTCACCTCGGAGCCGTCGGCGAGCCGGACGGTGATCCGGACGGCCGCGCCGAGGAAGGCGGTGGCGACGACCCGTGCCTCGCCGTCCTCGTCCGCCCGTACCCGGACCGACTCGGGCCGTACGAGCACGTCCACCTCGCCGGCCTCCGGCGCCGGGCCGTCGACCGGCAGCCGGCGGCCGAGCACCTCGACGGTGTCCCCCGCCCGCCGGCCCGGGATCCGGCTCATGGTGCCGACGAACTCGGCGACGAAGGGGGTGGCGGGCCGGCCGTACAACTCGGCGGGGGCGGCGCACTGTTCGAGCCGGCCGGCGCGCATGACGGCGACCCGGTCGGCGACCGACAGCGCCTCCTCCTGGTCGTGGGTCACGAACAGGGTGGTGATGCCGAGCTCCTGCTGGAGCCTGCGGATCTCCTCGCGCAGGTTCAGCCGGACCTTGGCGTCGAGGGCGGACAGCGGCTCGTCGAGCAGCAGGACGCGCGGACGCAGGGCGAGCGCCCGGGCCAGCGCGATGCGCTGCTGCTGGCCGCCGGAGAGCTGGTGCGGGTAGCGGTCGCCCTTCTCGGCGAGCCCGACCAGGTCCAGCAACTCCGCCGCGCGGGCGCGCCGTTCGGTGGTGCGGACCTTGCGCATCCGCAGCCCGAAGGCGACGTTGTCCAGGGCGCTCAGATGCGGGAAGAGGCTGTACGACTGGAAGACCATCCCGGCGTCGCGTCGGTGGGCCGGGACGCGGGTGACGTCCGCGCCGTCCACCAGCACCTCGCCGGAGTCGGGGTGTTCGAACCCGGCGAGCATCCGCAGCGCGGTGGTCTTGCCGCAGCCGGAGGGGCCGAGCAGCGCGAGGAACTCCCCCGGCCGCACGGTCAGGTCGAGCCCGTCGAGGGCGACGGTGGAGCCGAACTCCCGGCGCAGGCCGCGGAACTCGACGGTGGCGGCCTGGGTCTCGGCGGCCTTCTCAAGGGCAGTGGCGGTCATGATCATCCCCGGGACGGAGCGGTTCGGGTACGGCCGCCGGCACCGGCGAGCGCGAGGAGCAGTGCCCAGGTGACGAGCAGGCTGAGCACGGAGACGGCGACGGACAGCTGGGCCTGCGAGCCGCCGATGCCGTAGATCCACACGGCGAAGGGCCTGAAGCCCAGCAGCTGGGCCACGGTGAACTCGCCGAGCACCAGCGCGAGGGTGAGGAAGGCGGCGTTGAGCAGGGCGCCGCGCAGGTTGGGCAGCACGGCGCGCAGGAGGGCCTGCGGCCAGCCGGCCCCGCAGCTGCGGGCCGCCTCCACCAGCGTGCGCACGTCGATGGCGCGCAGCCCGGCGTCGAGGGCCCGGTACACGAACGGCAGCGCCATCACGACGTAGGCGAGGACGAGCACGAACGGGAAGTCCGGGTTCTGGACGGCCACGAAGGTCTGGAACAGCGGAGTGCGGGAGAGGTGGTCGGGGCCCCACTTGAGCACGGTCGCGATGCCGGCGACGTAGGCGATCGGGGGCACGACCAGCGGCAGTGAGCACACCACCTCGACGACGGGCCGCAGCCGGGGGGCGCCGAGCCGGAGCGCGACCACGGCGGGCACCATCAGCAGCAGCACCAGGGCGATGGTGGCGGCGGCCAGCTCCAGCGACAGCAGCAGGCTGGAGCCGAAGCCGTCGGTGGAGAGGATCTGGGAGTAGGCGTCGAAGGTGACGCCCCGGCCGGGGACCTCCACGGTGAAGACCACGGACGCGGCCAGCGGGACCAGGAAGTACAGCGCGGCGAGGCCGAGCACGGTCCCTCGCCACGGATTCAGGCGAGCCATCGCGCGCTCCGTCGTTGCAGGGGCAGGTACACGGCCATGACCAGGCCCGCGACCAGGACCATGTCGAGGCTGAGGGCGAGCGCCACGTTCTCCTGGCCGACCAGCACGTTGCCGGAGATGGCGTCGGCGATCTGCAGGGTGACCAGCGGGACCGAGCTGCCGACCATGGCGGCGGCGGTGGCGTACGCGGCGAAGGCGCTGCCGAAGAGGAGGACCAGGCCTCCGAGCAGGGACGGCGCGAGGACCGGCAGGGCGACGTGCCGCCAGTACTGGGCGGCGCCGGCGCCGTTGTTCTGGGCGGCCTCCCGCCACTGGGAGCGCAGGCCCTCCAGGGCCGGGGTGATGGTGAGGACCATCAGCGGGACCAGGAAGTACAGGTAGACGATCACCAGGCCCCAGAAGCTGTAGAGGTCCCAGCCCTTCCCGGTCAGACCCAGGTGCCGCGTCAGCACGCCCGCGTTGCCGAGGGTGGCGACGAAGGCGAAGGCCAGCGGGACGCCGCCGAAGTTGGCGAGCACCCCGGAGGCGGTGAGCACGGCCTCGCGCAGCGCCCGGGAACGGGAGGTCACCACGGCCTGCGCGAGCGGCAGGCCGAACGCGGCGCCGAGGGCGGCGGAGATCGCGGACAGCTTGACGCTGCCGAGCAGGGAGGTCAGGTAGGCGCCGTGCAGCGAGGTCGTCAGGTTGGCGGTGCTGTAGGTGGTGGCACCGGTGGCCTGGTCCTCGACGGTGAAGGCGCCGTTCAGCATGGCCAGGGCGGGCAGCCCGAAGGCGATCGCGGTGAAGGCGAGCAGCGGGAGGACGGCGAGGGCGCCCGGGGCGCGGCGCCGCCGCTTCGCCGAAGCGGCGGGCGCCACGTCCACCCGGGTGAGGGCGGTGGTCATCCGGAGACGGCCTTCCCCCAGCCCTGCGCGATGACCGTCTTGGCCTTGCTCTGCTGGGTCTCGGCCGGGAAGACGGGCGTGCCGGAGACCTTGGGGAGCTTGGCGGCGGCCGCGGTGTCGAGGGTGCCGTCCTTCTGCAGGGCGGCCATCAGGGCCGGGCGCGCGTAGCCCTTGAGCCACAGGTTCTGGCCCTCGGCGCTGTAGAGGTACTCCTGCCACAGGCGGGCGGCCGCCGGGTGCGGGGCGTCCTTGGTGATGGCCTGGGAGTAGTACTGGGCGTACTTGCCGTCGGTGGGGACGGTGACCTTCCAGTCCACGCCCTTGGACTTGAACTCGTCGGCGTAGCCGGCGTTCAGGTAGTCCCAGTCGATGCTGATCGGGGTCTCGCCCTTCTCGACGGTGGCCGGGGTGGACTCGACGGGCGTGTAGTTGCCGTTCTTCTTCAGCTTGGCGAAGAAGTCCAGGCCGGGCCGGACGTCGTCGAAGGAGCCGCCGTTGGCCAGCGCGGCCGCGTAGACGCCGCCGAAGGCCGAGCCGGACTTGGTGGGGTTGCCGTTGAGGGCGACCTGGCCCTTGTACTGCGGCTTCAGCAGGTCCTTGAAGGTGGTGGGGCACTGCTTGACGCGCTTGGCGTCGCAGCCGATGGAGACGTAGCCGCCGTAGTCGTTGTACCAGCGCGCCCGCGGGTCCTTCTGCGCGGCCGGGATGCCGGCGTACCCGGTCACCTTGTACGGCGCGAGCAGGTCCTGCTGGGCGGCGCTGAGCGCGAAGGAGCTGCCGAGGTCCAGCACGTCGGGGGCGCGGTCCTGGCCCTTGCGGGAGGTGACGGCGTTGATCTCGTCCTGGCTGGAGCCGTCGGGGTTCTCCACCTCGACCTTGATGCCGTACTTCTTCTGGAAGCCGTCGATGAGGGCTCCGTAGTTGGCCCAGTCGCGGGGCAGCGCGATGGCGTGCAGCGTGCCCTCCTTCTTGGCTGCCTTAACCAGCGCGTCCATACCGCCGAACGCGGTGGCGGAGGCGGCGGTGGCGGCGCTCTTGCCGTCGGCGGTGGTCGACGCGTTGTCGGGGGCGGCACCGCAGGCGCTCAGGGCGAGCGCGGCGACGACGGCGAGGGAACCGCCCAGGACGGCGGTTCTCGGCAGGGACACGGTCACGGGACTCTCCTGGGATGCACACGGGGGTTTGAGGCAGTGCGGAGAACTTGTCTGAACAAGTCGACCCCAGTACGCCCGCCCTCGGTGTCCGGTTCGTGAACTGCCGCGAAACCCCGGCCGCCTTCGGCTTGCACACTTCGGACGGCCCCCGGGCATCTCCGGATCTGGTTTAGGCTGCTCACGCTGCGCACAGTCGCCGACTCGGAGGGGGAACATGCCGGCGCGACACGAGGAGATCGCGGACGCCCTGCGGCGGGCGATCGGCCGTGAGGAGTACACCGTCGGGAGCCGGCTGCCGCCGGAGACGGAGCTCGCCGCGCAGTACGGCGTCTCGCGCGGCACGGTCCGCCAGGCGGTCGCGGCCCTCACCACCGAGGGGCTGATCGGGTCCCGCCAGGGCGCCCGCCGGGTGGTGCTGGCCAGCCGCCGCAGCCAGAGCTTCGCCGAACTGCGCAGCTTCGCCCAGTGGGCCCGGGCCATGGGCCGCCGGGCGACGGGCCGGGTGGTGGCGCAGGGGTACCGCCCGGCGGGCGAGGAGGACGCCGTGCGGCTGCACCTGCCCGAGGGGACACCGGTGCTGCACGTCCTGCGGGTGCGCGGCCTGGACGGGGAGCCGGTGCTGCTGGAGCGGACCGTGTACGCGGACTGGATCTCCCACGCGGTCGAGTCGATCCCGCCGGACTGCCCGTCCGTCACCCAGCGGCTCTACGAGGACACCGGCCTGGTCTTCGCCTACGGCGAGCACGTCATCGACGCGGTGGCGGCGGGCGCCCGGGACGCCGAACTGCTCGGGGTGCGCCGCACGAGTCCGCTGCTGCGCGTGCGCAGGGTGACGACCACCCGGGAAGGGCGGCCGGTGGAGTGGTCCGACGACCGCTACCGCTCCGACGCCGTCAGCTTCAGCGTGCACAACTCGACGGGGAACAACACGCTGGCCCGCAAGACCGCGGAATAGTGTGGGCGGGCGCGCGGCCTCGCCTCGGCCCCCGGGTCTACGTCGGCGCCCCGGACGAGAACCTGCGCAGCAGCGGGGAGAGCACCAGGACGGACTTGGTCCGCTCCACGAACGGTTCCCCCGCGATGCGCTCCAGGACCCGTTCGAAGTGCCGCATGTCGGCGGCGAAGACCTGGGCCACCGCGTCCGCGTCCCCGGTGACGGTGGACGCGGACACCACCTCCTGGTAGCGCTCCAGGCCGCGCTGGATGGTCTCCGGGGAGGTGTTGCGCCGGCAGTAGATCTCGACGTACCCCTCGGTCTTCCAGCCGAGCGCCGCCGGGTCGACCCGGACGGTGAAGCCGGTGATGGCACCGGTGGCGCGCAGCCGGTCCACGCGCCGCTTCACGGCGGGGGCGGACAGGCCGACCAGCTGCCCGATGTCCGCGTAGGAGCGGCGGGCGTCCTCGGCGAGGGCGTGCACGATGCGTTCGTCGAGATCGTTGAGCACGGGGTGTGGATCACTTCTTCGGTTCGGTCACTTCTCCGCCGTCGTGGGGCCGCCGGCGGTCACGGCACCGCCGGCCGCCGCGGGGCGGGACGGCGGTCGCCGTATACGAAGTAGAACACGAGCCCGACCGCCCTCCGGCCCTCCGCTCGCCGAGCGGAAAACCCTCCCGGGGCACGGGGTCGGGGGCGGGGCGGCGCCGGTCAGCTCCAGCTGGCGTGCAGGGGCTTGCCCTCGGCGTAGCCGGCCGCGCTCTGGATGCCGACGATGGCCTTCTCGGCGAACTCCTCCAGGGAGGCGGCACCGGCGTAGGTGCAGGAGGAGCGGACGCCCGCGATGATCGAGTCGATCAGGTCCTCCACGCCCGGGCGCGCCGGGTCAAGGAACATGCGGGAGGTGGAGATGCCCTCCTCGAACAGCGCCTTGCGGGCGCGGTCGTAGGCCGACTCCTCCGAGGTGCGGTTGCGCACCGCACGGGCCGAGGCCATGCCGAACGACTCCTTGTAGAGCCGGCCGTTCGCGTCCTGCTGGAGGTCGCCCGGCGACTCGTAGGTGCCCGCGAACCACGAGCCGACCATGACGTTGGACGCGCCGGCGGCGAGCGCCATCGCCACGTCCCGCGGGTGGCGGACACCGCCGTCGGCCCACACGTGCTTGCCGTACTTGCGCGCCTCGGCCGCGCACTCCAGCACGGCGGAGAACTGCGGCCGTCCGACGCCGGTCATCATGCGGGTGGTGCACATGGCGCCCGGGCCCACGCCGACCTTGATGATGTCCGCGCCCGCGTCGACCAGGTCCCTGACGCCCTCGGCGGAGACGATGTTGCCCGCGACGAGCGGCACCCGCGGGTCGAGGTCGCGGACCACCTTGACGGCGCTGACCATCGACTCCTGGTGGCCGTGCGCGGTGTCGATGACGAGCGTGTCGACGCCCGCGTCCAGCAGCTGCTTCGCCTTGCCCGCGACATCGCCGTTGATGCCGACGGCGGCGGCGACGCGGAGCCTGCCGTCCGCGTCGACGGCCGGCGCGTACAGCGTCGCGCGCAGCGCGCCCTTGCGGGTCAGGATGCCGGCCAGCCTGCCGTCCCGGTCGACGGCCGGGGCGTAGCGCCGGTTGGCCGCGTCGAGGGTGTTGAAGGCCTCGCGCGGGTCGATCCCGGCGTCGAGCAGCAGCAGGTCCCGGGACATGACCACTTCGAGCTGGGTGAAGCGGTCGACGCCGCTGAGGTCGCGGTCGGTGACGACGCCGACCGGCCGGTGGTTCTCGTCGACGACCACGCCCGCGTTGTGCGCCCGCTTGGGCAGCAGGGACAGGGCGTCGGCGACGGTCTGGTGCGGCGCCAGCACGATCGGGGTGTCCAGGACGTGGTGGCGGCTCTTCACCCAGGAGATCACTTCGGTGACCACGTCGATCGGGATGTCCTGCGGAATGACCACCAGGCCGCCGCGGCGCGCCACCGTCTCGGCCATGCGGCGGCCGGCGATGGCGGTCATGTTGGCGACGACGAGCGGGATGGTGGTGCCCGTGCCGTCCGGGGAACTGAGGTCCACGCCCTGACGCGAACCGACCGCGGAGCGGCTCGGCACCATGAAGACGTCGTCGTACGTCAGGTCGTAGGCGGGCCGGATGTCATTGAGGAAACGCACGTGCTGCACATCCCAGTCGATCTCAAGGCGGCCCCCCGACAGGTCAGCCAGGGGGGAAGAGCACGTACTTCATTGTCCCATGGAGTCCGGATCGTCATCCCCGGTCGAAACGTCCAGGCTGGTCAGCGGGCCTTTCGGAGGAACGTCCAAGGGCGCGCACCACCCGGAGCGCGGGCGTCGTGTCCATGGCCTGGGAGAACACTCGTCATCTCGGCACCGCCCGGGAGGAGAGGGGACCGACGGGGACGGGCCGCGGCGGCACGCTGCTGCCGCGGCCCCTCCCCGCACGACGTGTCGCCGGAGGCGTCCGGCGCCCGTCAGACGCCGTCGGGGTCCGCCCGGTTCAGGGCCGGCTTCGGGGTCGGGCCCGCCGTCATCAGGTAGTCCGCGGCCGAGGTGTCCGTGACCAGGCTGGTGACCAGCCCGGACCGCAGCACCGCGTCGATCGCCGCCGCCTTGCGCTGGCCGCCGGCGATCGCGACGACCTCCGGGATACGGCGCAGCTGGTCGGCCTTGACCGTGATGCACCGCTCCCCCAGGTCCCGCCCGATCCGGCGCCCCTCGGCGTCGAACAGGTGGGCCGCCATCTCGGCGGCGACACCCAGCGAGGCGTAGTGCGCGCGCTCCTCGTCGCTGAGCATGTCGTGCACCGTCGAGATGCCCGGCTCCCAGGAGCCGATGGACACACAGGCGACCGTGACCTTGTCGAAGTACTCGAAGGCCCGCGCGATCCCCGTCTGGTGGCGCAGCGCCCCCGCGGTGGCCGCGTCCGGCAGCAGCATCGGCGCGTAGATGGGGTGGGCGTCGCCGCCGGACACCTGCGCGGCGCGGCGCACGGCCTCCACCGAGCCGCGCTCGGAGGTCCCGGCGTCGTACACGCCCGTCAGCTGCACCACCGTGCACGGCGGCAGCCGGTCGAGGGCCGCGGCCATGTGGATGGTGGACCTGCCCCAGGCCAGGCCGAGGACGTCCCCCTCGTCGACCAGCTCGCCGAGCAGGTCCGCGGCGACCTCGCCGAGGTTCTCCGGGTCGGGCGTCTCCTCGGCCTCGGCCGGGGACTCCACCACGACGGCGTGCCTGAGGCCGTAGCGGGCGCGGAGCGCGTCGGAGCGCTCGGCGTCCAGCTCGGCCGGGACACGGATCTCGATGCGCACGAGATCCCGTTCGAGGGCGGTCTCCAGGACCCGGGCCACCTTGAAGCGGCTGACGCCGAACTCCTCCGCGATCTGGATCTTGGACTTGCCCTCGAGGTAGAAGCGGCGGGCCATGGCCGCCGCCTGCACCAGCTCAGCGGGTCCCATCCGCATGGCTGACCGGCCCGCCGACATACCCGACACGGCGATCTCCTCACTGCTGTTCACACTCTGGATTCGCCGTTCATCCTCGCAGATCCGGCGCACTCGATCAGCCCTGATGGGAGCCGTTCACGTACCTGTGGCTCAGTGGTCGCACGCCCATGACGCCCGGGCGATGGCCGTTTCCGCCTGGGTGCGCAATGCACGTACCGCGTCCGAGGGGTCCTTGGCCCCGTAGACCGCGGAGCCGGCGACGAACACGTCCGCGCCGGCGTCCGCGCACTGTTCGATCGTAGAGGCCGAAACGCCGCCGTCGACCTGGAGCCACAGTTCGAGACCGTGCTTGCTGATCAGCTCACGGGTGCGGCGGATCTTCGGCAGCATGATGTCGAGGAACGCCTGACCGCCGAAGCCCGGCTCCACCGTCATGATCAGCAGCATGTCGAGCTCGGGGAGCAGGTCCTCGTACGGCTCGATGGGCGTGGCGGGCTTGAGCGCCATCGAGGCCCGGGCGCCCTTGGCGCGGATCTCGCGCGCGAGCCGGACGGGGGCGGCGGCGGCCTCGACGTGGAAGGTGACCGAGGAGGCACCGGCTTCGACGTACTGCGGGGCCCAGCGGTCCACGTCCTCGATCATCAGGTGGCAGTCCAGCGGGGTGTCCGTCGCCCGGGCCAGGGACTCAACGATCGGCACGCCGAGGGTCAGGTTCGGGACGAAGTGGTTGTCCATGACGTCCACGTGGAGCCAGTCGGCGCCGTCGACCGCCTTCGCCTCGTCGGCGAGGCGCGCGAAGTCGGCGGACAGGATGCTGGGGTTGATCTGCACGGCCATGACCCAAGACTGCCATGCCCGGGCACGGTTGTTCGCCCCGGTACCCGGCTGAAGCGCGCGGGGCCCGTCCGGCGGCGCCCCGGCCGACTCGAACGCCGGTCGCCCCGTGCGCGTCGGACCGGAAAAGCGCGCCGCCGTGGGACGGCCGTTCTATCGTCGACCGGCAGACGACCCGCGGGGGGACCACGGGAGGTGTTGCGGTGCCGAGGGCCCGGCCAGAGACGAGAGGAAGCAATCTGCCCATCGTCCTCGGGCTCTCCCTGGCCTTCACGGTCACGGTCCTCGACCCACTGCTGCTCAGCCTGAACCTGGCCGAGGTGAGCCGGGCCCTCCACGTGCCGCAGGACCTGGTCGGGCTGCTGGGCGGCGCGGCGACGCTGGTGGTGGCCGCCGCCGTCCTCGCGGCGGGCGGCGTGGGGGACGCGTTCGGGCTCAAGCGGCTGCTCATGGTGGGACTGGTGATCGTCACGATCGCCAATCTGCTCTCGACGCTCTCCACCGGCTACCGCTTCCTGCTGGCGATGCGCTTCCTGGACGGCGTGGGTCTGACCGCGCTGCTGGGTGTCTCCATGGCCCTGCTGAAGGCCTCGGTGCCGTCGGAGAAGCGGCCAGCCGCCCTCGGCGTGTTCATGGCCATCGAGATGTTCGTGGTCGGGGTGACCCCGGCGATCGCGGGCTGGCTGGTGGACCAGGTCGGCTGGCGGTCGCTGTTCCTGATCTCCCCGCTGCTGTGCCTGTTCTCGTTCTGGCTGACCGCCCGGCGCGTCCCCGAGCCGCCCGCCCACGAACGGCGCCCGCTCGACGTGGCCGCCGTCCTGCTGGTCGGTGTGGCCCTGCTGTCCCTCGTCGTCGGCATGGCCGCGGCACAGAACGGCGTCGCCCGGCCCGAGACCTGGGTGCCCCTGCTCATCAGCGTGCTCGCCGCCGTGCTGTTCGTGCTCCACGAGCGCCGTACCCCCGAACCCGCCGTGGATCTGGCGCTGTTCCGGGTCCCCGCGTTCAACGTGGCCCTGGTGGGGGCCCTTACGCTGAACTTCCTGGGCGCCGGATTCAGCTTCTCCCTGGGGCAGTTCGGCGACGCGGTGCTGTCGCTGCCGCCGGAGACCATCGGTCTGCTGTTCCTGCCCGGCACCGGGCTGATCGCCGGGACCGCGATCCTGGCCGGGCGCCTCATGGGCAGGTACACCCCGCGACCCGTGATGGTGACCGGCCTGCTGGTGCTGACGGCCAGTGGCCTGGTGATGGCGGGCTCCGCCGGCCCCCAGATGGCGCTGTGGCTGCTTCTGCTGGCCACCTGGCTGTGCAACCTCGGCATCACGATGACCTCCACCTCGGTGTCCGAGACGGTCCTCTCCCACGCACCCTCCGGGCGCACCGGCACGGTGGCCTCCGTGCAGTCGGCCGCCTCCATGACCGGCAACGCGTTCGGGCCCACCGTCTACCTGTTGCTGCTGAACTTCTTCTTCCAGCACGAGTGGCTGGCGGACGCCCGTACGCGCGGGCTCTCCGAGTCCCAGGCGGAGCAGGCCGTGAACGCGGTACGCAGCCAGCTGGCGGTGAGCCCCCCGGGCACCGCCGTGTACGACCCGAACCTGCTCCGGCAGTCGGCCGGGCTGAACCTCGGGCTGGACTTCAGCAACGGGCTGCGGCTCACCATGCTGACCGTCAGCTTCCTGCCGTTCGGGCTGGCGCTGGTCGCCCACTACGTGATGCCGGGCGGCTGGCGGATGAAGCGGCGGAGGCGGGAGACCGTGCCGGAGTCCGGGGGCTGAGCGACGGTCAGGCGGTCCGGCGGACGAGGGCCAGGTACATCGCGTCGGTGCCGTGCAGGTGCGGCCACAGCTGGACGTCCGGTCCGTCCCCGAGGGCGGGGACACCCGGCAGCAGGGGCCGGGCGTCGATCAGCTCGGCCCCGGGGAACTGCTTCAGCACGTCGTTGACCACGGCACGGGTCTCGGCGAGGTGGGGCGAGCAGGTGGCGTAGCCGACGACGCCGCCGACGCGCACGGACTCCAGCGCGGTGCGCAGCAGCCCGCGCTGGAGCGGGGCGAAACCGTCCAGGTCCTCCGGACGGCGCCGCCACCGCGCCTCGGGCCGCCGGCGCAGCGCGCCGAGCCCGGTGCACGGCACGTCCACGAGCACCCGGTCGAAACTGCCGGTCCGCCAGGCCGGCCGGGTCCCGTCCGCGGCGATCACCTGGTACGGCCCGGGGTTCCCGGCGAGCGCCTTGGCCACCAGCCCGGCCCGGTGGGGCTGCTTCTCGGAGGCGAGCAGCGCCGCCCCGCGCTCGGCGGCGAGTGCGGCCAGCAGGGCCGCCTTGCCGCCGGGCCCGGCGCAGCCGTCGAGCCACTTCTCGTCCGGTCCCTCCAGCGGGGCGCTGGCCAGGGCGAGGGCGACCAGCTGGCTACCCTCGTCCTGCACTCCCGCGCGGCCCTCCCGGACGGCGTCCACGGCCCCCGGCTCGCCGCCCTCGGTGAGGCGCACGGCGTACGGGGACCAGCGTCCCGGAACCGCGGCGTCCTCGCGCAGCAGTTCGTCGGTGGTGGCGCGGCCCGGCCGGGCGACCAGGGTGACCTCGGGCCGCTCGTTGTCGGCCTCCAGCAGGTCCTCGATCCCGGCGCGTGGGCCGCCGAGCGAGTCCCACAGGGCGGAGACGACCCAGCGGGGGTGGGAGTGCACGACGGCGAGGTGGTCCTCGGGGTCCTCGTCGTAGGGCGGCGCGACCTTCTCCAGCCACGCGTCGAGGTCGTGCCGGGCGACCTTGCGCAGCACGGCGTTGACGAACTTGGCGCGCCCGTCGCCGAGCACGACCCGGGCCAGCTCGACGGTGGCGGACACGGCCGCGTGCGAGGGGATCCGCGTCCCGAGGAGCTGGTGGGCGCCCAGGCTGAGCACGTCGAGCACCGGCGGGTCGACCTCTCGCAGCGGCCGGTCGACGCAGGACGCGAGGATCGCGTCGTAGGTCCCCTGCCGGCGCAGCGTGCCGTACACCAGCTCGGTCGCGAGCGCCGCGTCGCGGCCGTCGAAGTCGCCCTTCTCCCGCGCCTTGCGCAGCAGCGGCGGCAGGACGAGGTTGGCGTACGCGTCCCGCTCGTCCACGGCGCGCAGCGCCTCGAAGGCGAGGACGCGGACGGGGTCCTTCTGGGGACGGCGGTACGGCTTGGCGGGCTTGCGGGGCCGACGGGTGGTGTCGCTCACGAAAAAGGTGCTCCGGAAGTCTGGGTGCGCTGTGCACCTACCCTACGTCCCGCTCCGCGCGCCCCGCGCCGGGTGTCACCCCCCGAGGATCTCGCCGTCCGCGATGCGCACCCCGCGCGCCCAGTCCGCGGCCCGCATCGGCTTCTTGCCCTGGGCCTGCACCCACAGCAGTTCGACCGCGTAGGAACCGGTGCCCGCGTACACGTTGTTCTTGCCGACGGACAGGGCGCCGGGGGCGAGGTCCGTCCGCTCGGGGACGGGGACGACGTGCATCAGCTTGAGCCGCTCGCCGCGGAACGTGGTCCAGGCGCCGGGGGCCGGGGTGCAGCCGCGCACCACGCGGTCGACGCGCAGGGCCGGGGTCGTCCACTCGACCCGGGCGTCCTCGACCGTGATCTTCGGCGCGAGGGTGACGCCCTCGGCCGGCTGCGGTACGGCCTTCAGCGTGCCGTCCTCGATGCCGTCCATGGTCGCGGCGAGCAGGCCGGCGCCCGCGAAGGCGAGCCGGGTGAGCAGGTCGCCGCTGGTGTCGGTGGGGCGGACCTCCTCGGTGATGGTGCCGTAGACCGGTCCGGAGTCGAGGCCCTCCTCGATGAGGAAGGTCGAGGCACCGGTGATCTCGTCCCCGGCCATGACGGCGCGCTGCACGGGCGCGGCGCCACGCCAGGCGGGCAGCAGCGAGAAGTGCAGGTTGACCCAGCCGTGCGCCGGGATGTCGAGGGCGGCCCGGGGCAGCAGGGCGCCGTAGGCGACGACGGGGCAGCAGTCCGGGGCGATCTCCGCGAGCCGCGCCAGGAAGTCGGGGTCGCGCGGCTTGAGGGGCTTGAGCACCTCGATGCCGGCCTCTTCCGCCCGCTCGGCGACGGGGCTCGCGATCAGCCTGCGCCCGCGGCCGGCCGGCGCGTCGGGCCGCGTGACGACGGCGGCCACCTCGTGCCGTCCGGAGGCGATCAGGGCGTCCAGAGCGGGAACGGCGACCTCGGGGGTACCGGCGAAGACGAGCTTCATGGGCGGAGTTGGGCCTCTCGGGCGGGGTGGACGGCGGGCAGCGCACCAGTCTATGGCCATGGCCGCGGCGCCGCCGCCGACGGGCGACGGCCGACGCGGGTCGGCGGCGGTCCGGTGATGTCCGGCGATGGGGCACCCCGCAGCGCACGCCCTTCCACGGGGGCGTACGCGGATGCTCTTACGCCCCAGAGCGTGACCAGCGGAGGGTGAGCGCGTTGGTCAAGGAAGAGTTGACCACAACCGGCCGCCCGCGCGGCCCGGTTCCCTTCAACGCCGGTTCGAGAGGCTTTTTCATGGCCGACCACGCAACCCACGACGCCCAGGCCCGGGCCAGCCTGCACCTGCTGGTGCGGGACATCGAGCGGGTCCGCCGGCAGGTGGACGCACTGCGCACGCTCACCGCCCAGCTGGGGAACGTCTACCGCCCGCGCCGCTCCGGTCCCTCCACGGGCTTCGTCGTCTACGGACGCGCCCCCGCCCCGACGGTCCGTCTCGCGCAGGAGCTGCGGGACAGTGTCGAGACCCTGGTCACGGCCGCCGTGGACTTCGACCGCTCGCTGGGCTTCTCGTGGGACGCCGTGGGCTCGGCCCTCGGCGTCACCAAGCAGGCGGTGCACCGCCGTTACGGCGCGCGCCGCGCCGCGGCCCAGACGGCCGCCGAGCCCGAGCGGGCCCCGGAGCCGACGGACAGCCGCGCGGTCAACGTCGGCGGCCCGATCCCCGCGGTACCGACGGTCCCCGCGGCCCGCTCCATGCCGACCCAGCCGACGGCGGGCAGCCCGTCCCTGCGCGAGGACATCCGGCCGACGCCCTTCCCCGGTCCCCGCAACGGCTGACCACCCCCGCCTCGCCCTCCCGGGACGTCCGGGAGGGCGGCGGTGTCTCCGGGCCCCGCGGGCCCATGACCGGGAGCCGGGCACGCCGCCCACGAAGGCTGGTGGGTCACCTCACCCGATGTCCGGCGGATCGACGCGCACCCGAACGGCGTCGGCGCCGCCGCGTGCCGTCCGGGCCGCCTGTGCGGCCTTCAGCGCGGCGGCCAGCGCGGCTCCGCTGCCGGGCGGCACCCGGACCAGCGCCCGGTCCCAGTGCTCACCGGGCGGCGGATCCCCCGACCGGCGGGGCCGCCCCGGCGGCGTGACCGGGAACGGCACGGGACCGAGCACCTCGGCCTCGGGAGGCAGCCGGGCCGCGCGGAGGAACTCCGCGACCGCCTCCGCCGGACCCGACACGGCCGCCATCCGGGACACCGGCGGGAAACCCAGTTCGGCCCGCTCGGCCAGCTCCCGCACCGCGTGTCCCACGGGGTCCCAGCGCACCAGCGCCTGCACCGGCCGCAGCGTCGGCTCGGCGACGACGACCACGGTCCCGCCCGCCTCCTGCGGCCGGACGAGCGCTGCGGCGCCGATCCACCGCCGCAGCGCGTCCTCACCGGCCCGCAGGTCGGGGCGGCCCAGCATGGCCCAGCCGTCCAGCAGCAGGGCCGCCGCGTAGCCGCCCTCGGCGACCGGTTCGGCGCCGGGGGTGCTCACCACCAGCGCGGGTGTCCCCGGCACCGTGTCGAGCACGTGCTCGCGTCCCGACGTCCGTACCGGCACGGCGGGAAAGGCGCGCCCCAGCTCCTCCGCGGTCCGCCGGGCCCCGACGACCTGGGCCCGCAGCCGGAAGGATCCGCACTCCGGACAGTGCCAGGCGGACTCCTCACGCCCGCACCAGTCGCAGCGCGGCACTCCGGCGTCCTGTCCCTGCAGGGGGCCCGCGCAGTGCCGGCAGCGCGCGGGCGTGCGGCACTGCGCGCAGGCCATCCGCGGCACGTACCCCCGCCGGGGCACCTGCACCAGGACGGGCCCGTGCCGCAGCCCCTCCCGGGCCGCCTGCCAGGCGAGCGAGGGGAGCCGGGCGGCCCGGGCGGCCTCGTCGCGAGCGAGGTCCCCGTCCCCCACGGTCCGGACGAGCGGGGCGGTCCGCCGCACCTGCTCCCGCGCGGCCACGACGGGCCGGGCCCAGCCGCTCTCCACGAGCTGCGCGGCCTCCACGGTGCAGCTCCAACTGCCGAGCAGGAAGGCGCACTTGTCCTGCGCCGCGCGCAGCAGCAGCACCTCGCGGGCGTGTGGCTGCGGCGCGTGCTGCTCGCTGTGGCTGTCGTCCCCGTCGTCCCAGAGCGCGACGAGCCCGAGGTCCCGCACCGGCGCGAACATGGCGGCCCGGGTCCCGACGACGGCCCGGACGGAGCCCCGGGACACCGCGAGCCACTGGCGGTACCGCTTCTCGGGCCCGGCGTCTGCGGTGAGCAGTACATGCCGGCCCTCGCCCAGCAGGGCGGTCAGCGCGGCGTCCACCCGGGCGGCGGTCCTCCCGTCCGGTACGACGACCAGCGCGCCGCGCCCGGAGGCGAGCGTCGCCGCGACGGCCCGGGCCAGTTCCTCGCTCCACTCGGGGCCGGGCAGCGCGTTCCACACCGCGCGCGGCGTGCCGCCCGCGGCCAGCGCCGCCAGGAAGGCGGGCCCCCGCTCGTAGCGCGCCCAGGAGCCCGGCTCGGGCGCGGCGGGCGGCGGCAGCGGCGCGGGCGAGGGCCGCCGCTCGGCGCGCGCGCTGCGCGGCGGCACGGCGAGCTGCAGCACGTCGGCGAGGCTGCCCGCGTACCGGTCGGCGACGGCGCGCGCCAGGCCCAGCAGCTCCGGGCCGAGCACGGGCTCGGGCGAGACGACCTGGGCGAGGGCGGCGAGCGGGCCGGAGTAGTCGGACTCGGCGCGCCGCTCGATCAGGAACCCGTCGATGAGCCCGCCGCCCTCGCGGCGCCCCTCCCGGACCCGGTGCCGTCCGGCCCCGAACCGCACGCGCACCCGCACGCCGGGCTGCGCGTCGGCGTCCAGTTCCGCGGGCACCGCGTAGTCGAAGGAGCGGTCGAGGTGGAGCACGCCCTTGTCGACCAGCACCCGGGCCACCGGCAGCTCCCCCGCGAGCGCGGCGCCGCGCCAGGTGCGGGGCTTGGCGCGGGGCTCCTTGGCCTTGCGCACGCTCTCCCGGATGAGCGCAAGCTGCTCCGGCGGGGCCTGACCGGCCTCGCCGTCCCCCGGCCCGTTCTCGCTGCTCACGCTTGCATTCTTACCAAACGGGACCGACAACCGGGGGCGCCGGACAGGGCCGAGGCCCGGCCCCCGAAGGGAACCGGGCCTCGTGTGCCTCTCACGCACCCCTGGGAACCGCGGCCCCCGGGGTGAGAACGGCGACTAGACGCCCACCGCGGCGCGCAGGGCGTCCACGCGGTCGGTGCGCTCCCAGGTGAAGTCCGGCAGCTCGCGGCCGAAGTGACCGTACGCCGCGGTCTCGGCGTAGATCGGACGCAGCAGGTCCAGGGCGCGGATGATGGCGGCCGGACGGAGGTCGAAGACCTCCTCGATCGCCTTCTCGATCTTCTCGGTCTCGACCTTGTTGGTGCCGAAGGTCTCCACGAACAGGCCCACGGGCTCGGCCTTGCCGATCGCGTAGGCGACCTGGACCTCGCAGCGGGCGGCCAGACCCGCCGCCACGACGTTCTTCGCGACCCAGCGCATCGCGTACGCCGCCGAGCGGTCCACCTTGGACGGGTCCTTGCCGGAGAACGCGCCGCCGCCGTGCCGGGCCATGCCGCCGTAGGTGTCGATGATGATCTTGCGGCCGGTCAGGCCCGCGTCGCCCATCGGGCCGCCGATCTCGAAACGGCCGGTCGGGTTCACCAGCAGACGGTAGCCCTCGGTGTCCAGCTTGATGCCGTCCTCCAGGAGCGCCTTCAGCTCCGCCTCCACGACGAACTCGCGGATGTCGGGCGCCAGCAGCGACTCCAGGTCGATGTCGGACGCGTGCTGGGAGGAGACCACGACGGTGTCCAGGCGGACCGCCTTGTCGCCGTCGTACTCGATGGTGACCTGCGTCTTGCCGTCCGGGCGCAGGTAGGGGATCGTGCCGTTCTTGCGCACGTCCGACAGCCGCTTCGACAGGCGGTGCGCCAGGAAGATCGGCAGCGGCATCAGCGTCGGCGTCTCGTCCGTCGCGTACCCGAACATCAGGCCCTGGTCGCCCGCGCCCTGCCGGTCCAGCTCGTCGTCGTCGCCCTCGACCCGGGACTCGTAGGCGGTGTCGACGCCCTGCGCGATGTCCGGGGACTGCGAGCCGATCGACACCGACACGCCGCAGGAGGCGCCGTCGAAGCCCTTCTTGGAGGAGTCGTAGCCGATCTCGAGGATCTTGTTGCGGACCAGCGTCGCGATGTCCGCGTAGGCCTTGGTCGTGACCTCGCCGGCCACGTGCACCAGGCCGGTGGTGATCAGCGTCTCCACGGCGACCCGGGAGGTCGGGTCCTCCCGCAGAAGCGCGTCGAGAATGGTGTCGCTGATCTGGTCAGCGATCTTGTCGGGGTGACCTTCGGTCACGGACTCCGAGGTGAACAGGCGACGGGACACAACGCTCCCTGGGGTTGCAGCGGCTGCTGGCTGATCATGGGCGGACGGCACGGGGCTGCGCCCGGTCGTCCGAGAACAGTTTATCGGTCGCTCTCCGCCGTGGGCCTACCCGTCTCGTCTCTCGGGAACGCTGTGACCTGCGGCACGGGCATTCTGCCCAATGCCCGGCGGGCTTGGCCAGAGTCGCCACGCGCCGAAGTCCGGGCTCGAGCGATCGTCGAGCCGAATGAAACATTCAGCCGAGCCGGGCCGTCACCAGGTCCCACACGGTTTCGGCCAGGGCCTCCTTCGGTCCGTACGGCACCGGGGTCTCGGTGCCGTCGGCGCCCAGCACCACGGCCTCGTTCTCCTCCGAGCCGAAGGTCTTGAGCTCGCCCACCTCGTTCACCACGAGCAGGTCGCAGCCCTTGCGGGCCAGTTTCGTCCGCCCGTTGGCGAGGACGTCGTCGGTCTCCGCGGCGAAGCCCACGATCACCTGTCCGGGCCGCGCCCGGTCGGCCGACATCTCCGCGAGGATGTCCGGATTCCGCACCAGAGCGATGGGTTCCGGTTCCTGGTCGTCCTTCTTCTTGATCTTCCCGGCCGCGTACGCCACAGGGCGGAAGTCCGCGACCGCGGCGGCCATGACCACCGCGTCGGCGTCAGCGGCCGCCTTCAGCACCGCCTCGCGCATCTGCACGGCCGTCCCCACCTGGACGACGTCGACGCCCGCCGGGTCCGGCAGGCCGGTGTTCGCGGCGATCAGGGTGACGCGGGCTCCCCGGGCCGCCGCGGTCCGCGCCAGGGCGTAGCCCTGCTTGCCGGAGGAGCGGTTGCCGAGGAAGCGGACGGGGTCGAGGGGTTCGCGGGTGCCGCCGGCGCTGACGACGACGTGCCGCCCCTTCAGGTCGGGCTCGGTGACCCCGCGGGCGAGCACCCGGCGGCAGACCTCGAAGATCTCGGCCGGGTCGGGCAGCCGGCCCTTGCCGGTGTCGACGCCCGTCAGTCGGCCGACGGCCGGTTCGACGACGACGGCGCCCCGGCCGCGCAGTGTCGCCACGTTCTCCTGGGTGGCCGGGTGCTCCCACATCTCGGTGTGCATGGCCGGGGCGAAGACCACCGGGCAGCGGGCGGTGAGCAGGGTGTTGGTCAGCAGGTCGTCCGCGAGGCCGTGGGCCGCCTTCGCCAGCATGTCGGCCGTGGCCGGGGCGACGACGACCAGGTCGGCGTGCTGCCCGATGCGGACGTGCGGGACCTCGTGCACGTCGTCCCAGACCTCGGTGGAGACGGGGTTGCCCGACAGCGCCGACCAGGTGGCGGCGCCGACGAAGTGGAGCGCGGAGGCCGTGGGGACCACGCGGACGTCGTGGCCCGACTCCGTGAGTCGGCGCAGCAGCTCACAGGCCTTGTATGCGGCGATGCCGCCGCTGACCCCCAGAACGACCTTCGGCTTGTCCACCGTCTCTCCCGGACTCGGCTCGCGTGCGCCAGGGACGGGCGCACGGGTCTATGACACACCACAGGCCCGACAGTCGCGCTGCCGGGCCTGTGGAAAAAACCGCTGCGGTCTGCGGATATGACAATCCGCACACGACCTACTGCGCCGGGCCCTCGATGGCCTCGGACGTCAGCAGACCCGCGTTGATCTCGCGCAGGGAAATGGAGAGCGGCTTCTCGTGGACGTGCGTGTCGACGAGCGGACCGACGTACTCCAGGAGGCCCTCGCCGAGCTGCGAGTAGTACGCGTTGATCTGGCGGGCCCGCTTGGCCGCGTAGATCACGAGGCTGTACTTCGAGTCGGTGGCCTCGAGGAGCTCGTCGATCGGCGGGTTGATGATGCCCTCGGGCGCAGAAATGGAAGAGGACACGCTCTACCTTCCGATGGATGGGAAAGAATCAGTCAGTGTGACCGTCACGATCACACAACGTCCATCAAGGCTAGCAGCTCGCGCGCCACGTCCTCGACGGAGGTGTTGACCAGGGTCTCGTCGAACTCCGGCTCGGCCGCCAGCTCGATCTTCGCGGCCACCAGGCGGCGCTCGATCACCTCGGGCGGCTCGGTGCCCCGGCCGGTGAGCCGGCGCACCAGCTCCTCCCAGGAGGGAGGGGCCAGGAACACGAGCCGACCCTCGGGCATGGACTCGCGGACCTGCCGCGCGCCCTGGAGGTCGATCTCGAGGAGGACCGGCACTCCGGACTCCAGGTGCTCCAGCACGGCGGCGCGCGGCGTGCCGTAGCGGTTGCCGGCGAACTCCGCCCACTCCAGCAGCTCGCCGTTGGCGATCAGCTTGTCCATCTCGTCGTCGGTGACGAAGAAGTAGTGGACTCCGTGCTGCTCGCCGGGGCGGGGCTTGCGGGTCGTCGCCGACACCGAGAGCCAGACCTCGGGGTGCTTCTTGCGCATATGAGCGACGACCGTGCTCTTGCCGACCCCGGAGGGGCCGGAGAGCACGGTCAGCCGCGGACGTGCGTCCGGGGGCTCGGGGGTCGTCCCCCGGGGTGTTACAGCCATGCAGCGATTATTCCAGCAATCCCGGGGTTCCCGGGACTCAGGATGCGGTGCTGCCGAACTCGCGCTCCAGGGAGGCGATCTGGTTGGAACCGAGGCCGCGCACGCGGCGGCTCTCGGAGATGCCGAGCCGCTCCATGATCTGCTTGGCGCGGACCTTGCCCACGCCCGGCAGGGACTCGAGCAGGGCGGAAACCTTCATCTTGCCGATGACGTCGTTTTCCTGGCCCTGCTTGATGACCTCGTGCAGGGAGGCGCCGGAGTGCTTGAGTCGATTCTTGACCTCGGCCCGCTCCCGGCGAGCCGCGGCGGCCTTTTCGAGCGCGGCTGCGCGCTGTTCAGGGGTAAGGGGCGGAAGAGCCACGCCTACGTCACCTCGGATGTCGAACTGTCGGATACGGACCGGTGAGGAACCTAGTCGCCCCACACCTGGGGAGCCGCGAGCAACACGCTTGCCCGCTCTCCCCCACTGCCTGGGAGGGCGTGGGAGGCGCCCCCACTCGACGGAGACTAGCGGTCAAGTCCGCCAGAGTCAGCGAGAACAGCGGAAAAGTCCTGGTCAGCCTCCGCCAGGGCGGATATTTAGGACATACTGCCCTGGATTTGAGCATGTATCCAGACTCAAGAGGCCCCCGGCCCCTTCCCCGGAGACTCAGCCGGTGACCACCGCGACCCTGATCTCCTCCGCGAATCGTTCCGCCGCGTCACGCAGCGCGACGACGTCGGGACCGTGACGAAGAACACCCCGGCTCACGTTCGGCACCACGTTGCGCACCGCGGACCCGAACACCCGCGGGAGATCGGCCGGGGTGGCGCCCTGGGCGCCGATCCCGGGCGCGAGGAGCGGCCCGTGGATGTCGAGGTCGTACGACGACAGGTCGCCGAGCGTGGCACCCACGACCGCGCCGAAGGACCCCAGGGGCTCCTCCCCCGCGTTCTCCGCGGCGAGGTGGGCGAGCATCGTCGCCCCCACGCTGCGGCCGTCGGACCGCACGGCGTGCTGGACCTCGCCGCCCTCCGGGTTGGAGGTCAGCGCCAGCACGAACAGGCCCGTGCCGCTCTCCCGGGCCAGCTCGACCGCGGGCCGCAGCGAACCGAAGCCGAGGTACGGCGAGACGGTCAGCGCGTCCGAGAACAGCGGGGCGTCCTTGCGCAGGAAGGACTCGGCGTAGGCGGCCATGGTGGAGCCGATGTCGCCGCGCTTGGCGTCCATCAGGACCAGCGCGCCGGCCGCCCGCGCCTCCTCCACCGACTTCTCCAGGACGGCCAGGCCCCGGGAGCCGAAGCGCTCGAAGAAGGCGATCTGCGGCTTCAGGACGGCGACCCGGTCGGCCAGGGACTCGACCACGGTGCGGCTGAACCGCTCCAGGCCGGCCACGTCGTCGTTCAGTCCCCACTCGGTGAGCAGGGAGGCGTGCGGGTCGATGCCGACGCACAGCGGTCCGCGCTCGTCCATGGCGCGGCGCAGGCGTGCGCCGAAGGGGTCCAGCGGGCTCATGCCGTCTTCTCCGTCTTCCTGACGTCGGCGCCGACCGCGTCGGCGAGGGTGGGGTACGGGCTGGTGCGCAGGCGGGCGGCGAGCCCCTTGTGGACGGCCCGGCCCCAGAAGGGCCCCTGGTAGATGAAGGCGCTGTATCCCTGGATCAGGGTGGCGCCGGCCAGGATGCGCTGCCAGGCGTCCTCGGCGTCCTCGATGCCGCCCACGCCTACGAGCGTGATGCGGTCCCCCACGCGCGCGTAGAGACGGCGCAGCACCTGGAGGGAGCGCGCCTTCAGCGGCGCTCCGGACAGACCGCCCGTCTCCTTCACCAGCGCCGGGTCGGACCTCAGGCCGAGGCCCTCGCGCGCGATGGTGGTGTTGGTGGCGATGATGCCGTCCAGGCCCAGTTCCACGGCGAGGTCGGCGACCGCGTCGACGTCCTCGTCTGCCAGGTCGGGCGCGATCTTCACCAGCAGCGGCACCCGGCGGCCGGGCACCGCGCGGTCGGCGGCCTCGCGCACCGCGCTCAGCAGCGGGCGCAGGGCCTCGGTGGCCTGAAGGTTGCGCAGCCCCGGGGTGTTCGGGGAGGAGACGTTGACGACCAGGTAGTCGGCGTGCGGGGCCAGCCGCTCGGCCGATTTCACGTAGTCGCCGATCGCCTCCTCCTCCGGGACGACCTTGGTCTTGCCGATGTTGACGCCCACGACGGTCCGGAAGACGGGCGTGCGCGAGGCCAGGCGCGCCGCGACGGCGAGGGAGCCCTCGTTGTTGAAGCCCATGCGGTTGATCAGCGCCCGGTCCGCGACCAGGCGGAACAGCCGCTTCCTGGGGTTGCCGGGCTGCGGCTCGCCGGTCACGGTGCCGATCTCGACGTGGTCGAAGCCGAGCATGGCCATGCCGTCGATGCCGACCGCGTCCTTGTCGAAGCCGGCGGCGAGCCCGAACGGCCCGTGCATCCGCAGCCCGAGGGCCTCGGTGCGCAGTTCCTTGTACCGGGGCGCCAGGACGGCCGCGGCGAACGTGCGCAGCACGGGGATCCGGGCGGCCAGGCGGATCCAGCGGAAGGCCAGGTGGTGGGCCGCTTCGGGGTCCATCCGCCGGAAGAGCAGACGGAAGAAGAGCTGGTACATGTAGGTGTCCTCGTGGAGAGCCTCATGAAGTGGAGAGCCTCATGAAGAGGGGGACACCGTTTCCGGTGTCCCCCTCGGGGCTGCTAGTCGCGGGCCGCGGTCAGGAGTTCCGCGTGTTCCTGGAGGGAGCGCACGCCGACGTCGCCGTGGTTGAGGGCGTCGATGCCCTGGACCGCGGCGGCGAGCGCCTGGACCGTCGTCAGGCAGGGCACGGAGCGCGCCACCGCCGCCGTACGGATCTCGTAGCCGTCGAGGCGGCCGCCGGTGCCGTACGGGGTGTTGACGATCAGGTCGACCTCGCCGTCGTGGATCAGCTGGACGATGGTCCGCTCGCCGTTCGGGCCGGTGCCCTCGGACTGCTTGCGCACGACCGTGGCGTTGATGCCGTTGCGCTTGAGGACCTCGGCGGTGCCGGAGGTGGCGAGCAGCTCGAAGCCGTGGGCGACGAGTTCGCGGGCCGGGAAGATCATCGAGCGCTTGTCCCGGTTGGCGACCGAGATGAAGGCGCGGCCCTTGGTGGGCAGCGGGCCGTACGCCCCCGCCTGCGACTTGGCGTAGGCCGTGCCGAAGACGGAGTCGATGCCCATGACCTCGCCGGTGGAGCGCATCTCCGGGCCGAGGACCGTGTCGACGCCGCGCCCCTGGATGTCCCGGAAGCGGGACCACGGCATGACCGCCTCCTTGACGGAGATCGGCGCGTCCATGGGCATGGTGCCGCCGTCGCCGTTCCTCGGCAGCAGGCCCTCCTCGCGCAGCTCGGCGACGGTCGCGCCCAGCGAGATCCGGGCGGCGGCCTTCGCCAGCGGCACCGCGGTCGCCTTCGAGGTGAAGGGGACGGTGCGGGAGGCGCGCGGGTTGGCCTCGAGGACGTAGAGGATGTCGCCGACCAGTGCGAACTGGATGTTGATCAGGCCGCGCACGCCGACGCCCTTGGCGATGCCCTCGGTGGAGGCGCGCAGGCGCTTGATGTCGAACCCGCCGAGGGTGATCGGCGGCAGCGCGCACGCCGAGTCGCCGGAGTGGATGCCGGCCTCCTCGATGTGCTCCATCACGCCGCCGAGGTAGAGCTCCTCGCCGTCGTAGAGCGCGTCGACGTCGATCTCTATGGCGTCGTCGAGGAACCGGTCGACGAGCACCGGCCGGGAGGGGCTGATCTCGGTCGACTCGGCGATGTACGACTCCAGGCGGGCCTCGTCGTACACGATCTCCATGCCGCGCCCGCCGAGGACGTACGACGGCCGCACGAGGACCGGGTAACCGATCTCGTCGGCGATGGCCTTGGCCTGGGCGAAGGTGGTGGCGGTGCCGTGCTTGGGGGCGGGCAGGCCGGCCTCCGCGAGGACCCGGCCGAAGGCGCCGCGGTCCTCGGCGGCGTGGATCGCCTCGGGGGACGTGCCGACGATCGGCACGCCGTTGTCCTTGAGCGCCTGCGCGAGGCCCAGCGGGGTCTGGCCGCCGAGCTGGACCACGACGCCGGCGATCGGGCCGGCCTGCTGCTCCGCGTGGACGATCTCCAGCACGTCCTCAAGCGTGAGCGGCTCGAAGTACAGCCGGTCGGAGGTGTCGTAGTCGGTGGAGACGGTCTCCGGGTTGCAGTTGACCATCACGGTCTCGTACCCGGCGTCGGACAGCGCGAAGGAGGCGTGGACGCAGGAGTAGTCGAACTCGATGCCCTGGCCGATGCGGTTCGGGCCGGAGCCCAGGATGATCACCGCGGGCTTCTCGCGGGAGGCCACCTCCGTCTCCTCGTCGTAGGAGGAGTAGAAGTACGGCGTCCGCGCGGCGAACTCGGCGGCGCAGGTGTCGACCGTCTTGTAGACCGGGCGGATGCCGAGCGCGTGCCTGACCTCGCGGACGACGTCCTCGCGCAGGCCGCGGATCTCGCCGATCTGCTGGTCCGAGAAGCCGTGCCGCTTGGCCTCGGCGAGCAGGTCGGCGGTGAGCTCGGGGGCCCCGGCCAGTTCGTCCGCGATCTCCTTGATCAGGAAGAGCTGGTCGACGAACCACGGGTCGATCTTCGTGAAGTCGAAGACCTCCTCCGGGGTGGCGCCCGCGCGGATGGCCCGCATGACCGTGTTGATCCGGCCGTCGGTCGGGCGCACGGCCTCGCGCAGCAGCTCGTCCTTGTCCCCGGCCTCGCCGACGAAGGTGAACTGGCTGCCCTTCTTCTCCAGCGAGCGCAGCGCCTTCTGGAAGGCCTCGGTGAAGTTGCGGCCGATGGCCATGGCCTCGCCGACCGACTTCATGGTCGTGGTCAGCGTGGAGTCGGCCTGCGGGAACTTCTCGAAGGCGAAGCGCGGGGCCTTCACGACCACGTAGTCGAGGGTCGGCTCGAAGGAGGCCGGGGTCTCCCGCGTGATGTCGTTCGGGATCTCGTCGAGGGTGTAGCCGACGGCGAGCTTGGCGGCGATCTTGGCGATCGGGAAGCCGGTCGCCTTGGAGGCGAGGGCCGAGGAGCGCGACACACGCGGGTTCATCTCGATGACGATGACCCGGCCGTCCTCGGGGTTCACCGCGAACTGGATGTTGCAGCCGCCGGTGTCGACGCCGACCTCGCGGATGACCGCGATGCCGACGTCGCGCAGAACCTGGTACTCGCGGTCGGTCAGCGTCATCGCCGGGGCGACGGTGATCGAGTCGCCGGTGTGCACGCCCATCGGGTCGAAGTTCTCGATGGAGCAGACGACCACGACGTTGTCGTGCTTGTCGCGCATCAGCTCCAGCTCGTACTCCTTCCAGCCGAGGATGGACTCCTCCAGGAGCACCTCGGTGGTCGGGGAGAGCGTCAGGCCCTGGCCGGCGATGCGGCGCAGCTCGTCCTCGTCGTGGGCGAAGCCGGAGCCGGCGCCGCCCATGGTGAACGACGGGCGGACGACGACCGGGTAGCCGCCGAGCTCGTCGACGCCGGCCACCACCTCGTCCATGGTGTGGCAGATCACGGAGCGGGCGGACTCGCCGTGGCCGATCTTGCGCCGGACGGCCTCCACGACCTCCTTGAACTGGTCGCGGTCCTCGCCCTTGTGGATGGCCTCGACGTTGGCGCCGATCAGCTCGACGCCGTACTTCTCCAGGACGCCGTTCTCGTGCAGCGAGATCGCCGTGTTGAGGGCCGTCTGGCCGCCCAGGGTGGGCAGCAGGGCGTCGGGGCGCTCCTTGGCGATGATCTTCTCGACGAATTCCGGGGTGATCGGCTCGACGTAGGTGGCGTCGGCGATCTCCGGGTCGGTCATGATCGTCGCCGGGTTGGAGTTGACCAGGACGACCCTCAGGCCCTCGGCCCGCAGGACGCGGCACGCCTGGGTGCCGGAGTAGTCGAACTCGGCGGCCTGGCCGATCACGATCGGGCCGGAGCCGATGACCAGGACGGACTGGATATCGGTGCGCTTAGGCACGCTGGCCCTCCATCAGGGAGACGAAGCGGTCGAACAGGTAGGCGGCGTCGTGCGGGCCCGCTGCCGCTTCGGGGTGGTACTGGACGCTGAAGGCCGGCCGGTCGAGGAGCTGGAGGCCCTCCACCACGTTGTCGTTCAGGCAGACGTGGGAGACCTCGGCGCGGCCGAAGGGGGTGTCGGAGACCCGGTCGGCCGGGGCGTCGACGGCGAAGCCGTGGTTGTGCGCGGTGACCTCGACCTTGCCGGTCGTACGGTCCTGCACCGGCTGGTTGATGCCGCGGTGGCCGTACTTGAGCTTGTAGGTGCCGAAGCCCAGCGCGCGGCCCAGGATCTGGTTGCCGAAGCAGATGCCGAACAGCGGCGTGCCACGCTCCAGGACGCCCCGCATGACGGAGACGGGGTGGTCGGCGGTGGCCGGGTCGCCCGGCCCGTTGGAGAAGAACACGCCGTCGGGGGCGACCGCGTACACGTCCTCGACCGTGGCCGTGGCGGGCAGCACGTGCACCTCGATGCCGCGCTCGGCCATCCGGTGCGGGGTCATGCCCTTGATGCCGAGGTCGATCGCGGCGACGGTGTACTTCTTCTCGCCGATCGCGGGGACGACGTAGGCCTCCTTGGTGGCCACCTCCGCGGACAGGTCGGCGCCCACCATCTCGGGCGCCTGCTGGACGCGGGCCAGCAGCGCGGCGTCGTCGGCGATCGCGTCGCCGCTGAAGATGCCGACGCGCATGGCGCCGCGCTCGCGCAGATGGCGGGTGAGGGCGCGGGTGTCGATGCCGCTGATGCCGACCACGTTCTGCGCGGCGAGTTCCTCGTCCAGGGAGCGCACGGAGCGCCAGTTGGACGGCACGCGCGCGGGGTCGCGCACCACGTAGCCGGAGACCCAGATCCGCTTCGACTCGGGGTCCTCGTCGTTGACGCCGGTGTTGCCGACGTGCGGGGCGGTCATCACGACGACCTGGCGGTGGTACGACGGGTCGGTGAGGGTCTCCTGGTACCCGGTCATGCCGGTGGAGAACACGGCCTCGCCGAACGTCTCCCCCACGGCCCCGTAGGCACGGCCGCGGAAGACCCGGCCGTCCTCCAGGACGAGTACGGCGGGAACCCTTTGTCCGGTTCCCCTGGTGGAGGTGGTCATCGTTCGGCGCCTTCCGTGGTGTTCGTTTCGGTCATGGAGTTGAGTGCGGCGACCCACTCGGCGTGCTCGGCCGCGCGGTCCGAGCGGAACCCGGAGTCGATCAGCCGCTCGCCGTGCGCCCAGGTCACCACCAGCAGGCCGCCCTCGGTGAGGACCTTGCCGGCGATGCCCTTGTCGAGCCGGGCCCCGCGCAGCCGCTCCGCCGGGACGAAGAAGTCCGTCGCCCCGGGGCGTACGACGTCCAGGCCCGCGTCCGTCAGCGTGAGCTCGGCCCGGCTTCGGGTGCCCAGGCCGCGCGCCACGATGCGGTCCAGCCACTGACCGGCGGTGGTGGAGCCGTGGTAGCGCCCGCTCATGGTCAGTCTGGCCTCGCCGGGTTCATCCGGCGCGCCCGGCAGCTCCGGCAGGTCGCCCTGGAGGGTGCCGCGCCACTTCCAGCCCTCGCGCATCAGCCAGTAGACGAGGGCGACGAAGAGGGCGAGACCGACGAGCCAGCCGAGCCGTGCGGCCCAGTCGGTGACCGCGGCCGACTTCCTTTCGGCCGCGAGCCCGCCGGCGAGCCCGGCTGCGAGCAGAGGTGCAGGTGTCACGTGAGCTTCCCGTCGACGAGCGTGGCCTTGCCCCGGAGCCACGTGTGGGTGACACGGCCCGGCAGCTCGCGTCCCTCGTACGGGGTGTTGCGGCTGCGCGAGGCGAAGCCCGCGGGGTCCACCTGCCCACGGTATGCCGTGTCGACGAGCGTGAGGTTGGCGGGCTCACCTGCCGAGACGGGGCGGCCGTGGCCGGTGGCCCGGCCGATCCGGGCGGGCTCGAAGGACATGCGGTCGGCGACGCCCGCCCAGTCCAGCAGGCCGGTGTCGACCATGGTCTCCTGGACCACCGACAGCGCGGTCTCCAGGCCGACCATGCCCATGGCGGCCGCGGCCCACTCGCAGTCCTTGTCCTCGTGCGGGTGCGGGGCGTGGTCGGTGGCGACGATGTCGATCGTGCCGTCGGCGAGCGCCTCGCGCAGGGCGTGCACGTCGCGCTCGGTGCGCAGCGGCGGGTTGACCTTGTAGACCGGGTCGTAGGTGCGCACCAGTTCGTCGGTGAGCAGCAGGTGGTGCGGGGTGACCTCGGCGGTGACGTCGATGCCGCGGGACTTGGCCCAGCGGACGATCTCGACGGACCCGGCGGTCGACAGGTGGCAGATGTGGACCCGGGAGCCGACGTGCTCGGCGAGCAGCACGTCGCGGGCGATGATCGACTCCTCGGCGACGGCCGGCCAGCCGCCGAGGCCCAGCTCGGCGGAGACGACGCCCTCGTTCATCTGGGCGCCCTCGGTCAGCCGCGGCTCCTGCGCGTGCTGGGCGACGACCCCGCCGAAGGCCTTCACGTACTCCAGCGCCCGGCGCATGATCACCGCGTCGTCGACGCACTTGCCGTCGTCGGAGAAGACGGTGACCCCGGCGGCCGACTCGTGCATGGCGCCGAGTTCGGCGAGCTTCCTGCCCTCCAGGCCGACGGTGACGGCGCCGATGGGCTGCACGTCGCAGTAGCCGTGCTCCCGGCCCAGCCGCCAGACCTGCTCGACGACGCCGGCGGTGTCGGCGACCGGGAAGGTGTTGGCCATGGCGAACACGGCGGTGTAGCCGCCGGAGGCGGCCGCCCGCGTACCGGTCAGGACGGTCTCGGAGTCCTCCCGGCCGGGCTCGCGCAGATGGGTGTGCAGGTCGACCAGGCCGGGGAGGAGCACCTTGCCGTCCGCCTCGACGACCTCGGCGCCCTCGGCGCTCAGACCGGTTCCGACCTCTGCGATCGTCTCGCCGTCGATCAGGACGTCCTGCGGGTCGCCGCCGAGCACCTTCGCACCACGGATCAGGATCTTGCTCATCGTCGTTACTTCTCCTCGGTGACGCGGGTGTGGGTGACGGCGGGTTCGTTGCCTCCGAGCAGCAGGTACAGCACGGCCATCCGGATGGAGACGCCGTTGGTGACCTGCTCGACGGCGGTGCAGCGCTCGGAGTCGGCGACCTCGGCGGTGATCTCCATGCCGCGGACCATCGGGCCGGGGTGCATCACGACGGCGTGCTCGGGCAGTTTCGCCATGCGGTCGCCGTCGAGGCCGTAGCGCCGCGAGTACTCGCGCTCGGTCGGGAAGAAGGCGGCGTTCATGCGCTCGCGCTGGACGCGCAGCATCATCACCGCGTCGGACTTGGGAAGGGTGCTGTCGAGGTCGTACGACACCTCGCAGGGCCAGGTCTCGACACCGACCGGGACCAGGGTGGGCGGGGCGACCAGGGTGACCTCGGCGCCGAGGGTGTGCAGCAGGTCGACGTCGGAGCGGGCGACCCGGCTGTGCAGGATGTCGCCGACGATGGTGATCCGCTTGCCGGACAGGTCCTGGCCGATCCCGGCGTCCCGGCCGACCAGGCGGCGGCGCATGGTGAAGGCGTCCAGCAGGGCCTGGGTGGGGTGCTGGTGGGTGCCGTCGCCGGCGTTGATGACGGCGGCGTCGATCCACCCGGAGTTGGCGAGGCGGTAGGGCGCTCCGGAGGCGCCGTGCCGGATGACGACGGCGTCGACGCCCATGGCCTCCAGGGTCTGGGCGGTGTCCTTCAGGGACTCGCCCTTGGACACGCTGGAGCCCTTGGCGGTGAAGTTGATGACGTCCGCGGACAGCCGCTTCTCGGCGGCCTCGAAGGAGATCCGGGTCCGGGTGGAGTCCTCGAAGAAGAGGTTGACGACGGTGCGGCCGCGCAGGGTCGGCAGTTTCTTGATCGGCCGGTCGGCGACCCGGGCCATCTCCTCGGCGGTGTCGAGGATCAGGACGGCGTCGTCGCGGGTGAGGTCGGCGGCCGAGATGAGATGACGCTGCATCTGTCAGGCTCCGTAAGGCAGTTCATTCGGGAGGATTCGGGCACGCGGGCGCGCGGCGGGGCGCAGCCGCGGGGCGTACGCCGGTGACGTACGCCGGAGCGCTATCGCTGCCGCTCGCCCGGGGCGTCCGGCGTGGCGCCGAGCAGCACGGTGTCGCGGCCGTCCTCCTCGGCGAGCTGGACCTTGACCGTCTCCCGCAGCGACGTGGGGAGGTTCTTGCCGACGTAGTCGGCGCGGATGGGCAGTTCGCGGTGGCCGCGGTCGACGAGGACCGCGAGCTGCACCGCTCGGGGGCGCCCGATGTCGTTCAGGGCGTCCAGGGCGGCGCGGATGGTGCGGCCGGAGAAGAGCACGTCGTCGACGAGGACGACCAGCCGGCCGTCGATGCCGTCACCGGGGATCTCGGTGCGGGCCAGCGCGCGCGGCGGGTGCATGCGCAGGTCGTCGCGGTACATGGTGATGTCGAGCGAGCCGCAGGGGACCTTGCGCTCGGTGATCTGCTCGAGCTTGGCGGCGAGCCGCTGGGCGAGGAAGACGCCCCGGGTCGGAATGCCGAGGAGCACCACGTCGTCGGCGCCCTTGGCGCGCTCGACGATCTCGTGGGCGATGCGGGTCAGTACCCGGGCGATGTCGGGCCCTTCGAGGACGGGCCTCGCGTCGGACGCTGGAGTGTGAGCGTTCGTGTCCATACGAAACGGACCTCCTTCTCCGCCTCACGGGACGGACCTTAAAGGACGTCGGATTTGCGCCACCAACGGTAGCAGGCCCGGGAGAGTGCCCTCATCACCCCCCTGGCCCTGCCGGACTCCACCGGAACGGAAGAGGCGTCCGGACCGTTCGGCTTGACGCGGCAGAGTAACGCTGCGTAACCTCACAGTGAGTTACCAGCCGCGCGGCCTGGAAGCCAAGCCAGTCGCGTCGACACAGTGTCCGGGGAGCCATATGTCCAGCGAATACGCCAAACAGCTCGGGGCCAAGCTCCGGGCGATCCGCACCCAGCAGGGCCTTTCCCTCCACGGTGTCGAGGAGAAGAGCCAGGGACGCTGGAAGGCGGTCGTGGTCGGTTCTTACGAACGCGGCGACCGCGCCGTGACCGTGCAGCGCCTCGCCGAGCTGGCGGACTTCTACGGAGTCCCCGTGCAGGAGCTGCTGCCGGGCACCACCCCGGGCGGCGCCGCCGAGCCCCCGCCGAAGCTGGTCCTGGACCTGGAGCGGCTGGCCACGGTGCCGGCCGAGAAGGCGGGCCCGCTGCAGCGCTACGCGGCGACGATCCAGTCCCAGCGCGGTGACTACAACGGCAAGGTGCTCTCGATCCGCCAGGACGACCTGCGCACACTCGCCGTCATCTACGACCAGTCGCCCTCGGTCCTCACCGAGCAGCTGATCAGCTGGGGCGTGCTGGACGCGGACGCGCGCCGCGCCGTGGCGTCCCACGAGGAGAGCTGAGCCGCAAGGACCACCGCAGAAACGTGCCGCCGGGGTGGCCGGAACTTCATGGTTCCGGCCACCCCGGCGGCGTTCTGCGGCCCTGCCCGGGGCTCGGGGCACGGGAACACGCCGGAGGGCCCGCAGCGTCACCGCTGCGGGCCCTCCGGCACGTCCGGCGCCTCTCGCACCCCGCTTCTCACGCCTCGCGGCGCAGCGAGGGCTTGAGGTCCTTCAGGCGGCCGAGCAGCCCGTTGACGAAGGAGGGCGACTCGTCGGTGGAGAACTCCTTCGCGAGCTGCACCATCTCGTCCAGCACGACGGCGTCGGGGGTCTCGTCGACCCAGATCAGCTCGTACGCGCCGAGGCGCAGCAGGTTGCGGTCGACGACCGGCATCCGGTCCAGCGTCCAGCCGACCGCGTACTGCGCGATCAGCTCGTCGATCCGCCTCGCGTGCTCGGCGTACCCCTCGACCAGCTGCATCGTGTACTCGCTCACCGGCGGCTGCCGGGTGTCGGAGCGGGCGTGCCGGATCCAGTCCGCGAGCACGGTCAGGACGTCGGTGCCGCGCTGGTCGCCCTCGAAGAGGATCTGGAAGGCGCGCTTGCGGGCCGTGTTGCGGGCAGCCACGGTTAGCTGTTCACCCGGCCGAGGTAGTCGCTGGTACGGGTGTCGACCTTGATCTTCTCACCGGTGGTGATGAAGAGCGGGACCTGGATCTGGTGGCCCGTCTCCAGCGTGGCGGGCTTGGTGCCGCCGGTGGAGCGGTCGCCCTGGACGCCGGGCTCGGTCTCGGCGATGGTCAGCTCGACGGCGGCCGGGAGCTCCACGAAGAGCACCTCGCCCTCGTGCTGGGCGACGGTCGCGGTGAAGCCCTCGACCAGGAAGTTCGCGGCGTCGCCGACGGCCTTCCGGTCGATGTGCAGCTGGTCGTAGGTCTCCATGTCCATGAAGACGAAGTAGTCGCCGTCCATGTAGGAGAACTGCATGTCGCGCTTGTCGACGGTGGCCGTTTCGACCTTGACGCCGGCGTTGAAGGTCTTGTCGACCACCTTGCCGGACAGCACGTTCTTGAGCTTGGTGCGCACGAAGGCGGGGCCCTTGCCGGGCTTGACGTGCTGGAACTCGACGACGGACCAGAGCTGGCCGCCTTCGAGCTTGAGCACCATGCCGTTCTTGAGGTCGTTCGTGGAAGCCACGGTTGCGGAATCTCCTGGACTGACGTACGACCCGGGGGCAGGCGCACAGCGCGAGGCTAGAGCGCGAGCAGCTCCTTGGTCGTGATGGTGAGTAGCTCGGGTCCGCCGTCCGCCTCGGGGCGTACGACGAGCGTGTCATCGATCCGGACACCGCCCCGGCCCGGGAGGTGGACCCCCGGTTCGACGGTGACCGGCACGCAAGCGTCCAGTTTACCCATGGCCGCGGGAGCCAACTGCGGGTCCTCGTCGAATTCGAGCCCGACGCCGTGTCCCATGAGGGGTTGCAGGCCCTCGCCGTACCCGGCGCAGTCCAGGACCTGGCGTGCGGCACGGTCGACGTCGCGGTAGCCGGCGCCGGGGGCCAGGGCCTCCCGGCCGGCGCGCTGGGCGGCGAAGACCAGGTCGTAGAGCTGGATCTGCCAGTCCGCGGGGGACGTGCCGATGACGAAGGTACGGCCGATCTCGCAGCGGTAGCCGCGGTAGGCCGCGCCCAGGCACACGGAGAGGAAGTCGCCCTCCTCCACCCGCCGGTCGGTGGGCCGGTGGCCGCGGCGACCGGAGTTCGGGCCGGTGGCGACCGAGGTCGGGAAGGCGGGGCCGTCCGCCCCGTGGTCGACGAGCCGCCGCTCCAGTTCCAGCGCGAGATGGCGCTCGGTGCGGCCGACGAGGATGGACTCCAGCAGCTCGCCGAGGGCCTGGTCGGCGATCTCGGCGCCGATCCTCAGACAGGAGATCTCCTCCTCGTCCTTGACGACCCTGAGCTGTTCGACCGCGTGGCCCAGGTCGGCGAGGCGGAGCCGGGGTACCACCGAGGCGAGGGCGCGGTGCCGGGCCACGGTGAGGTGGTGCTCCTCGACGGCCAGGGAGTCGGCGCCCTGGCCCTCGGCGAGGTCTGCGGCGGCGACGGCCGCATCGGCGCCCGGGCGGGGCAGGACCTGCACACGCAGCGCCTCGTCCGGCCGTCCCTCGTAGGGCCGGTCCTCCGGTGGGCTCGTGCACACCAGCAGGTCCTCGCGCTTTCCGAGGAGCAGGACGGCACACCGCGGGGCCGCGCCCGCGAGGTACCGCACATTGGCGGGACGAGTCACCAACGCCGCCGCGCTGCCGCCCGCGTTGCAGCGCTCCCGTAGCCGGGTCCGGCGGGCCGCGTACACCTCTGACATGAACCGAGCGTAAGAGCGCGCGCCGGATGTCGCCGGTCGGGAGGGCCGAGTGGGCGGTGAGGAGGCGGCGCGCACGCGCCCGGAGGGGGCGCCGGAGGGTGGTCCTGCCGCAGGTGGGAGCGGCTGCGCCGACGCTGCGGTCCGCACCTCCCGGCCTGTCGCCCGTCCCACCCTCCCGCCGGGACCGGTCAGGGCGTGGTCACCACTGCGGGGGGCTGGCGATGGCGCGGGACAGGACCTCGTCGAGGACCTGGGCGGTGGCCGGGACGTCGAGCTGGGAGTTGTCGATGATCGGGAGGCCCGAGCCGTACCAGCCGGCCATGCGGCCGTGGATGCGGGCGACCTCCTCGTCGGTGAGGCGGCGGTTGCCGGTGCGCTCGGCGTTCCGCTCCAGGACGACGTCCAGGCCGGGCAGGAGCACGACCGGGAGCAGTCCGGGACCGACGTGCCGCTTCCAGCCGCCGAGCCCGACGACCGGGCGGTCGGGGAAGACCGCGTCGTCGAGGATGCAGGAGATGCCGTTGGCGAGGAAGTTGCGCGCGGCGAAGCCGCAGGTGCGGCGGGCCAGGCGGTACTGCGCCTCGGAGTTGTCGTTCCAGCCGGACTGGGGGTCGGCGAAGCCCGAGCGGACCCATTCGCGTACGTCGTCGAGGCTGATGTGGGCGGTGGGGACCCGGCGGTGGTCCGCCCAGTACTTGGCCACGCTCGTCTTGCCCGCGCCGGCCGGTCCGATCAGCAGCACCGCGAGGGTGGTGCCGGACGGGTCGGGCACGGCCTGGGCGGCCGGGGCGCTCGGCATGGCGACCGGGCCGCCCGGGGGCAGCCGCACATGGCCGGTGGTGTCCGGAGCCGGGACGGGCGGTCCGGAGACGGACTGCGGCGCCGCCGGCGGAACCGGGACGGGCTGCTGCGGAACACCCGGCGGAACCGGAACGCCCTGCTGCGGCGCACCCTGCGGGACCGGAGCGGGCTGCCGCGGCCCGGCGGGCGGGGCCGGGACCGGGGCGGGCTGGGGCGCGGGCTGCGGCGGAACCACCGGCTGGGGCGCGTGCGACGCCGGGGCGGCGCCCGGGTAGCCCGGTGGGGGCGGGGGCACGGGGGCGGAGCCCCGGTGCCCGCCCGCGTGGTGCGGACCCGGCTGGTGTGCGGCCGACGACCAGCCGGCGGCCGGTCCGTGCCCCGGCTGGTGGGGCGGCGGCAGCGGATTCCCCACTGCGTGCTGCATCCGGTGCCACTCCGTCTCGTACAAGGCAATGAGCGCTGGCAGCGGGGCGGGCCCGCCGTGCTACCGAACGGTACCGTCCCCGGCCGTCGCATGGTGAACGGCCGGGGACGGTCCGAAGTGCCCGGCGCCGCAGGCGAAACGGATGGACCGGAGCGAGGCGGGACTTACTGCCCGACCTCTCCGTACGCGGCGAGCAGCACCGCCGGGTCCGGCCCCTCCAGGACGGTCGGCTTGGCGAGCCCGTCGAGGACGATGAAGCGCAACAGGTCGCCGCGGGACTTCTTGTCCACCTTCATGGCCTCCAGCAGCTTGGGCCACTGGTCGTAGCGGTAGTGCAGCGGCAGCCCGACGGACTCCAGGACGGTGCGGTGACGGTCGGCGGTCGCGTCGTCCAACCGGCCCGCGAGACGGCCGAGTTCGGCGGCGAAGAGCATGCCGACCGCCACGGCCGCGCCGTGCCGCCACTTGTAGCGCTCGTTCTTCTCGATGGCGTGGCCGAGGGTGTGCCCGTAGTTGAGGATCTCCCTGAGGCCCGACTCCTTCAGGTCCGCGGAGACGACGTCCGTCTTGACCCTGATGGAGCGTTCGATCAGCTCGGCGGTGTGCGGGCCCGCCGGGGTGCGCGCCGCCTCCGGGTCGGACTCGATGAGGTCGAGGATCACCGGGTCGGCGATGAAACCGGCCTTGATGACCTCCGCGAGACCGGAGACATAGTCGTTGACCGGGAGCGAGTCGAGGGCCGCCAGGTCGCACAGCACTCCGGCCGGCGGGTGGAAGGCGCCCACCAGGTTCTTGCCCTCGGCGGTGTTGATGCCGGTCTTGCCGCCGACCGCCGCGTCCACCATGGCGAGCACGGTGGTCGGAACGGCGATCCAGCGCACCCCGCGCAGCCAGGTCGCGGCCACGAAACCGGCGAGGTCGGTGGTGGCGCCGCCGCCCACGCCGACGATGACGTCGGTGCGGGTGAAGCCGGACTGGCCGAGCGCCTTCCAGCAGTAGGCGGCGACCTCGGCGGTCTTGGCCTCCTCGGCGTTCGGCACCTGGATGGCGACGGCCTGGTAGCCCTGCGCGGCCAGGTCGGCGCGGAGCGCGTCACCGGTCTCGGCGAGCGCCTCGGGGTGGATCACCGCGACACGCTTGGCCTTCGGCCCGACCAACCCGCCCAGCTCGCCGAGGAGTTGCCGGCCGACCAGCACCTCGTACGGGTCCGTGCCCGCCGTGCCGGCCACCTGAATCCTTGTCACCTGGTCTGCCACGACGTCCTCCGGCCGGGGGTCCGGGGTGTGTCCCCCGGGGAATGCGGTCTTCAACTCCAGTGCGTCCAGGGCGGCTCGGGTGACCTCCTCGGGCGTACGCCCGTCGGTGGGCACGACCGCCGTGGCGACCTCCTCGTAGAGGTGCCGGCGGGCCTCCATCAGCTCGCGCCACTGCTTGCGCGGGTTGACGGCGAGCAGCGGGCGGGCCGCGTTGAGTCCCGTACGCCTGACCGCTTCCTCGACGTCCATCGACAGGTAGACCACGCGGTGGCCGGCCAGCAGCGCCCGGGTGTCCGCGTCGAGGATCGCGCCGCCACCGAGGGCGAGGACGCCGTCGTGCCCGGCGAGCGCCGTGTGCACCGCGCGCTTCTCGACGGCGCGGAAGACCGGCTCGCCCTCGTCGACGAAGATCTCCGCGACGGTCCGGCCCTCGGCGGCGACGATGTCGTCGTCGGTGTCCCGGTAGCCGACGCCGAGGCGCTCGGCGAGCATCCGGCCGACGGTGGACTTGCCCACGCCCATCGGCCCGACCAGGACGACCAGGGGCGCGCTCATCGGATGGGGAGGTGGTCGAGGTACGACCGGACGTTGCGGCGGGTCTCGGCCACGCTGTCGCCGCCGAACTTCTCCGCCACGGCGTCCGCCAGGACGAGCGCGACCATGGCCTCCGCGACGATGCCGGCCGCGGGGACCGCGCACACGTCGGAGCGCTGGTGGTGGGCCTGCGCCGGCTCGCCGGTGCTGACGTCGACGGTCCGCAGCGCCCGCGGCACGGTGGCGATCGGCTTCATGGCGGCGCGCACGCGCAGCAGCTCGCCGGTGGTCAGCCCGCCCTCGGTGCCGCCGGAGCGGCCGGTGGCCCGCCGGATGCCCTCGTCCGTGGTGACGATCTCGTCGTGCGCCTTGGAGCCGGGCACCCGGGCCAGCTCGAAGCCGTCACCGACCTCGACGCCCTTGATGGCCTGGATGCCCATGAGGGCGGCGGCGAGGCGCGCGTCCAGACGGCGGTCCCAGTGCACGTGCGAGCCGAGGCCGACCGGCACGCCGTACGCCAGGACCTCGACGACCCCGCCGAGGGTGTCGCCGTCCTTGTGGGCCTGGTCGATCTCGGCCACCATCGCCTTCGAGGCGTCGGCGTCCAGGCAGCGCACCGGATCGGCGTCCAGGCGCTCGACGTCGGCCGGGGTCGGGTGGACGCCGTAGGGCGCCTTGGCCGCGGCCAGCTCGACGACGTGGGAGACGATCTCGATGCCGGCCGTCTCCTTCAGGTACGACCGGGCCACCGCGCCGAGCGCGACCCGCGCGGCCGTCTCACGGGCGGAGGCGCGTTCCAGGATCGGACGGGCCTCGTCGAAGCCGTACTTCTGCATACCGGCCAGGTCGGCGTGGCCGGGGCGGGGGCGGGTCAGCGGGGCGTTGCGCGCGAGTTCGGCCAGCTCCGCCGGGTCGACCGGGTCGGCGGCCATGACCTTGTCCCACTTGGGCCACTCGGTGTTGCCCACCATGATCGCGACCGGGGAGCCGAGGGTGAGGCCGTGCCGGACACCGCCGAGGAAGGTGACCTCGTCCCGCTCGAACTTCATCCGCGCACCGCGGCCATAGCCGAGCCGCCGCCGCGCGAGGTGGTCCGCCACCATGTCGGTGGTGATCGGCACGCCGGCGGGAAGGCCCTCCAGCGTCGCGACGAGTGCGGGACCGTGGGACTCCCCCGCGGTCAGCCAACGCAGCCTGCTCAACGGTGCTCCTCAGTGCTCGCGCCCTGGTACTGCCCTGCGTACGCGTGTCCTCGCGTACGGCGACGGCGCGGCCGGGTGCGCGGCTCCGGCCCGCCACCTCCGATCCTCCCACGTCCCGGGGCACGAACCGGTCGTCGGTCCAGGAAGCGGACGCGTCCGTGGAGCGGGCTCCCGGGGGCGCGGCCCCGCACCGGTCTCCCGGCCGGTCCGCGCGGAGGGCCGTCAGCGTTCCGACAGGGCCTTCTCGCCCGCCGCGCGCAGGGCGTCCAGCGGGACCGGGGAGCGGCCGGTCATCAGCTCCACCTGCAGCACCGCCTGGTGCACCAGCAGGTCCAGGCCGCTGATCACGGCGCCGCCGGCCAGGGACCAGCGGGCCGCCAGGGCGGTCGGCCAGGGCTCGTACAGCACGTCGAAGAGGACGGCGGGCCGCTCCGGCACGGCGGTGGCGAGCGCGTCCGTGGTCCCGGCCGGGGTGGTGGCGACGACCAGGGGTGCGCGCAGCGCCTCGGCCGCGTCCGCCCAGTCGGCGGTGCGGACCTCGACGTCCAGCCGCTCGCCCCACTGCCGCATCTCGGCGGCCCGCGCCTCGCTGCGGACGTAGGAGGTGACCTCGCCGGTGCAGACGCGGGCGAGGGCGGCCAGCGCGGAGGAGGCGGTGGCTCCGGCGCCGAGGACCGCCGCCGAGTCGACCTGCTCGATGCCGCGCTCGCGCAGGGCGGCGACCATGCCGGGGATGTCGGTGTTGTCGCCGACCCGGCGGCCGTCCTCGGTGAACACGACGGTGTTGACCGCCTCGACCGAGGCCGCCGTCTCGCTGATCTCGTCGAGCAGCGGGATGACCGCCCGCTTGAGCGGCATGGTCAGCGACAGCCCCGCCCACTCCGGACCGAGGCCCTCGAAGAACGCGGGCAGCCCGGCCTCGTCGACCTCGAACCGGTCGTACGACCAGCCGGTGAGCCCCAGTTCGCCGTAGGCGGCACGGTGCAGCACCGGCGAGAGGGAGTGGCCGATGGGCGAACCGAGCACGGCGGCCCGGCGGGCGTCAGTGGCCCGAGCTGGCATTGAACTTGTCCTTGAGCTTCTGGAACTCGGCGTAGGTGCGGGCGAACTCGGTCTTGTTCATGCCGTCGGTCGCCACGAAGTAGATCCAGCCGTCACCGGTCGGATTGAGTGCCGCCTTCAGCGCGTCGTCGCCGGGATTGCCGATCGGCCCGGGCGGCAGACCCTTGTTGGTGTACGTGTTGTACGGGCTGGTGTTGCTGTTGATCTCCTTCTCGCTGATATGGATGTTGCTCTCGCCCTTGAGGTAGTTGAAGGTCGAGTCGAACTGCAGCAGCTGGTTGGTCTCGGTGTTGGTGGGCTTGAGGCGGTTGTAGACCACCTCCGCCATCTTGCGGAAGTCGTCGTGGGTCTTGCCCTCGGCCTGGACGAGGCTCGCGACCGTGACGAGCTGGAGCGGGTTCTGCAGGTTGAGCGCCTTGGCCTTCGCGGCGAGGTCGACCTGGCCGTAGGCGCCCCTGGCCTCGCTCACCATCTCCTTGAGCACCGCTTCCGGCTTCATGCCCTTGGCGGCGGGATAGGTGCCCGGGTAGAGGAAGCCCTCCAGCGGGTCGAGGATCCTGGAGTTGCTGTTCGCCCAGCTCGGCAGGCCGAGGGTCTTGTACTGCTTCGCGGCGGTCTTCTTCGTGGTGCCGGCGGACAGCTCGAGCTGCTTGTCGATCGCCGCGTAGACCTGGGCGTTCCGGTCGCCAGGCCTGACCAGCACATTGCTCTGGCTCTTGGGGTCGAGCATCAGCTCGACCGCGCTCGCCGCGGACATCTGCTTCTTCAGCAGATAGGCGCCCGCCTGGATCTGCTTGCCCCGGGGGTTCTGCGACTGGGCGGCCACGAAGGCGTCGACGCTCTTGACGACGCCGGCCTCCTTGAGCGCGCGGCCGATGTCGTTGCCGAGGGCGCCCTTGGGGATCTCGACGGTCACCATCTCGCCGGTGCCGTCGCCCGCGTAGTCCGGGGCCGCGCCGAAACGATTTTGGTAGAAGGTGTAGCCGAAGTAGCCGACCCCGGCCACGCCGCCACCGAACACCAGCACGACCACCAGGCAGGCGCAGCCGTTGCGGCGCTTCTTGCCCTTGCCGCCCTTGCCCTTGCCCTTGTCCCCCCGGCCCCGGCGCCCCCGGTCGTCGGTGGAGTCCGCGGCGAGGTCGTCGTCATCGTCGCCGCCGCCCGTGAAGAACGGGTGCTCCTCCGGGCCCTGGTCCGCCTCGGGGTCCCAGTCCGGCCGCGGCTCGGGCTCGGCGCGCCTGCGGCTCGGCGGCTCCGGCGGGGGGTACGCGCCGGGGGTGGCGTAGAAGTCGGGCTGCTCACCCTCGTAGGACGCGGCCTGCTGTCCGTAGGGGTCGGCCGGGTCGGCGGGGTACGGGACGTGCGGCTGCCCGCCGGTCTCGCCCGGGTAGGGGACCTGCGGCTGCGCACCGGTGCCGTCCCAGCCGCCCTGCTGGTACTGCGGATGGCCGGCGTAGGTCTGGTGCCCCTGGTCGCCGTACTGCTGCTGCGGGTACTGGCCGCCGTAGCCGCCCTGCTCGTGGCCCTGGCTCCAGTCGCCGTACTGCGGCTGCTGCGGATGCTGCTGCGGCCGGCCGCCGTAGGGGGACTGCCGGCCGTCGTGGGCCTGCTGTCCTCCCCATCCGCCGTCCCCGTACAACGGGTCCTCCGGATGCCACGGTTCGGAGCCTGGGCCCCGGCCATACTCAGTCATCGATCCCCTAGAGCCGCGAGACGGCGGTCACACGGCCCTGGGCCCGGTTCCCGTTCCGCCTCTCCTGTGCGTCGGCTGTTCGAACACCGGCGCATCGCGCGGAACGTTACCGTATCGCGATCAGATGACCACTTCGACGCCCTCGCCGGGTGCTTTCCCTGACACCCGTTCGGATTCCAGGGCCTGCTGGAGAATGACGACGGCGGCCGCCTGGTCGATCACCGAACGGCCCTTCCTGGACTTCACGCCCGATGCGCGCAGCCCCTGACTGGCTGTCACGGTCGTCATCCGCTCGTCGACGAGTCTGACCGGTACCGGCGCGATCATGCGCGCCAGGTCCTGGACGAATCCGCGGACCTTCACGGCGGCCGGGCCCTCCCCCCCCTTGAGAGAGCGAGGGAGACCGACGACGACCTCGATCGGCTCGTACTCCTCGACGAGCTGCCTCAGACGGCGCTGAGCAGCCGGGACGTCACGGCCGGGGACCGTCTCCACCGGGGTGGCGAGGATCCCGTCGGGGTCGCAGGAGGCGACCCCGATACGGGCGTCCCCGACGTCGATCGCGAGCCGGCGTCCTCTTCTCATCTCTTGACCGTTTCTTACTTGGCGGTCTCGGCGACCATGCGCTCCACGGCCTCGACGGCCTCGCCGAGCGCGGCCGGGTTCTGGCCGCCGCCCTGGGCGACGTCCGGCTTGCCGCCACCGCCGCCGCCGAGCGTCTTGGCGGCCGTGCGGACCAGGTCGCCGGCCTTCAGACCGCGGTCGCGGGCCGCGTCGTTGGTGGCGATGACGGTCAGCGGCTTGCCGTTGTTCACCGTGAACAGGGCGACCACGGCGGCCCGGCCGCCCTGGATGCGGCCGCGCACGTCGAGGACCAGCCTGCGCAGGTCGTCCGGCGTGGTGCCGTCCGGGACCTGCCCGGTGACCACGGCGACCCCGCGGACGTCCTTGGCGGACTCGGCGAGACCGGCGGCGGCCTGCAGCACCTTCTCGGCGCGGAACTTCTCGATCTCCTTCTCGGCGTCCTTCAGCTTCCCGAGCATGCCGGCGACCTTCTCCGGCAGCTGCTCCGGGCGGCCCTTGAGCAGCTCGGTGAGCTGGTTGACGACCGTGTGCTCGCGGGCGAGGAAGGAGTAGGCGTCGACACCGACGAGGGCCTCGATACGGCGCACACCGGAGCCGATGGAGGACTCGCCGAGCAGCTTCACCAGACCGAGCTGGGCGGTGTTGTGGACGTGCGTGCCGCCGCACAGCTCCTTGGAGAAGTCGCCGATGGTGACCACGCGAACGCGCTCGCCGTACTTCTCGCCGAACTCGGCGATGGCGCCCTGCTTCCTGGCGTCGTCGATGCCCATGACCTCGGCGTGCACGTCGAGGTCGCGGGCGAGCACCTCGTTGATCTTCTGCTCGACGTCGGTCATCACGGCCGTCGGAACGGCGGACGGCGAGCCGAAGTCGAAGCGGAAGCGGCCGGGCTGGTTCTCGGAACCGGCCTGGGCTGCCGTCGGGCCGAGCGCGTCGCGCAGGGCCTGGTGGGTGAGGTGCGTGGCCGAGTGGGCGCGGGCGATGGACTTGCGGCGGCGGGCGTCGATCGAGGCGTGGGCCCGGGCGCCGACGGTGATCTCGCCGACCTGGACCACGCCCTTGTGGACGTACACGCCCGGCACCGGCTTCTGGGTGTCGCGGACCTCGACGACGGCACCGGAGTCGGTCCTGATGCGGCCGGTGTCGCCGATCTGGCCGCCGCCCTCGGCGTAGAACGGGGTGCGGTCCAGGACGACCTCGACCTCGTCACCCTCGGAGGCGGCCGGGGAGGAGACGCCGTCGACCAGCAGGCCGACGACCGTGGTCTCGGACTCGGTGTCGGTGTAGCCGGTGAAGTCGGTGGCGCCGGCCGAGTCGGCGATCTCGCGGTAGGCGCCGAGGTCGGCGTGGCCGGTCTTCTTGGCCCGGGCGTCGGCCTTGGCGCGCTCCCGCTGCTCCTTCATCAGGCGGCGGAAGCCGTCCTCGTCCACGGAGAGCCCCTGCTCGGCGGCCATCTCCAGGGTGAGGTCGATCGGGAAGCCCCAGGTGTCGTGGAGCAGGAAGGCCTTGTCGCCGGACAGCACGGAGGAGCCGGAGGCCTTGGTCTCGGTCACGGCGGTGTCGAGGATGTTGGTGCCGGCCTTGAGCGTCTTGAGGAAGGCGTTCTCCTCGGCGAGGGCGACCTTCTCGATCCGCTCGCGGTCGGTGACCAGCTCCGGGTACTGCTGCCCCATCATGCCGATGACGACGTCGATGAGGTCCTTGACGACCGGGCCGGTGGCGCCGAGCAGGCGCATGTTGCGGATGGCGCGGCGCATGATGCGGCGCAGCACGTAGCCGCGGCCCTCGTTGCCGGGGGTGACGCCGTCGCCGATGAGCATGGTGGCGGTGCGCATGTGGTCGGTGACCACGCGCAGGGACACGTCCGAGGCGTGGGCGTCGCCGTAGGCCACGCCGGTCAGCTCGGTGGCCTTGTTGATCACGGCCATGGAGGTGTCGATCTCGTACATGTTCTGCACGCCCTGCAGAATCATGGCGAGCCGCTCCAGGCCGAGGCCCGTGTCGATGTTCTTGCTCGGCAGTTCGCCGAGGATCTCGAAGTTGTCCTTGCCGGTGCCCTCGCCCCGCTCGAACTGCATGAAGACGAGGTTCCAGATCTCCACGTACCGCTCGTCGTTGACGGCGGGGCCGCCCTCGACGCCGAACTCGGGGCCGCGGTCGTAGTTGATCTCGGAGCAGGGGCCGCAGGGTCCGGGGACGCCCATGGACCAGTAGTTGTCCTTCATGCCCAGGCGCTGGATGCGCTCCTTGGGCACGCCGACGACCTCGTGCCAGATGCGCTCGGCCTCGTCGTCGTCCTTGTAGACGGTGATCCACAGGCGCTCGGGGTCGAGGCCGTAACCGCCCTTGTCCTGGGGCGCGGTGAGCAGCTCCCAGGCGAGCTTGATGGCGCCTTCCTTGAAGTAGTCGCCGAAGGAGAAGTTGCCGCACATCTGGAAGAAGGTGCCGTGCCGCGTGGTCTTGCCGACCTCTTCGATGTCGGGCGTGCGCACGCACTTCTGCACGCTGGTGGCACGCGGGAACGGCGGCTTGACCTCACCCAGGAAGTAGGGCTTGAAGGGCACCATGCCGGCCGGGACGAGGAGCAGAGTCGGGTCGTCCGCGATGAGCGACGCCGAAGGGACGACGGTGTGCCCGCGCTCCTCGAAGAAGCTCAGCCAGCGGCGGCGGATCTCAGCCGACTCCATCAGTGGTCCTCATTCCGGTTGTACGAATGCGTCTGGTACGTCGAACCCTCGACGTACTTCGGGTGGTTGCGGTTCTCGATGGCGGGGTGGCGCCGGGGGGCGGGGAGTTCGGGGTCCGCGTTGATGCCCAGCGCGTCGCCGAGTTCGGCCTCCCGCCGGGCCATGTTCTCGCGGACGTCGACGGCGAACCCCACCGCTCGGTCCTTGAGCCGGTGGCCCGCCTCGATGGCCCGGTTCGCCGCGGCCGCGGCGAGGTTCTCGGGGGTGAGCTGCCTGAGCTTGCGGTTGACCTTGGTGGTGGCCCACACTCCGGCGGCGACACCGGTGGTGAACCAGAACGTACGGCGGAACATCGCTAGTCCTTACTTCTCCCGGTTGTTCCGCTTCCCCCGCCGCGCGGCCGGGACGGTGCGGCCCACGATCACCGTACGCCTGGGCGTACGGGCGGGCCCCTCCTCCTTGCTGCCGGCGAGGGCGCGGCGCACGCCGTATCCGAAGGCGGCGACCTTGACCAGAGGGCCGCCGAAGGTGGAGGCGACGGTCGTCGACAGCGCGGACGCGTTGGACGTGACCTCCTGGACGTCGGAGGCGATCGCGTCGACGCGGTCGATCTGGGTCTGTGCCGAGCGCACCGCCTGCGAGGCGTCGGACAGCAGCGGGACGGCCTGGTCGGTCACGTCCGCCACGAGCTTGGTGGTCGCCCTGAGCGTCTGGGCCAGCCTCGCCAGTGCCACGGCGAGGAAGGAGACCAGGATCGCCCAGAAGACGGCCACCAGGATCCCGGCCACCTCTCCACCGGACACAGTGCGCACCCGCTCCCTGAAATGTGCGTGATCATCGGAACCAAAAGAATCAGTGCACCGAGCCTATCGCGCCGGGAGCGGGGCTCCGTACCGGATTAAGGCCCGCGCACCGCGTGGTCCACGGCGGGCACACACGAGCCCGCCGCCTCACCCGCCCGGAAGGGCGGGGAGACGGCGGGCTGCGGTGGTGCTGCGGTGGTGCTACGGCCTGCTGAGGATCAGCGGGCGTAGTACTCGACGACGAGCTGCTCGTCGCAGATCACCGGGATCTCCTTGCGGTTCGGCTCGCGGTCCAGGCGGAACGCCAGGGCCTTGAGGTTCACCTGGAGGTAGCGCGGGGTCTCGCCCTCGGGAGCGAAGCCACCCTCGCGGGCGATCTGGAAGAGCGTCTTGTCCTTGCTGCGGTCGCGGACCTGGATCACGTCGTCGGGACGGACGCGGAAGGACGGCTTGTCGACCTTCTGACCGTTGACCGCGATGTGACCGTGGACGACCATCTGGCGGGCCTGGTAGATCGTGCGGGCGATGCCCGAACGCAGGACGAGCGCGTCGAGACGGCGCTCGAGCTCGACGATCAGGGCCTCACCGGTCTTGCCCTGGACCTTGGAGGCACGCTCGTAGGCGCGGACGAGCTGGCGCTCGGACACGTCGTACTGCGCGCGCAGACGCTGCTTCTCGAGCAGACGGACCTTGTAGTCCGAGTTCTGCTTGCGGCCGCGGCCGTGCTCACCCGGCGGGTAGGGGCGGGCCTCGAAGTACTTGACGGCCTTCGGGGTCAGCGCGATGCCGAGGGCACGCGACTTCTTGACCTTGGGGCGGGACTGGTTCGCCACTGTGTGTCTCTTTCCTGGTTTCCGGCTTGTCAGGGTGATGGGAGGTCGCATCCGCAGCCGGGGAATCCCGTCGGGTCCACATCGGACCTGCCGGGCAGCCGCTCCCCTGGTCTGGGCACATACGTGCAGCACGCGAGTGGCCCACCGACCTCTCCCGGGCTCCGGGTGGTGGTGGGCTGCCCGCGACACCGATCGACGGTGCGCGACGCTCCTGGAGTCGGTCCCGAGGGACCGGGTCTCCGGCCGGCTGTCCCGCTCTGACTGCGCGGGACTCGGCGCTTCGGGGAAGTCTACAGGGCGCTCAGGACCGCTTCCGACCGAGGTGCTTCCGGGTCCACTCCACCGCGTCCGCGTACCGCGCCTCGGCGCCGTGCCGGGTCGGGGTGTAGTACTCGCGCTCCTTGAGGGCGTCCGGCGCGTACTGCTGTGGGGCGATGCCCTCGGGCAGGTCGTGCGGGTAGACGTAGCCCTGTGCGTGGCCGAGCTTGGCCGCGCCCTTGTAGTGGCCGTCCCGCAGGTGCGGCGGCACCGGTCCGGCCAGGCCCTTGCGCACGTCGTCCAGGGCGGCGCCGATCGCGGTGGTCGCGGCGTTGGACTTGGGGGCCAGCGCGAGGGCGATGGTGGCGTGGCTGAGGGTGAGCGCGGCCTCCGGGAAGCCGATCATGGCCACGGCCTGGGCGGCGGCCACCGCCGTCGGCAGGGCGTTCGGGTCGGCCAGGCCGATGTCCTCGCTGGCGGAGATCATCAGCCGGCGGGCGATGAAGCGGGGGTCCTCCCCGGCCTCGATCATCCGGGCCAGGTAGTGCAGGGCCGCGTCGACGTCGGAGCCGCGGATGGACTTGATCAGGGCGCTGGCCACGTCGTAGTGCTGGTCGCCGTCGCGGTCGTACTTCACGGCGGCGCGGTCGACCGTCTCCTCCAGCGTCCGCAGGCCGATCTTCGCCTCGCCCTTGTCCAGGGCGGCCCCGGCGGCGGCCTCCAGGGCGGTGAGGGCGCGGCGGGCGTCGCCGCCGGCGATCCGCAGCAGGTGGTCCTCGGTGTCCTCGGGGAGGGCGACGGTCTCCTTCAGGCCGCGCTCGTCGGTGAGCGCGCGGCGCAGCAGGCCGCGGACGTCGTCGTCGGTGAGCGGTTCGAGGGTGAGCAGCAGGGAGCGGGACAGCAGCGGGGAGATCACCGAGAAGTACGGGTTCTCCGTGGTCGCCGCGATCAGGGTCACCCAGCGGTTCTCCACGGCCGGGAGCAGGGAGTCCTGCTGGGCCTTGCTGAAGCGGTGGATCTCGTCGAGGAAGAGGACCGTCTCCTGGCCGTAGCCGCCGGAGGCGCGGCGGGCGCCGTCGATGACCGCGCGGACCTCCTTGACGCCCGCGGTGATCGCCGACAGCTCCACGAAGCGCTTGTTGGTGGCCTTGGAGACGACGTACGCGAGGGTCGTCTTGCCGGTGCCGGGCGGGCCCCAGAGGATCACCGAGGACGGTCCCGCCGGGCCGCCCGCGCCCTCGCCCACCAGCCGGCGCAGGGGCGAGCCGGGCTTGAGCAGATGCTGCTGGCCCACCACCTCGTCGAGGGTGCGCGGGCGCATCCGGACGGCCAGGGGGCTTGCGGCCGGGTCCTTCTCCTGGCGTTCTTCTGCTGCGGCGGTGAACAGGTCGGGCTCCACGTCGGCAACCCTATGTCACCCCACCGACAACGCCGCCGGGCCCGGATCCGGGGGCCCGGCGGGGCCCCGGATCCGGGCCCGGAGACTGCTTGCGCGTGGGGAACGGCTCAGGCCCAGAGGCTGCTGCCCCAGCGGGTCAGGATCAGCATGGCGATGACGCCGGTGTGCGTGACCGGCAGGACCCAGGTGAACTCGGCGAGGAAGTTCTTCACCGGGCGCGGGGCGGGCAGGAAGTCGTTGCGGACGTTGAACGAGGTCACGTACCAGAACATGGTGAGCGTGGCGACCCAGGCCAGCGAGCACCACAGGCACAGGGCGTTGATGCGGTACAGCGACTGGAACATCAGCCAGGTCACGAAGCACACGCCGAAGAGCGTGCCGAAGTTGAAGGTCAGCCAGTACCAGCGGGGGAAGCGGGCGCGGGCGAGCAGGCTCATGCCGACGCAGATCACGATGCCGTAGGCGACCAGTCCGAGCATCGGGTTGGGGAAGCCGAAGACGCCGGCCTGCTTGCTCTCCATGACGCTGCCGCAGGAGACGATCGGGTTGAGGCTGCAGCTCGGGGTGAACGTCTTGCCGCTCACCTTGCCCTCGAGGATCTTGAACTTGTCGATCGTGATGACCCACGCGGCGAGCAGACCGGCGGCGCCGGTGATCACCAGGAGCAGGGCGAAGGCGCGGCTGCCGCCCTCCGTCCGTGGCGCGCGCACCGCGTGCTCCGGCTCGGGCTCGGTGGAGACGTCCTTGACTGTCGTCTTGCTCATCACGCCGATTCCGTCACTAGAGGGTCGGGCTTTCTTCGGTCACGGCCATTGTGCCGCACCCGGGCCCGGGTCCACCGTGCGGCGGACACCGGAAGATACGCACGAACGCCCCCGGACGTTCGATTTTCGGCCGGGTTCGGCCGGGCGGGAGGGGCGTCCCCGCCGTCGGCGGCGTCCGTCGCGGGCGGCGCCGCTCGCACACCGAAATCGCCTGGCCGGACGAACCGGCGTGCGCGGAGTTGACCTGCCGGATTGACGGATCGCGGCGACGGCCCGCCCGGCCCGTCCCATGACGAAGGCGCCGGGCACCCTGTGCGGGCGACCGGCGCCTTCGCGGGACGCGCGGGCGGGGCTCCGCCGCTAGCCGAGCCGCGACTCCAGTTCCGCCACGATCTCGTTGACGCCGATCGCCGACTGCTCACCGGACTCCATGTCCTTGAGCTGCACCACGCCCTCGGCGAGGTCGCGCTCGCCGGCGACCAGGGTGTAGCGGGCGCCGCTGCGGTTGGCGCTCTTCATGGCCCCCTTGAGGCCCTTGTGGCCGTAGGAGAAGTCCGCGGCGATGCCGACCTTGCGCAGCTCGGTGACCTTCGCGAACAGCACGCGGCGCGCCTCCTCGCCGAGCGGGACCGCGAACACGCTGGTCGACGCGGGGAGTTGGAGCTCGATGCCCTCGGCCTCCAGCGCGAGCACCGTGCGGTCGACGCCGAGCGCCCAGCCCACCGAGGGCAGCGCGGGACCGCCGATCATCTCCGACAGTCCGTCGTAGCGGCCGCCGCCGCCCACCGCGGACTGCGAGCCCAGGCCGTCGTGGACGAACTCGAAGGTGGTCCGCGTGTAGTAGTCCAGGCCGCGCACCAGCTTGGGGTCGTCCTCGAAGGAGACACCCGCCGCCGTGATCAGCTCGCGGACCTCCTCGTGGTACGCCTTGCAGCCGTCGCACAGGTAGTCGCGCAGCAGCGGGGCGCCGGTGAGCTGCTTCTGGACGGACTCCCGCTTGTCGTCGAGCACCCGCAGCGGGTTGATGTCGACACGGCGGCGGGTGTCCTCGTCGAGGTCCAGGCCGCGCAGGAAGTCCTGGAGCGCGGCGCGGTAGACCGGGCGGCACTCCTTGTCACCGAGGGAGTTGAGCAGGATGCGGAACTCGCGCAGGCCCAGCGAGCGGTACGCCTGGTCGGCGAGGATGATCAGCTCGGCGTCCAGCGCCGGGTCCTCGGCGCCGATGGCCTCCGCGCCGACCTGGGAGAAGTGGCGGTAGCGGCCCTTCTGGGGACGCTCGTAGCGGTAGTACGAGCCCGAGTACCAGAGCTTGACCGGCAGGTTGCCCGCCTTGTGGAGGTTGGCCTCCAGCGCGGCGCGCAGCACGGACGCCGTGCCCTCGGGGCGCAGGGCGAGCCGGTCGCCGCCCTTGGTCTCGAAGGCGTACATCTCCTTGGTCACGATGTCGGTGGACTCACCGACGCCGCGCGCGAACAGCTCGACGTTCTCGAAGCCGGGCGTCTCGACGTAGCCGTAGCCGGAGTTGCGCAGCGGGGCCGCGATCGCCTCACGGACGGCCAGGTACTTGGCGGAGTCCGGCGGGATCAGGTCGTACGTGCCCTTGGGGGCCTTGAAGGTGCTCACGGGAGGTCTCTCGTCACATTCCTCGTCGGGGAGCGGGCTGCGCTCCCTGGCCGGCGGCCACCTGCCGCAGATACGGGTTGGTGGCGCGCTCCTGGCCGATGGTCGTCTGGGAGCCGTGGCCGGACAGCACCACGGTCGAGTCGTCGAGCGGCAGGCACACGCGGGCCAGCGAGTCGAGCATCTCGGCCATGTCGCCGCCGGGCAGGTCGGTGCGTCCGACGGAGCCGGCGAAGAGCAGATCCCCGGAGAACAGGACCGACGGGATGTCGGCCGTCTCGGGCATCCGGAAGGTCACCGACCCCTTGGTATGGCCCGGCGCGTGCGCGACCGACAGCTCCAGACCGGCCAGTTCCAGCTTCGCGCCGTCGGTCAGCTCCGCGACGTCGTCGGGCTCCCCCACGGTCAGCTCGCCCATCAGCGGCATCCCGATGGAACGGCCGAGCGCCTTCTCCGGGTCGCTCATCATGTACCGGTCGGCGGGGTGGATCCAGGCGGGCACGTCGTGGGCGCCGCAGACGGGGACGACCGAGGCCACATGGTCGATGTGGCCATGGGTGAGGACGACCGCGACGGGCTTGAGCCGATGCTTTCTGATCGCGTCCTCGACGCCCTGGGCGGCCTGGTGGCCGGGGTCGATGATCACGCACTCCTCACCGGCGGCGGGGGCGACGAGGTAGCAGTTCGTCGCCCAGGCCCCGGCGGGGAACCCGGCAATGAGCACGATCGTCCTTCGTTGTGTCGGTTGGGGTGGACTTCGGCGGGGCCGCGCGTGGCTGAGCCCGTCGTCAGAGCCTACCGGCGCTGCCGAATCCTCAGCGAACCCATATACGGTACGGGTCACACCCCCAGCGGTCGGCTCACTCGACGCACGTGCACCGGTCGACCCAACAGACGCATGAGGAGAGAACCCGGTGGTCAGCCAGGAACAGCGGCGGCGTCAGCTCGCCCGGGAGAAGTTCTTGCGGCAGCAGCAGCGGCGCACCGCCTCGCGGCGCAAGGCCCGCGTGCGCAACTCCGTGATCGCGTCGGTCCTCGGCGTGGTGGTCATCGGCAGTGTGGCGCTCTACACGACCGGCGTTCTCAAGAACGACGACAAGGCCAAGGCGAGTTCGGACGTCTCCCCCAGCCCCTCCGCGCCCAGCAAGGCCCCGGACCCGTGCGCGAAGCCCGCCGCCGGCTCGGTGAAGAAGCTGAGCTGGAAGAAGGAGCCGGCGATGACGGTCGACACGTCGGCGAAGTACACGATGAAGCTCGCGACGACGTGCGGCGACATAGACCTGGCGATGAAGACGGCGGCCGCGCCGCACACGGTCAACTCCTTCGCCTTCCTCGCGGGCAAGGGCTTCTTCGACCACACCAAGTGCCACCGGCTCACCACCAGCGGCATCTACGTCCTGCAGTGCGGCGACCCGACGGGCTCGGGCAGCGGCGGTCCCGGGTACACGATTCCCGACGAGAACCTCAAGGACCCGAGCCTCAAGGGCAACGTCTACCCGGCGGGTACGGTGGCGATGGCGAACACCGGGCAGAAGCACACCGGAGGAAGCCAGTTCTTCCTCGTCTACCAGGACAGTCAGCTTCCGCCCAGCTACACACCGTTCGGCACCGTTTCCGAATCGGGTATGAAGGTGCTGAAGAAGATCGCCGCCGCCGGCGCGCAGCCGGCCGATCCGAGCACGGGCAACACCGCCCCGAACGCAACGGTCGTGGTCAACAAGGCCTCGGTCGGCAAATCCTGACCGTCAACTGCGAAATTTCGGTCGCGCTGGATGCGGACAGGCCGCCCGCCGGTCGCCTATGTTGGCCGTGACGAAACTGTGGACGATGCCCGGGGGAGCTTCGAGGCCCCTCGCAGGCATCATGTGGAGGAGGCGCTGTGAGCAGCGACCCGTGGGGCCGCGTCGACGAGACGGGGACCGTGTACGTGCGGACGGCCGAGGGCGAGCAGGTCGTCGGTTCCTGGCAGGCCGGCTCCCCTGACGAGGCACTGGCCTACTTCGAGCGCAAGTACGAGGGCCTGGTTGTCGAGATCGGCCTCCTCGAGAAGCGAGTGCAGACCACCGATCTGTCGGCCAAGGACGCGCAGGTCGCCATCGACCACATCCGTGAGCAGGTCGACGCGCACCACGCGGTGGGCGACCTGGACGCGCTGCGGGTCCGGCTGGACAAGCTGGTCGCGGCGGTCGAGTCGCGCCGCGAGGAGCGCAAGGCGCAGCGCGCCCGGCAGACGGACGAGGCCCGGCACGCCAAGGAGGCGCTGGTCACCGAGGCGGAGGAGCTCGCGCGGTCCGACCAGTGGCGGGCGGCCGGCGAGCGGCTGCGGTCCCTGGTGGACACCTGGAAGGGGCTGCCGCGGCTCGACCGCAAGTCGGACGACGAGCTGTGGCACCGCTTCTCGCACGCGCGGTCGGCGTTCTCCAAGCGGCGCAAGGCGCACTTCGCGCAGCTTGACGCGCAGCGCGAGGAGGCGCGGAAGGCCAAGGAGCGGCTGGTCGCCGAGGCGGAGGCGCTGTCGGACTCGACGGACTGGGGACCGACGGCGGCCCGCTACCGCGAGCTGATGGCGGAGTGGAAGGCGGCGGGCCGCGCCCAGCGCGAGCACGAGGACGACCTGTGGAACCGCTTCCGCGGCGCCCAGGACGTCTTCTTCGCCGCCCGCGGCTCGGTCTTCGCCGAGCGCGACGCCGAGCAGGCGGAGAACCTGAAGCTGAAGGAGGAGCTGGCCGAGGAGGCCGAGAAGCTCCTGCCGATCACGGATCTGAAGGCCTCCCGGGCCGCCTTCCGCTCGATCAACGAGCGGTGGGAGGCCATCGGTCATGTGCCCCGGGACGCCCGTCCGCGGGTCGAGGGCCGGATGCACGCGGTCGACCGGGCGCTGCAGGACGCCGAGGAGACCGAGTGGCGCCGGACCAACCCGGAGGCGCGCGCGCGTGCCGAGGGTCTGACCGGCCAGCTCCAGGCCGCCGTGGACAAGCTGCGGGGCCAGGTCGAGCAGGCCCGGGCCCAGGGCAACACCGCCAAGGCGGACAAGCTGGAGAAGGAGCTGGAGGGCCGTCAGGCGCTCCTCGACCAGGCTCTGAAGGGGCTGCACGAGTTCGGAGGCTGAGACGGACGTCGGCCGCCGCGGCCGACGTAGCGTGGGAGGATCCCGGCCCAGGGCCGGGATCCTCCCACGACTCTTTTTCGGGACAGTCGGTTCCACCCGGCGCGGTGATGCTTCCCTCAGGGCCCGCGTTTGAAGGCGGGCGATCTTCTGTGATTCAGTTGATCACACGGCGGAATTAACCAATCCACCGTATGACGAACTGAAAAACGAGGGGAAAATGCGAATCCGCATCGCAGGGATCGCCGTGACGCTGGCTGCCGCCACCGTCACGGCGGGCACGGTCATGACGTCGAATGCCTACGCCGCAAATCATGTCTCCAGCCAGGAATACAGGTTCTACCCTGGCGGCGGAGCAGGCAGCACCCGGACCGGGGAAATCGACTTCATAGTGACCACCACCCGCGACGGCAAGGGGAAGCTGGTCGACGTCAAGGCCACGCTGTCCGGGCACAACAACATGCAGGGCCAGGCCCTGGGCATCAAAATGGATTTCACCCAGCCTTATGTGAAAAAGGGCGAGAGCGGGCGTTACCACGTCCAGGGAAAGGTTGTGCTCCAGGCGTGCATTGCCAAGAAACTGCCCGTGTGCGGCCCCTCGGGAACCGTGACATTCAGTGATGTGGTGAACATGTACGGCCCGCAGAGTCCGGCAACCGCCACGAGTTCCAATCCGCGGGTGTGGCCGATTTACACGAGCCCCTGAACAACAGAACCGGGGAGGCAGGGTTGAAAAAGATCTGGGCCGAGGTGGCGGGCGTCGTACTGGCCCTGATCCTCATGGCAGTGGGCCTCGGCTATCTGGCGGACGAGCCGGACAAGTCTCCGTGGATCGCGGGTGCCGGCGGTTTCCTCGTCGTGGCCGGGACCGTCCTCTTCGTGAAGTACGTCCGACGGCTCCGGTCCTGACGGGTCCGAGGCAATGGAAGCGGGCCGGGCGGACGGACTGCCCGGCCCGCTTCGTCACGCCCGGCTGCGGGCCGACGTCATCCGGTACACGTCGTAGACGCCCTCCACGCCGCGGACCGCCTTCAGGACGTGCCCCAGATGCTTGGGGTCGCCCATCTCGAAGGTGAAGCGGGAGATGGCGACGCGGTCGCGGGAGGTCTGGACGGCCGCGGACAGGATGTTGACGTGCTGGTCGGACAGCACGCGCGTGACGTCCGACAGGAGCCGGGAGCGGTCCAGGGCCTCGACCTGGATGGCGACCAGGAAGACCGAGGACTGCGTGGGCGCCCACTCGACGTCGAGGATCCGCTCCGGCTCCCGGGACAGTGACTCCACGTTGGCGCAGTCGCTGCGGTGAACCGATACGCCGTTACCGCGGGTGACGAAACCGATGATCGGATCGCCGGGGACGGGCGTGCAGCAGCGGGCCAGCTTGACCCACACGTCGTCGACGCCCTTGACGACCACGCCCGGGTCGGCGCTGGTGCGACGCTTGCGGCCGCGCCCGCGCGACGGCGGCACGCTCTCGTCGATCTCCTCGGTGGCCGCCTCCTCGCCGCCGAGCGCCTGGACCAGCTTCTGCACGATGTTCTGGGCGGAGACATGGCCCTCGCCGATCGCCGCGTAGAGCGCGGAGATGTCGGAGTAGCGCATCTCGTGCGCGAGGGTGACCAGCGAGTCTCCGGTCAGGATGCGCTGGATCGGCAGGTTCTGCTTGCGCATCGCGCGGACGATGGCGTCCTTGCCCTGCTCGATCGCCTCGTCGCGCCGCTCCTTGGAGAACCACGCCCGGATCTTGTTGCGGGCGCGCGGCGACTTCACGAAGCCGAGCCAGTCGCGGGAGGGGCCCGCGCCGGTCGCCTTGGAGGTGAACACCTCCACCAGGTCGCCGTTGTCGAGGGTCGACTCCAGCGGGACGAGGCGGCCGTTGACCCGTGCTCCTATGGTGCGGTGGCCCACCTCGGTGTGGACCGCGTACGCGAAGTCCACCGGGGTCGCCCCGGCCGGAAGCGCTATGACGTCGCCCTTGGGCGTGAAGACGAAGACCTCGTTGCGGGAGAGGTCGAAGCGCAGCGACTCCAGGAACTCGCTGGGGTCCTCGGTCTCCTTCTGCCAGTCCAGCAGCTGCCGCAGCCACGCCATGTCGTTGATGGCGTCCTTGTCCTTGCCGGACGCCTTGGGCACGTCGGTGCGCACCTTGGAGGCGCCCGCGACGGCCTCCTGCTTGTACTTCCAGTGCGCGGCGATGCCGTACTCGGCGCGGCGGTGCATGTCGAACGTGCGGATCTGGAGTTCGACCGGCTTGCCGCTCGGTCCGATGACCGTCGTGTGCAGCGACTGGTACATGTTGAACTTGGGCATCGCGATGTAGTCCTTGAACCGCCCCGGAACCGGGTTCCAGCGGGCGTGGACCGTGCCCAGAGCCGCGTAGCAGTCGCGGACGGTGTCGACCAGGACGCGGATGCCGACCAGGTCGTAGATCTCCGCGAAGTCGCGGCCGCGGACGATCATCTTCTGGTAGACGCTGTAGTAGTGCTTCGGGCGTCCGGTGACGGTGGCCCGGATGCGGGCGGCGCGCAGGTCGGCCTGGACCTCGTCGATCACCTTGGCGAGGTACTCGTCGCGCTTGGGGGCGCGCTCGGCGACCAGGCGGACGATCTCGTCGTACATCTTGGGGTAGAGGATCGCGAAGGCGAGGTCCTCCAGCTCCCACTTGATGGTGTTCATGCCCAGGCGGTGGGCGAGCGGCGCGTAGATCTCCAGGGTCTCGCGGGCCTTCTTCTCCTGCTTCTCGCGCTTGAGGTAGCGCATGGTGCGCATGTTGTGCAGGCGGTCGGCGAGCTTGATGACCAGGACCCGCGGGTCCTTGGCCATGGCGACGACCATCTTGCGCACGGTCTCCGCCTGCGCGGCCTCGCCGAACTTGACCTTGTCCAGCTTGGTGACACCGTCGACGAGCAGCGCGACGGTGTCACCGAAGTCGCGGCGCAGCTGGTCCAGGCCGTACTCGGTGTCCTCGACGGTGTCGTGCAGCAGGCCGGCCATGAGCGTGGCCGGGTCCATGCCGAGCTCGGCGAGGATGGTGGTGACGGCGAGCGGGTGCGTGATGTACGGGTCGCCGCTCTTGCGCTTCTGGCCGCGGTGCCAGCGCTCGGCGACCTGGTAGGCGCGCTCGATCTGGCGGAGCGTGGCGGCGTCGATCTTCGGGTCGTTGCTGCGCACTATCCGCAGCAGCGGCTCCAGCACCGGGTTGTACGGGTTGGCGCGCTGGACGCCGAGACGGGCGAGGCGGGCGCGGACGCGGTTCGAGGAGCCGGAGCGGGCGGGCTGGCCCGCGGACGGCCGCACGGCCGGCGGGTTCACCGGACGCTCGGACGAGGCCGGCTTGGGGCGCGAGGGCTCCGACGACTTGCCGACGGGCGCGGCCTGGGCGTGCTCGACCGCCCCGCGGCTGTCGTTGACCGCGTGGGGCGCGGTCGGCGCGGGCTTGGCCGCGGGCGCCGAGCCGGGCTCGGGCTTGGCGGCGGTCAGTGGCTGGGCCTCGTCTGGCAAGAGGGCTCCTCGTGCGCGGTCCGGGTCCCCCGGTCAGGCTCCGGAGACCCCATGGTATCGATCCCGGGCTCCGGGATCGCCTCCAGCCCGGTGCGCGGGCCGGCTGCTCGGGGAAACACCGCGGGCGGCCGTAGGATTCCTCCGGCCCCGGGTCTCCCCTACCCAAGGGTACGGGCGAGGAGGTGCCTGTGGAGTGCCCACGGCACGGGCGGGGACACGGGAACGGGCGCCCCGGGACGAATCCCGGGGCGCCCGTCGGGTCCGTGGGGCATGCCCCCGGACGGTGCTCGGTGCCTGCCGTCAGACCGTGATCAGCGCCTTCAGCGGAGCCCCGGCGAGCGCGGGCTCCAGCCGGGCGCGGCCGGCCAGAAAGGCGAGCTCCATCAGGACCGCCACGCCCGCCACCTCGGCGCCCGCCCTGCGGATGAGCTGGAGCGAGGCCTCGGCGGTGCCCCCGGTGGCGAGGACGTCGTCGACCACCAGAACGCGATCGTCCCCACAGAGGTCCTCCGCGTGCACCTCGATCTCGGCGGAGCCGTACTCCAGGTCGTACGCCTGGCGGAGGGTGGCCCCGGGGAGCTTGCCCGCCTTGCGCACGGGGATGAAGCCGAGGCCCGCGCGGACGGCGACCGGGGCGCCGAGGATGAAGCCCCGGGCCTCCAGGCCGACGACCTTCGTCGCGTCGGTGCGCACGGCGATCTCCGCCAGCGCGTCGGTGAGCGCGGTGAAGGCCGGCGGGTCCGCCAGGAGCGGGGTGATGTCCTTGAACATCACGCCCGGCTCCGGATAGTCGGCCACGTCCCGGATCCGGCTGAGCAGCAGCTCTTCTATGTCGGTCATCGGCGCTTCCCGGACGGGCGGCCGCGGCCGCGGCCACGGGAGGCGGGCTGGTTGCGCGGGCCCACGACGGCAGCGGCGGCGACGTCCTCGGAATCGTCGCCGTGCGCGTCGGCCGCGGCGGCGGCGAGGGGCTCGTCCTGGGCCGGGCCCTGCGCCCGCTTGGCGAGGACGCGCTTGCGCAGCGCCTTCATCTGCGGCTCGCGCTCCTTGAGGTCGGCGACGAGCGGCGTGGCGATGAAGATCGAGGAGTACGCACCGGCCGCGAGGCCGACGAACAGCGACAGCGAGATGTCGTTGAGCATGCCGGCGCCGAGCACACCGCCGCCGATGAACAGCAGGCCCGCCACCGGCAGCAGCGCGACGACGGTCGTGTTGATCGACCGCATCAGGGTGCTGTTGATGGAGCGGTTGGCGACGTCGCTGTAGGTCCAGCGGGTCTGCTTGGTGATGTCCTTCGTCTGCTCCTTGAGGCTGTCGAAGACGACGACCGTGTCGTAGAGCGAGTAACCGAGGATGGTGAGCAGACCGATCACCGTGCCCGGCGTGACCTCGAAGCCGACGAGGGCGTAGATGCCGGTGGTGATGGTGATGTCGTGGACCAGGGCGACGAGCGCGGCCACGGCCATGCGCCACTCGAAGGCGATCGCGAGGTAGATCACGACCAGGACCATGAAGATCGCCAGGCCCTCCCAGGCCTTGTTGGCGATCTGCTCGCCCCAGCTGGGGCCGACCAGGTCGGCGTTGATCTTGTCGGAGGGCAGGCTCAGGTCCTTGGCCAGCTCCTCCTTGATCTGGTCGGACTTGCCGGTGTCGATGCCCGCGATCTGGATGCGCAGACCGCCGTTGCCGAGCTTCTGCACCACCGCGGTGTGGCCGGAGGCGTCCTGGGCGAAGCTCTCCCCCTGGGCCACCGACGCGCTCGTCTTCGGGGTGGTGAAGACCGCTCCGCCCTGGAACTCGATGCCCATGTTCAGGCCGCGCACCGCCAGGCCGAGCACGGCCGTGATGGTGATCAGGATGGAGACGCCGTACCAGATCTTGCGGTTGCCGACGAAGTCGTAGCCGACCTCGCCACGGTGGAGTCGGGCGCCGAGGTTGCCGAGCTTCGACATCTCACGCCTCCTTCGGGTCGACAGGACGGGCGGGGCGGCGGGTGCGGCGCAGCGGGGGCTTGGCACCCAGGGCCTTCGGGTCGAGGCCGGACCACTTGTGGCCGTTCGCGTAGAACTTCCTGCGGGCGAGGATCGTCATCAGCGGCTTGGTGAAGAGGAAGACGACGACCACGTCGAGGAGGGTGGTCAGGCCCAGCGTGAACGCGAAGCCCTGGACCTTGCCGACGGTGACGATGAACAGCACCGCGGCGGCGAGGAACGACACGAAGTCGGAGACCAGGATGGTGCGCCGGGCACGCGGCCAGGCACGCTCGACGGCGGGGCGCAGGGAGCGGCCCTCCCGGATCTCGTCGCGGATCCGCTCGAAGAAGACGATGAACGAGTCCGCCGTGATGCCGATGGCGACGATGGCGCCGCAGACGGCCGGCAGGTTGAGCGCGAAGCCGATGGTCGGGCCGAGCAGGGCCATGATCACGTAGGTGAGGATCGCGGAGACCAGCAGCGACGGAACGGCGATGACCGACAGGCCGCGGTAGAAGAGCAGCAGGTAGATGACGACCAGGGCCAGGCCGATCGCGCCCGCGATCAGGCCGGCGTGCAGCTGCTCACCGCCGAGCGCGGCGGTCACCGTGGTGACGCTCGCCTCCTTGAAGGTGAGCGGGAGCGCACCGTAGGACAGCATGTTGGACAGGCTCTGCGCGTCCTCCTGCGTGAAGCTGCCGGAGATCTCCGCGCTGCCGCCGGTGATGGACGTCTGCACGTACGGGTGCGAGACGACCTCGTCGTCGAGGACGATCGCGAACTCGTTCTGCGGGGTCTGCTTCTGGGAGAGCTGACCGGTGATGTCCGCGAACTTCTTCGTGCCGCTGTCGTTGAAGGTCATCTGGACCTGCCAGCCGGCGCCGCCCTGCGTGTCGAAGACCGCCTGGGCCTTCTTGACCTCGGTGCCGTCGACGGCGACCGGGCCGAGCAGGAACTTGCTCCAGGTCTTGCCGTCCTTGCCGCAGGCGACGGTGGGGTCGCCGGGCTGGGCGCCCTTGCCGGCGTTCGCCCGCTGGTCGGGCTTGGCGCAGTCGAGGGCGGTGTACGCGGCGGCGAGCTTGCCGGTCGCGTCGCCCGCGCCACCGCTCGGGGTGGGCGAGGCGGGGGTGGAGGGCTTGGCGGAGCCGGAGGGCTTGGCGGAGGCCGAGCCGGTCGCGGACGGGGTGGCGTCCGCCTTCAGCCCGTCGGTGACGGCGCGGCCCTGCGAGGTCGCGGACGCGGTGGGGGCGGCGGAGCCGGGGGTCGCCTTGCCCTTGGCGCCGCTCGACGCGCTCGGAGAGGGGCTGCCGCTCGGGCTGGTGCCGGGGCTCGGGGAGGCGCCGGTCGTGGAGGCCTCGCGCTGGAGGACCGGACGGAAGTAGAGCTTCGCGGTGGTGCCGACCTGGTCCCGGGCCTCCTTGGAGTTGGTGCCCCGGGGGATGTTGACGATGATGTTGCGATCGCCCTGGGTCTGGACCTCTGCCTCGGAGACACCCAGACCGTTGACACGGCGGTTCATGATGTCGACCGCGGTGGCCATGTTGGTCTTGTTGATCGCGTTCGGCTGGCCCGGCTCGTTGACCGCCTCCAGCGTGATGCTCGTACCGCCGGCCAGGTCGATGCCGAGACGCGGGGTGGTGTGCCCGGAGGCGAACATGCCTCCGGTGAGCGCCACGATGGCGATCAGGATGAGGGCCAGCGAGCGCCACGGCCTGCTCTGGGCGCCCGCGCTCCGGCCCTTCTTAGGTGCTGCCACCTTCTCGTACTCCCTCTCGGGCCGCCCCGGGCCGGGTGGGCTCGGTGGCGGCCATGACAGTGTGTCGGGATCCCGCGCAACTAGAGCACGTCCCAGGGCGCGCGGCCGGTGCCGCGCGCCCTGGGAGGTGACTACTTCGCGTCGGAGTCGCCGTCGGTCTTCTTCGGCTCTTCGTCCGCCTTCGCCTCGACAGCCGGCTTCTCGACAGCCGGCTTCTCGACAGCCGGCTTCTCGACAGCCGGCTTCTCGACAGCCGGCTTCTCGACAGCCGGCTTCTCGACAGCCGGCTTCTCGGCCGCGTCCTTCTTGCCGAGGTCGAGGGGCTTGTCGTCGGAGGCGGCGGCGGCGCCGGCGGCGGCGGCGGGCTCGTCGGTCGCGGTGAGGGAGGAGGCGTCGTCGGGGACGAGGTCGGCGTCGGACTTCAGGTCGTGCTCGATGCCGTGGACGATGCGGTTGTACTCGTCGTCGGACAGGACGGCGCCGATCGAGTTCTTGGCGAAGAGCAGCTCGACACCCGGGCCGGCGTCGAGGAGGACCGTCTCGTCGCTGACCTCCTTGACCGTGGCGTACATGCCTCCGATGGTGCGGACGCCACTGCCGGGCTGCATCTGGTTCCGCATGTTGGCGGCCTGCTGCTGCTTCTTCTTGGCCGACCGGGTCATCAGGAACATGGCCCCGATGAGCACGATGAACGGGAGGAGGGTCACGAGACTCACGGGTCGGAACTTCCTTCACACGACCGCGGTGGTGAGCGGCCTGATGGATGGGGGTGTATGTGTGCTGCCGACAACGGCGGCATCGGCGGAGTCTAAGCGAGTCCGCGTGCAAGGAACAACGCTCAGCATGGCACCTGGGTTCCTCCTCCGGCGAATGCGCTCGCCGTCACGCCCCGAAGAGGTCCTGTTGTCCGTTTCCCACGGCTGACGTGCCGGGCGGGGTCAGACCGAGGTGGGCCCAGGCGGCGGGGGTGGCGATCCGTCCGCGCGGGGTGCGGGCGAGGAGGCCCTCCCGGACGAGGAAGGGTTCGGCGACCTCCTCCACGGTCTCACGCTCCTCCCCCACCGCGACCGCGAGCGTGGACAGGCCGACGGGCCCGCCGCCGAAGAGCTTCAGCAGTGCCTGGAGGACGGCCCGGTCGAGCCGGTCGAGGCCGCGGGTGTCGACCTCGTACACCGCCAGGGCCGCCGCGGCGATCTCCTGGGTGACCAGGCCGTCGGCCTTGACCTGCGCGTAGTCGCGCACCCGGCGCAGCAGGCGGTTGGCGATGCGGGGCGTGCCGCGGGAGCGGCCGGCGATCTCCGCGGCGCCGGGGGCGTCTGTCTCGACCTCGAGGAGGTTCGCCGAGCGGTGGATGACGCGCTCCAGCTCGGCGGGCTCGTAGAACTCCATGTGCGCGGTGAAGCCGAAGCGGTCGCGCAGCGGGGGCGGCAGCAGGCCCGCGCGGGTGGTGGCGCCGACCAGGGTGAACGGCGGCAGCTCCAGCGGGATGGCGGTGGCGCCGGGGCCCTTGCCGACGACGACGTCGACCCGGAAGTCCTCCATCGCCATGTAGAGCATCTCCTCTGCGGGCCGGGACATGCGGTGGATCTCGTCGAGGAAGAGGACCTCGCCCTCCTGGAGGGAGGACAGGATCGCGGCGAGGTCCCCGGCGTGCTGGATGGCGGGACCGCTGGTGATGCGGATGGGGGCGCCCATCTCGGCCGCGATGATCATGGAAAGGGTGGTCTTGCCGAGGCCGGGGGCGCCGGAGAGGAGCACGTGGTCGGCGGTGGCGCCGCGGGCGCGGGCGGCGCGCAGCACGAGGTCGAGCTGCTCGCGCACCTTCTCCTGGCCGATGAACTCGTCCAGGTCCTTGGGGCGCAGGGCGGCTTCGACGGCCTGGTCCTCACGGTCGGCGACGGAGCCCACCAGCCGCTCGGAGGCGGGGGTGCCGGTCGTGTCGTCCCAGTTCACTGAGATCTCCTAGCTGGGGTGGCGCAGGTGGTCAGCGGGCGCGGTTCAGGGTCTGCAGGGCCGCCTTCAGCAGCCGGCCGACCTGGGGGGTGCCCTCGGTCGCCTCGGCCTGCGGGGCCACGGCGGCCACCGCCTCGTCGGCCTCGCGGGTCGCGTAGCCGAGGCCGATCAGGGCGGCGTGCAGCTGGTCGCGCCAGCCCTGGGTGACCGGAGCGCCGACCGCCGGGGCGCCGATCGGCTCGCCGAGGCGGTCCTTCAGCTCCAGGAGCAGCTTCTGGGCGCCCTTCTTGCCGATGCCGGGGACGGCGGTGAGCGCCTTCTCGTCGCCGGTGGCCACCGCGCGGCGCAGCGCGTCCGGGCGGTGCACGGCGAGCATCGCCTGGGCCAGTCTCGGGCCGACGCCGCTGGCCGTCTGGAGCAGTTCGAAGACCTGGCGCTCGTCGTCGTCCGCGAAGCCGTACAGCGTCAGCGAGTCCTCCCGGACGACCAGGGAGGTGGCGAGCCTGGCCTGCTGGCCCCGGCGCAGTCCGGACAGCGTGTCGGGCGTGCACTGGACGGCGATGCCGATCCCGCCCACCTCGACCACGGCGGAGTCCGGGGCGAGGGCGGCGACCGGGCCGCTGACGAAGGCGATCATGCCGTACGGCCTTTCGATGCGTGCAGGGCGACGGCCTGCTGCAGACGGTTCTGGGCGGGGGCCCGCCAGATGTGGCAGATGGCGAGCGCGAGGGCGTCGGCGGCGTCGGCGGGCTTCGGGGGCGCGTCGAGCCGGAGCAGCCGGGTGACCATGGCGCCGACCTGGGCCTTGTCGGCGCGGCCGCTGCCGGTGACGGCGGCCTTGACCTCGCTGGGGGTGTGCAGGGCGACGGGGATGCCGCGGCGGGCGGCGCAGAGCATGGCGACGGCGCTGGCCTGGGCGGTGCCCATCACCGTGCGGACGTTGTGCTGGCTGAACACGCGCTCCACGGCGACGAATTCGGGCCGGTGCTCGTCCAGCCACGCCTCGATGCCCTGCTCGACGGCGACGAGACGGTTGCCCAGTTCGGCGTCCGCGGGCGTGCGGACGACGCCGACGCCGAGCATCGTGAGCGGCCGTCCGGGGACCCCCTCGACGACGCCGACACCGCACCGCGTGAGTCCGGGGTCCACCCCGAGTACGCGCACGCGTCCCTCCCCTCCTCGCGACGGCGATCTTCGACTGCCGCAAGGCTAGCCGCTGCCACCGACAACGGCTGCGGGCCGGTGGGACGTGTCCCACCGGCCCGCCGAAAACGCTGTGCCCGCGGCGGCGTTACGCCTCGACCTTCTCCATGATCTCGTCGCTGACGTCGAAGTTGGCGAAGACGTTCTGCACGTCGTCGCTGTCCTCGAGCGCGTCGATCAGCCTGAAGATCTTCTTGGCGCCCTCCTCGTCCAGCTCGACCTGCATGGTCGGGACGAAGTTGGCCTCGGCGGAGTCGTAGTCGATCCCGGCGTCCTGGAGGGCGGTGCGGACGGCGACCAGGTCGGTGGCCTCGCTGAGCACCTCGAAGGACTCGCCGAGGTCGTTGACCTCCTCGGCGCCGGCGTCCAGGACGGCGCCGAGGACGTCGTCCTCGGTCAGCTCGCCCTTGGGGACGATGACGACGCCCTTGCGGTTGAACAGGTACGACACCGAGCCCGGGTCGGCCATGGAGCCGCCGTTGCGGGTCATGGCGACGCGGACGTCGGAGGCGGCGCGGTTGCGGTTGTCGGTGAGGCACTCGATGAGCACCGCGACACCGTTCGGGCCGTAGCCCTCGTACATGATCGTCTCGTAGTCGGCGCCGCCGGCCTCGAGACCGCCGCCGCGCTTGATCGCGGAGTCGATGTTCTTGTTCGGGACCGACTGCTTCTTGGCCTTCTGGACGGCGTCGTAGAGCGTCGGGTTGCCCTCGAGGTCGACACCGCCCATCCGCGCGGCGACCTCGATGTTCTTGATCAGCTTCGCGAAGAGCTTGCCGCGCTTGGCATCGATGACGGCCTTCTTGTGCTTCGTCGTGGCCCATTTAGAGTGGCCGGACATCTGCCTGTCTCCTTCGCGTAACCCATCTCTGCAACGAACGCAGAGATCCTACAAGGACTCGGGTGTCCGGTTCGCCCGCACCATGTCGACGAACAGGGCGTGCACCCGGTGGTCGCCGGTCAGTTCCGGGTGGAACGACGTGGCCAGCGCGTTGCCCTGGCGGACGGCGACGATGTGGCCTTCGTGCTCGGCGAGCACCTCGGCCCCGGCGCCGACGGACTCGACCCAGGGGGCGCGGATGAAGACACCCTCCACAGGATCGCCCTCGACGCCCCGGACGTCGACCGCCGCCTCGAAGGACTCGTTCTGCCGTCCGAAGGCGTTGCGACGCACGATCATGTCGATGCCGCCGATGGTCTCCTGGCCCGAGCGCGGGTCGAGGATCTTGTCGGCGAGCATGATCATGCCCGCGCAGGTGCCGTAGACGGGCATGCCGTCCCGCACGCGCGCGCGGAGGGGGTCCATCACTCCGAAGAGGACGGCCAGCTTGGAGATGGTGGTGGACTCGCCGCCGGGCAGGACGAGGGCGTCGACCTCGGCGAGTTCTTCGGGGCGCCGCACCGGCCTGGCCACGGCGTCCGCCGCGGCCAGGGCGATGAGGTGCTCCCGGACGTCGCCCTGGAGGGCCAGGACGCCGATGACAGGAGTGTTCATGAGGAAGTGACCAGGTCCTTCGCCGGGCTCGTCACCAACCGCGGTTGGCGTAGCGCTCGGCCTCGGGGAGGTTGTCGCAGTTGATGCCGACCATGGCCTCGCCGAGGTTGCGGGAGGCGTCCGCGATGATCTTCGGGTCGTCGTAGAAGGTGGTGGCCTTCACGATGGCGGCGGCGCGCTTGGCCGGGTCGCCGGACTTGAAGATGCCGGAGCCCACGAAGACGCCCTCGGCGCCGAGCTGGCGCATCAGGGCGGCGTCGGCCGGGGTGGCCACGCCACCGGCGGAGAACAGCACCACCGGGAGCTTGCCGAGCTCGGCGACCTCCTTGACCAGTTCGTACGGGGCGCGCAGCTCCTTGGCGGCGGCGAAGAGCTCGTGGTTGTCGAAGCCGCGCAGCTTGGCGATCTCGTTCTTGATCTGGCGCAGGTGACGGACGGCCTCGACGACGTTGCCGGTGCCGGCCTCGCCCTTGGAGCGGATCATCGCGGCACCCTCGGCGATGCGGCGCAGGGCCTCGCCGAGGTTGGTGGCACCACAGACGAAGGGGGTGGTGAAGGCCCACTTGTCGGAGTGGTTGACCTCGTCGGCCGGGGTGAGGACCTCGGACTCGTCGATGTAGTCGACGCCGAGGGACTGGAGCACCTGGGCCTCGACGAAGTGGCCGATGCGGGACTTGGCCATGACCGGGATCGAGACGGCGTCGATGATGCCCTCGATCATGTCCGGGTCGGACATGCGCGCCACGCCGCCGTCCTTGCGTATGTCGGCCGGGACCCGCTCCAGGGCCATGACGGCGACGGCGCCCGCGTCCTCGGCGATCTTCGCCTGCTCCGGCGTGACGACGTCCATGATCACGCCACCCTTGAGCTGCTCGGCCATGCCGCGCTTCACGCGCGCGGTGCCGGTCTCGGGGGTCTGGGCGGAGTCGGGAATCGTGGTGGACACGGGTGACCTCACTCGGTGAAGACGGTGTTGTGCTGCACCGAGGAAACGTGAGTGGACCAGGCCACGACAAGGGCCAATGGCAACCCGGTGGATCCTTTTTCTCGTGAAACGCCCCGGGCCGGCCGCGCGGACCGTGCCGTCGGCAGCCCCTACGCCGCCCGGTCCACCAGGGCGGCCGGCGGCTCGTCGTCCATTTCGAAGGCCAGCGGGAACGGGGCGTGACCGGCCAGCCGGAACCAGCGCACCTTGCGGTGTTCGCGCAGCCTGCGGGCCGCTCCGACGGCGTCGTTGTGGAAGCGGCGGGCCATCGGCACCCTGCGCACCGCCTCGGTCAGCTCGCGGGCCGCCGCCTCGCCGCCGGGTGCCGCGCGGACCGCCTCCACCTGCTGGGCCTCCGCGAAGACGGCCCGCAGCGCCTGGGTCAGTTCGCTCTCGGCGACCTCCCGCTGGTCCTCCTCGGCCTGGCGGGCGGCGTGCGCGGCCTCGTACAGCACGATGGAGGCGGCCGGGTCGAGCACGCCGGAGGTGGCCAGTTCCTGGGCCACCGAGGCACGGCGCAGCAGTTGGGCGTCGAGCGCGGCACGGGCGGCGTCGATGCGGGCGTGCAGCCGGTCCAGCCGCCCCGCCGTCCAGCTCAGGTACAGGCCGACGGCGACGAGCGCGACGAGGATCCAGATGAGGGTTGCGGTCACGGGCGGCAAGGCTACCGGGATGATCCAAGGCCCTGGCCGCCGGTTCTGCTCAGTCCCGGGCCAGCCCCAGTCGGGCCCGCAGGCCCGTGGCCCGCTCGTCGGTGGCCACCGCGGCGGCTCCGGCCGTCACCGTCTCGTACACCGACAGGATGTCCGCGCCGACCGTCGACCAGTCGAAGCGGCGCACATGGGTGCTCCCGCGTTCGCGCAGTTCGTGCAGCCGGTCCGGGTCGGCCAGCAGCCGTACGGCCGCGTCGGCGAGCGCGTCCGCGTCCTCGTTGGCGAACAGCTCGCCGGCCTTGCCCTGGTCCAGGACCTGGGCGAAGGCGTCCAGGTCGGAGGCGAGGACGGGGGCGCCGGCGGACATGGCCTCGACGAGGATGATGCCGAAGCTCTCGCCGCCGGTGTTGGGAGCGACGTAGAGGTCGACGCTGCGCAGGAAGCGCGCCTTGTCCTCGTCGCTGACCATGCCGAGGAACTCCACGCGCGAGCGCAGTTCGGCGGGCAGCGTCCGCACGGCCTCCTCCTCGTCCCCGCGTCCGGCGACCAGCAGCCTGGTCCGCGGGCGGGCGGCGAGGATCTTCGGCAGGGCCCGCATCAGCACCGGCAGCCCCTTGCGGGGCTCGTCGATGCGGCCGATGAAACCGATCGTGTCGCCCTGCCACTCGGCCTTCGGCTCCGCCTCGGCGAAGAAGTCGACGTCGACGCCGTTCGGGATGACCACCGCGTCGCCGCCGAGGTGCTCGACGAGGGTCCGCCGGGCGTACTCGCTCACCGCGATCCGCGCGCTGATCTTCTCCAGGGCGGCCTGCAGGATCGAGTAGGCGGCGATCATCGCCCGGGAGCGCGGGTTGGAGGTGTGGAAGGTGGCGACGATCGGGCCCTGGGCCGCCCAGCAGGCCAGCAGACCGAGGGAGGGCGAGGTCGGCTCGTGGATGTGGATGACGTCGAACGCGCCGTCGTGCAGCCAGCGGCGCACCCGGGCCGCCGACAGGAAGCCGAAGTTCAGCCGGGCCACCGAGCCGTTGTACGGCACCGGGACCGCGCGGCCGGCCGAGACGACGTACGGCGGCAGCGGCGTGTCGTCGTCGGCGGGCGCGAGGACGGACACCTGGTGTCCGAGGCCGACGAAGTACTCGGCCAGATCGCGGATGTGGAACTGGACGCCGCCCGGCACGTCCCAGGAGTAGGGGCAGACGATGCCGATCCTCACGGGGTTCCCTTCGCGGGGCTTTCAGGATCCCTCGCGGGATCGAGGTCGGCGAGCCAGAGCCGCTGCAGCATGTGCCAGTCCTCCGGGTGGCCGGCGATGCCGGTGGCGAAGGCGTCCGCCAGCGCCTGTGTCATGACGGACGTCTTCTCGGCCCGCGCACCTGTCTCGGGCACCTCGACCGGGGGGTGCACCCGGCCCCGCATGACGGGCGAGTCGTCGTACCAGAGCGTGACGGGCAGCAGCAGTGCGCCGGTCTGCTGGGCGAGCAGGGCCGGTCCCGCGGGCATCCGGGCCGTCTCGCCGAAGAACTTCACCTCGACTCCGGAGGCCGACAGGTCACGGTCGGCGACCAGGCAGACCAGGCCGCCGTCGCGGAGCCTGCGGGCCAGCGTGCCGAAGGCGGAGCCGCCGTTGTGCGGGAGGACCTCCATGCCCAGGCCCTCGCGGTAGGCGACGAAGCGGTCGTACAGCGTCTCCGGCTTCAGGCGCTCGGCGACGGTCGTGAAGGGCACTCCCAGCTTGGTGGTGACCCAGGCGCCGGCCAGGTCCCAGTTGGCCAGGTGGGGCAGGGCGAGGACGACGCCCCGGCCGGAGGCGAGGCCGTCGGTCAGGTGGTGCAAATCCTCGGGGTCGAAGCCGTCCGCTATCCGCCGCGCGCTCCAGGCCGGGAGCCGGAAGGACTCCATCCAGTAGCGCAGGTACGAGCGCATGCCCGCGCGGGACAGTTCGGCCAGGCGCTCGGGGGTCGCGTCGGGCACCACGCGCGCGTAGTTGCCCTCCAGCCGCCGCACCCCCTTACCGCGCTGCTTCCAGGCGAGGTCGGCGATGCCGCGGCCGAGCCGCACGGCTACCGGCTCGGGCAGCGTCTTCACGGTGCTCCAGCCGAGGCCGTACAGAGCGTCGGTCAGCCGCTCACGTGCGCTCACTTCGCCGCCTCGCTGCCCCGGGGGGCGTTCTTCGGACGGTCAGGGGCCGTCTCGCTGCCGCGGGAGGCGTTCTCCGGCCGGTCCTGGGCCGCCTCACTCCCCCGCGGGGCGTTCCCCGGCTCGTCCAGGGCCGACTCGCCCGCCTGCGCCTCCGCCTCCGCGGACTCCCGGCGGACGGTGACGACGCGCTGGATCAGCGTGACCAGGCTGCCCACGGCGACGATCCACAGGGCGATCGGCAGCAGGTACTGGATGCCGGGCACCCCGAACTTGTGCAGGCCCGCCAACCCGGCCGCGACCAGCGAGATCACCAGCCGCTCGGCGCGCTCGACCAGCCCGTTGACCGCGACCGGCAGGCCGATCGACTCGCCGCGGGCCTTGGTGTACGACACCACCTGGCCGCTCGCCAGGCAGAAGATCGAGACGGCGCACAGGACGTTGTCGGCGCCGTTGCCCGCGTACCACAGGGCGAAGCCGCCGAAGACGGCCCCGTCGGCGACCCGGTCCAGGGTGGAGTCGAGGAAGGCGCCCCACCGGCTGGAGCGGCCGAGCTGGCGGGCCATGTTGCCGTCGACGAGGTCGGAGAACACGAACAGCGTGATCACGACCGTGCCCCAGAAGAACTCGCCCCGGGGGTAGAAGACCAGCGCGCCCACGACCACACCGGCCGTGCCGATGAGCGTGACCGTGTCGGGGCTCACGCCCCGGCGGATCAGAAACGCGGCGAACGGTGTGAGGACACGCGTGAAGAAAGCACGCGCGTACTTGTTCAGCATGGCCTGCCCAAGGGTCGGGTCGCCGGGCGCCCCTGCTGGCCACCGGCTGGCCCATCGTAGCCACGCGCGCGCGTACGCGACCGTCTGGCACCCGGACCCCCGCCGGCGGACCGGCGCGGGACACGGGAGCGCGGTGGACGGTGGGATCGGGTCGCTCGTATGGACGCAGCGTGACGGGAGTGGAAAGCTCGAAGGACCGCGGGCGTCGCCGGAGCCGCCAGAGCACGCGGTCCCGCGTGTCCGCGCCCACAGTGACCTCACCGTGCACGGGAGGCAGGATCATGGGCGACAAGGCGCATACACACCCCGGAGCCGCCGGCAGGGCAGTGGCGGCCGACCACCCCGCGTCCGTACGGAATGTGGTGCTGGTCGGCCACTCCGGTTCGGGCAAGACGACTTTGGTGGAGGCTCTCGCGCTCACCGCGGGGGCCGTCAACCGGGCGGGCCGCGTGGAGGACGGCGGCACCGTCTCCGACCACGACGACATCGAGCACCGGCAGCAGCGTTCCGTACAGCTGTCCCTGGTGCCCGTCGAATGGGACGGCATCAAGATCAATCTTCTGGACACCCCCGGCTACGCCGACTTCGTCGGGGAGCTCAGGGCCGGTCTGCGGGCGGCGGACGCGGCCCTCTTCGTCGTCTCGGCCTCGGACGGCGTCGACGGCTCGACGCGCATGGTGTGGGAGGAGTGCGCGGCCGTCGGCATGCCCCGGGCCATCGTCGTCACGCACCTGGAGGCCGCCCGCGCGGACTTCGAGGAGATGACGCGGGTGTGCGCCGAGGCGTTCGGCGCGGACGACCCCGACGCCGTGCTGCCGCTCTACCTGCCGCTGCGCGGCCCGCAGGGGCCCGACGGGCACGCGCCGGTGACCGGCCTGACCGGGCTGCTGTCGCAGAAGCTGTACGACTACTCCACCGGGGAGCGCAAGGAGTCCGAGCCCGGCGAGGACGAGCTGCCGCGGATCGAGGAGGCCCGCAACCGCCTCATCGAGGGCATCATCGCCGAGAGCGAGGACGAGACGCTCATGGACCGCTATCTCGGCGGTGAGCGCATCGACATCAAGACGCTGATCCAGGACCTGGAGCGGGCCGTCGCCCGCGGGGCCTTCTTCCCCGTCCTGGCCGCCGCCCCCGCGGCCGAGGGCGCCCGGCAGGGTCTCGGCACGGTCGAGCTGCTGGAACTGGTGACCGGCGGCTTCCCGACCCCGCTGGAGCGCGAGGCGCCCCGGGTCACCACCGTGGACGGCGCGCCCCGCGAGCTGGAACCGGGCGATCCGGACGGGCCGCTGGTCGCGGAGGTGGTGAAGACCGCGTCCGACCCCTACGTCGGCCGCGTCTCGCTGGTGCGGGTCTTCTCCGGCAGGCTGCGCGCCGACGAGACGGTGCACGTCTCCGGGCACGGGCTGGCCGACCGCGGGCACGAGGACCACGACGTCGACGAGCGCGTCGGGGCCCTGTCCACGCCGTTCGGCAAGCAGCAGCGCGCGGTGACGCACGCCGTGGCGGGCGACCTCGTGTGCGTAGCCAAGCTGAACCGCGCCGAGACCGGGGACACCCTCTCCGCGAAGGACGACCCGCTGCTCATGGAGCCGTGGGAGATGCCCGACCCGCTGCTGCCGCTCGCCATCCAGGCGCACAGCAAGGCGGACGAGGACAAGCTGTCCCAGGGCCTGTCCCGGCTGGCCGCCGAGGACCCGACGATGCGTCTCGAGCAGAACCAGGACACCCACCAGGTGGTGCTGTGGTGCCTGGGCGAGGCCCACGCGGACGTCGCCCTGGAGCGGCTGCGCAGCCGGTACGGCGTCCAGGTGGACGTGGTCCCGCACCGGGTGTCCCTGCGGGAGACGTTCGCCGGGCGGTCGGCGGGGCGCGGGCGGCACGTCAAGCAGTCCGGCGGGCACGGGCAGTACGCCATCTGCGAGATCGAGGTGGAACCGCTGCCCGGCGGCTCGGGCATCGAGTTCGTCGACAAGGTCGTCGGCGGAGCCGTGCCGCGGCAGTTCATCCCGTCGGTGGAGAAGGGCGTACGGGCCCAGGCCGCCAAGGGCGTCGCCGCCGGCCATCCGCTGATCGACGTGCGGGTCACGCTGCTCGACGGCAAGGCGCACTCGGTGGACTCCTCCGACGCCGCGTTCCAGACGGCGGGCGCGCTCGCGCTGCGGGAGGCCGCGGCCGACGCGAAGATCCACCTGCTGGAACCGGTCGCCGAGGTGAGCGTGCTGGTCGGCGACGACTACGTGGGCGCCGTGATGAGCGATCTGTCCGGGCGGCGCGGCCGGGTGCTGGGCACCGAGCAGACGGCCGGCGGCCGCACCCTGGTGCGCGCCGAGGTGCCCGAGATCGAGATCGGCCGGTACGCGGTCGACCTGCGGTCCCTGTCGCACGGCACGGCCCGGTTCGGCCGCCGGTACGCGCGGCACGAGCCGATGCCACCGCAGGTCGCCGAGCGGCTTCGGCAACAGGAGCGGGAGGCGTCCTAGCCGGGTCCGGGAAGCCGCGCGGGCGCGAGCCGGCCGGCGGGCGTCGCACGCCTGTCCGGCCGGGTGCGCCCGCGCGTGGTACCTGCCGGCCGAGGCCGGCGAACGGGCGCGGGGAGCTTGCGAGTCGGGGCCGCCCAACCGGCACTCGGGACTCGCGAGTCGGGGCCTGCGAACCGGCACGCGGGACGCGCGAGCCGGGTACACCGAACCGGCGCGCGCGACTTGCGGGTGGGGTCCGCCGAACCGGCGTGCGGGGCTGGTGAGTCGGCGCGCCCGGCGCACAACCGGGGTGCCGTAGAAGGCTTCCCGCCGAGTGGGCGGGCGGCTTCGGCCGTCCGCCCCCGTGCGCCCGTGCCTGCGGATACGCTGATGACCTGATCAACAGGTGTGCGCGGCGGGGAAGTCGGGAAGGCCGCAGGTGCAGAGGCGGCAGCGAGGGGGGCGGCAGTGACGGACGGATTCGATTTCAGTCCCGGGGCCCAGGTGCCCCTGTCGGGCTCGGCGGGGCAGACGGCGGCGACCAACGCGCTGGCCTCGGCGGCCTACCGGGACGACGAGGTGGCCAAGATCCTCGAGGCCGACAACGAGTGGCACAAGTCGACGGTCAAACCGCCCCGCCCGTGGGCGAGGATCTTCCGGCCCAAGCTCGGTGAGGCCTTCTCCCGGGCCGTCATCGACCGCACGCTGGGCGCCAAACGCGAGCCGCTCATCCAGTCCTTCGGCGTGGAGCCGCAGGTCGTCGTGGAGCACTGCCTGGCGGCGCACCGCATCCGCCGGGAACGCGACAACTGGCTGACCGCGGTGACGGTGCTCTGCGGGGTGCTCTTCCTCCCGGGGTTCTTCGTGTGGCTGCTGGTGTTCACGCTGCGCACCACCGTCAGCCGGCGCGAGGACAGGCGTTCCGGGGCGCTCGGCACGACCCTGCTGGTCGCCATGGGCGCCCTGGCCGTCCTCTTCCTGGTCAAGATGCCGTTCACCGGATTCTGGGCCTGGTACGGGCGCGCGGCGGTGGTCATGCCGGTCGTCGGCTGGTTCTGGGCCAAGCGGATCTGCGAGCGTTCGGCGCATGACCTGCGGGAGCGCTGGGAGAGCCTGCTGTCGGGCGGCGGCCCGGGCGCCAAGATCCCCGAGGCGGTGCCGGGCAACCCGGGCGACGCGGCCGAGCAGGTGCGCAAGGAGCTCGCGCGGCTCAGCGCCGAGCAGCGGTCCAACTCGGTCTTCTACGCCGGCCCCAAGGGCATACTCGGCATGGGCACGCGCTGGGGCAGCTGGCAGCTGGCCGAGGATCTGGTCTCCGCCGAACCCGGCAAGGACTTCCACCCGTTCCGCAGCTGGGACGTCATCACCGCGATCCAGCGCGGGCTGGGGATGCTGGAGCGCACCCCCATCAACACCGGTGGCTTCCCCAAGCCGTCGATCACGCACTGGATCGTGACCCCGATCGGGGAGAACGCGAAGTCGGTGTCCCGGCCCAGCGGCACGGACGTGGACGCGTACACGGTCAAGACGCACGCCATACAGGACATCTGCAACAAGCAGCAGTTCGGCGGCGGCGACCGGCACTACCTCGGCGTCCAGTGGACGCTCTGGGACGGCCATCTGGTCATCACCATGCTGATCACGGTGACGGTGCTGCACGACACCCTGCGCATCGAGGTCACCGGCCACGCCCTCGGGCCGGTCCACCCGCTGTTCAACGACAAGCCCGCGGCGAAGGAGAAGGAGGTGCAGAAGGCGCTCCGGTTCTGGGAGACCCGGAAGGTCAAGCTGCCCCTGGTCGACGCCGACGAGGTGGTACGGCTCGCCGCGCGCGCCCCGCTGACCTCGTATCCGCCGCTGCTGAACTGGCTCGGCGGGAGCCTGACCCTGCCGGAGCCGTTCGGTCTGCGGCACGCCTGGGCGGACCAGCCGTGGCGGCACCGCTTCATGGCCGACGACGCGCTGCGCGCCGCGACCCCCGTGCTGCGGGTGGTGCACGCGGCGGCCCTGAAGACGCTCCGGGAGAACGGCGTGGACGTGGAGAAGTTCGGCTCGCGGTCGGCGGTGCTCAGCGGGGCGGTGCAGGAAGTGGCGCCGAAGAAGGCGGACGTCTACGACGCGTGAGCCTCCGGCGGTCCGGGAGGGCGTCGGCCCGGGCGGCCCTCTGGGGTGGCCGCCGTTCCGGGGGCGGCGCCCCCGGACCCCCGCTTTCGGCCTTGACGGCCTCGTCCTGGAACGCCGGACGGGCTGGGTGACGCGGACGTGGGCCGAAGGCTCACGTAGTGGGCGGACGGCTCACGTAGTGGGCGGACGGCTCACGTAGTGGGCCAGGCCTCCGCCAGCATCTTCCGGGTGTCGGCCAGCAGTTGCGGCAGCACCCGGGTGTGGCCGACCACCGGCATGAAGTTGGTGTCGCCGCCCCAGCGGGGCACGATGTGCTGGTGGAGGTGGGCGGCGATGCCCGCGCCCGCCACCGTGCCCTGGTTCATGCCGATGTTGAAACCGTGGGCGCCGGAGGCGGCGCGCAGGGCCCGCATCGCCTGCTTGGTCAGCTCGGCGAGCTCGACGGTCTCCGCCGGGGTCAGATCGGTGTAGTCGGCGACGTGCCGGTACGGGACGGTCATCAGGTGGCCGCCGTTGTACGGGTACAGGTTGAGCACGGCGTACACCTGCTCGCCGCGCTTGACGATCAGGCCGTCCTCGTCGGACTTGGCCGGGATGGAGCAGAACGGGCAGCCGTCACCGGCCCCCGGACCGGTGGGCTTGTTCTCGCCCTGGATGTAGGCCATCCGGTGGGGCGTCCACAGGCGCTGGAACGCGTCCTGCGTCCCCACTCCGATCTGCTGCTCCGGCTCACTCGTCATGCAACGCAGCATATGGCTTCACGCCCCGGCGCAGGGCCCGGCCCCCGGTGAGAGAAGATCACCGGGGGCCGGGGGGCAGCCGTCGCGGCCGCTCAGACCTGGGTCCGCTCCTCGACGACCTTCGCGATCTTCGCGATGGCCTCGTCGAACGGGATGCCGTTCTCCTGGGAGCCGTCGCGGTAGCGGAAGGAGACGGCGTTGTTCGCCATGTCCTCGTCGCCCGCGATGACCATGAACGGCACCTTCTGCTTCTGCGCGTTGCGGATCTTCTTCTGCATCCGGTCGGAGGACGAGTCGACCTCGACCCGCAGGCCCTTCCTCCTGGCCGCCGCGGTGAACTTCTCCAGGTACTCCACGTGCGCGTCGCCGATCGGGATGCCGATCGCCTGCACCGGGGCCAGCCACGCCGGGAACGCGCCCGCGTAGTGCTCCAGCAGGACCGCGAAGAAGCGCTCGATGGAGCCGAACAGCGCGCGGTGGATCATGACCGGGCGCTGCTTGGAGCCGTCCGCGGCCGTGTACTCCAGGTTGAACCGCTCGGGCAGGTTGAAGTCCAGCTGGACCGTCGACATCTGCCAGGTGCGGCCGATCGCGTCCTTGACCTGGACGGAGATCTTCGGGCCGTAGAACGCGGCGCCGCCCGGGTCCGGGACCAGCTCCAGGCCCTGCTTCTCGCCGACCTGGCGCAGGACCTCCGTGGCCTCCTCCCACACCTCGTCCGAGCCGACGAACTTCTCCGGGTCCTTGGTGGACAGCTCCAGGTAGAAGTCGCTCAGACCGTAGTCGCGCAGCAGGTTCAGCACGAAGGTGAGCGTCTTGTCGAGCTCCTCGGCCATCTGCTCGCGGGTGCAGTAGATGTGCGCGTCGTCCTGGGTGAAGCCGCGCGAGCGGGTCAGGCCGTGCACGACACCCGACTTCTCGTACCGGTACACGGTCCCGAACTCGAACAGGCGCAGCGGCAGTTCGCGGTAGGAGCGGCCGCGCGCGTCGAAGATCAGGTTGTGCATCGGGCAGTTCATGGGCTTGAGGTAGTAGTCCACGCCCTCGTCGAGCTGCATGGGCGGGTACATGCCGTCGGCGTACCAGTCCAGGTGGCCCGAGGTCTCGAAGAGCTTCCCCTTCGTCGCGTGCGGGGTGTAGACGAACTCGTAGCCCTCCTCCTCGTGGCGGCGGCGCGAGTAGTCCTCCATGACCCGGCGGATCGTGCCGCCCTTGGGGTGGAAGACGGCGAGGCCGGAGCCGATCTGGTCGGAGATCGAGAACAGGTCCAGCTCGTTGCCCAGCTTGCGGTGGTCGCGCTTCTCGGCCTCGGCGAGGAAGTCGAGGTACTGCTTCAGCTCGTCCTTGGACGGCCAGGCGGTGCCGTAGATGCGCTGGAGCATCGGGTTCTTCTCGCTGCCGCGCCAGTAGGCGGCCGCGTTGCGCATCAGCTTGAACGCCGGGATGAGGCGGGTGGAGGGCAGGTGGGGACCGCGGCAGAGGTCCTTCCAGCACAGCTCGCCGGTCTTGGCGTCCAGGTTGTCGTAGATGGTCAGCTCGCCGGCGCCGACCTCGACGTCCGCGCCGTCGTCGCTGGAGGCGGAGCCCTTGAGGCCGATCAGCTCCAACTTGTACGGCTCGCCGGCCAGCTCCTCGCGGGCGGCCTCGTCGGTGACCACCCGGCGGGAGAATTTCTGCCCGCGCTTCTGGATCTCCTGCATCTTCTTCTCGACGGCCTTGAGATCTTCGGGCGTGAACGGCCGGGCGACGTCGAAGTCGTAGTAGAAGCCGTCCCTGACCGGCGGGCCGATGCCCAGCTTGGCCTCGGGGAAGATCTCCTGCACGGCCTGCGCCATCACGTGCGCGGTGGAGTGACGCAGGATGTTCAGGCCGTCCTCGGAGGAGATCTCCACGCCCTCGACGGTCTCGCCGTCCGCCACCTCGTAGGTGAGGTCCCTGAGTTCTCCGCCCACGCGCGCGGCGACGATCGAGCGCTCGCCGGCGAAGAGGTCGGCGGCCGTAGTGCCCGTCGTCACCACGCGCTCTTCCCGCTCGGAATCGCGTTGGATGATCACACGGACGTCTGACACCGGTCTCTCCTGACTGCAGGTGGGGTGCGGCGCCATACCGGGAGCGCGCGCATGACTGGGATCGTACCGAGCCGGGGCCGCCGACCGCGAAACGGTTACCGTCCGTCCTCCCCCGCGCACACCTCCCCGAAGCCGTCCGGGTCGCCGGTGTCCTCCCGCAGGGACTTCATCAGCCGGTCCCGCTCCTCGTCGTCCACCTCCACGGGTACGACCCCCCGGGCGCCGGTGAGCCGCCGGAAGCCGCCCCGGCTCTCCAGCCGGCCCTCCACCCTGACCGGCAGGCCGACCAGGTGCGCGTGCCCGGCGGTCCGGTAGCCCTCCTCGTCCAGGGTGACGCGGAGGTGCGGCACCTCGGCGCCGGCGATCACCCGCAGCCGTACGGTGCCCTCGCCGCGTGGCTGCGACCGGCGCATCCGCACCACCGCGCCGGTGACCCGCACGGGTACGGACGGCTCCGCGCGCAGGTAGCGGGCGCCGGCCTCGCGCAGCACGGGCAGGTCGCCCGGCGAGAACTCGACGGGTTCCGCGGTCGCCGCGCAGTCCCCGGGGACACCCGCCGCGGGCGCCCACCCGACGGCGATCCGGGCGCCCTCCGTGCCGCGCACCAGTGCGACGAGGGCGTCGGTGAGCTCGCGGCTCACGCCCGCCGCGACGGCACCGTCGAAGGCGTCCATCCCGCCCGCGGCCCGCCGGTAGTCGACGGCCTCCCGGACCGCGTACAGGGCCTGGTGCAGCCGTACCGCGAGCGGCCGCCCGGTGCCGACGGGGACGAACGCGGTCAGGCGGCGGCCGTCGGCCACGGAGCCGACGAGGACGTGGTCCAGGGAGGCGGCGGCCGTGCGCCGGTAGCGGGCGCCGTAGTAGCCGGCCCGGGCGCAGCCGGCGAGCGCGGCGGCGAGCAGCATCCGGCGGGCGGCGGTGCGCAGTCCCTCCTCTGCGTACCAGGGCGCCGCGTCGCCCGGCCCGCCGGGCACGTCCCGCCACCAGCGGATCTCGTCGCTGGGGACGGCGAGCGAGACCAGCACCTCGCGTGCGGACGGCGTGCCGCTGCGGGCCAGGGCGTCGATCGCCTCGCCGAGCAGGTCGTCGCTGTCGGGGAAGGCGCGGCTCTCGGGCACCAGCAGGCTGGTCCCGGCGCCGCCCGGGCCGGGCGGGGTCCAGCGGCCGTAGCGCCCGGGGGCGCCGCCGCGCCGCTGCCAGCCGTGCCGGTGCAGCAGGGCGCCGAGCACGGCGGGGTCGACGTCGCAGGGGTCGATGTCGGCGGGGCCGGGCGGCCGGTGCCAGGAGGCGTCGACGGGCCGCGGCCGTACCTGCCGCACCGGTTGCACCGGTCGCACCGGTCGCCCGGGGCGCGGGGACTCGCCGAGGGGGCGGTGCGTCATGGCCGGCCTCCCGGCCCCTCGAGTGGCCGGAGCGTCACGGTCTGCCTCCCGTCCCGACCCGCGTCATGATCTCGCAGAGCGCCCGGTCGTCGAAGATGCGCGAGGTCGGTATCCGCACGGTGGTGCGGTGCCGGCCGGTGATGGGGTGGCCGGCCAGGTTGACCCAGTAGCAGCAGTGCCTGAGGTCGAGCCGGTCGTGCCCGGCCCGCAGCCACTGCTCCTGCGAGCGCGGGACGATCATCACGACCAGGATCTTGTGCACCGTGACCGGGGTGCGGGCGAGCTTGGCCAGGTGGCCGTTGTCGAGCGTGAAGGAGAAGAAGCGGCCCGGGGGGTTCGGCGCGATCTGGTACGTGCACTTCAGCTGCACCTTGATGGTCACCTCGTCGTCGACGGTGTGCCCGGGGGCGCTGTGGCTGACGTGCCAGTCGATGCCGTTGTCCGGGAAGGGCTGCGACAGCGAGCAGCCGGCCGCCGCGGCCACCGCGTGCAGATAGCCCACCTGCAGTGTCTCCATGCACGCGGTGGTGGCGAGTGTGCCGCGAAGGGGGCCCGCACGTTCGGGCAGCAGCCCGCCCCGCTCGGGCTGCGCAATCGCCATGACGAACAGCCTTCCACGCCGAAGAAATCCCCGCTGCGGGCCTCTGAACTGCAAAGACCCGTACTCCTGTTGTCTCCATCCGGCGTACGACGCAAACAGCCCGGGTATCACCAAACGGGCAGAAGACGGGACGTCAGCTGCCGGGAGTGCGGGAGGAGTTGGGGACGTATGACGTGCTGGTACGAGGGCCCGCTGGCCGCGTTCGACACGGAGACCACCGGCGTCGACGTCGAGACCGACCGCATCGTGTCGGCCGCCGTCGTCGTCCAGGACGCCCCGGGCTGCCGGCCGCGGGTGGCGCGCTGGCTGGTGAACCCGGGGGTGCCGGTGCCCGAGGCGGCGACGGCGGTGCACGGGCTGACGGAGGAGCACCTCCAGCGCAACGGCCGCTGGCCGGCGCCGGTGATGCACGAGATAGCCGAGGAGCTGGCGGAGCACGCGGCGCGCGGCCGTCCGCTGGTGGTGATGAACGCGCCGTTCGATCTGACGCTGCTGGACCGGGAGTTGCGGCGGCACCGGGCCTCCTCGCTCGCCCGCCGGCTCGAGGCGTCGCCGCTGCACGTGCTCGATCCGCGGGTCCTCGACAAGCATCTCGACCGCTACCGCAAGGGCCGCCGTACGCTCACCGACCTGTGCGCGCACTACGAGGTCGCGCTGGAGGACGCGCACGACGCGGCGGCGGACGCGCTGGCCGCGCTGGACGTCGTCCGCGCGCTCGGCCGCCGCTTCTCGGCCCGGCTGGAGCGCCTGACCCCGGGCGAGCTGCACACCCTCCAGACCGGGTGGCACGCGGCCCAGGCCCGCGGCCTGCAGGCGTGGTTCGCGCGCAGCGGCTCGGAGGAGTCGGTGGATCCGTCCTGGCCGCTGCGCCCGGAGCTGCCGGCGGCAGCGTAGCCGTGCCGGGGGCATGCAAAAAGCCGGTCCGCTGGTGCGGACCGGCCTTTCCCGGTGGGCGATACTGGGTTCGAACCAGTGACCTCTTCGGTGTGAACGAAGCGCTCTCCCACTGAGCTAATCGCCCGGGAACGCACTGAACCATACAGGCCCGTGCGGGCTTCCTTCAAACCGCTGCCAGCCGGAGGGCGAGTCCGCGCCGTCCGGCGCGCATCATCAGCCGGTGGTTGAGCCGGAAAACCGGCCGTCCGGGTACGGCGAGGCGCCTGAGCAGCGGTTTGTTCACGTAGACGAGCTGGTCGTAGCGGGCCAGGGTGCCGGAGCCGTGGGCGGTGACGGTCCAGCGGGCCCAGCCGTCGAGATCGCCGGTCATAGCGGTCTCCAGCACGCCGGCCCGCGGGTCGCGCCGGGCCTCGCGGACGGTGACGGTCAGGTCGTACGGGAGGAGGGAGCGGATCCTCAGCACGGCCGTCGTGCCGTCGACCCGTGCGACCTCGCGCACCTGGGGCCACCAGCGCGGATAGTCCTCGACCCGCTCCAGCTCCGCGTACACGGCGGCGGGCGGCGCGCTGAGGGGCCAGAGGCTGCGGAAACGGTAACGGTGCAGGTCCACGGGGAGAGTGTGGCAGCGCATCTGAGTACGCCGCCTGAGTACGCGCGCTCATGCCCGGGACCATGACCGGCGTCACACTCCGAGGCATGACGCACTTTCCGCCCCCCGCCGAGGAGTTGCGGCTCGTCGACGCCGAGCTGGGCCGACTGGACGCCCGCCGCGCCCAGTTGCTGGCCCGTCGCGGCTGGCTGATCGCCGTGCTGCGACAGCACCCGGCGCCGCCCGCGCCGCCGTTGCCCCGGATGGCGGCGGCCGCCGTCAAGCCCGCCAAGGACACCACCGCACCGCGCGTGCAGAACGTACTGCTGGTGCTCGGCGGTGTCCTGCTGACCGTCGCGGCGATGGCGTTCACGCTGGTCGGCTGGGGACATCTGGGCATCGCGGGGCGGGGCCTGGTACTCGGCGCGGTCACCCTGGGCGCCCTCGCGGCGCCGGTGCCGCTGCTGCGGCGGGGACTGACGTCCACGGCCGAGTCCCTGGCCGGTCTGGGGCTCGCCCTGACCGTCCTCGACGTCTACGCGCTGCACGAGACGGTGTTCGCGGACACCGACGGCACGGGCTACGCGGCGGTGGCGTCGGCGCTGCTCGCGGCCGTGTGGGCGGCGTACGGGCACCTGCTGCGGACGGTACGGCCGCCGCGGCCGGCGGAACCTTCGCCGGCGGACCCGCGGAGCCCGCGCCCGGCGGAGGCCGGCGCGCCGGTGGGGCCGGCCGGGCTGCGGCTGCCGCTGCCCGCCGCGCTCGGCGCGGCCCAACTGCCGCTGCTGCTCTGGGCGGTCGCCGCCGCCACGGGCCCGTGGGGCATCACCACCGCGCTCCTGCTGACCGGCGGGTTCGACACCGTCCTCGCCCTGCGGGCACGCACGGGGTACCTGCGGGTGACCGCCGCAGTCGGCGCGTGCGCGCTGGGCGGCTGGGGCGCGCTCGCGGCCGGCCTGCTGGCGTGGACGGCCGCCGGTCCGGCCGACGCCGTCCGGGGCGCGGCGCTCCTCCTGCTCGCCGCGGGCATCGCCCTGGCCACCGCCGGGCGGCTCCCCGCGCCGAAGGCCGCCACCGGCGCCGCCCTCGGCGCCGGGCTGCTCACGGTCGCCGCGCTGGGCAGCGTGCCGCACGCGGTGCTGCCGGGCACGTGGACCGTGCCGGTCCATCTGGCCTGGGGCGTCGCCCTGCCGGCGGTGGCCCGGACGGGCCGGCTGCCGGAGGCGGTGCGGCAGGGCCTGGCCCGGGCCTCGGCCGTCGTTCAGGGCCTCGCGGTGCTGTGGGCGCTGCCGGCCGTCGTCGTGGTCCTGCTCGGGCCGGTCGGCTGGGCCACGCGGGCGTGGTCCGGGGCGCCGGACGACGTCCGTGCCGCGGTGACGGCCGACCTGCCGTGGCCGCCGCACGCGGTCACCGCTCCGCTGGTCCTCGCGGTGGTCGCCGGGTTCCTGGCGGTGACCGTCCGCGACCCGGCCTGGCGCCCGCGCGCGCTCGCCGGTGCCCTGCCGCTCGCCTGGGCGGCGGCCCTGGTCCTGCCCGCGGCGCTGGAACTGCCGTACGCGGTGGGCCTGGTGACCGAGGGTGTGGCGACGGCGGGGCTGGTGCTCCTGGCCCACGGCGTGACGCGGACCCCGGCAGCCACAACGGCCACCGGACCGTCCTCGTCCGCCGGATCCTCCTCGTCCGCCGGACCGCCCGCGACCGCCACGCCCATCACCGTCGGCGGGCCGACCGCACCGTCCGACCCGACGTCCCAGGCACCTCGCGCCCCTCACGGACCCCACGCGCCCACCACTCCCACCGCGCCCTTCCCCTCCCCTCTCCTCATCCCCGTCACCGCCACCGTCCTCGCGCTGGTCACCTCCGCCGGTCTCGCGCTCCTCGCGCTCGCCTCCGAGGCGGCCACGCTGGTGGTGCTCGCGTTCCTCACCGCGCTGTTCGCGGCCGTCCCGCGCCGTCCCGCGCCGGCTGCCGCCGCCGGTGGGTACGCCACCGCCCTCGCCTGCGCGGTCGGCGCCAGCCTCGACTGGCAGCCGCAGCACACCGCGCTGCTGGTGCTCGCCGCGCCGGCCGCCGGCGCGCTGGTCGCGCCGCGCGTCACCGGCGCCGCCCGGTACGCGGTCGAGGTGACGGGCGCCGCCTCGGCCCTGGTCGGCGTCGGCCTGGCGGTCACGGACCCGCCGATGCTGGCGCTGGTGCTCGCCCTGTGCGGTGTGATCGCCGCGGGCACGGCGGTCCGGCCGGACCGGAGGCAGGCGGGCTACGCGGCGGCCGCGCTGTTCGTGCTGGCCGGCTGGGTGCGGCTGGCGTCCTGGGGCGTGGGGACCCCGGAGGCGTACACGCTGCCGGTGGCCGTCCCGGCGCTGGTGGTCGGCGTGCTGCGCAGGCGCCGCGATCCGCTGACGTCGTCCTGGACCGCGTACGGCCCCGGGCTCGCCACCGGGCTGCTGCCGAGCCTCGGCGCCGCCTGGTCCGACCCGCACTGGCCGCGCCCCCTGCTGCTGGGAGCGGCGGCGCTGCTGCTCACCCTGCTCGGCGCCCGGCACCGGCTGCGGGCACCCCTCCTGCTCGGCGGCGCGGTGCTCGCCCTGGACGCCCTGCACGAGCTCGCCCCCTACCTCGTCCAGGTCACCGACGCCCTGCCGCGCTGGGTGCCGCCCGCCCTCGCCGGGCTGCTGCTGCTCGCCGTCGGGGCCACCTACGAGCAGCGGCTGCGGGACGTCCGCCGGGTGCGGGACCTGCTGGGGAGGATGCACTAGCCGCGCGGCCGCCGCTCCGGCCGACCTGGCTCCGTTGCGGCAGGCGGCGGTGGACCTGCGCATCCCCTTCAGCCGCCCGGCCCTGTGGAAGGTCATCGGCCCGCCGGCGCCGAGTGACGGCGGGCCGGTGCCGAGTGACGGCGGGCCGTGCGCGACACAGGGCGAATAAAAGTGACGGTGTTTTGGAATACGTACCGGGGATTTCCGCCGGACACCCGCCTTCGGAACTTCTTCCGGAAAGAGCCACAGTCCCGAAAGTCCGCCTCGCCTTGATCCTATTGATCCTCTTCGCGCGTTCTTGTACGTCCCGTCGCGAGTAACGGATCGTCACCGTCCGGAACGTGGAACCGCTTTCGCCACCGCGCTCCCGGATCGCCCGGTGTCGCGGACGGCGGCAGGAGGGAGCCGGGGCGCGGCCGGTGGGACTCGTATCGCACGGACACGGCGGACACACGACGGCGGCCCGTCTGCCGAATCGCAGACGGGCCGCCGTGCCGGGTGGGCGATACTGGTTTCGAACCAGTGACCTCTTCGGTGTGAACGAAGCGCTCTCCCACTGAGCTAATCGCCCGGACGCAGGAAGAACATTACCCCATGTCAGGGGGTGGCCGGGACCAGCGGGCGACCACGGGGCGACCACGGGCCGGGGAGCAGCCGGAGGGCGGGCTCCGACGGGCCGGAGCGGCCCGGTCCGCGCGGGCCGGCCCGGGCGTCCCGGATCACTGGTTCTTTATGCTCCAGGGCGACTGAAGGCCGAATTTCCACACGTAGACGCCCACCAGGACGGCGATGATCAACAGCCCGGTCACGGTGAGGACGATGTTGCGGCGGCGCACCCTGGGATCGAGGGCCCGCTGGGCGGCCTCGGTGACCTTGCGCTTGGTCCAGCGGAGCACGAGCTGGGCCCAGACGAACTCGGTCGCCCAGATCGCCATACCGCCGAAGATCACGACCCAGCCCGGTCCGGGCAGCGGGAGCATGACGACGCCGGCGCCGACGACCGCCAGCCCGACGACGAAGACCCCGACCTGCCAGCTCACGTGCAGCGCGCGGCGTGACCGGATGAAGCGCGGCGCGCGCGACCCGAGGCCCTGCCGGTCCCGCGCCTCGTCCGCCCTCGTCTCGTCCGACGTCACGGCGACCTCGCCAGACCCGTCACTCCCCGTATTCATACAGCCCGACCCTACCCGAGAGATTCGAGTCACCGGAATGGTGGTACCTCGCGAACAGGTTCTCGGCCGGAAGAGTTACGTAAAGGCAGGCAAAACACTCAGAGGGGTTTACAACGGCACCGTAGGTGGCATGTCGATTTCGCCGACGTGCGAATCCCCGAGCGCACACTGAGCGAAAGGCCCCGGCGCTTATGAACACCACGGTCAGCTGCGAGCTGCACCTGCGCCTCGTTGTGTCGAGCGAGTCATCCCTGCCTGTCCCCGCAGGCCTGCGGTACGACACGGCCGACCCCTACGCCGTGCACGCCACCTTCCACACCGGAGCCGAGGAGACCGTCGAGTGGGTGTTCGCCCGCGACCTCCTCGCCGAAGGGCTTCACCGTCCCACCGGGACCGGCGACGTCCGTGTCTGGCCGTCGCGCAGTCATGGCCAGGGCGTCGTGTGCATCGCCCTGAGCTCACCGGAGGGCGAAGCCCTGCTGGAGGCCCCGGCGCGAGCCCTGGAGTCCTTCCTGAAGCGAACCGACGCCGCCGTGCCCCCCGGCACGGAACATCGACATTTCGATCTGGATCAGGAGCTCTCGCACATCCTCGCGGAAAGCTAGCCCCGGATTTTTCCAGGGCCTCAAGCTGCCCGGCGCCGTCCACTCGGGGAGACGGCTCGGGCCAGGACAACCGCATACGGGATGCAGCGGCACCGTTCCCAGCCAGGGGACGGTGCCGGTGTGCGTGGAGCGATGTGCGCGCAGTGCAGAGATGCCCTCCGGACGCACCGGCCGAGGGTGCCCGTCACGCAGGGTGAGGGCCGGCGGCGACGGCCGTGGGAACCCCGGACCGCGCCACGGCGTTGTCATCGACGGACGCTGGTGCGTGGTGAGGCCGGGTCGGCCGGCGGGCCGAGCCACTACCATCGGCCAGCATCGGCGGGCGTGTGTGCCCGATCCCCAGGGCCAGGGAGCGAAACGTGCTGATCACCCACGACACCCGGTGCGCGCTCGACACCGTGGTCGATCTGGTGAACACCGCACCGGAGGAGGACACGGCGCCGGACGGGCTGTCCGACGTCACGGCACTCGAGGAGTTCGTGCGGTCGCACCGGATGAGCGACGTCGGGGTGCTGTCGGAGTTCGACCTCTCGGCGGTGCGCAGGATCCGCGGACGCTTCGCCGGGATCTTCGCCGCCCCGGACAGCCGGACGGCCGCCGGGATGATCAACGAGCTGGTCGCCGCCGCGGGCACCACGCCCCGGCTGACGGACCACGACGGCTACGACTGGCATGTGCACTACTTCGCCCCCGGCGCGTCCGTCGCCGACCACCTGGCCGCCGACTGCGGCATGGCGCTGGCGTTCTTCGTGGTGGCCGGGGAGCGGGAGCGTCTGCGGCGCTGCGAGGCACCCGACTGCCGTCGCGCCTTCGTCGATCTCTCCCGCAACCGCTCGCGGCGCTACTGCGACAGCCGCACCTGCGGCAACCGGCTGCACGTGGCCGCGTACCGGGCACGGCGCAAGGAGGCGGCGGGCTGACAACCGGGGTGTTCGTGGTCGACGCCGGAGCGTCCGCGGCACTGGCCGACACCGGTGCGCCCGTGGCGGACGCCGAAAGGCTCGCAGGCCGACGCCGGAGCGGCGATTGCGGACACCCGAAGGCTCGGCGGCCGACATCCGGAGCGGCGGTGGGCTCGTGGTCGTGGTCCCCGGCGGGTGACGCCGAGGACCCACGGTACGGCTCACAGCAACAGCAGGTCGTGCAACGAAGCCATGAGCAGCAGACACCCGATCACCGCAAGGAAGATCATCAGCGGCGGCTGGGAAAGGGCGAAGAGGCACCCGCGCGGCTCGTCCTTCGGCGGCGCGGCCTCGCTCTGTGTCGTGTCCACCATCTCGCGGCGATGATGACGCAGCGGGCAACTGCCGCGCGATCCACACGCGAGGAACGTCCGGGAGTTCGCCGATTCCGTGATCTTCGTTTCGGTTCGGGTCAGGTCCTGAGCACTTCCCGGCCCACCCCTGACTCCCGAGCCGTTCCGGGCGGCACACGCCGGCCGCGCTCCGGTCAGATGCCGTGCTTCTTCAGGATGGCCTCGATGTCGCTGAAGTCGTCCTCGGCTCGGGGCGCGGCCGCGGGGCGGTCGGCCGGGCGCAGGGCCGGGGCCGACGTCCCCGGCGCGGCCACCTCCTGCCGCCCGGCCCGGGCCGCCGCCCTGCGCTCCTTGCGGGTGCCGCCGCGGCGGCGCTCCACCCCGCGGGTGGTCAGGAGGAGCGCCCAGGCGACGCCGAGCACGGCGAAGCCGGCCCAGGCGGTGGGGCTGAAGGCGGTGTCGGCCAGCCAGGCCACGACGCCCGTCATCACCAGGCCGACCGGGACGAGGGAGTACGCGGCGATCCGGGCCGCCGCGAGGAAGCGCTTGCGGTACGCCGTGACCGCGGCGATGCCCAGGCCGGCCGCGGAGACGGCGGAACAGACGGTCTCGGCAATCATCCGGGCCTCCAGGCAGGGCTCACCGGTCAGGACGGTTTCCTCCCTTCCATCCTGCACCCCGCCCGCGGCGCCGTGCCACGATCCGGGCGGACATCAGGGACATCTCCGGGTCGCCTCCTCCCCGGGGCCGGGTGGGCCGTACGACGGGCGCGGGACCCCGCCGGGCCAGGCGTGATCCCGGATTGGGCGGTCCGGCGCGGGGCTGGGAGACTGGGACCATGAGCGACTCCTCCCCCGCACGCACCGCCGCCCCGGTCCTCGACGTCTGGTGCGAACTCCAGTGTTCGGACTGCCGCACCGCGCTGGCCGACCTGCGCGCCCTGCGCGAGCGCTACGGCGACCGGCTGGAGCTGCGGCTGCGGCACTTCCCGCTGGAGAAGCACAAGTACGCCTTCGCCGCCGGGCAGGCCGCCGAGGAGGCCGCGATGCAGGGGCGGCTGTGGCCGTACGTGGAGGCGGTGCTCGAACGGGTCGAGGAGCTGGACCGCCGGGGTGAGTCCTTCCTGGTCGAGGTGGCCCGCGAACTGGGCCTGGACGCCGAGGAGTTCGACACCGCGCTCATCGACGGCAGGCACATCCTGATGGTCGACGCCGACCAGGCCGAGGGCAAGGCGATCGGCGTGACCGGCACACCGACGTACGTGGTCGGGGGCGAGCGCCTGGACGGCGGCAAGAGCCAGGAGGGGCTGCGCGAGCGCGTCGAGGAGATCGTGGACCGGCTCCTGGCCGGCCAGGAGCACTGACCCGGTCCCCGCGCAGGGGGCTGCGGCGGCGGGCTACAGCAGGGGCTTGTACAGGGCGTACCGCGTCGTCGCGTAGCCGAGCGACTCGTAGAGCCGCTCGGCCGGGGTGTTGCCCGCGAACACGTTGAGGCCGAGGCGGCGCCGCCCGGCGGCGATCGCCTGCGTCTCCGCGAGCCGCATGAGCGTACGGCCGTGGCCTTCGCCGCGGTGGGCGGCGTCCACCTCCACGTCGAACACGAACGCCTCGTCGTCGCGCAGCGCCAGCCACAGGACGCCCACCCGCGCACCGTCGTGCTCCAGGACGCTGAGGAGTGTGTCCTCGGTGGCGAGGCCGCGCGGCAGGAGCTGTTCGTGGTCGCGGCGCGACTTGGCGTACGCCTCGGCCTCGGGCACGCCCCGCTCGATCCAGGTGCGGGCGTAGTGCTCGGCCTGGTACGCGTGCCAGACGGTGAACTCCGCCTCCGTCATGGGGCGCGCGCGGCTGCCCGCGGGCAGGTCGGGCGGCACGTCGCCGAGCTGCTTCGCCATGCCGCGGTTGCGCTGCACGTAGCCGAGCGCCCGGGTGAGCCGCAGGGCCGCCGGGGCGTCGGCGCGGACGAGGGTCTCGATCTGGCGGCAGCCCCAGCCGCGGACGACCTCCTCCGCGGCGAGCGCGGCCACGGTGGCCCGGCCGCGCCGGCGGTCGGGTTCCTCGATGCGCAGGTGGACGATGCGTGCCACCGAGTCGCCGAAGGAGGGCGACGTGGCCAGGTGGATCACGCCGACGGGGCGGCTGTTCACGCACACCTGGTAGCGGCGCGAACGGGTCCCGTCGGCGTGGTGCTGAAGCGGCTCGCTCGGCCGCAGGGTCGTGGTCATCAAGGGTGTTCTACCCGCCGGGGCCGCGGGCGTCAGCCTGTTTTCCGGCTCCGGGGCGAGTGCGACGCGGTGCTACGGATCGAGGTCGTCCCCGGACCGCTCCTGGAAGATCCGCATGGCCTTGGCGGTCACCGGCCCCGGCGCGTCCCCCAGGTCGCGGGCGTCGACCCGGCGCACGGCCTGGACGTCCCGCAGGGTGGAGGTGAGGAAGATCTCCTCGGCACGCTCCAGCACGTCCAGCGGCAGATCGGTCTCCTTCGCCCCGGTCCACTCGACCGTCAGCTCGCGCGTGATGCCGGCGAGGCAGCCGGAGGCGAGCGGCGGGGTGTGGATCTCGCCGTCGAGGACGACGAAGACGTTGGAGCCGGTGCCCTCGCACAGCTGCCCGACCGTGTTGGCGAACAGCGCCTCGGAGGCGCCCTGTTGGTGGGCCCGGGAGAGGGCGACGACGTTCTCCGCGTACGAGGTGGTCTTCAGGCCGGTGAGCGCGCCCCGTTCGTTGCGGGTCCACGGCACGGTGATCACGGCGGTGGTGTCGGGGCGGCGGGCGGTCTCGCCGAGGGCGACCACCAGGGTGGGGCCGTGGTCGCCGCGGTCGGAGCCGAGAGGGCCGTGGCCGCCGGTGTACGTGATCCGCAGCCGGCCGAGCGGCATCGGGTTGGCCGCGAGGACGGCCGCGCAGGCGCGGCGGACCTCGTCGTGGTCGGGGTCGGGCAGCCCCAGGCCGCGGGCCGAGCGGGTCAGCCGGTCCAGGTGGCGGGTGAGCGCGAACGGCTTCCCGTCGGCCGCCTTCACCGTCTCGAAGATGCCGTCGCCCACGGTCAGCCCGTGGTCGAAGACGGAGACGCGGGCGGTCTCGGTGTCCTGCAGCCCGCCGTCGAGCCAGATCTTCACGTGTGCAGTCCCTCTCCGATGGCCTCGTAGGCTCCCGACGCTACCGCGAGGAGCCGGGCCGCCTTCAGCTCGGTCTCCCGCCACTCCCCCTCGGGGTCGGAGTCCCAGGTGATGCCGGCGCCGGTGCCGAAGCGCAGCAGGGCGGCGCCGTCGGCGGTCCGGTCGATCCAGAAGGTGCGGATGCCCACGGCCAGCTCGCCCGTGCCCCGGTCGGCGTCGACCCAGCCGATGCCGCCGCAGTAGGGGCCGCGGGGCGCGGTCTCCAGGGCGTCGATGATCCGCAGGGCGCTGGACTTGGGGGCTCCGGTGATGGAGCCGGCCGGGAAGGTGGCGTCGAGCAGCTCCGGCCAGCCGGCGCCGGGGAGCAGTTCGCCGCGGACGGTGGAGACGAGGTGGATCATGCCGGGGTGCTTCTCGACGGCGCAGAGGTCGGGGACGGTGACGGTGCCGGTGCCGCAGACACGCCCGATGTCGTTGCGGACCAGGTCCACGATCATCACGTTCTCGGCGAAGTCCTTCGCCAGCAGTTCCGCCTCGGTGGGGGCGGTGCCCTTGATGGGGCCCGACTCCACGGTCCGGCCGTCGCGGCGCAGGAACAGCTCGGGGGAGGCGGTGGCTATCTCCACGCCGTGCTCCGGCAGCCGTATCGTTCCCGCGTACGGCGCCGGGTTGCCGCGGGCCAGGACGGCGGTGAGGGCGTCCACGTCGGCGTCGGGGGTGACCGGCGCGGACAGCACCCGGCAGAGGTTCGCCTGGTAGACCTCGCCGGACGCGATGTGCTCGTGGATGCGCCGCACCCCGGCCGTGTACGCGGCGCGGTCGAGGGACGACGTCCAGTCACCCACCGCCGGACCCCGCCACCGGCCCGGCACGGGGCCGGGCACCGGCTCCTCCCGTACGTCCCGGAAGCGGGCGCAGGTCAGCCGGCCCTCGTAGTCGGCGGCGACGGCCCAGAAGCCGGTGGAGTCGAGGGCGGAGGGGTCGTCGGTGACGTCGAGGAGGCCGGTGGCGACGCGGTCGCCGAAGCGGGCGAGAGGAGGCAGGTCGGGCACGCAGTCGAGTCTATGGCGGGTGTCCGCCGGGCGACCCGGGCGTGTCCCTCCGGGTGCCCGCCCGGGTCCTCCCGGGGACGCAGCGCAGCACGCTGCACAAACGCGTTTTTGTACTGGCCCCGGAATCCGCTAGAGTTCAACACGTCGCCGGGCCGCGGAAGCGGACCGAAACGACAGGCGGACGTAGCTCAGTTGGTAGAGCGCAACCTTGCCAAGGTTGAGGTCGCGAGTTCGAGCCTCGTCGTCCGCTCGAAGGAAGCAGGGGACTCCCGGTCCCCCGCGCTCCTGGTGGAGTGGCCGAGAGGCGAGGCAACGGCCTGCAAAGCCGTCTACACGGGTTCAAATCCCGTCTCCACCTCCAAGGACGATTAGCTCAGCGGGAGAGCGCTTCCCTGACACGGAAGAGGTCACTGGTTCAATCCCAGTATCGTCCACTGGACCTGCGGGTCCGCCGGATCCCCGGATCCTCCGCGCGATTAGCTCAGCGGGAGAGCGCTTCCCTGACACGGAAGAGGTCACTGGTTCAATCCCAGTATCGCGCACGCAGTGCCCGTGATCCTCGGATCGCGGTCCCGAGGACGATTAGCTCAGCGGGAGAGCGCTTCCCTGACACGGAAGAGGTCACTGGTTCAATCCCAGTATCGTCCACGCACCGAAGCCCCCGGCCGTCTCGTACGGCCGGGGGCTTCCTCGTGGTGCCGGCGGGCTGTCCGCGGAGGCGGCCGCCGCCCGTCCCCGGGGTCAGCCGGAGAACAGCATCCGCCGGGTCAGCTGGAGAACAGCATGTGGCCGAAGCTCTTGTGGCGGTGGTGGCCGTAGTGACCGTGACCGCCGCCGTGGTGGCCGCCGTGCGGGGCGCCCCAGGCAGGGGCGGAGGGGTACGCCTGCGGGGCGGGCGGGGCCGGCGGCGCGGGCTGGGACCACTGCGACTCCAGGCGGGTCAGAGACTCCAGCTCGCCGTAGTCGAGGAAGATGCCGCGACAGCCGCTGCACTGCTCGATCTGAACGCCGTTGCGGTTGTACGTGTGCATCGGCGCATGGCACTTCGGACACTGCATGGTCGGCTCAACTCCTCGCCGGTCGGTCCTGCTTCGGGTGTCGCCAGGACAGACTCTGTCCGGCCGCGGTCGGTTGCACCCTACTTCGGCACGCCGTGGGTCAACTCCGCCGGGATGCCCATCATTCGGTCACAGGCGTCCACCACGGCCCGCTCGACCTCGTCCAGCGGCCGGCCCGCCGCGGTCGCCCGGACGACGGCGAGGGCCGCGGTCTGGACGGTGAGCGTCCGGGCGGGTACGTCGAGAGCGGGCCAGGGATCGCCGTCCGCCGGCACGGCCGGGCCGCCGGCCGCCCGGTAGGCGGTCAGGAAGCGGGTCCACTCGTCGGGCGGCAGCAGCCCGCAGGCGAACCAGGCCGCCGGGCGGGCCAGGTCCCAGGCCGGTACGCCGGTGCCCAGGTCGTCGACGTCGATGAGCAGCCAGGGGCCGTCGGGCGCGGGGTGGCGCACGAGCTGACCGAGGTGCAGGTCGCCGTGGCAGAGGACGGCGGAGTCCGGCATGGGCGCCTCGCCGCGGGCCCAGGCGGGGAGGGTGTCCCAGGCCCGCAGCACGGGAGCCGCGGCGGGATGCCCGGGCGCCACGGCGAGGAGACGGTCCCGCGCCCGGGCGGCCTTGAGGGGGCCGCGCATGGGCGGCGGGACGGTGGCGGGACGGACGTCCGGGGCCCCGGCGCGCGTCGCGGGCGGGGTGACGGAACGGGAGTCCGGCTCACCGGGGCGCGTCGCGGCCACGGTGACGGAACGGGCGTCCGGAGGCCCGGCGTTCCTCGGGGGCGGGGTGACGGGACGGGCGTCCGGCGCGCCCCGGTCGCGCGCCGGGGGCACGGTGGCCGGGGCGGGGAGCGGGCTGCGGTGGAGGCGGGCCAGGAGGGTGGCGGCGGCTTCCCAGGGGGCGGCGTCCGGGGCGTCGGGGTCGACGGGGACGCCGTAGGGCCAGAAGGTGACGAGGCGGCCGTGCAGGTCGGCGGGGGCCGGGCACAGCGGGGGCAGCAGGATCCCGGGCAGCCGGGCCGCCACCGCCAGGCGCGCGGCCAGCTCGGCGCGGTCGGCGTCCGGGGCGTGGGCCTTGGCGACGGTGTCCGCGTGGCGGACGACGGTGCCGTCCGGGCGGTCGGCGAGGGTGCCCGCCGTCTCGCAGGCGCAGTCGCCCGCGCGCGCGTGGGCGGCGGCCCTCGCGCGGCCGGTCAGGGCGGGCAGCAGGTCTGCGGTCACGGTCCCCCCGGGTGGTCGGCACTGGGGGTGAGCGTACGGGGACGGGCCCGGCGGAGGGCGAGGGGCCCGGGGGAAAAGCAATGCCGGCGCAGCCGTTCGGCTGCGCCGGCATTTGTGCCGTCCGCCGCACCCCCGTCCCCACGGGGTTTCATGGGTGGATGTCCCCGCCCGGACCGCTCTTCCGGGCCTGGGGTCGCCGCTCAGCGCCCCAGCATCACGCCCACGGACGACGCCTGTGTGGTCACCGTCTCCCACCCGTCGAAGACGAGCAGGAGCAGGACCGCCAGGGGAAGGGCCATCAGCGTCGCCACCAGGGGGTGGCGAGGGCCCTGACGGCGGGGGCGGAACGCGGTGTACACCCGGCGTCCCTCCGTGCGGAGCCGTGCCCGCGGTGCCGTGTGGGCCATGGTCCCTCTCCCGACCTTTCGGTTGTCCTTCGGCAGCGGCGGGTGTCTGACCTCGGGGGACGAGTGCTGCACCCGCCGCTTGACCTCAAATCTAGGCGCGCGGCGGGCACCGGGCGTCATGCCTTCGTATCGATTGCCGGGCCTCCCGGAGGATGAGCCGTGACGCCGGGACTACTCCCCTGGGTGGAGACGCGCCGCCCGATCTCCGGGTCTTCCCCGAAGGGGTGCCCGATGCGCCCCGGCCCTGCCGCTCCGTCCGGCCGGGGGCGTGCGTGACTTCGCTCACTTCCCCGGCATTCCGGTGCACCTCGGACTCCCCGCCACGGCGCCTTCCGCCCGCCGCGGCCGCGCACCCGCGCACCGGGGCCGCGGCGCCCCCGACCGGCGCCATGGCACGGCCGACGGCGTGATCAACCACCCGTGTGCGGGCGGCGGTTGAGTTCCGACACTTCCTCAAGACCGGCCACCGGCCGCCTTCCTGACCGCACTTCAGCCGCACCGTGCGGCGGTCACAATCGTTCGGGACGAGAGGGCGCGGCCTCTGCGCGCGGACGGCCCCGGAAACGTAAGCTGTGGCTCGTCACAGGGACCGGGCAGCGGGGATGAACATGGCGATGATGCGCCTGAGGCGCGAGGACCCGCGTGTTGTCGGCTCGTTCAGGCTTCACCGACGGCTGGGCGCGGGCGGGATGGGCGTGGTCTACCTGGGCTCCGACCGCAAGGGCCAGCGCGTCGCCCTCAAGGTCATCCGGCCGGACCTGGCCGAGGACCAGGAGTTCCGGTCGCGGTTCGCCCGCGAGGTCTCCGCGGCCCGGCGGATCCGGGGCGGGTGCACGGCGCGGCTCGTCGCGGCGGATCTGGACGCGGACCGGCCGTGGTTCGCCACCCAGTACGTGCCCGGCCCCTCGCTGCACGACAAGGTCGCCGGCGAGGGCGCGCTCGGCGCGGCGGAGGTGGCCGGCATCGGGGCCGCCCTGTCCGAGGGCCTGGTGGCCGTGCACGAGGCCGGGGTCGTGCACCGGGACCTGAAGCCGTCCAACATCCTGCTGTCCCCCAAGGGCCCGCGGATCATCGACTTCGGCATCGCCTGGGCCACCGGCGCCTCGACGCTCACCCACGTCGGCACCGCGGTCGGCTCCCCCGGGTTCCTCGCCCCGGAGCAGGTGCGCGGCGCGGCCGTCACCCCGGCGACCGACGTGTTCTCCCTGGGGGCGACCCTGGCCTACGCGTCGACGGGTGACTCCCCCTTCGGGCACGGCAGCTCCGAGGTCATGCTCTACCGCGTGGTGCACGAGGAGCCGCACCTGCACGGCGTGCCGGACGCGCTGGCCCCGCTCGTCCGGGCCTGTCTGGCGAAGGACCCCGAGGAACGGCCGACCACGCTGCAGCTGTCGCTGCGGCTGAAGGAGATCGCCGCGCGGGAGGCGCAGGACCTGAACGACCTGCGCCCGCCCGCGCCGCGCTCCGCCGAGGCGGACCGCCCGACGGGGCGGCTCGTCGACACCTACCCGGACAACCAGCGCGGCAGCCTCTCCGCCCGGCAGCGGGCCGGCCAGCCGGAGCAGCAGCGGGGGCAGCGGCGCCCGCAGGGCTCTCCCGGCACTCCCGCTCCGCGCGGCTCCGTCCCGTCCTCCCGGGCCGGCACCCCGTCGCGCGCGGGCGGCGCGTCCCGGGGCGGGAGCGCCGCACGCGGGAGCTCCACGGCGTCCCGTACGGGCGGAACGCGGTCGACGCCGGCGCCCCGGGGCGGCTCCCGCTCGGGCAGCCGTCCCGTGCGCGCTGGCACCGGTCGGCCGGGGCCGCGGAACACGTCGACGGGGCGGCGGCCCGCCAACCCGCGGCTGCTGCGCCAGCGGCTGTTCGTGTTCGTGGTGGTGACGCTGCTGGTCGCGCTCGGCATCGCGGTGGCGCAGGGCTGCCAGGGACCGGCGCGCGGCCTCGGCGGCGACGGCGGCGGGGACCGGGTACAGCTGGAGCAGGTACGGCAGGAGCAGGTACGGCAGGAGCCGGAGCGGCGGGGAGCGTGGGACGCCCGGCCGGGCCGGCCGGTACCGGACGCGCGGCCGGCCGCCGCCGGCGAGTGACCCGGAGCGACTCTCCGTCCCCTCGATCACGAGGGGTTCGAGAAGTTCGGCGGTTCGGGCCCGCGCCGCTCCGGCACGTTCGGGCCCGCGCCGCAGCCGCCGGTCCGGCGCGCCGGTCTCAGGTGCGGGGACGGCCGGTCGCCACCGCGTAGAAGGCGACGGCGGTCGCGGCGCCCACGTTGAGCGAGTCGACGTGGGGTCGCCGTGGGAGCGCCGGAACGCGTGCCGACGACGTCGAGGCGGCGTCAGCCCCTCGTCGCGGCCGACGGCACCGGCGTCAGCAGGCCTCGCGCCTGGACGGCGGGGAGGGACAGCGTGCGATAGCCCACGCTCTCGAACAGAACCGTGATCCTGTTCCCCTCTTCGCTCATCACCTCACCCTCGCCCCACGTGCTGTGCCCCACCCGCGTCCCGGGCGGGAAGGCGCCGTCGGCCGCCACGGGTTCCAGCGGGTCAGGGCCCGTACCGGACAAGATGTCTCCTGTCCGGACGGGGGCCTCCTTCAACTCCTGTCTACGGGTGCATGTGTCGCAGCCCGCGCAGTCACCCTCTGCCAGACTCTCACCGAAGTACCCGAGCATATGGCGCCGGCGGCAGCCGTTCGTCTCCGCGTACGCCCGCATCATCTCCACGCGGGAACGCTCCAGGTCGACACGGGCGGAGGCGATCCGCATCGCCTCGCGGACGCACACGTCCCGCCGCGCTCCGGGCACGGCCCGGACGCCGCCGCGCTTCTCCGTCGTCACGGCTCCGGCCTCCTCCAGCAGGTGCAGCATCGACGTCAGCGGCGTCTGGGACAGCCCGGTGCGCTCGCGCAGAGCGGTCGCCGTGACCGGTCCCCGGTGCTCGCGCACCGTGTCGATCAGCCCGCCCAGCGCCTCCGGGTCGGGGTGAGCGCCCGTCCGGAACCGCTGCACGCCGAGGTCCTCGGGCCGGTACGCGAGGATCGCCCTCGACGGTTCCCCGTCACGGCCCGCCCGGCCGATCTCCTGGTAGTAGGTGTCGAGGGAACCCGGCACCGACGCGTGCAGCACGAAGCGGATGTTCGGCTTGTCGATGCCCATCCCGAACGCGGAGGTGGCGACGACCACGTCGAGTTCGCCGTCCCGGAAGCGGTCGTGCGTCCGGGAGCGCTCAGCCGCCGTCAGCCCCGCATGGTAGGCGGCGCTGTCGAATCCGAGCGCCGACAGTTCCTGCGCGTACTCCTCGGTCTCCCGCCGCGTTCCCGCGTAGACGATGCCCGGTTTGGCCTCGGCCGCGGCCCGTTCCACCACCCACCGGCGCTTCTCCGCGTTCTCCCGGTGCCGTACGACCTCCAGCGTGATGTTGCGGCGGTCGAACCCCGCGACCACCTCGCACGCCTCGTGCATGCCGAGCCGCTCCACGATGTCCGCCCGCACGGGGGCCGCCGCGCTGGCGGTGAGAGCGAGGAGCGGAGGCCGGCCGATGCGTTCGCGCACATGGCACAGGGACAGGTAGTCGGGCCGGAAGTCGTATCCCCACGAGGACACGCAGTGCGCCTCGTCGACCACCATCAGCGCGGGAGCGGCCGCGGCGATCTGATCCACCACCTCGTCCTTCGCCAGTTGCTCGGGCGAGACGAACAGAAAGTCCAGACTGCCTTCGCGTACGCGCTCCCACACGGCTTCGTTGTCCCGTGCGCGCTGCGCGGAGTTGACGGCCGAGGCGTCGGATCCCTCGATACGGGCGAGATGGGCGACCTGGTCCCGCTGGAGCGCTATCAGGGGGGAGACCACGACGGTCGGCCCCTCAAGCAGCACACCCGGCACCTGGTACACGGCGGACTTCCCCGCACCCGTCGGCATCACCACGACGGTGTCGCGTCCCTCCATCACGGCCGTCATGGCGGCGAGCTGGGACGGGCGCAGGCTCTCCCAGCCGAACACCTCACGGGCACAGCGGTGCAGGCGTCTCCTGAGTGACCTGGTCTTGAAGCATCCGACCTTGACACGCATAGCACTCCTGACGCCGCTCTCCAGTGGGGTTCGGCGCTCATGTACCCCCCACGGGACGAAAAACGGGCCGGCCGCGGGGAGTTCTCGTTCCGTGTGCCGTCGAAACGATCGGACGCGTGATCCTCGTCCTCCGGGGTCAGTCAGACCTCGGCCGGGTGGCGTAGAAGGCGACAGCCGAGGCGGCGGCCACGTTCAGGGAGTCGACACCGGCATCCATCGGGATGCGCACATGCTCGTCGGCGGCCCGTAGCGCGCCGGCCGACAGCCCTTCCCCCTCTGTGCCCAGCATCAGGGCCAGCTTCTCGTAACGGCGGTCGGCGAGCTCGTCGATGGTGATGGAACTCCCCGAGAGGCAGAGGGCCGCGAGCACGAAGCCGTGCTGCCGGACGACGTCGGCGTCACGCGGCCATGACTCGAACCTGGCGTACGGGACGGTGAAGACAGCCCCCATGGACACCTTCACGGCCCGCCTGTAGAGGGGGTCGGCACAGCGCGGGGTGAGAAATACGGCGTCCACTCCCAGAGCCGCCGCATTGCGGAAGGCCGCACCCAGATTGGCGTGATCAACGATGTCCTCGAAGATCGCAATACGACGTTGATCAGCACGCTCCTGTAGATCCGATGGCAACACCGCGCCGATGTCGGTGTGGTCGTCGACCGCCTCCATCACCACGACCCGGCGCGCGGTCCGCAGCAGTTCGCCCGCCGTGGGCAGCGGCTTGCGCCGCATGGAGGCGAGCGCGCCGCGGTGCACGTGGTAGCCGGTGACCCGCTCGGCGAGCTCCGGGCTGACCGCGTAGACCGGGGCCGCGAGCTCGTCGATGACGTCCCGCATGACGTCGACCCACTTGGCCGACAGCAGCATCGAGCGCATCTCGTACCCGGCGTCCCTGGCCCGGCGGATGACCTTCTCGCCCTCGGCGATGAACAGGCCCTCGGCCGGTTCGCGCCTGCGGCGCAGCTCGACGTCGGTCAAGCCCGTGTAGTCGCGCAGGCGCGGGTCGTCGGGGTCCTCGATGGTGATGAGATCGGCCACGGAGTGATACTGCCTCGTCCTGGGTGCGGTGCGGTGCCAACGGCTCGGTGGGGGCTGTTCACCCGGGGTTACCCGGTTGTCCGGGGCCGACCGCGACGACCTCTCCGACGACGATGACGGCCGGCGGCCTCACGTCCTCGGCGCGCACGGTCTCGGCGACCGTGGCGAGGGTGGCGTCGACCCGGCGCTGGGCGGCGGTCGTGCCCTCCTGGACCAGGGCGACCGGGGTGTCCGGGGACCTGCCGTGCGCGACGAGCGTCTCGGCGATCCTGCCTATCTTGTCGACGCCCATGAGGATCACCAGCGTGCCGGTGAGCTTCGCCAGACTCGGCCAGTCGACCAGGGAACGCTCGTCGTCCGGGGCCACATGGCCGCTGACCACCGTGAACTCGTGGGCGACCCCGCGGTGGGTGACGGGGATGCCCGCCGCGCCGGGGACCGAGATGGAGCTGGAGATGCCGGGGACCACCGTGCACGGGATGCCGGCCTCGGCCAGCGCCTGCAGCTCCTCCATGCCCCGCCCGAAGACGTAGGGGTCGCCGCCCTTGAGGCGTACCACCGACTTGCCCTGCCGGGCGTGCTCGATCAGGGCGGCGTTGATGGCCTCCTGGGCCATGTAGCGGCCGTAGGGGATCTTCGCCGCGTCGATCACCTCGACGTGCGGCGGGAGTTCGGCGAGGAGGTCGCGCGGGCCGAGGCGGTCGGCGATGACGACGTCGGCCTCGGCGAGCAGGCGGCGGCCGCGCACGGTGATCAGGTCCGGGTCGCCGGGTCCGCCACCGACCAGGGCGACGCCCGGGGTGCGGGTGCGGAAGTGCGGGGCGACCAGGGTGCCGTCGCGCAGGCCCTCGACGACCGCGTCGCGGACGGCCGCGGTGTGGCGCGGGTCGCGCCCCTTGGCCTCGGTGGTGAGCACGGCCACCGTGACGCCCTCGCTGTGCCCGGTGGCCGGGGTCCAGGCGGTCGCCGCGTCGGCGTCGTCGGAGCGGACGCACCAGACCCGCCGGCGCTCCGCCTCGGCGGAGGCACGGGCGTTGGCCTCGCTGTCGTCGCTGGCGACCAGGGCGTACCAGGCGTCCGCGAGGTCGCCGTCCTCGTAGCGGCGCCGTGTCCAGGCGATCTCGCCCGCGTCCGCCATCGCCTCGACGGAGGGGGTCGCCTCCGGGGAGACGAGCACGACGTCCGCGCCCGCGGCGACGAGTGCGGGGAGGCGGCGCTGGGCGACCTGGCCGCCGCCGACGACGACCACGCGGCGGCCGGTCAGACGGAGACCTACGGGGTAGGCGGGGTGTTCGGCCATGTGCGGTGCGGCTCCTCGTCCGGGCGGTACGCATGGGCGCTACGGCGCTGGAGCAGCCCTGACATGCGGATTTTAGAGGCGGTTTCAGCGTACGGCCGCGCCGGGGGCACGCGGGAGGGCGTACCCGCCGGGCGCGGCCGCCGGCTCACTTCTCGGTGACGCCGGCCGAGTCGAACGTCGCGACCTCGTGCATGGCCCGCGCGGTGCTCTGCACCAGCGGCAGTGCCAGCAACGCGCCCGTGCCCTCGCCCAGGCGCAGGTCGAGGTCGACCAGCGGGCGCAGGCCCAGCTTGTTGAGGGCGGCGACATGACCCGGCTCGGCGCTGCGGTGGCCCGCGATGCAGGCCGCCAGGACCTCGGGCGCGATGGCGCGGGCGACCAGCGCGGCGGCGCCGGCGCTGACACCGTCCAGGATCACCGGGGTGCGCAGGGAGGCGCCGCCGAGCAGCAGACCCACCATGGCCGCGTGCTCGAAGCCGCCGAGCGCGGCCAGGACGCCGATGGGGTCCGCCGCGTCCGGCTGGTGCAGTTCGAGCGCCCGGCGGACGACCTCGGTCTTGCGGGCCAGCGTCTCGTCGTTGATACCGGTGCCCCGGCCCGTGACCTCGGCAGGGTCCGCGCCGGTGAAGACGGAGATCAGGGCCGCGGACGCCGTGGTGTTCGCGATGCCCATCTCGCCCGTGAGCAGCGCCTTGTTGCCCGCCGCGACCAGGTCGCGGGCGGTCTCGATGCCCACCTCGATGGCCTTCTTGGCCTCCTCGCGGGTCATCGCGGGGCCGGCGGTCATGTCGGAGGTGCCCGCGCGGACCTTGCGGGGCAGCAGGCCCGGGGTGGCCGGGAGGTCGGCGGCGACGCCCACGTCGACGACGCAGACCTCGGCTCCCACCTGGCCGGCGAACGCGTTGCAGACCGCTCCCCCGCCGAGGAAGTTGGCCACCATCTGCGCGGTGACCTCCTGCGGCCAGGGGGTGACGCCCTGGGCGTGCACGCCGTGGTCGCCGGCGAAGATCGCGACGGCCGCGGGCTCCGGGATCGGCGGCGGGCACTGGCGGGACAGGCCGGACAGCTGCGCGGAGATGATCTCCAGCATGCCGAGCGCGCCCGCGGGCTTGGTCATCCGCTTCTGCCGCTCCCAGGCCTCGCCGAGCGCCTTGGCGTCCAGCGGGCGGATCTGGGAGACGGTCTCGGCCAGCAGGTCGTGCGGGTCCTCGCCGGGCAGCGCGCGACGGCCGTACGTCTCCTCGTGCACGACCCACGACAGCGGGCGGCGCTTGGACCAGCCGGCCTGCATCAGCTCGGGCTCGTCCGGGAACTCGTCGACGTATCCCACGCACAGGTAGGCGATGACCTCCAGGTGCTCGGGCAGGCCGAGGGCGCGGACCATCTCGCGCTCGTCGAAGAAGCTGACCCAGCCGACGCCGAGGCCCTCGGCACGCGCGGCGAGCCAGAGGTTCTCGACCGCGAGCGCGGCGGAGTACGGCGCCATCTGCGGCTGGGTGTGGCGGCCGAGGGTGTGCCGGCCGCCGCGGGTCGGGTCGGCGGTGACGACGATGTTCACCGGGGTGTCGAGGATGGCCTCGATCTTCAGTTCCTTGAACTGCTTCGCGCGGCCCTTCGGCAGCGACTTCGCGTACGCCTCGCGCTGGCGCATGGCCAGTTCGTGCATGGCGCGGCGGGTGTCGGCCGAGCGGATGACGACGAAGTCCCAGGGCTGCGAGTGGCCCACGGAGGGCGCCGTGTGGGCCGCCTCCAGGACGCGGAGCAGCACCTCGTGCGGGATGGGGTCGTTGCGGAAGCCGTTGCGGATGTCGCGGCGCTCGCGCATCACCTTGAGCACGGCCTCGCGCTCGGCGTCGTCGTAGCCGGGTGCGGCGGGACCGGTCGGCTGTCGTTCCTCTGCCACTGCGGCCGTGCTCTCTTCCTGGTCGGCGACCTGTGTGTCCAGGTCGTCCGCGTGCTGCACGACCTCGATCCGGGAGTCCCCGCCGGGCGCGGCGGGGACGGTGTCCGCCCCGCGGGGAGCGGGGAGGGTGACGACGGGTTCCGCGGGGCCCGTGGGGGGCTCCGCGGCCTGCCCGGCGAGCTGCTCGGCCGGGACGACGAGCGGGTGCGGCGGCGCCGGGGCCAGGTGCGGGGCGGTGGGCACCGAGCCCTCCACCGGCACGAACCGGCCCAGCGGCTGGCCCGGCTGCGCCTGAAGCGGCACGCCGGCCGGGAGGGGCGCGCTCTGGCCGGGGTCCTCGGCGTGGGCCGGCTCTTCCGGCGGCTGGGCGGCGGCCGCGGGGACGCCGTCGGCCGTGACCGTGGGGCCGGCCGGTTCGGCGGTGCCGGGCTCGGCGGTGCCCGGCTCGGCGGTGCCCGGCTCGGTGAACTGGGCCGGTGGCACCGCCTGGATGCCGGCCGGATCCCCGGGGGCCGCGGCTACGGCCTGCTGGGCGTCGGTGAGGGCGTCCTGGTCCTGCGCGCCGGGGACGGCGGAGTCGGCGGCGCCGGCCTCGCCCGCCTCGGAGGGCGGTGCCGGCTGCGGCAGCCCGTCCGCCTGCGCGGGCCCGGGGGACGAGGTGGGGTCCACCGCCTTGGCGGCGTCACGGGCGATCGCGGCCTCCAGGGCGGACTGCTGCGAGAAGTGCGGGAGGTGCGGGTCCGGCTCCGGCAGCGCGGCCGGGTCCTCCCCCGGTACGGCGCCGTCCGCGAGGTGGGCCGCGGGAACGGCGGTGACCGCGTCCGCGCCCTGCGGTTGCTCCGCCGGCAGGGCCTGCGCGGGCTGCGGCTCGTGGGTGCCGGGTCCCGCGTCGGCCGACCGCTGGGGGACCTCCGCGTCGAGAGACGCGGGGACACCCTCGGCGGGAATCGCGGTGCCCTCGGCGGGCGTCCGCGCCGGGTCGGCGTCCGCGGCCGCCGGCACGGGCGTGTCAGCGGGCGCGTCCGGGACTGGAACGGGGGTCTGCGGGGTGCCGGAGTCGGCTGCGGCCCCGGTCGCCCGCGGGTCCTGGGCGCCCTGGGTGTCCTGGATGCCCTGAGCGCCCTCGGCGGCGCCCTGGCCGGGCTCGGCGGCGGGCGCGGCCTCGTGGTCCCACGGGATCTGCGCGGCGCGGACGGCCTCCGGCGCCTGAGCGCCCTCGGCGGCGGCCGGGTCCAGGTGCTGCTCCGGTCCGGCGGCGGCCTGGTCCGGAATCTGGCCCTGGCCCTGATCGGCGGCGGGTGCGGCCGTGACCGCGTCGGGAGCCTCACCGGAGTCGGCCGGGACCGCGTCCGGGGACGGGCCCGCCTCGGCGGCGGCCGGGATCTCGGTCGGATCCGCACCGGCGACCTCGGCGTTCGCGGCGGCCGGTGCCGCACCGGTCTCCGACGCCCCGTCGGGCACGGCGCCGTCCGGGTTCCGGGCCGCCGCGGGGACCTGCCCGGTCTCCGTGCCCGGCGCGACCGCGTCCGGGGCCGGTCCGGCGTGCGCGCCGTCCAGTGTCACGTCGGCGTCGGCGGCGGGCACGCCCCCGGCCGTCGCCGCGCCCGTGTTCTCGGGCGGGGCGTCGGCCGCGGGCTCCTGCCCGCCGGGCACGGCGTGGCCGCCTTCCGGCTCCTGGCCCGGCGGGGAGGCGTGCGCGTCCTCCGGAGCGAGACCCCCCTCGGGCCCCTGACCGGGGCCGGAGACCTGTGCACCGTCCGCACCGGGCACCACCGTCGCGGCGGCGTCCGCACCGGGCGCCACCGGCTCGGCTCCGTCGGCACCCGGAAGCACCTGAGCACCGCCGTCCACCACCGGCACGGCCTGCGCACCGTCGCCCACCCCGGGCTGCGTCCGTACATCGCCGACCGCTCCGGGAACCGCCGCGCCCCCGTCCACACCGGGTAGCGCGGACGCACCGGCCACACCGGGCACCGCCGACGCGGCACCGTCGGTTCCCGGCACCGCCTGCACGCCGTCCGTGCCGGAGACCGGGTGCGCGCCGTCGCCGCCCTGCACCGCCCGCGCACCGCCGTCCGCCCCCGGTGTCACCGGCGCGCCGGTCTCCGGGTCGTAAGCCGTGGCGGCCGTGGCCGTCGGGGCGGGACCGGTGGCGGACGTCTGGGTCGCGAGGCGGGCCAGGGCGGCCTGGGCCGGTCCGCCCGCTTCCGCGCCACCCTCCGGAATAACCGTTTCCGCAGCCGGGACCTGCGCGCCGACCGGTGCCGGGGCGACCCCCGCGGTGGGGACGTACGCGCCCAGGGGCGCGACACCCTGCGAGGCGGTCTCGCGCGCCTGCTGGGCCTCGAGGTACTCCGGGCCGATCGTCGCCGGGCCGGGCCGGACCGGCGCGCCCGCCGGGCCCCGGTCGGCCAGGGAACGGACCGGGCTGGCGGAGGTGTCCGGGATCGGCGGGCCGAGGTGCAGCGGACGTCGCGGGGCCGCCGGCGCGGCGGGCGGCGCGTACGCCGGGTTGGGGTGCAGGACACCGCCGAGGTCGACGGAGCCGCTGTCACGGCCGGACAACTCGTGCGGACCCGGCTCGTGGACGGCCTCGACCACCGGCTCCGGGGCGGGCGGCGGCACCTCGTTGCCCCACGCGCCGTGCGAGCCGGGCAGCAGCAGGTCTTCGTCCTCGGCCGGGGTCTCGGAGAGGTAGGCGTACGACGCACCGTGCGTGGGGACGCCCGGCTGCTCCACCATGCCTGCGCTCTCCGGCAGTCCCTCGGCCGGGACCTGGCCGGTGTCGGTCATGCGTACCCCTCGCCCATCGGTTAAGTGCTTCTGCGACCAGCTCACCGGGAACGGCGCACCGACCGCCCCGCAGTGAAGAACGAGCGTGCGTGCCCAGCGGCACGAACGACCCGCCCGTAAAAGACGACAAAGCCATTGAGTGGCATTGTCGCGGGCGTGCCGCCGCCACGACAGCTTGATCCGTGTCGGTCCGCTGTGGACTGCGCCACGTTGCGCGTCCTCCGGTTCTGCCGTACCACACTCACCTCAAAACGGGCGGGGTTTCCGGACATTGGCGAACGAAGTTCCGGACCACCCCATGCGGTACAACGATCGGCCAGCCTACCCCGGGCGGTACGACGACCCGATCACGGGGAGCGGTCGGGAAGTACCCCGCTGAGCAGGAAGGCAACGCTCCGTTCCTTCTCCGTCCAGGCCCGCGTGTCGAGTTCGACGGACTGCAGGAGGGCGCACTCGACTTCGTACCCGTGCTCCGTGAGGTCGCGGCCGACGAGTTCGGCCTCGTCCCGGGTCGCGGCGTGCGTGACGATGCGCTGCGGGCGCCGGTCGGCGACCGCGGAGACGACGGCCGCGCCGCCGCCGCCGATCCGGACGACGTCCGGTTCGGGCAGGATCTCCAGAATGTGCGGGGCGGTCCCGTGCACCACTTGGAGGTGGACGCCGAAGCGGCGGGCGGCCGACTCGGTGCGGGCGCAGGACTCCGGGTCGCGGTCGACGGCGATGACGGCGGCGCCGCCGCGCGCGGCCTCGGTGGCGAACGCGCCGCCGCCGCAGCCGATGTCCCAGACCAGGTCGCCGACGCGCGGTCCGAGGCGGGCGAGTTGGGCGGCCCGGAGCAGATCCGTTTCTCCCTCGCCGAACACGCCGCCGTAGACCTCGGCGGGCTGGGTCCAGCCGCGCGGTCCGGCGGCGGGGTCGCGCCCGGCGATCCAGCCGCCGTCGCCGCCGGCGGCCGGGCCGCCGATGACGATGACCACGTTCGGGTCCCGCCAGACGTGGTCGGCGGCCTTGTCGGAGGTGACGACGGTGACCCGTTCCCGTTCGGTGCCCAGTTCCTCGCAGATGACGAAGGTGCGGTGGACTCCGTCGAGGAGCAGGCCCAGTTCGGCGGGCCCGGCGCCGGGGGCGGTCAGAACGGCGACCTTGCTGTGGGCGCGGCACACGTTCACCGCGCGTCGCAGGGTGCGCTTGTGTGCGACGACCACTTGGGCGTCGTCCCAGGGCATCCCGGCGCGGGCGAAGGCGGCGGCCACCGAGGAGACGGCGGGGACGACCTCGACCTCGAGGCCGAACTCCGGGGCGCGCAGGGTCCGTACGACGCCGAAGAAGCCGGGGTCGCCGTCCGCGAGCACCACGGCGGTGCCGCGGTGGGCGGCGATGCGGCGGGCGGCGAGGTCGAGGCTGCCGAGGCGGATCCGCTCGGCCGTGCCGGGCACCTCGGGCAGTGCCAGATGGTGGGCGGCGCCGGCCACGAGGGTGGCGGCGCCGAGCGCGCCGCGTGCCGCTTCGGTCAGCGGCGAGCCGTCCCAGCCGATCACCGTGACCCGGTCGGCCATCGTCGTCAGTCTCCAGGGGGTTTGCGCAGGTCGTCAGGGGCCGCCCGTACGGGCCCCGTGAGCGTACCCCGTCGCGTCGTACGGCGTGGCCCCGGCCGTGCCGCGTCGCCGCGGTTCCCGTCCGGTCAGCTCCATTCCGGGAACGACGTGAAACCGTCCGAGCCGGAGAGGCCGTCCCCCGCGCCCTCCAGGTCCTCCGGGAGCAGGCTCCAGACGATGAAGTCGGTGCGGACGTCGGTCCAGCCGCCGTCCTCGGTCCGCACGTGGGCTATGCAGGCGTTGCGCAGGACGCCCTCGCTGATGCAGCCGATCTTCTGCGCGACCTGCTGGGAGGCGGTGTTGTCGGCGGCGGTGCGCAGTTCGACGCGCTCGAACTTCTGGTCCTGGAACAGCCAGCGGGCGGTGGCGAGCGCCGCCTCGGAGGCGTAGCCCTCGCCGCGGGCCCAGGGGGCGACGATGTACGACAGCTCGGTGGAGCGGATGTGCCAGCTGGTCTTGGTCAGCTGCACGACGCCGACCAGGCGCTGGGTGAGGAACTCGGTGACGGCCAAGTCCAGGCCGCGGCCCTCGGCGCGTTCGGTGGGTGCGTATTCGGTGATCCAGGTGCGGGCGCCGTCCTCGGTGAAGGGCTGGGGGACGTCGGTCCAGGCGGCGACCTGTTCGTCGTTCATCATCGCGGCCAGGGCGGGGACGTCGTCCTCGTCGAGGGGACGCAGCACCAACCGCTCCGTGCTGATGGAGATGTTGGGGAAGGTGCTAGTCATGCGCCGCTCCGTAACCTTCGGTGAACCTTCAGGGCCAGGCTGAACTGCCCAGCATGCAGCATGCAAGCATCGCACCGCACCACGGGGTCCACACCCCGTGAGGGTGCGGACCCCGTGCGTGGCGATACGCCGTGACGAGCCGTCAGGCACGAGCCGGCGGTACCGGCCGTGCTCAGAAGGAGGGGATGACCGAGCCGGCGTACTTGTCCTGGATGAACTTCTTGACCTCGGGCGAGGTGAGCAGCTTGGCGAGCTTCAGCACCCGCGGGTCCTTCTCGCTGCCCTTCTTGACGGCGAGGAAGTTGCCGTAGGGGTTGTTCTTGGCGGACTCCAGGACGAGGGCGTCCTGGGCGGGCTTCAGGCCCGAGGAGATGGCGTAGTTGCCGTTGACGACCGCGGCGTCCACGTCGTCCAGGGAGCGCGGGGTCTGGGCCGCCTCCAGCTCCTTGAACTTGAGGTTCTTGGGGTTCTTGGTGATGTCCCGCGGGGTCGCCTCGGTGCCCACGCCGCTCTTGAGGGTGATGAGTCCGTTGGCGGCGAGGAGCTTCAGGGCCCGGGCCTCGTTGACCGTGTCGTTGGGGACGGCGACGGTCGCACCGCTCTTCAGGGCGTCGGCCTTCTTGACCTTGTGGGAGTACAGGCCGAGCGGCTCCAGGTGCACCGTGACGACGGGCACGATGTGGGTGCCGTTCTTCTTGTTGAAGTCGTCGAGGTACGGCTGGTTCTGGAAGTAGTTGGCGCCGACGGAGCCGTCCTCGGTCGCCGTGTTCGGCGTGACGTAGTCGGTGAACTCCTTGACCTCCAGGTCGAGGCCCGCCTTCTTCGCCAGGTTCTTCTTGACGAAGTCGAGGATCTCGGCGTGCGGGGTCGGGCTCGCGGCGACGACCAGCGGGCCGCTGGTGTCGGAGGCGGAGTTCTCGCTGTCCGCGCCGCAGGCGGTGAGCCCGAGGGTGAGGGCCGAGGTGGCGAGGACGGCTGCGGTGATCTTGGCGGTGTTACGCACGAAAAGTGCCTTTCCTTCGGGGTGGTGCGACCCCGTCGTGGGTGGGACGGGGAGTTCTGGGGGGGTCAGGCGACCTTGCCGACGTCGGCGGCCGCGGGCTCCTTCGCCTTCAGCAGCCGCAGCTTCGGCGCCGGGCCGGAGCGGCCGCCGCGGTGGTGCAGGGAGCGGGCCGCGAAGTCGCCGGCGAACTGGATGAGCGAGATGACGACGGCGAGAATCGCCACCGTGATCCACATCAGCTGGGTCTCGAAGCGCTGGTAGCCGTAGCGGATGGCGATGTCTCCGAGGCCGCCGGCCCCGACCGTGCCGGCCATCGCGGAGTAGCCGATGAGGGCGACGACCGTGGTGGTGGCGCTGGAGATCAGCGAGGGCAGGGACTCGGGCACGAGCACCTTGCGGACGACGGTCCAGGTGTTGCCGCCCATCGCCTGCACGGCCTCGACGAGCCCGCCGTCCACCTCGCGCACGGCCGTCTCGACCAGGCGCGCGAAGAAGGGGATGGCGCCGATGGCCAGCGGCACGATCGCGGCCTCGCGGCCGATGGTGGTGCCGGTGATCGAGCGGGTGAAGCCCATCAGCGCGACCATCAGGATGATGAACGGCATCGAGCGGGCGACGTTCACGACCTGCCCGATGAGCTTGGCGGCGGGCAGGTTCTGCAGCAGCCCGCCCCGGTCGGTGAGGACCAGCAGGATGCCGAGCGGGAGTCCGCCGACGACGGCGACGAGCGTGGACCAGCCGACCATGTAGAGGGTGTCCGCGGACGCCTGGGACAGCAGCGGCTGCATCTCGGACCAGGTCACTTGGCCCCCTCCTTCACCAGCGGGGCCTCGAAGGCCGGGTCGTTCACGACGTCGATCTGCAGTCCCTGTTCGCGCAGGAAGCCGATCGGCACCACGTTGTCCTCGTAGCGGCCGGGCAGTTCGACGCGCATCCGGCCGACCTGGAGACCGCCCACGGTGTCGAGGGCGGCGCCGAGGATGGAGACGTCGATGTTGTAGGTGCGCGCGAGCTGCGAGACGACCGGCTGGGTGGCGGCCTCGCCGTGGAAGGTGACGTCGACGACGGTCCGGTCGGCGCCGGAGGCCTCGCCGCCCACCGGGAACAGCGCGGCGGCCAGCTCCGAGCCCGGGGTGGCGAGCAGTTCGCCGACGGTGCCGGACTCGACGATGCGGCCCTTCTCCATGAGCGCGGCCGAGTCGCAGACCGACTTCACGACGTCCATCTCGTGCGTGATGAGCAGGACGGTCAGGCCGAGCTGCCGGTTCAGGTCGCGCAGCAACTGGAGGATCGAGCGGGTGGTCTCCGGGTCCAGGGCGCTGGTGGCCTCGTCGGACAGCAGCACCCTGGGGTCGCCGGCGAGGGCGCGGGCGATGCCGACGCGCTGCTTCTGCCCGCCGGAGAGCTGGGCGGGGTAGGCGCGGGCCTTGTCGGCGAGGCCGACCAGGTCGAGCAGTTCGAGCGCCTTGCGGGAACGTTCCCGCCCCGAGGTGCCGAGGATCTCCAGCGGCAGTTCGACGTTGTCCTGGACCGTCCGCGAGGACAGCAGGTTGAAGTGCTGGAAGACCATGCCGATACGGCTGCGCGCCCGGCGGAGTTCCCGGCCGGCGCGGGGGCCTCGCCCGGCGAGGGCCGTGAGGTCCTGGCCGGCGACGGTGACCGTGCCGGAGGTGGGGCGTTCCAGCAGGTTGACGCAGCGGATGAGCGAGGACTTGCCGGCGCCGGACTGGCCGATGACGCCGAACACCTCGCCTTCGCGGACTTGCAGGTCGACGCCGTCGAGGGCGGTGACCTCGCGGCCGCGTGAGCGGTAGACCTTGGTCAGGCCCGTTGTCGTGATCACGTGGGGTTTCCGTCACTGTCGAGTGCGCGGCGCGTCGTGGGCACCGGCGCACGGCGTTCATGGTCGTGGGCAGCCAGAACGCGGCACGATTCCCGGCAGGACGCGGAAGACGGCGGGAAACGTGCGCGTGATGGGAGTCCCCTCACGCCGTTCCGGCGGTGAGGGAGGGAGCTCGGTCGTCCGCGCCGGGCACGGCGGTGGACACGAGCGGGCTCTCGCTTCGGGGCGCGAGGCTCAGGTGGTGCGGGGGCCCTCTAGCAGGCGCACATTCGACGCACTGGACACAGACAACGAGCACCGGGCGTCATCGTCGCCTCGGTCGCAGGGATGCGGTCGCTCGTCGTGGTCATGCGAGCAGTAAAGCAGACCGACGGTGCCGGCCCGGCATTGCTGTCCGCATGATGGACACGCGTGGACACCTCGCGGCCCGGGCCGGGTCGCCGCCTCCGCCCGCCCGTGACCAGCAAGGACGCGGCAGGCACCGGGACTTGCGCCGCTCCCCCGCGCGCGAGGGGCGACCCGGGGCTGTGGCCGACACCACGACCGCGGTGCCAGCCCCCGGAGCCCCGGCACGTACCCCCGGGGGGCACGTGCCGGGGCCGGGGACACCGGGGTATTTGGGCCGTAATAAGGTCGCACCATGCTTGATGCCCTGACGCTGGTGACCGGCGTCGCCGCGCTGCTGCTCGCCGCCTGGTGCGGCTTCGCGGCCTACCGCGACCAGCCGACGAAGGACTGGCACTTCATCGGGATGGCCGTGGTCACGCTGCTGGCCACGGTGCAGCTGGTGATCGGGATCGTGGCGCTGGCGCGGGGCGGGAAGCCGGAGCAGGGGACGGCGATCTTCGTGGCCTATCTGCTGGGCGCCTTCGCGTGCGTCCCGGCGGCCGGCTTCATGTCGCTGGCCGAGCGGACGCGCTGGGGCTCGGTGACGGCCGCGGCCGGCGGTGTCGTCCTCGCCGTCCTCGAAGTGCGGCTCTACGACATCTGGGGAGGGTGAGATGGCGACCACGCAGCAGAAGCCGCAGCGGACGCGGCTGATCAGCGGTCCGGGGATGCTGCTCGTCTGGCTGTACGGGGTGATGGTCGTCGGCGCGGTGTCGCGCTCCGTCTTCCAGATCGCCACCGAGTTCGACCGGGCGCCGCTCGCCTACACCCTCTCCGCGCTGGCGGGCCTGGTGTACGGGTTCATCACCTACTCGCTGGTCCGCGGCGGCGAACGGGCGCGCAGGGCGGCGCTGGTGTGCTGCGCCGCCGAACTCGCGGGGGTGCTGGTCGTCGGGACCTGGACGCTCGTCGAGCCGTCCGCCTTCCCCGACGCGACCGTGTGGTCGGACTACGGGATGGGCTACCTCTTCATTCCGGTGCTGCTGCCGGTCTCGGCGCTGTACTGGCTGCGCAGGGCCGAGAAGCGGCAGCCGGACGCCGTCTGATCCGCTACGCCGTCGCCACGTAGGTGCCGGCCGGCTTCTCCAGGACGATCATCGGTACGCCGTCCTCGCCCTGGGAGGTGCCCACCGCCTGGTAGCCCACGCGCCGGTACAGGCGCAGGCTGCTCTCGCTGCGGTGACCGGTGTGCAGCCGGAACCTGGTGGCCCCGCGCTCCCCGGCCAGCGCCGCCTCCGCCGCGCGCAGCAGCCGCGCGCCGATGCCGTGGCCCTGGAGGCGCGGGTGGACGCAGAGCTTGCCGATGGAGGCGGCGCCGTCGCCGGTCAGGCTGCCCCGCACCGAGCCGACCACCTCCTCGCCGAGCCGCGCGACGAACACGCAGTCCTCGGTGACCTCCCCGCGGACCGAGTCCAGGCTCTGGACGAGCGGGTCGATGCGGTAGTTGCCGTAGAGCGCCGCCTCGCTCTGGAAGCACAGGTACTGCAACCTGAAGATCTGCTCCGCGTCCTGCTCGGTCGCCGCAGAGATGGTCACGCTCATGCCCATGTGCGCACGCCTCCCGCTCACCTGATCCGCTGTCGTTCCCGACTTCTATCCCCGCGCTTCGCGGGCCGCAACCTCCGAGGTGAGCAATCGCCGCAGACATCCCAGGCATCGGGAACGTTCCGGACCGAGGCTGCCCTGTGAGATACCCAACTCCCCCGCGATCTCCCGGTAGGTGAGGTCCCGCGGCGACAGCAGCGCCTCCAGCAGCCGCGGGCAGCGGCCCGGCAGCCGGCGCACCGCGTCGCGCAGCGCATGCCGCCGGGAGGCGGCCAGGGCGAGGTGTTCGGGGGTGCGCTCGTGGTCGTCGGCGGGTTCGAGGCCGTACGGCAGTTCCAGCCGGACCGTGCGGCGGGTGCGGCGCGCCTCGATGCGCACGGCCCGGCGCAGCCAGCCCTGCGGATCGGGCGGCGGGCCGCCCGCCTCCAGGTGCTCCAGCAGCCGGACCCAGACCGCCTGTTCCAGGTCGCCCGGTTCGGATCCGGACGCGTACGCCTCGGCCGACGCCTCGGCGGCGAGCAGCGGGCGCAGGGCGGTGAGCAGGTCGTGCGTCATATGCGGCACGACGCGGCCGCCCCGGCGCGGGTTGCCGGAGCGGCCGTCGTTTCACCCCAACCGGGGCCGGGTCTCTCAGCCGTTGACGAAGTCCTCGCGGGCCAGCAGACCGGTGTCCGCGTTGTCGGTGAAGACGCCGTCGACGCCGGTCGCGAAGTACGCCCGGAAGACGCCGAAGACGTCACCGTAGGCGTCCGGGTCCGTGCCCCTGCGGAACTTCGGCGGCAGGAAGGGGTTCTCGTTGCGGACGGTCCACGGGTGCACGACCAGGCCCGCCGCGTGCGCGTCGCGGACGAGCGAGCTGGGCGTGGTGAGGTTGCCGTCCTTGTCCTTGGGGATGACCAGGTCGAAGGTCGGGCCGATGCCCTGGGCGTAGGAGGCGATCTCCTTCAGGCCCTTGGGGGTGATGAGGTCGGCCACGGTGCGCGGGTCGCCCGCCTCGACGAAGTCGTAGGGACGGCTGTCGGCGCCGGAGAGCAGCACGGCGAGCGGGTTGCCGACGAGCCGGTTCAGGCGCTGGATGCTGCTCGGCTCGAAGGACTGGATGATGACCGGCGCGTCCTTCCCGTCCTTGCCGTGCTTGCGCAGCAGCCGGGCGACCCGCTCCTCCAGGCCGAGGCCGAGCTTGCGGAAGTAGGTGGGGTGCTTGGTCTCGGGGTAGATCCAGACCTGCCGGCCGCGCCTGCGGGTCTGCTCGTCCTGCCACTTCAGGACCTCTTCGAAGGTGGGGATCTCCCAGCGCCCGTTGTAGAGGGTGTTGTGCGGGCGGTTCGCCGGGATGCGCTCGACCGCGCGCAGCGTCTTCAGCTCCGCCAGCGTGAAGTCCTCGGTGAACCAGCCGGTGGTGGGGACCCCGTCGAGGGTCTTGGTGGTCTTGCGGTCGGCGAACTCCGGGTGGTCGGCGACGTCCGTGGTGCCGCCGATCTCCGGCTCGTGCCGGCACACCAGGTGACCGTCCTTGGTGGGCACCAGGTCACCGGCCTCGACGATGTGCGCGCCCAGGTCCAGGGCGAGGTCGTACGAGCCGAAGGTGTGCTCCGGCCGGTAGCCGCTGGCGCCCCGGTGGCCGATGATCGTGGGCACCGGCAGGCTCTTCAGGCCGCCGCCCGCCGACCCGGCCGTGGTGCCGCCCGCCGCCCGCGCGGCGCCCGGCAGCCCGAGGACCGCGCCGCCCGCGCCGAGCACCGCCGCGCCGAGCAGCGCCCGCCGTCCGGTCGCGTGTACCTGTTCGTCCGACCCCTGCGTGGCCATGACCGTCTCCTGCCCGTCGTGTCGTGGGTGGTGCGGGCCGATGGTAGGGGGGTGCGCATGACATGAGGGAGACCTCGAGCCGAACACAGGGGTGACGCCGGATGTCGTGAGCGGCACGGCGGGTGACGCACCGTCGGCATGACCGGGGCCGGGCGGGGAACCCGGAAGGGGACGCGGCCGGCGCGGCGCGCGCGACCTCCGTCACATCGTTCCGTCCCGGTTTCCGGGGCGCTACGCAGTGCCGTCGCAGGTAAACATGCGTCAACAGTGCGTAAGACGTGGTGAGCCCGATGTGCAATCCGCCCTGGGCCGCGAGTATCGTCCTCACCTGCACAGACTCATACCGAATCCCTTGACACCGGAGGGCCCGTTGTCCCGCTTCGCGCTCATCAAGGCAGTGCTCGGTCCGATCATGCGCCTGATGTTCCGCCCACGGGTGGAGGGCGCGGAGCGCATCCCGGGCGACGGTCCGGTGATCCTGGCCGGCAACCATCTGACGTTCATCGACTCGATGATCCTGCCGCTGGTCTGCGACCGTCAGGTCTTCTTCATCGGCAAGGACGAGTACGTCACCGGCAAGGGCCTCAAGGGCCGGCTGATGGCCTGGTTCTTCACCGGCGTCGGCATGATCCCGGTCGACCGCGACGGCGGCAAGGGCGGCGTCGCGGCGCTGATGACCGGCCGGCGGATCCTGGAGGAGGGCCGGATCTTCGGCATCTACCCCGAGGGCACCCGGTCCCCCGACGGCCGCCTGTACCGGGGGCGCACCGGCATCGCGCGGCTGACACTGATGACCGGGGCCCCCGTCGTCCCGTTCGCCATGATCGGCACGGACAAGATCCAGCCCGGCGGGTCGGGGATGCCGCGGCCGAGCCGGGTCACCGTCCGGTTCGGCGAGCCGATGGAGTTCTCCCGCTACGAGGGGATGGACCGGGACCGGTATGTGCTGCGGGCGGTGACCGACTCGGTGATGACCGAGGTCATGCGGTTGTCCGGGCAGGAGTACGTGGACATGTACGCCACGAAGGCGAAAGCGGCGTAGGCCTCCGGCGGTCGGGCGGGACTGCGCCGTCGGGGGACCGACGTCTTCCGGGTGCGGGTGATCTGTGGCTGAGCGCGCAGTTCCCCGCGCCCCTTTGGGGCACGCCTGACTCAGGGCGCTTCTTCGAGGCGCCGGCCCTTCAGCAGGAACCATGCCGCCGCCGCTGTCGCCAGGAGGACCGCCGCGCCGGCGCCCGAGGCCAGGTGGAGGCCGTGGACGAAGGAGTCGCGGGCCGCCGTCAGCAGCGCTTCCGCGGTGGGCCGGGGCAGGGCCGACGCCGCCTCCACGGCACCGCCCAGTGACTCGCGGGCCTGGGCCGGGGTGCCGGGCGGGCCGGGGAAGCCGCGGTAGACGCCGGTCACGATCGAGCCGAGCAGGGCGATCCCGAGGGCGGCACCGAGTTCGTACGCCGTCTCGGAGACCGCGGAGGCCGCGCCCGCCTGCTCCTTGGGGACTCCGGCCAGGATGACGTCGGCGGTCACCGTGAAGGAGAAACCGGCGCCCACGCCGACCACCAGCAGGACCGCGCCCAGGAGCGGGTAGCCCGTCGAGGCGCTCAGCGTCGTCAGCGCGGCCAGCGCCAGGCCCACCGCGGCGAGTCCGCCGGAGACCACGGCCCGCACCGAGAAGCGGCGGGCCGCGCGGCCGGCGACCAGACCCGCGGCGACCGCGCCGACGGCGGCGGGCACTTCGGCCAGCCCCGCCTCGAACGGCGCCCTGCCCTGCACCAGTTGCAGGTACTGGGAGAGGAAGAAGACCAGCCCGGACATGCCGAGGACGGTCAGGAGGTCGGCGAGGACGGCGCCGCTGAAGCCGCGGTCGCGGAACAGCCGCATGTCCAGCAGCGGCACCGGCAGTGTGAGCTGGCGGCGCACGAATCCGTGGAGCGCGGCCGCGCCGAGCAGTCCGGCGGCGAGGGCCACCGGGGTGGGCCCGTGGGCTGCGGCGTCCTTCACCGCGTACACGACGCCGATCACGCCGGCCAGCGAGAGCGCCACGCTCAGCAGGTCCCAGGGGCCGGGGCGCGGGTTGCGGGACTCCGGCAGCGTCCGGACGCCGACGAGCACGAGGACCGCCATCACGGGCAGGTTGATGAGGAAGACCGAGCCCCACCAGAAGTGTTCGAGCAGGAATCCGCCGGCGACCGGGCCGACGGCCGTACCGGCGGAGGCGGTCGCGCCCCAGACGCCGACGGCGAGGCTGCGCTCGCGCGGGTCGGGGAAGATGTTGCGGATCAGGGCGAGGGTGGCGGGCATCAGGGTGGCGCCCGCGACGCCGAGCAGCGCCCGCGCCGCGATCATCAGCTCGGGCGTCGTGGCGTAGGCGTTGAGGACGGAGACCGCGCCGAACGCCGCGGCACCGCCGAGCAGGACGCGCTTGCGGCCGACGCGGTCGCCGAGGCTGCCCATGGAGACGAGCAGACCGGCGATGACGAACGAGTAGACGTCGCCGATCCACAGCAGCTGGGTGCCGGAGGGCTTCAGGTCCTCACTGATGTAGGGGGTCGCGAGGCCGAGGACGGTCGCGTCGACGGCCACCAGCAGCACGGCCAGGACGAGGACGGAGAGCGCGAGCCAGCGGCCCGGACGCCTCTCCGCCTCCGTCACCGTCGCCGGCCGCAGGGTGCTGGTCATGGTTCCTCTCTTCGTGTGGCTCCGCCGAGCAGCAGCTCGACGATCATGTGGGTGAAGTCCTTGGGGGCAACGCGGCCCTCGGCCACGGCCCAGGCGCCGGAGGCCAGCAGGCCGTACAGCGCCTCGGTGAGCCAGGCCGGGGTGAGGTCGATGCGGAACTCGCCGGCCGCCTGGCCGCGCCGGAACAGGGCCGCGACGCGGTCGTCGATGCGGGTCCAGCCGGCGTTCTGCTCCTCGCCCTCGAAGAGCTGGTTCTCGGTGTAGAGGAAGGCGAGCAGCCCGGCGGCCGGCTCGATCGCGCGCACCAGACGCCGTACGGCCTCGCCCGCCGGTCCCTCGTCGAGGCGGGCCGTGTCGAGCGCGGCCTCGCACTCGGCGATGCCGAGCGACTCCAGCGCCCGGACGAGCGCGTCGCGCCCGGCGAAGTGGCGGTGCAGCGTGGCCCGGCTGATCCCGGCCGCCCTGGCGACCTCGTCCATGGTGGCGGTGGATTTCCGGGTGAGCAGGGCGGCTGCGCTGCGCAGCACGCGGTCACGGTCGACGGCCATGAGACAAGGGTAACCCATGTGAGACATTCATGTCTCAAAAAAGGCGCGCCCGTCTCACGGTGGAGACGGGAGACGGTGAAGTGGGCGGCGGGAGCTGTGAGAGGCGGTGGGGGCGGGTGGGGCGGTGAGGGCTCAGTGCCAGGGCAGCTGTCCGCGCCGCTCCCAGTAGGCGCGCGGCTCCTCGGCCAGTGCGTCGAGGCGGGCGAGCTGGTCCTCGTCGAGGTCCACGGCCGGGGCGTGCAGGTTGGACGCGAGCTGGGCGGCGGTGGCCGCGCCGGACAGCACGACGCCCGCCCACGGCCGGTGCAGGACCAGCGCGAGGGCGACGGTGTCGCAGTCCATGCCGGTCTCCCGGGCCACGGCCCGCAGCACCTCGGGCGCGTCCGGCCCGGCGAGCCGCCCGTTGGCCATGCCCTCCTTGACGATCACCGTGAGCCCGGCGTCGTGCGCCTCGGCCAGGGCGGGCCCCGCCGAGGTCTCCAGGGCGTTGTACGTCGACTGGACGGCACGGAAGAGGGGCTCGCCGTCGACCGTCACGGCGAGCGCGGCGCGGATGGCGTCGGCCTGGGCGGGGCCGCTGGTGGAGAAGCCGATGGTGAGGCCCCGCCCGGCGGCCTCCGCCAGCGCGGCGTGCAGCTTCTGGTCGGTGAGGGCGGGGCTGTCCGGCGTCACCGAGTGGATCTGGTAGAGGTCGAGCCGGTCCCCGAGCAGTTCGTCGCTCTCCGCGCGCTGCCGCTCGTAGGTGGCGAGGCTGTGGTCCTTGACCTCGTGGTGCTCGGCGTCGGTGCGCCAGTCTGCGGTGTAGGTGTAGCCCCACTTGCTGCCGACGACGACGTCGCCGGCCTCGGGACGGGCGCGCAGCCAGTCGGCGAGGAACTCCTCGGAGCGGCCGTAGGAGCGGGCGGCGTCGAAGTAGCGGACGCCCTGCGCGTAGGCGGCGTCCAGGAGTTCGTGGGTGCGCGCGCGCAGGGCGTCGACGGTGCGGTCGGCCGGGAGGTCCCGCTCGCGGCCGAGGTTGATGTAGCCGGGGCGCCCGACGGCGGCGAGCCCCAGGCCCATGTGGCAGGTGGGAGTCGTGGCTGAGGCCAGTCGGGCGAAGGGCATCACAGGCTCCGTTCGGTCGGTTCCTCGCGGTGTGCGGACCAACGTATCCCGTGCCGCCCCGCCCGTCGCGACCTGCTACTTCCTCGGCTGCTTGGCGTTGGCCCAGGCGTGCTGCGCCGCCACGTCCGCCTTCACCTCGGCGAGCTGGACGGCGACCGCGCTCGGTGCGGTGCCGCCGCGGCCGCTGCGGGAGGCGAGGGCGCCGGGAACGTCGAGGACCGTACGCACCTCGGGGGTGAGATGGGCGGAGATCTCCGCGAACTGCTCGTCGGTCAGCTTGTCCAGCTCCTTGCCCTCGGCCTCGGCGACCTTGACGCACTCGCCGGCCACCTCGTGCGCCACCCGGAACGGCACGCCCTGCCTGACCAGCCACTCGGCGATGTCGGTGGCGAGCGAGAAGCCGGCCGGGGCCAGCTCCTCCATGCGCTCGCGGTGCACGGTGAGGGTGGCCATCATGCCGGTGAAGGCCGGGAGCAGGACCTCCAGCTGGTCGCAGGAGTCGAAGACGGGCTCCTTGTCCTCCTGCAGGTCCCGGTTGTACGCGAGGGGCAGCGCCTTGAGGGTCGCCATGAGCCCCGTCAGGTTGCCGATCAGCCGGCCGGACTTGCCGCGGGCCAGCTCCGCGATGTCCGGGTTCTTCTTCTGCGGCATGATCGACGAGCCGGTGGAGAACGCGTCGTGCAGGGTCACGAAGGAGAACTCCTTCGTGTTCCAGATGATGACCTCCTCGGCGATCCGGGAGAGGTTCACGCCGATCATCGCGGTGATGAAGGCGAACTCGGCGACGAAGTCACGGGAGGCCGTGCCGTCGATGGAGTTGCCGACGCTGCCGTGTTCGAAGCCGAGGTCCGCGGCCACCGCCTCGGGGTCCAGGCCCAGGGAGGAACCCGCCAGGGCTCCCGAGCCGTACGGCGACACGGCCGTCCGCTCGTCCCACTGGCGCAGCCGCTCGGCGTCCCGGGACAGCGACTGCACGTGCGCGAGGACGTGGTGGGCGAAGAGCACCGGCTGGGCGTGCTGAAGATGGGTGCGGCCGGGCATCGCCACGTCGGGGTGGGCATCGGCCAGCCCGATCAGCGCGTCCTGGAGGTCGGCGATCAGGCCGCCGATGATCCGGGCGTGGTCGCGCAGGTACATGCGGAACAGGGTGGCGACCTGGTCGTTGCGGGAGCGGCCGGCGCGCAGCTTGCCACCGAGGTCGGGGCCGAGGCGCTCCAGCAGGCCGCGTTCCAGAGCGGTGTGGACGTCCTCGTCGGCGATGGTGCCGACGAAGTCGCCGGACGCCACGTCCGCCTCGAGCCGGTCCAGGCCCGCGAGCATCCTCGTCAGCTCGTCGTCGGTGAGGAGCCCCGCCTTGTGCAGCACGCGCGCGTGGGCACGCGAGCCGGCGATGTCGTAGGGCGCGAGCCGCCAGTCGAAGTGGACGGACGCGGACAGCTTGGCCAGGGCCTCGGCGGGACCGTCGGCGAACCGGCCGCCCCAGAGCCGTACGTCACCGCTGTTGCTGCTCACTGCGTTGCTCCTCGAGGGTCTGGATGTGCCACCGCCTCCCCACCCGGGAGCGAGGAGACGGTTGCCAGGCTAGTCCGTGCGGGGTGCCCCCGGCGGGTCGGGCGGTCAGGCCAGGTCGCGCTTGGCGGCGATCTTCGACGACAGGCCGTAGATGTCGATGAAGCCCTTGGCCGCGGCCTGGTCGAAGGTGTCGCCCGTGTCGTAGGTGGCCAGGTTGAAGTCGTACAGCGAGGACTCGGAGCGCCGGCCGGTGACGACGGCGCGGCCGCCGTGCAGGGTCATCCGGATGTCGCCGGAGACGTGCTGGTTGGCCTCGTTGATGAAGCCCTCCAGGGCGCGCTTGAGCGGGGAGAACCACTGGCCGTCGTAGACCAGTTCGCCCCAGCGCTGCTCGACCTGCCGCTTGTAGCGGGCCAGTTCGCGCTCGACGGTGACGTTCTCCAGCTCCTGGTGGGCGGTGATCAGGGCGATCGCGCCCGGCGCCTCGTACACCTCGCGGGACTTGATGCCGACCAGCCGGTCCTCGACCATGTCGATCCGGCCGATGCCCTGGGCGCCGGCGCGCTCGTTGAGCTGCTGGATGGCCTGCAGGACGGTGACGGGCTTGCCGTCGACGGCGACCGGGACACCCTCCTTGAAGGTGATGATCACCTCGTCGGCCTCGCGCGGGAGGGCCGGGTTCTGGGTGTACTCGTAGATGTCCTCGATCGGGGCGTTCCAGATGTCCTCGAGGAAGCCGGTCTCGACGGCGCGGCCGAAGACGTTCTGGTCGATGGAGTACGGGGACTTCTTGGTGGTCGCGATCGGGAGGTCCTTCTCCTCGCAGAACGCGATGGCCTTGTCCCGGGTCATCGCGTAGTCGCGGACCGGGGCGATGCACTTGAGGTCGGGCGCGAGGGCGACGATGCCCGCCTCGAAGCGGACCTGGTCGTTGCCCTTGCCGGTGCAGCCGTGGGCGACCGTGGTGGCGCCGTGCTTCTGGGCGGCGGCGACGAGGTGCTTGACGATGGTCGGCCGGGACAGGGCCGAGACCAGCGGGTAGCGGTCCATGTAGAGGGCGTTGGCCTTGATCGCCGGGAGGCAGTACTCGTCGGCGAACTCGTCCCTGGCGTCCGCGACCTCGGCCTCGACGGCACCGCAGGCGAGCGCGCGCTTGCGGATGACGTCCAGGTCCTCGCCGCCCTGGCCGACGTCGACCGCAACGGCGATGACCTCGGCGCTCGTCTCCTCGGCGATCCAGCCGATGGCGACGGAGGTGTCCAGACCGCCTGAGTAGGCGAGTACGACGCGCTCGGTCACGGGTTTCTCCTCACAGTGCATTCGCTGAACATGCATGAGTATGCAGGAGTCTGCATGATTCGTCAATCTCATCGGGCGTGAACACGCGGAGCCGCTTTCCCGTACCTCGCGCTGTGGCCGCCCCGAAGCAGCGCCGGCCGGGGCGGCCACCGCACGATCGTTCTCGGCCAAGTCCTTAGACAGCCGAAGGAAACACCTCGATAATCGGTCGGCATGGGAAAGACCTACGAGCGCATAGACGGCAGGCTGCGGGCGTTCATCGAGGCGCAGCCCCTTTTCTTCACCGCGACCGCCCCGCTGTCCGGCGACGGCACCGTCAACCTCTCCCCCAAGGGCCTCAGGGGATCCTTCGCCGTGCTCGACGAGCACACCGTGGCCTACCTGGACTTCGCCGGGTCCAACGCGGAGACCGTGGCGCACCTGCGGGAGAACGGGCGGATCACCCTCATGTGGTGCGCCTTCCAGGGGCCGCCGAACATCGTCCGCGTGCACGGCCGGGGCGAGCCGGTCTTCCGCGACGACCCGCGCTTCGGGGAACTACTCGCCCGCTTCCCGGACATCGACCCGTCCACGCACGGGCTGCGCGCGATCGTCGTCGTCCGCGCCGAACTGGTGCGGGACACCTGCGGCTACGCGGTGCCCTTCATGGCCTACGAGGCCGACCGCGACCTGCACGGCAAGCGGTTCGCGCGCGAGGACGACACCTCGCTGAGCGCGTACTTCGCCGGGAAGGACCACGTGGCCACCAGCCTGGACGGACTTCCCGGGCTGCCGCTGCCGCTCCCGCCGTCCACCGCCTGAGCCGCTCAGCCGAGCGGGAGGCGCACCGTGAACGTCGTCGCCCCCGTGCGGGACTCCAGCTCCACGCTTCCGCCGTGCGCCTCGGTCACCGCCGCCACGATCGACAGGCCGAGGCCCGCTCCGGCCCCCCCGGAGGCCCCGCTGCGGCGGCGGTCGGCGCGGGTGAAGCGCTCGAAGACGCCCGGCTGGACCTCCTCGGGGACACCGGGGCCGTCGTCGCGCACCTGGAGGACGGCCGCCGGGCCGTCGGTCTCCAGCGACACCGTCACCTTGGTGCCGGCAGGGGTGTGCAGCCGCGCGTTGGCCAGCAGGTTGGCGAGCACCTGCTGAAGCCGGTGGGCGTCGCCGGTCACCGTCACCGGCTCCTCCGGCAGCTCCATGGTCCAGCCGTGCCCGGGGCCGGCGGCGCGGGCGTCGGTCACCGCGTCCAGGACCAGACGGGTCAGGTCGACCGGGCGGCGCTCCAGCGGCCGGCCCGCGTCGAGACGGGCCAGGAGCAGCATCTCGTCGACCATCACGCCCATCCGGGCGGACTCCGCGGCGATGCGCTCCAGCGCGCGGGTGACCTCGGGCGGCACCGGCCCGGGGTGCAGCAGGGCGAGCTCCGCGTGACCGCGGACGGAGGCGACCGGGGTGCGCAGCTCGTGGCTGGCGTCGGCGGCGAAGCTGCGCAGCCGCTCCTCGCTGGCGTGCCGTTTGGTGAGCGCGTCCTCGACGTGGTGCAGCATCCGGTCGAAGGCGGTGGCGACCCGGCCCACCTCGCTGCGCGGGTCGGACTCCGGGCCCCGCGGCGGCAGCGCGACCTCACCGCTGGCCAGCGGCAGCTCGCTGACCCGGGTGGCGGTCGCCGCGACCCGGCTCAGCGGCCGCAGCGACCAGCGCACCCACAGGGCCCCGGTGACACCGGCCAGCGCGAGGGCCGCGCCGAACACGACGGCGGCGACCAGCTCGAGGCGGCGCACGGTGGCCTCCACCGGCTCCAGCGGCAGACCGGTGATCAGCACGTCGCCGTCCTCGCCGCGGGTGGCGACGACGCGGTAGCTGTGCAGGGACGACAGGCCGACGGTGTGCGCGGTGCCGTCGAGCGGCACCCGGGCCAGCTCGGCCTGGTCGTGCGGGGTCAGCCGGGCGGTCAGGTCGGTGGAGTCGTCGGAGTCCACGCCGGGCACGACGGCGGCGTTGGTCACCCGGCCGTGCAGCAGGCGGGCGCCGAAGGTGCCGGACGCCTGCCGGCGGGTGTCGCCGTGCTCGTCGCCGTCGTGGTCGGTGCGGGGCGGCACGCCGTGCTCCAGGCTCGCCGGGTAGCGGGCTCCGACGTCGCGCAGCTGCTGGTCGACGCGGCTGGTCAGGAAGCCGTCGAGCTCCACCACGGCGGCCACGCCGACGGCGGCGCAGCTGACCGCGAGCAGCACCACCAGGCCCGCCGTCAGCCGGGCCCGCAGGGTGCGAGGCCGGGGCAGCCGCCCGAGCCATCGGCCCGCCTTCGCCCACACCGCCCTCATCGCACCGCCGGCTTCAGCACGTAACCGGCCCCCCGCACCGTGTGGATCATCGGCTCGCGGCCCGCGTCCACCTTCTTGCGCAGGTAGGAGATGTACAGCTCCACCACATGGGCCTGACCGCCGAAGTCGTAGGACCACACACGGTCGAGGATCTGCGCCTTGCTGAGCACCCGCCGGGGGTTGTCCATCAGGAAGCGCAGCAGCTCGAACTCGGTCGGGGACAGCTCGATCAGCTCTCCGCCCCGGGTGACCTCACGGGCGTCCTCGTCCATGACCAGGTCCCCCACGGTGAGCCGCGGCCCGTCCTCCTCCACCTGCCGGGCCATGCCGGCGCGCCGCATCAGTCCGCGCAGCCGGGCGACGACCTCCTCCAGGCTGAAGGGCTTGGTCACGTAGTCGTCGCCGCCGGCGGTGATCCCCGCGATGCGGTCCTCCACCGCGTCCCGCGCGGTGAGGAAGAGCACGCAGACGTCCGGCTTCACCTCGTGCAGCGACCGCAGCACGGCGAAGCCGTCGGTGTCCGGGAGCATCACGTCGAGGACGACCGCGTCGGGCAGCAGGTCGCGGGCCTCGGCGACGGCTCCCGCGCCGTCGCCCGCCGAGCGCACCTCCCAGCCCTGGTAGCGCAGCGCGCCGCTGAGGACCTCGGCGAGGTCGGGGTCGTCGTCGACGACGAGGACCCGTATGGGGCTGCCGTCGGGCCGGGTGAGGGCGTGCGGACCGGGGCGGGCGGGACCGGTCGAGGGGGCGGGGGAATGGTTCATGGCCCTTCCAGCATCCCCCGCCGCGCGACCTCTCCGCGAGGCCCGTCCCTCTGAGTTTCCTGTGAGTGACCCCACGCCGTGAAGCCCGCGGAACCGCACGGACAGCCCACCGATCACCCGGCGGACCGCCGTCGAGCGCCCTTCGGACGCCGTGCGGGCACCTGCGGCGGGTCCCGCGTGAGATCTCCGTGAGATCCCGGTGAGACCCCGCTCAGAGTCCGCTCTGAGTTCCCTATGGGGCGGCCGGGCGGGCCCGGCGTCTCAGAGCGCCCTCAGAAGTTGGCGCCGCACAGTTGCGTCCTGGACAGGTGAAAGGACGCGAACCATGACGACGGTCCAAGAGCGGCGGGCTGCTCCGCCCGTACCGCCGGCCCCCCGGCGCTCCCCGGCCGCAGCCGTGCTCATGGCGCTGTGGGCCGGGGCCGCCGCGGTGATCGCCCTGTGGTGGTTCGGCACGGACTCGGTCGTGGGCACCGCGGGCTGGCTGACCGGCGCGGGCCGGATCGCCGGACTGCTGTGCGGGTACGCCTGCGCGGTGCTGGTCGGTCTGATGGCCCGGGTCCCGCTGCTGGAACGGCGGGTCGGCTCGGACCGGGTGGCCCGCTGGCACGCGATGGCCGGCCGGTACACCATCTGCCTGCTGGTCGCGCACGTGGTGCTGATCCTCGCCGGGTACGCGGCCCAGGACCGCGCCTCCCTGTGGCACGAGGCGGTCACGGTGGTCATGGACTACCCGGACATGCTGAAGGCCACGGCCGGCACGGTCGTCCTCCTCGCGGTCGGGATCACCTCGGCGCGCGCGGTGCGCCGCCGCACCAGCTACGAGTTCTGGTACTACGTGCACCTGCTCACCTACGCGGCGGTGTTCCTCGCCTTCGGGCACCAGCTCGCGCTGGGCAACGAGTTCAACGGCCATCTCCTGGCCACCGGCACCTGGTACGCGCTCTACCTGGGCGTCGCGGCCCTGGTGGTGTGGTTCCGGTTCCTCGCCCCGGTACGGCTGAACCTGCGCCACCGGCTGCGGGTGGAGTCCGTGCACCACGAGGCGCCCGGCGTCTACTCGGTCGTGATGCGCGGACACCGGCTCGACGAGCTCGGCGCGCAGCCGGGGCAGTTCTTCCGCTGGCGCTTCCTGGGCGAGGGCATGGGCTGGACGTCCACGCCGTACTCGCTGTCGGCGCCGCCGCGGCCGGACCTGCTGCGCATCACGGTGAAGGCGCTCGGCGACCACAGCGCGGCCGTGCCGCTGCTGCGGCCGGGCACACGGGTGTGGGCGGAGGGCCCCTACGGCTCGATGACCGCCGACCGGCGCACCTCGCACAAGTCCCTGCTGATCGGGGCCGGGGTCGGCATCACCCCGCTGCGGGCGCTGTTCGAGACGCTGCCCGGTGACGTCACGCTCCTGTACCGGGCCCGCACGGCGGAGGACCTCGCCCTCGGCGCCGAGCTGGAGGCGGTCGCGCGGTGGCGCGGTGCGCGGTTGCTGTACGCGCTCAACGGCCCGCGCGGGGAGCGGCCGCCGTTCACCGTCGAGGCCCTGCGGGGCGCCGTCGCCGACCTCCCCGGACACGACGTCTACATCTGCGGTCCCCATGCCTTCGCCCAGGACCTGTACCGGGTGCTGCGCGCCGCCGGAGTGCCGGACCGGCGTATCCACCACGAGTCGTTCGAGCTGTGAGGTCCCCTTGCACGCGTTGAAGAAGAACCGTCCGCTGCGCCGCGTCGTGCTGGCGAGCGCCGCCACCGTCTCCGGACTGGTGATGCTGCTGTCGCTGAAACCGCACACGCCGCCGGAGATCGCCGCGGCACCCGCCCCCGCCGCCTCCAGCGGCTCCGGCGCCACGGCCGGGTCGGACGGATCCGGGTCGTCCTCCGGCGGGTCGTCGTCCGGCGGGTCGTCGTCCGGCGGCAGGAGCACGGGGACGAAGACCGTCACGGGGCAGACGGTGCAGACCCGCTGGGGCCCGGTCCAGGTGCGGATCACCGTGAAGAGCGGGAAGATCACCGATGTGACCGCGGTCTCCTACCCTTCGGAGAACCCCCGGGACCAGCAGATCAGCGGCTACGCGATCCCCCAGCTGAGGAGGCAGGCGATGGCCGCGCAGAGCGCCCGGATCGACGGGGTGTCGGGCGCCACCTACACCAGCGACGGTTACCGGCAGTCACTCCAGTCCGCACTGGACTCGGCCGGACTCTGAACATCCGCCGGGCGCTGAACGCACCGCCGCCCCGGCACGTATTGCAGGGCCAAGGGACCACGCCACCCCCCTTGCCCCGTCCACGGAGGAACCGTGACCACCACGCTCGCAGGAGGCCGCGCCGCCCGGCGCCAGACGATGCGCCGCATCCGGCCGCGCCGCTCCCCCGCCGTTCCGCTGCTGCTCGCCGTCTGGGCGGGCGCGGCGGCCGTGCTCTGGCTGTGGTGGACGAACACCCCGTCCGTCGCGGGCACCGGCGGGCGGATCCTCAACGCGGGCCGGATCACCGGCCTGCTGGCCGGCTATCTCATGGCGCTGGTCGTGCTGCAGATGGCCCGGGTGCCCGCCCTGGAACAGCGGGTGGGCTCCGACCGGGTCGCCCGCTGGCACGCGATGAGCGGCCGCTACACGCTCTGCCTGGTCCTCGCGCACGTCTTCCTCACCATGTGGGGCTACGCGCTGCAGGCCGGCAAGACGCTCGGCGACATCGTCCAGCAGACCGTCGACTCCATCAACCAGCTGCCCGACATGGGCAAGGCCGCCGTCGGCACCGGCCTGCTGATCGTGATCGGCCTGGTCTCGATCGGCCCGGTCCGCCGCCGGATGCCGTACGACACCTGGTACCACGTGCACCTGTTCACCTACGCGGCGGTGTTCCTCACCTTCTGGCACCAGATCACCACCGGCAACGACTTCGCCGTCGAGCCGGCCGCCAAGACCTTCTGGTACGGGCTGTACGGCGCGGTGACGGCGCTGGTGGTCTGGTACCGGATCCTCACCCCGATCCGGCTGAACCTGAAGCACCGGATGCGGGTCGAGGCGGTGATCGAGGAGACGCCGGGGATCGTGTCCGTGCTGATCGGCGGCAGGAAGCTGCACCGGATGGGCGCGGAGGCCGGGCAGTTCTTCCGCTGGCGGTTCCTGGCGCCGGGGATGCGGTTCAGCTCCCACCCGTACTCGCTGTCGGCGGCACCCCGCCCGGACCTGCTGCGCATCACCGTGAAGGCGATCGGCGACCACAGCGCCCGGCTGCGCGAGCTCGCCCCGGGCACCCGGGTGTGGGCGGAGGGCCCGTACGGCGCCCTGACCGCGTCCCGGCGCAGCCGCGGCAAGGTGCTGCTGGTCGCGGGCGGTGTCGGCATCACGCCGATGCGGGCGCTGTTCGAGACGCTGCCCGGCGCGGCCGGGGACATCACCCTGCTCTACCGGGCCAACAGCACCCAGGACCTGGCCCTGTGGGACGAGCTGGCGAAGATCGCGGACGAGCGCGGCGCCCGGCTGATGTACGCGGTCAACAGCCCGGACGGGGAACGCCCCGACATCTCCGCCGAGTCCCTGCGGCGGAAGATCCCCGACATCGACCACCACGACGTCTTCATGTGCGGGCCGAACGGCTTCGCGCAGTCGGTGTACGAGGCGCTGCGCGGCGCGGGGGTCCCCGCCCGCCGTATCCATCACGAGTCGTTCGAGATGTGAGCGACGGGAACCCCGACCATCCGGACTTCACGGAATTCAGGAGCTCAGGAGCGATGAGGAAGAGCCACCCCGTCCGACGTGCCGTGCTCGCCGGTGCCGCCACCGTCTCCGGCATCGTGCTGCTGCTGTCGCTGAAGCCTGCGTCCGACCCGGCCTCCGCCGCGGCGGCGGGCGGCGCGGCGCCGCAGCAGACCGCGTCGGCGCAGGACTCGCCCCAGGGCGGCGCCCGGGGCACCGGTGACGGCACGGTCACCGGGACCGTGGCCCAGACGCAGTACGGGCCCGTCCAGGTCCGCCTCACGGTGAGCGGCGGAAAGATCACCAAGGCGGAGGCCGTGCAGGCCCCGAAGGGCGGGCTCAGCAGCCAGAAGACCGAACTGGCCGTGCCCAGGCTCAACCAGGAGACGGTGGCCGCGCAGAGCGCGCGGATCGACGCCGTGTCCGGGGCCACCTACACCAGCGGCGGCTACAAGAAGTCGCTCCAGTCGGCACTGGACCGGATGAAGACGGCCGGGTCCTCGTCCGGCGGGTCCGCGTCCGGCGGTTCCTCGTCCGCCCACAAGGGCGGCGGCACGCCGTCCGGAGCGACGTCCCCGGGCTCCGCCGCGTCCTCGGGCTCGTCGGGGTCCTCCGGCGCCTCGGGCACCTCGGGCTCCTCCGGGTCCTCCTCGGGCTCCTCCCGGACCCGCACGGTCACCGGCAAGGTCGTCCAGACCCAGTACGGTCCGGTCCAGGTCCGTGTCACGGTGAGCGGCGGAAAGATCACCAAGGCGGACGCGGTGCAGGCCCCCCAGGGCGGGCTCAGCAGCCAGAAGACCCAGCTCGCCGTGCCCAGGCTCAACCAGGAGGCGGTCGCGGCCGGCAGCGCGGACATCGACGCGGTGTCCGGGGCCACCTACACCAGCGGCGGCTACAAGAAGTCGCTGCAGTCGGCGCTGGACCAGGCCGGTGGCTGAGGCCGTGGCCGAGCAGCCGGCAGGAACTCCCGCCGCGGTGCGTCACGTGGAGGAGGTCATGGGGACCGTCTTCTCCTTCGACGTCCGCGGCGGGGAACTTGATGAGGTCCGGGCGGCGCTGGGCGAGGCCGTCGCCGGGCTGCGGCGGGCCGACGAGGTGTTCAGCACCTACCGCGACGACAGCCAGGTCTCCCGGCTGGCGCGCGGCGAGCTGACCGTCGAGGAGTGCGAGCCCGAGGTCGCCGAGGTGCTCGGTCTCGGCGCCGAGGCCGAGCGCGCCAGCGACGGCTGGTTCAGCCTGCGCTACGAGGGGCGGCTCGACCCGACCGGCATCGTCAAGGGCTGGGCGGCCGAACGGGCGGCCCGGCGGATCGCGGCGGCCGGCGCGAGCGGGGTCAGCGTCAACGGCGGCGGGGACGTCCAGCTGCTCGGCGCGCCCGAGCCGCGGCGGCCCTGGCGGATCGGGGTGTCGGACCCGCTCCGGCCGGGCGGGCTGGCCGCGGTGATCTCCACGGCCGGGGCGGCGGAGCTGGCCGTCGCGACCTCGGGCACGGCCGAGCGCGGCGCCCACATCGTGGACCCCCGCACGGGCCGCTCCGCGGTGACCGACCTGGTGGCCGTCACGGTGGTCGCCCCGCGGCTGACCTGGGCGGACTGCTGGGCCACGGCCGCCTTCGCGATGGGTTCGCGGGAGGGGCTGGCCTGGCTGGAGTCCCTCCCGGACGTGGAGGCCCTGCTGATCACGGCGGGCGACGAGGTGCGCTGCACGGGAGGTCTGGCGGCGCGGCTGGGCTGATCCGGCCCGCCCGGCCGGATCGGACCGGGCGCCGGGCGCAGGCGTGGCGGAGGGGGCGTACCGATGCGGGTACGCCCCCTCCGCGATGCCTCAGTTGCCGTTCTGGGCGAGCCTCAGCAGGTGGTCCGCGAGAGCCTGACCGCCGGTGGGGTCCCGGCTGATCAGCAGGAGCGTGTCGTCGCCGGCGATGGTGCCGAGGATGTCCTGCAGCTCGGCCTGGTCGATCGCCGAGGCCAGGAACTGGGCGGCCCCCGGCGGGGTGCGCAGGACCACGAGGTTGGCGGAGGCCTCCGCGGAGATCAGCAGCTCCTGCGACAGCCGCCGCATCCGCTCCTCCTTGGCCGACCCTCCGAGCGGGGCGCGCGGGGTGCGGAAACCGCCCTCGCTCGGCACCGCGTAGATGAGGTCGCCGTCGGTGTTGCGGATCTTCACCGCGTTCAGCTCGTCCAGGTCCCGGGAGAGCGTCGCCTGGGTGACACTCAGCCCGTCGTCGGCCAGCAGCTTCGCCAACTGGCTCTGCGAGCGCACCGGTTGCCGGTTGAGGATGTCCACGATCCGGCGGTGGCGTGCGGTGCGGGTCTGCGGCACGGCCGGTCCCGCCCCGTTCTGCCCGTGGTCCTCCTGCGCCTGAGTCATCGTCGTCCCATTCTCCGGATCATCCGTCCCCCTTGGCCACGTCCAGGATGCCGGGCAGCGCCCCGAGGAAGGCGTCCACCGCGTCGTCGTCGAGGTTCAGCGGCGGCATCAGCCGTACGACGTCGGGGGCGGGCGCGTTCACGAGGAAGCCGGCGTCCTGAGCCGCCTGCTGCGTCTGCGGCGCGAGCGGCTCGGTGAGCACGATACCCAGGAGCAGCCCCGCGCCCCGGACGTGGGCGATCAACGGGTGGCCGAGGGACTCGATCCCCTCCCGCAGCCGCTCGCTCTGCCGCTTGACGTTGTCCAGGAGCCCCTCGCCCGCGATGGTGTCGAGGACGGCGAGTCCGGCGGCGCAGGCGACCGGGTTGCCGCCGAAGGTGGTGCCGTGCTGTCCCGGCCGGAGCAGCTCGGCGGCGCGCCCGAAGGCGACGGTGGCGCCGAGCGGCAGCCCGCCGCCGAGGCCCTTGGCGAGGGTGACGACGTCCGGCAGGACGCCCTCGTGGGCCTGGTACTCGAACCAGTGGCCGGTCCGGCCGATGCCGGTCTGCACCTCGTCGAGGACCAGCAGCGAGCCGGTGGCCGCCGTGATCGCCCGGGCCGCCTTGAGATAGCCGGCCGGGGGCACCACCACCCCGCTCTCGCCCTGGACCGGCTCGATGACGACCAGGGCCGTCTCCTCGGTGACCGCGGCGGCCAGGGCCTGCGCGTCTCCGTAGGGCACGTGTGTGACGTCGCCGGGCAGCGGCCGGAACGGCTCCTGCTTGCCGGGCTGCCCGGTGAGCGCGAGGGCGCCCATGGTGCGGCCGTGGAAGCCGCCCTCGGTGGCGACCATGTGGGTGCGCCCGGTCAGCCGGCCGATCTTGAAGGCGCCCTCGTTGGCCTCGGCGCCGGAGTTGCAGAAGAAGACCCTGCCGTCCCGGCCGAAGAGCTGGAGGAGCCGTTCGGCGAGCGCGACCGGTGGTTCGGCGACGAACAGGTTGGAGACATGGCCGAGGGAGGCGATCTGCCGGCTCACGGCGTCGACGACGGCCGGGTGGGCGTGGCCGAGGGCGTTGACCGCGATGCCGCCGACGAAGTCGGTGTACTCCTTGCCGTCCGCGTCCCACAGCTTCGCGCCCTCGCCGCGCACCAGGGGCAGCCGCGGAGTGCCGTAGTTGTTCATGAGCGCGCCCTGCCAGCGCGCGGTCAGTTCCTCGTTGCTCATGACTCCCCCTGTTCGTGCCGGTCGGCCCGGTTGCCGCGGTCGCTCTGGCCGGCCGGCGTGTCGTCGGGCACGACCATGGTGCCGATGCCCTCGTCGGTGAAGATCTCCAGCAGGATCGAGTGCTGCACCCGGCCGTCGATGACGCGGGCGGTGGTGACGCCGTTGCGCACGGCGTGCAGGCAGCCCTCCATCTTCGGCACCATGCCCGAGGACAGCTCCGGCAGCAGTTTCTCCAGCTGGGAGGCGGTGAGGCGGCTGATCACCTCGTCGCTGTGCGGCCAGTCCTCGTAGAGGCCCTCGACGTCCGTGAGGACCATGAGGGTTTCGGCGCCCAGTGCCGCAGCGAGTGCCGCAGCAGCCGTATCAGCATTGACGTTGTAGACATGTCCGTCGTCCTGACTGCGGGCGATGGAGGAGACGACCGGGATGCGGCCGTCGGCGAGCAGGGCCTGGATCGCGCCCGTGTCGATCTCGGTGATCTCGCCCACCCGCCCGATGTCGACGAGCTCGCCGTCGATCTCGGGCGTGTGCCTGGTCGCGGTGATGGTGTGGGCGTCCTCGCCGGTCAGGCCGACCGCGAGCGGGCCGTGCTGGTTGAGCAGCCCGACCAGCTCCCGCTGCACCTGTCCGGCCAGCACCATGCGGACGACGTCCATGGCGTCCTCGGTGGTGACGCGCAGGCCGGCCTTGAACTCGCTGACGATGCCGTGCCGGTCGAGGGCGGCGCTGATCTGCGGGCCGCCGCCGTGCACGACGACCGGCTTGAGGCCGGCGTGCCGCAGGAAGACCACGTCCTGGGCGAAGGCGGCCTTCAGCTCCTCGTTCACCATGGCGTTCCCGCCGAACTTGATGACGACGGTCTTGCCGTGGTGCCCGGTCAGCCAGGGTAGCGCCTCGATGAGGATCTGGGCCTTGGGCAGCGCGGTGTGCTTGCGCGTGGTTCCCGTGCTCGCGTGGCTCATGAGGAGTAGGCGCTGTTCTCGTGGACGTAGTCGGCGGTCAGGTCGTTGGTCCAGATGGTGGCGGTCTCGGTGCCTGCGGCGAGGTCGGCGACGATGTGCACCTCGCGGTAGCGCATGTCGACGTGTTCGCGGTCCTCGCCGACACCGCCGTTCTTGCAGACCCAGACGCCGTTGATGGCGACATTGAGCTGGTCGGGCTCGAACGCCGCGCCGGTGGTGCCGATCGCCGACAGCACGCGGCCCCAGTTGGGGTCCTCGCCGTGGATCGCGCACTTGAGGAGGTTGTTGCGGGCGATCGAGCGGCCCACCTCCACGGCGTCCTCCTCGGTGGCCGCGTTGACCACCTCGACCCTGATGTCCTTGCTGGCGCCCTCGGCGTCCCGCACGAGCTGCTGTCCGAGGTCGTCGCACACGGCCCGCACGGCCTCCGCGAACTCCTCGTGGGCGGGGGTGACCTCGGCGGCGCCGGAGGCCAGGAGCAGCACGGTGTCGTTGGTGGACATGCAGCCGTCGGAGTCGACGCGGTCGAAGGTGACCCGGGTGGCGGCGCGCAGGGCGCGGTCCAGCGTCCCGGCGTCGACGTCGGCGTCCGTGGTGAGGACGACGAGCATGGTGGCCAGGCCCGGCGCGAGCATCCCGGCGCCCTTGGCCATGCCGCCGACGGTCCAGCCGTCCTTGGTCACCACGGACGTCTTGTGGACGGTGTCGGTGGTCTTGATGGCGATGGCGGCCTTCTCGCCGCCGTGCTCGGACAGCTGGGCGGCGGCCGTCTCGACCCCCGGGAGCAGCTTGTCCATGGGGAGCGTGACGCCGATCAGCCCGGTGGAGCAGACGGCCACCTCGACGGCGCCGACGCCGAGGACGTCGGCGGTCTTCTCGGCGGTGGCGTGCGTGTCCTGGAAGCCCTTGGGGCCGGTGCAGGCGTTGGCGCCGCCCGAGTTGAGGATCACGGCCGACAGCCGGCCGTTCTTCAGCACCTGCTGCGACCACAGCACCGGCGCCGCCTTGACGCGGTTGGAGGTGAAGACGCCCGCGGCGGCGCGGCGGGGACCGGTGTTGACCACGAGGGCCAGGTCCGGATTGCCGTTCTCCTTGATTCCGGCGGCGATGCCTGCCGCCGTGAATCCCTTGGCTGCCGTGACGCTCACGGTGCGACTCCGATCGTGGAAAGTCCGGTGGACTCGTCGAGCCCGAGGGCGATGTTCATGCTCTGCACGGCACCGCCCGCCGTGCCCTTGGTCAGGTTGTCGATGGCGCTGATCGCGATGATCCGGTGCGCGGCCTCGTCGTACGCGACCTGGATCTGCGCGGCGTTGGAGCCGTGGACGGACGCCGTGGCGGGCCACTGCCCCTCGGGGAGCAGGTGCACGAACGGCTCGTCGGCGAGGGCCTTGTGGTAGGCGGCGCGGACCGAGTCCGCGGTCACGCCGGGCCGCGCCTTCACGTTGCAGGTGGCGAGGATGCCGCGGGGCATCGGGGCGAGGGTCGGCGTGAAGGAGACGGAGACCGGCTCCCCGGCCGCCGCGCTGAGGTTCTGGATCATCTCCGGGGTGTGCCGGTGGACCCCGCCGACGCCGTACGGCGACATCGACCCCATGACCTCGCTGCCCAGCAGGTGCGGCTTGGGCGCCTTGCCCGCGCCGGAGGTACCGGAGGCGGCGACGACCACGGCCTCGTTCTCGGCGAGGTGGGCGGCGTACACCGGGAAGAGCGCCAGGGACACGGCGGTCGGGTAGCAACCGGGCACCGCGATGCGCTTGGACCCCTCCAGCGCAGCGCGGCCACCCGGCAGTTCGGGGAGGCCGTAGGGCCAGGTCCCGGCGTGCGGGGAGCCGTAGAACCGCTCCCAGTCGGCCGGGTCCCGCAGCCGGAAGTCGGCGCCCATGTCGATGACGAGGACGTCGGGCCCGAGCCGCTCCGCGACGGCGGCGGACTGGCCGTGCGGCAGGGCGAGGAAGACGACGTCGTGCCCGGCGAGGGTCTCGGCGGTGGTCTCCTGGAGCACGCGGTCGGCGAGGGGGAGCAGATGCGGTTGCAGCGCACCGAGCCGCTGCCCGGCGTTGGAGCCACCCGTCAGCGCGCCGATCTCGGCCTCCGGGTGCGCCAGCAGCAGGCGAAGCGCCTCTCCGCCCGCGTACCCACTCGCTCCGGCGACCGCCACACGTACAGCCATGAACCCTCCTTCGACGGCATGACTATACGTTTGCTTGCACGTTTATGCAATCCTCTGCCGACCGGGCCGGGCCGCCGCGCGGCGGCCCGGCTGTGCCGGCCCGTGCCCCGGACGGCAGGATGGGGAGGAGGCAGGGGCAGGTCGGGGGGTGTGCGGGAAGCGGGCGACGGAGAGTGGGAGCGGCGCGGGTGAGCAGCGGGGCCGACGGCGGCGGGTTCTGGCCGGTGGGCGATGTGCTGGCCCATCTGGCCGGCGGCTGGCGGGTCGAGCGGACGGTACGGGATCTGGCGGGCGGCGCCGAGGGGCGGTTCACCGGGACGACCGTCTTCGAGCCGCTCGACGGCGGCGGTCTGCTGCACCGGGAGTCCGGGGTCTTCGTCTGGCAGGGCGTCGCCCGGCCCGCCGAGCGGACCCTGCGCTTCCTCCCCGCCGACCCGCCAGGGACGGCTCAGGTGCGGTTCGCGGACGGGCGGCCCTTCCACGACCTCGACCTGCGGTCCGGGCACCATGTCGCCCACCATCCGTGCGCGGCGGACCGCTACCGGGGCGAGTTCACCGTCCTCGACGCCGCCCACTGGCGGACGGTGTGGCGCGTGGGCGGCCCCGCCAAGGACCTGGTCCTCACGACGGACTACGCCCGCAGGGGCTGAGCGGTCACTCCGTCCAGGTGCAGGTTCCAGCGGCCCGCCCAGCCGATGACGGTGCTCGTCGACAGCGGGTGGACGTCGATGTTCCAGTACGTCGCGGGCGGCGCCTTCAGGGCGTAGACCAGGGCGGCCCGGATCACCGACGGCTCCGCCACCGCCACGATCCGGCAGCCGTCCTCGACGGGACGGGTGTCCAGCCAGCCGCCGACCCGGGAGATGAAGCCGAGCAGCGACTCGCCGCCGTGCGGGGTGGCGCGGGGGTCGGCGAGCCAGGCGTCCACGGCGGCCGGCTCGCGGGCCATCGCCTCACCGAGGGTCAGTCCGCGCCAGCGGCCCATGTCGCAGTCACGCAGGGCGAGCTGCGCGAGCGGGGAGTAGCCCAGGGCGTCCCCGGTGGCCCGGCTGCGCAGGGACGGCGAGCAGTAGCGCAGTTCGGCGGCCGCCAGGGGCAGCAGGCCGGGGGCCACGCGGAGCACCTCGTCCCAGCCCGCCTGGTCCAGTGGCCGGTCGTCCTCGAAGCGTTCCGCGAGCAGCGGGGTGCTGCGCGACGTGGCGACGAACGTGACCCGAAGTGCCATGCGGCGATCGTGGGCCGACCCGGTGCACAGGTCAAGGGGTGTCACCGCGGAGTTACCCAGGCTGTACCGAGTCCTGCTCCAGGACGAGCGCCATCCACTGGCCGGGCCGCTCCAGCGCCCGGAAGCCGAGCCTCTCGTACACCCCGTGCGCGTCGTGGGTGGCCAGCAGGATCCGGCGCAGCCCGCAGGGCCGCAGGTGCCCGCACACGGCGGCGACGAGCGCGGTGCCGATGCCCTTGCCGCGGGCGGCCGGATCGACGTAGACGTCGCACAGCCAGGCGAAGGTGGCCCGGTCGGTCACCACCCGCGCGTACGCGACCTGGTCACCGGACAGCGAGTCGAACACCCCGAACTCGAGCGAGCCGGCGACCGCCCGCTCGTGCTTCTCGCGCGACCGTCCCAGCGCCCAGTACGCGTCGCTGGAGAGCCAGTGGTGGACGCGGTCCACGTCGATGCGGCCGGGGTCGGTGGAGATCTCGTAGCCGTCGGCGAGGCGGGGCGTGTCCGTCATGGCGCGAGGCTGCCAGGGCGGGCCGGTCCTGTCGATCAGTTTTCGTGCTCCCGCGGCACCGTCCGCGTCCGGGCCGCCTCGTCCCAGGCCGCGCGCAGCCGCCGTACGCCCTCCGTGATCTCGGCCGTCCCGCCGACCGCGGCGAAGCTCAGCCGGATGTGGGCGGCGGGGGGCTCCGCGCTGAAGTAGGGGCGGCCGGGGGCGAGCGCCACGCCCGCACGCAGGGCCGCGGCGGTCAGCGCGGACTCGTCCGTGCCGTCGGGCAGGCGCAGCCACAGGTGGTAGCCGCCGGACGGGATGTGCGGGAGGGCGAGGTCGGGGAGGTGCAGGCGCAGCGCGCCGGTCATCGCCTCCCGGCGTGCCCGCAGCTCCGCCGAGACCGCTCGCAGATGGCGCGGCCAGGCCGGCGAGCCGACGAGTTCGAGGGCCGCCTCCTGAAGCGGGCGCGGGACGAAGAAGCTGTCGACGACCTGGATGGCGCGCAGCCGCTCCAGCACCGGGCCGCGGGCGGCCAGCGCGCTGACCCGGAAGCTCGGCGAGGTCGCCTTGGTCAGCGAGCCGACGTGGACGACGACCCCGTCGGCGTCGTCGGCGGCCAGCGGGGGCGGCAGCGGCCCGGCGTCCTCGTGCACGAGGCGGCGCACGAAGTCGTCCTCGACGACGAAGGCGCCGGCCGCGCGGGCGATGCGCAGCACCTCCGCGCGCCGCCCGGGGGCGAGCACGGCGCCGGTCGGGTTCTGGAACAGCGGCTGGCAGACGAAGACGCGGGCGCCGCTCGCCCGGAACGCGTCGGCGAGCAGTTCCGGTCGCACCCCGTCGGCGTCCACCGGCACGGGCACCGGCCGCAGGCCGGAGGCGCGGGCGATGGCGAGCATGCCGGGGTAGGTGGGCGACTCGACCAGTACCGGAGCGCCGGGCGGGGCGAGCGCCCGCAGCGCGGTGGTCAGCGCGGACTGGCCGCCCGCGGCGATCAGGACCTCGGCGGCGGTGACGCAGCCGCCGGGCCCGCCGATGCCCCGCGCGAACCATTCGCGCAGCTCCGCCAGCCCCTCCAGCGGCGGCCGTCCCCAGGCGCCGGGGCGGCGGCCCGCGCGGGCGAGCGCCGCGGCCATGGCCCGCTCGGGTTGCAGCGAGGGGTGCAGATAGCCGCCGTTGAACTCGACGACCCCCGGTGGCGGGGCGGCCAGCGAGACGGTGACCCCGGAGGCGTCCACCGTGCGCGGCACGAGATCGGCGCCGCCGTCCGCGCTCAGTGCGACCTCCTGCCAGGAGGTGTCCCCGGCGGGAGCGGCCGCCGCCCTCGGCCGGGCGCGGAAGGCCCCGGCGCCGGGCCGGGTGACCACCAGGCCTTCGGCGGCGAGTTGCGCCAGAGCCCGCGACACGGTCACCGGGCTGACCCGGAACCGCTCGACGAGGGTCCGGCTCGACGGGAGCTTCTCACCAGGCGAGTAGCGGTGAAGTTCCCGCTTCAGCAGTTCCGCCAGTTCACCGCCGCTGCTACGCTCTTGCATGAGAGCAGAGAGTAGCGCTACCGCGTCGAATCGGGTAGCGGTCGGCGCCCCGGAGCAGCACACCGAGTCCGAGTGCACCGGGCCGGAGCGCACCCGGCCGGAGCGTGGCGGACCGCGGAGCGGGCGCCCGCGGGCCGCCATGGCGGCCCGGCGCGCCGGGACCCTCCAGGCCGCCCTCGGTGTCGTCGCCTTCTCCCTCACCTTCCCGGCCACCGCCTGGGGGCTGGAGGGGTTCGGCCCCTGGTCGCTGGTCGCCGTGCGCAGCGTCCTCGCCGCGGTCGTCGCCGGCGGCTGCCTGCTGGCACTGCGTGTCCCGCCGCCCGCGCCGCGCCACTGGCCCGCACTCGCGGTCGTGGCCGCCGGGGTGGTGCTCGGCTTCCCGCTGCTGACCACGCTCGCGCTGAGGACCTCCACCACCGCGCACGCCGCCGTGGTCGTCGGCCTGCTGCCCCTGACCACCGCGCTGTTCTCCGCGCTGCGCGTCGGCACCCGGCCCTCGCGCACCTTCTGGGCAGCGGCGCTGGCGGGCGCGGCGGCGGTGGGCGTCTTCACGGCGCGGCAGAGCGGCGGCGCCCTGACCACCGCGGACGGCTATCTGTTCGGCGCGCTGCTGGTGTGCGCCGCGGGCTACACCGAGGGCGGCCGGCTGGCCCGGATCATGCCCGGCTGGCAGGTCATCGGCTGGGCCCTGGTGCTCTGCCTGCCGGTCACCGTGCCGCTCACCGCGCTCGCGCTGTCGTACGAACCGGTGCGGCTGAACGCGCACGGTGTCGCCGGGCTGCTGTGGGTGGCGGTGGGCTCGCAGTTCCTCGGCCTGGTCGTCTGGTACCGGGGCATGGCGGCCGTCGGCATCCCCAGGGCCAGTCAGTTGCAGTTGGCCCAGCCCCTGCTCACACTGGTGTGGTCGGTGCTGCTGCTCGGCGAGCACCTCACGGCGGCCGCTGTGCTGACCGCCGCCGCCGTACTCGTCTGCATCGCGGTGACCCAGCGGGCGCGCGGCTGACGTCCGCGCCCAGGTCCACGCACTGCCCAGGTCCACGCACCAAGTCCCCACACAGGTTCGCGCACAGCCTGACCGATACCGATACCGCCGCGCGCCCGCGCCGTAGACTCGAAGCCACGGGCCGCTGCTTCCGCAGATGGTGAGGAGGCGCTGCAGATGCACGCATCCGTCGGCGACCAGCTTGTCCAGCACGGCAGGGTGGTCGGCCAGCACGACCAGATCTCCGAAGTCCTCGAGGTGATGGGCGCGGAGGGCAACCCGCCGTACCGCGTCCGCCTGGAGAACGGGCACGAGGCCGTCATGTGGCCCGGCCCCGACTGCCAGGTGCTCCACCGGCAGAAGGAACAGTACTAACGCGGTGGTCGCGCCGGCTGCTCGTAGTGGTCGGCGACGACCCGCGTCATGGCTCCGGCCGGGTCCGCCGCGACCTCGCGGGCGGCGAAGAAGACATGACCGCGCACCTCGGCGTGCCCGCGGGCGAGGGTGAGGTGCCGGGACAGCTCGGCCGGGTCCTGCCAGGCCGCGCCCTGCGCCGGGTCGCCCGCCTTGTACAGCGCCTCCCCGACGTACAGCTTGGTGCGGCTGCCGCGGGCGACCCCGGCCCACCAGGTCACCAGTTCGGCGTAGTCGGCGGCGGGCAGGCCGATGTTCCAGTAGAGCTGGGGGACGACATAGTCGATCCAGCCTTCGCGGACCCAGGTGCGGGTGTCCGCGAAGAGGTCGTCGTACGTCTGCACGCCCGCCCGCGTGTCCGAGCCGCGCGGGTCCGTCGCGGCGTTGCGCCACACCCCGAAGGGGCTGATCCCGAACCGGGTGCCGGGCCGGATCGCGGTGATGCCGGCGGCGGTCTCGCGCACCAGCCGGTCGATGTTGTCCCGCCGCCAGGCGGCCCGGTCCGCGAAACCGCCGCCGTGGCGGTCGAAGGCCGCGTCGTCGTCGAAGACCTGGCCGGCCACCGGGTAGGGGTAGAAGTAGTCGTCGAAGTGGACGCCGTCGACGGGGTACTTCCGCACCGCGTCGAGCATCGCCTCCCGGACGAAGTCGCGAACCTCGGGCAGGCCGGGGTTGTAGTGCAGCTTCCCTCCGTACGGCACCACCCAGTCGGGGTGCCGGCGGGCCGGGTGGGAGGCGACGAGCCGGCCGGGGTCGGCGTGCAGGGCGATGCGGTAGGGGTTGAACCAGGCGTGCAGCTCCAGGCCGCGGGCGTGCGCCTCCTCGACCGCGGTGCCGAGCGGGTCCCAGCCGGGGTCCCGGCCCTGGGTGCCGGTGAGGAACTGCGACCACGGCTCGTACGGCGAGGGCCACAGCGCGTCGGCGGTCGGCCGGACCTGGAACATCACGGTGTTGAGGCGGCGGCGCACCGCCTCGTCGAGGAGGGCGGTCAGCTCGGCGCGCTGCTCGCTCGCGCTCAGTCCGGTGCGCGAGGGCCAGTCGCGGTTGGCGACGGTGGCCAGCCACATGCCGCGCATCTCGGTGCCCGTGGCGCCGTCGGTGCCGGTGGGGCGGTCTGCTCCCGTGGCGCGCGACGGCCCGGCGGCCGGCGGGTCCGCGGGCGGGCGCGGTGGCTCGACGCGCGGGCGCGGCCGGTCCGACGCCCCCGCCGGACCTGCCGTCGCCGCCAGGACGGTCAGCGCGGCCGCGGTGAACGCCCGCCGTGTGACTCGGCCCATCCGGGCACCCCCATGACGCCGTGGATCCGCCTCGTCACGGATCGTGTACCGGGCAAGGATGCCCCACCCGGGCGATCGATCATCGGCGCCGCGGGGGTAACGTGCACGAACGGAGCAGGCACCACACGGAGGGGCCGCCTGCCACAGCCGTAGGATCTGCGAAAGGGACGATGTGACCGGCATTTCGGGAGACATTGCGCGCGTCGGAGTGGTGGGCTGCGGCCAGATGGGTGCGGGCATCGCCGAGGTGTGCGCCCGTGCCGGGCTGGACGTCAAGGTCGCCGAGACCACCGGCGAGGCCCTGGAGATCGGCCGCACCCGGCTGTTCAACTCGCTGGGCAAGGCGGCCGAGCGCGGCAAGATCAGCGAGGCGGAGCGGGAGTCGACGCTGGCGCGGCTGAGCTTCACCACCGACCTCGGCGAGTTCGCGGACCGCGACCTGGTGATCGAGGCCGTCGTGGAGAACGAGCAGGTCAAGACGGAGATCTTCCAGGTCCTGGACCAGGTGGTGACCCGGCCGGACGCCATCCTCGCCTCCAACACCTCCTCCATCCCGCTGGTGAAGCTGGCCGTCGCCACCTCGCGGCCCGACCAGGTCATCGGCATCCACTTCTTCAACCCGGCCCCGGTGCAGAAGCTGGTCGAGCTGATCCCGGCGCTGACCACCTCCGAGGGCACGCTGAGCCGGGCGCAGCTGTTCACCGAGAAGGTGCTCGGCAAGCAGGCGATCCGCGCCCAGGACCGCTCCGGCTTCGTGGTCAACGCGCTGCTGATCCCCTACCTGCTCTCCGCGATCCGGATGTTCGAGTCGGGCATCGCCAGCCGTGAGGACATCGACAACGGCATGGAGCTGGGCTGCGCCCACCCGATGGGCCCGCTGAAGCTGTCCGACCTGATCGGGCTGGACACGGTCGCCTCGGTGGCGCAGAGCATGTACGACGAGTACAAGGAGCCGCTGTACGCCGCTCCCCCGCTGCTGCAGCGGATGGTGGACGCGGGCCGGCTGGGCCGGAAGACCGGCTCGGGCTTCTACACCTACCCCTGACCACCACGCTCCGTACCCGCCGTGGGCGGACACGGGCCCGGCACCCCGCGAGGGTGCCGGGCCCGCGGCATTCGCACACCGTGTGCGCGCCGGACCCGCATATGCCCCTCGCACACTCTCCCCACCCGCCCACCAGGCGAGTTGACTCAACATGCGCATGCAAGGGATGTGAGACGACTACGGAAAGGAGCGGACTCGTGACCGCCGATCCCGAGCATCCCGTCCCCCACGGAGAACTCGCAGAGTTACGACGCCGCCTCGACGTGGCCTACGCCCGCGTCGAGGGCGGGCTGGCTCTCCTCAGCCACCGCACCGAGGAGGCCGCCAAGGAACTCGACGATCTGCACACCCGGATCATCTCGCTGGAGCACGCCCGCTGGCCGCTCCCCGCCGTGGCGGCCCTCACGGCCGTCGGGGCGCTGGTCGTGGCCGTGTGGCAGGCGGTGGGGCACTGAGCCGGCCGGGCCGGGACGCGGTGGGCGGATCAGTGCGGGGCGTCCTGCCCGAGCCTGAGGTGATGCAGCAGCAGTAACGCGGCCGCCATGTTGGCTGCCGGGACCTCCCCGCGGGCGACCAGGTCGGGAACGAGTTTGAGGGGGACCCATTCCCGCCGGTCGGACTCGAAGTCGTCCACGGGGTGCCCGACGTACTCGCCCTCGTCCGACCAGTAGATGTGGTGCCGGGCGTCGGTGAGGCCGTTGGACGGCTCCACGCTCATCAGGTGGTGCAGAGGCCCCGGCCGCCAGCCGGTCTCCTCCTCCAGCTCCCGGGCGGCCGCGCTCGCGATGTCCTCGCCGTCCTCGACGACGCCCGCCGCCAGCTCCCAGCCCCAGCTGTCGGTGATGAAGCGGTGGCGCCACAGGAGGAGGACCTCGTTGGCCTCGTTGAGGACCGTGGCCACGGCGACGGGCCGCATCCGTATCAGGAAGTGGTCGAGGTGCCGGCCGTCCGGCAGCTCGACGTCCGCGAGATTGACACTGAACCAGCGGTTTTCATAGACGGTTTGTTCGTTCTGTTTCGTCCACTGCACGGTTCTGCCACCTTCCGACGAGTAAGTGGCAATATCGCAGCCGGAGCGGTCCGGCAGCAGGCGCGCAGGGAGCCGCTCGCGACGCAGCGGTGGGCGCAGGGGGCCGTGCCGAGGGCGCGCCCGGTCCACGTACGGACCGGGTACCTGGGGGGACGTCAGCCGTTCGTCACAGCGGTACGCGCAGTGCGCCGTCGATGAGTTCGGCCGCCTCGGCGGTGCCGGCGCAGCCGCTGCGCACCAGGTGGTCGCGCACCGCGCGGAGTCTGTCCCGCAGCCGCTGGGACTCCATGCCGCGGGCCTGTTCCGCCATCCGCACCGCGGTGGCCACCGCCTTCTCGGCGTTGCCGCGGCGCAGCTCGATCGTGCTGAGCATGGCCAGCCGGTGCACCCGGCCGCGGTCGTGGGCGGGGTTGTCCACCGCGGCCGCGGCGTGCTCCTCCGCCGCGGCCAGTTCGCCGAGGCTGAGCAGCGCCTCGGCCACCTGGACGTTGACCAGGCCGGGCTGGACATAGCCGGTCTCGTCGGGTTCGTAGCCGCGCCGGATCCGCCCGGCGGCCTCCTCGGCCCGCCGGATGCAGGACAGGGCGCTCGTGCCGTCGCCGAGGTGGGCGTAGGCCTTGGCCTGCATCGCGTACAGGTCGGAGGCGAGAGCGGGTGTGATGTGCCGGCCGGCGGCACGCAGCGCGGCCTCGGCGAAGGCCACGGCCTGGCGGTACTCCTTCATGAACAGCGCCTGGTTGACCAGCAGCGCTATGACGTACGCCCCCAGTCCCCGGTCGCCGCTGGCCTTGGCGAGCCTGAGTGCCTGGTGGAAGTAGCGCTGGGCGAGGCCGTGCGCGTCGGAGTCGTAGGCGCAGATGCCCGCGATCGCCACCAACCCACCGGTGGCACGGTGGAGTTGGCGGCCGGTGGCGTCGGTGTAGCTGCCGCGCAGCAGCGGCGCCGCCTCCGCGTTGAGGAAGCCGACGATGCGGCTGCGGGTCGCGACACCGCCCGCCTTGCGGTACATCTGCTCGTAGTGGGTGCGGGCGGCGCGCAGCATGTCGATGTCGGCCGGGGTGACCCGGTGCCGGCCGCCGCGGGAGACGTCCACGTCCTCCGGCGGGTTCTCCCACTCCCACACGGGCATGACGGCGGGCGTGCCGGTGACGGCGGGCGCGCCGAGGATGTGCGGGCGCTGCTGCTCGTCGCAGCGCCACAGGGCCGTGGCCCGTTCGACGAAGCCGGAGAGCGAGGTGCCGTGCGGGGCGGACGGCTCGCCGGGCACGCCGAGCCCGATGTCGTCGAGGGTGACGGGCCGGTGCAGCCGGGCGGCGAGCACCTCGCAGATCAGGTCGGGCACCTGGCCGCGGGGCCGCTGGCCCTTCAACCACCGTGCCACGGCGGTGTGCTCGTAACGGAGGGCGAGACCCCGTGCCCGGCCCGCCTGGTTGACGTGCGCGGCGAGTCCCGCGTGCGAGATCCCGGCCTCGTCCAGGATCGCGTCGAGCAGTGTGTTGGGCTGCATGGATGCCCCCCGGGTGGCTCGGTGCGGACAGCGTAGTGCGTTCGGCTTCACACGGGGTGTGAACGGAGTGCGCGAACCCGCGCTGTGCGCGCGCTGTCGCGGAGAGTTCCTGGCCGGTTGACTGAGATGCCTCGCAAGAGGCCGGCACGGGCCGCCGGCTCCCCCTCGTACAGTGCGGCGGCCCGCTTGCGCGCCGTCCGCTCAGCTGCCTGCCCGACACTCCGTGGCGGGGCGGACGGCGCGGCCGTCGCCGGCCGGCGGGGCGCGCGGTCAGGAGGCCGGGGCTGTCCGTGGGTTGTCCGCTACGGGTTCGTGGGCGCCGGTCGCGCCCCGCGGCACAGCCGCACCTCGGTGGCCTCCCGCGCCCCCGAGGGGCCGGCGCGGGTCGGCAGGGGCCGGTCGTTGTGGAGCACCAGGACCGCCACGTCGTCGGCCGGGCGTTCTCCGGTGTGGTGCAGGAGCCGGGTGAAGACGGTGCGGAGCACGGTGCGCGGCGAGAGGGGCCGGTCCCGCGCCGACTCGGCCAGGACCGCGGGCAGGGGGAAGAAGCGGCCCCGGTGGTCCCGTGCGTCCTCGACGCCGTCCGTGTAGAGGACCAGGGTCTGTCCCGGACGCAGACGGCCCGCGGAGGGGGCGGACAGGTCCGCCGGCAGGGGGAACACGCCGAGCGGGGGCAGGGGTTCGGCCCCGGACAGCGGGTCCACGCCGGGGCCGCTCAGCACATAGGGCCAGGGATGGCCGCAGTTGAGGGCGCGCATCTCGCCGTCGGCGTCGATCTCCAGCAGCAGGACGGTGACGAACTCCTCGGCCACCGGGTGCTCCGGTTCCACACCGGCCGGGGCGGCTCCGGCCCGTGCCCGCTCGCGCAGGTGCCTGGCCAGCGCCCGCTCCAGCCGTCGCAGCACACCGGCGAGTTCGGCCTCGTCGTACCCGGCCTCGCGGAAGCTGCCGAGGACGGCGGCCACGGTGCCGATCGCCGCGAGACCGTGCCCCCGGACGTCCCCCATGACCACGCGGACGCCGTGCTCGGTGGCGATCACCTCGTACAGGTCGCCGCCGATGGCGGCCCCGCGGTCCGCGGACAGCTGGGCGGCCGCGACGCTCAGCCAGTCGACGCGGGGCGGCAGCGGCCGCAGCAGCACGCTCTGGGCGGCGCCCGCGACCGCGTGGACCCGGCGCAGTTCGCGCAGCAGGACCCGCCGGACGTGCAGGACGAGCCCGGTGCCCACGGCGAGGAAGACGGCGCTGGTGACGAGACGGGCGCCGAACCCGCTCTGCTGGGAGAGCGGGCAGGCCAGCCGGTACGTGGCCGCCATGGCGCCCCAGGCCGCGGGCGCCCCCAGGGCGAGGGTCCGGCTCGGCGGCCGGTGGCCGGACGGGCCGCGAAGCGCGCGGCCGGGGCGGCGGATGCCCGACCGCACCCATGCCGGAAGCCCTCTCCGGGCGGGTGTCCGGGAGTCCGTACGGGACCACGCGCCGCGCGCGGTCCCAGCCTTGATGCGGATCATGCCCATGGCCCCCCATACAGGCCCTGACAGCGCAGACCGGCCCCGAGAGGCCGGTCCGATTCTGTCGAGCGCGCACCCGGTATGGGCCGGATCGAGGGGAGTTGCCACCCGAACGAGTGAGGGATCTTCGGGCAGACCGCATTTATGCAGCCCAGAGCCTGTGCGACGCGCCTCTCGACGTGGTCTCACCAGGGTCTCGACAGGGCGCGGGGGACCGCGGGTCGTCCCCGCGATCCCCCGCGCCCGCCGCCTCGGCCCGGCGGCACCGCAGCGTCAGCTCCGCAGCACGGCCCCGGTGCGATCGGCGGCCAGCGCGACCGCCGCGTCCCGGGCCGCGGACGCCTCGTCGACCGTCAGCGTCCGGTCCGCCGCGCGGAAGCGCAGCGCGTACGCCAGCGACTTCCTGCCCTCGCCGAGCTGCTCGTCGTTCTCGTAGACGTCGAACAGCCGGATGGACTCCAGCAGTTCACCGGCGCCCTCGCGCAGCGCGGCCTCGACCTCGGCGTGCGGGACCGGCCTGTCGACGACCAGGGCGACGTCCTGTGTGGCCACCGGGAAGGTGGAGATCCTCGGCGCCTGCGGGGTGTCGTCGCCGACCTGCTCCAGGACGTCGAGGTTCAGCTCCATCGCGCTGGTGCGCTCGGGCAGGCCGAGCGCCTTCACCACGCGTGGGTGCAGCTCGCCCGCGTGGCCCACGACCCGCTCCGTGCCGTCCACGGCGACCACCAGCTCGGCGGTACGGCCCGGGTGCCACGGGCCGTACTGGCCCTTGCGGACGACCAGCTCGGCGCCCGCCTCGCCGGCGACGGCGCGCGCCGCCTCGACGGCGTCGGCCCAGTCGGCCGGGCGGCCCCTGCCCCACCAGCCGGCCTGCTCGCGGGCCCCCGTGAGGACCACGGCCACATGGCGCGGCTGCTCGGGCAGCGCGGCGTCCAGCTCGGCGATCTCCTCGTCGGTGGGGCGCCGGTCGACGGGCAGGTGCACGCCGGTGCGCTGCTCCTCGCGCGGCTGGAAGACCAGGCCGGTCTCGAACAGGGCCAGATCGTGCGAGCCGCGGCCGTCGTTGCGGCGCAGCGCGCCCAGCAGGCCGGGCAGCAGCGTCGTGCGGAGCGCGGGCTCCTCGTCGTTGAGCGGGTTGGTCAGCCTGACGACGCGGCGGGCCGGGTCGTCGGCCGCCAGGCCGAGCTGGTCGAAGACCTGTTCGGCGACGAACGGGTAGTTCAGCGCCTCGACGTAGCCCGCGCCGGCCAGGACCCGGCCGATCCGGCGGTGCAGCCGCTGCCGGTGGGTCAGGCCTCGCCCGGAGGGGAGCTTGGGCAGCGTGGAGGGCAGGTTCTCGTAGCCCTCCAGGCGGATGACCTCTTCGGCCAGGTCGTTCGGGTCGGTCAGGTCGGGCCGCCAGGACGGGACGGTGACGACCAGCTCGTCCTGTCCGTAGACGTCGCAGCCGATCTCCTGGAGCCGCCGGACGACGGTCTCACGGCCGTACACGACGCCCGCGACCTTGTCCGGGTGGTCGGCCGGGACGGTGATCGTGCCCGGCGCGGAGGCCGCGACGACCTCGGTGACGCCGGCCTCGGCGGTGCCGCCCGCGAGGAGCACGAGCAGGTCGACGGTGCGCTGGGCCGCGGCGGAGGCGGCCTGCGGGTCGACGCCCCGCTCGAAGCGCCGGGACGCCTCCGAGGACAGCTTGTGACGGCGGGCCGTCCGCGCGATCGACACGGCGTCGAAGTGCGCCGCCTCGATGACCACGTCGGTCGTGGCGTTCTCGACGTCGTCGTGGTCGGCGATCTCGGTGTCGGCGCCGCCCATGACACCCGCGAGACCGATCGGGCCGCGCTCGTCGGTGATGACCAGGTCCTCGGCGTGCAGCGTGCGCTCGACGCCGTCGAGGGTGGCGAGCTTCTCGCCCTCCGCGGCCCGGCGTACGCCGATCGTGCCCTGGACCAGCTTGCGGTCGTAGGCGTGCAGGGGCTGGCCCAGCTCCATCATCACGTAGTTCGTGACGTCGACGGCGAGCGAGATCGGACGCATGCCGACCTTCTGCAGCCGGCGCTGGAGCCAGATCGGGGAGCGCGCCTCGGGGCTCAGGCCGGTGACGGTCCGGGCGGTGAAGCGGTCGCAGCCGAAGGGTTCGGAGACCTGGACCGGGTAGCCGAAGGCGTTCGGGGCGGGTACGTCGATCAGGGCCGGGTCGCGCAGCGACAGGCCGTAGGCGATGGCGGTCTCACGGGCGACGCCGCGGATGGACAGGCAGTCGCCGCGGTTGGCGGTGACGGCGATGTCCAGCACCTCGTCGACCAGTTCCAGCAGCTCGATCGCGTCCTTGCCGACCTCGGTCTCCGGCGGCAGCACGATGATGCCGTGGGTGCCGTCGTCGCCCATGCCCAGCTCGTCGCTGGAGCAGATCATGCCGTGGGAGGTCTTGCCGTAGGTCTCGCGCGCGGAGATCGCGAAGCCGCCGGGCAGCACCGCGCCCGGCAGGACCACGACGACCTTGTCGCCGACGGCGAAGTTGCGGGCGCCGCAGACGATCTCCTGCGGTTCACCCGTTCCGTTGGCCTGCCCGACGTCGACGGTGCAGAAGCGGATCGGCTTCTTGAAGCCCTCCAGCTCCTCGATGGTCAGCACCTGGCCGACGACCAGCGGCCCCTTGAGGTCGGCGCCGAGCTGCTCGACGGTCTCGACCTCCAGACCGGCCGAAATGAGCTTGGCCTGGACGTCGCGCCCGGACTCGGTCGCCGGCAGGTCGACGTACTCCCGCAGCCAAGAAAGCGGGACCCGCATCAGATCTCCATCCCGAACGGCCGGGTGAACCGGACGTCACCCTCGACCATGTCTCGCATGTCTTCGACGTTGTGGCGGAACATCAGCATCCGCTCGATGCCGAACCCGAAGGCGAAGCCGCTGTACTTCTCCGGGTCGACGCCGCAGGCGGTGAGCACCCGCGGGTTGACCATGCCGCAGCCGCCGAGCTCGATCCAGCCCTCGGACGAGCAGGTGCGGCAGGGGCGGTCGGGGTTGCCGACGGACTCGCCCTTGCACACGTAGCAGAGCATGTCCATCTCGGCGCTCGGCTCGGTGAAGGGGAAGAAGTTCGGCCGCAGCCGGGTCTTCATGCCCTCACCGAACAGCGACTGGACCATGTGGTCCAGGGTGCCCTTCAGGTCGGCCATGGTCAGGCCCTCGTCGACGGCGAGCAGCTCGACCTGGTGGAAGACGGGCGTGTGGGTGGCGTCCAGCTCGTCGGTGCGGTAGACGCGGCCGGGACAGATCACGTAGACCGGCAGCTCGCGGTCGAGCAGGGAGCGGATCTGCACGGGCGAGGTGTGGGTGCGCAGCACGACGCCGGACTCGGTGCCGCCGTCACCCGCGGCGGAGCCGCCGCCGGACGGGGTCTGCACGAAGAACGTGTCGGCCTCGCCACGGGCCGGGTGGTCCGGGCCGATGTTGAGGGCGTCGAAGTTGAACCACTCGGCCTCGACCTCCGGGCCCTCGGCGACCTCGTAGCCCATGGCCACGAAGATGTCCTCGATGCGCTCGGAGAGCGTGGTGAGCGGGTGCCGGGCGCCGGAGGGGACTCGGTCGTACGGCAGCGTGACGTCGACGTCCTCCTCGACCAGCACCCGGGCGTCGCGCTCCGCCTCCAGCTCGGTCTGGCGGGCGGCGAGGCCCTTGTTCACCGCGCCGCGGGCCTGGCCCACACGCTTGCCGGCGTCGGCCTTGGCGTGCGGGGGCAGGGCGCCGATCTCGCGGTTGGCGAGAGCCAGCGGGGAGGCGGGGCCGGTGTGGGCGACCTTGGCCTCGTGGAGCGCGTCGAGGGAGTCCGCGGCGGCGAAGGCGGCGAGCGCCTCGTCCCGCATGCGCTCGATCTCTTCCGGTTTCAACGCCTCGACCTCGACAGGGTCGTACGACTTATTCGGTGCCGACATCTCTTCCCGTGCTTCCGATTGGCTGGCTGGAGGTCCCGTCAGCGACTCGTGGACGGACCGTCTTCGATGGCGAGACGGGCCGTCACTGTTTTTGGGACGCAAAGGTGCCAAAGGCCGAGTCTAACGGGGCCGGGTCAAGGTGATGCGCCCGTGGGGCCTCGGCCGGTGCTCAGAGCAGGTGTGCCGGGGTGCCCACGGGCAGGGTAAATCGGAACTGCGCGCCGCCGCCGGGGGCGCGTCCGACCGTGATGGTGCCGCCGTGCACCTCGACGATGCCCTTGACGATGTAGAGCCCGAGGCCGGTGCCGCCGCGCTTGCTGCCCCGCCAGAAGCGGGTGAAGACGCGGTTCATGGACTCCTCCGGGATGCCGGGGCCCTCGTCGCTCACCGTGACCGACGTGGCGGTGTTCTCGTCCTCTTCCCCGTCGCGCGGGGACACCGAGGCCGTGACGTCTATGGTGACGGTTCCCTCGCCGTGCCGCACGGCATTTTCGATCAGGTTGCTGAGCACCTGGTCGATCTTGTCGGGGTCGGCCCACAGGGTGGGCAGCGGCTGCTCGATGCGCAGCAGGAAGCGGTCGGCGGGCTGTCCGGCGGCGACGTACGCCTGGATGTGCCGGCCGACCGCGGCGCCTATGTCGATCAGCTGGCGGCGCACCTCCAGCCGGCCTGAGTCGATGCGGGAGATGTCGAGCAGCTCGGCGATCAGCCGGGTGACGCGGTCGGCGTCGGCGTCGACGGTCTCCAGCATGAGCCGCTTCTGGTCGTCGGTGAACCTCTCCCACTTGGCGAGCAGGGTGGCGGTGAAGCCCTTGACGGAGGTCAGCGGGGACCGCAGCTCGTGCGCCACGGTGGCGATCAGCTCGGCGTGGCTGCGCTCGGTGCGGCGGCGGGCCTCGGTGTCGCGAAGCGAGACGACGACGCGGCGGACGGGGCCGGTGGGGTGGGTGCGGACGTACTTCGCCGAGACCAGGACCTCCCGGCCGCCGTGCAGCAGGAGGTTGCGCTCGGGCTGTCCGACCCGGATGGCCAGGCCGCCGTAGGGGTCGGTCAGCTGCCACCAGCGCCGGCCCTCCAGGTCCTCTAACGGCAGCGCCTTCTCCAGCCGCCGGCCGAGGGCCTCCTCGGCGGGCACGGCGGTGATGCGGGCGGCGGCGGCGTTGAAGCAGATGACGCGTCCCCGCTCGTCGGCGATCACCAGGCCGTCGGGCAGGTCGTCGGGGTCGATGCCGAGACCGGCGGGGTCACCGTGCCGGGTCGTGGACGCGGGGCGCGCGTCCCGTGTGCCCGGTGCGCTGCTCGTGCCGACGCTCATCCCCGTACCCCACCTCTCAGCCTGCGCCGGGAGTGCCCCCGCCCCGTGTCCGAGCGAAGCGAGAGCCTGGGGGGACGCCCCCGGGCTGGTCACCCTACTAGCTCTCGGTGACGGAGCGGCACCCTCCGTCAGGCACGCTGTGCACGCGCCGACGCGTAGAGACATACGGCCGCGGCGGTGGCGAGGTTCAGGCTCTCGGCCTTTCCGTGGATCGGGACGCGGACCACGGCGTCGGCGAGGGCGCGGGTCTCCTCCGGCAGGCCCCAGGCCTCGTTGCCGAAGACCCAGGCGGTGGGGCCGCCCATGGTGCCCCGGTCGAGCTCGTCGTCGAGGTCGTGCGGGCCGGCGCCGTCGGCGGCGAGGACGCGGACCCCGGCGGTCTTCAGGCCCGCCACCGCCTGCTCGACGGGGACGCCCACGGCCACGGGCAGGTGGAACAGCGAGCCGACGGAGGCGCGGACGGCCTTGGGGTTGTACAGGTCGACGGAGGCGTCGGTGAGGACGACGGCGTCGGCGCCGGCGGCGTCGGCGCAGCGCAGGACGGTGCCGGCGTTCCCCGGGTCGCGGACGTGCGCGAGGACGGCGACGAGGCGGGGGCGGGCGCCGAGGATCTCCTCGAACGGGGTGTCGAGGAAGCGGCAGACGCCGACCAGGCCCTGCGGGGTGACGGTGGTGGAGATGTCGGCGATGACCTGTTCGGCGGCGAGGTGCACCCGGGCGCCGGCGGCGCGGGCCTCGCCGACGATGTCGGCGTACCGCTCGGCGGCCTCCACGGTGGTGAACAGCTCGACGAGCGTCGGGGTGCCGTCGGCGCGGTGCGCGGCCGCCTCCCGCACGGCCTGCGGGCCCTCCGCGAGGAACAGCCGCTCCTTGCCCCGGAAGTTCCGCTTGGCGAGCCGCCGGGCGGCACCGACACGGGGCGAGCGGGGTGAGATCAGCTCGGGGCTGGCGGGGGGCATGGGTTCACCTTCGCGGCTGCTTCGGACAGCTGTTTCGGACACAAGGGGACCCGCAGACCTGTCCGGCCTGCGGGTCCCTACGTCACGTCGGCGGGTGGCCGGCGGGGCGTCACGCAGCCTTGGGCGCGTTGACGTCGCTCGGCAGCGCCTTCTGGGCGACCTCGACCAGCGCGGCGAACGCACCGGCGTCGTTGACGGCCAGCTCGGCCAGGATCTTGCGGTCGACCTCGACGTTCGCGGTCTTAAGACCCTGGATGAAGCGGTTGTAGGTCATGCCGTTGGCGCGGGCAGCGGCGTTGATGCGCTGGATCCACAGCTGACGGAAGTCGCCCTTGCGCTTCTTCCGGTCGTTGTAGTTGTAGACCAGCGAGTGGGTGACCTGCTCCTTGGCCTTGCGGTACAGGCGCGAACGCTGACCGCGGTAGCCGGAGGCCTGCTCGAGGATCGCCCGGCGCTTCTTGTGGGCGTTGACTGCCCGCTTGACGCGTGCCACTTGATTAACTCCTTGTAGCGGGGCCGTGGGTGTCGTCACACGGCCCGGAAACGATTGGGTCCCGGTCCAGACGTACGGCGCTCAGGCGGCGCCGTGACGTCACTTGCCGAGAAGCTTCTTGATCTTCGCGGCGTCGCCCGGGGCCATCTCGGCGTTGCCGGTGAGGCGACGCGTCACGCGGGACGACTTGTGCTCGAGCAGGTGGCGCTTGCCGGCGCGCTCACGGAGCACCTTGCCGGAGCCGGTGACCTTGAAGCGCTTGCTGGCACCGCTGTGCGACTTGTTCTTCGGCATAGCGCCGTTCTCTCCTCGTCGGTGGCGCTCCGGTGCCCGGTCGTGAAACCGGGCACGATGGAGCGTCGCTCTTGTTATCGGTTACGTCCTGGGACGGGTGTCCCGGGGATCACGCCTCGGCGGAAGCCTCGGCCGGAGCCTCTTCGGACTGGGCGTCGGCGGCGTTCTGCGAACGACCGGGGTTCGCCTTCGCATCGGCCTTGCGGGCCTCCTGCGCCTGGCGGGCCTCGGCCATCGCCTCGGTCTTCTTCTTGTGCGGACCGAGGACCATGATCATGTTTCGGCCGTCCTGCTTCGGGTTCGACTCCACGAAGCCGAGGTCCTGGACGTCCTCCGCGAGCCGCTGCAGCAGCCGGTAGCCCAGCTCGGGCCGGGACTGCTCGCGACCACGGAACATGATCGTGATCTTGACCTTGTCGCCCTGCTTGAGGAACCGGACGACGTGACCCTTCTTGGTGTCATAGTCGTGCGGGTCGATCTTCGGCCGGAGCTTCATCTCCTTGATGACCGTGTGCGCCTGGTTCTTGCGCGCCTCACGGGCCTTCATGGCCGACTCGTACTTGAACTTCCCGTAGTCCATGAGCTTGCACACGGGCGGACGGGCGTTCGCCGCGACCTCGACCAGGTCCAGGTCGTACTCCTGCGCAAGCTCCAGGGCCTTGGCAAGCGGCACGATGCCGACCTGCTCGCCACTGGGACCGACAAGTCGCACCTCGGGAACGCGAATCCGGTCGTTGATGCGGGGCTCGGCGCTGATGGATCCTCCTCGGTAGCACCACGCGACGGCCTGGCGGACTGCCGCGTACATCTGTGTTCGATAGACCTAACCGCGCCGAAGCAGTAAAAATGCCCCGGACGATCACAGGCGGGGCTCCCATTGCTACCGGAGCACCGCCGCGATGGCCGCGGGGCGCGATTCGGACGGCTCCATCGTCCGTACGGAACGATGGTGGCCGTCTGACCGGGTGACCCGCCGTCCCGGAGGGCGGTCGGGTGGGAGATCGGAGCCTCCACTTGTGGGCCGAGCACACATCGGTGTCCGGCCGGTCATGAACAAGGTTAGCAGTATCGCTTGACAAGGGCTAATTGAGGAGCCGCGCCCGCGACCGCCTATCGTGTGCGCCATGAGTGAGACCCCTCCTGAGAACACCGACTTCGACGCCATGGCCCGCGACATCGCCGAGGTCCCCGCGGTCGAGGTGATCGTGACGGTCGCCGTCAACCTGATGAGCGCCGCCGCCGTGAAGCTCGGTCTGACCGAGGAGGGCGACAAGTACAAGGACCTGGACGAGGCCCGCAAGCTGGTGACCGCCCTCGCGGGTCTGCTGGACGCGAGCGCGACCGAGATCAGCTCCTTCCACGCGGCGCCGCTGCGCGACGGCCTGAAGTCGCTGCAGCTGGCGTTCCGCGAGGCGTCGGTCGTCCCGGACGAGCCGGGCCAGGGCCCGGGCGAGAAGTACACCGGGCCGGTCTACGGCTGAGGCGGGCCTGCCCGGCCGGGACACAGCGGTGGGGCGGAGCGGCGGCATGGACCGCGGGGCGGACCGGCGGGACGGACCGGCGGCATGGACCGCGGGGCGGACCGGCGGGACGGACCGGCGGCATGGACCGCGGGGCGGACCGGCGGCATGGACCGCGGGGCGGACCGGCGGGACGGGCTGAAGCGGGCCGGGGCCGGCTGAGGCCGTCCGTCCTACTCCTTCACGTACAAGGGCTCGCCCGGCGGCGTCGCCCCGGCCGGCAGCAGCGCCAGGTCGAGGCCGCGCACCAGGCGGGCCCGCAGCGTCTCGCTGGCGGCGAGGTTCTCCGCGACGGCCCGGGCGGTCTCGGCGGGGGCCGCGGAGGGGTCGAGGACGAGGGCGAGGGTGCCGTCGGCCTCCCCCGGCCCGAGGTGCGCGCGGAGCACCCCCGGCTCGGCGGCCACGGCGTCCCGCACCGCCGCCACGACGGCCGGGTCGGCGAGCGGATCCGCCGTCGTCCGGCCCTCGGCGAGCGCGAGCAGCGCGGACCCGGTCAGCTCGAAGGGGACCGGTCCGGCCATGTCCAGGACGACCGTGTCCGCCCTTTCGTGCGCGGCGGCCTCCAGCGCCTGGTGCAGAGGTACGGCGACGGGGCGGGCCCCCTGGTCCCAGCGGGCCAGGGATTCGGTGGAGGTGAAGGCGGGCAGCGCCGTGCGGTGACCGGCCTTCATCGTGGGGACGGCCATGTCGCTGGTCTTCTCGCGGCGCAGCCCGTTCTCGTCCTCCTCCACCTCGCCGAGCACGGCCACGACGGGGACGAGCAGCCGGGCGTCCTTGAGCGCCTCCAGAACGGGGCCCACGGCGGTGCGGTCCTCGGCCCAGGCGGCGAGCGCCGCGCTCAGCCGGGGGTCGGCGGAGCCGTCGTCGTCGGAGAAGCCGGGGTCGGGAATGTTCTTGTTCGCCACGGCCCCGACCCTATCCGGGGGGTGCCGCGCGCCTGGTGCGGGCCCTGGGAAGCTGGGGACCGAGGGGTGCGGGCGCCGTGTCGCGGTCGGCGGCGCCGTCGTGCCCGGCGTCGGCGGCGGTGAGCGGGGAGGTGCGCGGTGCGTGCGGTGACGGATCCCGCGGGTTCCCCGGGGGACCCGGAGGCGCGGCTGGCCGCGGCGATGGGGCAGGTGGCCGTGGCGGAGGGCGCGGCCGTGTCCGTGGCGGTCCTGGACGCGGACTCCGGGCAGAGCGCCGGGTACGGCGAGGGGACCTTCGTCACGGCGAGCGTCGTCAAGGTCGGCATCCTGGCGGCCCTGCTGCTCCAGGCGCAGGACGCGGGCCGCGGGCTGACGGCGCGGGAGAGGGCGTACGCCGCCGCGATGATCGGGCACAGCGACAACGACTCCGCGTCGGCGCTGTGGCGGAGCATCGGCGGGGCCGCCGGGCTCGACGCGGCCCACGCGCGCCTCGGGCTCACCGGCACCACGGGGGGTGACGGCGGGCTGTGGGGACTGACCCGGACCACCGCCACCGACCAGCTGACCCTGCTCCGGCACGTGTTCGGGGACGACTCGGAGCTGAGCGCGGCCTCGCGGACGTACCTCCAGGGCCTGATGGGGCGGATCGCCGAGGGCCAGGACTGGGGGGTGTCCGCCGCCGCCGACGGCTCCGCGTGGGCGCTGAAGAACGGCTGGCTGCCGCGGAGCGCGACCGGGCTGTGGGTCGTCCACAGCGTCGGGCGGGTGACGGCCGCCGGGGGCACCCGCCTGGTGGCCGCGCTGTCGCACGGCAACACCACGAAGGAGCAGGGCGTCGTCCTGGTCGAGTCGGCGGCCCGGGCGGCGGTGTCGGTATTCGCCGGGGGCGTGTGAGGCCGGCGCCCCGGCGCTTTGGTGTGCGGGGCGCGGGGTGCGGCACGCGGGGTGTGGGGGCACGCCGGATCCGCGGCCGGGCCGGGCCGTTCGGCTGTCAGAAGCCGTCGTGTTCCTCGCGGCGGCCCCGCCACAGGACGACCGCGGCGACCAGCAGCACTCCGCCGATGCCGCCCGCGAGAGGGCCGGCCCAGTCGGCCGCGTCGCCGGCCGCCGAGGCGGTGTCCGGGCCGGGGCCGAAGTACTTGTCGCCGTAGGCGGCCGCGTGCAGGTCCCCCGGCTGGAGGCGGCCCGCGGCGCGGATGGCGGCGGCGGGGTCGACGAAGCCGAAGCCACGGGAGTCGTCGCGGCCGTCGACCGGGGCGTCCCGTGCCGTGTCCTCCAGGAGCCGCTTGATCTGGGCGGGCGTCAGACCAGGGTGGGCGGCCTTGACCAGGGCGACCGCGCCGGAGACGAAGGCCGAGGCCGCGCTCGTGCCCCAGCCCTCGTAGTACCGGTGGTCCGGATCGGCGATCACGATGTCGACGCCGGGCGCGCTGACAGCGGCGTACCAGCGGCGGGTGGAGAAGGACGCGCGGGTGCCGTAGCGGTCGACGGCGGCCGCGGCGATCACGCCCGGATAGGCGGCCGGGTAGGAGATGTGATCGCCCTTCTCGCCGCCGTTGCCCGCCGAGGCGACGACGACGGCGCCCTTCTTCAGCGCGTACTGGACGGCCTCGTCCTCGCCGGGCTCGGGGTGGGCGGAGGCGGAGTCGTCGCCGAGGGAGAGGTTGATGACGTCGGCGCCGTGGTCGGCGGCCCAGCGGATGCCGTCGGCGAGGGCGCTGCCCCGGCTGGCGCGGGCGCGGGCTCGGGCGGAGTCGCCGTCCTCGAGGATCACCCGGACGGGCAGGATCCGCGCCTGCGGGGCGACGCCCATGACGCCGTCGGCGTGGCCGGGGCCGTGGCCGTGACCGGCGATGATGCCGGCCATGGCGGTGCCGTGGCGGGCCCAGGCCCGGTCGCCGCGTTCGGCGCCGAAGTCGATCAGGTCCTTGGCGGGCAGGACGTTGCCGGCCAGGTCGGGGTGGTCGGCCTCCACGCCGGTGTCCAGGACGGCGACGGTGATGCCCTTGCCCTTGGTGGTGCGCCAGGCCTCCTGGGTGTGCATGGCGTCCAGGGCCCACTGCTGGGCCCGGATCCCGTCGGCGTGGGCGGCGGTGGACGGGACGAGGGCGAGCGCGGTGGCGAGGAGCACGCTCAGGGCACCGGTGCCGCGGACCGCGCCGACCCGCCCGGACCGCCCGGACCGCCCAAACCGGCCGACCTGGCGGGCCCGGCGGACCCGTCGGGGCCCCCGCAGGTCACGGTCACGGGTCACGACGGGGCGCGGGGCGGTCCGCGCGGGGGGTGCCTCGCCGGATGCCGGGGCCGCCTCACTGGGCGCCGGAGCCGCCCCACCGGATGCCGGAGCCTCCCTACCGGATGCCGGAGCCGCCCCACCGGGCGCGGGAGCCGCCCCACCGGACGCAGGAGCCGCCCCACCGGGCACGGGAGCCGCCCCACCGGACGCAGGGGGCGCGTCGGCGGGCGCGGGAGCCGCCTCGCCGGGTGCGGGGGGCGCGTCGGCGGACGTGGGGGCCGCCTCGGTGGGTGTCACGGTGGCTCTCACAGCGGTGGTCACGGCGGCTGTCGCACGGGCGTGCGCGGCGGCTCGCGCTGGGGCGTGCGCGGCGGCCTCGGTGGTGCCGTCCGCGGCGGCAGCGGCTCCCGCGATGCCTTCGGCGGCGGCTTTCGCGGCGGACTTCGCAGTCGCTCGCGCAGCGGGCTTCGCGGCGCCTTGCGCCCTGGCCCTCACGACGGCTGCTCCGTGGCCGAGCCGACGGTCTCGCGGAAGCCGCGCTCGACGCGGTCGGCGAGGCCCTGTGCCTCGTTCCCGAGACCCGCCTGGGCCGCGGCCGTGGTGGCACCGGGCTGCATTGCGTCCGCGGCGGGCTGCGGGGCGTCGACGGTGCGGCCGTCGGCCCAGCCGGAGACGGCGTAGACGACGACCGGGGCGTCGGTGAGCACCGACAGCGTCCACGAGGCCCGCTGCTTGTCGCCGAAGGCCGCGGCGACCGTGCCCTTCGCCGAGTACGGGCGGGGCACGAGGTCGGTGCGCCGGTCGAGTCCCGCCTTCTTGAACCGGGCGTCGAGCGCGGTCATGGTGGCGGCGTCCGCCTTGGTGAAGAGCATGCCGACGGTGGTGACGTAGGTCTGCGTGGCGTCCGTGTAGGTGGCGCGCAGCAGGCGGGCGCAGCCGACCGGGGCGAGTGTCTTGCGCAGCAGCGGGTCGAAGGCGTCGGCGCAGCCGCCGTCCGGGGCCACGGCGACCCGGGTCCAGGTGCGGTCGGCGCCGCCGGGTCCGGCGCCGCGGCCCTCCACGGTGGGCGGGAACAGCTGGTCGACGGGGACGTTGTGCCACATCTCCCCGGCCCCGGCGAAGGTCCCGGCCGCGCCGCCCTCGGCGGAGTCGCCGGTGAGCCAACTCCCGGTCACGGCACCGCCGATGAGTCCGATGCCGAGGACGACGCACGCGGCGGCCAGGGCGGTCCGCGGGCGCACCCGGACGACACCCAGCGCCCGTCCGCGCCCGCGCTCGTCATAGCCCTCGGGCTCCCCGAAGGCCACCACGGGCCTGCTCGCGCCGAGGTACGCCCCGGGCGCCATGCCGGCGCTCCACGACAGCGCCGGGTCGGGGGCCACGGCGGCGTCCGGTGCCGCAGGGGGGCGCGGCGGGGCGGCGGGGGGCGGAGGGACGGCGGCAGCGGCGGGCGGCCGGGGGGCGCCAGGCGGCGCCGCGGTGGCGTGCGGTGCGCCGGCGCCAGGGGGTGCGGTCGCCGCGCGGGGCGGTGCGCCGGGTGTCGTCGGCGGCCGGTGGGCGGGGAGGGGGCGCAGGCGTGCGGTCGTCTCCGGCGCGGCCTCGCCCAAGCCCTGACCTGCGGCGGACCCCCCGCGCCCGGCGGTGGGCGGGGCGTCGGGGAAGCGGGCGGAGGCCGGCGGCGGGGGCGGCACGAAGGCTTCCGCGGGGCGCGCGGGCGCACTGAGCGTGACTGGCGCACTGGGCGTGACGGGCGTACTGGGCGTGACGGGCGTACTGGACGCACCGGTGCGCGGGGCCGGGCGGAGGGCGTCATCGCCGGGCGCGGGAGAACCGGACGAGCCGGCGGCGCGCGAGGGCTGCCGCTCGGCGTCGCCGACTCGCGGGGGCGGGGGCCGGAAGCCCGGGAAGCGGGGGCGGGACTCCGGGGCGGCGGGCGTCCGGTCCGAGCCCGGGGTGACCGAGGGACGGCCGGTGCCGGTGCCGGTCCGGGAGTTGGTGCCAGTGCCGGTGCCACTGCCGGATCCGGATCCCGATCCGGTGTCGCCGGCTTCAGGGAGGTGCCGGGGAACACGGCCCCGGTCCGGGGAGGCCGCGGCGCGACCGGAGTCGGGAACGGCACGTGCCGCCGGGTCGGCGTGCCCGGACGCGCTGCGGACCCGCTCGCGCGAACTCGCGGCGGCGGCCCCCGCGGCGGCGGAACTCACGGCGGCCCCACGCGTCACCTCGCCGGGCTCACCGGCGACCACACCCCACACGGCGCCCCCGGAACCGGCCTCGGCTCCCCGAGCCACCCCACCCCCGGCGCCCCGCGCCACGCCGACGACCCCGGCACCGCCCTCGGCGCCGGAGCGTACGGACGTGCCGGAACCGCCTCCTGTCCCCCGCTCTCCCGGGCCGGACTCCCCGGCCGCGGCGCCACCCGGCGCAGTCGTGGAGTCGTCGGGGCGGGGGTCGGCCGAGGCCGGGCGGGGCGGGGTCGCGGGCCGCGGAGGAATGGGGGCGTGGCGCGCTTCCGTGCTCATGCACCCCCCGTTTCCTCGTGCCCGGGCCGTTCCTCGTACGCGGGCCCTGCCAGTCGCCCCGCCCGGCACGGACGGTCTCGTCCACCAGGCACGCATACCCGTACGAACGAATCGCCATCCCGGCTCAGATCCCGGCCGGAATCGTCGTGCCGTACGTGCGCGTCACTCTACGGGTTGCCCGCACCCGTACGGGAACCAGTCGGCGGCCCCGGGGCATCTGCCCGGAACGTCCCCCTACCCTGCGGTAATCCCGTCTGGCAGGCTTCGCTCATGACTGCGCGCGCCGCCGACCGGGCCCGTTTCGACCGGGCCACCGCCCGTCTCGACGCCCCGGTCGCGATCGTGGATCTGGACGCCTTCGACGCGAACGCGGACGACCTCCTCCGCCGGGCCGGCGGCAAGCCCGTGCGGGTCGCGAGCAAGTCCGTGCGCTGCCGGGCCCTGCTGGAGCGCGTCCTGGACCGGGACGGGTTCGCGGGCCTGATGTCGTTCACCCTCGCCGAGTCCCTGTGGCTGGCCCGCTCCGGGTTCGACGACGTGCTCCTGGCCTATCCGTCGGCCGACCGCGCCGGCTTCGCCGAACTCGCCGGCGACCCGAAACTCGCCGCCGCCGTCACCGTGATGATCGACGACCCGGCGCAGCTCGACCTCATCGACGCCGCGCGCGACGGCGGGCGCGAAGTGGTGCGCGTGTGCCTGGAGTTGGACACCTCGCTGAAACTGTTCGGCGGGCGGGTGCGCGTCGGGGCGCGCCGCTCCCCGCTGCACTCGCCCGCGCAGATGGCCGACATGGCCCGCACGGTGACCCGGCGGCCCGGGTTCCGGCTCGTGGGGATCATGGCGTACGAGGGGCACATCGCGGGCGTGGGCGACGCGCTCGCCGGGCGCCCGCTGCGCTCGCGTGCCGTCCGGCTGATGCAGGCGGCCGCCCGCCGGGAACTGGCCGAGCGGCGGGCCGCGGCGGTGCGGGCGGTACGGGCCCTGGTGCCGGACCTGGAGTTCGTCAACGGCGGCGGCACGGGCAGCGTCCAGCACACCGCCGCCGAGGACGCCGTCACGGAGATCGCGGCCGGCTCCGGGCTGTACGTCCCGCGTCTCTTCGACAACTACACGTCCTTCCGCGGGCGTCCGGCGGCTCTGTTCGCCCTGCCCGTCGTCCGGCGCCCCGGGGTCGGGGTGGTGACGGTCCTCGGCGGCGGCTACCCGGCCTCGGGCGCGCCCGGCGCGGACCGGCTGCCGGTGCCGTACCTCCCGGAGGGGCTGCGCTACGACCCGCAGGAAGGGCCGGGCGAGGTGCAGACGCCGCTGCTCGGCTCGCCCGCCGACGACCTGCTGATCGGCGACAAGGTGTGGTTCCGGCACGCCAAGGCCGGCGAGTTGTGCGAGCGGTTCGCCGAGCTGCACCTCGTCGAGGGCGACCGGGTGACGGCGGCCGTGCCGACGTACCGGGGCGAGGGCCGGACGTTCCTGTAAGGGCCCGGCACCTGTCAGCTCGACGGGCCGATGCTGCTGCCGACGCCGCCGCCCGTGGCCGCGTCGCCGACGGGCCGGATGCCGCGCGTGATCCTGTCCATGTCGGCCGGCGGCGGTCCGTCCGGGCCCGCGTCGAAGACGAAGCGCACGACGACCGGCGCCTCGGTGCCGACACTGGACGGGAAGGCGAGCGACTCGACGTAGCCGCCGGGCCCCTTCGCCGTCCGGACGCGCCAGCGCACGAAGTACCCGGCGCGGCCCGCGACGGCGATCTGCCCGGACCGGACGACCTGGTGCGAGGTGATCCCGCCGAAGGGGCGCTCGCCGATCGCGTCGCGGTCGAAGGCCGCGTCGGCCGCGTCCTCGATGTCGTGCCGGGCCAGCGTCTCGGGTGACGTCCCGTCGGCAGCGGTCGCCGTGCGGGTGAGGACCAGGCCGTGCCGGCACAGGCCGACGCCGGCCGGGCAGTCGTAGGTGCCGTGGGTGGTCATGACGACGTCCTCGTCGGCGACGTCCTGCGGTTTCTCCCAGCCGTCCGGGAGGGGCAGGGTGATGCCGTTGAGCTGGTCGACCACGACGGAGGGGTCGTCGGTGGCGGAAGCGCCGGCGGAGGCCGGCCGGGACGCGGTGTGCGGGGCGCTGGTGGGCACGGCGGACGGGGTGGTGGGGGCGTTCTTCGCCTCGGTGCCGCCCTCGTCGCCGTGCCCGAGCAGCAGCGCTCCCGTGACGATCGCGGCGGCCAGGACGGCCCCGGCGCCGGCCAGGGCGACCGCCTTGGCGCGCGGACGCCGTGCCGGCGGTGCGGGTGGCCCGGCGGCGGGCGGCACCTCCGGCGCCGCCGGCTGCCCGAAGGTCCGCGGTACGGGAGGGGCTTGCGGCGCCCGCGGTCCCTGGCGTTCCTCCGGTGCGCGGCGGTGCTCGGTCCAGGACGTGCCGTCCCACCAGCGCTCCAGATGCGGGGCCGTCGGATCGCCGTACCAGCCGGGCGGGGGCGTCATGCTCATCCCGGCACTGTAGGACGGACCGTCCGGCGCCGTGGGCCGGACGGTTCGTATCGGCGCCGCGACGCCTACAGGGGCGTGACGTACGCCCCGGAGATCCCCCCGTCGACCAGGAAGTCGGTGGCGTTGACGAAGGAGGAGTCGTCGCTGGCGAGGAAGGCCACGGCGGCGGCGATCTCCTCGGCCTCCGCGAAGCGGCCGACCGGGATGTGCACCAGGCGGCGGGCGGCCCGCTCGGGGTCCGTGGCGAACAGCTCCCGCAGGAGCGGGGTGTTGACCGGACCGGGGCACAGGGCGTTGACCCGGATGCCCTCGCGGGCGAACTGCACGCCCAGCTCGCGCGACATGGCCAGCACACCGCCCTTGGACGCGGTGTACGAGATCTGGGAGGTGGCCGCGCCCATGCGGGCCACGAACGAGGCGGTGTTGATGATGGAGCCCCTGCCCTGGCGCCGCATGTAGGGGATGGCGGCCTTGCAGCACAGGTAGACAGAGGTGAGGTTGACCTCCTGGACCCGCTTCCAGGCCTCCAGGCCGGTGTCCAGGATGGAGTCGTCGTCGGGCGGGGAGATACCCGCGTTGTTGAAGGCGACGTCGACGCTGCCGTAGGTGTCGAACGCCGTCCGGAACAGCGCCTCGACCTGGTCGGGGTCGGTGACGTCCACCTTCACGAAGAGTCCGCCGATCTCCTCCGCGACCGCCTTGCCGCGGGGCTCGTCGACGTCGCCGCAGACGACGTGCGCGCCCTCGGCGGCGAGCCGGCGCGCGGTGGCGAGACCGATGCCGCTGCCGGCTCCGGTGACGACGGCGGTACGGCCGACCAGACGGCGGCAGACGGTCTCAGGGGTCTGTGAGCTCACTGTGCGGGGCCCTCCGTGCTGATGAAGACGTTCTTGGTCTCGGTGAAGGCGGTCAGGGCGTCGGGGCCGAGTTCGCGGCCGACGCCGGACTGCTTGAACCCGCCGAACGGGGTCCAGTAGCGGACGCTGGAGTGGGAGTTGACGGACAGGTTGCCGGCCCGGACGGCCCGGGAGACACGCAGCGCGCGGCCGACGTCCCGGGTCCAGATGGAGCCGGACAGCCCGTACGGCGTGTCGTTGGCGAGGCGGATCGCGTCGGCCTCGTCCTCGAAGGGGAGGACGACGGCGACGGGTCCGAAGACCTCCTCGACGGCCACGCGCGCGCGGGGGTCGACGTCGGTGAGGACGGTGGGCGGGAACCAGAATCCGGGCCCCTCGGGGGCCTTGCCCCGGATGCCGGGCGCGTCGGCGTCGACGTAGGCGCGGACGCGTTCCAGGTGCGCTCGGGAGATGAGCGGGCCCATCCGGGTGCTCTCGTCGGCCGGGTCGCCGACGACGACGGACTCGACGGCGGGGGCGAGGAGGCCGAGGAAGCGGTCGTAGGCGCCGCGCTGGACGAGGATGCGGGTGCGGGCGCAGCAGTCCTGGCCGGAGTTGTCGAGGAAGGACATGGGGGCGGCGGCCGCGGCGGCTTCGAGGTCGGCGTCGGCGAAGACGATGTTGGGGCTCTTGCCGCCGAGCTCGAGGGTGACGCGCTTGAGGAGCGCGGACCCCTTCGCCAGCACCTGCCTGCCCACGGTGGTCGATCCGGTGAAGACGATCTTGGCGACGCCCGGGTGCCCGACGAGGGCGTCGCCGGCGACGGGGCCGTGGCCGGGCAGCACCTGGAAGAGGTGCTCGGGCAGGCCCGCCTCCAGGGCGAGTTCGGCCAGGCGCAGGGCGGTGAGCGGGGTGGTCTCGGCGGGCTTGAGGATCACCGCGTTGCCGGCGGCGAGCGCGGGAGCGGTCCCCCAGGCCGCGATCGGCATCGGGAAGTTCCAGGGGGCGATCACCCCGACGACGCCGAGCGGTTCGAGGATCGTGACGTCCAGGCCGCCGGCGACCGGAATCTGACGGCCTGTCAGGCGCTCCACTCCCCCGGCCGCGTAGTCGAGCAGGTCGCGGACGTTGCCCGCCTCCCAGCGGGCGTTGCCGAGGGTGTGGCCGGCCTCGCGCACCTCCAGCCGGGCCAGTTCCTCGACGTGTTCGTCGACGGCCGTGGCGAAGCGGCGCAGCAGCCGGGCGCGGTCGCCGGGCGGGAGGGCGGCCCATCCGGCCTGTGCCGCGGCGGCCCGTGCGACGGCCGCGTCCACGTCGGCCGCGGTCGCGGCCGGGACGGTGGCCACGACCTCCTCGGTGGCCGGGTTCAGGACGCGGAGCTCGTGCTGGTCGGACACGGAGGGACCTCTCACATGCGTTCGAAGGAGCGGCGCAGCTCCCAGTCGGTGACCGCGGCGTCGAAGGCGTCCAGCTCGACGCGCGCCATGTTGTGGTAGTGCGCGACGACCTCGTCGCCGAAGGCGGCTCTGGCGATCTCGCTGCCGGCCCAGAGGTCGGCGGCCTCGCGCAGCGTGGTGGGCACGTGCGCGAACTCCGCGGTGTAGGCGTTGCCGGGGCAGGGCTCGGGCAGCTCCAGCTTCCGCTCGACGCCGTACAGTCCGGCGGCCACCAGACCGGCCACCGCCAGGTGCGGGTTGACGTCGCCGCCGGGCAGCCGGTTCTCGAAGCGCAGGGAGCGGCCGTGGCCGACGACCCGGAGGGCGCAGGTGCGGTTGTCGTGGCCCCAGGCGACGGCGGTCGGGGCGAACGAGCCGTCCTGGAACCGCTTGTAGGAGTTGATGTTGGGCGCGTAGAGGAGCGAGAACTCGCGGAGCGCGGCGAGCTGTCCGGCCAGGAAGTGCCGCATCACCTCCGACATCCCGCCCGCATCGCCCGGCGCGCCCGCCATGGCGTTGGTGCCGTCGGCGTCGGCGAGCGAGAGGTGGATGTGGCAGGAGTTGCCCTCGCGCTCGTTGTACTTGGCCATGAAGGTGAGGGAGACGCCCTCCTGGGCGGCGATCTCCTTGGCTCCGGTCTTGTAGATCGCGTGCTGGTCGCAGGTGGCGAGGGCCTCGTCGTAGCGGAAGGCGATCTCGTGCTGGCCGGGGTTGCACTCGCCCTTGGCCGACTCGACGGTGAGGCCGGCGCCCGCCATCTCGTTGCGGATGCGTCGCAGCAGGGGCTCGACGCGGCCGGTGCCGAGGATCGAGTAGTCGACGTTGTACTGGTTGGCCGGGGTCAGCCCCCGGTAGCCCGCCTCCCAGGCGGCCTCGTAGGTGTCCTTGAAGACGATGAACTCCAGCTCCGTGCCGACCTGCGCGGTGTACCCGAGCTCGGCGAGGCGTTCGAGCTGGCGGCGGAGGATCTGGCGGGGCGCGGCGAGCACCGGGGAGCCGTCGTGCCAGGCGAGGTCGGCGATCACCAGGGCGGTGCCCGGGTTCCAGGGGACGCGGCGGAGCGTGGACATGTCGGGGTGCATGGCGAAGTCGCCGTAGCCGCGGTCCCAGGACGACATGGCGTAGCCGTCGACGGTGTTCATCTCGGTGTCGACGGCGAGCAGGTAGTTGCAGCCCTCGGTGCCGTGGTGGAGCACCTCGTCGAGGAAGAAGCGGGCGGCGAACCGCTTGCCCTGGAGACGCCCTTGCATGTCGGGGAAGGCCAGGACGACAGTGTCGATCTCGCCGCTCGCGACGAGGGCGTGCAGTTCCTCGGCGGCGAGCGGGGGTGTGCGGTCTGCCACGGGTGAGCCTCCTCGGGCTACGTCGGCCGGCCGGGAGCCATAAGGTATTGCGGAGAACCATTGCTTGGGAAGGGGATGCGGCGGGATGTCGCGGGACACGGCTCCGGAAGGGCCGGCCGATCGCCTCGCGCCGGTGCTGCGGCCGGTGCGCGCGGGCAACGGGTTCGAGGAGGCGCTGGAGCAGATCCTGCAGGTCGTCCGGCTCGGCCTGGTGCCGGCCGGGGAGCGGCTGCCCGCCGAACGGGAGCTGGCGGAGCGGCTGGGGATCAGCCGGGTGACGCTGCGCGAGGTGCTGAAGGTCCTCGCCGACCAGGGTCTGGTGGAGTCGCGGCGCGGGCGGTACGGCGGCACGTTCGTCCTGCCCCGCCCGGCGGCGGGCGGCGAGGACGAGCTGCGGCGGCGGATCGCCGAGGCCGACATCGAGGACGTGCTCCGCTTCCGCGAGGTGCTGGAGGTGGGCGCGGCGGGCCTGTGCGCGGCGCACGGGCTCACCGGCGCGCAGGCGGCGCGGCTGCGCGGGGCGCTGGAGAACACGCACGACGCGCCGCCGGCCGAGTACCGACGCCGGGACACGCTGCTGCATCTCACCCTGGCCGAGCTGTGCGGCTCGCCGACGCTGGCCGCGCAGTACGCGGCGGTCCGGGCGACGGTGAACGACCTGCTCGACTGCATCCCGCTGCTCGTGCGCAATCTGGAGCACTCGCAGCGGCAGCACACCGCTCTGGTGGAGGCGGTGCTGGACGGGGACGCGGACGGGGCACGGGAGATGATGCGGGAGCACTGCGCGGGCACGGCGGCACTGCTGCGGGGCTTCCTGGCGTGAGGCGCCGCCGTGGGGGCTTGCCGCGGCGGGCCGGAGCCGTAAAGGTAGCCCAGTACACCTTTGGTCAGGGAGGGCCGCGTGACCGGACGACCGCTGATCGGGATCAGTACGTACCTGGAGACCGGGGCGCGCTGGGGGGTGTGGGAGCTGGAGGCGGCGCTGCTGCCGGCCGGCTATCCGCGGCTGGTGCAGCGGTCGGGCGGGCTCGCCGTGATGCTGCCGCCGGACGCGCCGGAACGGGCGGCGGCCGTCGTGGCCCGGCTCGACGGGCTGGTGATCGCGGGCGGCCCGGACGTCGAGCCGTCCCGCTACGGCGCGCTGCCCGACCCCCGGACGGGTCCGCCGGCCCGGACCCGGGACACCTGGGAACTCGCCCTGATCGGCGCCGCCCTGGCGGCGGGCGTCCCCCTGCTGGGCATCTGCCGCGGCATGCAGCTGCTGAACGTGGCCCTCGGCGGCACCCTGATCCAGCACCTGGACGGGCACGCGGAGGCGGTCGGCGTCTTCGGCGGCCACCCGGTCGAGCCGGTCCCGGGGACGCTGTACGCCGAGGCGGTGCCGGAGGAGACGACCGTCCCGACCTATCACCACCAGGCGGTGGACCGCCTCGGCGCGGGCCTCGTCGCGTCGGCGTACGCGGCGGACGGCACGATCGAGGCCGTCGAACTGCCCACCGCCCACTGGGTCCTGGGCGTGCAGTGGCACCCGGAGATGGACGACGACCCACGGCTGATGCGCAGCCTGGTCCACGCGGCGACCGCACGCTCCCCCCAGCACGCGGAGCCCTGAACCGGGCCGGGCCGGACCGAGCCCCTTAAGCTCACCCCACCCGCGCCCTGAGCCACGCCAGGGCCGCCTCGCCCTGGGCCCGCTGGAAGGCGCGCAGGGCGGGGATGCCCGGCGGGTCGGGGCGCAGGCAGTGGCTGAGGAAGAAGCCGGTGAGGGCGGCGAGCGCGGCCGTGACCGCCTCGGGGTCGGCGGCGCGGCCCAGCGCGTGGGTGGTGAAGACCTCCTCCGGGTCGGGGCCGCCCTGGGCCCGTACGCACGGCAGCATGAGCAGCAGGTCGAACCACGGGGCGGCGCGCACGGCATGCGGCCAGTCGACGAAGACGACCTCGACGTCGTCCTCCCCCGCTCCGGTGAGCAGCATGTTGTCGGCCCGCAGGTCGGCGTGGGCGAGCGTGTCCCCGCACACGGCCTCGGGCCATGGGGCGGCGAGGTCGGTGAGCTCCGCGAGGTGGGCGACGGCCCAGGGGTCGAGGCGTCCGTCGAGGTGCCCCTCCGCGCCGTCCAGCAGCTGCCGCCAGCCGGCGAAGTCCTGGGCGAACGCCTCGGCGGCGGTCGGGGCGGCGACCGGCGACGGGGTGAGGCCGCGGTTCAGCCGCTCGACGGCGTCGAGGACCCGTCGCAGCTCGTCGGGCCGCCACGGCAGGTGCGGCTGGCGTCCGGAGACGTCCTCGAAGACCAGGGCGACCCAGCCGCCGTCGTCGTACGCGCCGAGCAGGCGGGGTGCGGGTACGGCGTCGGGGAGGGCGGCGGCGTTGCGGGCCTCGGCACGGTGCAGGCGGGGGCTGAGCGGGTTGGCGTCCGCGCCGACGGCCTTCACGAAGGCGCGGCGGCCGCAGGCGGTCCGGACCCGCGCGGCCGCGCCGGGCGAGAAGCCGCCGGGCTGGGTGACGGCGTGCACCACGGGCGCGCCGAGGACCCCGGCCACGGCGTCCCGGACGGTCTCCGGCAGCCGTTCCCAGGGGGTACGGACGCCCGCGGCGGGCGGAGCGGTGCTGGTCATGCGCCATGGTGGCGCCCGGGCCGCCCGGCACGCCAGCGCATTTCCGGCGCCCCGGCCCCGCCCCCCTCAGCCGGCCGAATTGCCCGGCCGGGCCCGGGAGCGGGTCAGGGACAGGAGGTCGCGGGCGGGGCCGGAGGGGCGGTGGCCCGTGGGCCAGACGGCTCGCAGGTCACGGGCGAGGGCGATGCCGTCGACCGGGATGCTCACCAGCCGGCGCAGGGCCAGCTCCTCACCGACCGCCAGTTCGCTCAGCACCGCCGGCCCGGCCCCGCTGACCGCGGACGCCTTGACCGCCGTGGTCGAGGACAGTTCGATGAGCGGCCTGGCCAGGCCGCCGAGCGCCGCGTCCAGGACCTGCCGGGTCCCGGAGCCCTCCTCGCGCAGGATCAGCGGGGTCGCCGCCAGTTCCCCGGCCGCCAGCGGCCTTCGGCGGCGCGCCCAGGGGTGGCCGGGGGCCGTCACCACGACCAGGCGGTCCCGGGCGATCACCGCGGAGTCCAGGCCGGACGGCACCGACAGCCCCTCCACGAAGCCGAGGTCGGCCTCGTCGGCGAGCAGCCGCTCCGCGACCGCGGCCGAGTTCCCGGCCAGCAGCGACACGGCGGTGTCCGGCCGCCGCCCGCGCAGCGCGATGAGCCAGCCCGGCAGCAGGTACTCGGCGATCGTCATGCTGGCCGCCACCCGCAGCCGGGAGTCCCGCCGGTCGCGCAGCGCCTGCGCCCCCGCGTCGAAGGCCTCGGCCGCCTCCACGACCCGCCGGGCCCAGTCCGTCACCAGCGCCCCGGCGTCCGTCAGCCGCGACCCGCGCGGCGAACGGTCCACCAGGGCCACCCCCAACTGCCGCTCCATGGAGCGGATCCGGCTGCTGGCGGCCGGCTGGGTGATGCCCAGCTCCCGCGCCGCCCCGCCGAGGCTGCCCAGGCGCGCCACCGCCAGCAGCAGTTCCAGCGCCCCGAGATCCGGCACCCGGTGCGCCAGCGGCACCCCGGGCGGCCGCTGCCGTCCGTTCCCCTCCGCGCCTGTCATAAATCCAGCTTATGCCCTGATAGAACGGGGCCCCCTGGTGACGTGCCCTGCCCCGGGACAGCCTGGCTCCATGGTCACCGCCGCCCAGCCCCTGCCCGTCCGTGCCGCACCCCGGCCCCGCTTCCCCGCCGTCCGCCACCTCGGACCCCACTGGTACGCCGCCGTCATGGGCACCGCCGCCGTCGCCACCGCGGGCGCCACGCTCCCGGTGCGCGTGCCGGGGCTGCGCACCGCCTGTGCCACCGTCTGGGCGCTGTCGCTGGTCCTGCTCGCGGTCCTGCTGACCGCCCGGGCCCTGCACTGGAGGCACCATCGCGACCAGGCGCGCGCCCAGCTGCGCGACCCGGCCGCGGCCCCGTTCTACGGCTGCCTCGCCATGGCCCTGCTGGCCGTGGGCGGGGGCGCCCCCGCCGCCGGAGGGGGCTGGCTCGGCGCCCGGACGGCCCTCGCGCTGGACGCCGGGCTGTTCGCCGCGGGTACGGCCGTCGGGGTCGCGGCCGCCGTCGCGGTGCCGTACCTCATGGCCGTACACCACCGGGCCGGCCCGCCGGAGGCCTCTCCCGTCTGGCTGCTGCCGGTCGTCGCGCCCATGGTGTCCGCCGCGCTCGGCCCCCGCCTGGTGCCGCTGCTGCCGGCCGGGCAGGCGCGGGAGACGCTGCTCCTCGGCTGTGTGGCGCTGTTCGGGCTCAGCCTGCTCGCGACCCTGGCCCTGCTGCCGCTGGTGCTCGCGCGGCTGCTCACCGCCGGTCCGCTGCCCCTCGCGCTCACCCCGGCGCTGTTCCTGGTCCTCGGCCCGCTCGGGCAGTCCACCACCGCCGCGGGCGCCTTCGCGGACGCGGCACCCGGCGTCGTGCCGGCCCCGTACGCCCAGGGCTTCGGCGTCCTGGCCGTCCTGTACGGGGTTCCGGTGATGGGCTTCGCCCTGCTGTGGCTGGCCCTGGCCGCCGCTCATGTGCTGCGCGCCCGGCGCCGGGGCATGGGCTTCGCGATGACGTGGTGGGCGTTCACCTTCCCGGTGGGCACCTGCGTCACCGGCGCCGCGGCCCTCGCCCGGCACACGCATCTCGCCGTCTACGGCGGGCTCGCGGTCGGCCTGTACGTCCTCCTGGTGGCCGCCTGGACCACCGCGGCCGTGCACACCGCGCGCGGACTGCTCAGCGGCGCGCTGCTCGCAGCGCCTCCCCCAGCACCCGCGGCGCCTCGGCCAGTGACGGCCCGTACCAGGTCAGGTGCCGTCCACTGACCAGCGCGCAGGGCAGGCCCGGGAAGGCCTCCGGCCCGTCGCCGGCGGTGAAGCGGTACGGCTCGTCCGGCAGCACGACGACGTCCGGGGCCGCCGCCCGCAACTCCTCCAGGCCGATCCGCGGGTAGCGCTCGGCATGGCCCGCGTACCGGTGGTCGACGCCGAGGCGGGCCAGCACGTCACCCGCGAAGGTGTTCCGGCCGAGCACCATCCAGGGCCGCCGCCAGATCGGCACGACGGCGGTGGTACGGCGGGCCGGCGGGGGCAGCGCCGACCAGGCCGCCTCCGCCCGCGTGAGCCACGGCGGCCGCTCGTGCGCACCGCACGCCCGGAGCACCCGGGCCAGTTCCCCGAAGGCCTGGGCGACGGTGCGTACCTCGGTCACCAGGACCCGCACCCCGGCCGCGCGCAGCGCGTCGAGGTCGGGCGCCCGGTTCTCCTCCTCGTTGGCGATCACCAGGTCGGGGGCGAGGGCGGCGATCCGGTCGACGTCGGGGTTCTTGGTGCCGCCGATCCGTACGACGTCGAGGTCCGCAGGACGGGTGCACCAGTCGGTGGCGCCGGCCAGGACGCCGGGCGCGGACACCGCGACCGCCTCGGTGAGCGAGGGCACCAGGGAGACGACCCGCATCAGCGCGACCGGTCCTGCACCGCCTCGATGTGCTCGGCCACCGCCACCACGATCACCCGGGTGTCCGGCACGGTCGCCCGCCAGCGGTGGCGCACGCCGCCGGTCAGGTACATCGTGTCGCCGCGCACCAGCCGGTAGGCGCGGCCCTCCGCCTCGATCTCGACCGCGCCGTCGGCGACGTACATCAGCTCGTCGTTGCGGTGCTGGAACTCGCGGCCGGCGTCGTGGTCGCCGGTGTACTCCGAGGCGTGGAGCTGGTGGTGGCCGCGCACCAGCGAGCGCACCCGGGGCTCCGGCCCCAGCTCCGCCTCCTCGGCCCGCACCACGTCGACGCTGCACGCCGGGTCGGCCGCCGCGAGCAGCTCCACGGCGGTGGTGCGCAGGGCGTCGGCGACCTTTTCCAGGGAGCTCCGGCTGGGCCGGGCCCGGTCGTTCTCCACCTGGCTCAGGAAGGGCACCGACAGGCCGCTGCGCTGGGCCACGACGGCGAGGGTGAGGTCCAGCGCGCGGCGCCGCCGCCGGACGGCCGCGCCCACTCGAAGGGGCTGTTCTTTGTGGTCGCCCATCGCTCCGGCTCCCTCCTTCGCTCGTCGGTCCGCTGCCTGGGTGCCCGGGTCCGGGCACACTCCCCCTGATGACTTCTCTGCACCCTACGCATGTTCGGCAAACCGTTTCATGCGGCCGTCACATCCCCGTCATATCGTGTGGGGCCCGACCCCCCGGTTCGCGCCAGTGGATCCGGGTGCGCGCCCTCCCGCGCGCCATGTGCGCCGCGGCCTCCTGGTGCCGGGCCGGGGGGGCGGGAGCGACGGACCGACGGTGGCGCCACGACGGGCCGCGCTCCCCACCGGGTGCACGGGCCAGGCTCTGGCGGGGACGTCGCTGTGAGTGGTTGGCCGAATCCTTCCCGTGGGCACCGAACGGTTCCGGGCACCCCCTGGGCACGCCGGGCACCGCGCGGACGGCGGCCCGGAGACGGCCCGAGGGGCGGGCCCCGGGCCCACGCGGTCAGGGTGCGTGGAAGGGGCCCGCCCCTCGGGCGGCGCGCGGCGCGGCGGCTCCTACTGCCGAGTCATCCGGTCGGCGACGTCCGGGTGCTGCTTCAGCCAGGAGGCGACCGCCTCCTCCTCGTGGCCCTGGCCGCGCTGGTTGATCTCGCTCTCCAGGCTGCCGAGCTCGGACTCGCTCATCCGGAAGTTCTTGACCCACTTGGTGAGCTGCGGGTACTGCTCCGGGAACTTCTCGTTGGAGATGGTGCGGATCGTGTTGCCCTCGCCGAAGAGCTTCTTGTCGTCCTTCAGCTTGGTCAGGTCGTAGCGGGTGTAGGCCCAGTGCGGCGACCACAGGACGACCGCGACGGGCTTCTTCTGCGCGTAGTCCCGCTTGAGCTCGGCCAGCATCGCCGGCGTGGAGCCGTCGACGACCTTGTACTCCTTGTCCAGGCCGTAGCCGGGCAGGACCTTGTTCTTGAGCAGGTTCATCTCGCCGGTGCCCGGCTCGATGCCGATGATCTTCCCGTCGAACGTGCCTGCCTTGCCCTTGAGGTCCTCGAGGGTCTTCACGCCCTTGACGTAGGACGGCACGGCGACCTCCAGCGAGGTGGGCCGGTACCAGGTGCCGAGGTCCTTGAGTCTGTCCTTGCTCTTGTCCCAGTAGTTCTTCTGGGCGTAGGGCAGCCAGGCGTCGAAGTTGAGGTCGATGTCGCCGGAGGCCAGGCCGGTGTAGACCGGGCCCACGTCCATCTGCTTCAGGTTCAGCTGGTAGCCGCGCCGCTGGAGGACGTTCTTCCACAGGTAGGTGACGGCGACGTCCTCGTCCCAGGGGAACCAGGCGACGTTCAGGGGGCGCTTGGCCTCGGCCGGCTTCGCGCCGGCACCGCCCGGGAGCGGGGCCAGCTTGTCGACGACGCCCGGGTTCTCCTTCAGCCAGGCACGCACGGCGTCCTGCTGCTTGCCCTTGCCGGCCTTGTTGATCCGGGCCTCGAGGCCGGTGAGCTGCTTCTCGTCGAGCTTGAAGTTCTTCAGCCACTTGCCGACGACCGGGTTGTCGGCGGCGAAGCCCTTGCGGGCCAGCGTGTGCACGCCGTCGCCCTTGCCCCAGGCGCCCTTGGGGTCCTTCAGCTTCTTCAGCTTGTAGTCGTTGTACGCCCAGTGCGGCGACCAGAGCGTGACGACGATCGGTTGCTTCTTGCTGTAGGCGCGCTTGAGCTCGGCCAGCATCGCGGGCGTGGAGCTGTCGACGACCTTGTACTCCTTGTCCAGGCCGTACTGCTTGAGGACCTTGCTCTTCAGCAGGGCCATCTCGCCGGCGCTGGACTCGATGCCGGTGATCTTGCCGCCGAAGGTGCCGGCCTTGCCCTTGAGGTCGTCGAGCGAGTCGACGCCCTTCATGTACGAGGGCACGGACAGCTCCAGGGACGTCTGCCCGTACCAGGAGCCGAGGTCGTCGAGCTGCTTGCCGTACTTCTTCCAGTACTGCGCGTGGGTCGTGGGCAGCCAGGAGTCGGTCTCGAAGTCGACGTTGCCCTGCGCGAGGGACGTGTAGAGCGGTCCGGCGTCGAACTGCTTGGCGTCGACCTGGTAGCCGCGCTGCTCGAGGATCTCCTTCCACAGGAAGGTGGAGGCGACGCCCTCGTCCCACGGGATGTAGCCGATGCTGATCTTCTTGCCCTGGCCGACGTCCTTGCCGTCGGCCACGGAGGCCGAGCCGCCGCCGTGGGCGAAGACGCCCATGCCGCCCGCCACGAGGGCGAGGATCACGACGCCGACCACGGCGACCGTCGGACGCGGCCGGTAGGACCAGATCTTCAGGCCCTGCGCGGCGCGTGCCTTGGCGGCGGCGCGCCGGCCGAGCGGGGAGACCTGGATGCCCAGGGCGCTGGTCATGCGGTCCAGGTAGATCGCGAGGATCACGATGGCCACACCGGCCTCGGAGCCGAGGCCGACGTTGAGCTGGCCGATGGCCTCGTTGACGTCGCCGCCGAGGCCGCCGGTGCCGACCATGCCGGCGATGGCCGCCATGGACAGGCCGAGCATGATCACCTGGTTGACGCCCGCCATCACCGTGGGCAGGGCCAGCGGAAGCTGGACCCGCAGCAGGGTGTTGCGGGGCGTGGTTCCGAAGGCGTCGGCGGCCTCGACCAGTTCCTTGTCGACCTGGCGGATGCCCAGCTCGGTCATGCGCACGCCCGGGGCGAGCGCGAAGATCAGCGTGGCGACGATGCCCGCGGAGGCGCCCGTCCCGAAGAACAGGATGGCCGGGATGAGGTAGATCATCGCGGGCAGCGTCTGCATGAAGTCCAGCACCGGCCGGACCAGGGCGCTGACCCGGTCGGATCGGGCCGCCCAGATGCCGACCGGCACCGAGATCACCAGCGCGATGATCGTGGCGACGAGGACGAGCGACAGGGTCACCATCGCGTCGTCCCACAGTTCGAGGGAGTCGATGAAGGCGAAGCCCACGAAGGTGAGGACACCGGCGAGCGTGCCGCGCAGCCAGAAGGCGAGCACGGCGAAGACGCCGGCGAGCAGCAGCGGCTCGGGCGCCTGGAGGACGGCCGCGATGCCGTCGTAGGCGCCGGTGAAGACGGCCTTGAGGAAGTCGAAGAGCCAGGCCATGTGGCCGAGCAGCCAGTCGACGGCGCTGTTGACCCAGTCGCCGAGAGGGATCCTAGGCACGGGCCACCACCTTCTCGCCGCCCTTGCCCCGGGCGCTGTCGCAGCTGCCCGGCGCGGCCTGCTCGTCACCGAGGAAGCCGACGAGGCGCTGACGCTGGACGACGCCGACCGGCTCGCCGTCCTCGTCCACGACGGCGACGGGGTGCGGCACCCGGGCGCTGATCGCGCACAGGTGGGTGAACGGCGTGTCCGGCGCGGCGGTCTCGCAGTCGCAGTCCGCCTCGTCGCCGCGCACGGCGCGGTCCATGACCGCCTCGGCCGTCAGGACCCGGGAGCGGTCGACGTCCTGGATGAAGGAGGCCACGTAGTCGTTGGCCGGGCGCAGCAGGATGTCCTCGGCGCTGCCGGTCTGCACGATGCGGCCGTCGCGCATGACGGCGATGCGGTCGCCCAGGCGCATGGCCTCGTTGAGGTCGTGGGTGATGAAGACGATCGTCTTCTTCAGGGTCTGCTGGAGCTGGAGGAGCTGGTCCTGCATGTCGCGGCGGATCAGCGGGTCCAGGGCGCTGAAGGACTCGTCCATCAGCAGCAGGTCGGCGTCGGTGGCGAGCGCGCGGGCGAGGCCGACGCGCTGCTGCATACCGCCGGACAGCTCGTCGGGCCAGGACTTCTCCCAGCCGGCCAGGCCGCACAGGGCGAGCGCCTCGTCGGCGCGGCGTTCGCGCTCGGCGCGGGGCACGCCCTGCACTTCAAGGCCGTACGCGGCGTTCTCGCGGACGCTGCGGTGCGGGAAGAGCGCGAAGTGCTGGAAGACCATGCTGATCTTCCGGGAGCGGACCTCGCGCAGCTCCTTGCCGCCGAGGCCGGTCAGGTCCTGGCCGTCGAAGCGGACCTGGCCCGAGGTGGGCTCCAGCAGGCCGTTCAACATGCGCAGCAGGGTGGACTTGCCCGATCCGGACAGGCCCATCACGACGAAGATCTGGCCGGGCTCCACGGTGAAGGAGGCGTCGATCACGGCGGCGGTGGCGCCGTCGGCGCGCAGCTCCTCGCGGTCGGCTCCTCGGCGGAGTCGGTCCACTGCTTCGTCCGGTCGTCTGCCGAACACCTTGAACAGGTGCTCGGCCTCTAGCGATGCTGACACGCGCACCTCTCGTCTCGGGGCCAGGGGCGGGACACGACCGGCCGCGGAAAGTTGAATCACGCAACGACCGTCGCTCCGAAGCCGCGCCTGCCCAGACCCGCCCGCCCCAAACTCGACAGTGGCCCGCCTCACACTCCGCTGACCTCGCGCTTCCGGGGGGCTCTGTCCCGCGCGGGACGGTGACTGTCGGTGCCTTGCGGCATGATGCGGGGCGTGACCGGACGACTGATGCTCCTCGACACCGCCTCCCTGTACTTCCGTGCCTACTTCGGCGTGCCGGAGTCGATCAAGGCCCCGGACGGCACGCCGGTGAACGCCGTGCGCGGGCTGCTCGACTTCGTCGACCGCCTGGTCAAGGACCACCGGCCCGACCGTCTGGTCGCGTGCATGGACGCGGACTGGCGTCCGCACTGGCGGGTCGAGCTGATCCCCTCCTACAAGGCGCACCGCGTCGCCGAGGAGCACCCGGGCGGCCCGGACACCGAGGAGGTGCCCGACACGCTCACCCCGCAGGTCCCGGTGATCGAGGCCGTCCTCGACGCCGTCGGCATCGCGCGCGTGGGCGTCGAGGGGTACGAGGCGGACGACGTCATCGGCACCTTCACCGCGCGGGCCGAGGGCCCGGTCGACATCGTCACCGGCGACCGCGACCTCTACCAGCTGGTGGACGACGCGCGCGGGGTGCGCGTGCTGTACCCGGTCAAGGGCGTCGGCACCCTCCAGAACACCGACGAGGCGCTGCTGCGCGAGAAGTACGGCGTCGACGGCCGGGGGTACGCGGACCTGGCGCTGCTGCGCGGCGACCCGAGCGACGGCCTGCCGGGCGTGCCCGGGATCGGGGAGAAGACGGCGGCCGTCCTGCTCGAGCGGTTCGGCGACCTGGCGGGAATCCTGGCGGCCGTGGACGACCCGAAGGCCAGGCTGACGCCCTCGCAGCGCAAGCGGCTCGACGAGGCACGGCCGTACCTCGCGGTGGCGCCGAAGGTGGTGCGCGTCGCGGACGACGTGCCGCTGCCGGACGTGGAGACGGCGCTGCCGCGCACCCCGCGCGACGCTGCGGCGCTCCAGGAGCTGGCGGCCCGCTGGGGACTGGGCGGCTCGCTGCAGCGCCTGCTCACCACGCTCGGGTCGTGAGGAGGTCGCCCAAGCCCGCCCATGAGGCGTTCGCGGACGAGGTGTTCACCCGGGGAAGGTGCTAACTTAGGTAACCCTAAGCACGGGGAACTGGGAGGCCGTCATGGCAGATCGTCCGGCGCGCAAGCCGCGGAAGACGCATTCCGCGCAGGTGATCCGCACCGAACGGCTGACCCCGCACATGCAGCGCGTGGTGCTCGGCGGCGCGGGCCTGACCGGCTTCTCGGCCGATACGTACACCGACCACTACGTGAAGCTGCTGTTCCCGCCCGCGGGTGTCACCTACCCCGAGCCCTTCGACCTGGAGCGGATCCGCGCGGAGCTCCCGCGGGAGCGGTGGCCGGTGACCCGGACGTACACCGTGCGGGCCTGGGACGCCGAACACCGGGAGCTGACCCTGGACTTCGTCGTCCACGGCGACGAGGGCCTCGCCGGTCCCTGGTCGCTGGCCGTCGAGCCGGGCGCGACCGTGCGGTTCACGGGACCCGGCGGCGCCTACGCCCCGGACGCGAGCGCCGACTGGCATCTGCTGGCGGGCGACGAGAGCGCCCTGCCCGCGATCGCCCGCTCCCTGGAGGCCCTGCCCGAGGGCGCCGTGGCGCACGCCTTCGTCGAGGTGGCCGGTCCGCGGGAGGAGCAGAAGATCGACTCCGACGTGGCGGTCGTCTGGCTGCACCGAGGGGACCGGCCGGTCGGCGAGGCCCTGGTGGAGGCCGTACGGGCGCTGGACTTCCCCGAGGGCCGGGTGCACGCGTTCGTGCACGGCGAGGCCGGCTTCGTGAAGGAGCTGCGCCGCCTGCTGCGGGTCGAGCACGGCATCCCGCGCGAGGACCTGTCCATCTCCGGCTACTGGCGGCTCGGTCACAACGAGGACGGCTGGCAGGCCTCCAAACGGGAGTGGAACGCCCGTATCGAGACGGAGCAGGAGGGCGCGCCCCCGGCCGCCTGAGCCCCGCGCGCCGCCGCTCCGGCCTCCGGCCGCGGGCGGCCCGCAGCCTCGGACGCCGGGACCGGGACCTCGCACGCCCGGACCCGCACCTCGTACGCCCGGACCTCTGCCTCGTGCACCGGGTCCCGTACCGCTCATGCCGGGACCGCACCTCGTACGCTGGGCCGTGATGCGACGCAAGACCCCGACTCCGCCCCCGCCCCTGCCCCAGCGCGACGGCGTGGACCCCGTGCGGGTGCGGCTGCCCGGGGAGGGCGCCTGGGCCACGGTGCGCAAGCACCTGGTGGAGCGGCTGTCGGGCGCCGGGCCCGGGGTGGTCGACGCGATGTTCGAAGCGGGGCGGATCGTCGGAGCCGACGGGCGGGCCGTCGCGCCCGACGCGGCCTACCGGCCGGGGATGTTCGTCTGGTTCCACCGGGATCTCCCCGACGAGGTGCCGGTGCCGTTCCCGCTGGAGGTCGTCCACCGCGACGAGCACATCGTCGTCGTGGACAAGCCGCACTTCCTCGCCACCACCCCCCGCGGCGGCCATGTCACCGAGACCGCGCTGGCGCGGCTGCGGCGCGAGCTGGGCATCCCCACGCTGACGGCCGCGCACCGGCTGGACCGGCTCACGGCCGGCCTGGTGCTGTTCACCGTCCGGCCCGGGGAACGCGGCGCGTACCAGACGCTGTTCGGCGACCGGCGGGTGCGCAAGGAGTACGAGGCCGTCGCCCCGTACGACCCCGGGCTCGCCCTGCCGCGCACGGTGCGCAGCCGGATCGTGAAGGAGCGCGGGGTGCTCACCGCCCGCGAGGTGGCGGGCGAGGTGAACGCGGTGACCCGTGTGGAGCTGACGGAGCACCGCGCGGACGGCCTCGCGCGCTACCGGCTGCTGCCCACGACCGGGCAGACCCACCAACTGCGGGTGCACCTGGACGCGTTGGGCGTGCCGATCCTCGGCGACCCGCTCTACCCGGTGGTGACCGGCCCCGTGCCGCCCGGTGACTTCCGGCGGCCGCTGCAACTGCTGGCGCGGACGCTGGAGTTCACCGATCCGGTCACGGGGCGGGAGCACCGGTTCGACAGCGGGCGCACGCTCGGGGCCTGGTCCTCCCCCGGCACGTGGGCGGCCGGTCAGTAGCCGCGCCACCAGCGCAGCAGGCGCCGCCAGGCCCCCTGCGGGCGGGCCGGCACGGCGGGTTCACCGGCCGGCACGGGCCCGGGCCGCGGCGGTGCGGTCTCCCCCGGTGCGGACGGCGCACCCTCCCACGCGGACGGCGCACCCTCACGTCCGGACAACGCACCCTCCCGTACGGGCGACGCCGAGGGCGCGGCCGACGTGACCGCCCACCGGGACGACGCCGACGGTTCGGTCGACGGTGTCGCGGACGCCGGGCGGTCGGTGCCGACCTCCCAGGCGGCGCGCTGCTGCGGAACCGTGGCCGGGTTGAGGCTCGGCTTCGCCGTCACGTCCTGCGGCGGCCGCGGCGTGAACCGCACCGGCAGCTCCACCAGGTGCTGGGAGGCGATGGACTCGGTCCAGCGCAACTCCTCCTCGTCGCAGTCGAGCTGGATGTCCGGCAGCCTCATCAGCAGCGCGTCCACGCCGACGTCGGCGATGGCGCGCCCGATGTCCTGGCCGGGACACTCGTGCGGGCCGCCGCCGAAGGCGAGGTGCGAGCGGTTGCCCTGCATGTCGGCGTCCAGGTCGGGGCGTACCCGGGGATCGACGTTGCCCGGCGCGATGCCGAAGAGCAGTCCGTCGCCCCGGCGGATGCGCTGCCCTCCGAGTTCCGTCTCCTGCTTGGCGAAGTAGCCGAGGACGGTGCTGAACGGCGGCTCGTCCCACAGGGACTGCTCCACCGCCTGTGGCACCGTCATCTGCCCGCCGTTGAGCTGGGCGCGGAAGCCCGGCTCGGTGAGCACCCGGCGCAGCACGTTGGCGAGGAGGTTGGCGGTCGCCTCGTAGGCGGCGATGAGCACCACCCGCAGGTGCTGGCCGATCTCGTCGTCGGTGAGGGCGGCCGGGTGGCCGATGAGGTGGCTGGTGAAGTCGTCCTCGGGCCGGGCCCGGCGGCGGGCGGCGAGGCGCAGCAGGCAGTCCATGATGTACTGATTGCTGGCGATCGCGGTCTCGGTGCCCTTGAGCATGTCGCGGGCGGCATGCACGATGCGGTCGTTGTACTCCTCGGGCATCCCGAGGACCTGGCACATCACCGCCATGGGCAGGTGCTCGGCGAACTCGTCGACGAGGTCGGCCCGGCCCTCCTCGCAGAAACGGTTGACGAGGCGCTGGCTGGAGCGGCCGATGTGGCGGCGCAGACCGCGGTGGTCGATGGTGGCCATGGCGCCGGTGACCGCGCCGCGCAGCCGCTTGTGCTCGTCGCCCTCGGCGTGCGAGCAGATGGGCTGCCAGGCGATGTGCGGCATGAGCGGGTGGTCGGGCTTGACCATGCCCTCCCTGAGCGGGGTCCAGATACGGCTGTCCCGGGTGAACTGGGAGGGCGTGCGCACCATGTGCAGGTTCTCGGCGTGGCCGAGGACCACCCACATCGGCACGTCGTCGTGGAGCAGCACCGGCGCCACGGCGCCGTACCGCTTGCGGAGTCGGTCGTACAGCGCCGTCAGGTCCTGTGCCTCGTGCAGCCGGTGCAGTCCCCCGGGCCCGACGCCGTGCGCGGGGCAGCCGGGGGGCGGATCGAGGGTGAGGTCGTCCGGTCCGGTCGGGGAGTGGGGTTCAGGCGTCACAGTGGTCGCTTTCGGACGGGAGTGAGTGCGGAGTGTGGGACTGGGGCCTCTCTTTCGGATCTTGCCGGGGGCCGCGGGGCCTGGCACGCACGTCTGCGGCGTTGTCGTCGGTCGCCGACGCTCCGCGTCGACTCCCTCCTCCGCCTTGCAGCCGCACGCACCAGACCCCGCTCGGGCGCCTCGAAAGGCACCGTCACCCGGAGCCGACCAGATCCGAAAGAAAGACCCTCGCCGCGGCGGGCGTCAGGTGAGCGAGCCCGTCATGGCGAGCGAGTGCAGGAAGCGCATCAGGGTCATCAGGACGTCGCGGCTGGAGGCCCGGCGGCGGACGTCGCACTCGACGATGGGGATCTCCGGGGACAGGTCGAGTGCCGTGCGCAGCTCCTGGAGCGGGTAACGGGGCGCGTCCGGGAAGGAGTTGACGGCGACGACGAAGGGCACGCCGCGCTCCTCCAGACGCCCTATGACGTCGAAGCTGACCTCCAGGCGGCGGGTGTCCACGAGCACGACCGCACCGAGCGCGCCTTCGAACAGGCCGTTCCACAGGAACCAGAAGCGCTGCTGCCCGGGGGTGCCGAAGAGGTACAGCACCAGCTGGTCGGTGATGCTGATGCGGCCGAAGTCCATCGCCACGGTGGTGGCGGTCTTGGAGTCGGAGCCGTAGTTGTCGTCGACGCCGATGCCGGCCTGCGTCATGGTCTCCTCGGTGGTCAGCGGCCTGATCTCGCTGACCGAGCCGACCATGGTGGTCTTGCCGACCCCGAACCCGCCGACCACCACGATCTTCACCGCGGCCTGGGCCGTGTGCGGCAGGTGGTCCTCGGTCCGTGGTCCCGGGACGGTGTCAGAGTCTTTGAAGTCCATGCATCACCGCTTCGAGGAGGGAACGGTCGGCTACGGCCTGGCGGACGATCGGGGCGCGTGCCTGAACCAGTTCGGCCGTGAGCAGCTCGGTGAGCAGGACCGTCATCGCGCTGAACGGCAGGTGGAGATAGGCCGAGAGCTCGGCCACGGACAGGGGGGCCGCGCAGAGCCGGAGCACCGTCGCCTGCTCGGGGGTGGCGGACGGGGGCGGATCGGCGCGGGCCACGATCAGGGTCACCAGGTCCAGGGCGGCACGGGCACCGTCCTCGTCCGCGCCGGCCACCACGTACAGGCGCTCGGGGTTCTTCTCCTCGCCCTGCTTGGCGGGTTCGGGGGGCGGCGGTTCGTGCCGGGGGTAGCGCCTCTGGCGTCGCGGAGGAGTCATACGGTCTGCCCGTTGCGCCGGGGCGGACTGGTCAGATGGGCGCCGATGCGGACCACGAGGTCCCGCATCCGGGCGCTCATCAGGCCGGGTTCGGTCCGGATGTCGGCGAGCACCGCGAGGTAGGCGTTGGCGCCTGCGGACATCAGGTAGAAGTAGCCGCCGTTGATCTCGATGATGACCAGCTTCATCCGGCCGTCGCTGTCGGGGATCTCGACGGCGACGGCGCCGGCGAGGCTCTGCAGTCCCGCGCAGGCCGCGGCGACCCGGTCGGCCGCGTCCGGTTCGCCGCCGTAGCGGGCGATGCGCAGGCCGTCGGCCGAGAGGACCACGATCATCTCGATGCCGGGTACGCCGTCGTGGAGCTCCTTGAGCATCCAGTCGAAGTTCGCTCGCTGCTGGATCACTTGAGGTCCCCCTCGTCGTCGGCCTCGGCGCGGGCCGGTCGGTCGATCAGATGGGTGAAGGCGGTCGGGTCCTGCGTGAACGCGGTGGGGTCGGGCCCGGGGTTGTCCTTCCTGAGGCCGTCCCAGAAGGCCTCGACCCACAGGCCCGGTTCGGGCTCCTTCTCGTCGGTCTTCGGCTCCGGCTCCGGCGTGGACCACACGGAGCGGCCCTCCTGTTCGGCGCGCTCGGCGGCGACCTGCTCGGCGATGCGCTGGCTCAGGGGGGTCTTGACCCGGCTGCGGCGCTGCGGAAGGCCGCCCGGCGTCCATTCGGTGACCTCGGGGACGTCGTCCTCCAGGGACACCGCGGCGGGGAGGCGCGGACTGGTGGGGCGGCGCCGCTTGGGGGCGCGCTTGGGCCCCTCCACCGTGCCCTCGGTGGGCTTGGGGATGGCGGTGGCGCCGATGCCGTGGGCGAGTCCGGGGGCGGGCTCGTTGGTCATCATGTCGCTCGGCACGACCAGGACGGCGCGGACACCGCCGTACGCGGAGGCCCGCAGCGACACCTGCATCTTGTACGTCGTGCACAGCCGGCCCACGACGGCCAGGCCCAGGCGGGGGCTCTCGCCGACGTCCTGCAGGTCCATGCCGGCCTTGGCGCGCTCCAGCATGTTCTCGACCCGGGCGCGGGCCTCCTCGGTGAGGCTGACGCCGCCGTCCTCGATCTCGATGGCGACGCCGGTCTGCACCTCGATCGCGGTGACGTGCACCTTGGTCTGCGGGGGCGAGTAGCGGGTGGCGTTGTCGAGGAGCTCGGCGGCGGCGTGGATGACGGGCTCGACGTGGGTGCCCTTGATGTTGACCTTGGCGATGGAGTGCAGCTCGATGCGGCGGTACTCCAGGATCCGGGACATGGCGCCGCGCAGCACGCTGTAGAGGGTGACCGGGTTGGGCCACTGACGGCCGGGGCGGCCGCCGCCGAGGACGGAGACGGAGTCGGCGAGGCGGCCGATCAGCGCGGTGCCGTGGTCGATGCGCAGCAGGTCGTCGAAGACCTCGGGGCTGCGCCCGTGGTCCTCCTCCATCTCCCGCAGTTCCTTGGCCTGCTGGTGGACGATGGCCTGTACGCGCCGGGCGATGCTGACGAAGGAACGCGAGGTGGAGTCGCGCAGGGCCTCTTCCTGGTCGACGATGTCGAGGATGGACCGCACCACCGTGCGCTGCGACTCGGGGATCTGCCGCCACTCGGGATGGTCGTCGACGACGTCGAGCATGACCTCCCGGGGGGAGTTGCCGGAGCGCAGGTAGTGGACCGCGGTGGGGATGATCTCCGATCCGAGGCGGACGATCTCCTGGTCGTGGGCGGCCAGGCGCCGCTCCAGACGCGCGGTGTGGCGGGCGTGTTCCGCCCGCTGTTCCCGGATGGTGCGGCCGCGGCGCACCGCTTCGGCCGCGGTGGCGAGTACCAGCAGGGTGGCGACGGCGCCGAGGACGCCGACGGCGAGGCGGGCCGGCCCCGCCACCAGGGCGACGGCGGCCCCGGTCGCCGCCGCCATCAGTATGGCGGGCGGCAACAGCACACGGAGGAAGGGAAGTTCACGGTCACCAGGGGGTGATTGGACACTCACCATGTAAGCCCTCTGAGACGATTCGGCTGGGTTTCGGGGGAGCTTGCTACGGGGTACGTCATGGAAATGTCTGGAACATCGGCAGATTTGGGAACAAGCGCACGAATACATCTCAACTCGGTGCGCCGCGGGCGAGCTTAGTCCGACCGGATCATCGCCATGTCATATTCAGCAAGCGCCTGAATCGGCATGTGGCACAGGAGTACGCTCAGGTCGTTTACACGCTCGGCCCGCTCTCGCACACGGAGTGTCACGGCGTACGGACGTGCGAACGCAACTCACCGTCAAGAGTGAACGAGCGCTTCCAGATCACCGACGCCCGTAACCTCGCCCCGCCGGGGCGGCACAGCACACAGACGGGTGCGGGGTGCGCGAACGGTCTCGCGCACCCCGCACCCGTCGAACGTACGTCTCACCCCACGGACGAGTACGCCACCACTCCCCGCAGCAACTGCTCGACGGCCTTGCGCGCGTTCTTCGTGACGGTCGAGTCCTCCGCGGGGGCCGCCGCGGCGATCTGCCCCAGTACGTCGATGACCTGCTTGCACCAGCGCACGAAGTCGCCCGCGGGCATCTCCACCTCGCGCAGCACCTCGTCCAGGCCCTTGCCGGAGGCCCACATGTAGGCGGCCCAGGCGAAGCCGAGGTCGGGCTCGCGCTGGCCCACGCCCTCGGCCTGGTTGATGCGGAAATCCTCCTCCAGGGCGTCCAGACGCCCCCAGATCCGCACCATCTCGCCGAGCGCCGCCTTCGCGTTGCCCGAGGGCACCTTGGGCGTCATCGCGTCGTCGCTGATCCGCGCCTCGTACACCAACGCCGAGACGCAGGCGGCGAGTTCGGCCGGCCCGAGGCCCTCCCAGACCCGCTCGCGCAGGCACTCACTGGCGAGCAGGTCGAGTTCGCCGTAGAGCCGGGCGAGCCGCTTGCCGTGCTCGGTCACCTCGTCACCCCGCAGGTAGCCGAGCTCGGTCAGCAGCGCGACGATGCGGTCGAAGGTGCGCGCGATGGTGTTCGTCCGGCCCTCGATGCGGTGCTCCAGCTGCTTGGTGTCACGCATCAGCCGGTGGTAGCGCTCGGCCCAGCGGGCGTGGTCCTCGCGGTCGTTGCAGCCGTGGCAGGGGTGGGCGCGGAGCGCGGTGCGCAGCCGGGCGATCTCACGGTCGTCGGCCGCCTGCGAGCGCCGCTTGCGCTGCCGCTCCGGCGCGATGTGCCCGGCCTTGGTGCGCAGCGCGGAGGCCAGGTCCCGGCGGGACTGCGGCGAGCGCGGGTTGAAGGACTTCGGGATCCGCATCCGCTCCAGCGGCTCGACCGGGACCGGGAAGTCCATGGACGCCAGCCGCTTGACCTGGCGCTCGGCGGTCAGCACCAGCGGGCGCGGGCCGTCGTGGTACTCGAGGCCCCGGTGGCCGTTGGTACGGCCCGCGGGCAGTCCCGGGTCCAGGACCAGCGCCAGGCCCGCGTACTTGCCGGTGGGGACGTGGATGACGTCACCGGGCTTGAGCTTCTCCAGGGCGACGGCGGCCTCGGCGCGCCGCTGACTCGCGCCCTGCCGGGCCAGCTCGGTCTCCCGGTCCTTCAGCTCGCGGCGCAGCCGCGCGTACTCCTCGAAGTCGCCGAGGTGGCAGGTCATGGAGGCCTTGTAGCCGTCCAGGCCCTCCTCGTTGCGCTGCACCTGCCGGGAGATTCCGACCACCGACTTGTCGGCCTGGAACTGCGCGAACGACGTCTCCAGCAGCTCGCGCGAGCGGTGCCGGCCGAACTGCTCGACCAGGTTGACCGCCATGTTGTACGACGGTTTGAAGCTGGAGCGCAGCGGATACGTCCGCGTGCCGGCGAGTCCGGCCAGGTGCTCGGGGCTCATGCCGCGCTGCCACAGCACCACCGCGTGGCCCTCGACATCGATGCCACGCCTGCCTGCCCGGCCGGTGAGCTGCGTGTACTCGCCGGGGGTGATGTCGGCGTGCTGCTCGCCGTTCCACTTGACGAGCTTCTCCAGCACCACCGAGCGGGCGGGCATGTTGATGCCGAGCGCGAGGGTCTCGGTGGCGAAGACGGCCTTGACCAGGCCGCGCACGAACAGCTCCTCGACGACCTCCTTGAAGGTCGGCAGCATGCCCGCGTGGTGGGCGGCGATGCCGCGCTCCAGGCCCTCCAGCCACTCGTAGTAGCCGAGGACGTGCAGGTCCTCCGACGGGATGGAGGCGGTGCGCTCCTCGACGAGCGCGCGCACCTCCTGCCGCGCCTCCTCGTCGTTGAGCCGCAGGCCCGCGTACATGCACTGCTGGACGGCGGACTCGCAGGCGGCCCGGCTGAAGATGAACGTGATCGCGGGCAGCAGCCCCTCGGCGTCTAGCCGCTCGATGACCTCGGGGCGGCCCGGCGTCCACACCCGGGAGCGCTGCCTGCGCTCGCGCTCACGGTCGGCCTCGCGCATGGCGCGGCCGCGCCGGCGGTCCTGGTAGGACGGTCGGCTGGCCTCCATGCGGGCCATGCGTGTGAGGTCCGGGTTGACGGCCTTGCGGTGGCCCTCGCCCTCCTCGAACAGGTCGTACATCCGGCGTCCGGCGAGCACGTGCTGGAACAGCGGCACGGGGCGGTGCTCGGAGACGATCACCTCGGTGTCACCGCGGACGGTGTCCAGCCAGTCGCCGAACTCCTCCGCGTTGGACACGGTCGCCGACAGCGACACCAGGGTCACGGACTCGGGGAGGTGGATGATCACTTCCTCCCACACGGCGCCGCGGAAGCGGTCGGAGAGGTAGTGCACCTCGTCCATGACCACGTAGCCGAGGCCGAGGAGGGTCTGGGAGCCGGCGTACAGCATGTTCCGGAGCACCTCGGTGGTCATCACGACCACCGGGGCGTCGGAGTTCACGCTGTTGTCGCCGGTGAGTAGGCCGACCTTGCCGCTGCCGTAGCGGCGGCACAGGTCGGAGTACTTCTGGTTGGACAGCGCCTTGATGGGTGTCGTGTAGAAGCACTTCTTGCCCTGCTGGAGGGCGAGGTGGACGGCGAACTCGCCCACGATCGTCTTGCCGGAGCCGGTGGGCGCGGCGACCAGCACGCCCTTGCCCGCCTCGAGGGCCTGGCAGGCCTCGATCTGGAACGGATCGAGGCCGAAGTCGTACATCTCGCGGAAGCCCGCGAGCGCGGTGGCCTGCTCGGCAGCGCGCCTGCGTGCTGCCGCGTACCGCTCGGCCGGTGAGAGATCCTCTGTCATCGTGCTTTCGAGCGTACCGGGCCGCACTGACAACAGGACGATCATTATCCGGATCGGTCACGCCCGGGTCCGCGAACGCGAAGGCCCCGGTCCGCGCGGACCGGGGCCCCTCTCACCCGCTTCACACCCTCGCGCCCGCGGCGGGCGGCACTCAGGTGACGTCGTCGTAGCCGTTGACCCGCTCCGCGGTCGCCTGCTCGGGCAGCACGCGGCCGGCGCCGACCGGTTCGATCTCGCCGATGTCCGTCGGTGTGAGGTCCAGTTCGGAGGCCTCGTCGTCGCCCGGTCCCTCGGCCTCGCGCCGCTGCCTGCGCCTGTCGTTCATCAGGGCGAACCCGGTGGCCAGGAAGTACAGCAGGACGATGGGGGCCGCCAGGGACAGCATGGAGATCGGGTCGACGGTGGGCGTGGCGAAGGCCGCGAAGACCGTGACCCCGAGGACCATGCCCCGCCACCAGCCGAGCATCCTGCGCCCGGTGACGATCCCGGTGAGGTTCAGCATCACCAGCAGCAGCGGCAGCTCGAAGGAGAGCCCGAAGACGATCACCATGCGGGTGACCAGGTCCAGCAGATCGTCGAGCGGCAGGAGGTTGACCGCCCCGGCGGGGGTGAAGTCGATCAGGACGCTGGCCGCCGCGGGGAGCACGTGGTACGAGAACCAGGCGCCCGCCATGAACAGGGGGAAGCCGGCCCCGACGAACGCCAGCGAGTACCGCTTCTCGTGCTTGTGCAGGCCGGGCGCGACGAAGGCCCACAGCTGGTACAGCCAGACCGGGCTCGCGATGACGACACCCGCCGTCAGCGCGACCTTGATCATCAGCGTGAACGGACCGAGCAGGCCCTCCACGGTGATGTTTCCGCAGGCGCCCTTGTCCTGCTGGGCCAGCTCCATGAACGACTTGGAGCATCCCACCGAGTGCTGGACGGGCTCGGTGAGGAGATTGATGATGTCCCGGTAGTAGAAGGCGGCCACGACCGCGCCGACCACGATGGCCAGCACTGCCTTCGCGAGCCGGTTGCGCAGCTCACGAAGATGGTCCGCGAGGGGCATCCGCCCCTCCGGATCCCTGTCCTTCTTGCGGGCAGACTTGGGCAACCCACGTCCTCATCTCGTGCGGCGGGCCGGAGGAGTCCGGCCCAGCGTCAGCGCTTGGTCGTGTCCGTCGGCTCGTTGACCGGGCGCGAGCTCGCCACGTCGCCGGGAGCGGCCTGGATGGTGCGCTGCGAGGGAGGCTGCTCGTCGCCGGACGCGGGGGCGGAGGTGTTGCCGTCCTCCTTCATCGCCTTGGCCTCGCTCTTGAGGATCCGGGCGGACTTGCCGAGCGAGCGCGCCATGTCCGGAAGCTTCTTCGCGCCGAACAGCAGCACGATGACGACGAGGATGAGAATGATCTCGGGGGCTCCGAGCCTTCCGAACATAAGTCTTTACCTTCTCACCGAGGCGGCTGGGTGGGGGTGCTGTCCGACCGGTCGGACGCATCTGTGATCGATCGTTCCTGCCAGCGATCGTAACGCTCAGGGGTGAACGCGAGGCAATCCCCGTGCGTACTCCCGTCCACGGCCCGGGCCTCGTTCACCGGGCTGCGATCAGCAGAGTACCTGTCCGGGCGCACTGCATAACAGGGCGAGGTGGCGCAAACAGCGCGCCGGGGCGGACTCACACTGCTTTCTTGACCGGCGCCGCGGCGAACCCTGCGACCGCCGGCGCGGGGACGCCGCACGGTCACAGCGACTCCGCGGACCGGGCCGTGCTCACGGCCGACCGCTCCAGGTCCTCGGCCGCCCGGTTGATGCGGCGCGCGGACTCCGAGACCTGCCTGCCGAGACGCTGCGCCTCGACGAAGACCCGGACGGCGAGCACGCCGAGCACGGCGAGACCCAGGAAACCCGCGGCTACCGCGAACATCGGCCAGAACATGGTCCGAGCCTAGACCGTGGAGTGCAGCCGCAGCGTCCTGACCCCGCCGCCGGTGAGGAGCTCGACGATCCGCTCACCGGCCGGCTTGCGGACCCCGGCGCCGCAGTCGGGACAGGTGAAGGAGTAGAAGGTGGTGCGGCTGCTGGCGCCGATGGCCAGGCGCAGCGAGCTCGCGGCGAGTTCGAAGCATCCCCGGCAGTCGGGGCAGCCCGCCCGGAAGACCACCGGGGCCACGCTTCTCATCCCGGCGAAGGCGGCCGCCACCGACATGTCCCGCACGCCGCGCACATCCCGCACTCCGGACGACGTCGCCGACTCGCTCAAAGCCCCAGCTCCTGCCTGTCGTACCACCCGTCTGCCCCGTCGTGGGCCGGGTGCGCCCCGCCGGGTTCCGGCGCCGCGCCGGCCGCGCCGGCCTCCACGCCGTCGTACGCCGCCAGGGCCTCGCGCGCCGCCTGCCGGGCGCTGTCGGCCAGCTCGGGCGGAGCGACGATCCGGCCGTCGCGCCCGAGGCGCAGCGCCAGGCGTCTGAGCGACGCCGGCTCGGGGGTGCGCAGAGTGATACGCAGTCCGCCGTCGGGAAGCTCATCGGCGCTGTCGTGCGGGTAGTACTCGGCGACCCAGCGGCCTCCCGGGCCGGTCTCGACGACGACCTCGGGGTCCTCGGCGGCGGGCTGGACCAGCGCCTCGGACAGGTCGCGCAGTTCCATCTCGGGCGGCGCGGACGGCTCGTCGAGGATCCTGATCTCGGCGACCCGGTCGAGCCGGAAGGTGCGGCGCGCCTCGGAGCGGCGGCACCAGGCCTCCACGTACGTGTGGCCGACGCTGACCAGGCGGATGGGGTCGATCTCGCGCTCGGTGACCTCGTCCCGCGCGGGCGAGTAGTAGCGGATCCACAGACGGCGGCGCTCGGAGATCGCCCGGTCGACGTCGGCGAAGACACCGCCCTCGGACTCGAAGGTCACCGACAGCCGGGAGCTGGCCCCGGCCGCCTCGCCGGCCGCGGTCTCCACCTTGGCGGTCGCCCGCAGCAGCGCCTGCCGGTCGCTCTCGCGCAGGCCGGGCAGGGTCGCCACGGCGCGGGCGGCGACCAGCAGTGCGGTGGCCTCGTCGGCGGCCAGCCGCAGCGGCTCGGCCGCGTCCGCCCCGAGGGCCGCGGGGTTGTGCCACCAGATGCGCTCGCCGTCGGTGTCGATGTCGAGCAGGTCGCCGCCGCGGAAGCTGGTGCCGCACATGGGCAGCACGTCGAGGTCGGAGACCAGTTCGTCCTCGGTGATGCCGAAGGCGCGCGCGACGTCCTCGATCCGGGCGCCGGGACGCTCCCGGAGATACGTCACCAGCGAGAGCATCCGCCGGGTCTGGTCGATGGCGTTCGTGGGCCTGACCGGTTTGCCTGCCACGTGATCTTCCGCTCCCCCTCAGCCCTTGGCCACGGCACGCAGCCGGTCCACCACGTCGGCCCGCAGCTCGGCCGGCTCCAGCACCACCACGTCCGGACCGAACTCGACCAGCCAGGCGTCCAGCCCGTGCCCGTACGGAATCTCCAACTCGTCCCAGCCGTCGCCGAGTTCCCGCACCGAGGTGGCTTTCGCCCGAAGGGGGTACCCCGCACCCGGGCGCAGCCGGATCCGCGCGGAGCGGTCGGCGATCTCGCCCGCCCAGCCCGCCACCGTCTCGCGGACCGTGACGACGTCCGGCACCGGGGCGGTGAAGCCGGCCCCGCGGGTGCGCACCCGGCCGGTGATCCGGGACAGCCGGAAGACCCGCTCGGCACCGCGGTCGCGGTCCCACCCGGCCAGGTACCAGTGGCCACGCCAGCACTCCAGCGCCCAGGGCTCGACGAGCCGGGGCTCGGGGTGCGCGGCGGTGGCCTTGCGGTAGTCGAAGACGACCGGGCGCCGGTCCCGGCAGGCGAGCATCAGTGGCTCGAAGGCGGCCTCGTGCACCGGGATGCGCGGCTCCAGGGCGCCGTGGGCCTCGTAGGGGTCGACCTCCTCGGGCAGTCCGGCGGCGCGCAGCTTCTGCAGGGCGCCGCTGGCCGCGCCGGCGAGGCGGGCCTGCTGCCAGACCTTGGCGGCCAGGCCGAGGGCGGCGGCCTCCTCGGCGTCGAGGGTGATGGGCGGCAGGCGGTTGCTGTCGCGGCGGGCCAGATAGCCCACCTCGCCGTCGAGGCCCTCGACGGTCTCGATGACCAGCCCGAGTTCGCGCAGGTCGTCCTTGTCGCGCTCGAACATGCGGTTGAAGGAGTCGTCGCTGCCGGACGTGCCCCGCTCCGGCCCGAACGTCTCCACGTAGGCCTCGATGGACTCGCGCAGCTCGCGCTTGCTGAGCGGCCGCCGCGTCCCCAGCAGACACAGCGCCAGGTTCATCAGCCGCTCGGCCTTGGCAATGGCCATCGACGCCCTTCGCCTCCCTATGGTGCTTACGACCGTCGACCGTACCGCTCCGGAGGGCGGTGACAAAAGCCGAGGGCCCATGCCCGACCAGGCATGGGCCCCAGGTGATCGCATCCGGTCGGACCGGGCGGCCGATCAGACGCCGAGCAGGTCCACGACGAAGATCAGGGTCTCACCGGGCTTGATCGCCGGCGTGGGGCTCTGGTCGCCGTAGGCGAGGTGGGCCGGGATGGTCAGCTGACGACGGCCGCCGACCTTCATGCCCTGCACGCCCCGGTCCCAGCCCTGGATCACGCGGCCCGCGCCCAGCGGGAAGCGGAAGGGGGCACCCCGGTTCCAGCTGGCGTCGAACTCCTCGCCGGTGCTGAAGGCGACGCCCACGTAGTGGACGGTGACGGTCTGACCCGCCTGCGCCTCGGGCCCGTCGCCCTCCCAGATGTCCTTGATCTCGAGGTCCGCCGGGGGCTCGCCGCCCGGGAAGTCGATCTCGGGCTTGTCGATGCTCACGTCTTTCGCTCCTGCTCATCTACTACAAGGCAACGGACAGTCTTTCATCCCCGGCGCCCTCCCGCCCGCGGCGGGCGGGCGCGCCGCGGCGTCACATCTTGGCGAGAATGTCCACCGAGAACACCAGCGTGGAGTCCTTCTTGATGCCGCTGTTCGGCGGCGGGTTCTCCCCGTACCCCAGGGACGGCGGGATGACGATCAGGACCCGGCTGCCGACCTTCTTGCCGGTCAGGCCCTGGGCCCAGCCCTTGACGACCTGCTGGAGGGAGAACGACGTCAGCTCGTGCCTGCCGTACGTCGAGTCGAACTCCTTGCCCGAGTCCCACAACACGCCCTTGTACTGGACGAGCACCGTGTTGTCGGCGGCGACCTCCTCGCCGTCGCCCTCGATGACGTACTCGGCGACCAGCTTCTTCGGCGCGGGCTTCTTGGGGACGTCGACGGAAGGGGCCTGGCCGTCGGTGTTGGTGCCCACCTTGGGCAGGGCAGCGTCGCTCTGCGGGACGTCCTTGCCCTTGGCCGAGCTCTTGGCGTTGAAGGTGTCCACCACGTCGACGACGAAGACCAGCGTGTCGGTGCCCTTGATGCCCGCCTGCGGGTTGCCCTGCTTGCCGTAACCCCAGGTGGGAGGCACCGCCATCTCCACACGGCTGCCGACCTTCTTGCCGGCCAGGCCGTAGCGCCAGCCGTCGATGATCGTGCCCTGGGAGAGCTTGATGAGCAGCGGCGTCTTGCGGTCGTAGGAGTTGTCGAAGACCTTGGCCGTGGCCCAGACCTGGCCCAGGTAGTTCGCCTGGACGTAGTCGCCCTCCGCGACGGGGCGGCCGCCGCCCGCGACGACCGTCTTGACCGCGAGGTCCTTCGAGGGCTCGCCACTGCCCTTGGCCACAGTCGGCTTCTCGCCGAACTTCGCGCCCGCGGTGATCGCCGGCAGCGGACCGGAGACGATCTTCGGCGACGGCGCGGCGGACGGCGCCGAGGCCGACGCGGAGGGCGACGCGCTGTCGCTCGCCTTGCCCGAATCGGCCTTGTCGTTGCCGCATGCGGCCAGCGTGACCAGTCCCGCGGGTACGGAAAGAAGAAGTGAGCGTCGGCGCACGGTGGGGGCCTCGTAATCGGTCGATCCTGTGGATGGCGTGCGCGCCACCTTACTGATCCACCGGCGCCCATGCGGGTTACGGCCCGCTCGAGTCTCCGCCGGGGGCCCGGGGGTTGTCCCCCGGACCAGCACCGTCGGCGTGAGAAGGGCGCCGCACGTGAAACGTACGGCGCCCGTGTGACGTTCCTGCGACCGGCCGGGAACTCGCCCCTCACATACCGGCGATCAGCTTCTCCACCCGGTCGTCCACCGAACGGAACGGGTCCTTGCACAGGACCGTCCGCTGGGCCTGGTCGTTGAGCTTGAGGTGCACCCAGTCGACGGTGAAGTCCCGCCGCTGCTCCTGGGCCCGCCGGATGAAGTCGCCGCGCAGCCGCGCCCGAGTGGTCTGCGGCGGCACCGACTTGCCCTCGAAGATCTTCAAGTCGTTGCAGATCCGGGCCGCTTGGCCCTTCCTCTCCAGCAGGTAGTACAGGCCACGACGGCGGTGGATGTCGTGGTACGCGAGGTCTATCTGGGCGACCCGCGGGTGGGACATGGTCATGTTGTGCTTGGCCCGGTACCGCTCGATGAGCTTGTACTTCATCACCCAGTCGATCTCGGTGCCGATGCGGTCGAGGTCCTCGGTCTCGATCGCGTCCAGCGTGCGGCCCCACAGCTCCAGGACCTGCGCGACCGTACCGGTGCGGATGCCGCGGCGGTCGCAGAAGTCCACCGCCTTCTCGTAGTACTCGCGCTGCACCTCCAGCGCCGAGGCCTCCCGGCCGCTGGCCAGGCGCACCTTGCGGCGGCCGGTGATGTCGTGGCTGACCTCGCGGATCGCCCGGATCGGGTTCTCCAGCGTCAGGTCGCGCATCACGGTGCCCGCCTCGATCATGCGCAGCACCAGGTCGGTGGCGCCGACCTTCAGCAGCATCGTCGTCTCGGACATGTTCGAGTCGCCGACGATCACATGCAGCCGGCGGTAGCGCTCCGCGTCCGCGTGCGGCTCGTCACGCGTGTTGATGATGGGCCGCGAGCGGGTCGTCGCCGAGGAGACGCCCTCCCAGATGTGCTCGGCCCGCTGGCTGACGCAGTACACGGCCCCGCGCGGCGTCTGCAGGACCTTCCCCGCCCCGCACAGCAGCTGCCTCGTGACCAGGAACGGGATGAGGATGTCCGCGAGGCGCGAGAACTCCCCGTGCCGGGCCACCAGATAGTTCTCGTGGCAGCCGTAGGAGTTTCCCGCCGAATCGGTGTTGTTCTTGAAAAGGTAGACGTCGCCCGCGATTCCCTCCTCGTGCAGGCGTCGCTCCGCGTCCACCAGGAGTCCCTCGAGAATGCGCTCGCCGGCCTTGTCGTGGGTGACCAGTTCGGTCACGTTGTCACATTCGGGTGTCGCGTATTCCGGATGTGACCCCACGTCGAGATAGAGCCGGGCGCCGTTTCGCAGAAAGACATTGCTGCTTCGGCCCCATGACACGACACGGCGGAAGAGGTACCGCGCCACCTCGTCAGGCGACAGGCGGCGCTGTCCCCTGAACGTGCACGTGACGCCGTACTCGTTCTCCAGCCCGAAAATGCGGCGGTCCATGAGGGAACATTACGCCCGATCACCCGAGCTGAAACGGGGTTCGACGGCACGATTTGGATCATTTTCCGATGAAGCCGCAACGACCGCCCGTCCGGCGGGAGCTGCGAGGACCCCTCCGGTGGCCAGCAGAACCAGCAGCGACACCGCCCCCGCCGCCCCCGGCACGGCGAAGCCCCACAGGGCACCACCCGCCTGGACCACCGGGCCCGCGACCCCCGTTCCCACCGAGGCACCCACGGTGAACGTCGTCACCAGCCAGGAGAACGCCTCCGTGACCGTCCCGCCCGGCGCGTGCCGGTCCACGATGACGAAGGCGCAGGCGATGCAGGGCGCCAGGAACACCCCGGACAACGCCGCCAGCAGCACCATGGCCACCACGCCCGGCATCAGCGCCAGCGGCAGATAACACACCGCCAGAAGGGCGACCAGCACCCGCAGTCGCCGCTCCGGCGCCCCGGCCCACTGCCGCGCCCCGTAGACGGTGCCGCCGAGCAGCGCGCCCAGACCCAGCGCCGCCATCAGCCAGCCGTACACCGCGTCCCCGCCGTGCCCGTCCGCGTAGGGCACCGCGGCGACCGTGATGGAGCCCAGCGCGAGACCGACGAACAGGAACGCGCCGAGCAGGACCAGCAGGCCGGGCGAGCGCAGCGCGCCCAGCCAGTGTGCCTCGCGGGGCGCCGAGCGCCAGGCCCGCGAGGGCGGCGAGAGGACCACCGAGAGCGCCCCCAGGACCCCGACGACCTGCAGCACCACCAGCGCGGCCGCCGCCGACCACAGCGACACGCACAGCGTCACCAGCAGGGGGCCGACGGTGAACATGACCTCCTGGGCCACCGCGTCCATGGCGTACGCGGTGTGCACCTGGTCCTCCCGGCTCAGCACACTCGGCCACAGGGCCCGCAGACCGCCCTCCAGCGGCGGCGTGAAGAGCCCGGCGGCCGCCACGGCCGCGCACGCCAGGGCGGGCGGCTCGGTGCCGGCCAGGGCGAACACGGTCATCGCCAGGGCCGACGCGAGCGCGGCCGGCAACTGGACGCGGGGCTGACCGTGCAGGTCGACCAGACGCCCGAGCACGGGCTGCCCCACCGCGTTGGCCACGCCGTACACGGCCGCCAGCGCCCCGGCCAGGCTGTACGTGCCACCCTCGGCACGCACGAACAGCACGATCGCGATGGCCGCGGTGGCGTTGGGCAGGCGCCCCACGAGCGTGCCGGTCAGCAGCCGGGCCGCGTGCCTCGCCCTGAGGATCTCCAGGTAGCCCGTGGCCATCGCCCCGCCCTTCACCGGCTCGTCCGAGACGCTTCGCAGGCCTCGATGGAGTGTTACGTATAACGCCCGTCGTCATACGTACCATGTGCGCTGTTCACACGTCCAGACGAAGGAGCACGCCCCCGGTGGCACGAGGTAGCACGCGCCCGACCAGCCGTGACGTCGCCCGGGCCGCCGGGGTCTCCCAGGCCGCCGTCTCACTCGTCCTCGGCGACAAATGGCGCGGCCGGGTCTCCGAGACCACCGCCGAACGGGTACGCCGGGCCGCCGCCGACCTCGGCTACCGGCCCAACCTCGCCGCCCGCAACCTGCGCCTCGGCCGCACCCGCACGGTCCTGCTCGTCGTCCCCGCCCTCACCACCGAATTCTTCGCCGGCGTCTACACCGGCGCCGCCCGCGTCGCCGCCGAACACGGCTTCGGCGTGGTCCTCTACCCCTCCCCCGAAGGCATCGGCCCCGCCAGGAACCCCTTCGCCTCCGCCCAGGCCGCCCTGGACGGCGTGCTCGCCTCCTCCATGGCCGCCGACGCCCTCACCGCCATCCGCGGCGACCAGCTCCCCCTGGTCATGCTCGACAGCGACCCGGAGGGCAGCCTCGGCGCCGCCACCGTGAACCTCGACATCGCCGACGGAATGCGCCAGATCGCCGAACACCTGCTCGGCCTCGGCCACCGGCGCTTCCTGCACCTGGCGGCCGACGTACCGTCCTGGACCTTCGAGGTACGCGCCCGGGAACTCGCCACACGCGCCGCCGCGGTCCCGGGCACCTCGATCCACACCACCCGAGCCCCCATCTCCATCGAGGGCGCCCGGGCCGCCGCCGAGGCCGCGCTCGGCCTGCCCGGCCCCCGCCCCACCGCCCTGGTCTGCGACGACGACAAGCTCGCCGCCGGCGCCTACAAGGCACTGCGCCGCCTCGGCCTGCGCGTCCCGGACGACATCTCCGTCACCGGCGTCGACGACCTCGCCCTCGCCACCGCCCTCGACCCCGAGCTCACCACCGTACGGCTGGACGCGGAACTCTTCGGCGAACGCGGGATGCGCGCCCTGCTGGCCGTCCTGGAGGGCCGCACACCCGAAGGCGGGGACATCCCCGTGGAACTGGTGGTACGGGCCTCCACAGCCCCGCCGGGCGCCCCCTGAGAGCCATGTCTCCTCAGCCCCCTACCCCCGAGAGCCCTGAGCCCCTCCTGCGGCGCCCCGCGCCCCGCCTCCCCCAGGCCCCCGGCACACCGGTGCCCCGGCCGTGACCCCGGCCGGGGCACCAGACGAACCAGACCGCCAGACGGTCACTCCTCCTCGGAGTCCGCCTCCTCGCCACTCTCCGCACCCGCCGCCGCGCCGTCCGCCCCCAGCAGCCGCGAAAGCTGCCGGCCGACGATACGCCGGAACTTGCGCTTCTGCGGCCGCGTACGGTCAAGCACCGCCACCTCCAGACGCTCCGCGGGAATCTCCCGCTCGCTGCCGTTGGTGTCGCGCGACAGAGCCTGCACCGCCAGCTTCAGCGCCTCGGCCAGCGACATGCCGTCCCGGTGCCGCTGGTCCAGATAACTGCTGATCTGCTCGGCGTTACCGCCCACCGCCACCGAGCCGTGCTCGTCCACGATCGACCCGTCGTGCGGCAGCCGGTAGATCTGGTCGCCCTCCGGGGTCTCCCCCACCTCGGCGACCACCAGCTCCACCTCGTACGGCTTCTCCGCCGCGCTGGAGAAGATCGTGCCCAGCGTCTGGGCGTAGACGTTGGCCAGGCCGCGCGCGGTCACGTCGTCCCGGTCGTAGGTGTAGCCGCGCAGGTCGGCGTAGCGGACCCCGCCGATGCGCAGGTTCTCGTACTCGTTGTACTTGCCGGCGGCCGCGAAGCCGATCCGGTCGTAGATCTCGCTGAACTTGTGCAGCGCACGGGACGGATTCTCACCGACGAACACGATGCCGTCGGAGTACTGCAGCACGACCAGGCTGCGGCCACGGGCGATGCCCTTGCGGGCGTACTCCGCCCGGTCGGCCATGGCCTGCTGAGGTGAGACATAGAACGGCGTCGACACCGGTTATCCGTCCCTTTCTGTCGAAGTCACTGGATCCCCTGGACAAGAACCGCCGCGGACTACAGCAGCGCGGCCCGCGGGCCGTCGGGCTGCTCCAGCCGCCGCTCCAGCACCGCACGGGCGATCTCCGAGCACTCGTCCTCGGAGAGCCGGCGGAAACCGTCCTCGGTGATCACGGTGACGATCGGGTAGATCCGGCGGGCGACATCGGGACCACCGGTCGCCGAGTCGTCGTCTGCCGCGTCGTACAGGGCCTGGACCACCAGCGTGGTGGCCTGGTCCTCGCTCAGGTCGTCGCGGAAGAGCTTCTTCATGGCACCGCGCGCGAAGATCGAGCCGGAACCCGTGGCCGCGTAGCCGTGCTCCTCGGAGCGGCCGCCCGTCACGTCGTAGGAGAAGATGCGGCCCTTGTCGCGGTCCAGGTCGAACCCGGCGAAGAGCGGGACCACGGCCAGGCCCTGCATGGCCATGCCGAGGTTGGAACGGATCATGGTCGACAGCCGGTTCGCCTTGCCCTCCAGCGACAGCTGCGTGCCCTCGACCTTCTCGAAGTGCTCCAGCTCCAGCTGGAACAGCTTCACCATCTCCACGGCCAGACCCGCCGTACCGGCGATGCCCACCGCCGAGTACTCGTCCGCCGGGAAGACCTTCTCGATGTCGCGCTGCGCGATGACGTTGCCCATGGTGGCCCGGCGGTCACCGGCCAGCACGACGCCCCCCGGGAACGTCACGGCCACGATGGTCGTGCCGTGCGGCGCCTCGATCACGCCCTGCACCGGCGGCAGCTGCCGCTTGCCCGGCAGCAGCTCCGGCTGGTGCTCGGACAGGAAGTCCATGAAGGACGAGGACCCAGGCGTCAGGAAGGCAGCTGGTAGACGCCCGGTGCTACGAGTGTTGGCTTCCACGCGTTTCCTTCCACGTATGCAGCAGCCCGCCTTATGGCATCGGGCCGATCCTTGAACTGCCCCAGTGCGGCGTTGCAGCTGAAGCACAGTACGCCACGGACCCTACCCGTCAGATGGCAGTGATCCACATGCTCGGGGAGAGCCGAAAGACAGATACAGCAGACGCCGCCCTGGGCGGCGATCAACTCGTCACGCTCGGCTTCGGTGAGGCCGTAATGACGCTTCAGGTGACCCTGCCGCCCCTGGACCGCTCGGCACGCCTTGCATCGCGTCGAGAGCCCGTCGGACGCCGTGGCGTTGCGGTGCCACTCACTGTGCGGCTTGATGTCACCGCACGTCCGGCAGAGCTTGTGTCCGGCCGGGACATCCACCTTTTCCCGGACGGGCTTCCCCATGGCCTCCCGGCGGCGCCGGTAGTGCGCGGCGCTGTATTCCGCCACGCACTCCCGGCAGTGCACCTGGAGGCCGTCGCGCCGATTCCTGTCCCGCGCAAACGCCGCGGGAGGCAGATCCCGCCCGCACTTCGCGCAGCGCTTCGCGTTCGGCTCCTCAGCCACTCAACTCCCCCGCAACCTTCACTTCGAAGGCGAAGTGACGAATTTGCCTTTACTCGCCGCCTTTTTGCACGAATGAGCGCACGAAATCCTCGGCATTTTCCTCGAGTACGTCATCGATTTCATCGAGGACGGAGTCCACGTCGTCGCTCAGCTTCTCGTGGCGCTCCTTGAGGTCGTCCGTGGCCTGCGCGTCCTGCGCCTGCTCCTCGACCTCCTCCGTGGAACGCGTCGCCTTCTGCTGGCCGCCGCCGGTGTCCTTGGTTGCCATATCCCTCACCCCGCTCAGTTCGCCCGACATGGTCGACGGGTCGGCATTCCTGCCGATCGGTGATGATCAGACCCTACAAGCCGGGTCCGACATCGGCCCCGCAGTTTCTCCAACGTACGGGGGCCATCTCGATGATTCCCTCGCGCCGGGGTTTCCACCCCGGTCGGCCCGCCCGGCCCGGGTACCCGCTCAGCCGCCGGACAGGACCCTGACCAGGTCCTCCGCGGTGCGGCAGCGGTCCAGGAGCTCCTTGACGTGATTTCGCGTTCCGCGAAGCGGTTCCAGGGTTGGGACGCGCTGGAGCGAGTCCCGGCCCGGCAGGTCGAAGATCACCGAGTCCCAGGAGGCCGCGGCGACGTCGTCGGCGTACTGCTCCAGGCAGCGTCCGCGGAAGTACGCGCGGGTGTCCTCCGGCGGCGTGGTGCGGGCCCGGTCGACCTCGGTCTCGTCCAGCAGCCGCTTCATGCGGCCACGGGCCGCCAGACGGTTGTAGAGGCCCTTCTCGGGGCGTACGTCGGCGTACTGGAGGTCGACGAGGTGGAGCCGGGCGGCGTCCCAGTCGAGGCCGTCGCGGCGCCGGTAGCCCTCCATGAGCTCCCGCTTGGCGACCCAGTCCAGCTCGCCGGCCAGGCTCATGGGGTCGTTCTCCAGGCGGTTGAGGGTGTCCTCCCAGCGGGAGAGGACGTCCTTGGTCTGGTCGTCGGCGTCCGCGCCGAACCGCTCCTCCACGTACTTGCGCGACAGTTCGTAGTACTCCATCTGGAGCTGGACCGCGGTCAGGGTGCGGCCGCTGCGGAGCGTGATCAGGCGCTGCAGGCTCGGGTCGTGGGAGACCTGGTGGAGGGTGCGTACGGGCTGGTCGACGGCGAGGTCGACGGCGATGAAGCCGTCCTCGATCATGGACAGGACCAGGGCGGTCGTGCCCAGCTTGAGGTAGGTGGAGATCTCCGAGAGGTTGGCGTCGCCGATGATCACGTGGAGGCGGCGGTACTTCTCGGCGTCGGCGTGGGGCTCGTCGCGGGTGTTGATGATCGGGCGCTTGAGCGTGGTCTCCAGGCCGACCTCGACCTCGAAGTAGTCGGCGCGCTGGCTGAGCTGGAAGCCGTGTTCGTGGCCGTCCTGGCCGATGCCGACGCGGCCGGCGCCCGCGAAGACCTGGCGGGAGACGAAGAAGGGCGTCAGGTGGCGCACGATGTCCGAGAAGGCGGTCTCGCGCTTCATCAGGTAGTTCTCGTGCGTGCCGTAGGAGGCGCCCTTGTTGTCGGTGTTGTTCTTGTAGAGGTGGATCGGCTGGGCGCCGGGCAGCTGGGCGGCCCGTTCGGCGGCCTCCGCCATGATCCGTTCGCCGGCCTTGTCCCAGAGGACGGCGTCCCGGGGGTTGGTGACCTCGGGAGCGCTGTACTCGGGGTGGGCGTGGTCGACGTAGAGCCGGGCGCCGTTGGTGAGGATCACGTTGGCGAGGCCGATGTCCTCGTCGGTGAGCTGGCTGGAGTCGGCGGCCTCGCGGGCGAGGTCGAAGCCTCGCGCGTCCCGGAGCGGATTCTCCTCCTCGAAGTCCCAGCGGGCCCGCCGCGCCCGGTGCATCGCCGCCGCGTAGGCGTTGACGATCTGGGACGAGGTGAGCATGGCATTGGCGTTGGGGTGGCCGGGGACGGAGATCCCGTACTCCGTCTCGATGCCCATTACTCGCCGTACGGTCATGCGGCCCTCCTTGCCCGGCGGAACCCTCGGTCGTGGGTGCCGCTCAGATACCGCTGGTGCCCAGGTGCCTGTGCGGTGCCCGTCCCCGCACTGCGCGACCGGGCGGTACGAAAGAGCCTAGAACGCCTCTGCGCTGGTGGGGAGATCATTTGCGTCATTGCCTGCTCCAGCCGTGGCCCGAAAAACAGGTCGGCTGCGGGTACCCGCCGAGGGCACCCGCAGCCACCCCGCTTTTACAGGTACTGACCGGTGTTCGCCACCGTGTCGATGGAGCGTCCGGTGTCCGCGCCCTGCTTTCCGGTGATGAGGGTGCGGATGTAGACGATCCGCTCGCCCTTCTTTCCGGAGATCCGGGCCCAGTCGTCCGGGTTGGTGGTGTTGGGAAGGTCCTCGTTCTCCTTGAACTCGTCCACGCATGCCTGGAGGAGGTGGGAGACCCGGAGGCCCTTCTGGTTCTTCTCGAGGAAGTCCTTGATGGCCATCTTCTTGGCGCGGCCCACGATGTTCTCGATCATGGCGCCGGAATTGAAGTCCTTGAAGTAGAGGACTTCCTTGTCGCCGTTGGCGTAGGTGACTTCCAGGAAGCGGTTCTCCTCGGATTCGGCGTACATGTGCTCGACCGCGGTCTGGATCATGTTCTGGACCGTGCTGTCCTTGGCACCGCCGTGTTCCGCGAGGTCGTCCGCGTGCAGGGGCAGACGCTCGGTGAGGTACTTCCCGAAGATGTCCTTGGCCGCCTCGGCGTCCGGACGCTCGATCTTGATCTTCACGTCGAGCCGGCCGGGCCGCAGGATGGCTGGGTCGATCATGTCCTCGCGGTTGGAGGCGCCGATCACGACCACGTTCTGCAGGCCTTCCACGCCGTCGATCTCGGCGAGCAGCTGCGGGACGATGGTGTTCTCCACGTCCGAGCTGACGCCGGAGCCGCGGGTGCGGAAGAGGGACTCCATCTCGTCGAAGAAGACGATGACGGGGGTGCCCTCGCTGGCCTTCTCCCGTGCGCGCTGGAAGACGAGGCGGATCTGCCGCTCGGTCTCGCCGACGTACTTGTTCAGGAGCTCGGGGCCCTTGATGTTGAGGAAGAAGCTCTTGCCTGCGGCCTGGCCGGTGACCTCGGCGACCTTCTTGGCCAGCGAGTTCGCGACGGCTTTGGCGATGAGCGTCTTGCCGCATCCGGGGGGCCCGTAGAGGAGGACGCCCTTGGGCGGCCGCAGCTCGTGCTCCTTGAACAGGTCCGGGTAGAGGTACGGGAGCTCGACGGCGTCGCGGATGGCCTCGATCTGGTTCCCGAGACCGCCGATCTGCTCGTAGCCGATGTCCGGCACCTCTTCGAGGACGAGCTCCTCGACCTCGCTCTTGGGCACGACCTCGTAGACGTAGCCCGACCTGGGTTCGAGCAGCAGGGCGTCGCCGGGGCGGATGGTGACGTCCAGCAGCGGTTCGGCGAGCCGCACCACCCGTTCCTCGTCGGTGTGCCCGAGCACCAGGGCGCGCTCGCCGTCCTCGAGGATCTCCTTGAGGGTGACGATGTCGCCGACGCGCTCGAACTCCATGGCGTCGACCACGTTGAGCGCTTCGTTGAGCATGACCTCCTGGCCGCGCCGGAGCTCGTCGAGGTCGACGCTGGGGCTGACGTTCACCCGGAGCTTGCGGCCGCCGGTGAAGATGTCGGCCGTGCCGTCCTCGTTCGCCTGCAGGAAGACGCCGAAGCCGGCGGGCGGCTGGGCGAGCCGGTCGACCTCTTCCTTGAGGGCCACGATCTGGTCGCGGGCCTCGCGGAGCGTGTTCGCCAGCCGTTCGTTCTGCGCGGACACGCCGGCCAGGTTGGTCTGCAGCTCGACGATCCGCTCTTCGAGAATCCTCGTGTGTCGCGGAGAGTCGGCGAGCTTGCGGCGCAGGACGGCGATCTCCTGCTCAAGGTAGGCGATCTGCCCGGCCGGGTCGTCGGACCCGCGTCCCGGGCGGATGCCGCGGTTAATGTCGTCGTCGTGGGCTGCCACGGTCCTCACCTCCTCCAAGGGGAGCTGGACGCTTCCAGACCCTACCTGGGTGGGTGTCGATTGAAACCCCTAGATCACAAAGACTGTAGGGGTGTGTCCGATCTTCACCCTTGCGCTCTCCCTCACGCCAGGGGAATACCCACCGAACATGATTGGAAAGCGGACGGAGGTAGGGTCGAAGCGTTCAACACCCGCCGGAGCTGGCCGGATTCCCGCAGGGCTCGGCACGAATACGTCAGGAGAGAGAACCGTGCAGCAGCAGGCCCCGGGCAAGGGCGAGGCACTGGAGGTCTGGATCGACCAGGACCTGTGCACCGGCGACGGCATCTGCGCCCAGTACGCACCCGAGGTGTTCGAGCTGGACATCGACGGCCTGGCCTATGTGAAGGGGGCGGACGACGCGCTGCTGCAGGCGCCGGGCGCCGCAACGCCCGTACCGCTGCCGCTTCTCACGGACGTGGTCGACTCGGCCCGGGAGTGCCCGGGCGAGTGCATCCACGTACGGCGGGTTCAGGACAGGGTCGAGGTGTACGGCCCGGACGCGGAGTGACCCTTCGCTTTCCCTGAGTTACGGATGTCTGGTTGCTCACATCCGGGCGGCATATGCGGTCAGACGCCGAGCGCCTGGGAGGGCGTGGAGCGGATGAACGCGCCGTTGCGCCACTGCCATTTCGCGCCGTTCTTCAGGTCGGGGCAGCAACTGGGCACGTCCGGCGAGGAGTAGCCGAGCAGGGTGGCGGTGACCGCGCCGGCGCGCACCGCGAAGTCGGTCACCGTGAGGCGGTCCTTGGGGTCGACGAGGGTGGCGACCACGCGGGGTTTCTTCGCGTCGGCGGCCTGGGTGAGGACGTAGACGCCGTCGGGCGGGGTGCCCATGGGTGCGTCGCAGTGCACCACGGCCACGGTCTCCGGCCTGCCGTCGCCGTCGAGGTCCCCGGAGGCCTTCTTCACCACCACGGCCCGTACGGGTCCGCACTCGACGGGGAAGGTCACGCCCGTGGTGGCGGGTGCCGGGGCGGCGGGGGCGGACTCCGCCCGGGTGCCGGAGGGCTGGGCGGCGGTCGCGGAGGCGGGTTGCAGGACCGAGGACAGGGCGACCACGCCGGCGACCGCGGTGGCGGTGGCGACCCAGTGGATCGGGCGGGTGTGCGTGTGGGCCAGTTCCGGAACGGCGGAGTACTGCACTAGGAGTGTCTCCTGCGAGGGCTGTGCCGGTGGGGGTGGCCTGCATCGTGCCACACGTCACAGTGCGGGGGAACGGCGGGGTGGGTACTCGGAGCCGTTTCGGTGCGGTCGGCTCGCGGGCGGGGGTGCCGGGTCAACGAAAGGGCGCCGTGGCGCAGTTCCGGATTCGTCCTTGGGAACTGCGCCACGGCGCCCCTGTGTTGTCCTCGGGGGCGGCCTCAGCGGCCGGTGCCTCCGTCGGCGTTGGGGCCCTCGTAGTCCTCGCCGTAGGCGCCCTTGGCGGGGCGGCGGCGGCGCATGGGCGGCTCGACGCCGTCCGCGAGGCGGCGGGCGGTGAGCAGGAAGCCGGTGTGGCCGATCATCCGGTGGTCGGGGCGGACGGCCAGGCCCTCGATGTGCCAGTTGCGGATCATCGTCTCCCAGGCGGTCGGCTCGTTGAAGCAGCCGATCTCGCGGATGGACTCCACGGTCCGGGCGAGCTGGGTGGTGGTGGCGACGTAGCAGCACAGGATGCCGCCGGGGACGAGTGCCTTGGAGACGGCCTCCAGGCACTCCCAGGGGGCGAGCATGTCGAGGATGACTCGGTCGACGTCGGTGTCGGACAGGTTGTCCTGGAGGTCGCCGACGGTGAGCTGCCAGGCGGGGTGCGGGCCGCCGAAGTAGCGCTCCACGTTGGCCTGCGCGATCTCGGCGAAGTCGGCGCGGCGCTCGTAGCTGTGCAGCATGCCCTGGTCGCCGATGGCGCGCAGCAGGAAGCTGCTGAGCGAGCCGGAGCCGACGCCGGCCTCCACGACGCGGGCGCCGGGGAAGATGTCGGCGAAGGCGAGGATCTGCCCCGCGTCCTTCGGGTAGACGACTGCTGCCCCGCGGGGCATGGACAGGACGTAGTCGGGGAGCAGGGGGCGCAGCGCGAGGTAGGCGACGTTACCGGTGGTGCGGACAACGCTGCCCTCGGGTGCGCCGATCAGCTCGTCGTGCGGGAAGGAACCCTTGTGGGTGTGGAAGTTCTTCCCGGCCTCGAGCGTGAACGTGTAGTGGCGGCCCTTGGGGTCGGTCAGCTGTACCTGGTCCCCGACCTTGAAGGGCCCGCGTCGGCGGGCGGCACCGGTCGGTTCGGACATGTGACCAGCCTACCGGTCCCGCGGAGGGCCTTGGACCACCCGGGAAGCGGGCGCCGGGGCGGGGCCTCGTCGTGTGCGGGGTCCGTGGCGCGGGAGGGGCGCGGGGCGGGTCCTGGTCGCCGTCGCGGTCACGGCCGCAGTCGTGGTCGGGGTCGCGGTCGCGGTCGCGGTCGCGGTCGCGGACGCGGGAGGTTCTAGGAGGACGTGGCCGGGGGGCGGGCCATGGCCTTCACGAAGGCCCGCTCGACGTCCGCGGCGGACAGCACGCCGTAGATCTCGCCGGTCTCCTCCACCACGAGGTACTCGGTCGCCGGGGTGGCGCGCAGCACGTCGAGGAGGTCCTCGCCGGCGAGCTCGGCGGAGACGCGCATGCCGTCGGTGAGGTCCTGGGCGAGTTCGCTGGCGAAGACCCAGGGGCGGCGGTGCTCGGGTACGCCGACGATGGCGGACTCGCGGACCAGGGACAGGGGGCTGCCGTGGCCGTCGACGACGACCAGGGCACGGGCGCCGGCGGCGTTGGCGCGGCGCAGGGCCTCGGACAGGGAGGTGTCGGCCTCGACGGGGACCGCGCGCCGGGTGAGGGTGCGGGCGCGCAGTTCGGGGAGGTGCTCGCGCAGCCGGGCCATGCGCAGGCTGTTGCCGGCGCCGGTCCAGATGATCGCCGCGAGGATGGCGGCGAGCAGGGCGTCGGTGACGGTGTCCATGCCGACGCTGTCCTCGGCGGTGGTGCCGAGGGCGCCGGACTGGGTGAGCAGGGGCAGCCCGATGAGGACGGAGACCGCGAGCGCGCGGCCGACCCAGGCGGCGGCGACGGTGCCGGTCATCGCCCGGCCGGAGATCTTCCAGACGACGGCGCGGAGCATCCGGCCGCCGTCGAGGGGCAGGCCGGGCAGCAGGTTGAAGGCGGCGACGATCAGGTTGGAGATCATCAGGCCGGCCAGCAGGACGCCGGGGACCGAGGCGGGCTCGACGGGCTGGAGGGCGAGGTAGAAGACGCCGGCCAGGATCAGCGACAGCAGGGGGCCGACGAAGGCGAGGACGAACTCGCGGCCGGGGGTCTCGGCCTCCTTCTCGATCTCGGAGACGCCGCCGAAGAACTGGAGCTGGATGCGGCGGACCGGCAGCTTGAAGCGGAGGGCGGCGACCGTGTGGGCGAGTTCATGGACGAGGACGGAGGCGTAGAAGGCGACCGCGAAGAAGAGGGAGACGAGGTAGCGGGCGGCGCCGAGTTCGGGCAGCACGCGGTCGAGCTGGCCGCCGAACACCCAGGTGATCAGCGCCGCCACCAGGAACCAGCTGGGCGCCACGTACACGGGCACGCCGAAGGGCCGGCCCATGAGCAGCCCGCCGCCGGGTTCCCGGGGCCGCCGGGGCGGGGGGCCCTGGCGTGTGCCCGAGTGCGCCAGGGCGCGGTCGGGGTGGGTCAAGTGGGCGTCGTGGGGGTGGCCGGTCCGCGGCTGCTCCGCCGGTCCGGGCCGGCCCTGGTCCCCGTGGGCCTCGGCATCGGTTTCGGCATCGGCATCGGTTTCGGCTTCGCCTTCGGCTGCTACGGCGGTGTCGGCGTCCGGGTCCGGCCCGGCCGGGGCGTCGGACGTCACGGGTCGGTGGCCGTCGTGGGGGGCCGGGCCGGGGCGCGGGGAGCCGGGGGCCGGGGCCGGGGGGCCCGGGTGGCGCTCGGCCGGCTCGTCGTCGCCGGACCGCGGCTGTCCGCTGCCGCCGCTCACGTCCACGGTGTCCCCTCGATCGAAGCGCGTCTCCCGCACCGGGCGGCCGGAAGGTCTCGGGTCGATGGTATGCGGCCGAGCCGAACGCTTCCGCCTCGGCACCCCTTGTGTTCGCCCCCTGTGTCTGCCCCGTCGTCGCCCGTTGCGCACCGTGCCCTGCGTCACTGTCGGTGGCGGCCCGTATGGTCTGTGGCATGGAGACCAGCACCGAGGGCGACGCGGCGGCCTACAGCGGCGGTGAGGTACCCGCAGGGACCCCGGCCGGGGCGGCGGACGGCACGTCAGGGGTGGCCGCCGGGACGCCGGAGGCGGTGACCGGGACGTCCGGGACGGGGACCGGGGGCGTGAGGAAGCCGGTGGTCGTGGCGCCCGCCTCCCTGTCCCCCTCCCGTGCCGGCGACTTCATGCAGTGCCCGCTGCTGTACCGCTTCCGGGTGATCGACCGGCTGCCGGAGAAGCCGAGCGAGGCGGCGACGCGGGGCACGCTGGTGCACGCGGTGCTGGAGCGGCTCTTCGACGCCCCGGCCGCCGAGCGGACCGCGCCCCGGGCCAAGTCGCTGATCCCCGGTCAGTGGGACCGGCTGCGGGAGAACCGGCCGGAGCTGGTGGAGCTGTTCGCCGACGATCCGGACGGCGAGCGGCTGGCGCGCTGGCTGACGGAGGCGGAGCAGCTGGTCGAGCGCTGGTTCAGCCTGGAGGACCCGACGCGTCTGGAGCCGGCCGAGCGCGAGCTGTCCGTGGAGGCCGTGCTGGACTCGGGGCTGCGGCTGCGCGGGATCATCGACCGGGTCGACGTGGCGCCCACCGGCGAGGTGCGCATCGTCGACTACAAGACGGGCAAGGCCCCCCGGCCCGAGTACGCCGAGGGCGCGCTGTTCCAGATGAAGTTCTACGCGCTGGTGGTCTGGCGGCTGAAGGGGGTCGTGCCGCGGCGGCTGCAGCTCGTGTACCTCGGCAGCGGCGACGTGCTGACGTACGACCCGGTCCTCGCGGACCTGGAGCGGGTGGAGCGCAAGCTGCTGGCGCTGTGGGAGGCGATCCGGCGGGCCACCGAGACCGGCGACTGGCGGCCGCGCCCCACCAAGTTGTGCGGCTGGTGCGACCATCGGGCCCGCTGTCCGGAGTTCGGGGGCACTCCCCCGCCCTACCCGCTGCCGGTGAGGGCGCCCGTCTCCGGCGGCGGCGAGCAGGGCAGAATGGGCGCGGACTAGCGAAGGAGACTCCTGTGGCCATCCGTGTCCTACTGGTCGACGACCAGCCCCTGTTGCGCACCGGGTTCCGGATGATCCTGGAGGCGGAGCAGGACCTCGCGGTCGTGGGCGAGGCCGGGGACGGCCTCCAGGCGCTGGACCAGGTGCGCGCCCTGCAGCCCGACGTGGTGCTGATGGACATCCGTATGCCGCGGATGGACGGTGTGGAGGCGACCCGGCAGATCACCGGGCCGGGGCGGGACGGCCCTGCGAAGGTGCTGGTGCTGACCACCTTCGACCTCGACGAGTACGTGGTGGAGGCGTTGCGGGCGGGCGCGAGCGGCTTCCTGCTGAAGGACGCGCCGGCGAACGAGCTGGTGCAGGCGATCCGGGTCGTCGCGGCGGGCGAGGCCCTGCTGGCGCCCAGCATCACGCGGCGGCTGCTGGACAAGTACGCCACGCATCTGCCCTCCGGTGAGGATCCGGTGCCGGACACGCTGCACACCCTCACCGACCGCGAGGTGGAGGTGCTGAAGCTGGTGGCGCGGGGGCTGTCGAACGCGGAGATCGCCGCCGACCTGTTCGTCAGCGAGACCACCGTGAAGACGCATGTGGGGCATGTGCTGACCAAGCTGGGTCTGCGGGACCGGGTGCAGGCCGCGGTGTACGCGTACGAGAGCGGGCTGGTGCGCCCCGGCGCGCAGTAGCGCCGGGGCGGCGGTGGCCGGGGTCAGCCCTTGCTGAGTTCCCAGAACCGGAAGACGGTCGAGGCGTCCAGGCAGTACTCGAGGCCGTAGACGCCGTCGCGGACGACCGCGTACTGCTTGGCCTGCCACACCGGCAGGACGGGCAGTTGTGCGGCCACGATGTCCTGGAGCCGGCCGAACTCCTCGTCGGTGGCGGCGCGGTCGCTCTCGGCGGCGGTGCGCGGGATGAGCGTGCCGGTGATGGTGTCGTTGGCGTAGTGGTTGCCGAGCACGTTGCCCTTGCCGAAGAAGGGGGCCGTGAAGTTGTCGGCGTCGGGGTAGTCCGGGACCCAGCCCTTGACGTAGACGCCGTACTTGCCCTTGGCGATGTCCTTCTCGTACTGGTCGAAGGGCACGGAGCGCACGTCGGCCCGGAACAGGCCGCTGGCGTTGAGCTGGGCGGCGATGGCCCTCAGTTCCTCGTCGGTGGCCGGGCCGTAGCGGGACGGGGTGGACCAGAGGGTGAGTTTCACCTTGCCGGTGATGCCGTCGGCGCGCAGGGCCTCGGCGGCCCTGGCCTTGGAGGGGCGGGCGCCGTAGGTGTCGAAGAAGGCCGTGTTGTGGCCGGCGATGCCGGCCGGGATGATCGAGTACAGCGGGGTGGCGGTGTCCTGGTAGACCTGCTTGATGAGGGCGTCGCGGTCGAGCAGGTAGGCGACGGCCTTGCGGACGCCGAGCTTTCCGGCCACCGGGTCGTCCATGTTGAAGACCAGGTGCTGGACCTCGGCGCTGCTGCCCTCGACGACCTCGACGCCCTGGCTGTCGTCCTGCTGGTCGATGCCGCTGATGTCCCGCGCGGTCAGGCCGCGGTAGGCGATGTCCACCTTGCCGGCGAGCAGGTCCCGCTTCAGGGCGGTCTGGTCGCCGTGGAAGAACTTCAGGGTGACGCCGGCGTTCTTGGTCCTGGCGGTGCCCCGGTAGTTCTTGTTGACCGAGAAGACGGCCTCGTCCTTGCCGAAGGTGTCCAGCTTGTAGGGGCCGGAGCCGACGGCCTGTTCGTCCTTGCGCAGCCCGGCGGCGTCGTACTGCCGGTGGTCGACGATGGAGCCGGCGCCGGAGGCTATCTTGCTGGGGAAGGTGGCGTCGGGGACCTTCAGCTGGAAGACGACGGTCCTGTCGTCCGGGGTGCGGACCTTGTCGAGCATGGGGAACATGATCGCCGGACCGGCCGGGTCGTTGATCTTCAGCATCCGCTCGAAGGAGAACTTGACGTCCTCGGCGGTGAGCGGGTCGCCGTTGCTGAACTTCAGGCCGTCCTTGAGGGTGCAGCGGTAGACCTGGGCCCGGGTGTCGGTGAAGGAGCACTGCTCGGCCGCTTCCGGCTGCGGCTCCGTGCCGCCCTTGGGGAAACTCAGCAGCGACTGGAAGACGTTGTTGAACAGCAGCCACGAGCCGGGGTCGTAGCCGGAGGCCGGGTCGGTGGCCAGGACGTCGTCGGACATTCCCACCACGAGCCGGGAGCCGTCGCTCTCCGATCCGCCGGTCTCGGTGCCGCATCCGGTCAAAAGGCCGGAGGCCAGTCCCGCCACGATGGGCAGGACCGGCCACTGGTTGCGCATGTTCACTGCATGTGCCTTGTCTTTGGTTCTCGGGAAGCCCGGGATGCAGTCCCGTGCCCCCGGGCGAGGACCCGGTGCCGACGGGCCCTCAAGAACCGTTAGCTTTTCACACCGCGGCCGAGCTCCCACAGCTGAAGGGTCGAGGTGGAGTTGATGGCGTACGCGGTGCCGGTGATGTCGTCCCGGGCCGCGACGTACTGCTTGCCCTGCCACAGCGGCAGCATCGGCACGTCACCTGCGACGATGTCCTGGATGGAGGTCAGGCTGGAGACGGCGGAGAGCCGGTCGGCCTCGCGGCGGGACTGCGGGATCAGCGAGCTGCGGATCTCGGAGTTGGCGTACGGCGAGTTGAGGGTGTTGTCCTTGTCGAGGAACGGCGCGAGGTAGTTGTCCGCGTCCGGGAAGTCGGGGAACCAGCCCATACCGTAGACCTCGTAGGAGCCCTTCTGCTCGGCCGGGCGGAAGGCCGCCCAGGGCGTGCCCTGGATCTTGGCGTCGAACAGGCCGCTGGCGTTGAGCTGCTGCTGAAGGACCTGGAACTCCTTCTTGGTGGCCGGACCGTAGTGGTCGGTCGTGTAGTGCAGCGTCAGCTTCACCGGGGTGGTGATGTCCGCCTTGGCGAGCAGCGCCTTGGCCTTGGTGACGCTGGGGTCGCCGTACTTGTTGAAGAACGAGTTGGAGTGGCCGGTGACGGTGGCCGGGACCAGCGAGTACAGCGGCTCGGCCTGGGAGCCGTAGACCTTGGAGACGAGTTCGCTGCGGTTGACGAGCTGGGCGATCGCCTGGCGCACGGCGCGGCTCTTCACCGACGGGGCGGCGGTGTTGAAGGCCAGGTAGCGGATCTCCAGGCCGGGCATCTCGACCAGGTCGACGTCGCCGCCGCTGCCGGCGTTGCCGAGCTTCTGGATCTGCTGCGGCGACATCGTGCGGGTCATGACGTCGATGTCCCCCTTCTCCAGCGCGGCGCCCATGGCGTCGGCGTCCGGGAAGGAGCGCATCTCCACCTTGTCGTTGTGGAGCTCCAGCGTCCCCTTGTAGTTGGGGTTCTTGGTGAAGACGGCGTCGACGAGCTCGCCGTTCTTGACGTCGGCCTTGAGGCTGTACGGGCCGGAGCCGTCCACCGCGAAGCCCTCGCGCAGCTTGTTCTTCTCGTAGTCCTTGGGGTCGACGATGCCCGCGACCGGCGTCGACAGCTTGAACGGGAAGGTGGCGTCGGCGGTGTTGAGGTGGAAGATGACCTCGCGGTCGCCCTGGGTCTCGACGGTGTCGACGGTGGACAGCAGTCCGGCGACGCCGCTGTCGGCCTTGATGGCGAGGGCGCGGTCGATGGAGAACTTCACGTCGGAGGCGGTGATCGGGTCGCCGTTGGTGAACTTCAGGCCGTCGCGCAGGGTGCAGGCGTAGCGCTCGTTGCCGCTGTCGGTGAAGCCGCACTTCTCGGCGGCCTCGGGCACCGGGTCGCCGTCGCCCTTGGGCTGGGTCATCAGGGTCTGCACGGTCTGGCGCAGGATGTTCCAGCTGCCGACGTCGTAGGCGTACGCCGGGTCGAGGGGCGCGGGGGCGTCCTTCGAGGCGGTGAACCGGTCCGTGGTGCCGACGACTATGGCGTCGCCGCTGTTGCTGCCGCTGTCGGACCCGCCACAGGCGGCGAGGACCGGCGCCAGCAGACCGGCGACGGCCGGCAGCACCAAAGTCTTGCGGTTCATGCTCGAGTTTCTCCAGGCGTCAAGTCCGTGTATCCGGCATGCAGGGGTGTCGCGGCGGATCACGGGGGTAGTGGCGATGTTCTCGCGCTGAGATTAATCCGCCCCCGCAGGAAGGGTCACAGCGACCGGAGTTGAAACACCATCACGCTGTGGAACCGGGTGCGGACGGTGCGGAGAAACGGCTCACGGAAGGATTCGTGCAGCGTCCCACCAATCGGGACACAAGGGCACACGAAAGCGGCCCGAAGGGGGGTGGAGAGCAGACCCCGGCTCTCCTGTCGACCCCTTCACGGGTGGCGAACATCACACCTCCAACCGGCTTGCGCCGCAACGGAATTCAGTCACCGTTACGTATTAATTCATTCTTCCGAGCGGCCGGAAGTAATAGATCTATTCACGGTGCACGCTCGGTGAACGGTTCAGCGCATTTGTGTCATCAGTCCGCGCAGAAATGCGAGATCCACGTGTTCGAGTGATGGAACGACTGTGCGCCGGTGGGCCGGGGCGATGGGGGCGACGGACGGAACGGCGACCACGTGGCAGCCGGCGGCCTCCGCCGCCGCGACACCGGTCGCGGTGTCCTCGACCACCGCGCACCGGGCGGGGTCGGCGCCCAGGCCGGCGGCGGCCAGCAGATAGGGGTCGGGGTGCGGCTTGGTGCGTGCCACCTCGTCGCCGGCCACCGTCAGGGCGAAGTGCTGCGGGCCGAGCGAGGTGAGCACCCGGTCGATGATGCGCCGGTGCGAGGCCGAGACGAGGGCGGTCGGGATCTCCTGCTCGGCCAGCTCGGCGAGGAGCCGGGCGGCGCCCGGCATCAGGGGCAGAGCGCTTCCGATGCGCTCCTCGAAGCCCGCGTTCAGCAGCACCGTGACCTCGGCGAGGGTGATGTCGGCGCCGGTGGCCTCGATCAGGAAACCGGCGCTGCGGGTCATGGGGCCGCCGACGACGACGTGTCTCCAGGACTCGTCGAGCGTGTGGCCCAGGGCGGCGAAGACCTCGACCTCGACGTCCCACCAGAAGCCCTCGGTGTCCACCAGGGTGCCGTCCATGTCGAGGAGCACTGCCTGAAGGGCGGAGCCTTCGGCCGTACGGGTTCCGAGCGCGGGGACCGTGCTGGTCATCCGGGCGCACCTCCTTGAGGGACGATCAGGCCGGTTCCCGTGCGGGGAACCGGCCTGCAGTGGACCGACCAGTGTACGTCGTGGGCGGACGAAACGCCTCATACGACCGCCGCCGGGCGCGCGGCGCCCGGCGGAAGCGCACGTCAGCGGGCGTTGAAGTACTTCGCCTCCGGGTGGTGGATCACGATCGCGTCGGTGGACTGCTCGGGGTGCAGCTGGAACTCCTCCGACAGGCGGACGCCGATGCGCTCCGGCTGGAGCAGCTCGGCGATCTTGGCCCGGTCCTCCAGGTCGGGGCAGGCGCCGTAGCCGAGGGAGAAGCGGGCGCCGCGGTACTTGAGGGCGAACATGTCCTCCATGGCGCCCGGGTCCTCCCCGGCGAAGCCCAGCTCGGCGCGCACCCGCGCGTGCCAGTACTCGGCGAGCGCCTCGGCGAGCTGCACGGACAGGCCGTGCAGCTCCAGGTACTCACGGTAGGAGTCGGCGGCGAACAGCCGCGCGGTCTCCTCGCCGATCCGGGAGCCGACGGTGACGACCTGGAAGCCGACCACGTCCGTCTGCCCGGACTCCTCCGGGCGGAAGAAGTCGGCCAGGCACAGCCGGCGGCCGCGGCGCTGGCGCGGGAAGGTGAAGCGGGTGCGCTCGTTGCCCTGCTCGTCCAGGACGATCAGGTCGTCGTCCTTGGACACGCACGGGAAGTAGCCGTGGACGACGGCGGCCTCAAGCAGGCTCTCGGTCTGCAGCCGGTCCAGCAGGCCGCGGAGCCGGGGCCGGCCCTCGGTCTCGACGAGTTCCTCGTAGGTCGGGCCGTCGCCGGTGCGGGCCTGCTTCAGGCCCCACTGGCCCTTGAACAGGGCGTCCTCGTCCAGCCAGGACGCGTACTCCTTGAGCGGGATGCCCTTGATCACGCGGGTGCCCCAGAAGGGCGGCTCGGGCACCGGGTTGTCGGTGGCGACGTCGGAGCGCACGTGGCCCTCCTGGGGGCGCTCCTCGATCTCGACGGCCGCCGCCCGCACCCGGCGCTGCCGCAGCTCGGGCAGCTTGGCCCCGGGCACGCCCCGCTTCACGCCGATGAGGGCGTCCATCAGGCGCAGGCCCTCGAAGGCGTCGCGGGCGTAGCGGACCTCGCCCTCGTACAGCTCGTGCAGGTCCTGCTCGACGTAGGCCCGGGTCAGCGCGGCGCCGCCGAGGATGACCGGGTAGTCGGCCGCCAGCCCGCGCTGGTTCAGCTCCTCCAGGTTCTCCTTCATGATCACCGTGGACTTGACCAGGAGCCCGGACATGCCGATGACGTCGGCGCGGTGCTCTTCGGCCGCCTCCAGGATCGCGGAGACCGGCTGCTTGATGCCGAGGTTGACGACGTTGTAGCCGTTGTTGGACAGGATGATGTCGACGAGGTTCTTGCCGATGTCGTGGACGTCGCCGCGCACGGTGGCCAGCACGATGGTGCCCTTGCCGGCCTCGTCGGTCTTCTCCATGTGCGGTTCGAGGTGGGCCACGGCGGCCTTCATCACCTCGGCGGACTGGAGCACGAACGGCAGCTGCATCTGGCCGGAGCCGAACAGCTCGCCGACCACCTTCATGCCGTCGAGCAGGGTGTCGTTGACGATGTCGAGGGCCTTGCGGGTGGTCAGGGCCTCGTCGAGGTCGGCGTCCAGGCCGTTGCGCTCGCCGTCGATGATGCGCCGCTTCAGGCGCTCCTCCAGCGGCAGCGCGGCCAGTTCCTCGGCCCTGCCCGCCTTGAGGGACTTGGCGGTGGCGCCCTCGAACAGCGCCATCAGCTTCTGCAGCGGGTCGTAGCCCTCGCGGCGACGGTCGTGAATCAGGTCCAGGGCGGTGGTGACCTGCTCCTCGTCGAAGCGGGCGATCGGCAGGATCTTGCTGGCGTGCACGATCGCCGAGTCCAGGCCGGCCTTGACGCACTCGTCCAGGAAGACGGAGTTGAGCAGGATGCGGGCCGCCGGGTTGAGGCCGAAGGAGATGTTGGACAGGCCGAGCGTGGTCTGCACCTTCGGGTGGCGCCGCTTCAGCTCGCGGATGCCCTCGATGGTGGCGGCGCCGTCCTTGCGGGACTCCTCCTGGCCGGTGCAGATGGTGAAGGTCAGGCAGTCGACGAGGATGTCCTCCTCGTGGATGCCCCAGTTGCCGGTCAGGTCGGCGATCAGCCGCTCGGCGATCTCCACCTTCTTCTCGGCGGTGCGGGCCTGGCCCTCCTCGTCGATGGTCAGCGCGATCAGCGCGGCGCCGTGCTCCCGGGCCAGCGCGGTGACCCGGGCGAACCGGGACTCGGGGCCGTCGCCGTCCTCGTAGTTCACCGAGTTGATCACGGCGCGGCCGCCGAGCTTCTCCAGGCCCGCCTCGATGACGTCGACCTCGGTGGAGTCCAGCACGATCGGCAGTGTGGAGGCGGTGGCGAAGCGGCCGGCCAGTTCGGCCATGTCGGCGACGCCGTCCCGGCCCACGTAGTCCACGCACAGGTCGAGCATGTGCGCGCCCTCGCGGATCTGCTCGCGGGCCGTCTCCACGCAGTCGTCCCAGCGGCCCTCCAGCATGGCCTCGCGGAACTTCTTGGAGCCGTTGGCGTTGGTGCGCTCGCCGATGGCCAGGTAGGAGGTGTCCTGGCGGAAGGGGACCGTCTGGTAGAGCGAGGCGGCACCGGGCTCGGGGCGCGGGTCGCGCGCGGGCGGGGTGAGGCCGCGGACCCGCTCCACCACCTGGCGCAGGTGCTCGGGCGTGGTGCCGCAGCAGCCGCCGATCAGGGACAGGCCGTAGTCGCGGACGAAGTTCTCCTGCGCGTCGGCCAGGCCCTCCGGGCCGAGCGGGAAGTGGGCGCCGTCCTTGGTGAGGACCGGCAGGCCGGCGTTCGGCATGCACAGCAGCGGGATGCGCGAGTGCCGGGTGAGGTAGCGCAGGTGCTCGCTCATCTCGGCCGGGCCGGTGGAGCAGTTCAGGCCGATCATGTCGATGCCGAGCGGCTCCAGCGCGGTGAGCGCGGCGCCGATCTCGGAGCCGAGCAGCATGGTGCCGGTCGTCTCGAACGCCATCGAGCACAGCAGGGGCACGTCGGTGCCGGTGGCCTCCATGGCGCGCCGGGCGCCCAGGATCGAGGCCTTCGTCTGGAGCAGGTCCTGGGTGGTCTCCACGATCAGCGCGTCGGCGCCGCCGGCGAGCAGGCCCTCGGCGTTGGCCTGGTAGCCGTCGCGGATCGTGGTGTAGCCGACGTGGCCGAGGGTCGGCAGCTTGGTGCCGGGGCCGATGGAGCCCAGCACCCAGCGGACGCGGCCGTCCCGGTCGGTGTACTCGTCCGCCACCTCGCGGGCGATCCGGGCGCCGGCCTCGGACAGCTCGTGCACCCGGCCGGAGATCTCGTACTCGGCGGCCGCGGTGTGGTTGGCGCCGAAGGTGTTGGTCTCCACACAGTCGACGTCGGCCGCGAAGTAGGCCTCGTGGACCGAACGGACGATGTCGGGCCGGGTGACGTTCAGGATCTCGTTGCAGCCTTCGAGGTTCTCGAAGTCCTCGAGTGTGGGCTCCTGTGCCTGGAGCATGGTGCCCATCGCTCCGTCGGCTACCACCACACGGGTGGCGAGTGCCTCGCGGAGGGCGGACACACGGGTCCGGCTGTCGGCGGAAGGGGTCGGCGGCAACGAGGCCATGTAGGGGCTCCCTGTGGTGCGACGGCTGTCGGCTTTGCGCCTTCCCCCGGGGACTCCGCGCGGAGCTTCCCGTGGCGGGCGCACGCGGCCAGGGTAGCCGGGACCGCGCACCGACGGTCAGGGCGTCCACGACCCGGGACGGACCCGGCCGGGAGGCCCGTGGCCGAGAAGGGCCCGGTCCGGGGGCCGGGAGCGCCGTCGTCGCGTGGTCGGGAGGGGTCTGTCGTGACATCCGGACGTCGTGAGGTGTAACAGGTGTCGACCGACCATTAGCGGGGAGTCGCCATGGACCGGTAGTGTTCGGCATTGCCGAACGGTGGCGCCCCCATCGCCGCCGGCGGTTCAAGGGGACGGAGGCAGGACGGCGATGGCACGGAACATCCAGTCGCTCGAACGGGCGGCCGCGATGCTGCGACTGCTCGCGGGCGGCGAGCGGCGACTCGGACTGTCGGACATCGCCTCGTCACTGGGCCTGGCCAAAGGCACCGCCCACGGCATACTCCGCACCCTCCAGCACGAGGGCTTCGTCGAGCAGGACGACGCCTCCGGGCGCTACCAGCTGGGCGCGGAACTGCTGCGCCTGGGCACCACCTACCTCGACGTGCACGAGCTGCGGGCCCGCGCCCTGGTGTGGACGGACGACCTCGCCCGCTCCAGCGGGGAGAGCGTCTATCTGGGCGTGCTGCACCAGCAGGGCGTGCTGATCGTGCACCACGTCTTCCGCCCGGACGACAGCCGGCAGGTCCTGGAGATCGGGGCCATGCAGCCGCTGCACTCCACTGCGCTCGGCAAGGTGGTGTCGGCGTACGACCCGGTCGCGCACAGCGAGGCGCTCGAGGCCGACCGCAAGGCGTTCACCGACCGGACCGTGTGCGACCTGGAGGGGTTCGAGCACATCCTCGACCTCACGCGCGCCCGGGGCTACGCGGCCGACGTCGAGGAGACCTGGGAGGGCGTCGCCTCCATCGCGGCGCCCGTCCACGACCGGCGGCGGATGCCGGTGGGCGCGGTCGGCATCACCGGCGCCGTGGAGCGCGTGTGCCGGGACGGTGAGCTGCGCCAGGAACTGGTCGCGGCGGTACGGGACTGCGCCCGCTCGGTGTCGCGGGACCTGGGCGCCGGGCGGTTCTGAGCCACGCGGGAAAACGACCGGAACGCCGAACGGCGTTCCGGCCCGCGGCGTGTCCGTGCGCCCGCGCCCCCGCGCCCGGACGGCCTCCGCACGCCCCTCGCACGCCCCCGCACCGACGTCGGATTCCACGCAGAACCGCTCGCGATCCCACATGACCGACCAGGAAGGAACGGACCTTGGCGTCATGGGGCACGACCAGCAGGTTTCCGCGGGCCGGGTCGGCGCCGGCAGGCGATCAGTAACGATCGGGCTACCGGCAACAGAACTCTTGACGCCCAGGTGAAGCCGAAGCAAGACTCCCGTCCATCGGTCGGCATTGCCGAACACCTAACGGCAATAAGCGCTAGAGTGTGGCAGTGCCAGTGGCCGATTCCGCTCTCACCCCCTGAGGGCGCCAGACCCCCGGAGGGACCCGGGGTTCGGCTACCCCTGGACGAAGGACAAAGGAGTCGCGGGTGTCCAGCTCCGACATCTTCATCGGCGAGACCATCGGTACCGCCATACTCATCCTGCTCGGCGGCGGCGTCTGCGCCGCCGTGACGCTCAAGGCCTCCAAGGCACGCAACGCCGGCTGGCTCGCCATCACCTTCGGGTGGGGCTTCGCCGTGCTCACCGCCGTCTACACCGCGGCGCCGCTGTCCGGCGCCCACCTCAACCCGGCGGTGACCCTCGCACTCGCGATCAAGGACGGCGACTGGAGCAACGTCCCCACCTACTGGGCGGGACAGCTCCTCGGCGCCATGATCGGTGCGGCCCTGGTCTGGCTCGCCTACTACGGCCAGTTCCACGCCCACCTCACCGACAAGGACATCGTCGGCGGTCCTGGCGCGCAGGCCACCACCGCCAAGGCGGTCGAGGCCCAGGAGGCGGGCGCGGGTCCCGTGCTCGGCGTCTTCTCCACCGGTCCCGAGATCCGCAACGTGGCGCAGAACCTGGCCACGGAGATCATCGGCACCATCGTTCTCGTGCTCGCCGTCCTCACCCAGGGCCTGAACGACAAGGGCAACGGCCTCGGCACGCTGGGCGCGCTGATCACCTCGCTGGTGGTCGTCGGCATCGGCCTCTCGCTCGGCGGCCCGACGGGCTACGCGATCAACCCGGCCCGTGACCTCGGCCCGCGTATCGTGCACGCCCTTCTGCCCCTGCCCAACAAGGGCGGCTCCGACTGGCGCTACGCCTGGATCCCGGTGGCCGGTCCGCTGATCGGCGGCGCGCTCGCCGCGGGTATCTACAACGTCGCATTCGCATAGGCACGCATGGCTCTCCCGAGCACCGGGCTTATCAGCACGCGTACGTACCGCCCCCTTGACCACGGAACCCTCAGGAGCACACAGTGACCGACGCCCACGCCGGCCCCTTCATCGCCGCCATCGACCAGGGCACCACCTCCTCCCGCTGCATCGTCTTCGACCGGGACGGCCGTATCGTCTCCGTCGACCAGAAGGAGCACGAGCAGATCTTCCCCAAGCCGGGCTGGGTCGAGCACGATGCCACCGAGATCTGGACCAACGTCCAGGAGGTCGTCGCCGGAGCCATCGAGAAGGCCGGCATCACCCGCGACGACATCAAGGCCATCGGCATCACCAACCAGCGCGAGACCACCGTGCTGTGGGACAGGAACACCGGTGAGCCGGTCCACAACGCCATCGTCTGGCAGGACACCCGCACCGACGCCCTGTGCCGGGAGCTCGGCCGCAACGTCGGGCAGGACCGTTTCCGCCGCGAGACCGGCCTCCCGCTGGCGTCGTACTTCGCCGGCCCGAAGGCCCGCTGGCTGCTCGACAACGTCGACGGCCTGCGCGAGCGCGCCGAGGCGGGCGACATCCTCTTCGGCACCATGGACACCTGGGTCATCTGGAACCTGACCGGCGGCGTCGACGGCGGACGGCACGTCACCGACGTCACCAACGCCTCCCGCACCCTCCTGATGAACCTGCACACCATGGAGTGGGACGCCAAGATCGCCGAGTCGATCGGCGTGCCGACCCAGATCCTGCCCGAGATCCGCTCCTCCGCCGAGGTCTACGGCGAGATCACGGGCGGCAAGCTGGGCGACCTGCTCGGCGGCATCCCGGTCGCCTCGGCGCTCGGCGACCAGCAGGCGGCCCTGTTCGGCCAGACCTGCTTCTCCGAGGGCGAGACCAAGTCGACCTACGGCACCGGCACCTTCATGGTGATGAACACCGGCGACAAGATCATCAACTCCTACAGCGGGCTGCTGACCACCGTCGGCTACAAGATCGGCGACCAGGACACGGTCTACGCCCTGGAGGGCTCGATCGCCGTCACCGGCTCCCTGGTGCAGTGGATGCGCGACCAGATGGGCCTGATCTCCACCGCCGCCGAGATCGAGACGCTCGCGCTCTCGGTCGAGGACAACGGAGGGGCCTACTTCGTGCCGGCCTTCTCCGGCCTGTTCGCCCCGTACTGGCGCTCCGACGCCCGCGGTGTGATCGCGGGCCTGACGAGGTACGTGACCAAGGCGCACCTCGCGCGCGCCGTCCTGGAGGCCACGGCCTGGCAGACGCGGGAGATCGCGGACGCCATGACCAAGGACTCCGGCGTGGAGCTGACCGCCCTCAAGGTCGACGGCGGCATGACCTCCAACAACCTGCTGATGCAGACGCTCTCGGACTTCCTGGACGCGCCCGTGGTGCGCCCGATGGTCGCCGAGACCACCTGCCTCGGCGCCGCCTACGCCGCCGGCCTGGCCGTCGGCTTCTGGAACAGCACCGACGACCTGCGCGCCAACTGGCGGCGGGCCGCCGAGTGGACCCCCCGCATGGACGCGGACATCCGCGACCGTGAGTACAAGAGCTGGCTCAAGGCCGTCGAGCGGACCATGGGCTGGCTCGAGGACGAGGAGTAAGAAACCGCATGACCAGTCAGTCCACCCTGCAGTCCGTGCCTGCCCTGGGAACGCACCCGGCCTCCGGCTCCCACCCGAGCCGGGCCGAGACCCGGGAGCAGCTCTCGAAGGCGACGTACGACCTCCTCGTGATCGGCGGCGGCATCCTGGGCATCTCCACCGCCTGGCACGCCGCGCAGTCCGGCCTCAGGGTGGCTCTGGTCGACGCCGGCGACTTCGCCGGCGCCACCTCCTCCGCCTCCTCCAAGCTCCTCCACGGCGGTCTGCGCTACCTGCAGACCGGCGCGGTGAAGCTGGTGGCGGAGAACCACTTCGAGCGCCGTGCGGTCTCCCGCCAGGTGGCCCCCCACCTGGCGAACCCGCTCACGTTCTACCTCCCCGTGTACAAGGGCGGGCCGCACGGCGCGGCGAAGCTCGGCGCGGGCGTCTTCGCCTACTCCGCGCTGTCCGCCTTCGGCGACGGCGTCGGCCACCTGCTGAGCCCGTCGAAGGCCGCGCAGGACGTGCCCGAGCTGCGCACCGAGAACCTCAAGGCCGTCGCGGTCTACGGCGACGACCAGATGAACGACGCGCGCATGGCGCTGATGACGGTCCGCGCGGCCGTCGAGGCGGGCGCGGTCGTCCTCAACCACGCCGAGGTCACCGGCCTGCGGTTCACCCAGGGCCGGGTCACCGGCGCCGAACTCAAGGACCGGCTGTCGGGCGACGAGTTCGGGGTCGCCGCCCGCCTGGTGCTCAACGCGACCGGCCCGTGGGTCGACCACCTGCGCCGGATGGAGGACCCCGGTGCCGCGCCGTCGATCCGGCTGTCGAAGGGCGCGCATCTGGTCCTGAAGCGCACCTCCCCGTGGAAGGCCGCGCTGGCCACGCCGATCGACAAGTACCGGATCACCTTCGCCCTCCCCTGGGAGGACATGCTGCTGCTCGGCACGACCGACGAGGAGTTCGAGGGCGACCCGGCCGATGTCGCGGTCAACGACAAGGACATCGCCCAGATACTCGACGAGGCCGCGTTCTCCATCCGCGACCAGCAGCTCGACCGTGACCTGATCACCTACGCCTTCGCCGGGCTGCGGGTGCTGCCGGGCGGTCCCGGCGACACCGCCAAGGCCAAGCGCGAGACCGTGGTGACCGAGGGCAGGGGCGGGATGCTGTCCGTCGCGGGCGGCAAGTGGACCACCTTCCGCCACATCGGCCGTACGGTGATGCAGAAGCTGGAGTCGCTGCCGGGCCGCCCGCTCGGCGAGGACTTCGAGCCGATCTCCTCGCTGCCGAAGAAGCTGCCGCTGCCGGGCATCGCCAACCCGCGCGCGGTCGCGCACCGGCTGCTGGTGGACCGCCCGGCGCCCGGTCCGCGCATGGCCCCCGACACCGCCCGGCACCTGGCCACGCACTACGGTTCGCTCGCCTTCGACATCGCCCGGCTGGCCAACGAGAACCCGGAGCTGGGCGAGCGGGTCCACCCGGACGCGCCGGAGATCTGGGCACAGGTGGTCTGGGCCCGCGACCACGAGTGGGCCGAGACGCAGGACGACGTGCTGCGCCGCCGTACCACGCTGACGATCCGCGGCCTGGCCACGGACGAGGTGCGGGCGAAGGTACAGGACCTGCTCGACGGGAAGTGACCGTCGAGCGGACGACGGCCCCGTCGACGACGGGACCAGCCGGCCGGGCCCCCACCGCACGGGGGGCCGGCCGTGCGGAAGGGGGCGGCTCCACCCCGACGGAGCCGCCCCTCTTTCGCATCCTCGGCCGCGCGGGCCCACGGGCCGTAGGCCGTGCGCCGGGCCCGCAGGCGGCGGGGCGGCGGGTGCGCTGAACTGTGCGTTCTCCTCCCCGGGCGGCGCGGTGCGCCCCCATACTGGGCTCAGACATCCGATGTCTGAACGCCCGGGAGGACGGCCATGGCGGTGACCGACGCGGCGATCGGGAAGATCAAGGCGATGATCGTCTCCGGTGCGCTGGGCCCGGGCGACCGGTTGCCGAAGGAGGGCGAACTCGCCGCCGAACTCGGCCTGTCCCGCAACTCCCTGCGGGAGGCGGTGCGGGCGCTGTCCCTCCTCGGGATCCTGGACGTGCGGCAGGGCGACGGGACGTACGTCACCAGTCTGGACCCCCAACTGCTGCTGCGGACGCTGAGTTTCGTCGTGGACTTCCACCGCGACGACGCGGTGCCGGAGTTCCTGGCCGTGCGCCGCATCCTGGAGCCGGCCGCGACCGCGCTGGCGGCCTCCCGCATCACCGAACGTCAACTCGACACGCTCTCGGCCCGGTTGGACGCGCTCGGCCCCGACCCCTCGGTGGAGGAAATGGTCGCGTGCGACCTGGAGTTCCACCAGGGCATCGCGCTGAGCTCCGGAAACTCGGTGCTCTGCGCCCTGCTCGACGGCCTGTCGGGACCCGCCGCCCGGATCTGGCGCGGCCCGGCGCGGGAGGACGCGGTCGCCCGCACCCTGCGTGAGCACCGCGCGATCCTCGCGGCCCTGCGCGACCGGGACGCGGAGGCGGCGCGCTCCTGGGCGACCGTGCACCTCGCGAGCGTGGAGCGTCGGCTGCGCGACGTCCCCTGAGGGGCGTGGAGCGGCGGCGGTCCGGCGTGCGGGGCACCGCACGGTTCGCTCATGCGTGCCTCTTGTCCCTCGGCGCGCGCGTGTCGTGCAACGCCTGCCGCACACCCGCGCCGCAGGTCATCGGAGCTCTTCGGTACATCGGACCTATGAAGGATCCCCCTGGTCCTGTCCTGGTCGTATACAAGGCGGCAGGCCGCGTCCGATGGGGACAGCTCCGATGAATGAGGGGTGTTCCCGGGTGGCGAACGGGGCATTGATCCGGTCACTCCCCCGTGCAAGGGGGCTGCGGTCGCCCCCGCCGCACGCCGTAAGGTTGGGACGTACGCGAGGGCACGTCGGAAGGAGGCACTGGGTGATCGAGCTCGAGGGGGTTCCCGAGCTGATCGACCCGGTCATGGTGGCCGCGTTCGAGGGCTGGAACGACGCCGGCGACGCCGCCTCCACCGCGGTCGCGCATCTGGAACGGGAGTGGAAGGGCGAGGTGTTCGCGGCGCTGGACGCCGAGGACTACTACGACTTCCAGGTGAACCGCCCCACGGTGTTCATGGACGGCGGCGTCCGCAAGATCACCTGGCCGACGACCAGGTTGTCGGTGGTCCGGATCGGCGGCGAGAAGCCGCGCGACCTGGTGCTGGTCCGCGGCATCGAACCGTCCATGCGCTGGCGCTCGTTCTGCAACGAGCTGCTCGGCTTCGCGCACGAGCTGGGCGTGGAACTGGTGGTCATCCTGGGCGCCCTGCTCGGCGACACCCCGCACACGCGCCCGGTCCCGATCAGCGGCACGACGTCCGACTCGGACCTGGCCCGCCGCATGGACCTGGAGGAGACCAAGTACGAGGGCCCGACCGGCATCGTCGGGGTCCTGCAGGAGGCCTGCACGCACGCGGGCGTCCCGGCGGTGTCGCTGTGGGCGGCCGTCCCGCACTACGTCTCTCAGCCGCCCAACCCCAAGGCCACGCTGGCCCTCCTGAACCGTCTGGAGGACCTGCTGGACCTGCGCATCCCGCTGGGCGAACTGGCGGAGGACGCGCGCGCCTGGCAGGTGGGGGTGGACCAACTGGCCGCCGAGGACAGCGAGGTGGCCGAGTACGTCCAGACGCTGGAGGAGGCCCGGGACACCGCTGAGCTGCCGGAGGCGTCGGGCGAGGCGATCGCCCGCGAGTTCGAGCGCTATCTGCGCCGCCGCGACGGCGGTTCCCCGGGCGGGCACGCCACCGCGGACGGCGCCGAGGGCGGCTCGTACCTGCGGGACAGCCCCGGCGGCCGCGGCCGGCCCCCGAAGCCGCCGAAGCCGGGGGCGGGCCCGGGGCCGGGGTCCGGGTCGGGACCGGCATCGGGACCGGACGACGAGGACTCCTCCGAGGACTGAGGGCGGCCCGGCCAAGGTCTCGGGGCCGGAAGGCCGGGAACGGGTCAGGGGCGGTGCGCCTGCCGCGCACCGCCCCTGACGACGTCTCGGGTGCCCTCGTGGGTCAGAGCCCCGTGTGGATCAGGGCCCCGCCCGGGTCAGAGCGCCACGCCCAGCAGCGCGTCGACGGCTCGGGAGACCAGGCCGGGCGCGCCGATGTCCGTACCGCCCCGCTCCTGCTGGAGCGCCGCCCAGCGGTCGACCGCGGCGAGGGCGGCAGGCGCGTCCAGATCGTCGGCGAGCGCCTCGCGGATCTCCTCGACCAGCGCGTCGGCGGGCGGGCCGTCCGGCCGGGAGACGGCCGAGCGCCAGCGGCCGAGGCGCGCGACGGCGTCCTGGAGCACCTGGTCGGTCCACTCCCAGTCGGACCGGTAGTGGTGCGCGAGGAGCGCCAGCCGGATGGCGGCGGGGTCCACGCCGTCGTACCGCAGCCGCGACACGAAGACCAGGTTGCCCTTGGACTTGGACATCTTCTCGCCGTCCAGGGCGACCATGCCGGCGTGCACGTAGGCCTTGGCCATGGGGAACTCGCCGGTCAGCACCTGGGCGTGCGAGGCGCCCATCTCGTGGTGCGGGAAGGCGAGGTCCGAGCCGCCGCCCTGCACGTCGAAGCCCATGCCGAGGTGGTCGAGGGCGATGGCCACGCACTCGATGTGCCAGCCGGGCCGGCCGCGGCCCAGCGAGCCGCCGTCCCAGCTCGGCTCGCCCTCGCGGGCGGCCATCCACACGATCGGGTCGAGCGGGTTCTTCTTGCCGGGCCGGTCGGGGTCGCCGCCGCGCTCGGCGGACAGCAGGCGCATGGCGGCGGCGTCCAGGTGGGACACCTTGCCGAAGTTCGGGTCGGACTCGACCGAGAAGTAGACGTCCCCGTCGAGCTCGTAGGCCGCGCCGAGGTCCCGAAGCCGCTCGACCAGCGGGACGATCCCCGGTATCGCCTCCACGGCGCCTATGTAGTGCCGCGGCGGCAGCATCCTGAGGGCGGTCATGTCCTCGCGGAACAGGGCCGTCTCCTGCTCGGCCAGCGCCACCCAGTCGACGTCGTCGCGCTGCGCCCGCTCCAGCAGCGGATCGTCGACGTCGGTCACGTTCTGGACGTAGTGGACCTGCCGCTTGGTGTCGAGCCACACGCGCTGTACCAGGTCGAACGCGTTGTAGGTCGCCGCGTGACCCATGTGGGTCGCGTCGTACGGGGTGATGCCGCAGACGTAGATACGGGCGACGGGACCGGGGTCGAGGGTGACGAGGCCGCCGGTCGCGGTGTCGTGGATCCTCAGGTCGCGGCCCTGACCAGGCAGGGCGGGGACCTCGGAAGCGGGCCAGGCATGCATGTCATGAGCCTAACCGGACCGGAGTTCCGTATACGAACCGGATCGCGCCGGACGGCCGCGAAGGCGCTCTCGCGCCGGACCCGGCGGTGTGCCGTCAGGGCGCGGGCGGTGTGGCGGCGGCGCGCGGCGGGCCGGTGGAGCGGCCAGGGCACGGCAGGCTGGTGGAGCCGAGCCGCCAGGCACGCGGGCCGGTGGGGCGGTCGGGGCGCGGCAGCCGGGGCGCGGCGGACAGATGTAGCAACCAGAGCGCGGCGGCCGGGGCGCGGCGGCCGGTGGGGCAGCCGGGGCGCGGGGGCTGTGGGCCCTGTGTGCGCCGCGGGATGTACGGGGCCGGTAGGCCCCTTGCGTGGGTCGAGGCACCCAGGCCCGCCGGGGCGCTCTAGACCGGTGGCCAGGGAATGGCCGGCCATTCCCCGTTCGGCTCCGGGTGTCTGCCGGAGGCGAGCAGGGCCTCGACCCGCGCGCGGGTGGCGTCGACCTCGGCCGGGGTGATCAGGGCGGCCAGCCGCAGGGCGAGGCCCCCGCCCTCGCCGAGGGCGTCCCGCAGGCCCTTGAGGACGCCGACGGACTCCGGGGGCAGGGGCTCGCCCGCCCACCCCCACAGCAGCGTCCGCAGCTTGTTCTCGGCGTTGAAGGTGACCCCGTGGTCGATGCCGTACAGCCGTCCGTCCGGGGTCGGCAGCAGATGGCCGCCCTTGCGGTCGGCGTTGTTGATCACCGCGTCGAGCACGGCCAGCCGGCGCAGCCGCTCGTCGTCGGCGTGCACGAGCAGGGCGGTCCGTCCCTGGCCGACCTCGGCGAAACCGATCGCCTTCCAGCCGGGGCCGGGCTCCTCCTCGTCGACGAGCGCGAGCAGCTCGGCGTCCGGCGTGGCCTCGATCCACAGCTGGCACATGCCCTCGCCGTAGGGGCCGTCGCGGAGCACGGTGGGCGGCACGAGGCCCCAGCCGGTCACCTCGGAGACCTCGTACGCCGCCACCTCGCGCCCGGCGAGCGTGCCGTCGGGGAAGTCCCACAGCGGGCGCTCCCCGGCGACCGGCTTGTACACGCAGGACGCCTCCCGCCCGGCGTACGCCACCGTGCAGAGCAGCGCGGCGTTGGAGGCGTCACGGATGCGGCCGCGCACCGTCAGCTCGCCCTCGGCGAGCAGCTCGGCGGAGGTCACGCTCCGCGGCGGTATCCGTTCTGGCGCGGACATACGTGTCCTTCCGGATCGAGCGGGAGGCTGCACAGCGGGCACGGCGGCCGCCCGGCGTTGACGACGTCGAGGGCGCGCTTGGCGAAGGCCCGTGCCTGCGCGCCGGTGAGCCGGACCCGCAGCATCGGGGGGCCGTTCTCCTCGTCCTGCAGCAGGCGCTCCTCGGCCTCGGCGAGGTCCTCCTCGGACTCGGCGTCGAGCTCGACCAGGGCCTGCGCCTCGACGATCATGCGCTGCTCCTCGCCGTCCCAGGCGAGCGCCATGGTGCCGACCCGGAACTCCTCCTCGATGGGGGTGTCCAGGGGGCCGGTGTCGGAGACCTCGGTGGGGGCCACGGCCGGGACGGAGGCGCTGCCGCCGCTGCGGCGCAGCACCTCGTCCAGGAGTTCGTCCATGCGCTCGGCGAGAGCGGCGACCTGGGTCTTCTCCAGGGCCACGCTGGTCACCCGGGAGCCGGCGGTGGCCTGGAGGAAGAACGTACGGCGCCCGGGCAGTCCGACCGTGCCGGCCACGAACCGGTCCGGGGGGTCGTAGAGGAACACCTGACGGGACACGTCCTGTCTCCATGGGATCGAGGGGGGAGCTGGTGGAGGGGAGGGGGGTGGTGACGGCCGCTGCGTCACCGTGACCGCTTCACCCTACTGCGGCCGACGATCACGGTGCGCCCGCGCCGCCCCCGACCGGTGCGTCGTCGCCCGGGGGCTCCTCGCGCGGCGCGAGGGACGCGAGATCGCCCGTGTCGCCGAGCCGCACGAGGAAGGGCCGCAGCCGGGTGTACCGGATCGCGGTGACCGAACAGGGTTCCACGGAGATCCGCTGGAACAGGTCGAGGTGAAGTCCGAGCGCGTCCGCGACGAGCGACTTGATGATGTCGCCGTGCGAGCACATGAGGTAGACCGCGTCGGCGCCGTGGTCGCGCTCCACGCGCGCGTTCCACTCGCGGACGGCCTCCGCGGCGCGGGTCTGCATCGCGCGCATCGACTCGCCGCCGGGGAAGGCCGCCGCCGAGGGGTGCGCCTGCACCACCTCCATCAGCGGCTCGTCCTTGAGCTCGGCGAGCTTGCGTCCGGACCAGTCGCCGTAGTGGCACTCCCCGATCCGCTCGTCGGTGTGTGCGGTCAGGCCGGGCCGGGCGTCGAGCAGCGGGCGCAGGGTCTCCTGGCAGCGCTGCAGCGGGCTCGTGACGACCTCGGCGACGGGCAGCTCGGCGAGCCGCGCGGGCAGCGCGGCGGCCTGCGCGGCCCCGCGTTCGTCCAGGGCGACGCCGGGCGTCCAGCCGGCGAGCAGTCCGGCAGTGTTGGCGGTGGAACGTCCGTGCCTAACGAGGATCAGCGTGGGCATGCGGCCCAGGGTAGGCGTAGGGGGAACACCGGCGGCGGCCGGGCGAAAGGAGGACACGCTCTGTGATCGTCGACTGTGCCATCTATCACGACGGGCACCGGACGGAGGGCCCCGAGGACTTCTCCGACGCACTCGACACGGCGCGGGCGGCAGGCGGCTTCGTCTGGATCGGCCTGCACGAGCCGAGCGAGAAGGAGTTCGAACACGTCACCGACGAGTTCGGGCTGCATCCGCTCGCCGTCGAGGACGCCCTGAAGGCGCACCAGCGGCCCAAGCTGGAGGTGTACGACGACTCGCTGTTCGTCGTGCTGAAGCCCGTGCTCTACGAGCCGCACAGCGACACGGTCTCCACCGGGGAGATCATGGTCTTCGTCGGCGACTCGTTCGTGGTGACGGTCCGCCACGGCGACGGCGGCGGGCTGGCCGCGGTGCGGCACCGGCTGGAGCAGGAGCCGGAGACGCTCGGCCGGGGCCCCACGTCCGTGCTGTACGCGATCTCCGACAGCGTGGTCGACCACTACCTCGACGTGGCGACCGAGCTCCAGACGGACCTGGAGGAGCTGGAGGCGGAGGTCTTCTCGCCGGACGGCGGCGGCTCGCGCCACACCGCGTCCCGGATCTACAACTTCAAGCGGCAGATCACCGAGTTCCGCCGGGCCACCGGACCGCTGGCGCTGCCCATGTCGCGGCTGGCGGGCACGGGCGCGGGCAGTACGTTCGGCACGGGCGTGCCCTTCGTGGAGGACCGGGCGCGGCCCTTCTTCCGCGACGTCAGCGACCACCTGACGCGCGTGAACGAGTCGGTGGAGAACCTGGACCGGCTGGTCTCCGACATCCTCTCGGCGCACCTCGCGCAGATCAGCGTCCAGCAGAACGACGACATGCGGAAGATCTCCTCCTGGGCCGCCATGGCCGCGATCCCCACCATGCTCGCCGGCGTCTACGGCATGAACTTCGACCACATGCCCGAGCTGCACTGGGTCTGGTCGTATCCGGCGGTGATCACGGTGATGGCGGTGATGGAGGTCCTGCTGTACCGGCTGTTCAAGCGGCGGGGCTGGCTGTGAGGAGTGCCGGGCCGCGGGGGTGTGCGCGGCGTGCTCAGACGAATTCCGGCGCCGGTGCGGCGGGCCCGCCGAGGGCGTCGCGCCGGTCCGGCATGGTCAGGCTCACCATGCGGTGCCAGCCCGCGAACCGCTCGTAGGCGTAGACGGCCCGGATGCCCGCCGCGAGCAGCGCCGACTTCGCCCGAGGCCAGCCGAGGATGCGCCCCATACGGGCCATGACGGCGAGGCTGACGTCGCGGTGGATCCGGATCTCGGCGAGCGCGCACACGCGCAGCGCCCGCTGGATTGTCCGGCCGTGCCCGGCGGCCGCGAGGCGCAGCAGTTCCTCGTGGCAGTAGGCGAGGTGGCTGTCCTCGTCGTGGGAGATCATCTTCACCGCGCGGCCCACGTCGGGGTGGTCGGCGAAGTACCGGCACAGCAGTTCCATCTGCTCCGAGGCGCGCTGTTCGGTGACCCGGCTGTGCGCCAGGTACACGACGATGTCCTCCTCGCTGAGCGGAGTGTCGCCCTTGAGCTTCTCGTGCGCGAGGCCGATGCCGTGCCGCTCCAGGAGCATCGTGTAGTCGGTCTCCTCGGGCACCGGGACGGGCTCCAGGCCGCGCTTGCGCAGCAGGGCCCGGAAGATCCTCCCGTGCTTGTCCTCGTCCGCCCCGTGGCGGGCGATCCTGGGCGCGAGGTCGCGCTCGGCGGGAGGCACCAGTGCGGCGATGCGTCCGTTCTCCCAGCCGCCCTGCGCCTCCCCGCTGGCCGCGATCGAGCAGAACAGCCGGAACGACTCGTCGTTGTCGAGGATCTCCTGGAACAGACTCTTCGCCGAAAGCATCGTGGCACCTCTCTGCCGGGCTCCGCGAAGAACGAGTCAAGTGCGGCCGGCAGGACCTCGCAACAGCACTGCCGGACCACTGCGCCGAACGGGGGAAGCACGAACTCGCGCCGGGGGCGTAACCGACCGGGGCCGCGGGCGTTGTTCTCCGTGACGGCCGTGGCGGGGAAGACCCCCGAGCCCCCACCACGGCCGCGGAAACCTCCCGCGCGGATCAGGCCAGCCCGGCGCGCTCCAGTGCCTCGGTGCCGGCGCGGAGCGCGGCCAGCCGCTCGTCCAGCGTGAAGCCGGCCGGGGCAAGCGTGAGGGTGGTCACCCCGGCCGCCGCGTAGGCCTTCATCCGGTCCGCGATCCGGTCCACGGACCCGAGCAGCGTGGTCCGGTCGATCAGCTCGTGCGGGACGGCGGCCGCGGCGCCCTCCTTGTCGCCGGACAGGTACTTGTCCTGGATCTCGGCGGCCTCCTTCTCGTACCCCATGCGCCGGGCGAGCTGGTTGTAGAAGTTCTGCTTGCGGCTGCCCATGCCGCCGACGTACAGGGCGGTGTAGGGGCGGAAGGTGTCGGCGAGGGCGGTGACGTCCTTGTCGTCGCCGAGGGCGAGCGGCAGGGTCGGGCAGACGTCGAAGCCCTCCAGGGTCTTCCCGGCCTTCTCCCGTCCGGCGCGCAGGTGCTTGACCGCCGTCTCCTCGAGGTGCTCGGCCGAGGGGAAGATGAGCAGCGCGCCGTCCGCGATCTCGCCGGTCTGCTCCAGGTTCTTCGGGCCGATCGCGGCGATGTAGAGGGGGATGTGCTCGCGCTCCGGGTGCACGGTCAGCTTGATCGGCTTGCCCGGCCCACCGGGCAGCGGCAGCGTCCAGTGCTCGCCCTCGTAGGTCAGCCGCTCGCGGGTCATCGCCTTCCGTACGATCTCGACGTACTCGCGGGTGCGGGCGAGCGGCTTGTCGAACTTGACGCCGTACCAGCCCTCGGACACCTGCGGCCCGGAGACGCCGAGGCCCAGCCGGAAGCGGCCGCCGGACAGCGAGTCCAGCGTGGCGGCGGTCATCGCCGTCATCGCGGGCTGCCGGGCGGGGATCTGGAAGATGGCCGAGCCCACGTCGATGCGCTCGGTCTGCGCCGCGACCCAGCTGAGGACGGTGGCCGCGTCCGAACCATAGGCCTCGGCCGCCCAGCACACGGCGTAGCCGAGCCGGTCCGCCTCCTGCGCCACCGCCAGATTGTCCGCGTCCATCCCGGCACCCCAGTAACCGAGGTTGATCCCGAGCTGCATCCGCATCCCCTTACCGATCAGTAACGTCCCTGTGCGGGGAACACTAGCGCGGGGTCCCCGGATACGGCAGGCCGTGGCCGGGCCGCGCCGTGTATCGAACGGCCGTCGCCCGGGAGGGAAATCGGTTGTCCACAGGCAGCCCACGGCCCACCACTGGCCAGTAATCTCGGCGTTCATGGAGCAGAGGCATCTCGGCCGTACGGGTCTGCGCGTGTCCCGCATCGGCCTCGGCACCCTCACCTGGGGCCGGGACACCGACGAGCACGACGCCGCGGACCTGCTGAAGGCGTTCTGGGAAGCGGGCGGCACCCTGGTCGACACCGCCGACGTGTACGGCGACGGCGAAGCCGAGTATCTGCTCGGGCGGCTCACCGAGGGGCTGGTCCCCCGCCGTGACCTGGTCATCTCGACGAAGGCGGGCGGTGTCGCGGACCCGGACCGCCGTTTCGACGGCTCCCGCGGCCACCTGCTCGCCGCCCTGGACGCCTCCCTCGCCCGGCTGGGCACGGACTACGTCGACCTCTGGCACGTCCACGCCTACGACCCCCACACGCCCCTGGAGGAGACCCTCCAGGCGCTCGACCTGGCCGTCAGCAGCGGCCGGGCGCGCTACGCCGGGGTGTCCGACTTCTGCGGCTGGCAGCTCGCCAAGGCGGCGACCTGGCAGCTCGCGGCGCCGGGCACGCGGACCCGGCTGGCCGGCACGCAGATGGAATATTCGCTGCTGCAGCGGGGTGTGGAGCGCGAGGTGCTGCCGGCCGCGCTCGACCTGGGCATCGGCCTGCTGCCCTCCTCCCCGCTCGGCCGCGGGGTGCTGACCGGCAAGTACCGCAATGGCACGCCCCCGGACTCGCGCGGCGCCTCGGACCATCTGGCGCCGTTCGTCGAGCCGTATCTCGACGACGCCGCGAGCCGCATCGTGGACGCCGTGACGACGGCGGCGGACGGGCTCGCGGTCAGCCCGCTCCAGGTGGCTCTCGCGTGGGTCCGGGACCGGCCCGGGGTGACCGCCCCGATCGTCGGCGCGCGCAACGCGCAGCAGCTCACGGCGGCGTTGTCAGTGGAGGCGCTTAGTCTTCCTGACGAGATCTGCCGGGCGCTCGACGACGTGTCGGCGCCCGTGCACCGCTATCCCGATCACGACTGGAGCACGCTGTGAGCACGGACCCGGAGACCACGGAGCAGGCCGAACCGGGGACCCCGGACACGGACTCGGCGGCCGAGGGAGCGGACGTGGCGGAGCCCGGTTCGGTGGCCGAGGGAGCCGAGTCGGCGGACGCCGGTAGGGCGGCCGAGGGAGCGGACGTGGCGGGCGGCCGTCCGGCGGCGGGAGACACCGCCCCCTCGGACACCGACCCCGAGCCCGAGGGGGCGGACGAGGCGGAACCCGGTACGGCGGCCGAGGGAGCGGACGTGGCGGGCGCCGAACCGGCGGGCGGGGACGCCGGGGGGCCGTCCGAGGCCGAGGCCGAGCTCGCGGCTCAGCGGGTCGAGCGGGAGCGGATCGCGCGGCGCAAGGCCGAGAAGAAGGGGCCGGTCGAGAGCGGGTCGAAGCTCAGCGGCAAGGCGGCCGACCTCCTCGCCGCGGTGCGGGCCGTGGAGGGCGGCGAGAAGTCCGTGGCCGGCGTCTTCGCCGAGCCGGAGCCCACGCCGCGCCGTGCCGCCCCGGAACCGGCCCGGCGTCCGAGGCCGGTCCCGGCCGAGACCGCCGCCGTGCCCGCGGCGCCCGCGGCCGTGTCGCCCGAGGCGGTGGACGTGGTGCGCCGGGTGCTCGCCGAGGGCGGCGCCCCGGAGGCGCTCGCCCCGCAGGCCGCGGCGGTCCTCGGTGCGGGCGCGGACGACCGGCTGCGCGCCGACCCCTGGCTGCTGCTGCGCGTGACCGGCGTACGGCCCGAGCAGGCCGACGGGTTCGCCCGGGCCCTGCTCGGCGCGGAGTGCGGCCCCGGCGACGAACGGCGCGGGCGGGCCTTCACCCTCTGGCTCCTGGAACAGGCGGCCCTCGCCGGGCACACCGCCCTGGAGGCGCCCGCGCTCACCGCCGCACTGGCCCAGCGGGGCGTCCCCGATCCGGACGCGGCCCTGCAGAGCACCCTGGCCGAGGGCGAGGCCCTGGTCTTCCAGGACGCCCTGGAGGAGCCGGGCACCCCGGCGCGGCAGCGGGCGGCGGCACCGGACGAGGAGGACGACGCCGGCGGCGAGGCGGAGGAGGACCGCCCGGTGCGCGTCCTGGTCGGCCTGGAACGGTACGCGCTGGCAGAGGAGAGCCTGGCCGACGGACTGGCCAGGCTGGTCAACTCCGTGCCCAAGGAGGACGGTTCGGCCGAGGGCTGGGAGCGTGCCGCGTCCGCCGCGCGCGGTTCCGCCGCCGAGCTGATCCGCGCGGTCGCCGGCCACGGCCTGGTGCTGCACACCGGCGGCGAGGCCTCCCGCGCCGAGCCGGCGCGGCTGGTCCACGAGGCGCACGGTCTCGGCCTGCGTGCCTGGGCCGCCGTGCACGGCCCGCTCGGCCGGGACGCCTTCGCGGCGCTCCTGGCGCCGTCCGGCCGCCCGGACGGACCCGCGGAACCGGCCGCGCACCCCGTCGCCACGGTGGCCGGCCTCCTGTCCGGCGCCGAGGGGCCCGGCCGGGACACGGACGGCGCGCTCGACCTCGACCTCCTCGTCGTACTCGACGCCCCTCAGCTGGACGTCGAGACGGCGGCCCTGCTGGTGGAGTCGCTGCCGGACGGGGCCCGGCTGGTGCTGGCCGGGGATCCGGCGGTGCTGTGGTCCGTGGGGCCCGGGCGGGTCTTCGCGGATCTGCTGGCGGCGCGGGTGTCCCCGCAGATCGCCTCGCGGACGCCGGACCCGGGTCCGCTGGGCGAGCTGGTCTCGGGCATCGGCGTCGGTGAGCTGCCCCAGGTGGCGGCGCCCGGCAAGGAGGTCGTGATCGTTCCGGTGCGGGACGCGGGCGAGGCCGTGCACCGGACCGTGCAGCTCGTCGCGGACTCGGTGCCCCGGGCGATCGGCGTCCCCGCCGGGCAGACGGTGGTGATCACGCCGGGTCACGGCGGCGCCGCGGGTACCCGCGCGCTGAACGCGGCGCTCAAGGAGCGGCTCAACCCGGGCCCCGGCCGCTTCGGCGGCTTCGACCCGGGCGACCGCGTCGCCTACTCCCCCGCCCCCGGCCGCACCCTGCCCGGTGAGGTGGTGGGGGCCGACACCGAGGGGCTGCACCTGTCCTGCGCCGGGGCCGCCGTGGTCGTACCGAGGGAGCGGGTCGACGGCTGCGTGCGGCACGGGTGGGCGCTGACCGCCCATCAGGCCGCGGGGGGCCGGTGGCCGGCGGCGGTCGTGGTGCTGCCCGGGGACGCGGCGCAGGCGCTGAGTCGCCCGTGGGTCTACACGGCGTTCAGCCGGGCGAGCCGCCATCTGTCCGTGGTGCAGGGCGTGGAGCAGGCGCTGCCGAGAGCCGTGGCCGAGGTCCCGGCCCGGCCCCGCACGACCCGGCTGCCCGTGCTGCTCGCAACGCAGGTGCCCGCGGCCGGCTGAGAGCACGGACGAGGGCGGTGGCCGCGGGACGCCCTCCCGTGGCCACCGCCCTCGTCGGGCACCCGGACTCAGCGGTCCGCGTCGAGCGGCTCCAGGTCCTCGTCCTCGTCGAGATGCGTGTCGAACTCGGTGTCGAGGTCGTCAACCAGGTCGTCGGGCGCCTCGTCGTCGATGTCGTCTTCCGGGTCTTCCGGGTCGTCCCCGTCGTCCTCGTCGTCCTCGTCGTCGGCGTCCGGATCCTCGTCGAAGACCGCGCTGACGTCGAAGCGGCACACCACCGCCTCCGGGTCGACGTGCTCGAAGGGCGCCTCCAGCCAGTCGCCGGGGTCGGCGGGCTCGTCCGAGGCCGTGACCCAGAGGGTCGAGTCGCCCTCCTCCAGGCCGAACTCCTTGTGTCTGGAGGCGATCTCGTCCGGTTCGAACTCGCCGAACAGTATGCCGAGCGCCCCGTGGACCGTGTCCGAGGCATCCCCGCCGAGGCTCGCGCCGACCTGGGAGTCGGCCGCCTCCACCCGCTGGGCCTGGGCCCGCAGCCGCTGCGGCTCGACCACGGCGTAGTCGCGGCGGATCAGCACACTGATCGCGTTCGGTTCCTCGGGGCCCGCGTACGGCGGCAGCGCGTCGTCACCGGGGATCTCGAAGGGCGTGACCTCGTCGTAACGGTCGTAGAGCAGTTCGTCGTACACCTCTGCGGCCGCGGCCAGCTGGTTGAACGCCTCGTAGACGGCCGGGTCGTCCTCTCCCGACCTGCGTTCGACCGCGGCCAGGTGGCGGTCGAGCGCGGTCTTGACCGCCTCGGCGGCGGCGCGTACCTCGGCAGCGGTGGGCTGCGCAGCATCAGACATAGTGCAGACGCTATCCGTACCGGGCCCCAGCCCGCACAATAGATGCGATGCCGGAATACGAATTTGTCGACGTGTACCTACCGCGCGGGGTGTCCCGCAAGGAGACGACCCGCCTGCTCACGGACCGTGCCGAGTACGGGCACTGGGAGTTGTACCGTCTGAGCCTGCTGCGCGACGGCAGCCGCAGGGTGCGGCTGCGTCGGCGGATCATCCGCCAGGTGCGCGCCACGTGGTGAGCCGAGACGGTCCGGACACCAGCGGGCCCCGCCTGACGCGGGGCCCGCTCTGTCATGTGCGCCGCGACCCGGTCGGGCCGACGCGGCCCGGCTAGGCCGAGGCCCGGTCAGACCGAAGCCCGCCGCGCCCTGCGGTACAGCACGACGCCGGCCAGCAGCGCCCCGGCACCCGCGGGCAGCGCGACGCCCATCGGCAGGTCGCTGCCGGTGTGGGCGAGCTGCGCGCCGCCGTGCGGAGCGGCGACGGACTGCGCGCCGGGGTGGTTGACGTGGGACGACGAGCCGCCCGGCGTCCGGCCGCCCGTGCTGGGCGGGGTGCCCGGGTTCCCTGGTGTGCCCGGGTTCCCGGGCTGTCCCGGCTGACCGGGGTTGCCGGGCTGTCCCGGGTTGCCCGGCTGACCGGGCTGACCCGGCGTCCCGGGCGGGTTGCCGGAGCCGCCGCCGGGGGGCGTGTGGTGCCCGCCGCCCGCGTTGCCGCAGGTGTTGCCCGCGGCGGCGTTGCCCACGCCGATCACGTCGGCGCTGTTGCCGCAGACGTTCACCGGCACGTCGATCGGCGCCTGGACGTGATTGCCGGAGCCGACGCCCGGCGAGCCGCCGGTGTGCCCGCCCGCGTGCGCTCCGCCGCCGGAGTCGCCGTGCCCGGCGTCGCCGTGGTTGGCGCATGTGTTGCCTGCCGCCGGGTTGAGCAGCCCGACGATGTCGACGGTGTTGCCGCAGACGTTCACCGGCACGTGCACCGGTGCCTGCACGGTGTTGCCGGACAGCACGCCCGGCGAGTGGGACGCGGCGCCGCTGGCGCCCGCGTCGGCGTGGGCGTAGCCGCCCGCGGCGGCGAGCACGCCGGTGGCGGCGGCCACGGTCATCAGGCCCTTGCGGGTGACCTGTCGCATGGTGATGAAATCCCTGCCTTCGACCTTTTTCACGAACCTTCCGGAAACGCGCGCCGCACCCTGATAGAAGGGAATGCCGTCGCGCGACAGACCGGTCGGCCCCGGAGCGCATGGCGCGCGCTCCGGGGCCGACTGGTTCAGACCCCCCACGGAGCCGATGGAGTCAGACCCTCACGGGGCGGGGCACAACGTCAGCCGTTGATGCAGGTGTTGCCGAAGGTGGGGTTCAGGAGCCCGATCACGTTGACCGTGTTGCCGCAGACGTTCACCGGCACGTGGACGGGCACCTGGACGACGTTGCCGGAGAGGACACCCGGGGAACCCACGGCGGCACCCTGGGCACCGGAGTCGGCGACGGCCAGGCCGGCGCCCGCGAGAACCAGTCCGCCGGTGACAGCCGCGGCGGCGGCGATCTTCTTGATCATTATTCCTCCTCGTTGACAAAAGCGATCTCTCTCACTGATCGCGATACCTGTAACGAGGAGGGAGTAATGGAGCTACGAGCTTATGGTCGCATTCACTCTTCTCAAGTAACTCCCGCACACGCGGGCGATTACCGGGCAGGTCACGGCGTCACGACGCGTCGATGAAGCGGTCGAGGACGCGGACGCCGAACTTCAGGCCGTCGACGGGCACCCGCTCGTCGACGCCGTGGAACATGCCCGCGAAGTCCAGCTCCGGCGGCAGCTTCAGCGGCGCGAAGCCGAAGCCGCGGATGCCCAGGTCGTCGAAGGACTTGGCGTCCGTGCCGCCGGAGAGCATGTACGGGATGGCCTTGGCGGCCGGGTCCTCGGCCAGCAGCGCGGACTGCATCGCGTCCACCAGCGCACCGTCGAAGGAGGTCTCGACGGCCTTGTCGGCGTGCACGTCCTCGCGCCGGACCCGGGGGCCCAGGATCCGGTCGAGGTCGGCCAGGAACTCCTCCTCGAAGCCGGGCAGGAACCGCCCGTCCACGTGCGCCGTGGCCTCGCCGGGGATGACGTTGACCTTGTAGCCGGCGCCCAGCTGCGTGGGGTTGGCCGTGTTGCTCAGGGTCGCGCCGATGAGCTTGGCGATGCCGCCGAGCTTGGCGAGCGTCCCTTCCATGTTCTCCGGGTCCAGCTCGGTGCCGAGCGCGTCGCCGAGCTCGTCCAGGAAGGCCCGGGTCGTCTTGGTCACGCGGACCGGGAACCGGTGCCGGCCCAGGCGCGCCACGGCCTCGGACAGCTCGGTGATCGCGTTGTCCCGGTGGATCATCGACCCGTGCCCGGCGGTGCCGGCCACGGTCAGCTTCATCCAGTGCATGCCCTTCTCGGCCGTCTGGATCAGGTAGAGCCGCCGCTGCTCGCTGACCGTGAAGGAGAACCCGCCGACCTCGCTGATCGCCTCGTTGACGCCCTCGAAGAGGTCCGGGTGGTGGTCGACGAGGTACCGGGCGCCGTACGTGCCGCCGGCCTCCTCGTCGGCGAGGAAGGCCAGCACGATGTCCCGCGGGGGCCTGCGGCCGCTGCGGAGCCGGTCGCGCACCACCGCGAGGGTCATCGCGTCCATGTCCTTCATGTCGACCGCGCCGCGGCCCCACACGCAGCCGTCCGCGACCTCGCCGGAGAAGGGGTGGTGGGTCCAGTCGGCGGCGTTGGCCGGTACGACGTCGGTGTGGCCGTGGATGAGCAGCGCGGGCCGCGAGGGGTCCTCGCCCTCGATGCGGGCCACGGTGGAGGCCCGGCCCGGGTGGGACTCGAAGATCCGCGGTTCGAGTCCCACCTCGGCGAGCTTCTCGGCGACGTACTCGGCGGCCCCGCGCTCGCCCGGGCCGGAGTGGTCGCCGTAGTTGCTGGTGTCGATCTGGATCAGCTCGCGGCAGAGGTCCACGACCTCGTCCTCGCCCGATACGCCCCTGGCCGTGTCCGTCTCGCTCACGCCGCTTCCTCCCGCTGGGTGCTGGTGGTCCACCTCGCGTGCCGGTGGTCCTCCTCATCCTCCCCCTCCCCCGCCGTCTCCCCAAGGCTGCCCCCGGCCCGTTCCGCGCCGTTCAGGCGGGGACGGGGGGTGATCGGGGCGGCCGGAAAGCCTGGTAATGTTTCCTTCGTCGCCGGGGAGAGCCCGCGCGGCAGACACCTTGTCCGGGTGGCGGAATGGCAGACGCGCTAGCTTGAGGTGCTAGTGCCCTTTATCGGGCGTGGGGGTTCAAGTCCCCCCTCGGACACCAGCTGAGACCCCTGTTGAGCAGGGGTCTTCTGCTTTTTGCGGCGATGGTGCGGCGAGCCCGCGTTCCAGCCGTCCGGCGGCGAGCGCGACGGCCGCGCCGACGGCCAGGACGAAGCCGCCGACGAGCAGGAAGTAGACGGAGAGCGGCAGTACGGCGGTGAGCCGGTAGAGCTGGCCGCCCACCACGACGCCGACCGCGCCGAAGAGCCCGTTCACCGCGAGGAAGCGGCCGGTGCTGCCGGGCGGGGCGACCTCCGCGGCCAGCGCCAGACCGGCCGGGGCGAGGGCGATCTCACCGCACGAGTACAGCAGGTAGACCAGCACCAGCCAGTACGGTCCGACCGGTCCGTCCTCGGCCAGGGACGCGGCGACGGACATCAGCAGGAAGCTCGTCCCCGCGGCGGCGAGGGCGCCGGCGAACTTCACCGGCGTCCGCGTGCCCGGGCCCGCGCGCCGCGCTAGCCGGGCCACGAACGGGGCGGCGAGCAGGACGAACAGCGGGTGCAGGGACTGGAACCAGCTGGCCGGGACCTCGAAACCGAGCAGCTCGCGGTCGGTGTCCCGCTCGGCGAACAGGCTGAGGGCCGATCCGCTCTGCGCGAAGATCATCCAGAAGGCGGAGGAGGCCGCCATCATGACGGCGAAGGCCCCGAGCCGCGCCCGCGCCGCGGAACCCGCTCCGGAGTCCCCCGCGGACCGGACGGCGGCCTGACCGGCCCCCTCCTGGGCCCCGCGGAAGCCCGGAACCACCCCGCCGCGGGCCCCGCGGGACGCCGGACCGGCCCCGCCGTCGCCGCCGCGGACCGCGGGAACCGCCCCGTCGTGGGGCCCGCCCTCGCCGGTGCCCAGGGTGGTGGGCGCGGGGCCCTCGCGGTCGAGGGTGCGGCGGAGGGTGCGGAGGTACGCGAAGGGCAGCGTGATCGTGGTCAGGCCGAGCGCGGCCAGTACCGCCTTGAGTGGCAGGGCGCCGAGGAGCGCCGGGGGTGCCAGCACCGCGCAGAGCACCGCGGCGGCGAGGGCGACCCGGCGGCGCACGGTCGCGGCCTCGGCCCGGGTGACCGGGCGGGCCGGCCGCGAGCCCACCGACCCCAGGCCGCGCAGCCCCAGGGAGAACTGCGCGAGCCCGGCCAGCATCCCGACGGCCGCCGCCGCGAAGCCCAGGTGCCAGGCGATCCGCTCGGCGAGCAGCCCGGTCACCACGGGCGCGATCAGCGCGCTCACCTGGATGCACACGTAGAACAGCGAGAAGTCGGCCTCGCGGCGGGCCCGCCCCGCGCCGCCGGCCTCGGCCACCATGGCGGCCAGGGCCGGCTTGACGAGGCCGGTCCCAGCGACGACCAGCAGCAGACCGGCGTAGAGCGTGCCCCGCGCGGGCGCCGCGAGCACCAGGTGGCCGCAGGCGATGAGCGCGCCGCCGAGCAGTACGGCCCGGCGCGCGCCCAGGACCCGGTCGGCGAGCCAGCCCCCGGGCAGCCCGGCCAGGAAGCACAGGGACATGTACGCCGCGAAGACGGCGGCCGCCGACTGCGACGCCATGCCCATGCCGCCCCGGTCCGCGGGCGCGGTGAGGTAGAGCACGAGGATCGCCGCCATCCCGAAGAAGCTGAAGCGCTCCCACAGGTCGACCGCGAGCAGGGCGCCGAACCCCCGGCGCCTTCCGCCGTGCCCGGACACGGATCCCGCGGCCGCCGGCGGCTCGGTGGAGGAACGGCGCACGCGGCTCACCCGGCCGGTTTGAGGGCCACTCCGGCCAGCATGGCGAGGTCCGGGTCGGGGCGCTCGCCGGGCTCGGGACGCCACAGGGGGGCGCGCACCACGCCGGGCGAGAGCAGGTCGAAGCCGTCGAAGAGGGCGGTGAGTTCGGCCGTGCTGCGCCAGATCACCTGGCTGACCGCGCCCCGGTACTGCTCGGCCGCCTCGGGGGCCGCCTGCGGCACCTCGTCGGCGCCGGCGTGGGAGAGGACCAGCGCGCTGCCGGGTGCCAGCGGGCCGGTGTACTGCCGGACCAGCTCCAGCGGGTCGTCGCCGTCCGGCACGAAGTGCAGTACGGCGGCGAGGATCAGCGCGACCGGGCGGTCGAAGTCGATCAGCCGGCGGGTGTCGTCCGCGTCCAGGATCTCCCGGGGCTTGTGCAGATCGCCCTGGAACACCGCCGCCCTGGGCTCGTCGGCGAGCAGGGCCCGGCCGTGGGCGACCGCCACCGGGTCGATGTCGACGTAGACGACGGTGCTGTCGGGGTGGGCGGCGAGCGCGACGTCGTGCACATTGCCCTCGGCGGGGATGCCGGAGCCGATGTCGAGGAACTGGCGGATGCCGAGGGCGGTCAGTTCGCGCACCGAGCGGCGCAGGAAGGCGCGGTTGGCCCGGAGGGTGGCCACGAGTTCCGGGTTGCCGGCCGAGACCCGGTCGCCGAGTTCGCGGTCGGCCGGGAAGTTGTGGGTGCCGCCGATCCAGTAGTCGTACACCCGGGCGATGCTCGGGGTGTCGATGTCCACCTCCGGCGGCGCCCAGCTGGGGCGTTCGGTGTCCAGACGTTCCACGTGTGTCTCCTGAGGTCGTTGGTGCGTCGGTGCGTCGGGGTGCGGGGGGGCGGGCTTCTCGGCGGCGGACGTCCGGTGCGCGGACGTCCGGTCGGACGGCGCCCGGGTCAGACGGTGTCCTCGCCGGTGAAGACGGGCAGTTCCTCCAGACCGCGCATCATCAGGCTGCTGCGCCAGCGCAGCCGGGAGGCGTCGGTGGCGAGCCGCAGCCCGGGGAAGCGGGCGAACAGGCGGCTGATGACGATCTGCCCTTCGAGGCGGGCCAGCGGGGCGCCCAGGCAGTGGTGGATGCCGTGGCCGAAGGCGACCGAGGCGCTGTGGGGGCGGCCGATGTCCAGCCGGTCGGGGTCGGGGTAGCGGGCCGGGTCGCGTCCGGCCGCGCCGAGCGAGATGGTGACGAACTCGCCCTCGGGGATGACCACGGAGCCGACCTCGACGGGTTCGGTGGTGAAGCGCCAGGTGGCGTTGGTGACGGGTCCGTCGTAGCGGAGGAACTCCTCCACGGCGGCCGGCCACAGCGAGGGGTCCGCGGCGAGCTGCTCGCGCACCCGGGGGTGGCCGAGCACGGCGAGGGTGCCGTTGCCGATGAGGTTGACGGTGGTCTCGTGGCCTGCGACGAGCAGCAGGAAGGCCATGGAGATCAGTTCGTCGTCGGAGAGCTGGTCGCCCTCGTCGCTGACCTGCACGAGGTCGCTGAGCATGTCGTCGGCGGGCTCGGCGCGCTTGCCGTCGATCAGCGCCCGCAGGTAGGCGATCATCGAGACGCTGGCGTCGCGCACCTCCTCGGTGCCCGCTCCGGAGACCAGCAGGTTGGACCAGCGGCGGAAGGAGGCCCGGTCGTCCGGGGGCACGCCGAGCAGCCAGCAGATGACCGTGAACGGCACCGGGAAGGCCAGAGCCTCCATCAGGTCCACAGTGCCGTCCGCCGCGATGTTCTCCAGCAGTTCGTCGGTGAGCCCGGTGATCCTCGGCCGCAGCGCCTCCACCCGGCGCGCGGTGAAGGCCCGGCCGACCAGCCGGCGCAGCCGGGTGTGGTCCGGCGGGTCGCTGTCCAACATGTGCATGCTGAGGACCTGGGGGAACTGGGCGTGGTCCCCCGCCTCGGCGAGGAAGGCCCGCTGTTTCTCCGGGTCGGCGAAGTTGCGCGGGATGAGGTCCTTGCCGACCCGCATGTCCTTGCTGAGGCGGGGGTCGGCGAGCAGTTCCCTGGCGTGCTCGTACCCGGTGACCAGCCAGGTGCGCAGGCCGTTGGGGGTGACGACGGGCACGGCCGGGGCGGTCTGCCGCAGCTCGGCGAGCGCCCGGTGCGGGTCCTGGTGGAAGGCCGGGGTGAACAGTTCGGCGGGCGGCGGGGGCGGGCTCTGCGCGGAGCTCTGTGCGGGGCTCTGCGCGGAGCTCTGGGCGGGGCTCTGCGCGGAGCTCTGGGCGGGGCTCTGGGCGGAGCTCTGGGCGGGGCTCTGGGCGGCGGGCATCTCAGGCTCCTTCCGGGGCGGACCGCGGGTGGCCGCCCTCGTAGCGGGCGAGCTCCCGGTAGATCTCGAACGGCCGGTCCCGCTCCAGGTCCCGGAACGGCCGCAGGGGCGCGGTCTGCTGCTTGTGGGCGGCGCCGCCCTCCCAGGCCGCGAAGGCGTCCCAGTCGGACCACCGGCTGACCACCACCAGGGCGCGCGGGTCGCCGACGGCGCGCAGCAGCCGGTTGCCGAGCAGTCCGGGCGTGCCCGCCATGCGCCGGCTGGCCTCGTGGTAGGCGCTCACGACCTGCTCGGCGTCGTCGCTGAGGTGGTGCAGCACCACTTCGACCGGGGCGGCGGTCACCGGATGTCCCGGGCGGAGCCGGCCGCGCCGGCGAGGGCGGCGACGACGTGCATCGTCGTCATGGAGCCGCCGCTGCGGTACGGGTGGAGCTTGCGGCGGTGCTCGACGTGGCGGTCGCTGGTCTCGAACTCGCGGAACAGCGGCTCGTTCACCCAGTCGCTGACGATGTAGTAGATGCCGTTCTCCTCGGCGCTGCGGGACAGCCACTGCCCGAGGTTGGCGGGGTGGTCGGTGACGGAGTCGCCGACCTCCAGCCACACCTTCTCGAAGTCGTCCTCCATGCCGGGCCGGATCTCCATGCGGAGCATGACCCGGAAGACCTGGTCGGCCATGTCAGATGCCCCCGTCGACGTTGAGCGTCTCGCCGGTGATGTACGCGGCGTGCTCGCTGAGCAGGAACAGCACGGGCCCGGCGAGTTCGTCGACGGTGCCGAGGCGGGCGAGGGCGGTCTTCTGCGCGTAGGTGGCCCGCAGACCCGCGGCGCGTTCGGCGGGCATCGCGTCGAAGGCCTCGGTCTCGATGACGCCGGGCGCGACGACGTTGACCCGGATGCCGCGGGGGCCGAGTTCCTTGGCGAGGGAGCGGGTCAGGCCGGTCATGGCCGCCTTGGCGGCGGTGTAGTGGGCGCGCAGCGGTATGCCCGCGGCGGCGCCGCGCGAGCCGATGTTCACCACCGAGGAGCCGGCGCCGAGCAGCGGGAGCGCCTGCTGGATGACCCGGTAGGCGGCGGTGAGGTTGGTGTCGATGATCCGGGACCACTCCTCGGCGGGCAGGTCCGCGAAGGGGATGTGGCTGATCACGCCCGCGTTGTTGACGACGCCGTCGAGCCGGCCGTAGCGGTCCTTGACCTCGCCGAGGAGCCGGTCGACCTCGGCGGTGTCGCCGACGTCGGCGCGCAGTACGTGGTGGTCGCCGGCGGTCTCCTTCAGGGCGGCGGTCAGCGTGTCGACGGCCTCGCTCTCCTGCCGGTGGCAGGTGATGACGTCGGCTCCGGCGCGGGCGGCGGCGAGCACGATGCCGCGGCCGATGCCCCGGCTGCCGCCGGTGACGAGGAGCTTCTTGCCGTGCAGTGCGAATTCCACGGGATGTCCCTTCCGTTGCTGGGGGTTGCGGGTCACACGCAGCCGTCGACGTGGATGTTCTGGCCGGTGACGTAGGCGGCTTCGTCGCTGACGAGGAACAGCACCGTGCGGGCGATGTCGTCGACGGTGCCGAGCCGGCCGAGTGCGGTGAAGGAGGAGAAGGTCCGGCGCTCCCGCTCGGCGTCCTCCTCGGGCAGGTCGTCGAGCGCCTCGGTGGCGATGCGGCCGGGTGAGACGGTGTTGACGCGGATGCCCCGCGGGCCGAGTTCGCGGGCGAGGGAGCGGGTCATGCCGACCAGGGCGGACTTCACCGCCGTGTAGTGGACGCCTCCGGCCATGCCGATGAAGGCCACCGTGGAGCCGATGTTCACCACCGAGGAGCCCTCGCCCAGCAGGGGCAGGGTGCGCCGGGTCACCAGGTGGGTGGCGGTCAGGTTGCCCTGGAGGGTGGCGGCCCACTGGGCGTCGTCCAGGTCCGCGTATGGCGCGGGCCGGAAGGCGCCCGCGTTGTTGACGACCGCGTCGAGCCGGCCGACGCTCGCCTCGCACTCGGCGATCAGCCGGTCCACGTCCGACGGGTCGGCCGCGTCGGCCCGCACCACCTGGTGCTTGCCGGGGGTCCGGGCGAGTTCCTGCTCCAGGGAGGCGACGGCCGGGCCGGGGGTGCGGTAGCAGGTGACGACGTCGGCTCCGGCGCGGGCGGCGGCGAGCACGACGCCGCGGCCGATGCCCCGGCTGCCGCCGGTCACCAGCAGCCGCCTGCCCTCCAGTTGCCGGGCGGCCCGGGCGGCGGCCTCCACCTTGGCCTTGATCAGCCGCATCTGCACGGCGGTGTTGCGGTTGAGGCGCTCGGTCATCCCGGCGTCGTCGACGGGGGCCCCGGGCTTCATCGCGAAGTCCTGGATCCAGCGCATCCGGACGCCGTCGGGCCGCTGCTCGTACTCCCAGCGGATGTTCATGTACGCGAAGGGCCCGGTCTCCACCCGGCGGGCGGTGACGGTGCGGGTGGCGGGGTCCGGGGTGCGTTCGGAGACCCAGCTCCAGACCGTGCCGTTCTCGTCGGGGTGCAGGGCGAGGCGGAAGGTGACCGTGTCGCCGTCGCGTCCGAGGATCTCGGCGGACGCGTACTCGCTGAACAGCCGCGGCCAGGAGGCCACGTCGTTGGTCATCGACCACACCAGGTCCATGGGCGCGTCGACGACGATCTCGTTGTCGGTGTGTCCGGCCATCAGACGCGCACCTCCGCGAGCCGGGCGTGCACGTAGGCGAGGGCCTCGCGCGGGGTCTGGGTGTGCTCGAGGTCGCCGTCGGGGATCTCGATGCCGTACTCGCGCTCGATGCGGTTGGCGAGTTCCAGCAGGGCGAGGGAGTCGTATCCGAGGTTGGCGAACGCGGTGTCGGCGAAGTCCGCGCCGTCCAGGTCGGTCTGTTCGTCGACGCCCGCGCTCGCGCGCAGGATGCGCCGGATGTCGTCGAGGGTGAACTCGGCCATGGTGGGCCGCCTTCCGGTCGTCGTGGGGTGGTCGTCGGTCACTTCTTGGGGTCGTCGCGGTCACCCGCGCCGACGATGAGCGCGGAGGTGAATCCCCCGTGGCCGCGGGCCAGGACCAGGGCGGTCCGCGGAGCGGTCGGGCGCGGGCGGTGGAGCACGAGGTCGATCTCGCAGCCGTCGGCGGTGCGCCCGAGGCCCGCGGTGTGCGGGACGACCCCGGCGGTCAGCGCGAGCAGCGCGGTCGCCACGTCCAGCGCGGCGCCGCCCGCGTACAGCCGTCCGGTGAGCGTCTTCGGCGCGGTCACCGGCACCCCGCGGGGGCCGAAGACCTCGGTGATCGCACGGGCTTCGGCGAGGTCGGCGGCGGGCACCCCCGCGGCGTCCGCGAAGACCACGTCGATGTCCGCGGGGTCCAGCCGGGCGTCGGCGAGTGCCCGCCGGACGACGGAGGCGAGCACGGTGTGCCGGGGGCGGCCGGTGGCGGCGGCATCAGGGGCGTCGGCCGCCGGGTCGAAGCCGGCCGCGTAGCCGAGGAGTTCGCCGTAGTGCGCCACCCCGCGCGCGCGGGCCGAGGCGGGGCTCTCCACGACGAGCATGGCGCCGCCCTCGCCCGGGACGAAGCCGGATGCGGCGGCGTCGAAGGGCAGGTAGGCGCGGGCCGGGTCGTCCTCGGTGGACAGGTGCCCCGAGGAGAGCTGGGCGACCAGGCCGTACGGGCAGAGGGAGGCGTCGGTGCCGCCGCTGAGGACCAGCCGGGAGCCGGTGTCCAGCAGCCGGCGGGACTGGCCGAGGGCGTCGAGACCGCCGGCCTGCTCGCAGCAGATCACCCCGCAGGGGCCGCGCATCCCGTGCCGGATGGAGACCTGGCCGGTGGTGGCCGCGTAGAACCAGGCGATCGACTGGTACGCGCCCACCCAGGAGGACCCCTGCTGGTAGAGGTTCTCCATCTCGTGCTGGCCGAACTCGGTGCCGCCGGAGGAGCTCGCGGTCACCACCGCCATCTCGTACTCGGGCAGCTCGGCCGGATCGGCGGCGGCGTCCGCGAGGGCGGCCTCGGCGGCGGCCAGCGCGAAGTGCGTGTACCGGTCGGTCTGCGGTACGAGCCGCCCCGGGATCTGCTCGCCGGCCCGGAAGCCGGGCACCTCGCCGGCGATCCGGACGGGGTAGCCGGTCGGGTCGAAGCGGGTGATCCGGCCGAGGCCGCTCTTGCCCGCGAGGACGGACTCCCAGTGCCGGGCCGCGCCGATGCCGGTCGGCGCGATCACGCCGAGCCCGGTGACCACGGCCCGGCCGCGCGGGCCGGGGCGTATGCCGGAGGCGCTCATGCCGCCTCCTTCCGCGCCGGGGAGGTGTTCCGGGCGGCGCGCGGCGTGGTCCGCGTGCGCCCGGGCCGGCCGAGCACCATCGCGGTCTGGAAGCCGCCGAAGCCGCTGCCCACGCTGAGCACCCGGTCCATACGGTGCTCGCGCGCCGTCACCGGTACGTAGTCCAGGTCGCACTCCGGGTCGGGGACGGCCAGGTTGGCGGTGGGCGGGACGACCTGGTGGCGCAGCGCCAGGGCGCACGCGGCGATCTCCAGGGAGCCGATCGCGCCGAGGGAGTGCCCGATCATCGACTTGATGGAGCTGACGGGCACCTCGTGGGCGCGGCTCCCGAGGCTGCGCTTGAACGCGGCGGTCTCGTGCCGGTCGTTCTGCTTGGTGCCCGAACCGTGCGCGTTGATGTAGTCGATGTCGCCGGGGTCGAGCCGGGCCCGGTCTAGGGCGACCCGGATGGCCTCGGCCATCTCCCGGCCGTCCGGCTTGAGTCCGGTCATGTGGAAGGCGTTGCTGCGCCCGGCGAAGCCGAGGATCTCGGCGTACACGGTGGCGCCGCGGCGCCGGGCGGACTCGGCCTCCTCGATCACCATCACCGCCGATCCCTCGCCGAGGACGAAGCCGTCGCGCCGCCCGTCGAAGGGGCGGGAGGCGTGCTCGGGGTCTTCCTTGTTGGGGGTGGTGGCCTTGATGGCGTCGAAGCAGGCGGAGGTGATCGGCGAGAGCGGGGCGTCGGTCGCGCCGGCGAGCACGACGTCCGCGGAGCCCTCCTCGATCAGCTGGACTCCGTGTCCGATGGCGTCCAGGCCCGAGGTGCAGCCGGTGGAGATCAGCGCGACCGGCCCCTCGGCGTGGGCCTGCCGGGCGACCTCGACGGCGAGGGTGCTCGGCACCATGTAGCCGTACAGGTGGGGTACGCCGTAGCTGTGGTCGACCAGCCAGTGGCGTCCGCCGTCGGAGAGGACGGCGTACTCCTCCTCCAGGCCCATGGTGCAGCCGACGGCGCTGCCGATGCTCACGCCGATCCGGCCCGGGTCGGCGGCGGCCAGGTCGAGCCCGCTGTCCTCGACGGCCTCGCGGGCGGCGACCACCGCGAACTGGCCGGCCCGGTCCATTCGGCGGGCCTCCTGCGGGGTGAGCCCGGCGGCGAGCGGGTCGAAGTCGCACTCGGCGGCCACCTGGGAGCGGAACCCGGCAGGGTCGAACAGGCTGATCCGGCGGGTGGCGGTGCGCCCGGCGGTGAGCAGGTCCCAGTAGGCGTCGCGCCCGTGGCCGCCGGGGGCTACGGCACCCACACCGGTGATGACCGCGCGCCGCTGCTGGCGGGTCACCGGGCCTCCCCGACGTCCGGGTTGCCGGCGGCGGCGTCGAGCGGCTGCTCGGTGTCGACGTGGCCGAGCTCGGGGCGGGGCGCGAGCGGGGAGAGGTGGAAGACCACCTCGGCGGGCACGGTCCCGGTGTTGACCAGGCGGTGCCGGACGCCGATGGGCACCAGCAGCGAGTCGCCGGGGCCGAGTTCCACGGGGACCCCGTCCAGCCGCATCTCCAGACGGCCCTGGACGACGTGCAGGAACTCCTCGGAGTACGGGTGGAGGTGCTCGGTGACGTACTCGCCGGGGGCGAGGCGCAGCACACCGCCGAATCCGGAGGTGCAGCCGACCGTGCGGGGGCTGAGGGTGACGCGGATGTCGCCGCCGCGCTTGGTGTTGGCGGCGACCGTGTCCGCGTGGACCTTGGTGGTGACGGGGGCGCTCATCGGGCACCGCCCAGGTTCGCGGCGGTCGGGGCGGTGATGGCGGGGCCCTGCTCGGGCGTCCAGGAGTAGAACGGGACGGCCATGGCGTCCTTGGGCTCGCGCCAGTTCGGGTCGTAGGGCGAGATGAACTGGCCCAGGCGGGTGTTGATCTCGCCGTAGAGCGGGTGGCTGCGCGCCTTGTAGAGGTTGGGCGCGATGTCCTGGTCGGCCTCGACCAGGTGGAAGTACAGGTCGTGGAAGGCGAACAGGGTCCGCCGTGACACACCGACCATGTGCGGCAGTTCGGTGCTGTCCGAATCGGCGAAGACCTCGGCGACGCCCTGGGCGTCGGCAAGGCTCATCCTGGCCACGATCAGTGTTCGGTGCACGGTGTCCTCCCGGGCTTGGCTCCTCTGCGTTCACCCTGTTCGGCACGGGTCGAGGCAGTCTGGAGGGCGCCTGGAGAACCGCTCGGCGCGCGGGCGGGGGGGCACGAGCGGGGGGGCCGGACGGAGGGCGCGGTGGCCGACGGGGGCGGATCGCGGACGGTGGCCGGACGGCGAGGGCGGCGCGCGGACGGAGGGCGCGGTGGCCGACGGGGGCGGATCGCGGACGGTGGCCGGACGGCGAGGACGGCGCGCGGACGGAGGGCGCGGTGGCCGACGGCGACGGCGCGCGAACGGTGGGCGCGGTGGCTGACGGGGCGGCGCGCGGACTGTCGCCGGGCGGAGGGGACGGCGCGCGACGGTGGTCGGACGAGGGCGCCGTGGTCGGCCGACGGCGGGCCGTCGCCGGCCGGGAAGGCGCGGGGGCCCGGCGGAGGGGCCGCGCAGCGGTGCGGCCCGCCGCACCTGGGGTGCGACGGGCCGCTGGGTGGCGTGACGCCGTGGGTCGGGTAGGGGTGGACGGGTGCTAGCCGCGGGGCACCGCGGTCTTCAGCAGCGTGACCCGCCCGTTGTGGCGGGTCCCCACGTTGGCCGGGGGGCCGGTGTGGACCGTGCCGCCCTTCTGCAGGCCGCCGGGCAGCAGCTGGAGCAGCGCCTGCCGGGTGAGTCCCGGCACCGCGTACACCGGTTCACCGCCCGGGGGCAGGACCTCCTCCACCAGATGGACGTCCACCAGGTACTCCAGCAGCGTCTCGCTGTCGGCGGCGCGTCCGGGCAGCAGGGCCCGCACCTCCTCCAGGTGCCAGCGCGGCTGGCTCCGGGTGAGCAGCAGGTGCAGCAACTCCCGGTAAGGGGCGGACAGATGACGGTAGCTGGACTCGACCGTGCTCATCAGCGACTGGGTGCCGGCCGGCAGTTCCAGCAGCAGGCGCTGGTTGGTGCGCAGCCGGTCGACCAGGCGCCCGGCCGACCAGCCGGGCCGGGCCGCCAGCCGCCCGGCCACCGCCCGCACCGCCAGCGGCAGCCCCTCGCACATCCGGATCAGTTCCTTCACGGCGGCCCGGTCCTCCCGCTGGGAGCGGTCCTGGGCGACCTTGCTGTAGAGCTGGAGGGACTCGGTGTCGGAGAGGGCTGACAGGACGACCTTGCGTCCGGTGGACAGGCTGTGCGCCCGGTAGCGGTTGGTGGCGATCACCGCGCAGCCCGCGCCCCCGGGCATCACGGCGCGCAGCTGGGAGGCGGCGAGCACGTCGTCGACCACCACCAGCACCCGGCGGTCGGCGGTCCAGCTGCGGAAGAGCCGGCTGAGCTCGTCCAGGCCGGACGGCTGCTTCTCCCGTCCTATCCCGCAGGCGCCGAGGGCCGCGGACAGCACGTCGGTGAGCTGCTCCGAGCCGTCGCCGACCGTGGACAGGTCGATGAAGAGCTGCCCGTCCGGGAAGTGCGGCCGCAGCCGGTGCGCGGCGCGGATCGCGAAGGCGCTCTTGCCCACCCCGGGCGGGCCGTGCACCTCCACCACCCGCATTCCGGTGCCGGCCCGGTCTCCGCCGAGGAAGGCCTCCAGCTGGGCCAGTTGGTGCTCGCGTCCGACGAAGTCGCCGATGTCGTGCGGGAGTTGTGCCGGGCGGGGCGAGGGCGGCCGGGGTCCGGCCGCGGCGGTGGAACCGGCCCTGGTCCGGCCGGACGCCGACGTGAGCGCGCCGCGGTCGGCGAGGACCTCCTGGTGCAGCCGCTGGAGCTGGAGCGAGGGCTCCAGGCCCAGTTCGTCGACGAGGTGGCCGCGCAGGGTGCGGAAGACCTCGAGGGCGTCGGGCCGGCGGCCGCAGCGGTGCAGGGCCCGCATCAGCTGTCCGGCGAAGGCCTCGTGGGTCGGGTGGGCGCCGAACGCCTCCGCGAGTTCGTCCAGGACGACCTGGTGGCGGCCGAGTTCGAGTTCGAGGGCGAAACGTTGTTCCTGGACGTTCTTGCGCCGCTCCTCCAGCTGGGTCGACCAGGCCGACAGACGGCGTCCGGAGCTGACGTCGACCAGGGCCGGGCCCCGCCAGACGCCGAGTGCCTCCTTGAGGGTGCGGGCCGCCTCCTCGTGCGCTCCGCCGCGCTGATGGGCCTTGCCGCGCTCGACGAGGAGCTCGAAGCGGTAGGCGTCGACCGACTGCTTGTCGTGCAGGCGCAGTTCGTACCCGCCGACCCGGGTGAGCAGGGCCGGGAAGCCGTGGGGCGGCCGGGAGCCGAACGGAGCGCCGTGCTGCCCGGTGGCCAGGAGCAGCCTGCGGCGCAGTTGATAAATGTAGGTTTGCAGGGTGGTCAGCGCGCTGAAAGGTGGGTGGTCCTCCCACAGTTCCTCGCACAGCTGGTCGACGCTGACCAGCGAGTTGGCATTGAGCACCAGCAGGGCCAGCACTTGACGCAGTTTCGGGGCCGACGGCGTCACATCGTCCCCGTCCCTGCAGACTCGCATGGAGCCCAGCAGACCGATCTCTATCACTACGTTCCCCCTGATGTTGCCGCCTGGTCCGCGCCAGCCGCCGGCTGGCGCGGTAGTCCGGCAATCGTGTCGGCTGTTCACCTTCCTACACCAAAGCGTCATTCGCGAAACGCCGCCATGACGCACAACAAGCGCCGATATTCGGACAATTACATGGTCTTTTGCGTAGCCGTGCGGGCTATATGAAACGCGGAAAACTAATGCTTCAACAAACTTCGCCGGGGGAGGCGGAAAACGGGCGCGGATCGAATTCGCGGGGCCGGACGCCCAGGAGGGCGTCCGGCAAAACTGTATGACTTCCCGCACCTTATTCCATCTCGCACATGCGTGACAAGTGGCACATGTCTCCTCCCGGCGGGAACTTTCGCGCCGGGCTCACAGCCGCAGCTCGACCCCGTACTCGGTCAGCCAGGTGTTGAGCTGGAGCACCATCTCCATGCTGGCCCGCTCCACCCAGGCGAAGGCCCCGCTGGGCGCGCCGGCGGCGTCCAGGGCCGCGCTCGTCGCCCGCGCGTCCAGCAGCGGGGCGACCGGCGCCGCGGTGTCCTTCGCCAGTTCGCCGAACCGGTGCCGCACGAACTCGCCGTACGCCGCCTCCTGCACGGTCGGGTAGGCGCTCTTGGGCCGCTCCAGGACCCGCCGGGGCAGCAGATCCGCCACGGCGGACCGCAGCAGGCTCTTCTCCTGCCCGTTCACCCGCTTCAGCTCGGCCGGCACGTTGTACACGTACTCCACCAGCGCCCGGTCGCAGAACGGCGGGCGCAGCTGCACCCCGTGCGCCATGCTCATCCGGTCCGCCCGGTCCAGATGGGTCGGCGCCCACCGGGTCAGCGCCAGGTACGTGATCTCGCGGGCCCGGCGCTCCGCCGGGCTCTCGCCCGCCACGTGCGGCACCTCGGCCAGCGCGTCCCGGTAGTGCTGGTCGGCGTACTCCATGAAGTTCAGCTCGCGGCGCAGCGAGTGGTCCACCAGGGAGCAGCCGAGCCCGCCGGCGGCGGCGTCGTGGCCGCGCTCGAAGGAGATCCAGGGGAAGGTCGTCGAGTTGCTGTGCCGGGGGTCGTACGACCAGAAGTAGCCGTTGAACACCTCGTCCGCGGTCTCCCCGGAGAGCACCGCGGTGACCCCGGCGCCGCGCAGCGCCTCGAAGAAGAGCAGCAGCGAGACGTCCATGTCGCCGAGCGGGGAGGGCGTGTCCTGGCAGCGCAGTGCGGCGGCGTGCACCTTCGGGTCGGCGAGCGCCGCGGTGTCCAGCAGGATCTCGGTGTGCTCGGTGCCGATGTGCTCCGCCGCCAGCGCCGCGTAGGGCGCGTCGGGGGTGGCGCGCATCGTGGGGTGCGGCTCGAAGTTCTCCGCGTAGCCGGTGAAGTTGACCGAGAACGACCTCAGGCGGCCGGCACCCGAGGCGGTGACCGCGCGGGCGGCGAGCGCGGTCAGCGCGCTGGAGTCGATGCCTCCGGAGAGCATCGCGCCGACCCGGACGTCGGCCCGCAGATGCGTGGCCACCGCCTCGCCGAGCAGCCGGCGCACGGTGGCGACGGTGGCCTCCGGGGTGTCCTCGTGCCGCCGCGCGGGCAGCGACCAGTAGCGCCGCCGGCCGGTGCCGCTGTGCCGGACGGTCAGCACATGGCCCGGCAGCACCTCGCACATCCCGTGGAACACGCCCGTGCCCGGCTTCCGGCTGTGCGCGAACAGTTCGCGCAGCCCGTCGGCGTCCACCAGCGGCCGCACCGCCGGGTGGGCCAGCAGCGCCTTGGGCTCGGAGCCGAACAGCACACCCGAGGGCGTCAGGAAGTACGCCAGCGGCTTGACCCCGAGCCGGTCGCGGACCAGGTGGAGCTCCTGCCGGACGACGTCCCACACGGCCAGGGCGAACAGCCCCTCCAGCCGCGCCGCGAAGTCCGTGCCCCACTCCAGGAAGGCGTGCACCGCCACCTCGGCGTCCCCGCGCCCGGTGAACCGGTGGCCCCGGGCGGCCAGTTCGCGCCGCAGCTCGGGCTCGTTGGTGATCGCCCCGTCGAGCACGAGCACCGCCAGCGGCTGCCCGGACGCGGACTCGGCGACCGCGGGCTGCTGCCCGTGCGAGCGGTCGAGCAGCGCCAGCCGCCGGTGGGCCAGCGCCGCGTGCCCCTCGATCCACTCCCCCGGGCCGTCGGGCCCGCGATGGGCCAGGGTGTCCGCCATGGCGCGCACGGTGGGCGCCTCGGGCACCAGGTCCCGTTCGAAGTCCACCCAGCCGGCCAGTCCGCTCATCGTGGGGTCCTCTCGTTCGCTGTCTCGGATGCTTCCGGTGCGCCGGGCCCGGCCGTGGCGGCGGCCGCACCGGGCGCGTCGCCGGTCCCCGCCGTCTCGACGGTCACGAGGGACAGGCCGCGGCGCACCACCGCCTCGCGGAACGCGCCGAGGCCGGGCGCCTGCCCGCCGCGCACCGCGATGCCCAGCCGGCGCGGTGCCGCCTCCCCGTACCTGCGGTACAGCTCCAGATAGCCGCGGGCGGTCCGCTCCACGTCGGTCACCAGCGCGAAGCGGGCCGGGACGTTCCGGCCGCGCCAGGTCAGCGCCCCCGTCGCGCCGCCCTCGAAGTTGTGCCGCCAGCCGCTGCCTGTGGCCACCACCAGATCGCCGCCGAGCGTGTGCACCCCGGCCGGCACCGTGTACGGCCGTCCCGTGCGCCGGCCGGTGAAGTGCAGCAGCGCGATCCGCTCGGCGAGCGGCCCCGGGTTCGGGCGGGTGAGCAGGTCCCGCATCCGGGCGTCGGCGGCGGCCCGTTCCTCGCCCTCGGGCAGGTCCCGTACGATCTCGGCGCTCACGACAGCACCACCGCGGCCGCCGTCAGCGCGCAGCCCGCGACCGCGCAGCAGGTGCGCACCAGGTGCCAGTCCCGCCAGGCCGGGCGCGGGTCCCGCCAGCCGGGTCCCAGATCCTCCGGCCGGGTCTGCTTGACCCTCCGGTTCATGGGGACGTTCCGGGTCTGCGACACCACCGCGACCCCGGCCATGCACAGCGCCGCCAGCGCGAACAGCAGCCGGGGGGCGCCGGAGGCGCGGATCGCGAGACCCACGTCGACGGCGGTGGAGCCGGTGACGATGAACGGCATGATCCGGTCGTAGCGCCGGCCGAGCAGCCGGTGGGTGTCCACGTACCGCTCGGGGGTCATCGCGATCAGCGCGGGCACCACGCTCAGCGCGACCGCGAACAGCACCCCCGCCACCAGGCCGGTGCCCAGCAGCACCAGCACACTCAACGCCTCCACCATGGTTCCGGTCCTCCTAGGCGTGCCAGTCGCACATGTCGGTCGGGCTCGGGCGACTCGAAACTGTCAGCCGCGCCTCGGGCACCACTCGAATCCGCCTGGGGTCGCCCTGTGCCCCGGATGACCGGTTCGCACCGGCCACGAGCCCCCTTCGAGGGGGCGGAGGTTGCATCGGGCCAACTGTCCGAGCACACGCACCTGTCCGGGAGCCGGTATGGCAGAAGAGACGACCGACGTTCTGATCGTGGGCGGCAGCATGGTGGGGCTGGCCCAGGCCCTGTTCCTGGCCCGGCAGGGCATCCGCCCGCTGCTGGTCGAGCGGCACGCGGAGATCTCGGCGCACCCGCGCGCCCAGGCGGCCAGTCCGCGCACCATGGAGCTGATGCGCGCGCTGGGCCTGGAGGACGCCGTACGCGCCAACGAGAACCCGCACGCGCACTACGGCGACGTGCTGCAGGCCGAGTCGCTCGCCGGGCCCGAACTGGGCCGGTTCGACGGGCCGTTCCGCCACGACCCGAACGACGTGGGCGGCACCGGCTGGACCCTGATCGGCCAGGACCGCTTCGAGCCGGTGCTGCGCGACCGCGCCGTGGAGCTCGGCGCCGACCTCCGGTTCGGCACGGAGATGACCGGGTTCACCCAGGACGACGACGGGGTCACCGCCGTACTGCGCGGACCGGGGGACGACGGCAGGCCCGTCGAGTACACGGTGCGGGCCGAGTACCTGGTCGCCGCGGACGGGTTCCGGGCGCCGGTGCGCTCCTCGCTCGGCATCGGCCGGCACGGGCAGGGCGTCTTCGGCCGGCAGATGAACGTCGTCTTCCACGCCGATCTCGACCCGTACGTCGCGGGCCGGACCTTCTTCCTCTGCTTCGTGAACAACGACCGGATCAAGGGCGTGCTCGGCAAGCTCGGCGGCGACGGCTCCGGCCGCTGGGTCCTGGCGCCCAGCCTGCCGCCGGGGGCCCGGCACCAGGAGTACGGGACGCGGGAGTGCGTCGAACTGGTGCGGGCGGCGGTGGGGGTGCCGGACCTCCCGGTGCGGATCGAGTCGGCGACGAGCTGGGAGATCGCCGCCTGGGTGGCCGACCGCTTCCGCTCCGGCCGGGTGCTGCTGGCCGGGGACTGCGCGCACGTCATGCCGCCCACCGGCGGCTTCGGCGGCAACATGGGCGTCCAGGACGCGCACAACCTGGCGTGGAAGCTCGCCCTCGTCCTGCGCGGGCAGGCGGCCCCCGAACTGCTGGACAGCTACGAGCAGGAGCGGGCGCCGGTCGCGGAGTTCACCGTCGACCAGGGGGTGATCCGCTATCTCCAGCGCAGCGGGCTGGACGAAGCGGCCGCGGCCCGGCACCGCCCGGAGACCACCGTGCTCTTCGGCCATGTCTACCGCTCCGGCGCCGTGATCGCCGAGGGCGGCCCCGACGACGGCGCCCCCGTCGAGGACCCGACCGCCCCCTCCGGCCGCCCGGGCACCCGGGCCCCGCACCTGCCGGTCGTCAGGGCGGGCAAGGAGATGCCGCTGCACGACCTGTTCGACGGCGGGTTCTGGCTGCTGGCCGGGCCCGAGGGCGCGGCCTGGGAGAGCGCCTGCGCGGCGGACGCCCTGCCGGCCGGCGTCTCCTTCCACCGCGTCGGGGCGCAGGAGCCGGGCGCGACGGTGGAGCGCTTCCTCACCCGGTACGGGGTGGACTCGTCCGGCGCGGTGCTGGTCCGGCCGGACGGGTTCGTCGCCTGGCGTTCCCGGGACCTGCCGGCGAAGCCCGCCGAGGCGCTGCTGACGGCCCTCGGCCGGATCCTGGGGCGCGCCTCGGCGTGAGGCGCCTCCTCACCACGGACGTCCGCGGTGTGCCCCGAGCCGGGTGCACACCGCGGACGTCCGTACGTGCAAGGGCTCTCTAGGCGCGGTCCAGGATGGCGCGCAGGGCGGCGACGGCCGAGCGGTCGACCGGGCCGGAGCGGCCCGCGGTGACCCGCCAGCCGACGAACCCGTCCGGGCGGACCAGCACCGCGCCGCCGGGCAGGACGCCGTAGCGCTGCCGGAACTCGCCGTCACGGTCGGCGAGGCGGGCCCCCGGCCCGATCCGTACCGACTTCAGGGAGACGCCGAGCGCCTCGGCCTCGCGCTCGACCGCGGCCTGCCACGGCCCCGCCGCCTCGTCCACCAGCAGGGTGAACCCGTCGCCGAACAGGTCGCCCACGGGCAGGGGTCCGTCGGGGCCGTCCAGGACCAGGTGCGGGGCCCGGGTGCCGGGGGCTGCGCTCGGGTGCTCCGGGTCCTCGACGACCGTGCCGGGGGTGCCCTCCTCCGCGGCGAAGGCACCGGACCGGTAGCAGTAGCCGAAGGTCATCGTCGTCTCGCTGAGCAGTTCGTCGGCGACCTCGTGGTACTGCTTGCCCTCGCGGACCGCGAACCGCAGCATCGCCTGCCGTACGGTCTCCTCGGCGACCGGACGCCGTTCCTGGTCGTAGCTCTCCAGCAGGGCCGGGCCCGCCGCGCCCGACAGCACCAGGGCCAGCTTCCACGCCAGGTTGTACACGTCCTGGATGCCGGTGCTGGCGCCGAACGCCCCGGTGGGCGGCATGACATGGGCGGCGTCCCCCGCGACGAAGACCCGGCGGGTGGCGAAGCGGTCCGCGAGCCGGGCGGAGATGTCCCAGGCCGGCATGTCCACCGACTCGATCTTCAGCGGCAGGCCGGGCACGCCCACCGCCGCCCGGACCAGCTCGATGCAGCGCTCCTCCGTGAAGTCCTCGGCGCTCTGCCCCCGGTCGGGGAAGAAGGAGACGTTGATGACCCAGCGGCGGTCGTTGTCGAGGGGGATGATCGTGCCGCGCACCTCGGGATTGTTGACGTAGGCGGCGATGATCCGCCGTCCGCGGAGCGCCTCGTCGAGGTCGGCCTCGAAGAAGAAGCTGACCAGGTTGGTGATCGTGCCGCGCCCGTGCGCCCCGATGCCGAGCATCCCGCGCAGCGGGCTGCGGCTCCCGTCGGCGGCGATCACGTATTGGCTGCGGATCTCCGACTCGGTGTCCGTGGAGAGGTCCCTGATCCGGACCAGGACGCCGTCCGCGTCCTCCTCGACCGCCTCCACACGGGTGTGGAAGCGCACGTCGGCGCCCGCCTCCACGGCGCGGGCGCGCAGGATGGGCTCGAGCTGGTTCTGGTCGATGAGCGTCCACTGGGCGGGGCTGATCCGGCCGATGTCCTCGATGGACGCGTTCGGCATCCGCACCCGTTCCTTGCCGGCCAGGGTCTCCACGTGCACCAGGTCGGTGTTGCCGGAGATGGGTGACCGGCCGGCCCGCACCCGCTCCTCCATGCCGACCGCGCGGTACAGCTCCATGGTGCGCGGGTTGATCGCGCGGGCCTTGGGGTGGGTGGAGGTGTCGGCGTGCCGTTCCACGAGGGTGGCCCGTACGCCGTGCCGGGCCAGGAAGACGGCCGCGGACAGGCCGGTGAGGCCGCCGCCGACGATGAGGACGGGAGTCTGCTCCTGCTTCATGCCGCTGCCTCCTTGTGGGCCGTGACGAGGGTGTGGGTGCCGAGCAGCGGCTCGGCACCGGCGCCGGTGAAGCCGGCCTCGCGCAGCCAGGTGTGGCAGTCCGCGATCCGGTACTCGGAGCCGTCCTGGCTGACCAGCCTCATGTGCAGGCTGCTGAGCAGCCGTTCGGGGTCGCTGCGGTCGTCGTCGATCATGCGGTCGTAGACGAGCACGGTGCCGCCGGGGCGCACCGCGTCGTGGACCCGGCGCAGCAGCTCGACGCGCCGCTCTGTGTCGAAGCCGTGCAGGATGTGGCCGAGCACGACCACGTCCGAGGCGGGCAGCGGGTCGGCGAAGAAGTCGCCGCCGGCGAAGGCGATCCGGTCGGCGAGGCCGAGTCCGGAGATGTGCTCGGTGAACAGCGGGCGGGTGCGCTCCAGGTCGAAGCAGGTCGCCGTGAGGTGGGGGTGGGCCTGGACCAGGACGGCGGCGAGGTTGCCGCGGGCGCCGCCCAGGTCGGTGAAGGAGGAGTACCGGCTCCAGTCGACGCGGCGGGCCAGTTCGGCGCCCATCCGGTCGCTGTAGGCATCGAGGCCGGCGAGGAACCGCTTCATCTTCGCGGGGTCCTGGTGCCGGTCGCCCACGAACCCGCCCTTGTCGGGGTCGAGATGCTGGGGTTCGCCGGTGCGCAGCGCCTCGGTGAGCCGGCCCCAGGTCCCGTACAGGGTCTCGTTGGTGAGCTCGATGAAGCCGCCGAGGTAGGAGGCCGAGTCGGGCACCAGGTAGGTCTGCGCGAGGGCGGAGTTGCGGTAGCGGCCGTCGGTGCGCTCCAGCAGGCCGAGCCCGGCGAGGGCGTCCAGGAAGTCGGGGAGCATCCGGTGGTGCGTACCGGTGCGCCGGGCCACCTCCGCGGCCTCGCGGGGGCCGTCGGCGAGCGCGCCGAACACACCGAGCGCGACGGCGCTGTGCAGCACCTTGGCGGCGCAGTCCGCGATGGTCAGTTTGATCAGCGGCCCCGGGTCGACCGCCGCTGCCGTCGTGGTGGGGTCTTCGGTCGTCGTCACACAAGCCTCCAGGTCGCCCTCGGCGTCTTCGTACGGTGCGGTGCTGCCGACGATGGCCGCGGGGTGTCGAGGGGGGCTCGAAGAGCGCTGAAGCGTCCGGGCGCGCTCGGCAGGGGCGTACGGCAGGGGCGTACGGCGGGCGCGCGCCGGGGACGTCGGGTAGGCGGGGGCGCCCCGGGGACGCTCGGCGGGGGTGCGTACGGAACCGGCGTACGGCGCGGGCGCGTACGGAACCGGCTTACGGCACGGGCGCGTTCGGGTCCGGACGCGCGGACCGCCCTCCCGCGGGCGTGTGGTGACGCCGGCGCGGGAGGGCGGTTCGGGGCGGCCCGGAGCGGGGCCGTGGTGCGGTCAGTGTTCGGCTGCGGGGTGCTCCCGGGCCTTCTCCTCCCCTCCGTGGTGGTCCCACGAGCGCAGCGGCAGGTTCCTCATCCGCAGGGCGACGGCCAGGCCGACCAGGAGCACCGGCACGGCGGCCAGGAAGACCGGGGTGAGCGCGGTGACGTAGGACTGCTCGACCGCGTCCCGCACGGGAGCGGCGAGCTTGTCGAGGACCTCGTGCGAGGTGAGCGAGTTGTGGTCGACGCCGCGGAGCGCGCCGGCGGGCACCCGCTTGCCGAGTTCCTCGGTCAGCCGGTCGTAGAAGATCGCGGCGAAGACCGAGATGCCCAGCGTGCTGCCGAGCTGGCGGGAGAACGACACCGTGGCGTGGACGGCGCCGATGTCGTCACGCGGCGCGGTGTTCTGCGCGGCCATCGTCAGGACCTGCATGTTGAGGCCCGCGGCGATGCCGAACAGCAGCATGTAGGCGACGACGACGACCCGCGGGGTGCCGGTGTCCATGGTGGCGAACAGCAGCGCGCCACCGATGCCGGTGACCATGCTGAGCACCGGGTACCACTTGTAGCGCCCGGTCTGGGTGATGACCCGGCCGCTGACCACCGAGGAGGCGACCAGGCCGAACATCATCGGCAGCAGCACCACGCCGGACATGGTGGGACTGGCTCCGGTGACCACCTGCACGTACAGGGCGAGGAAGTTGACCGCGCCGAGGAAGACGACACCGGCCGCGAGGCTGACCACGACGCTGATGGTGAAGGTGGAGTCGCGGAACAGGTGGAGCGGGATGACCGGTTCCGGGGCGCGCCGCTCGGCGGCCACGAACAGGACGCCCATGACGACGGCGGCGAGGCCGAGCCCGAGGATCTGCGGCGACGTCCAGTCGTACTTCACCCCGCCCCAGCTGGCGAGCAGGGTGAGCGAGACGATGGCGAGGCTGAGGGTGGTGAATCCCGCGTAGTCGATGTGCGCGCGCCGCGACTTGGGCGGCAGATGCAGGCCGGTGGCGATCATCCCGAACACCACGAGCCCGATGGGCAGGTTGATCAGGAACACCCAGTGCCAGCTGAGCAGGTCGGTGAGCAGTCCGCCGATCGCGGGCCCGGCGAGGGCGGCCGCGGCGAAGACGATGCCGAAGAGGTTGAAGTACTTGGCGCCCTCGCGGGGGCTGAACAGCTCGCCGATGATGGCGAGCACGGAGACGAACAGGCCGCCGGCGCCGAGCCCTTGGAGGACGCGGAACACGATGAGCTGTTCCATGGACTGCGCGGCGCCGGCGGCGGCCGAGCCGGCCAGGAACAGCACGATGGCGATCAGGAAGACCTTCTTGCGGCCGAAGAGATCGCCGAGCTTGCCGTAGACCGGCGTGGTGACGCTGCTGGTGATGATGTACGCCGTGGTCACCCAGGCGAACACGTCGAGGCCGCCGAGGTCGGCGACGATGCGGGGCAGCGCGGTGGCGATGATCTGCGCGTCGAGCATCGCCAGGAAGATCGCCAGCATGCAGGCGGTCATCACGGTCTTGATCTTCGTCTGGGGTGCGAGCGGGGCACCCGTTCCCACGCTGTGGGACCCGGTTGTCGGGGATGACACGGAAGTGACCTTTCGGTGAGGATCTGAAATCCGCATGGGGCGGCGCCCCTACGAGTGGTGTTCCGTCCCCGTCCCGCCGGCCGCGCGGGGCGGCCGGCGTCGTGAGCTGTCCGAAAAGGGGATCTTCACTTCACTGTGCGGGTGGGTGGAGCAGTGGCCGGCCGCACCCGGGGGACAGCGCGGCCGGCCACCGTCTGGGAGAGGCGGTCGGAGCGGCCCGGCCGGCCCGGTCAGGGAACCAGGACGACCTTGCCGAGCTGGGCGCGCGCCTCCATCAGTTCGTGCGCCTTGACGGCGTCCGTCAGGGGCAGTCGCTCGTGGACGACCGGGCGCACCTTGCCGCTGCCGATCATGTCGAGCAGGTCGCGCTGTCCCGCGGCGATGGCCTCGGGCTTGTTGTAGAGCATCGCGTAGAGCGCGAAGCCGGCGACGGTCTTCATCCGGCTGAGCATCAGCGGGTTGACCGGCTGGATGTCGCCGCTGGCCGAACCGTAGAAGACCAGCCGGCCGAACTGGGCGGTCAGGGCGATGCTCTTGGTGAGGATGTCGCCGCCGACGGTCTCGAGGACGACGTCGGCGCCGCGGCCGTCGGTGGCGGCCTTGACCTGCTCGTCCCAGTCCTCGTCGGTGTAGTTGACGGTGACGTCGGCACCGAGTTCGCGGACGAAGTCCAGCTTGGCCCGGGTGCTGGCGGTGGCGATGACCTTGCCGGCGCCCATCGCCTTGGCGATCTGCACGGCGAGGTGGCCGACACCGCCGGACGCGGCGTCGATCAGGACCGTCTCGCCGGGCTTGAGCTGACCGGCCTCCTTGAGCGCGTGGTACGCGGTCTGGGCCGGGCTGGGCAGCAGGGTCGCCTCGGCGGCGTCCATGGTGGCCGGGATGGAGATGGCCCAGGCGGCGTCGGCGACGACGTGGTCGGCGTAGGCACCGCGGTCCACGTCGACGACGACACGGTCGCCGACGCGGAGGTTGGTCACGCCCTCACCGAGCGCCTCGACGGTGCCGGCGACGTCGCCGCCGGGGGCGCCGGGCAGCTCGGCGTGACCGCCGATCGGGATGCCCTGGCGCCGCTGGACCTCGGCGAAGGTGACACCGACGGCCTCGGAGCGGATCAGCACTTCGCCCGGTCCGGGCTGCGGCTTCTCCGCCTCTTCGACACGCAGCACCGACGGGGCGCCGTGCTCGTAGTGGCGGACGATTCGCATGGTGTTCTCCCAACTAGGAAGTGACTTTCGAGCCGCGGCCGTGCCGCGGCTCCGCCCAGGGATCCGGGTTACAATTTACATGCACTCATGCACGTGTATGAGAGTCTACATATCGGTGCACGGTGCGCAAGCCCTTTGGACGCGGAAAAGCGCCTACGGCTCAGGGAACGAGGACCACCCGCCCGAGCTGGGCGCGTGCCTCCATCAACTCGTGGGCGGCGGCGGCCTCTTCGAGCGGCAGCTCGGCATGCACGACGGGCCGGACCTTGCCCGACGCCACCATGTCCAGCAGCTCCCGCGCACCCTCGGCCATGGCGTCGGGCCGGTGGCGCATCACGCCCCACATGCTGAAGCCCGTGACGGTGCGGTTGTCGAAGATGTCGCGGACCTCGACCGCCGGCACCTCTCCGCCGGCGGTGCCGTAGACCACGGTCCGGCCGAAGGCGGCGGTCAGGTTGACGCTCTTGGTGAGGACGTCGCCGCCGACGGTCTCCAGCACCAGGTCGACGCCCTGCCCGCCGGTGGCGGCGAGGACCTTCTCCTCCCAGCCGTCCTGGCTGTAGTCGACGGTGACGTCGGCGCCCAGCGAGGCGGCGAAGTCCAGCTTGTCCGGGCTGCTCGCGGCTGCGATCACGCTGCCCGCCCCGAGCGCCTTGGCCATCTGCACCAGCAGGTGGCCGATGCCGCCCGCCGCGGCGGTGATGAGCACCGACTCCCCTTCCCGGAGCCGTCCGGCCGTGACGATGACGTGGTAGGCGGTCTGCGCGGGGATCGGCAGGGACGTGGCCTGGCCGGCGTCGATGCCCTCGGGAATGGCGAACAGCCAGTCGGCGCGGGTGACGACGTACTCGGCGTACCCGTCGGCGCCGACGCCGGTGACCACCCGGTCCCCGGGGCGGACCTGGGTGACGCCCTCGCCGACGGCCTCGACGGTGCCGGCCACGTCGCCGCCCGGGGATCCGGGGAGGACGGCGGGGCCGCCCACCGGGATGCCCTGGCGGCGCTGACACTCGGCGAAGTTGACTCCGACGGCTTCGGTGCGGATCAGCACCTCGCCGGGGCCGGGCGCCGGTTTGTCTGCCTCCTCGACTCGCAGCACCGACGGGGCGCCGAACTCGTGGTGACGGACGATACGCATGAACGTGCTCCTCTTGCTGATGGGGGGAATGGTGCTCGTGGTACGGGTCGTGCTCGGGTCGATCGCGCGGTGCGCGTGGGGGTGGGGTCGTGCGGGGCCGCAAGGGCCCGTACGGGTTCGTGCGGGTCGGTTCGTGCGGGTCGGTTCGTACGGGTCGGTTCGTAGGGGTCGGTTTGTAGGGGTCGGTTCGTAGGGGTCGGTTCGTACGGGGCTGGTGCGGGTGGTCTCCGGTGGCGGCCGGGGGTGCGGTGGACGGGGGGCTGCGGGTCGGTGGACCGGGGGCGGCAGGCCGGTGGGTGGGGGCTCAGGCCCGGGTGAACTCGGCGAGCGACCGGACCGGGCCCAGGCTGGTGACCCGGCGCAGCGCGAGCCCGGCCGCGGCCCCCAGCTCGCGCAGCCGGCCGGTCGTGCGCATCTGGCCGCCCAGATAGACGAGCATCCGCAGGTCCAGGTCGGTCTGGTCGGTCTGCATGTCGAGCAGGCCCTCGACGACCATGACCCGCCCATCCGGGGCGACGGCCTCGGCGCAGCGCCGCAGAATGGTCCCGGCCCGGTCGTCCGGCCAGTTCAGCAGCACGTTGGCCAGCAGGTACACATCGGCGCCGGGCGGCAGCGGCTCGAAGAAGCTGCCCACGACCGCCCGGCAGCGCTCCCGCAGACCGGCCGCCTCGAAGTCCGACTCGGCCGCCCCGGCGGGTCCTTCGAGGTCGACGAGCGTGCCCCGGGCGCCGGGCGCGGCGGCGATCACGGCCGCGAGCAGCGCGCCGCTGCCGCCGCCGACGTCGACGACGTGCCGGACGCCCCGCCAGTCGCCCTGGGCCAGCAGCGCGGGGGTCACCCACTCCATGCTCGCCGCCATCCGCCGGCCGAAGGACTCGGCGGCCGCGGGGTCCGCCTCGACGTCCGCCCAGAAGTCGCGGCCGTAGAGCTCCGCGTAGACAGGGGCGCCGGTGCGGACGGCGTCGAGCAGACGGAAGAAGGCGAGTTCGCCCCGGCCGGTCGGCCCGTCCAGGCCGAGCCAGTCGCGGCCCGAGCCCTGGGCGTCGCCGCGCAGCAGGTCGCCGAGCCCGGTCGTCTCGTAGCCGCCCTCGGGGAGCTCCCGGTAGAGCCCGGCCGTCACGAGGTGGCCGAGCAGGCGGCGCAGCGCGTCCGGGTCGGCGTGGGTCTCACGGGCCAGCGCGTCGACGGTGACCGCGCCGGCCGCCAGGTGGTCGGAGAGCCGCAGGGTCGCGGCCACCCTGATCGCCATCGGAGTGATGAGGTCACTCTTCCGCAGCAGTTCCTTCGACCAGGGCGGCGCGCTCACGATGCTCCTCTCGGGTAATGACACGACGGGACCGGAGGCCGGTCAGACGGTGCCGAACCACGCGGCCAGCGCGGTGCCCAGCGACTCGCGCAGCTCCGCCTCCGGCATGTCCCGGTCCGCGGCCCAGGCGACGTACCCGTCGGGGCGGACCAGCAGGCCGGACAGCTCCCGCTCCTGGCCGCACTCGGCGCGGACGTGACGGACCCGGCCCGCCCAGGAGACGCCGGCGCCCCACTTCTCGTAGACCTGGCCGATCTCCGGACGGCCCGTCAGGTCGAGCAGCACGCCGGTGCCCCGCTTCAGGTACTCCGGCAGGGTCTTCTCGCCGTCCTCCGTGCGCAGCGGCAGGTCGCGGGCGAAGTCGCCGAGCATCGGGTGGGCTGGTCCGTCGAGTTCGTAGCGGACGGTGACGCCGCTGAGCATCTGGGCGAGGTACAGGTTCACCTGGTCCTTGCGCATGAGGTCGGTGAACAGCTCGCGCAGGGGGGTGACGTACGGGTCCGGGTTCATCAGCGCGATCTGGGCGCGGGTGTTGGCCAGCACCTTGCGGGCCGGGGCCTGGCGCTCCCGGTCGTAGGTGTCGAGCAGCCCTTCGGGCGCCCAGCCGTGGACGGTGGCGGCGAGTTTCCAGCCGAGGTTGAAGGCGTCCTGGAGGCCGAGGTTGACCCCCTGGCCGCCGACCGGGAAGTGGGTGTGGGCGGCGTCGCCCGCGACCAGGAGCCGGCCCTCGCGGTAGCGGTCGGCCTGGCAGGCGGAGTCGGTGAAGACGGAGAGCCAGCGCGGGTCGTGCGCGCCGAGGTCGCTGCCCCAGATCTCGCGCAGGCTCGCGGTGAGCTCGTCCAGGGTGAGCTCCGTGCCGGGCTCCCGCTCGGCATGGAAGTCGAAGGTGGACACGCGGTGGTAGGTGTCGTCCAGCGGGACGCAGAAGAGCAGGCCGCGCTCGGTGCGCTCCATGCCCATCGGGGCGTTCTCCCGGTCGGCGAGCTTCACGTCGCCGAGGCGGGCGGTGACGCGGCCGCCGGTGCCGGGGAAGGCGATGCCGGCCTCCCGGCGGACCAGGCTGCGCCCGCCGTCGCAGCCCACCGCGTAGCGGGCGCGCAGCGTGTAGGCGCCGTCGGGGCCGGTCACGTCCGCCTCGACGCCGTCGGCGTCCTGGCGCACGGCGGTGACCTCGTGGCCGCGCCGGATCTCCGTGCCGACCTCGGCGGCGCGCTCCTCCAGCAGCCGCTCGGTCCTGGTCTGCTCCGAGAGCAGCGCGTAGGCGTGGGAGCTGTCCAGGGCCGAGAAGTCGACCCATTCGTCGAGGCCCGCGAAGTGGCCGTTGTTCCAGGACCGCGCGCCCTCGCGGAAGCGCCCGACCAGGCCGCGCCGGTCGAGGGACTCCAGGGAGCGGGCGTGCAGGCCGAAGGCCTTGGAGTGCGGGGTGCGCTCGGGCAGGCGCTCGAGCACCACGGCCCGGACCCGGGAGATGCGCAGTTCCGCGGCGAGCAGCATGCCGACGGGCCCGCCGCCGACGACGAGCACATCGAAGTCGTGGTCCCGCTCAGTCTTCCCCGTTGACACGGCGAGTTCCTCTCGCTCGGCGCCAGCTTATGTGCTGGCGAGCAGATATATGTTTTCACACATGCAGTAGATTGATAGCATACAGATGCTCGCTCGACGTAATCAAGTCGCCTAGAATGCGTGCATGGAGACTTCGACACAGAGTCCGCCGCGGGCATCGGAACTGCTCGACGCCGTGGGACCCGCGTTCTCGCGCCTGCGGCGGACCCAGGCCCTGAATGTCGAAAAGCAGGTGTCCCGCAAGGACATGACGAGGACACTCGTGCTCAACATCGTCCAGGACGGCCCCGAGCACGAGGGCCAGGAGATCACCGTCGGCGTGGTCGGCGAGCGGCTGGCCGTCGACCCCTCCGTGGCCAGCCGGATGGTCTCCGACTGCATCACGGCCGGCTATCTGGTCCGCGCCGCCTCGCAGCGCGACGGACGCCGGACGATCCTCCAGCTCACCCCGGACGGACACGAGATGCTCGCCCGCTTCCGCAGCCACCAGCGCTCGGCGTTCGAGCGCATCACCCGGGACTGGCCGGATGAGGAGCGGCTGGAGTTCGCCCGGCTGCTCATCAAGTACGTCGACTCCATCGGCGAGTTGCAGCAGGAGGCCGCCGAGTCGGCCTGACCCCCGGCGGCACCCGGCGACCAGGGCGTGAGGCACCCGGCGCCGGACCCGAGGGCACACGGCGAACGGGCCGCCCGCACACGGCGAACGGGCCGGGGGCGCGGCGGGCGTGCCGTTCCCCCGGCCCGAAGTGTCAGCCCCGTGCCAGCACCGTCCGCAGCACCGCCGTCAGGACCGCGGCCTCCTCCCCCGCCGGGTCCGCGCCCGGCGAGCGCCAGGCGACGACCCCGTCCGGCCGCACCAGCACCGCGCCCTCGGCCGCCAGGCCGCCGTAGCGCTCCGCCCACTGGCCGTCCGGGTCCGCCAGGGTCCCCGACCCGCCGCCCGTGCCCGGCACCACCCGGCGCGCGGTGAGCTTGAGCCCGAGCGCGGCGGCGGCCGCCGCGGCCGCGGTCAGCCACTCCCCGCCCCGCTCCCCGGCCAGCAGCACGAAGCCGCCGCCGAACAGGTCGAGGGTCGGGACCGGCGCGCCGTCCCGCGCCAGCACCACGTACGGCGCCCGGGTGCCCGCCCGGCCGCGCAGCGTCCGGGGGTCGGCGGGCGCCGGGAGCGCCTCGGCGCCCGGCTCGGGGACCACCGCGGTGGACCGGTAGGCCTGGCCCATCGTCACCGTCAGCGCGTCCGCCGTGGCCGCCTGCTGCTCCGGGGGGGCGCTGCCGGACCGCACGGCCAGTTGCAGGGACCCCTGCTCCGCCGTGTACGCGGCGACCGGCCGGCGCTCGGCGTCGTACGTCCGGAGCAGGTCCGCTCCGGCGACTCCGTCGACGACCAGGGCGAGCTTCCAGGCAAGGTTGTGGGCGTCGGCGATGCCGGTGTTGGCGCCGTACCCGCCGGTGGGCGGCACGACGTGCGCGGCGTCCCCGGCGAGCAGCACCCGTCCGTGCACGAACTCCTCGGCGACCTGCTCCGCCATGTCCCAGGGGAAGCGGGAGCGGATCGTCACCTCCACCTCGGGCGAGCCGACGGCGGCGGTGACCAGCTCGGCGCAGCGGGCGTCGGTGAAGTCGTCCAGGCTCTCGCCGTCCTCGGGGCGGTAGCCGACGATCAGGGTGCCCCCGGTCAGGGTGTCGTCGTGCACCAGGATTCCCGTGACGTCGGGGTTCTTCACATGGACGACGCTGTAGCGGCGGTCGCCGAGCACCGGGCGCAGATCGGCGCCGAAGGCGATGCTCACATGGCGGGACAGCACCCCGCGGCCCCGCCGCGGCACCTTGAGCGCCTCGCGCACGGTGCTGCGCGGCCCGTCGCACGCCACCAGGTAGTCGCTGCGGAAGGTGCGGGTGCCGCCGTCGCGGTCGGCGAGGACGGCGGTGACCCCGTCCGGGTCCTCCGCGAAGGACAGCAGCTCCGTGCCGAAGCGCAGGTCGGCGCCGAGCTCCACGGCACGGTCGCGCAGCAGCGGCTCCAGCCGGTCCTGCGGGAGCAGCAGCAGCCGGGACGGGGTGAGGTCGCCCAGCTCGTCGCCGCCCTCCAGCTCCTCCTTGCTGAACAGCACCTCACCGGCCAGGGAGGTCACGCCGGCGCGGGTGCGGTGCGCCTCGAAGCCCGCGGCCTCCCGCCGGGCGGCGTCCTCGACGCCGGCCTGGCGCAGCAGTTCCGCCGTGCGGGGGTAGTAGCCGACCGCGCGCGGATGGACGGAGGTGCCCGGGTGGCGCTCCACCAGGGTGCAGCGGACGCCGTGGTGGGCGAGGAAGACGGCGGCGGACAGGCCCACCAGGCTGCCGCCCACGATCAGTACGGGTGCGTCACTGGAAGTCATCGCGGAGCCCTCTCTAGTCGGTCTCGGTCGGGACGGCGGGGGCGCTCACGGGGTCGGCAGCCCTGCCCGGCGCAGCGCCAGGTAGTCGACGACCTCCCAGTGCTCGGCCACCTTGCCTGCCTCGATCCGGAACTGGTCGCAGGTGCGCATCCGCAGCGGCAGGTCGGAGGGACCGCCGCCGCTCCACGCCCCGGTGAGGGTGCCCGTCCAGGTCACCAGGACCATCACCCGGTCCTCGGCGGCGACGATGTGGTCGACGGTGGTGACCAGGTCGGGGAAGGCGGCGATGTTGTCCGCGAAGAACGCCTTGAAGGCGTCGAGCCCGTCCGGCACCGCGTCGGTGCGCATGTTGTGGTGCCGGTAGTCGTGGTGGTAGTAGCGGTCGGCGAGCTCCAGCCGGTGCTCGCTGAAGACCTCGCGGTAGGCCCCGAGCACCAGCTCGGCGTTGGCCTGTTCGGCGGCGCTGTGCGGGCCGTGCAGGCCGGGCGCGGCGGGCTGTTCGCCGTCGCCCTCGAGTCCGGGCACGCCGTGCGCCGCGAGCACGTCGCGGTCGGCCACGTTCCAGTGCTCGGCGATGCGGCCGTCCCGGGTACGGTACAACTCGGCTGTGTGCAGCCGCAGTTCGTCACCGGAGGGGGTCCGCCCGGTCCAGGTCGCGAACAGCATCACCCGGTCGTTGTCGGCGACCATGTGGTCGATGTCCGCGCGCAGGTCCGGGAACCGTTCGGTGAGGGACCGGAAGTGGCCGACCGGGCCGCCCGCGGCGGGCCCGGCCAGTTGATCGTGGTCGGCGTGTTCCGCGTGGAAGAGGCGGCCGGCCTCCTCGAAGCGGTGATCGCGGTACAGCACTTCGTACAGATGACGTACCAGGTCCGCGTTGCGCGCGCGCTGCCCGACAGGGCTCACAGTGGTCATGGGTTCCTCTCGCATCAGCGGGGACCGGTGGGTGGTCCGCCGGGCGCTCAGACCTTGAGCGCGTACGTCGTCCAGTGGGAGTCGGCCTCGAAGCCGAGCTTGCGGTTGAGGGCGACGACGGCGGTGTTGCCGGTGTCGTTGAACACCTGGACCAGCGCGAGGTGTTCGTTCTCCCGGTCCGCCCGCAGCAGCAGCTCGGCCTTCAGCCGGGTGGCGAGGCCCCGCCGCCGGTGCTCCGGCAGCACCAGCGTCTCGCCGGCGTCCGCCATCGGGCTGTCGCGCACGAAGAGGGTGCTGTAGGCGACGACGCCGCCGCCGTCCTCGGGCAGCGCCGCCACCGCGTGGGGCCGGTGTCCCGCGCGGGCCGCCTCGGCCTCCCGCGCCCGTACGTCGGCGGCCGCCGGACGGCGTACCCGGGCCTGGCCGTTGACCCGCTCGTCCAGGGCGCTCCAGGCGCGGGCGTAGGAGTCGACGAGGTCGTCGGGGCAGGGGCCGGTCCAGTGCACCAGGCGGTAGCCGGGCACGGGGCGGGCCGCCGCGGCGCGCAGCGCCTCGCGGGCGGGCCCGGCCGGCCGCAGCCGGTTGCGCACGGTCTCGCCGGTGCGTTCCGCGCCGAGCGCCGCGGCGAAGCGCTCCGCGGCAGCCCCGGCGGGAGCGTCGGCCAGGAGCAGGTCGCGTCCGCGGTCGCGCAGCGCGAAGCGGCCCGCGGTGGCCAGCGCCCGGCCCGCGCCGCGCCGGCGGAAGCCGGGGAAGACCCAGAGCGAACCGTGCCCCGGGCCGGACGGGTCACCCAGGTCGAGGCCGAGTTTCAGCACTCCGGCCGGGGTGTTCCCGTCGTAGGCGGCGAGCACGATCCGCTCCGTGCCGTGGCGGCGCTGGAACAGCCGCGCGAGGAGCGCCTCGGTCACCGGCGGGTCCGCGGGCAGTTCCAGGCGCATGGTCTCCCGGAACCCGGGGAGCAGGGCGGCGAGGGTCGCCGGGTCGTCACCGTCGAGGCTGCGAATCTCCATGTCCGTCACCCTGTCCCGCCGCTCTCGAAGCGCCGTCGAGACCGGCTCGACACCGGTTCACCGGCGGCGGGGCGGGCGGCTCAGGCCTCGTGGACGGTGATGGCCTGGACCGGGCAGGCCCGGGCGGCCTCCCGGACCCGGCCGTCCGCGGCGCGGTCCGGCGCGCCGGGGAGCAGCCGGCTCACGCCGTCGTCGTCCTGGGTGAAGACCTCGGGCGCGGTCAGGGCGCACATGGCGGCGCCGATGCAGCGGTCCGTCGCGATGCTGATGGTCACCTGGTCCTCCGTCACCACTCGACGGGGAGTTCGGCGACGCCCTGGAGCACGTACGGGGCGTTCAGCGGCAGCCGGTCGGCGCGGACCGGCACCCGCAGCCCCGGGATGCGCCGGAAGAGGGTGCGGAAGGCGATCTCCATCTCGGCCCGGGCCAGGTTCTGGCCGATGCACTGGTGGATGCCGTAGCCGAAGGCGACGTGCCGGCCGGCGGAGCGGGTGATGTCGAAGGAGTCGGGGTTCTCCCAGGCCCGCGGGTCGCGGTTCATCAGCATGGTCGACATGGCGACGCCGTCCCCGGCGCGGATGGTCTGCCCGGCGATCTCGATGTCCTCGACCGCCACCCGCATCAGCACGTCGCCGATGGAGGTGAACCGCATCAGCTCCTCGACGGCGCCCGGCAGCAGGGTGTCGTCCGCCCGCAGCATCGCGAGCTGGTCGGGGTGTTCGAGCAGGGTGACGGTGCCGAGCGCGATCATGTTGGACGTGGTCTCGTGGCCGGAGACCAGCAGCAGCGAGCAGATCATCGCGAGTTCGTGGGTGTCGAGGGCGCCCTCGGCGAGCTGGTGGGCGATGAGGTCGTCGACGAGGCCGTCGCCCGGCTGCTTCTCCTTCCGCTGGATCAGGTCGTGCAGATAGGTGAGGATCTCGGTGAAGGCCGTCCGGGCCAGCTCCGCCTCTCCCTCGCCGGAGGAGGACAGCACGTGCCGGGAGCGCTCGTCGAAGTAGCCGCGGTCCTCGTACGGCACGCCGAGCAGCGCGCAGATCACCGCGGACGGCAGCGGAAGCGCGTACTGGGAGAGCAGTTCGGCGGGGCTGCCCCGGTCGAGCATCTCGTCGACCAGCCCGTCGGCGATCCGCTCGATCTCCGGGCGCAGCGCGGCGATCCGCCGGATCCCGAAGCCGGGGATCACCATGCGCCGCTGCCGCCCGTGCTCGGGGTCGTCGACGCCGACCAGCGGCGGCGCGGCCCGCTGCTGCGTCTGGGCGGCGATCCGGGGGGCGAGGAAGGGGAAGTTGGGGTGCAGGACGTCGGAGGACAGGCGCGGATCGGGGAACAGGGCCCGGCCGGCCTCGTTCCCGGCGACCAGCCACACCTGGCGTCCGTCGTACAGGGTGACCTTGGTGAGGGGCCCGCGCTCCCGCAACTCCTCGTAGCCGACGGGCATCTGGTACGGGCAGCGCCGGGTCATCGGGTAGGCCGGCGCCTCGCTCCCGGTGGGTGGGCTGGTGGTCTCCGTCATGGGTGCCTCCTCAAGTCGTATCGCGGCGGACGCAATTGAGCCCCGCCGCTCTCGAGGGCGCTTGGAAGATCCCTGGAGAGCGACGGGGCCGGGCGAGGGGGGCGGGAGGGTCAGGCTCCGCCGGTGACGCGGAGGGTCTCGCCGTTGGTGTTGCCGTTGGCCGCGGAGCCGAGGAAGACCACGGCGTTGGCCACGTCCCGCGGCTCGGACATCCGCCCGGAGGGCAGGCTCCTGCCCTTCTCCTCCAGGAAGGAGGCGGGCACGTTGGCGCGTACCGTCTCGGTGGCCGTCTGGCCCGGGACGGCCATGTTGACCAGGATCCCCTCGGGTCCCAGCTCCCACGCGAGGCTGCGCGTCAGCCCGAACAGCGCCGACTTGCCGGCGCCGTAGGCTCCGGCGCCCGGCTTGCCCGCGTCCGCGAGGCCCGCGCCGATCAGCACGATGCGGCCCCAGTCACGACCCCGCATCCACGGCAGCACGGCCTGGACGGTGTGGAAGACCGCCTCGACGGAGGTGTGCAGCACCTCCTGCCACTGTTTGGCCGGTACGTCCTCGAAGCGCGGGACCGGCCGGCCGGGGCGCGGGATCGCCTCGCTCCACACCACGGCGTTGGCCACCAGGACGTCGATGCCGCCCCACTCCTCGGCGACCCGGCCGACGGCGTCCCGAATCGACCGCTCGTCGGCGAGGTCGTAGCGCACGACGAGCGGCGTGCCGCCCGCCTCGGCCACCAGCCGGGCCGTCTCCCGGGCGCCGTCCTCGTTGCTGTGGTAGGTGATCGCGACGCGGGCGCCCTCCTCGCCGTAGGCCACGGCCGTCGCCCGGCCGATGCCCGAGGAGGCGCCGGTGACCAGCACCACCTTGTCCTTCAGATCGGTCCTCATGAAGCCACCTTGGTCGTCGGGGGCCGGCCGCCGATGCTCTGTGCGTGCCGGAAGAAGTTCTCCGGGTCGTACGCCCGCTTCACCTCCAGCAGCCGGGCGCGGTTCTCGCCGAAGCAGTCGGTCTCCCAGTCCTCGCTCACCCGGGAACTGGGGAAGTTGATGTACGAACCGCAGGCGAGCGGGGCGAGCGCCCCGGCCGCGCGGTCGGCCCAGGCGGTGAGCCGGGCCTGGGCCCCCGGGTCCGCCGTCACGTCCCGGCAGGCCATCTGATAGCCGATCAGGAAACGGGCGTCCCGGTGCACATAGGCGGTCTCCGTCCGCGGGACCCGGTTGGCCGCGCCGCCGACCGCGATGCACAGCAGGTACCTCTCCCGGCCCTCCCGGTCGAGCGAGGCGTCCCAGGCGTCGAGCAGCGCCGCGGACTGGGCGCGGGTGGCGGCCCGTGCGGTCAGCCGGTAGCTCTGCCGGGTGTACGGATGGCGGTGTCCCTCGGCCTCCGGCCCCGAACCGGTGCGGTGGCACTGCGCCACGGTCTTCGAACCGCACAGTGCCTCGTGCATCACGTCGGCGTACACGCCCCGGGGCCCCACGGTCCGGCTCAGCGGCTTGGCCGCGGCCCGCTCCGCGAGGGCGTCCAGCTCGGCCGCGAGCTGTTCGGTCGGGCCCAGGTGCACGCCCCACACCCGGACCACGGGACGGCCGCCGGGACCGAACATGCCGGGCAGCACGACCAGGGAGGTGCCCAGTTCGTCGGGACCCTCGACGCACCACTCCTGCCAGGCGGTGAGGACGTCCACGGCGTCCTCGTACGCCCAGAGCGTCTCGAAGCCCGTCATCACCGGGGCGTCGACGGGACGCACCGCGAACTCCGTGACGACGCCGAAGCTGCCGCCACCGCCGCCGCGCAGCGCCCAGTACAGGTCCGGTTCCTCGGTCGCGGAGCAGCGCACGGTGCGGCCGTCGGCCAGCACCACGCGGGCCGCGGCGATCCGGTCGCTGCCCACCCCGAACTTCCGTGTCTGCCAGCCGATTCCGCCGCCGGTCAGGAAGCCGCCGACGCTCACCGTGGGAAAGGTGCCGGTGACGATCTGGCGGCGCTGCGGCTTCAGCGCGTCCAGCGCGTCCAGCGACTGCGTGCCCGCCCCGAGCCGGACGAGGGGGCCCTCGGACACGGCGTGGTTCATCCGGGACAGGTCCACGACCAGGCCCTCGCCGGTCGACCAGCCGTTCATGCTGTGGCCGTTGCCCCGCACGTGCACCCGCAGCCCGTGCTCGCGCGCGTGCCGCAGGCAGGCCACGACGTCGTCCTCCGACTCGCAGTAGGCGACGGCGTGCGGCCGGACCGTGTCGTACTCGGTGTTCTGCAGCTGCCTGGCCAGTGGGAAGCCCGGGTCGGCGGGTTCCACCAGCTCCCCCCGGAGACGGTCGCGCAGCATCAGTCGTCGACGCCGAACTTCGCGGCGGTCACCTTGGACCCGGAGTGGCCGCGCAGCTCGGTGCCCTGCGGGTCGAAGAACTGGGCGCCGCCCGTCCCCTGCCAGGCGGTGCCGGAGACGAACTCGCCCTCCACCCGGACGTGGGCCTCGCCGACGTGGTTGCCCTCGGGGTCGGCCGCGAGGATGTGGAAGCCGTACTCGAAGGTGTCCGGGCCGGTGGAGCGCCAGGTGCCCAGGCCGATGTTCTTGGTGTTCAGCTGGGTCGAGACGACCCCGCCGTCGGCCGAGAAGGAGACCAGCCCGGGGACCGCCTTGCCGTCGTCGTCCAGCTGAGTGGTCCAGGTGCCGACCAGACGCTCGTCGCTCATCACAACTCTCCTCGGAAGGGTCGCGGGGTGGGTGTCGTCGTCAGGCTTTCGGGCGTGTCTGGAACGGCGCTCGAGCCTGCCTGTAGGAGGCGCCGCAGCTCCTCGGTGCCGTCGTCGCAGAACCACGGCAGGGGCGGGGAGCCGAGCTCGGGGTGCCAGAAGGTGGCCACGTGCATGCTGCCGAGCGCGATCAGCGCCCGCAGCGCGGGCCGCAGGAGGTGGCTGACCAGCACCCGCCGCACGGGTGAGGTGGTGTACACGCGGGGGGACACATCGTTCCCTTCGGTTGCGGTGCGCGGTGGAGAGACTCGTGCGCGGTGCGATGCGCCGGGGCGCGGTGTGCGCTGCGCCGGGGCGCGGTGCGTCGGTGCGCGGTGCGCCGGGGCGGGAGGCGGCGCGGCGGTTCAGCGGGCGCAGACGGCCATTTCCAGGCCGGCGCCGAACGGGAGGGGCAGCGAGACGTAGCCGCCGCCGGGCAGACGCAGGTGCGCGAGGAACTCCGCGCACCGCCGGGCGACCTGGCGCACCCCGCAGGCCACGACCACGGCCCCCGGCAGCATCCGGGGTTCCAGCAGGCTCAGCAGTGGAAGGTACGACTCCGGCCGGCCGTCGAGCAGCAGGAGGTCGACCGGTCCGGGCACGCCGGGAAGCATCCGCTCGGGGCTGCCCGCCCGCACCTCGGCGTACCGCCCGAGTCCCGCCGCCTCGATCGCCGCGGCCGCCGCGGCCGCCCGCGCGCCCTCCGGCTCGCAGCACACGACCCGGCCGCGCCCGTTCTCGCTCAGCGCCTGGGCGAGCCGGACGACGGTCGACTCGTGCGGGCAGCCCGCCTGGAGCACCGTGAGCGGTCCGGTGGCCAGCACCAGCTGGCGGAGCAGGGTTCCCACGGCGGCCTGGGCGCCCTGCGGGGCCGCCGGCGCGGTCTCCGGGAGGTGGTCGACGGACGATGTGGTGTTGGGCATGCGCAACTCCCCCGTGCAGAGTGTCGAGAGACCGTCGCCGGTCTCTCCTGGCCCGTGGAACCTCTCGGCCGAGCGTTACAGACCGGGCCCCGCCGGGCCACGGCCGTGGACGGCCCCCCGAGCGAGACTCCAGCCGTCCTCCACCCCGCGCACCCGCCCACGGCTCGCCCGCCGGGCGCCTCGCTTCCTGGGGGGTTTCGTTTGGATCAGCCCGGGTCCGCGACGCCCGGCACGGCGCCTCGCCGCGTTGTCGGACCACCCGAGTACATCCAAGTACGCGGGCGGTCCTCCGCCTTGCGATCCACCGCACCGGACGCCGCGGCCTGATCCGGCCTGATCCGAACGAACCCCCCTAGACTTGAGGTGTGGCCCGGCCCAACGAGGAGGTCGAGGCGCTCCTTCAGGAGTACGCGGACCTCGTCGCGATCACGGGAGGCGACGCCTTCAAGGTGCGCGCCTACGAGAAGGCCGCGCGCGCGATCGGCGGGTACCCCGTCGACATCTCCCATCTGGACGCGCACGGGCTGCGGGAGATCCCCAACGTCGGCCGGTCGATCGCCGACAAGGTGCTCGAGTACCTGCGCACCGGCAGCGTCGCCGTGGTCGAGGAACGCCGCGCGAAGATCCCGGCCGGGGTGCGGGAACTCATCGCCATCCCCACGCTCGGCCCGAAGAAGGCGCTGCGGCTCCACCAGGACCTGCACATCTGCTCGGTGGACGAGCTCGCCGCGGCGATCGCCTCGGACGCGCTGCGCGACCTGAAGGGTTTCGGCGCGAAGACCCAGGAGAACATCCTGCACGGCATCGAGCTGCTGCGGCGGACCGGTGACCGCATCCCGCTGCACGTCGCCCTGGACACCGCCGAGGAGATCGTCGGCGAGCTGTCCCGGGTCACCGGCTGCCGGCGCTGCGCGTACGCCGGTTCGCTGCGCCGGATGAAGGAGACCGTGGGCGACATCGACGTGCTCGTCGCCGCGCGCGCGTCCGCCCCGTTCATGGACGCGCTCACCGCGCTGCCGGTGACCGCCGAGGTGATCGCGCACGGACCGAAGAAGACGTCGGTGCGCACCTCCCGGGGCGTCCAGGTCGACCTGCGCGTGCTGCCGCCGGCCTCCTGGGGCGCGGGCCTGCAGTACTTCACCGGCTCCAAGGCGCACAACATCCGTACCCGCACCCTCGCCGTCCGGCAGGGCCTGAAGCTCTCCGAGTACGGCCTGTTCGACGTGGAGAGCGGGGAGTCGGTGGCCTCGCGCACGGAGGATGAGGTCTACGCCCGGCTCGGCCTGCCGTGGATCCCGCCCACGCTGCGCGAGGACCGCGGGGAGATCGAGGCCGCCCAGCGCGGCGAGCTGCCCGAGGTGGTGACCGAGCGCGGCATCCGCGGGGACCTGCACACCCACACCGACCTCACCGACGGGCTCGCGCCGCTGGAGACCATGGTCGCGGCCGCCGCCGAACGCGGTTACGCCTACTACGCGGTCACCGACCACGCGCCGCGCCTGTACATGCAGCGCATGACCGACGAGAAGATCCTCGCCCAGCGGGAACGGCTGCGGGCCCTGGACGGCACCCACCACGGGATGCAGCTGCTGCACGGCACGGAGCTCAACATCGGTCCCGACGGCGAGCTGGACTGGCCCGACGACTTCCTGGCCGGCTTCGACCTCTGTGTGGCGTCCCTGCACTCCCACTTCGACCTGGACCGCAAGGCGATGACCGAGCGGCTGGTGCGCGCCTGCGAGAACCCGCACGTGCACGTACTGGGCCATCCGACGACCCGGCTGATCGGCCGCCGGGCGGGCGTCGACGCCGACTGGGACGAGGTGTTCGACGCGTGCGCCCGCTCCGGCACCGCGCTGGAGGTCAACGCCCAGCCCGACCGCCTCGACCTGGGCGACGAGGACATCCTGCGGGCCAGGCGGTACGGCGTGAAGTTCGCCGTCGACACCGACGCCCACTCCGTGCCGCAGCTGGGGTACCTGCGCTACGGCGTGGGCACGGCGCAGCGCGGCTGGCTCACCCCGGACGACGTCGTCAACGCCTGGCCGCTGAGCCGGCTGCGGCGCTTCCTGCGCGGGAGCGGGCGGTCCTGAGCGCCGCCCGGGGTGTCCCGGTCCCGCGGCTGCCCCGCCCTGGCGCCCTCGCGGCCGGCGCCCCCGCGTCCCGCCGCTACGGCGCCGCGCCCGCCGGGACGGACCCGAGCGTGAGGGTGCCGTCGTCCCCGAGGCCGACCCGGGTGCCGAGGTCCCGGCCGCACCGGTCCAGGACGGTGCGCAGCCATGCGGTGTCCTCGGCGGACGCGTGCTCCAGGCGCATCCGGCGCGCCTGGAGGGGCACCATCCGCAGACCGGTCAGCCGTCCGGTGCCGGACTCGACCGACGCCAGGTACAGCAGCCGCAGGTCGTCGCGGTAGCTCTCGTAGCCGCCGATGCCCTCGTAGTCGTCGACGAGGTCGCCGCAGCCGTACAGGACGAGCCTGCCCCGGTAGAGCTCCAGCGGGCGCGGGTGGTGCGAGGAGTGCCCGTGGACGACGGCCGCACCGGCGTCGACGAGCGCGTGGGCGAAGCGGACCTCGTCGCGGGAGAGCGCGTAGCCCCAGTTGGAGCCCCAGTGGACCGAGGCGACCACGAGGTCGCCGGGCCGCTCGATCTGCCGCAGGCGGTCGGCGAAGGCGGCCGCGGCCTCGGCCGTCGGCGCGGCGACGAGATCGACCCCGGCGCGCTCGCCGCCGGCGGCCCAGCCGTGCGGGATCCCGCTGGACGGCATGCCGAAGGAGAAGACCAGCACCCGCCCGCCCGCCTCCAGCGGGACGATCGCCGGCTGCCGCGCCGCGACGAGGTCACGGCCCGCCCCCGCCGTGCGCAGCCCTGCCCCGGCCAGCGTGTCCAGCGTCTCCAGCAGGCCGAGCGGGCCGAAGTCGAGCACGTGGTTGTTGGCCAGCGTGCACACGTCGGGGCGGGCCATGGCCAGGCAGGGCAGGTTGTCGGGGTGCATGCGGTAGTGGACGGCCTTGCCGGGCGCGAAGTCCCCGTCCCGGGTCACGGCGGTCTCCAGATTGACCACCCGTACGTCGGGGGCGGCACGGTCCAGGACGGCCAGCGCCTCGCCCCAGGGCCAGGAGAAGTCCACCGGCCGGGGGATCGGCCCGTTCACGGCCTCCGCCAGGCGGACGTAGTCGCGGGCGTCGTGCAGGTAGTCCTCCCGCAGGACGGGAGCACCGGGGTGCGGGAGGATCTGGTCGACGCCCCGGCCGAGCATGACGTCACCCGCGAGGAAGAGGGTGACCGTGCCCTGCTTCATGCTTCCAAGCTAACAAGCCGCGGGCCGCCGGGCGTGGCGGGCGGCCGTCCCGGGAGTCCCGGGACCTTCGGCCCTCCACATCCCACCGCAGGACGACAAGCCTGGAGAGACGACACCTTCCGGAACAGGAGGCTGCCATGAAACCAACGGCACCACAGCGCGCTCCGGAGATTCAGGTGGAGGCCCGGGGAGGGGTACCGCGGTCCGCCCTGGAGTACGCGCAGGAGAAGGTGGGGGCGATCCTCGGACACACCCGGGAACCCATCCTGTACGCCCGGGTCAGACTGACCCTGATGGAGAATCCCGCCCTGGAACGGCCGGCGCTGGCCCAGGTCAACGCGGACGTCAACGGGCGCCAGGCGCGGGCCCACGTCGCCGCCACGACCCTCACGGAGGCGGTCGACCGGCTCCAGGACCGGCTCGCCGAACGGCTGGAGCGGCTGGAGCGGCACTGGGAGGCCCGGCGCGGCCGGACATCGGCCGTGGAGCCGCACGAGTGGCGGCACGGCGACGAGCCCACCCAGCGCCCCGACCACTTCCCCCGCCTTCCCGAGGAGCGGCGGGTCGTGCGGCACAAGTCCTTCTCACTGGACCGGGAGACGCCGGACGAGGCCGCGTTCGAGATGGAGACGATGGACTACGACTTCCAGTTGTTCACCGACCTGTCCAGCGGCGAGGACAGCGTGCTGTACCGGGGCGGCCCGACCGGCTACCGGCTGGCCGCCGTACGTCCTCCCGCCCCTCCCCCGGGCGACGCGGCCGTACCGCTGACCGTCAGTGAACTGCCCGCCCCCCGGCTGACGGTGGACGAGGCCAAGCAGCGGCTCGACGTCACCGGGTTCCCCTTCGTCTTCTTCAGCGACGCCACCACGGGACGCGGGAACGTCCTGTACCACCGCTACGACGGCCATTACGGCCTGATCACCCCCGCCGAGTAGCCCTGCCCGGTCGGCCAAGACCGAGAAAGAAGGCCCGACATGACGCCGAACCAGTCCGGCGAGACGGACACCGAGGTCCGCCCCGCCCCTTCCGCCGCGCAGACCGCCAAGAGCCCGGAGGAGCGGCTGAGTCAGCTGGAGTCCCAGGTGGCGACCCTGGCCGGCGCCGTCCGGGCGCTCGCCCGGGGCCTGGAGAGCGTCCCCTCCCAGGACACCCCTCCGGAGGAGGCGGCCAAGGGCGCCCGCCTGGCCCACGAACTCCTGCTCTCCCAGGGGCTGTAGCCCCGCTCACCGGGCCCGCGGCCCGGAACTCGGCACCTCGCCCCGCGCGTTCTCGGCGCGGGGCGAGGTGCCGGACACAGGCGCCGGATGCCGGGGCCGCCGGATGCCCGGGCTGCCACACCTGGGCCGGGGGCCGTCACACATGGGCGCGGGGGCCGTCACACGTGGGCCGGGGCCATGTGGTCGGTGAACCAGTCGCGGGCCAGTTCGGTGACCGCCTCCAGGGTGCCGGGCTCCTCGAACAGGTGGGTGGCGCCCGGGACTACCGCGAGCCGGTTCTCGCAGCGCAGCAGGGCCTGTGCCTGCCGGTTGAGCTCGAGCACGGTCAGGTCGGCGCTGCCGACGATGAGCAGCGTGGGCGCGGTCACCGCGCTCAGGCGCGGCCCCGCCAGGTCGGGCCGGCCGCCGCGGGAGACGACCGCGGCGGGACGCGCGTCCGGTTCCGCGGCGGCCCACAGGGCGGCGGCCGCGCCGGTGCTGGCGCCGAAGTAGCCGACGGCGAGCCCCTCGACGTCGGGCTCCTCACGCAGCCAGGCGGTGGCGCCGACCAGCCGCTCGGCCAGCAGATCGATGTCGAACACGTTGGCCCGGTCGCGCTCCTCGGCCTCGGTGAGCAGGTCGAACAGCAGGGTGCCGAGTCCGGCCCGGTTCAGCCCCGAGGCCACGAACCGGTTCCGCGGGCTGTGCCGGCTGCTGCCGCTGCCGTGCGCGAAGACGACGACGCCGGTCGCGCCCGCGGGCACGGTGAGCCGCCCGCGCACCCGCACGGCACCGGCCGTGATCTCCGCCTCCCGGTCCACCCGCCCGGCGGCGGCGCCGGACCGGGCCGCCACCCGCCGGAGGACGGCGGTGACCTCCTCGTCCTCGACCTGGGTGAAGTCGTCGTAGAACTGGCCGATGGCGTAGAAGCCCCGGGGGGTGTCCACGCAGACCAGTTCGTCGGCCTCCCCGGCCAGCCGCACGGTCCAGTCCCGCGGCGCGACGGGCACCGCGAGCACGATGTGCGCCGCGCCCCGGGCCCGGGCGATCCGGCAGGCCACCCGCGCGGTCGACCCGGTGGCCACGCCGTCGTCGACCACCACGACGGTCCGCCCGGCGACGCTGACCGGCTCGCGCTCGCCCCGGTACCGCGCGGCCCGCCGCTCCAGCACGTCGCGCTCGCGCTCCTCGACCAGCGCCAGGTCGGCCGGCGAGACACCGGTCTCGCGCACCACCTGGTCGTTGATCACGCGCACGCCGTCCTCGCCGATCGCGCCCATCCCCAGCTCCGGCTGGTAGGGCACGCCCAGCTTCCGCACCAGGCAGACGTCCAGGGGCGCGTCGAGCGCGGCGGCGACCTCGGCGGCCACCGGCACGCCTCCCCGGGGCAGCCCCAGCACCACGATGTCCTGGCCCCTCAGGTATTCGAGGCGGGCGCCCAGCCGCCTTCCCGCTTCCAGACGATCCGTGAACAGCACGGTGCAGCTCCTTCGTTCCCTGGGCGACCGTCACGGCCCGGGCGACGACGCTCCCCCCGGCGACGTCATTCCCTGGGCGACCACAGGGGCATGGGAGGGGTCGCCTCGGGCGCTCCCACCGCCTTGATGTCGCCCGCGGCGGCGCGCAGCAGCCGGCGGCCCAGCGCGATCAGGGCGCGCCCGGCGGCGAGTTCGTCGCCGATCTCGGGCACCGCCCGGTCGTAGGGGTTCCGGCGCGCCTCCGCGCGGCTCTCCAGCACGTTGTCCCCGGTGTCCAGAATGATCCGGGCCGTGGTGTCCGGATCGTGCTCGGACAGGTACAGGTTCAGCCGCCACTCCTTGACGGACGCGGGCCGGCTGCCGACGGGTCGAGTCATCGTCCGTCTCTCCTCACTCCGGTGCGAAGCAGGGGACCCAGGGGCGGCGACGGAACACGAGTGCGACACCCCCTTCCACTGTGCATCCGACCCGCGTGCGCCGCACGGGCAGAATGGGCCCATGACCACGCGTTCCTGCCCCTGCGGACTCCCCCGTCCCTACGACGCCTGCTGCGGCCGCCACCACACGGGCGCCGCCGCCGCGCCGACCGCCGAGGCCCTGATGCGGTCGCGCTACACCGCCTTCGTGCGGCAGGACGCCGGCTATCTGCTGCGGACCTGGCATCCGCGGACGCGGCCCGCGCGGATCGACTTCGACCCGGCGATGCGGTGGACCGGGCTGGAGATCCTCGGCACGACGGACGGTTCCGCGTTCCACACCGCCGGGACCGTCACCTTCCGTGCCTCCTACCGCGGGGGCGCGCTGCACGAGCGCAGCCGCTTCGAGCGGGTGGACGGGGCGTGGACGTACGTGGACGGGGACTTCCCGGACTGACGTCCGGGGCGCCACACGCCCGCTCGTGCTACGGCGCCAGGATGTCCAGCTCCTGCAGCGCGCCCTCGGTGATCTCGCGGGTCAGCTGCTCGGCGCGGGCCGCGTCCCTGGCCCGTACCGCCTCGGCGACCCGCACATGGAGGGTGACGGCGGCCGGGTCGGGGTCCTCGAACATGACCTCGTGGTGGGTGCGCCCGGCCAGCACCTCGGCGACGACGTCGCCGAGGCGGGCGAACATCTCGTTGCCGGAGGCGGTCAGGATCACGCGGTGGAAGGCGATGTCGTGGACCAGATACCCCTCCAGCCGGTGGCCGCGTGAGTTGGCCACCATGCCGAGCGCGCACTCGGTGAGTTCGGCGCACTGCTCGGACGTGGCGTGCTTCGCCGCGAGGCCCGCGGCGACCGGCTCGACGGCCGAGCGCAGCACGGTCAGCGAGCGCAGCTGCCGCGGGCGGTCGGCGCCCGCCAGACGCCAGCGGATGACCTGCGGGTCGTAGACGTTCCACTCGGACCTGGGCTGCACGGTCACGCCGACGCGGCGGCGCGACTCGACCAGGTGCATGGACTCCAGCACCCGGACCGCCTCGCGCATGACGGAGCGTGAGACGTCGAAGCGCTGGGCCAGCTCGTCGGTGCGCAGCACGCTGCCCGGCGGGTACTCCCCCGCGGTGATCGCGGGGCCGAGGGTGTCCAGTACATGGCCGTGCAGCCCCCGGCCCGGTGTGCTCATGCACTCAGAGTACGGGGTGATCACGGACTCAAAAAGTCAGACTTATTTGTCACAGACTCTTGAATTCGTCGTACCTAATCGGTTTCAGTTGCGTCGACATCACGTGTCGACGAAGACAGCGAGGCAGCAATGAGTACCCCCCGAGTCGTCGTGGTCATGGGGGTCGCAGGCACCGGCAAGACCACCATCGGTCCCCTGCTCGCGGCCCGGCTCGGCGTCCCGTACGCCGAGGGCGACGACTTCCACCCCCTGGCCAACATCGCCAAGATGACGGCCGGCACTCCGCTCACCGACGACGACCGCTGGCCGTGGCTGGACGCCATCGGCGCCTGGGCGCACGGACGGGCGGGGCTCGGCGGGGTGGTCAGCAGCTCGGCGCTGAAGCGGGCCTACCGCGACCGGCTGCGGGCCGCGGCTCCCGGCATCGTCTTCGTGCACCTCACGGGCGACCGCACGCTCATCGAGGACCGGATGGCACACCGGCAGGGGCACTTCATGCCCAGGGCACTGCTGGACTCCCAGTTCGCCACGCTCCAGCCGCTGGAGCGGGACGAGACGGGGGTGGAGGTGGACGTCTCGGGCAGCCCCGAGGAGATCACCGCCCGCGCCGTGGACGCGCTGCGCGGCCTCGGCCGTTCCGCCGCCCGGACCTCGTAGGAACCGGCCCTCGCCGGAAGCAGCCCTCTCCCCACGGACGCGGCCCCCTGCGGCCGTCTTCCGAGGGCGCGGGCCCGTAGGACCCTCCCCAACCCGAAACCGAGAGTTCCTCTCCTCATCCAAGGGAACACCGTGACCAGACTCAGCGTCGAGATGCTGGCAGCGGACGCCGTCCAGCCGATCACCTCGGCCGGCCACGCCCAGCTGGGCATCGCCGTACTGGCGGGCATCGCCGTCATCGTCGTCCTCATCACCCAGTTCAAACTGCACGCCTTCCTGGCGCTGACCATCGGGTCGCTGGCGCTCGGCGCGATCGCCGGGGCGCCGCTCGACAAGGCGATCCTCAGCTTCACCACCGGCCTCGGCACCACGGTCGCCGGCGTCGGTGTCCTGATCGCCCTCGGCGCGATCCTCGGCAAGATGCTCGCCGACTCCGGCGGCGCCGACGAGATCGTCGACACCATCCTCGCGAAGGCCGGCGGCCGCGCCATGCCGTGGGCGATGGTGCTGATCGCCTCGGTGATCGGCCTGCCGCTGTTCTTCGAGGTCGGCATCGTGCTGCTGATCCCGGTCGTGCTGATGGTCGCCAAGCGCGGCAACTACTCCCTCATGCGCATCGGCATCCCGGCGCTGGCCGGCCTGTCCGTGATGCACGGCCTGATCCCGCCGCACCCCGGCCCGCTGGTCGCGATCGACGCGGTCAAGGCCAACCTCGGTGTGACGCTGGCGCTCGGCATCCTCGTCGCCGTTCCCACGGTGATCATCGCCGGTCCGCTGTTCTCGCGCTTCGCGGCCCGCTGGGTGGACGTCCCGGCCCCCGACCGCATGATCCCGCAGCGCCCCTCCGAGGAGCTGGAGCGCCGCCCCGGCTTCGGCGCCACGCTGGCGACCGTCCTGCTCCCGGTCGTGCTGATGCTCGCCAAGGCCCTGGTCGACATCGTCGTGGACGACCCGGCCGACGCCACGCAGCGCGTCTTCGACGTGGTCGGCTCCCCGCTGATCGCCCTGCTCGCCGCCGTGCTGCTCGGCATCTTCACGCTGCTCCGGCCGGCCGGGTTCGGCAAGGAGCGGATATCGGGTCTCGTCGAGAAGGGCCTCGCGCCCATCGCCGGCATCCTGCTCATCGTCGGCGCGGGCGGCGGCTTCAAGCAGACGCTGATCGACTGCGGTGTGGGCCAGATGATCCTGGACGTGTCCAAGGACTGGTCGATCCCGGCGCTGCTGCTGGGCTGGCTGATCGCGGTGGCGATCCGGCTCGCCACCGGTTCGGCGACCGTGGCGACCGTCTCGGCGGCCGGCCTGGTCGCGCCGCTGGCGGCCGACATGTCCACCACGCACGCCGCCCTGCTGGTCCTCGCCATCGGCGCCGGCTCGCTGTTCTTCAGCCACGTCAACGACGCCGGCTTCTGGCTGGTGAAGGAGTACTTCGGGTTGAGCGTCGGCCAGACGATCAAGACGTGGTCGGTGATGGAGACCGTCATCTCGGTGGTCGCCGGCGGTCTGGTCCTGCTGCTGTCCCTGATCATCTAGGGCTGGGTACGGCCGTCCTTCGAAGGCCGGGTACGGCTGTCATCGAGAGCTGGGCGGCGGCGCCTCACCCACCACGGTGAGGCGCCGCCGCCTCGTCGCCCCGCCCTCCGGTGCCCGGGCAGTGTCACGGCCTCCACAGCGGGTGTTCGCTCTCCGCCCACTCCCGGCTCACCGAGCCGGTGCGCAGGCCGCGCCGGGCCTCCGGGTCGCCGAGGGCCATGCCGATGTGGCCGGCCAGCACGATGCCGATGGTCAGGGCCAGCCAGTCGTGCACGAAGGTGGCGCTGGTGCGCCACATCAGCGGGGTGAGGTGGGTGAACCACATCAGCAGGCCCGTGCCCAGCATCACCAGCGCGGCCCCGGCGATCCAGGCCGCGTAGATCTTCTGCCCGGCGTTGAACTTGCCCGCCGGGCGGGAGGCGGGGCGCCGGTCGCGGCGCAGCGCGGCCCGCAGCCAGATCCGGTCGTGCGGCCCGAAGCGGTCGAGGAGCCGCAGGTCGGCGCGGAAGGCGCGGGAGGCCAGGCCCAGCAGGACGGGCACCGGCAGCGCCAGCCCGGCCCACTCGTGGACGCGGACCACCAGCTCGCGGCGGCCGACGAGTTCGGCGAGCTGCGGCACGTAGAGGCAGCCCGCCGTCAACACGCACACCCCCATCAGCGCGGCGGTGGTCCGGTGCACCCACCGCTGGGCCGGGCCGAAGCGGTGGACCTCCGCGTCCGGCGGGGCGGGGGTCTCAGCTCGTAGGCTCATCGTCGCGTCCGTTCGACCGGCCGACCCAGGCGTCGACGTCGTAGCCCCGCTCCTCCCAGTAGCCCGGCCGCACCTCGTCGGTGACGGTGATGCCGGAGAGCCACTTGGCGGACTTGTAGAAGTACATGGGGGCGACGTACAGACGGACCGGGCCGCCGTGGTCGTGGCCGAGGTCCTCGTCCCGCATCCGCAGCGCGACCAGGACGTCGGCGCGCCGGGCCTGGTCGAGGGTGAGGCTCTCCGAGTAGGCGCCGTCGAAGCAGGTGAAGCGCACCGCCCGCGCCGAGGAGCGCACACCGGCCGCGTCCAGCAGCCGGGACAGCCGCACCCCTTCGAAGGGGGTGCCGGGCACCCGCCAGCCGGTCACGCACTGCACGTCGCGCATCACGCGGGTCTGCGGCAGGGCCCGCAGGTCCGCCAGCGTGTACGTGGCCGGGTGGTCGACCAGGCCGTCGACGGTGAGCCGGTAGTCGGCCGGGCCGCGGTGCGGGACGGAGGCGGCGACCGAGTAGTAGCGGAAGCCGCCGCCGTTGGGCAGCAGGCCGGTCAGGCCGGTGGGGTCCTTGTCGGAGGCGGCGCCGAGCACGGCCTCCAGGCCGCGTTGCAGGGTGGGCGCGGTGAGCACGCCGAGGGCGCCGAGGCCGAGGGTGCCGAGCAGGACGCGGCGGCCGATGGGCCGGCCCCGCTCCTCGGGTGGTCCGGAGTTCACCCCTTCATTCGAGCACCCGCGACCCCCGCGCGGCCAGGGATCACGGGTACTCGTCAGACTTCCGTCATCACTTCCGCGTGACGCGCGGCGGGACCGGTCCCGCGCCTCTCCCAGCGGCGGGGCCGGTCCCGCGCCGTCCCCCGGAAGACTCCCTAGGAGGCCGCCTCGGCCGCCTTCTCGAGCTGGAACGCCTCGTTGCCGAGTCCGATACGGGCGTGCGCCCGCGGTCTGCGGGAGCGCAGCACGGCGCCCTGGACGAGCCCGGCCACCAGGGCGAGGCCGATGATGCCCCGCAGCACCAGGCTGAGCGAGGAGCCGGGGCCGACGCCGACCAGGATGTCGAAGTCCTTCACCGTGTAGACGGCGATCACGAGCAGCGCCAGGCCCGCCAGCGCGGAGGTGACCAGCCGCCAGGCCTGCGCGGCGGCGGCGCCGCGCCGCGCGAAGAAGACGATCACCGACAGGGAGGCCGCGGCCATCAGGACGATCACGCCGAGGGCGCCGACGTTGCCGAACCAGGTGAACAGGTGCAGCACGGGCGCGGTCGGGTCGCCGGCCGGCCCGCCGTCGAGGAGCGCGAACGCCGCCACGACCACCAGCGAGACCACGGTCTGGGAGAGCGACCCGGTCGCGGGCGCCCCGCTGGCGGTGGAGGTGCGCCCGAAGGGCGCGGGCAGCAGGCCCTCCCGGCCCATGGCGAAGGCGTACCGGGCGACGACGTTGTGGAAGCTGAGCATGGCCGCGAACATGCCGGTGACGAACAGCACGTGCAGCACGTCGGTGAAGGTGGTGCCGAGCCGTGACTCGGTCAGCGCGAACAGCAGCCCGGCGCTCTCCTTGCGCGCCGCGCCGACGATCGCCGAGGGCCCCGCGGCGACGGTGAGCGCCCAGGAGCTGAACGCGAAGAAGACGGCGACGCCGGCGACCGCCAGGAACATCACCCGCGGCACCAGGACGTGCGGGCGGCTGGTCTCCTCCGCGTACACGGGGGCCTGCTCGAAGCCGAGGAAGGCCGCGATGCAGAAGCACAGCGCGGTACCGATGCCCGCGCCGCCGAGCGTGTCCGGGTTGAAGGCGTGCAGGGACAGGCCCTCCTTCGCGGGGTCGGCGACCGCGGCCACGTCGAAGATCACGACCAGCGCCACCTCGACGACCAGCAGCACGCCGAGCACGCGCGCGTTGACGTCGATCTTGAGCCAGCCGAGCGCGCCCACGACGGCGACGGCCGCGAGGGCGGGGATCCACCAGACGACCGTGACGTCCGCGTAGGTGGCGAGGAGGTTGGACACCTCGAAGCCGAAGAGGCCGTAGATGCCGACTTGGAGGGCGTTGTAGGCGACGAGGGCGACCAGCGCCGCGCTCGCCCCGGCCGTCCCGCCGAGCCCCCGGGAGATGTACGCGTAGAAGGCGCCCGCGTTGTGCACGTGGCGGCTCATCTCCGCGTATCCGACGCCGAAGAGGACGAGGACCGCGCCGAGGGCGACGAAGAGCAGCGGCTGGCCGACGATGCCCATCACCGCGAATGTGGTGGGCATGACACCCGCGACCACCATGAGGGGAGCGGTCGCGGCGAGCACGGAGAGCAGCAGGCCGCCCGTGCCGAGGCGGTCGGCGCGCAGGGCTCGCTCCTGCCCCTTGAAGGTGCTGATGCCGCCGCCGTCCGCGGTGGATCCGCTCGTGTGCGAACTGCCCGTCGTCATCGGGGTGGTCCTTTCGGGCTCGGGTTCCGGGTGCTTTCCGTCGTGCTGGTGCGTTCAGGTGCGTACAGGTGTCACGCCGCGCCGAGCGCGGCGGCGCGGGCGGCACGGAAGGCGGTGAACGGGTCCCGGTCGGGGTACGACCAGGGCGCCGGGGTGCCGTGCTCCCCGATGCGGTGGAACAGGGCGGCGGCCTCGGCGCCCCGGCCCTCGCAGTACTTGGCGTGGGCGAGGAAGTTCAGGTCGACCAGGCGCCGCGGATGGTCCTCCTGCTCCCACTCCAGCCACCAGTCGAAGGCGGCCTTCAGGACCTGCCGGGCGCGGCGGCCCGCCCAGTGCCCGGACGCGGCCGGATCGGCGGGCTCGTGCCCGGCGGCGGCCAGCACGCGGTACCGCTCGGCGTGCGCGACCACCGGCAGGACGGCGAGCGGCGAGTCGGCCGGCGCCTGCTCGGCGGCCCAGGCGGCGAAGTCGTAGACCTCGTGCAGCGGGTCCCGGCCCGCCCCGGCGTGGCGCTCGGCGAACCGGGCCACCATCAGGTGGTGCGCGTGGTGGTGGTCGGGGTGCCGCCGGCGGACCTCCTCGAAGAGGCGGACCGCCTCCCGCGCGCCACCCGGCCCCCGCTCCAGCAGGAGCAGCCCGAGCCACGGGGTGGGGTCGGCGGGCGCGAGCGCGGCCGCGGCCCGGCAGGCCTCGCGGGCGCCCTCGGGCTCCTCCTTGCCGCGCAGGGCCCGCTGCACCAGGGCGGCACCGAGCAGCACCGAGGCGTCGGCGGACTCCGGCTCGGCGAGCAGCCAGTCGCGGGCCCAGGCGGCGGTGTGGGACTCCTGGGCGAGGACGGTGACGCGGTGCCCGCGGCGGTCCCAGTCGTCGCCGGTGTGGACGAGCAGCGAGCGGACCGCCTGCCAGCGCCCCTGCGCCAGCGCGGCGCGCGCGGTGGCGAGCGGGGCGTCGTCGAGAGCGGCGTCGAAGGCCCGCGCCGCACGCCTGCGGCCGCGGCCGAGCGGAGGCGGGGGTGGTGGGGGCACCGCGGCACTTCCTCACACGCTCTTCGTTCCGTGGCGCGGCTTCTGCGCCGCGGCCGGGCCGCCGGTCATCGGCCCGCCACCGACTGATCACGGACAGCAAACCCGCGGCCGCTACGTGACGTCAAGGGCCGGCCGGGCATTACACGCGTCAACTGACCGAAAACGAACGGGACTTGAAGCGAGCCCGGCCGCGCGTCCCGCCCGCCCGGCCCTCGCCCGCGGGTTCCACCTGTGGCGTACGCCATGGCGCGCCCGGTCCCGGGCGTCCCACCATGGCCGTACGGCCGTACCGTCGCCCCGGTCCGCGGGGCGACGTGGCCGGGCCGGCTGCCCGATCCGGGTGCTCCCCGGGGCGGACACCGCCCCGGTGCCCGGGGCAGGCACCGCCCCGGGCTACAGTCGGCCCCCTACGCACCCCGTAACCCAGCCGGACGATCGAGGTACGCAGCGTGTCGCTTCTGGTTCTGATTCTCGCCGTGAGCGCCGCCTGCTGTGTGGGCCTCGGCTTCGTGCTCCAGCAGAACGCGGCCCAGCAGGCACCGCTCAGCGACTTCCTCTCCCCCCGGCTGCTCCTGGACCTGATGCGGGTGCCGCGCTGGCTCGGCGGCATCGCCCTGATGGCCGCGGGCATGGGCCTGGGCGCGGTCGCGCTGAGCCGGGGCGAGGTCTCCCTGGTCGAGCCGCTGCTGGCGACGAACCTCCTCTTCGCCCTGACCCTGTCCCGCAGACAGACCCGGCAGCCGCTCGGCCGCCAGGGCTGGACGGGCCTGGCGCTGCTGGCGGGCGGGGTGACGGCGTTCATCGTGGCGGGCCGCCCGCGCTCCGGCAGCGCGGTGACGGACCCGCTGCGCCACTGGCTGATCGTCGGCGCCCTGGTGGGCCTCGCGCTGCTGCTGACGGCGTACGCCAAACGGTCCCGGCTGAGCTGGGGGCCGGTGCTGCTGGCCACCGCCGCCGGGCTGCTCTACGGCGTGCAGGACGCGCTGACCCGGGTGAGCGGGCAGCGGTTCGCCGCGGGCGGCTGGACGGAGCTGCTCACCGGCTGGCAGCCGTACGCGGTGCTGGTGCTCGGGGTGACCGGGCTGGTCCTCGTGCAGAGCGCCTTCGAGACGGCGCCGTTGCGCATGTCGCTGCCCGCGCTGACCGCGGCCCAGCCGCTGACCGGGATCGCCTGCGGGGTGGGCTTCCTGGGCGACCGGCTGCGCACCGACACCGGCGCGCTGGCCTGGGAGGCGGCGGGGCTCGCGGCGATCGTGACCGGCATCGTGCTGCTGGGCCTGCACCCGGCGATGCCGTGCGGGGCGACGGCGCCGGCACCCGCCCGGGACCTGCAGCGGCGCTGACCGGCGGCCCGCCGCCGCGGCGGCCCTGCTTGGATGGGCACCATGAGCGCCGCAGAGGAGATCCTCGACATCGTCGACGAGAACGACCGCGTCATCGGGCAGTGCCCGCGGGGCGAGGTCTACGCCCGGGGGCTGCGCCACCGCTGCGTCTTCGTCGAGGCCCGGGACACCGACGGCCGCGTCTTCGTCCACCGCCGTACCGCGACCAAGCTCGTCTTCCCCTCGCACTACGACATGTTCGTCGGCGGGGTGGTCGGCGCGGGCGAGTCCTACGACGACGCGGCCCTGCGCGAGGCGGAGGAGGAGCTCGGCGTGCGCGGGCTGCCCCGCCCCGAGCACCTGTTCACGTTCCTCTACGACGACGGCGACGGCCACAGCTGGTGGTCGGCCGTGTACCAGGTCCACTGCGACCTCCCGGTGCGGCCGCAGGCCGAGGAGATCGCCTGGCACGACTTCCTGCCGGACGCGGAGGTGCGGCGCCGGCTGCACGAGGGTGAGTGGGTACCGGACGGCCTGGCCGCGTACGAACGGCTGCGCGCCCACCGGGCGGCGAGCTGAGGCCGCACGGGGCGGCGGGCGCCAGGCGGACCTGCACGGAGGGACTGGCGCCGGACCGGCGGGCGGAGGCCGGACCAGCGGGCGGAGGCCGGACCAGCGGGCGGAGGCCGGACCAGCGGGCGGAGGCCGGACCAGCGGGCGGAGGCCGGACCAGCGGGCGGCGGACTGACACCGGCCCGGCCCGCCGCGCCCCGGACGTGGCCGCTGGGTAAGGTCCGTGACGTGATCGAGCTCGTACGGAACGCCCGCCTGTGGTTCGCCCCCGGGGAGATCGCCAAGGAGGGGCACACCCCCGACTACCGCTTCTCTCTCGCGAACGAGCGCACCTTCCTCGCCTGGCTGCGCACCGCCCTCGCCCTGATCGGCGGCGGCTTCGCCGTGGACCAGTTCCTGCCGCACCTGCCCAGGGCCTGGCGCGTCGGTCTCGCGCTCGCGCTGCTGGCCGCGGGCGTGCTGTGCTCCCTGCGCTCGGTCAACCACTGGGTGCGCTGCGAGCGGGCGATGCGCCGCGGCGAGGACCTGCCGACCTCGCGCTTCCCGGCGCTGCTGGGCGTCGTGGTCGCGGTGGTCGCCGTCGCCATGGTCGTCGTCGTACTCGTCGGCTGGGAGGGGTGAGCGTGGGCGCGGACCCGGACGCCCCGCCGCGGGACCCGGGGCTCCAGCCGGAACGGACCCGGCTGGCCTGGCGGCGCACGACCCTGTCCTGCACCGTCGCCGCCGTCCTCGCGGTGCGCGCGGTGCTGCACGGCGGCGCCACGCCGGCCGCCCTCGCCGTCTGCGCCCTGATCGGCGTGCTCTGCCTCGGCTTCCTGCTGGTGGCCCAGCACCGGATCCGCGCCCTGGACGCCACACCCGTACCCGAGGCACTGGCGCCGCGCCACGCCAGGGCCGCCGCCCTCTGCGCGGCGGCCCTGGCGCTGTGCGCGGCCACGCTGCTCGTGTGAGGCCCGCACGACTGCACCGGGACAGGCAACCGACTCGCTCGGAGCGGGGAGAAAGGAAAGGATCGGGGCGGAGACGGGCAGGACGGAGAGGTCTGCGCCTATCGTGGCTCCGATCACGTTGGGCTCGCGCACTGGACGACATACCGACCGGTCGGCATCATGGTCGCGTCCCGTTCGTTCCTCCGTCCGTAGGAGCAATGATGAGCCCCGACCATCCGCCCGGACTCGATCTCGACCGGCTGCGCGGCCTGCTCGACCGTGAGCGGCCCGGCCTGGCGCAGGGCCCCCTGACCGGCCGGCTGATCGAGGGCGGACGGTCGAACCTCACCTACGCGGTCTCGGACGGCACCTCGAAGTGGGTCGTGCGCCGCCCCCCGCTCGGCCATGTCCTGGCCACCGCGCACGACATGCGGCGCGAGCACCGGGTGATCAGCGCGCTGCACCCGACCGACGTACCGGTGCCCCGCCCGGTCCTGCTGTGCGAGGACGAGGAGGTCCTCGGGGCACCCTTCTACGTCATGGAGTTCGTCGAGGGCACGCCCTACCGCACCGCGGACCAGCTCGCCCCGCTGGGCGCCGAGCGGACGCGGAACGCGGTGCTGTCGCTCGTCGACACCCTGGTCGAGCTGCACGCGGTGGACCCCGCCGAGGTGGGACTGGCCGACTTCGGCCGCCCCGAGGGCTTCCTGGACCGCCAGCTCCGGCGCTGGGGCAAGCAGCTGGACGCCTCCCGCAACCGCGAGCTGGCCGGCATCGACGAGCTGCACGCGGCGCTCGGCCGCGCGCTGCCCGCCTCCCCCGCCCCGGCCGTCGTGCACGGCGACTACCGGCTCGACAACGTCCTGATCGGCGCCGACGACACCATCCGGGCGATCCTCGACTGGGAGATGTCGACGCTCGGCGACCCGCTCACCGACCTGGGCCTGCTGGTGATGTACAGCATGCCGCTGGGCACCGCCGACTCCCCGGTCGCCACCACCGCCGAGGCCCCCGGGCACCCCGACCCCGCCGAACTCGTCGAGCGGTACGCCGCGCGCTCGGGGCGCGACGTCTCCGACGTCTCCTGGTACACGGCGTTCGCCTGGTTCAAGCTCGCCGTGATCCTGGAGGGCATCCACTACCGCTACACGCTCGGCCAGACGGTCGGCCGCGGGTTCGACCGCATCGGCGATCTGGTCCCCGTCTTCATCGAGCACGGCCTGACCACGCTGCACCAGGGCCTACAGGAGGGCTGATCCGTCATGGACTTCGCGTTCGACGCACGCACCGAGGAGCTGCGCGCCAGGCTCCTCGCCTTCATGGACGAGTACGTCCACCCGGCCGAGCAGGTCGCGCACGAGCAGCGCGCCCGGCTGGCCTCGCCGTGGGACACCCCGGCGGTGGTCGAGGAGCTGAAGGCCGAGGCCCGCCGCCAGGGGCTGTGGAACCTCTTCCTGCCCGACGCCGAGTACGGTGCCGGGCTGACCAACCTCCAGTACGCCCCGCTCGCGGAGATCACCGGCCGCAGCCCGCAGCTCGCGCCCACGGCCACCAACTGCGCGGCCCCCGACACCGGCAACATGGAGGTGCTGGCGCAGTTCGGCGACGAGCGGCAGAAGAAGCAGTGGCTGGAGCCGCTGCTGGCGGGCGAGATCCGCTCGGCGTTCGCGATGACCGAGCCGGAGGTCGCCTCCTCGGACGCCACGAACATCACCACGCGCATCGAGCGGGACGGCGACGAGTACGTCATCTCCGGCCGCAAGTGGTACATCTCCGGGGCGATGGACCCGCGCTGCGCGATCTTCATCGTGATGGGCAAGACGGACCCGGACGGCCCGGACATCCGCCGCCAGCAGTCCATGGTGCTGGTCCCCCGCGACACGCCCGGCGTCACGGTGAGGCGCGCGATGCAGGTCTTCGGCTACGAGGACCACTACCACGGGGGCCACGCCGAGGTGGTCTTCGACCAGGTGCGGGTGCCGGTGGCGAACCTGGTCGGCGAGGAGGGGGGCGGCTTCGCCATCGCCCAGGCCCGGCTCGGTCCCGGCCGGATCCACCACTGCATGCGCCTGATCGGCATGGCGGAGCGGGCGATCGAGCTGATGTGCCGCCGGGCCGTCTCCCGCACCGCCTTCGGCAAGGCGCTGGCCCAGCAGGGCGTGGTGCACAACTGGATCGCGGACGCGCGGGTCACCGTCGAGCAGCTGCGGCTGCTGGTGCTCAAGACGGCCTGGCTGATGGACACGGTCGGCAACCGGGGCGCCCACACCGAGATCCAGGCCATCAAGATCGCCACGCCGCGCGCGGTGGTCGACATCATCGACCGGGCGATCCAGCTGCACGGCGCGGGCGGCGTCAGCCAGGACTTCCCGCTGGCCGAGCTCTACGCCGGCGCCCGCACCCTGATGCTCGCCGACGGGCCGGACGAGGTGCACCAGCGCTCGCTGGCGCGGCGGGAGCTCAAGAAGTACCTGTAAGCCGCAGACGTACCCGTGGGACACGGACGAGGGGCGGCCGCGCCGGGCGGCCGCCCCTCGTCCGTGCACCCGGCGCGGCTACGGGCGCAAGGCCCGCAGCAGCAGGTCCGCGAGGTGGTCGGCGACCTCCTGCGGGCTGAGCGGTCCGTCGGGGCGGTACCAGGTGGACAGGTGGTGGACGGAGCCGAAGTGGTAGTCGACCACCAGGTCGGCCGGGGTCGCCCGGGAGAAGACGCCCGCCTCCTGGCCCTCCTCGATGAGCGCACGGAAGCGTTCGTGGTAGCGCCGGCGCTCGGCGCGCACCTGCTTGTTCTTCTCGGGGCTCAGGTGGTGCATGGAGCGGAAGAAGATCGACGCGTCGTCGAGGTTGTCGATCGTGGTGACCACGACGTCGGCGGCCGCGTCCCGCACCCGCTTCTCGATCGGCTCGTCGGCGTCCGCGAAGGCGTCCAGGCGCTCCTGCTGGACGCGCAGCACACGCGCGTACACCTCGTGCAGCAGGTCGTCCTTGGAGCCGAAGTAGTGGTAGAGCGCCCCCTTGGTGACGCCGGCCGCCTCGACGATCTCCTGCACCGAGGTGCGGTCGTAGCCCTGCTCGGCGAAGAGCCGGGTGGCGGCGGCCAGGAGCCGCTGCGGCACGGGAGTGCCGTCCGTGTCCGTCGTTCTGGGCACTGCCGCCACCTGCCTTTCCTCGATGTCTACTGGCTTTCGTGGGCCTTCTGCGCGTCACGGGAACGCAGCTCCCGACGCAGGATCTTCCCACTTGCCGTCTTGGGCAGGTCGGGCAGGATCTCCACCTGGCGCGGGTACTTGTAGGCCGCCAGTCTCTCCTTGCACCAGGCGGCCAGCGCACCGGGGTCCGCCTCGGCGCCCGGCCGCAGGCTGATGTACGCCTTGACGGTCTCCCCGCGGTAGCCGTCGGGCACCCCGACCACGGCCGCCTCGCGCACGGCCGGGTGCGTGTAGAGCACGTCCTCCACCTCGCGCGGCCACACCTTGAAGCCGGAGGCGTTGATCATGTCCTTCTTGCGGTCGACGACGTACAGCCAGCCCCGCGCGTCCATGAACCCGATGTCGCCGGTGCGCAGTTCGCCGCCGGGGAAGGTCTCGGCGGTGGCCTCGGGGCGCCGCCAGTAGCCGGGCACGACCTGCGGGCCGCGTACGACGATCTCGCCCTGCCCGCCGAACGGCACCTCCCGCCCCGCGTCGTCGACGATGCGTACGACCGTCTCGGGGCCCGGCAGGCCCACCGCCAGCGTCCCGGAGGCCGGGTCGACGGGAGCCTCGAGGTGGGGCGGTACGGAGGCGCAGGGCGCGGTGCACTCGGTGAGTCCGTAGCCGTTGCGGATGTACGGCCCGAAGCCGGCCCGGAACTTCTCCACCAGCGCGGGCGGCAGCGGGGCGCCGCCGGAGGAGATGACGTGGAAGGAGGAGAAGTGGTCCGCCGTGGCGGAGGGGTGGGCGGCCAGGGCCATGAAGGCGGTCGACGGGCCGACGGTGTAGTGCGGCCGGTGCTCGGCGAAGGCGTCCAGCACCACGCCGGCCTCGAAGCGGTACGCCAGCACCAGGGTGCCCGCGCTGTTCAGGCAGGCGCCGAACTGGCAGACCATGCCGGTGATGTGGAACAGGGGCGCCATCGCGAAGTAGACCGGCGCCTCGGGCAGGGCGAGCCCGGTCCCCTGCCGTTCGGCGTTGTACATGATGTTGCCGTGCGTGTTGGTGGCGCCCTTGGGGGTCCCGCTGGTGCCCGAGGTGTAGCTGATCAGCGCGATGTCGGCGGGGGCGGGGTCGCGGCCCTCGGGTGCCTTCAGCCCCTGCCGGGCGACGGCCACCAGGTCGTCGGCGTCGGGGGCCTGCGGGAGCCGCTCGAAGGTCAGCACGCGGGCGTCGTCGCGGGTCTGGAAGTCGCGCTCGCACCCGGTGAGCACGATCCGCACCGGCGAGCCGGCGGCGGTGTCCCGCAGATACGCCTCCCAGGCCCGGTCGGAGCAGATCAGCGCCGCCACCTCGCCGTCCCGCAGGACGTGCCCGACCTCCGCCGACTTGTACATCGGGTTCACCGGGACGACGGTGGCGCCCGCCTTCCAGGCGCCGAGGACCGCGATCACGAAGTGCGGGGAGTTCTGCAGCAGGACGGCGACCCGGTCACCGCGTTCCAGGCCGCGCGCGGCGAGGTGGCCGGCGACGGAGTCGCTCAGCTCGTCGACCTCGCGGTGGGTCAGGCGCGCGTCGAAGTAGGCGAGGCAGGTGCGGTCCGGGGCCTCGGCGACCGCGCGGCGCAGGGCGTGCACGAGGGAGTCGGCGGGGTCCACGGGGGCCCGCTGGGCGTCGGTGAGCAGGGCCAGCCAGGGCTGGTCCCCGTAGGCGGAGGGGGCGTCGGGCGTGGCGTCGGAGGCGGTCACCGGGCGTCCTCCCATGTGCGCTGGATGTGGTTCATGCCCGCCAGCCAGCGGTCGGGCTCAGCGGCCCGGGCCTTGTAGTACCCGGCGACCTCGGGGTGCGGCAGGATCAGGAACCGCTCCTCCTCGATGCCCCGGAACAGGGCGTCCGCCACGTCCTCGGGCTCGATCGCGGTGGGCCGCAGGACGATGTCGCCCGCGCTGCCGGTGGCGGCCAGCATGTCGGTGCGCACGCCCTGCGGGCAGATGGCGTGCACCTTGAGGCCGCGGTGGCGGTAGGTCAGCGACAGCCACTCGGCGAAGGCGTACGCGCCGTGCTTGGTGACGCTGTAGGGGGCGGCGCCGATCATGGTGAGCAGTCCGGCGGCGGAGACGGTGGAGACGAACCGGCCGGCGCCGCGCTCCAGCCAGGCCGGGAGCAGCGCCTGCGCGGCGCGGACATGGGCCATCACGTTGACGTCCCAGGCCTGCGCCCAGACCTCCTCGCCGGCCGTCTCCGAACCGCCCGAGCCGACACCGGCGTTGGCGCAGTAGACGTCGACCGTGCCGCCGAGGGCGGCGCGGGCCTCCTCGACCACGGCGGAGGCGTCGCCCGGGACCGGGATGCCGCCGATCTCCGCGGCGACCGCCTTGGCCCGCTCGGCGTCGAGGTCGTTGACGACGACCCGGGCCCCCTCGGCGGCGAACCGGCGGGCCAGCGCGGCGCCGATGCCGCCTCCAGCCCCGGTCACCACGACTCCGGCACCCTGCACGGCTTCCACCATCGGTCTCCTTCGACACGGCGTCGCGGGCGCACGTCACCGTACGCCCCGGCTCTGCTGGATAGTCAGACTAACCGGTCGGTATGTGGCCACGGAAGGGGTCCGCGCGACGCGGCCGCGCCGCTTCGTTCCCCTGTGCCGGGGCCCGCGCTAGCGTGCGTGTGCATGACACCCGCTGCGATCACGGAGGTCCTCGCATGAAGCTGACCAGACGGAGCCTGCTCGCCGGGACGGCCGCGGCCGCGGTCACGACGGTCCCCGCGGCCCCGGCGCGGGCGGCCGGCCGCCGGCCCGGCGAACGGCTGCGCACCGGCTTCGAGCGCCTCGCGGCGGACGGCTACGCCCCGCTCGCCGGGCAGCGCGTCGGCGTCGTCACCAACCCGACCGGCATCACCCGGGACGTGCGCCACATCGTCGACGTCATGCACGCCGACCGCCGGGTGGACCTGGTCGCCGTCTTCGGCCCCGAGCACGGCTTCCGCGGCACCGCGCAGGCGGGCGGCTCCGAGGGCCGCTACGACGACCCGGCGACCGGGCTGCCCGTCTACGACACCTACCTCAAGAGCGGGCAGCCGCTCGCCGACGTCTTCACCGCCTCCGGCGTCGACACCGTCGTCTTCGACATCCAGGACGTGGGCGCGCGCTTCTACACGTACATCTGGACGCTGTACGACTGCATGGAGGCGGCGCGGCTCGCCGGCAAGCGGTTCGTGGTGCTCGACCGGCCCAATCCGGTGACCGGGCGCGCGGCCCTCGGGCCGGTCCTGCACCGGGAGTTCGCCACCTTCGTCGGGCGGCAGCCGGTCTCCCAGGCACACGGGATGACGGTCGCGGAGCTGGCGCGGCTGTTCAACGGGGAGTTCCTGAGCGCGCCGGTGCCGCTGGAGACGGTCCTGATGACCGGCTGGAGACGGTCGGAGTTCTACGACGCCTCGGGCCTGCCCTGGGTCCCGCCGAGCCCGAACATGCCCACCCCCGACACCGCCCTGGTGTACGCGGGGACGTGCATGTTCGAGGGGACGAACCTGTCCGAGGGGCGCGGCACCACCCGCCCCTTCGAACTGCTCGGCGCGGACGGCATCGACGGGCGGTGGGCGGCCGAGGCCGGCCGGCTCGCCCTGCCGGGCGTGCGCTTCCGCGAGGCGTACTTCGCGCCCACCTTCTCCAAGTTCCAGGGCACCACCGTCGGCGGGGTGCAGGTCCATGTGCACGACCGGGCCGCCTTCGACCCGGTGCGGACCGGCATCGCCCTGCTCGTCACCGCGCGCAAGGTCTGGAGCGGCTTCGCCTGGCGCCCGGACCACTGGATCGACAAGCTGACCGGCTCCACATGGGTGCGCACGGCGATCGACTCCGGGGCGGACACCGACGCGGTGGTGGCGGGCTGGCAGGAGGAACTGGCCGCGTTCCGTGCGGTGCGGAGGAAATACCTCGTCTACGGATGAGGCCCGTCGCCCGTCGTCCGCTCGTCCGCGGATGAGGCCCTTCCTCCGCGGATGAAGCGTGACCTATGGCCAACTCCGCCCGTTGGCAGGACGATGCGCCCACATCGTGCCGCCGTGGGGGACGAGGGAGTCGGTCATGACGGATCCGGGGATGAGTGTGGCTCCGTACTGGGAGCTGACCTTCGACGCCGACGGGGACGTGGACGGCCGGGAACGGGACCGGCTGCTGGAGGGGGTCACGCGGGAGGGCGTGCGTGACCTGATCGTCTTCGCGCACGGCTGGAACAACGACCGCAGGCGCGCCACCGACCTGTACCGGCGCTTCTTCGCCCCGATCCCGGGCCTCGGACCGGCGGCCCGGATCGGGTACGTCGGCGTGGTGTGGCCGTCGATGCGGTTCTGCGACGAGCCGGTCCCGGACTTCCCGCGCGCCACGGCCGCCGGGCCGCCGCCGGGCCCGGCGCTGGACAAGGACACCCGCGTCGCGCTGCTGGCGGCGTTCCCGGGGCGGGCCACGGTGATCGACCGGATCGCCCGGCTGCTGGACGGGCCGCCGCCCGGGGCGGCCGCACTGGACGAGTTCGGGCGGCTGGTGCGGCTGCTCGTGGAGGTGGAACCGAGCTCCCCGCGGACGCTGTTCGCGGCGGACACCGTGGCCGAGGGGGAACCGCCGGACGAGCCGGAGATGTTCTCCCGGCCCGCGGCGGAGGTCTGCGCGGAGTTCGCCGGGGCGCTGGCGGGTCTTCCGGCCGCGGCCGGCGAGGAGTCCTTCGCGCTGCCCGGGGCGCTGGGCGAGGCGCGGTCCGGGGCGCTGGAACTGCTGCGCCAGGCGACGTACTTCGAGATGAAGCGGCGGGCGGGCACGGTCGGCGAGCGCGGTCTCGGCCCGGCGGTCGGCCGGCTCGCCGCGGCGGCCCCGGACGTCCGGGTGCACCTGGTCGGGCACAGCTTCGGGGGCCGTCTGGTCTCGTTCGCGCTGCGCGGCCTGCCCGAGGGCGTGCGCACGGTGAAGTCGGTGACGCTGCTCCAGGGGGCCTTCTCGCACCACGCGTTCGCCGACCGGGTGCCGGACGACGCGCGCGCGGGAGGGGTCCTGCGGGGCCTGTACCGCCGGGTGGACGGTCCGGTCGTGTGCTGCTTCTCCCGCTTCGACTCGGCGCTCGGCACGATCTATCCGATGGCCTCGCGGTTGGCGGGCGACGACCGCTCGCTGGCGGGCTTCGACCTCGGGCGCCTGCTGGGCGCGCGGTGGGGCGCCATGGGGCACGACGGGGTGCAGGGGGTGCCGGCCACGCACGCGTGCACCCTCGCCGACGCCCTGCGGGCACCGCTGCCCGCGTCGGGCTGCGTCAACGTCGACGCGGCGGAGGTCGTCCGGCGCGGCGGGCCGCCGAGCGGGGCGCACAGCGACATCCTGCACCCGGAGCTGGCCCGGGTGGTACTGGCGGCGGGCCGCATCGGCTGACCCGCCGCCGCGCGGGTGTCACCGGTGTGACGTGTACTCCACCACCTGCTGGTAGGTGGGCCGGTTCTGCCAGCCGATCCTGTCGTGCTTGATGCCGCCCAGGGGGCGCTGCACGATCGAGTCGGCGCACCACTGGTCGCCCGCCGAGCACTGGTCGTCGCCGGGGTAGACCTGGGACGCCGTCTTGCCGGCCGCCTCCTTCAGGGTGCTGATCAGGAGGTCCCGGCAGGAGGTGAGGCTGCCGTCGCCACAGTACTTCCGCGCCAGTGGGCCCCGCACCGGCTCACCGAGCACCGACCGGAGGTCCTTGTCGACATAGCTCCACCAGCCGTACTGGAAGGAGCTTCCGGCGTGCGCGCCGGTCGGGCCGTGACCGGCCGAAGGCGCCTCGTCGACGGGCAGGTTGGCGGTGAGGGCGGTGTACAGGTCGCTGCCGAGCCCCGGTTCGAACTCGGCCTTCACCAGCAGCGGCCACCAGGCGTCGAGTATCCGGATCGCCTCGGCGTCGGCGTACGTCTTCGAGCCGGCCGAGGTCTCGGTGCGCCGGGCGCCCGCCGTGACCCACGCCTGGAGCCTGCTCACCGCCGCGGCGGCCGTCGGGTCGGTGACCGCCGAGGTGGTGACCACCCGCAGCAGCTCCGGCAGCACGTCCTCCGCCCGCAGGTCCGCGAGCGCCGCGTCCGCCATCGCCTTGACCAGGGACGCGCGGGTCACTCCGCCCGCCGCGACGAGCCGCTTGACCCGGTCGTCCAGCAGATCGCCGCGGTGCACCGAGCCCTCGCCCCAGGGCGCCGCCGTGTACTCCTCGGCCTGCTTGTTGTTCCAGGAGATGTAGTAGTCCTGGTCGACGGAGTTCGGATGGGCGGAGGCGGGGGTGTAGTCGGCGGTGTTGGCCGCCGGGTCCCAGCCGCGCCACTCGTACGCCGGCCGCGCCCACACCGGGAACTCTGCGTCCACGCCGTCCGCCCGGACCGGGTTGTCGCCGCTGTTGTAGTACGCGGTGTGCTGGGAGTCGGCGTAGAACCAGTTGAAGGTGAAGTTGATGTGCTGCGTCGCGCTCTGGAAGCTCTGCGGTCCCTTGACGTAGTCCGGGTCGTTGAGCATCTGGAAACCGATGATCGAGTCGGTCTCGTGCAGGTAGGAGGAGCGCAGGGTGGTGTAGGCGACCTTCTTGCCGCCGACGGTCGCCCGGTACGCGACGGGTCCGTACGCGGTCCGCCACACGCGCATCGTGTAGGAGCCCTCGGCGGTGCCGTCGGCCACGGTCGGCTTCCAGGCGTTCCTCTGCTCGACGCGCTCCATGGCCGTGCAGGTGCCGTGGTACAGGTAGTGGTGGTCGTCCTGGCACAGTTCGACGGCGTAGGTGTCGATGATGTCCTGGCCCGAGGTCGTGGCGCTCCACGAGTAGTCCTGGCCGCGGCCGAGTTCGACGTACATGCTCAGGCCCGCGAAGGAGGCGCCGCGGGCGCTCAGGCCGGGTCCCTGGATCTCCTGGAGCATCAGCAGCTGGGGGGCGAAGTACCCGGTCTGCGGGCCGAACACGGCGACCGGGTGGCCGCTCGCGGTGTGCTTGCCGCTGACCACGAGGGCGTTGGACATGCCGCGCCGGGCGGAGCTCAGCGCGGTCGTGGCGGCGGTGGCCGAGGCGCCGGCCGCGGCCGAGCCCGTGGCGCTGCCGGTGCGGTCGTAGACGAGCTGTTCCCGGGTCACCGAGCCGGGGTCGGGCAGGGCCTCGCCCTGTGGGTCGTCCGGCCTGGTGGCGTACGGGAACTTCTCGCCGTTGTGGACGGTCAGGACGGCCTCGGGGTCGTTGCGCTCGCGGAAGGACTCCCAGACCCGGGTGCCCTCCGTCACCCCGTACTTGGACTGGGCGGCGAGCAGTGAGAGCGCGTTGCCGACCTCGCCGCCGCCTCCGGAGCCGAACAGCGAGCCGACGACGGAGGCCAGCGCGACCAGGTCGGTGACCTTGAAGTGCTCGATGGTGCCGGCGTTGGTGATCGCGTCCTTGTGGCCGGTGAGGACGTACTCGCCGGGGAAGTAGCGGCCGGAGTCGGAGGCGTCGATGTAGGCGTTGACACCGGCGAGGTAGGCGTTGACGTCGGCGAGGGCCTGCTGCCCGCGGGCGCCGCCGCGGGCCACGGCGCTGTCGATCTGGGCCTGGAGGTCGGCCTCGGTGTACGGGGCGTTGCGGTAGAACTCCTGTTCCAGGCCCTGGTTGGCGGGGGCGCCGCCCGCGAAGGAGGTCAACTGGCCGCGGCCGACGTGCCGGAAGACGTCCATGAGCCACAGCCGGTCCTCGGCGGCGGCGTACCCGGCGCCGAACTCGGTGCCGTACCGGGTGGTGCCCGTGATGTGCGGCACACCGGTCTTCCTGTCCCGGACGACGGTGACGTCGCCGCGCCCGGCCGGCTTCTCCGTGGACGCCACCTGGTCCGGGGGCACCCCGAACGAGGCGTCCCGGAAGAAGTCGTTGATCTTCGCGTCGGTGAGCGCGGGGTAGCCCTTGGCCAGGCCGGCGTAGGGGCCGAGCTGGTCCTCGGCGTGGCTGGGCTGGGTGCCGAATGCCTGGTTGAGGAGGATCTGGGCGAGGGTGGCGTTGCCGTTCTCGCCGGGCGGCAGGATGTCCGAGCACTGGCCGCCGCAGTAGTCGTTCACAGTGGCCGACTCGGCCGCGGCCGCTTGGGAAAAGGGCGACAAAAGACCGGCAATGAGGACGCATACGGATGCGGTCTTCAGGAACCCGTTGAGTCTGCGGGGAGTTCTCTCTTCGTCGAGCGCGTGATGTGGGGTGCGCCGTGGCATGGGGCGGCTCCTCCGGACGGGGACGGGGCGGGACGTTACCGCCGGTATCCCCGAGTTGGAAGATGAACGTGCGTCACTTTTTGGAGTCAGCGTGTGGAGGTGCGGGGAGGTCAAGCAGGGCGGGCTTATGGCGGGCATCGGAAATCGGATGGAGCCGATTGACGTGTCGACACGTCTACTCGGCGACGTCCGTACGACGACTTCGCACGACGCGTACGACGACGCCGAAGTGACCGAAGTGCAGGTGCAGATGTGACGGAGGTGCAGGGCGATGGCCGGTTTCCGGAGTCTGGCGAGACAGGTGAGGGACCCGCGGTGCGATCTGGCGCTGCGGCGCTACTCGTTGCGCAAGTGCCTTGAGCGGTTCGCCCCTTACGGGCACAGGGCGACCTGGGACCATCTGTGCTCCCGGTGGGGGTTCGACCCCGAGGACCGCTCCCCCGATCCGGCGCGGCTCGTGGCCGCACTGGACGAGCTGGAGCAGGCGCGTTCGGTCTGGCTGGGCTACGAGGTCGAGTTCGCGGACCGGCGCAGGAAGGAGAAGCACGACGGGCTGCGCAGGCCGGGCAGCGTGGACGACTGGCACCGGCTGACCTGGGGCGGGTTCGGCGTCGCCTGGTGCGACGACCCGCGGGTCCACCCGCGTGAACCGCTGGCGGAGGTCCTGCGCCGGCTGATCGCCGCACTGCAGCGCGAACCGGGCTCGGGGTGCCCGGTGTGCGGGGGCGGGCGCCTGGTGTGGCAGTACGACCTGGACCACGAGCCGTCGTCGGGTCCGGTCTGCACGGACTGCGGCATCCTGGTGCCGCTCCCCGTCCTCACCACGGAGGCGCTGGCCTTCGCCCGGCGGGGACGGCTGCTGGTGTCGGCCTGAGTACGCGGGGGTGCGCCGGGGATGCCGCACCCCCTTCATCGGCGGACGTTCGTCAGGGCCGCCGGCCGTGGGCGCGTGCGGCGGTGCGGCCGCCGGAGGGTTCGCCCGGACGTTCCACCATCAGCCGTGATCCGGCCCGGCGCTCGCCGAAGGCGTCGTCGGGGTTGGACAGGACGCAGCCCTCCAGGGACAGGCAGCCGCAGCCGATGCAGTCGGTGAGGTGGTCGCGCAGCCGGTTGAGCTGCTTGATGCGTTCGTCCAGTTCGGACCGCCAGGTCTCGGACAGGCGCGCCCAGTCCGCCCGGGTGGGCGTGCGTTCCTCGGGGAGTTCGGCGAGCGCCTCGCGGATCGTCGCCAGCGGGATCCCGACACGCTGCGCGGCCCGGACGAAGGCCACCCGGCGCAGCGTGTCGCGCGTGTAGCGCCGCTGGTTGCCGGTGGTGCGGCGGCTGCTGATCAGGCCCTTGGCCTCGTAGAAGTGCAGGGCCGAGACGGCGGCCCCGCTGCGCGCGGACAGCTGGCCGACGCTCAGCTCGTGGATCTTCTCGGGAATCTGGGGCACCCCGCAGAGCCTACCCACCGCGTCCCGGCCCGCTCCGTTGACAGGGGCCCCGCGGCCCACCATGCTAAGCAGTTGCTTAGAGATGGCGATGTGGGCGACGGACACGGCGCCACACGACGGAGCAACCCGAGAGGCCGGGCACATGGCAGAGCCGAGGATCTTCACGTCCGCCGACGAGCTGAAGGCGGCGGTGGGCGAGCAGCTGGGGTACACCGACTGGCTGGAGATCGACCAGAAGCGGATCGACCTGTTCGCGGAGGCGACCGGCGACCACCAGTGGATCCACGTGGATCCGGAGAAGGCCGCCGCGGGCCCCTTCGGCACGACCATCGCGCACGGCTATCTGACCCTGTCGCTGCTCCCGCTCTTCGGACCGCAGCTGATGGGCGTCGAGGGCGTGAGGATGGGCGTCAACTACGGCACCAACAAGGTCCGTTTTCCCGCCCCCGTCCCGGTCGGCTCGCGGGTGCGCGCCACCGCGACGATCACCGGCGTGGACGACGTACCGGGCGGCGTGCAGGTGAGCGTCGGCTTCACGGTGGAACGCGAGGGCGGGGACAAGCCGGTGTGCGTCGCGGAGTCGGTGGCCCGGTACTACCTCTAGCACCCGGGGAGCCGCGCGCCCCCGCCGCCGGGGCCCCGCGCCGGGCCCCGGTCACTTCCGCCGGGAGCCCGGCTCCTTCGCCCCGACCATCCGCAGCACGAGGTCGGCGTAGAGCGCGCCGACCTCCTCCGGGGTGCGGGGGCCGCCGACGTTGAACCAGCGGGCCACGTCGATGCAGAGGGAGAGCACCGCGAGCGTGGTTCCCCGTACGTCCAGGACGTCGAACTCGCCCGACGCCACGCCCTCCTCGATGATCCCGCGCACTTCGGCGTCGACCTTGTGGCGCAGCGCGAGGATCTCCGCGCGGGCGTCCGGGCCGAGCGAGTCCAGCTCGTACTGCACGACGCGCGCGGTGGTGCGGCCGCCGGCGTGCCAGCGGACGAAGGAGCTCACCGCGTCGGCGAGCCGCTCGGTCGCGCTGCCCTCGCGCCGGGCCGCCGTACGCAGGATCTCCAGGGCCTTCTCGTGGCCGATCCGGCTGATGCGGTGGAGCAGCTCTTCCTTGGTCTTGTAGTGGATGTAGAGCGCGGCCGGGCTCATGCCGGCGCGGCCCGCGATGTCGCGGGTCGTCGTCGCGTGGTAGCCCCGCTCGGCGAAGGCCTCCACGGCGGCCACGAGCAGCCGCCGGGCCGCGTCAGGCGTGACCTCGCCCCATGGCTGCGCCTCGCCGCCGGCCGTCTCCTCCGCCGTAGTCATCCCTCGCCCCTCTCTCGGTCAGGGGCACCACCATACCGCCGAAGGTGAGCGGTCGCTTAGCGCCGCCGCCCGCCGGAGTGCCGTGGCGCCGTCACGGCCGTGCGGCCGCTCCGGCTCCGTCACAGCTTCTCGAAGGGGTCGTGGTCGGCGAGCAGCTTCTCCAGCCGGGCCTGGTCGACCCGGCTGACGATCTGCCCGGCCTCCTGGCGGTCCCGGATCACCTTGGCGAGGGTGAAGGCGGACGTGACGAGGTAGAGGACGGCGATGGCCAGGAAGCCCCGGACCCAGGCGTCGGCTTCCAGCCGGACGATGCCGACCGCGGTCGCCGTCATGGCCACCGCGAAGGAGGCGACCGCCTGGCCGTGGAAGGCGGCGGTGCTCTGCTGCTTGACCGGTGTCTCACTCATGACGGCCAGCCTCGGCGCCCGGGGCCGGCGGCGCATCCGCTCCGGTACTCAGCCGAGGTACTCAGCCGGGCACCCGGCCGGGGCACCCGGCCGGATCCTCACCGAGGCCTCGCGCGGGCCCTCAGAACGCCGAGACGCCCGTCAGGGCGCGCCCGATGACGAGCTTCTGGATCTGGCTGGTGCCCTCGTAGAGGGTCATCACGCGGGCGTCGCGCAGCAGTTTGCCCGCCGGGTACTCGTCGATGTAGCCGTAACCGCCGAAGACCTGAAGGGCGTTGTTGGCGGCGCGCACCGCGGCCTCGGAGGCGAAGAGCTTGGCCTTGGATGACTCCACCGCGAAGGGCAGCCCGCGGTCGATCAGGTCGGCGACCCGCCAGGTCAGCAGCCGGGCGGCGTCCACGTCCACGGCGATGTCGCTGAGCAGCTCCTGCACGAGCTGGTGGTGGGCGATGGGCCTGCCGAACTGCTCGCGCTCGCCCGCGTACCGCACCGCCGCGTCCAGCGCGGCCTGGGCTATGCCGACACAGCCCGCCGCCACCGACATCCGGCCCTTGGCCAGCGCCGACATGGCCACCGAGAAGCCCTTGCCCTCCGGCGCCAGCATCGCGGAGGCGGGCACGCGGACGTCCTCCAGGACCAGCTCGGCGGTGGCCTGGCCGCGCAGGCCGAGCTTGCCGTGGAGGGTGCGCCGGCTCAGGCCGGGGGTGTCGGTGGGCACCAGGAAGGCGGAGACGCCCTTGTGCCCGGGGGCGTCGGTGGAGCGGGCGAAGAGCAGGACGACGTCGGCCCAGGTGCCGTTGGTGATGAACATCTTGGTGCCGTTGACGACGTAGTCGCCGCCGTCACGGACCGCCCGGGTGACGAGGTTGCCGGCGTCGGAGCCGGTGCCGGGCTCGGTCAGGCCGAAGCAGCCGACCAGCTCGCCGGAGGTCAGCCCCGGCAGCCAGCGCCGCTTCTGCTCCTCGCTCCCCCAGGCGGCGATCGTCTTGGCGACCAGGCCGAGGGAGACGGACACGATGCCGCGCACCGACGAGTCCCCCCGTCCGAGCTCCTCCGTCACCAGGCAGTACGCGAGGTGGTCGCCGCCGCAGCCGCCGTACTCCTCGTCGACGGTGAGCCCGAGGAAGCCGACCTCGCCGAGCTTCTTCACGATCGACCGGTCGACTTCCTCGGCGCGGTCCCAGGCCACGGCGTGCGGGGTGATCTCGCGCTCGACGAAGTCCCGGGCCAGTCGCCGGACCGCGGTCTGCTCCTCGCTGAGTCCGAGGTTCATGACGGATCACCCCACAAGTGACGGACGGTGCGGACCGTTCGTTAAATTAGCACTGCTAGTTTAAAGCCGCAGCCCTACTATGTGCGCCATGGCCCGACCGCGCAAGCCCCTGCTCAGCACCGACCGCATCGTCGCGACGGCGCGGGACCTCGTGGACCGGGAGGGCCTGGCGGCCGTCTCCACCCGCCGGCTCGCCGCCGAACTGGGGGTCAGCGGGCCCTCGCTCTACAACCACTTCCGCACCAAGGACGAGATCCTGGAGGTGGTCGCGGACTCGGTGAGCGCTCAGGTCGACCTGTCGATGTTCGAGGACGGCCGCGACTGGCGGACCGCTCTGCACGACTGGGCCGTCTCCTACCGGGCCGCCCTGCGCGACCACCCGAACATCGTCCCGGTCCTCGCCCGCGGCCCCGGACGCCGCCCGGCCGCGCTGCGCCTGGCCGACGCCGTGTACGGCGCGATGGTCGACGCGGGCTGGCCGCCGGCCCAGGCGACCTCGATCGGCGCGCTGATGCGGTACTTCATCATGGGCTCCGCGCTGGGCTCCTTCGCGGGCGGCTTCGTGGACGACGCGAGCGCCTACGACCCCGCCGACTATCCCCACCTCGGGCAGGCGCACCTGCTGTCCGACCAGCAGGAGAAGATCGACGAACGGGCCTTCGAGACCGGGCTGACGGCACTCCTCGACGGCCTGGCGCAGCAGTACGAGCGGGTGGCGCGGACCGCCTGACCGCCACCGCCCGAGCCCCCGTGCGGGGACCGCCCCGGCGTGCCGCGGGCCTTCCCCACGGACGGCGCTCGCCGGCCCGGCGCCACAAGGCGGCCGCCCTGGGCGTGGTGTCCGGGAGCATGGCGTGCGGGAGCTTGTCGTCCGGCAGCGTGGCGTCCGAAATCCGCCGGACCCGTGCGCACTCCCCCGCCTACCCTCTGGAGCATGTTGAACGTCTCTCCGTCCCGTCTCGCCGCGGGTGCCGCCACGGTCACCGTGGTGCTGTGGGCCTCCGCCTTCGTCTCGATCCGCAGCGCGGGCGCCGCGTACTCCCCGGGCGCGCTGGCGCTCGGGCGGCTGCTGTCCGGGGCCCTGGCGCTGGGGCTGATCTGCCTGGTGCGGCGGGAGGGGTGGCCGCCGCGGGCCGCCTGGCGCGGGATCGCGATATCCGGGCTGCTGTGGTTCGGCTTCTACATGGTGGCCCTCAACTGGGGCGAGCAGCAGGTGGACGCCGGCACGGCGGCGCTGGTCGTCAACATCGGTCCGCTGCTCATCGCCCTGCTCGGCGCGCGGCTGCTCGGGGACCCCGTGCCGCCGCGGCTCCTCGCGGGCATGGCGGTCTCCTTCGCGGGCGCGGTGACCGTGGGCCTGTCGATGTCCGGCGCGGGCGGAGCCTCGGTGCTCGGCGTGGTGCTGTGCCTGCTCGCCGCCGTCGCGTACGCCGCCGGGGTCGTCGCGCAGAAGCCGGCGCTGGGCCGGGCGAGCGCGCTGCAGGTGACGACGTTCGGGTGCCTGGTCGGGGCGGTGGCCTGTCTGCCGTTCGCCGGCAGGCTGGTGTCCGACGCCGCCGACGCGCCGGTCTCGGCGACCCTCAACATGGTCTACCTGGGCGTCTTCCCCACCGCCCTGGCCTTCACGACCTGGGCATACGCCCTGTCCCGGACCACGGCCAGCCGCATGGGCGCGACCACGTACGCCGTTCCCGCCCTGGTCGTGCTGATGTCCTGGCTGGCGCTCGGCGAGGTGCCGGGGCCCGTCACGCTGGTGGGCGGGGTGCTGTGCCTGGCGGGCGTGGCGGTGTCCCGCTCGCGGCCGCGGGTCCCGCGCACGGCCGCGGCCCCGGACACCCGTCCGGAGCCGCAGCCCGAGCGGACCTCCTGATCAGGGGGTACGGGCCCGGCCCGCCAGGACCTTGATGGAGAGCAGGGCGATCACGGCGAGGACGACGATGTAGCCGGACACCGCCATCGACGTGCCCGTCGCCTCCAGCAGCAGCACCATCACGAAGGGCGCGAGACCCCCGCCGAACACGGCCGCGATCTGATAGCCGAGCGAGGCGCCCGTGTACCGCATCTCGGGCGTGAACAGCTCGGCGAACAGCGCGGCCTGCGGGCCGTACATGATGCTGAGGAAGCAGCTCGCGACGAACGTGCCCACCGCCAGCCACAGCAGCGAGCCGGTGTCGATCAGCAGGAACAGCGGTACGGCCCACAGCGCGATGCCGACCGCGCCGAGCGCGTAGATCCGGATGCGGCCGATGCGGTCGGACAGCGCCGCCGAGGCCGGGATCAGCACGAGCTGGGTGAGGCTGACGCAGAGCGAGACGGTGAGCACGGCGCCGCGCTCCATGTGCAGGGCGCGGGTGGTGTACTCCAGGACGCCGGTGATGAGGATGTAGAAGGTCGCGGTGTTCACGGCGAAGGACCCTCCGGCGAGGAGGACCGTGCCGAGGTGGCCGCGCAGGATCTCCCGCAGCGGGGAGCCGCGCTCGGCCGCCTCCTTGCGTGCCAGCGCCTCCTCCGCCGCCCGGAACTCGGGGGTCTCCTCGACCCGGGTGTGGATGTACCAGGCCAGGACGAGGACGAGCAGTCCGACCAGGAAGGGCAGCCGCCAGCCCCAGGCCGCGAACGCGGAGTCGCTGGTGAAGGCGCCGGCCAGCAGGAAGACGGTGTTGGCCGTGATCACGCCGATGGGGACACCGAGCTGGACGACGCTGCCGTAGACACCGCGCCTGCCCTCCGGGGCGTACTCGGTGGCCAGCAGCATCGCGCCGCCCCACTGGGCGCCGACCGCGACGCCCTGCACGACGCGCAGGGCTACCAGCAGGATCGGGGCGGCCACGCCGATGGTGTCGTACGTGGGCAGCAGGCCGATGCCCGTGGTGGCGAGGCCCATCAGCGTCAGGGCCAGGACCAGCATCGGCTTGCGGCCGCGCTTGTCGCCGAAGTGTCCGGCGACGACGCCGCCGATCGGGCGGGCCAGGAAGCCGACCGCGAAGGTGGCGAAGGAGGCGAGGACGCCGGCGGTGGGACTGCCGGACGGGAAGTAGAGGCCGCCGAAGACGAGGGCGGCCGCGATGCCGAAGACGAAGTAGTCGTACCACTCGACGGCGGAGGCGAGGGCGGCGGCCGTGGCGACCCGGCGGCGGTGCCGGTCGACGGGGGCGGCGGGGGTGGTGAGCGGTTGAGCGGAAGGGGCCGTGTCCATGCGTGCACGCTCCGATGAGTGCGGGGACGGAACGGGGGGCGGGGGGCGGCTCGAGTTCCGGGGAACGTACTGACCGGACGGTATGGACGTCAACGGGTCGCGCACCAGCAGTTTTTACCTGTACATGGCACCGAATACGGCCCGCGGGCACGCCGGGGGCCCGGTCCTCGGCGAGGACCGGGCACGTCGCGGGACGGGCTAGAAGACGACCAGGGCCCGGCCGCCCTTCCCGGCCACCATGTTCTCGAAGGCCGCCGGAATGCCGTCCAGGGCGATCCGCTCGGTCACCAGCGCCCCCAGGTCCAGGCGTCCGGCGCGCACGTGCCCGGCCAGCACGGGCAGGTCCTTCGCGGGGTCCGAGTTGCCGTACACGCAGCCGGACAGGGTCCGGCCCCAGTGGAAGATCTCCAGCGCGTTGAAGGTGACCTGCTGGTCCTTGCCCCCGATGCCGACGACCGTGGTACGGCCGCCGCGACGGGTGGACTCCCAGGCGGCGCGGATGGTGACCGCGCGGCCCACGCACTCGACGGACACGTCGACGCCCTGCTTGCCGGTGAGGGCGCGGATCTCGCGGGGGGTGTCCGCGGAGGCGACGACGTAGTCCGTGGCGCCGGCCGCGCGGGCCAGCTCCTCCTTCTCCGGGGAGACGTCGACGGCGACGATCTTCGAGGCCCCGGCGATCCGGGCGCCCTGCAGGGCTGCCAGGCCCACGCCGCCGACGCCGAACACGGCCACCGTCTCCCCGGGGCGCACCTTCGCCGAGTGGTGCACGGCACCGTAGCCGGTGAGGACGGCGCAGCCGAGCAGGGCCGCGTCGGTGAGGGGGACGCCCTCGGGCAGCGGCAGGACGCAGGCGGCGGAGACGACGGTCTCCTCGGCGAAGGCGGCGACGTTCAGACCGGGGTGGAGGTCGGTGCCGTCCACGGTGCGGGCGTGGACGTCCGCCGCGCCGTTCAGGGCGTTGGCGCACAACCAGACCTCGCCGAGCGAGCAGGCGTGGCAACGCCCGCACGAGGGAGCCCAGTTGAGGACGACACGGTCGCCGGGCGAGACATGGGCGACTCCGTCCCCGACGGCGAGGACGGTGCCGGCGCCCTCGTGGCCGAGGACGGCGGGCACCGGCACCCGCATGGTGCCGTCGGACAGCGACAGGTCCGAGTGGCAGACCCCGGCGGCGGCCAGGCGGACCCGGACCTGGCCGGGACCCGGCTCGGGCAGCTCGATGCCGGTGATCTCCAGCGGTGAGCCGATGGCGGGCAGGACGGCGGCGCGTACGGCCATGGTGGGCAACGCTCCTAGAACTGGAGGGACTTGGTCTGGAGGTACTCGGCGAGGCCGTGCGTGCCGAGTTCGCGGCCGACGCCGGACTGCTTGTATCCGCCGAAGGGGGCGAGGGGGTTGAAGCGGCCGCCGTTGATGTCGACCTGGCCGGTCTCCATCCGGCGCGCGAAGGCCACCGCCTCGGCCTCGTCACCGGCCCACACGGCGCCTGCGAGGCCGTAGACCGTGCCGTTGGCGATGCGCAGGGCGTCCTCCTCGTCCTCGTAGCGCAGGAGGGTGAGGACCGGGCCGAAGATCTCCTCCTGCGCGATCGTCATCCCGGGGGTGACGTCGGCGAAGACCGTCGGGCTGACGAAGCAGCCCCGCTCGCGCGGGGATTCGGGACCGCCCGCGACCAGCCGGGCCCCCTCCGCCACCCCCTGCTCGATGTAGCCGCGCACCCGTGCCTGCTGCTTGGCGTTCACCACCGGGCCGATGCGGTCGGCGTACTTGGCGGCGGCGGCCGCGGCGAGTTCGACGGCCGTGTCGTACTGGTCGCGGTGCACCAGCATCCGCGTCCAGGCGCTGCACGTCTGGCCGGAGTTGGACATGACGTTGGCGACGCCGATGTTGACCGCCTTGGCGAGGTCCGCGCTCGGCAGGATGACGTTGGCGGACTTGCCGCCCAGTTCCAGGGCGACCTTCTTCACGGCCGCGCCCGCCGTCGCGCCGATGTGCCGGCCGACGGCGGTGGAGCCGGTGAAGGAGACCAGGTCGACCCCGGGGTGCTCGGCGAGCGCCTGGCCGGCGACCGGGCCGAGGCCGGTGACCAGGTTGAAGACGCCGGCCGGGACGCCGGCCTCGTGCACCGCCTCGGCGAACAGCTGGGCGGTGAGCGGGGTGTCCTCGGCGGGCTTCAGCACGATCGTGCAGCCGGCGGCGAGCGCCGGGGCGGCCTTGGCGACGATCTGGTGCAGGGGGTAGTTCCAGGGGGTGATCGCGCCGACCACGCCGACCGGCTCGTGGTGGACGACGGAGTTGCCGACCCGCTCCTCGAAGACATGCGCGGCCGCGAGGTCGGCGTACGAGCCGGCGACGGCGATCGGCACGGCCGCGTGCACCGCCTGCGAGAACGCGAGCGGCGCGCCGAGTTCGGCGGTGACCGTCTCGGCGATCTCGTCCTTGCGGGCCGCCAGGACGTCCCGGAGGGCGGCCAGCCGCGCGGCCCGCTCGGCGGGCGGGGTCGCCGCCCAGGCGGGGAGGGCCGCGCGGGCGGCGCGCACGGCGGCGTCGACGTCCTCGGCGGTACCGGCCGGGACGGTGCCGACGACCTGCTCGTCGACCGGGTTCACGACCTCGATGGTGTCCCGGCCCGCGGCGGGGCGCCAGGCGCCGTCGATGTACAGGCCGTCGTGTGCCTTCATGGTGCTCCTCCGGGGCGGGGTGCGTCCGTTCGCGGCCGCGCCGCGGACGTCCGCGTCACAACCTACCGACAGGCCCATAAACTAGCGCCGATAGTTTTTGGCCGCCACACCCCGCCCCGATCGGGAGCCCGGCCCCCTCACTCCTCCAGGCCCGGCAGCCGGTCCGGGGCCGGGCAGACGCGCTCGCCGTGCTGGTCGAAGACGAACAGGTGGGCGAGGTCGACGAGGAGCGGGACCTGCATCCCGTGGCGCAGCCGGAGGTCCGGGCTGGTGCGCACCACCAGGTCACCGGTCAGGCGCGGCTCGGACCCGGCGGGATCGGCGAACCCGGGGCCGGCGTCGGCCGGGTGCTCCAGGACCACCACCGGGCCGGCCCGCAGGGCGCCCGCCCGATCCCGCAGGCGTTCCAGGACGGTGCCCTCGCGGCGACGCCGCCGGACCGGGCGGCGGGCGGGCCGCGGCGCCTCCAGATCCGTCACGACGGCGGGGCGGGAACCGGTGTTGAAGTGGACGAGGGCCTCGTGCCCCTGGAACTCCACGTGCTCCACCAGTCCGGTGAGCGCCACCTCGCCGGGCCGGGCCGCCGTGCGTTCGGCGATGCGCACGGCCTCCGAGCGCAGGCCCACGATCACCTCGCGGCCCTGCTGCACCCGCAGCAACTGGTGGTCGCGGGAGAGGGGTTCGGGCAGGCGCAGGAACTGCTTGCCCAGGCTGATGGACATCGCGCCGTCCAGCGGGGCCCGGACCGTACCGCGCAGCAGATTGATCCGCGGGGTGCCGATGAAGGCGGCGACGAAGACGTTGCGGGGCAGGGCGTAGACCGCGCGCGGGCTGTCGAGCTGCTGGAGCACCCCGCCGCGCAGCACGGCCACCCGGTCGCCGAGCGACATGGCCTCCGCCTGGTCGTGGGTGACGTAGACCGTGGTGACGCCCAGCTCGCCGGTCAGCCTGGCGATCTCGGCGCGCAGGTGGTTGCGCAGCTTGGCGTCGAGGTTGGACAGCGGCTCGTCCATCAGGAAGGCGGAGGGGTGGCGGGCGATCGCCCGGCCCATCGCGACGCGCTGACGTTCGCCGCCGGAGAGCTGGCCGGGGAGGCGTTCGAGGAGGTCCTCGATGCCCAGCATCCGGGCCGTGGCGTCCACGCGGGTGCGCGGGTCCGCGCCGGGCGACTCGATGCGCAGCGGGAAACCGATGTTGTCGCGGCTGGTCATGTTGGGGTAGAGGGCGAAGTTCTGGAAGACCATCGCCATGTCCCGCCCCGCGGGCGGCAGGTCGTTGGCGTACTCGCCGTCGAGCCGCAGCTCGCCCTCGGTGATCTCCTCCAGCCCGGCGATCATCCGGAGCACGGTGGACTTGCCGCAGCCGGAGGGGCCGAGCAGCACCAGGAACTCGCCCGGCGCGATGTCGAGCGACAGGCGGTCCACCACCCGGCCGCCGCCCTTGGTGTAGGTCTTGCTCACGTCGTGCAGAGAGATGGCGCGTGTCATGAGGGTGCCCCCGGGACTCGACCGAGCACTGGCGCTCCGCCGCCGAAACGCCTCGTGCGGGTCGTACGGGGCGTGTGAGTCACGGAAGCTAACGGATCGTGTGCGCCGTGGGGAAGACATCGGTCGGGATCGGGCGCATCCGTCCAGTGGGCGGAAAAGCGGACGGCGGTATTTCGCCACGGCGCGGACGGCCCGTCGACGGGACGGACGGGCCGTCCGCACCCGTCAGGCCGTCGAGGTCAGATGGGCGAAGACGACGATGTTGCTGGAGTAGCCGGCCCTGCGGGTGAAGAGGCCGCCGCAGGTGATGATCCGGAGTTCCGGCCGGCGGCTGGGGCCGTACACCTCCTTGTCGGGGAAGCGCGACTTGTCGAAGACCCGCACCTTGTCCACGGTGTAGACGGCGGTACGGCCGTCCGCCCGCCGGGCCTCCACCCGGCTGCCCGGCGCCACCTGCCCGAGCGCGGCGAAGACGGCCGCGCCGGTCCTGGTGTCCCGGTGCCCCACGGCGACGGCGGTGCCGGACTCGCCCGGTGTGGGCCCCTGCTCGTACCAGCCGACCAGCTTCGGCTTGTCCACCGGTGGCGTGCCCAACTCCCTCTTGCCGTTGATCCGTACGCCCATGACGGGGGCGTCGATCCCGAGGGAGGGAATGCGCAGCGAGGTCGCCCGCGAGCGGGACAGCGGCGGGGGCGGAGGGGAAGGCGGGGCGGTGGGACTCGCCGACGCCTCCGCGTCCCCCTCGTCCTCCGGGTCCGAGTGCCCGGAGTCCGAGGAGCCCGACCCGTCGTCCCCCGCGCCGGGAGCGGCCGGGGCCACGGCGTCCGGGCCGCCGGCCAGGTCCGGCCCGGACCGCTCGTGGGGGCCCGCGCACCGGATCCCCGCCGTCACCAGCACGACCGCCAGCACGGTCGTCCTGGCGAGGCGGTAGGCGCGGGTCCGGTACCAGGGGCGCCTGCGTCGGCGCCTACGCGGCACCATGGGGACGCCGGCGGATCATCCGGAGGTACACCACACCGCTCACCACCACGAGGCCGACGGCCGCCGTCCCGGTCAGCGGCGAGAAGGCCGCCGCGGCCGGGACGAGACCGCCGCCGCCCGCGTGCACACCGCCCTTGGGACCGTCGTGGTCGCCGCGGCCCCAGGCCGCCTGTCCGCGCTGCTCGTCGTTGTCCCGGCCCGACTCCTGGCCGCCGCGGCCCTGGTCCTCGATCTGGCCGCCCGGGCCCTGCCCGTCGTGCCGCTCGTTCTCCTCGCGGCAGTTGACGCGGAAGGCCTTCTCCTTGGTGGTGCCGCCGGGGACGGACCAGATCAGCCGGTACTGCCCGTCGGTCAGCCCCAGCGGTTCGGTGTGACCGGCGCCGGCGGCGAGGATGATGGAGCCCCCGAGGGTGGCGGTGTTGGGCAGCGGGGGCTGCGCCTGGATGGTGTAGCCGACGTTCGTCAGCGAGTCGAAGTTGATGGCGTCGAGGTAGAACCTGCACACCACCGGGTCGTCCTTCGAGAGGCCGAAGGGCACGCCCACCCGGTGGATCTTGATGTCCCCGTTGTCTCCGGGGATGGCCGCGGCGGCCGGCGCCGCCAGCCACGTGGCCCCCGCCGCGGTGAGGGCCGCGAGGACGGCCGCTGCGCCGACACGGGTGCCGTGAATGCGTGGGAGTGTCAGGGGGGACATGCGCGCTCCTCCGAATCAGACGATTTTCATACAATCGCTCTTTTCGTCTGACTCTCTTTCACACCTCCCGCCCCGGTGACCGCACCGGGGCCCGACGCGCCGTCAGAGATCGCCCGTCCGGCGCAACCGCGGCCCGCCCCTCATGGGGTCGCGGTGACGTCGACGGGGACGCCGTTGAGGACCGCGTTGCCCGACAGCGGGTCGAGCAGGCTGCCGTCGAGGAGCTGGTTGACATTGACGCCGGGGTCGGTGGCGGCGTGCGTCAGCCGGGTGCCGGGCCGGTCGTGGCCCCAGCCGTGCGGCAGGCTCACCACACCGGGGCGTACGCCGTCGGTGACCTCGGCCGGGGCGGTCACCTCTCCCCCGGCGCCCTTGACCCGCACCGGGGCCCCGTCGAGGATGCCGAGGCGGGCGGCGTCCTCGGGATGGACGTGCAGGGTGCAGCGGTTGGAACCGCCGGTCAGGGCGGGCACGTTGTGCATCCAGCTGTTGTTGGAGCGCAGATGGCGGCGGCCGACGAGGAGGAGTCCGGCCGGGCGTTCGCGCAGGGCCGCCCGCAGGCGCGGCAGGTCGTCCGCGATCGGCGGCGGCAGCAGTTCGACCTTGCCGCTGACCGTCCTCAGCGGCTGCGGCAGGCGCGGGCGCAGCGGCCCGAGGTCGATGCCGTGCGGGTGCGCGAGCAGCTTCTCCAGGCTCAGCCCGTCGGGCCGTACGCCGAAGCCGTCGCCGTAGGGGCCGAGGCGCAGCATCAGGTCGAGGCGCCGCTCGGGGCCGGTGTCGCCGGTGAGCCGTGCGGCGAGCTCGCGCGGGTCGCGGCCGTGGACGGGTGAGTGCGCGTCGCGGACCGCCTTGCCGAGGGTCTGGTCGATCACCATCGTGTCGACCGCGCAGGGGTCGGCACCGTCCATGCCGGTCGCGGCCAGGATCAGCCGGGCCAGGATCTCGGTCTCGGCCATCCGGCCGGGCTCCAGGGGGACGGCCGGGCGGGTGTAGCGGACCTGGTTGCGTACGGCGAGGGTGTTGAAGGCGAAGTCGTGGTGCGGGCTCTGCGCGGGCGGCGGCGGGGGCAGGACGACGTCGGCGTGGCGGGAGGTCTCGTTCAGGTACGGGTCGACGCTCACCATGAAGTCGAGCGAGTCCAGGGCCTTGTCGAGCCGGGCGCCGTCGGGTGCGGACAGCACGGGGTTGGCGGCGACGACGACCAGGGCGCGGACCGGCTCGCCCTCCTCGGTGGCGGTGTCGATCTCCTCGGCGAGCGCGGACAGGGGCAACTCGCCCTTCGCCTCGGGGTGCTTGCTCACCCGGGAGTGCCAGCGCCCGAGCGCGAAGCCGCGGCCGGGCCCCGCCGGCCGGGGTGCCTTGTCGGTGGCCGCCTGCGGGAAGAGGGCGCCGCCGGGCCGGTCGAGGTTGCCGGTGAGGATGTTGAGGACGTCCACCAGCCAGCTGGCGAGGGTGCCGTGCGCGACCGTGCAGCTGCCGATGCGGGCGTACACGGCGGCGGTGGGGGCGGCGGCGAGCTCACGCGCCAGCGCGCGGATCGTCCCGGCCTCCACGTCGCACGCCCCGGCGACCTCCTCGGGGGCGAAGTCCCTTGTCGCCTCGGCGAGTTCGTCGAGGCCCTGGACGTGCGGGCCCAGGGCGCCGAGGGCGACGAGGTCCTCCTCGAAGAGCACGTGCGCCATCGCGGCGAGCAGCAGGGCGTCGGTGCCGGGCCGGATCGCGATGTGCCGGTCGGCGAGGCGCGCGGTGCGGGTGCGGCGCGGGTCGACGACCGTGAGGGTGCCGCCGCGGGCCCTGAGCGCCTTGAGCCTGCCGGGGAAGTCGGGGGCGGTGCACAGACTGCCGTTGGACTCCAGGGGGTTGGCACCGATCAGGAGCAGATGGCCGGTGTGGTCCAGGTCGGGCACGGGGATGGCGTTCGCGTCGCCGTAGAGCAGGCCGCTGGAGACGTGCTTGGGCATCTGGTCGACCGTGGAGGCGGTGAAGAGGCTGCGGGTGCCGAGGGCGCCGAGCAGGATGGGCGGGTAGAGGGCGCCGGCCATGGTGTGCACGTTGGGGTTGCCGAGGACGACGCCGACGGCGTGCGGCCCGTACCGCTCCACGACCGGCCGGATCCCGGCGGCCACGGCGTCGAACGCCTCCTCCCAGGTCGCCTCGCGCAGCTCGCCGTCCTTGCGCACGAGCGGGGTGCGCAGCCGGTCCGGGTCGCCGTCGACGGCCCCGAAGGCGGCGCCCTTGGGGCAGATGAACCCCTTGCTGAACACGTCCTCGCGGTCGCCGCGGGCGCCGGTGACCCGGGTGCCGTCGAGGGTGAGCGTCAGCCCGCAGGTGGCCTCGCACAGGGGGCAGATTCGCAGGGCGGTGCGGGACACGGGTCCTCCCGGAGGGGCGGCGGCAGCGGCGCTGGGACGGGGGTGAGCATACCGACCAGTAGGCATGGAGGGGAGGGCCGCGGAGTCATCACCGGGAATTCCGGTCCCGGCCCGCCTTGTGCGTGCCAGACCCCGCGGCCCACGGCGAGATCCGGAAGGGAGGCTAGTCGAGCACGCGCCCCAGATACGCCCGCAGCAGGGCGCGCGTCTCCTCGACGATCTTCTCGTCGCCCTGCGGGTCCACCCGGAAGGCCAGTTGGACGAGGGCGTCGGCGGTCTCCACGGCGACCAGGAAGACCCGGCGGAGATCCTCGTCGGGCTCGCGGCCCAGATGGCCGGAGAGCAGTTCGGTGAGGCGGTCGGCGACGCGGTGGTTGGGCTCGGCGTGCCGGGCCCCGACGGGGATCTGGTTGCCGAAGTCGACGAGCGAGAAGCCGGGGGCGGTGCGCTTCATCGCCAGGTACTCGTCGAGCACGGCGTCCATGGCCGTGCGCCAGTCCGCCGCGGGGGGCGGGCCGGGCACCTCGGAGTCGGCCCCGGGCTCCTCACCGGGCGCGGGCGCGGAGGATTCCGGGCCGGCGTCCCGCCGCAAGCGCTCGCCGACCCGCTCGGTGTACCGCTCCAGGTTGCGCTGCGCGAGCGCGTCGACCATCGCCCGCTTGTTGCCGAAGAAGCGGTAGACGGAGCCGATGGGCACACCGGCCCGCTGGGCGACGGCGCGCGTGCTCAGGGCGTCGTAGCCCACCTCGTCGAGCAGGTCGGCGCAGACGTCCAGGATCCTGGTCAGCCGTTCGGCGCTGCGCCGCTGCACGGGCACACGGCGGAGCGATCTCGCGTGGGGCACGCCCCTCATGATGCCGTCCCGCGGCGATCCGGTGAAGCACACCCCGGTCGCGCTCCGGGCGTGCGCCGGCTCGCGCCCCCGGAAGGTGCCGGTCGTCCTCCACACGGAGGGCCCACGCCCTCTTGCGCCGGAGCAACCGCAATCCTACGGTGTTGCATAGGAATCAGGGCGCAAGGGAGCGATCATGAGCGGGGACGCACGCAAGACCGCCGAGGGACTGGCCTACCTCTCCGGTTTCGGCAACGAGCACAGCTCCGAGGCGGTGCCCGGCGCGCTGCCCGAGGGCCGCAACTCGCCGCAGCGCGCCCCCCTCGGCCTGTACGCGGAGCAGCTGAGTGGTACGGCGTTCACCGAGCCGCGCGCCCACAACCGCCGCTCGTGGCTGTACCGGATCCACCCCTCGGCCGCGCACCCGGCCTTCACCCGCACCGCCAACGGCGCGCTCCGCACGGCGCCCTTCAACCAGACCGTGCCCGACCCCAACCGCCTGCGCTGGAACCCGCTGCCGGAGCCCCCCGCGGGCACGGACTTCCTGGCCGGCCTGTGGACCCTCGGCGGCAACGGCGACGTCACCCAGCGCACCGGCGTCGCCGTGCACCTCTACACCGCCAACTCCTCGATGGAGCGGGTCTTCAGCGACGCCGACGGCGAGCTGCTGATCGTGCCGGAGCGGGGCGGGCTGCTGCTGCACACGGAGTTCGGGATGCTGCACGCCGAGCCCGGCCACGTGGCGCTGATCCCGCGCGGGGTACGCTTCCGGGTCGAGCTGCTGGACACCGAGCCGGACGGCGGCCCCGGCGAGGCCGCGCGCGGCTACGTCTGCGAGAACTACGGCGCCCCCTTCCGCCTGCCCGACCTCGGACCGATCGGCGCCAACGGCCTCGCGAACGCCCGTGACTTCCGCGCCCCGGTCGCCGCGTCCGAGGACGTCGAGGGCCCGGTGGAGGTGGTGAACAAGTTCTGCGGCAACCTCTGGAGCGCCACCTACGACCACTCCCCGCTCGACGTCGTCGCCTGGCACGGCAACTACGTGCCGTACGTCTACGACCTGCGGCGCTTCAACGTCATCGGCACGATCTCGTACGACCACCCGGACCCGTCCATCTTCACGGTGCTGACCTCGCCGTCCGACACCCCGGGGCTGGCCGGCGTCGACTTCGTCGTGTTCGCGCCCCGCTGGCTGGTGGGCGAGGACACCTTCCGGCCGCCGTACTTCCACCGCAACGTGATGACCGAGTACATGGGCCTGATCGAGGGCGCCTACGACGCGAAGGCCGAGGGGTTCGTGCCGGGCGGGGGCTCGCTGCACAACATGATGTCCGCGCACGGCCCGGACCGGGAGACGTTCGACCGGGCCAGCGCGGCCGAGCTGCGGCCGCAGAAGATCGACGACGGGCTCGCGTTCATGTTCGAGACCCGGTGGCCACTGACGCTCACGCCGCAGGCGGCACGGGCGGAGCACCTGCAGCAGCGGTACGACGACGTGTGGCAGGGCCTCGAACGGCACTTCCGCCCGTTGCGCTGAACGGTGCCGCCCGGTACGGATAGGCCCGTGACCTCTTTCGCCCCGGATTCGATCGTCCTGAACCGCAAGCTGCCGCTGTGGTACCAGGTGTCCCAGTCGCTGCGCGCCTCCATCCTCGGCCGTTCGGCCCGGGACCCGCTGCGCCTGCCCACCGAGGAGCAGCTGGCGGGGCACTACGGGGTGAGCGTGCTGACCATGCGGCAGGCGCTGAAGGAGCTGGAGGACGAGGGGCTGATCACACGCCACCGCCGGCGCGGCACGTTCATCGAGCCCGGTGCCACCCGGGGCGCGCCGGTCCGGCTCCTCGGCTCGGTCGACGCGATCGTGGCCCAGCAGTCCGGCATGACGACCGAGCTGCTGGACCACGGCCGGGCCCCCGTGCCCGCCGAACTCGCCGAGTACTTCCCGGATCTCGGGGAGGTGTCGACGTACCACCGGCTGCGCAGCGACGAGAAGACCGGCGAGCCCACCAACCACGCCCGCAACTACGTCCGTCCGGAGCTGGCCGCGCGGATCGACCTGGGCGATCTGGTGCGGTGGCCGATGACGAAGGTGCTGCGGGACGTGGTGGGCGCGGACATCAGCCGGATCACCGACACCGTGGAGGCGCGGCTGGCCGACCCGGAGACCGCGCGGCTGCTCGAAGTGCCGTTGCTCAGCCCGATCCTGCACTACACGGGGGTCACCTACGACGCCCAGGGGCGGCCGCTCGACGTGGCGGTCATCCACTACCGGGGCGACCGTTTCTCCTTCACGGTCACGCTCGAGGCCACCTGACCCGCCCCCGCCGTACCGGCGGCCCGTCGTACGATGCCCGGCGTGACGCACGACGACGCTCCGCTGCTGGCGGACCTCATGCCGTGGTCCGTCGCACCGCCGCGGCTGGGCCGGGGGTGGCCGGCGGCCCCCGACGCGGCGTGTCTGAAGACCCGCTGGGACGCCCTGCTCAAGGCCGACGGGCCCGGTCGGGAGAGCCTGTTCGAGCCGACGCGCTCGCGCACCGCGCACACGGCGGTCGGGCAGCTGCCCGGACAGTCCGGCGGCACCGGGAGGCTGATCCGCGCCACGGGCCCGTGCGCGGAGCCGGTGCGCGTGCTGCGCGGGGCCTTCGACGAGCAGTGGCTGATCCCCGACCACCGCCTGATCGACGCGGCCCGCCCCGAGCTGTGGCGGGTGGCGGACGCCGCGCAGATCTTCGCCGTGGAGACGGGCGCCGCGCCCGGCGCGGCGGGCCCACCGCTGCTGGCCACCTCCCTGCTGCCGCTCCTGCGCCCGGGGCGCGTCCGCCCGCTGTTCCGCCGCCCCGGCGGCGCGGAGCCGAACCTGGCACCGGGTCTGTCGGCCCACCTGGCCGCCCGTCTCGGGCACTCCCCCGCCCCGGTGGACGTCCTCGCCTGGATCCTGGCGACGGTGCGCCCCGGCCCGGACGGACTCGCCGTCCCGCTCACCTCCGACCCCGAACTCTGGTCCGCGGCGCTGGAGGTCGGCCGCCGGACGCTGTGGCTGATGCGGCGCGACGGCGAGCGCCCCAAGCTCCCCGGCGGCCGCCGTCCCTACGTCCGTGCCCCGCTGCCGCCCCGCCCGCTGACCCTGCGCTACGACCGGGACGAGGAGACGCTGCACCTCGACGAGGGCCGTATCTCCCCGGTGCCGCCGGGAGCCTGGGACTTCGAGGTCGGCCAGGTCCGCGTCCTGGAGCAGTGGTTCGCGGCCCGTACCGAGGAGGCCGAGCCGGGCACCCTGGCCGCGATCCGGCCGGCGGTCTGGCCGCAGGCGTGGACCTCGGAGCTGCTGGAGCTGATCACCGTCCTGGCCCTGCTGGCGGAACTGGGGCCGCGGCGGGAGGCGTTGGAGCCGGCCTCTCCGATCACCGCGGCGGAGCTGCGGGCGGCGGGCGTGCTGCCGGTCCCGGTCGCGGCCCGCCGGCCCGCCTCCGTCCTCGACCATCACGAGGAGGGCCCGGAGGGGCAGTTCGCCCTGCTGTGACGACGCAGCGGTCCGTGCGGGCACCTCAATCCGTGCGGACCCCGCGGTCCTCGTCGACACCCCGGCCCGCGCCCGCGCCTCGGCCCGCGCCCGCGCCTCGGCCCGGGCCCGCGCATGGGCTCGGCCCCCCGGCTCCGCCTCAGCCCCGCGGCTCGAACCCGTCCAGGACCCGCGTCAGCGCCCGCTCGAACACCGCCTCCAGGTCGATCGGCCCCGCGTCCTCCTGGAAGGCCGCCGCCATGCGCGGATAGGCGCCGGTGGCGACCTGACCGCCCAGGTAGGCGATCCGCACCGCGGTCTCCTGCTCCTCCGACCAGGGCAGCGAGCGGGTGCGCTCGGCGGTGGCCAGCTCGTTGGACACGTACATCGTCACCACCGCGTTGAGCATGGCGACCAGTTCCATCTTGGTGCCGTAGGGCGCCTCCAGGGGGTCCAGGCAGGTCAGGCAGTGCTCCAGGTACCGCAGGGCGTGCGGGCTGAAGCCGTAGATCCCGGACATCAGACGGGGCAGCCAGGGGTGGCGCCGCATCAGGTCGCGGGTCTGGTGGCCGACCCGGACCATGTCGGCCCGCCAGTCCCCGGAGGGCTCCCACAGGTCGTGCTCGGCGCTGACGGCGTCCACCATCAGCTCGTACAGGTCCTCCTTGCGGGGGACGTAGTTGTACAGCGACATCGTGCCGCAGCCCAGTTCGGCGGCGACGTGCCGCATGGACACCGCGTCCAGCCCGCCGGCGTCGGCGATGCGCACCGCGGCGGCCGCGATGTCGGCCCGGCTGTACGCCGGCTTCGGACCCCGTCCCGTCCGCTCGGGACGGGCCCAGATCACTTCGGGTACGGCCGCTCGGCCAGCCATCGATCATCACCTCGCCCCACCATCGTAGTTACGTACACCGTACGTAGTGCGCTATGGTCGGGACATGACTTCTACGTACGCTGTACTTAGTGAAGGCCTGGAGAAGCGGTTCGGTGAGGTCCGTGCCGTGCGCGGGCTGGACCTCGCCGTGGCCGAGGGGACCGTCTGCGGTGTGCTCGGACCGAACGGCGCGGGCAAGACCACGGCGGTGCGGCTGCTGACCACGCTGCTGCGGCCGGACGCGGGGTCGGCGCGGATCGCGGGACACGACCTGGTGCGCGAGGCGGCCGCCGTGCGGCGCCGCATCGGCGTCACGGGGCAGTCCGCGTCGGTGGACGGGGACCTCACCGGGCGGCAGAACCTGCGGCTGTTCGCCCGGCTCCACCGGGTCCGGGACCCGCGGGCCCGGGCCGGGGAGCTGCTGGACCGGTTCGGCCTGGCCGACGCCGCCGACCGGCCGGCGTCCACCTACTCGGGCGGGATGCGGCGCCGCCTGGACCTCGCGGCCAGCCTGATCCGCCGCCCGGACGTGCTGTTCCTGGACGAACCGACCACCGGGCTCGACCCGGCCAGCCGCACCAGCGTCTGGGACGCCGTGGGCGAGCTGAAGCGGCGGGGCACCACGGTGCTGCTGACCACGCAGTACCTGGAGGAGGCCGACCGGCTCGCCGACGAGATCGCCCTGGTGGACCGCGGCCGGGTCGCGCACACCGGATCGCCGGCCGAACTCAAGGCGCTCATCGGCGCGCACGCGGAGGTCGTCGTCGCGCACACCGACACGATGACGCGGGCGGCGGCCGTCCTGGACCGGCTCACCGGCGCCGAGCCGGTCTTCGACCACGACCGGCGGGCCGTGGGAGCGGTCTCCACCGATCCGACCCTCACCCTGCCCCGCCTGGTCCGCGAACTCGACGCGGCGGGCGTGCCGTTGCTGGACGCGAGCCTGCGGCCGCCGACCCTCGACGACGTCTTCCTCCGGCTGACCGGAGAGTCCCCCGACCCCTCCACCGACCCCCAGGAGCTCGTGGCATGAACGCGTTGACGTACGACGGCACGGCGATGACGGTCCGGCAGCTGCGCCGGGTCCGCAACAACCCGGGACTGGCGATCCTCTCCCAGCTGATGCCGATCAACATGCTGCTGTTCTTCGGCTACGTCTTCGGCAGCGCGCTGGCGATGCCCGGCCGGGAGTACCGCTCCTTCCTGGTGCCGGGGCTGCTGGTGGCGACCGCCGCGGGCGGGGTCATGACCGGGATGTTCCAGGCGGCCCAGGACACGCACCGGGGCGTGATGGACCGCTTCCGCACGATGCCGGTGAGCCGGGCGGCGGTGCCGCTCGGGCAGGTCGTGGCGGATCTGGTGGTCACGGCCGTCGGGACGGTGCCGCTGCTGCTGGTGGGCCTCGCGGTGGGCTGGCGGGTCGAGGGCTCGGCGCCGGCCACGCTGGGCGCGGTGGGCCTGCTGCTGCTGTTCCGGCTCGCGTGCACCTGGGTCGGTGTCTTCCTCGGGCTGCTCACCCGCAGCGAGGAGGCCGCCGGGCAGCTCGGCGCCTCGACCTTCCTGCTGCCGCTGCTGTCCAACGCCTACATTCCCACCGACAACCTCGCGGGCTGGCTGCGCACCCTCGCCGAATGGAACCCGATCAGCGCGGTGACCACGGCCCTGCGGACCCTCTTCGGCAACGCGCCCGTCCCCGAGGGCGCCGCCTGGCCGGTCGCCCACCCCGTCGCCGGCTCCCTGGCCTGGTGCGCCGTCCTGATCACGGTCTTCGCCCCGCTCGCCGTACGCCGCTACACCCACGGGGAGCGCTGACCGAGCCCGGGCCCACCACCCGCAGGCGCGGCCACGGCCGGGCGCCGGACCGAGGTCGACCGCCGCCGGGGCCGGGCAGCACCACCGCCACCGCCCGGCATCGCCTGCCCGGACACCGCCTCCAGGACCCGCACGGACACGGCACCACGGCCGGACACCGGACCGAGGACGACCGCCGCCGGGGGCCGAACGGAGGTCGACCGCCGCCGGGGGCCGGACCGAGGACGACCGCCGCCGGGCGCAGGGCGGACGCAGGGCGGGCCGCTTCGACCGGCGGGCGCGACGTGGAGCGCCCGCGCGGGCCCCACCGCCGGGGCACCGCCCGCCATGCCCGCTCGCCGGAGCCGGCCGCCGGCGGGCGCCCGGGCGGACCGGCCCGCGAAGGCGGCTGCTGACAAAGGTGGTGTCCGCGGGTCATGATCCGGGGCATGGAGCAACTCCCCCTGCCCCTGGAGGGCATCACCGTCGTCGCCGTCGAGCAGGCCGTCTCGGCCCCCTTCGCGACCCGGCAGCTCGCCGACCTCGGCGCCCGGGTCGTCAAGGTCGAGCGGCTCGACGGCGGCGACTTCGCGCGCGGGTACGACACCGCCGCCGGCGGGCTCGCCTCGCACTTCGTGTGGTGCAACCGCGGCAAGGAGTCGATCGCGCTGGACCTCAAGGACCCCCGGGGACTGGCGGCCCTGCGGCGGCTGGTGGCGGACGCGGACGTGTTCGTGCAGAACCTCGCGCAGGGGGCGGCGGCCCGGCTCGGGCTGGACGCGGCCACGCTGTGCGCCGCCCACCCGCGGCTGATCGCCGTCGACATCTCGGGCTACGGCTCGGCGGGGCCGTACGCGGACAAGCGGGCGTACGACATGCTCGTGCAGTGCGAGGCGGGGCTGGTGTCGGTGACGGGCACGCCGGAGCAGCCGGTGAAGGCGGGGATCCCGGCGGCGGACATCGCGGCGGCCATGTACGCCTTCTCGGGCGTCCTGGCGGCCCTGGTGCGGCGCGGCACGACCGGGCGCGGCGGTCCGGTGGAGGTGTCGATGCTGGAGGCGCTCACGGAGTGGATGGGGCACCCGCTGCACCACGCGATGCACGGCGGCGCCGCTCCCGCGCGCACCGGGCTCGCGCACACGGTCATCGCGCCGTACGACGCCTACCCGACGGCGGACGGCGGACGGGTGCTGCTGTCGGTGCAGAACGACCGGGAGTGGCGGCGGCTGGCCGAACAGGTGCTGGAGCGGCCCGACTTGGGCACGGACCCGGCGTTCGCGACGAACGCGGCGCGGGTGGCGCACCGGGAGCGCACCGACGACCTGGTCGCGAAGGCGCTGGGCGCGCTGGACGCCGACGAGGCGCTGGCCCGGCTGGAGGGCGCGGGCATCGCGTGCGCACGTCTGAGGGACCTGCACGAGGTGGCTGAGCATCCGCAGCTGGCGGCCCGGGAGCGGTGGCGGGAGGTGGGGACGCCGGTCGGGCCGCTGCGGGCTCTGCTGCCGCCGATCACACTGCCGGGCGCGGCGGAGCCGCGGATGGGGGACGTGCCCGCGCTCGGACAGCACACCGAGGCGCTGCTGCGTGCCGTGGGGATGACGGACGACGAGATCGCAGCGTTGCGCCGGGACGGTGTGGCGGCCTGAACGCGGGCCCTGGAGGAACGCGGGTCCTCGGGGAGACGGCCCGGAGGGACGCCGGTGGCGCTCAGCGGCCGCCGAACAGCGAGCGGCGCAGCCGGCGCAGCGGCGCGAACAGCGACACCCGGCGGACCCGTGCCCCCCTGCCCGTACGGTCGTGCGCGCCTCGCGCGGTCAGCTCGCGCATCAGCGAGGTCGCCTCGGCCGTCTCGCGCTGCGGGACGGCGGGGCCGGCCAGCACCGAGAGATGGCGGTCGAGGCGCGAGCTGGTCGCGCTGCTCCCGCACGTGATCGCAGGGACCCTCGCCCTGCTGCGCACAGTTATCTGCTCCATGTCACTCCCCACCCGTACGAGTCCACCCGGCCCGGGCAGAGTAACTCTATCGCCCCGTTGCGGCACTCGTGTATCGCGGTCACAGGATTCACCTACCCCGTAAGGGTGTTGACGACTACCCTCCGAATCCGACCGCTTTCAAGGCGAGTTGAACAATTGGCTGCGTAGTCGGCCGTTCTGAGCCCCCGTTCGGTTCGACGGTCACGGCGAGTGACGTGGACGCCGGAGTGAGCCCGGCGGCGACCAAGGGCGTGTCGGCCTCGAAGAGCCCGAGGGAGCGCGGTTGTGCGCCGGGGCGCATGAGCCACAGCTGCCGCACCCGGCCGCTCGGCGCGCGGCCGTATCCGCTCAGGGTGACGACGGCCCGCCCCTCCGATGCGGAAGCGATCACTCCGATACTGCCGCCCCGCGTGTCCCGGCCGGTGGCGGCCCGCGCGTCGGAGGCACCGAGAACGTGGGCGATCTCACGTGCCCGGTCCCGCTCCGCCTCCACCTGGTCCTGCGCCTTGCGCGCCTGCACCGCGAAGAGCGCGGCCACCACGAGCGCCGCGGCGGCGGTCACGGTGGCGAACGGAACGAGCAGGAGGCGCGGCCGGGGCGCACGGGTGCGCGCGGGCGGCGGCTGCGTGCCCCAGACGTGCGGCGGCAGTTGGGGTGTGTGGCCGCGGGCCGGGGCAGGCTCCTGCGGAGTGGTGCGCACGGCGGCCAGCACCCTCGCGCGCAGCGCGGCCGGTGCCGGGGCCGCCGCGGAGCAGGCCAGGCGCACCGCGTCCTCGGACAGCGCCCGGACCTCGGCGGCGCAGGGGTCGCAGTCCTTCATGTGCTTCTCGAATCGGAGGCGTTCGGCGGGCTCCAGCGCGTCGAGGGCGTAGGGGGCGGCGAGGGAGTGCAGGTCCTCGCGGCGGAACAGGCGGCCGAGCAGGCTCATGCCGCACCTCCTCGGTGCTCGCCCGCGCGGTGCGCGGGCCACGGGCGGCGGTCCGGGGCGCTCATGCCGCACCTCCCAGGCACTCACGCATCCGGGTGAGCCCGTCGCGCATCCTCGTCTTGACCGTGCCCAGCGGCAGCGAGAGCCGCTCGGCCACCTCACGGTAGGTGTAGCCGTCGTAGTAGGCGAGGGTGAGGGACTGCCGCTGGAGGGCGGTCAGCCGGTCCAGGCAGCGCCGTACCCACTGCCGCTCCAGCCCGGCCTCGACCTCCTCGGCGACCTGGTCGAAGGCGGGCGAGGCGGCGCGCAGGGCCTCGCGCTGATCGCGTTCGCCGGCGGCGCGGGCGCTGCGCACCCGGTCGACGGCGCGCCGGTGGGCGAGGGTGAGCACCCACGACAGGGCGCTGCCGCGTCCGGGGTCGAACCGCCGGGCGGAGCGCCAGAGTTCGAGCAGCACCTCCTGGGCCACCTCCTCGGACTGCGCGGGGTCGCGCACCACCCGCCGCACCAGCCCGTACACGGGCCCGGACACCAGGCCGTAGAGCTCCTCGAATGCCTTCTGGTCGCCCCCTGCGACGAGCACCAGAAGTTCGTCCGCCTCCACTCCCGTCCCCCTCTCCGCCGGCCGCCGCGGGCCGTTCCGTCAGGCGAGGCGCCCGCCGTGCGCACGCCTCCTGACGGTGTTACGGATCAGCGGGCCGAAAACGCGGGTCGAGCAGGCGGAAAGAAAAATCTGCGGGCCGACCAATCCGCCCCCGAGGGGTCTCCGAATGCCCGGTCGACAGGCAAGTCGGCACTGAGGACGGAACGGCATGACACCTATTTCCAGTCTCTGGGGCGGTCCGGGGCGCAGGGGCCTGGCCGGCCTCGTCTGCGCGGCGCTGGCCGCCGGGGGGCTCACGGCCGTCGGCGTGGCCACGCTGGAACCGGGGGCGGCCTCTGCCTCCAGCCACCGGGAGGCCCCGCTCATCTCGGGCACCCCGCAGTACGACAACACGGACGTGTACGCGTTCGTCAGCCCGGACAAGCCCGACACCACGACCATCGTGGCGAACTGGATACCGTTCGAGGAGCCGGCCGGCGGACCGAACTTCTACACCTTCGCGGACGACGCGCAGTACGACCTGCACGTCGACAACAACGGCGACGCGCAGAGCGAGCTGATCTTCCGCTACACGTTCAAGACGCACGTCAAGAACAAGAACACCTTCCTCTACAACACGGGTCCGGTGAAGAGCCTCGACGACCCGAACCTCAACGTCACGCAGACGTACGACATCGACCTCATCAAGCTGCGCCACCAGAAGCTGGTCTCCAAGACGCGCCTCGCGGACAACGTGCCGGTCGCCCCGTCGAACGTCGGCAAGGCGTCGATGCCCGACTACGGCAAGCTGCGCGACCAGGCGATCCACAAGACGGCCGGCGGCGCGGCGACCTTCGCCGGGCAGGCCGACGACCCCTTCTTCCTCGACCTGCGCGTCTTCGACCTGCTGTACGGCGGCAACCTCTCCGAGGTGGGCCGGGACACGCTCAAGGGCTACAACGTCAACTCGATCGCCCTGCAGGTGCCCAACGACCTGATCCGCGAGTCGGCCGGGCAGCCGGTGGTGGGCATCTGGTCGACCACCCAGCGCAAGAACGCCCGCGGCGGCTGGACCCAGGTATCGCGCCTCGGCAACCCGCTGGTCAACGAGGTCGTCAACCCGCAGAAGGACAAGGACAAGTTCAACGCGTCCGCGCCCTGGGACGACGCGCAGTTCCTGAAGAACGTCACCAACCCCGAACTGCCCAAGCTGATCGAGCAGATCTACAAGATCAAGGCGCCCGCCGAGCCGCGCAACGACCTGGTGGACGTCTTCCTCAAGGGCGTGAAGGGCCTCAACCAGCCGCCGCACGTGAAGCCGTCGGAGGAGCTGCGCCTGAACACCTCCGTCAAGCCGAGCGCGCACCCGAAGCGGCTGGGCGTCCTCGACGGCGACAACGCGGGCTTCCCCAACGGCCGCCGGCTCACCGACGACGTGATCGACGAGGCGCTGCAGGTGATGGAGGGCGAACTGGTCGGCTCCAAGAACGACCTGGGCGACGCGGTCGACGCCAACGACAAGAAGTTCGAGAAGTACTTCCCCTACGTGGCCCAGCCGACGTCCGGTTCGCGCGGGCAGCTCGCCAAGGGCACGACCAGCGGGACCGACGTACGCAGTCAGCTCGGCGACGCGCTGCGGCCGGCGGGCGCGTCCTCCGGCTCCGGCGACACCGTCCTGATCGCCTCCTCGGCGGCCTCGGGCGCGGCCGGGATCCTGCTCCTCGGCACGGCTCTGGCGTGGTGGCGCCGCCGGATGCGCCGGCCGTACTGACCCGCCGGCCCCACGACTGGCGCGGCCCGCGCTCACCCCATCCCCCACGGCGCGGGCCGCGCCGCCCCACGCGACGACTTCGTCCACCACCGAGCACATCGCACCACCCAGGCGACCGAGGAGAGGGCATGGCCCCGCGGAGCAACGACAACGCGCCGGACAACGGCCCGGGCGACCACCCCGCCGAACCGCCCACCGGAAAGCCCGCCGGAAAGCCCGTCGAACCGCCGGCCCGGCCCCCCGTGACAGCGGCCACCGGCACGGTGGACGCGGCGGAGGAGCCCGTCGGGGGTGAATCGCGGGTCGCCACGGTGGACGCGGCGGAACCCGCCGGCTGCGGCGGCACGCGGATCACCACGATGGACGCGGCAACGGAACCCGCCGGCTGCGGCGGCACGCGGATCACCGCCGTGGACACGGCAGAGGAACCCGCTCACGGCGATGACACGCGGGTCGCCGCCGTGCGTCGGGTCGCGGCGGCCGGACGGCGGTGGCGGGCGGCGCGGCTCGCCGGCTCCTCGCTGCTGCTGGCCGTGGCGCTCACCGGCGGGGCGATCGCCGTGGGGGCCGCCCGGGACCAGGGAGGCGTGTCCGCGGTCTCCGCGGCCCCCGCCGTGTCGCCCGAACTGCTCGCCGGCGGCGGCCTCGACGCGAGCGTCCTCTCGCTCCAGGCCCATCTGCGCGGGCAGCCCCGGGACCACGACGGCTGGGCCACCCTCGGACTCGCCTACGTCGAGCAGGCGCGCACCAAGGGCGACCCGGCACGCTACCCGCGGGCCGAGCAGGCGCTGGCCCGCTCGCTGGAGCTGGCGCCCGGCAACGACCGGGCGCTGGCGGGCCGCGCCGCGCTCGCCGCCGCCCGGCACGACTTCAAGGACGCCCTGGCCTACGCGGACCGGGCGCTGCGGCAGAACCCCTACAGCGAGCGCGCCCTGTCCTCGCGCATCGACGCCCTGGTGGAACTCGGCCGGTACGGCGAGGCGGCGCGCGCCGCCGACACGGCCGACGCCCGGCGCCCCGGCATCCCGGTCTTCACGCGCTACGCCTACGTACGCGAACTGCGCGGCGACGTCACCACCGCCCGCCGCGTCCTCACCCAGGCCCTCGACTCCGCCACCTCCCCGGGCGACGTCGCGTACGTCGCCACGCAACTCGGCCAGCTCGCCTGGAACCAGGGCGACTACCGGACCGCCCTGCGCCAGTACGCGCGGGCGCTGGCCGCCGACGACGCCTGCCTCCCCGCCCTGGAGGGCCGCGCCCGGGCCCGGGCCGCGAGCGGTGACCGCGCGGGCGCCCTCAAGGACATGGAGGCCGTCGTCGCCCGCTACCCGCTGCCCGGCCCGCTCGTCGCACTCGGCGAGCTGTACGAGGCCCGCGGGGCCGCCGGCGACCGGAAGCGGGCACGCGCGCAGTACGCCCTCGTCGACGCCTGGATCGCGCTGGCCCGCGCGGGCGGCGTCAACGCCGACCTGGACACCGCGCTCGCCGCCGCCGACCACGGCGACGCCAGGGCCGCCCTGCGCGCGGCCCGCGCCGAATGGGCCCGACGCCACACCGTGCACACCGCGGACGCCCTCGCCTGGGCCCTGCACGTCAACGGCCGCGACCAGGAGGCACTCCCCTACGCCCGGCAGGCGGCGGCCATCGGCTACCGCAACGCCGCCTTCCTCTACCACCGCGGCATGATCGAGCGCGCCACCGGCCACCCGGAGGACGCCCGCACCCACCTGGCCGCCGCGCTGAGGCTGAACCCCGGCTTCTCCCCGCTGGGCGCCCGCACGGCCCGTACGGCCCTGAAGTCCCTGGAGGCGGCCCGATGAGGCCCCGCCGTGTACTCGCCTCCGCCGCGGCCGTGTTCACGGCCGCCTGCGCCCTGGTCGTCGTGCTCTCCGCCGCCGCGAGCGCGCATCCCCTCGGCAACTTCACCGTCAACCGCTACGACGGCCTGGTCGCCGCCCCCGGCCTGCTGCGCGTCGACCACGTCGAGGACCTCGCGGAGATCCCGGCGACCCAGGCCGGCCCCGACATCGAGCGGCTCGGCGCGGCCGCGTGGGCCCGGCAGCGGTGCGAGCGGGCCGCGCGGGGCAGCCGGCTCACCGTCGAGGGGCGGACGTCCGCGCTCGCCGTCCGCGGCAGCCACGCGCGGACGCGTCCCGGCCAGGCGGGCCTGCACACCCTCCGGGTCGAGTGCGCGCTGACGGCGACGCTGCCGAAGCACGGCACGGTCACCGTGGGCTTCCGCAGCGCGGGAGCGTCCTCCGGGCCCGGCTGGCGGGAGATCACGGCCGCCGGCGACCGTACGACACTCACCGCGTCCGACGTGCCGAAGACCTCCGCCTCGCACGAACTGACCAGCTATCCGAAGGAGTTGCTCTCCTCCCCCGCGGACACCTCCACCGCCTTCCTGCGCGTGCGCCCCGGCGGCCCCGCCCTCGTCGAGGACCGGTCGGACGCGCCCGCCGCCTCCGTCCTCCCGCGCGGCGCCGACCGCTGGACCCGCGCCCTGGACGACCTGGTCGCCCGCCACGACCTCACCCTCGGCTTCGCCTCCCTCGCCCTGGTGATCGCGGTCGCTCTGGGCGCCCTGCACGCCCTGGCACCGGGCCACGGCAAGACCCTGATGGCGGCCACGGCGGCGGCACGCGGCGGGCGCGCCCGCCTCGGGGACGTCCTGCCGCTGGCCGCGTCGGTGACGGTCACCCACACCCTCGGCGTGGTCGCCCTGGGCCTCCTGGTCACCGCGGGCTCGGCCGCCGCGCCCTCGGTGATCGCCTGGCTGGGTCTCGCCAGCGGCGTCCTGGTGACCGTCGCCGGCGCGAGCCTCGTACGCCGTGCCTGGCGCAACCGCGCGCACGGCCACGGGCACTCCCACGAACACAATCCCGGTCACCCGCACGGGCACTCCCACGAACACGGTCACACCCACGGGCCCTCCCACGAGCACGCGCACGACGACAGGCACGACCACGCCCAGGACCCGGCACACGCGCACGACCCCACACACGACCAAGGGCCCGAGCCCGGGCACAACCACCCCCACCCCGCCGCCGTCGCCCACATCCACGGCGGCGTCACCCACACCCACCCCACCGCCCCCACCCTCCGCGGGACGCTCCTGCTCGGCTTCGCCGGCGGGCTGGTGCCCAGTCCCTCGGCCGTGGTCGTCCTGGTGGGCGCCGCCGCCCTGGGGCAGGCCTGGTTCGGGCTGCTGCTCGTGGTCGCCTACGGTGTCGGGCTCGCCCTGACCCTCACCGCCGCCGGGTTCGCCGTCGTCCGGCTGGGCAGCGGGGTGTCCCGGGTGCTGGACCGGCGCCCCCGCTGGACCGCGGGCCCGCTGGCGGCCTTGGTGCGCAGGACCGCGCCGCTGGGTTCGGCCTGCGTCGTCCTGGCCCTCGGTGCCGGATTGGTGCTCAGGGGGGCGGCATCCGCACTGGGCTGAGCTACTTTTGGGGAGAAATCACGCGAGTCACGTCGAGTGGAGACATCGCCGGGAAGCGAATGGGGGGCGCCGGTGTCCGAAGAACCGGGTCGTGAGCGTGTGATCGCGGGCCGCTACCGTCTCCTGTCCCCGCTCGGCGAGGGCGGCATGGGAACCGTGTGGCGCGCCCGCGACGAGGTGCTGCACCGCGAGGTCGCGGTCAAGGAGGTGCGCGCGCCGGCGGGCCTGCCGGCCGCCGACGTGGAGCGGATGTACGCGCGGCTGGAGCGCGAGGCGTGGGCGGCCGCCCGGGTCTCGAACCGCAATGTGGTCACGGTGTACGACGTGGCCACCGACGGCGGCCGCCCGTGGATCGTCATGGAGTTGGTCCGCGGCCTGTCGCTGGCCGACCTGCTGGAGGCCGAGGGCCCGGTCAGCCCGCAGCGCGCCGCGCACATCGGCGCCGAGGTGCTGTCGGCGCTGCGCGCCGCGCACGCCGCCGGGGTGCTGCACCGCGACGTGAAACCGGCCAACGTGCTGCTGGCGAACGACGGCCGGGTGGTGCTCACCGACTTCGGCATCGCCACGGTCGAGGGCAGTTCGGCGCTGACGATGACCGGCGAGGTGATCGGCTCCCCGGAGTTCCTGGCCCCGGAGCGGGCGCTGGGCCGCACCCCGGGCCCGGAGTCGGACCTGTGGTCGCTCGGGGTGCTGCTGTACGCGGCCGTCGAGGGCAACTCGCCGTTCCGGCAGGACACCCCGCTGAGCACGCTGCGCGCGGTCGTCGACGAGGAACTGCCGCCCGCGCGCCGGGCCGGTCCCCTCGCGCCGGTCATCGAGGGACTGCTCCGCAAGGACCCGGCCGAGCGGCTGCCGGCCGAGCGGGCCGAGCGGGACCTGCGCCTCGTCGGGGCGGGCGGCACACCACGGGCGGACGTCGCCCCGGCGGCCGCGTACGCACCCACGGTCGCCACCGTGCGGGAGGAACGCTCGCCGACCCCGCCACTGCCGCTCCCGCCGGCCGGGACCGGGCCCACCCGGGCCGCGGCGGCAACCCGCGAGCGCCCGGACGGCGACCGCCGTACGTCCCTGGTGCTGATCGCGGGGCTGGCCGCCCTCGCGCTGGCCCTCGCCGGGCTGACGTACGCGCTGCTCGACCGGGGTGGCGGAGGGAAGGGGAAGGACGGCGCGGGCACCACCAGCAGCAGCCGGGCCGGGGTGACGCCGTCGCCGACGCCGAGCGACGACCACACCCGCGACGGCGGCGGTACGAGCGCCTCCCCGAGCGGCGGCTCGTCCCACTCCGCTCCGCCGCAGTCGGTGACGGTCACGCTGACGGGGACGCACACGGCGTATTCCGGGGGGTGCCCCCCGCCGCGTGCGGGGGCGCCGTCCTTCACGGCGACGTTCACGGTGGGCCGGCTGCCCGCGGAGGTCTCCTACCGCTGGGTGCTGCGCGACGGCGAGGTCTCCGACCCCGGTTGGAAGACGCTGTCGTTCCCGGCGGGCGGGGGGAGGTCCCGGCAGGACACGGTGGCCGTCACGACGTACTCGGAGGGCGGGACGTACCACGACGCGATCGGTGTCGAGGTGCGGGCGCCGGTGCGCACCGCCTCGGACACGGTGCCGTTCTCGGTGACGTGCGTGACGGAGACCCCGACGGGCGGGGCCTCCGCTTCGCCAACGGTCTCGGCCTCCCCGTGACGGGTCAGGCCGCGTTGGTGAGCACCGGCAGGTAGCCGCCGGACTGGCCGGCCGCGGTGGGGTGGTACGACTCGCCGATGTTGAGCCAGTTGACGCTGTGCAGCCAGGAGCTGCCGGAGCAGATCTCGTGGCCGGTGAAGGTCGTGCGGACGTCGCCGAAGACGAAGCCGTGGTTCGCGACGACCTTGGCGATGGCGGCGTCGAGGTGGTCGGCCGCGTCGTTGATGGCGGACCGCTTGGTCTCGGACAGGCCGAGGCAGTAGGTGCCGAGCTTGTAGAAGCGGGGATAGCCGAGTACGACCACCCGGGCGGACGGGGCCTTGGAGCGGATCGTCGAGTAGACGTTGTCGAGCTTGCCGGGCAGCGTCGTGTCGACGTAGGCCATGGCGGTGTTGATACGGGAGATGCAGGTGCTGTCGGACGACGTCACACAGGTCGTCATGACGTCGGCGAATCCCGCGTCGTTGCCGCCGATGGTGAGGGAGACCAGGGCGGTGGAGGAGCTGAGCGGGCCGAGCTGGTTGGCCAGGACGTCGTCCGTGGTGGCGCCCGAGCAGGCGGTGAAGTCGAACGACGACGGTGTGTGCGCCGCGTTCCAGAGATAGGGGTACGCCTTGGTGCTGCGGTCGCAGCTGCCGCTGGAGCTGATGTAGCTGCCGGCTCCGACCCCCGAGGAGTAGGAGTCGCCGAGGGCCACGTAGCCACCGGCGGCCAGTTCGGATGCCTGCGCCGACGCGGCCCCGGTGAGTGCGATACCGGCGGCCAGGAGGAGGGAACTGACGTATGCGGTAAGTCGGGAACGTCTCATGGAACCTCCCTTTAGCAGGATCTCTGCCACAACTTTGGTAGCAGCTACGCGTGTTGACTGGAAGTGTCCATGCCAAAACTTTTTTGCCGCTCAACAGAATTCATGGAGGCGTCAACAACCCCGCTCCTGACGCACACTCAGACACATCACCCGAACGGATGCGGCCTGGAAAAGGGCACACCACCACCCCGAACGCATGTTTAAAACCGGGCGTGAAGCGCCGCCGACGGCTTCGGCGTCTTGACGGCCGCCACGGGGCTGCGCGACATTGAAGCCCGGCATCCGGCGCTTCGGGGGGCAAAGTCGCCAATGCAGACCATACGTATCAAGACAGCTTCAACGGACGGCGCACCACGGGCACGGCCGGGGCCGGGGAGGGACCTGACGCCGCTGCTCGCGGGCGCCGCGACCGCGGTCGCCGGGGCGGGCGCGCTGCTGGCGCTCACCGACTCCGCGTCCGTGCTGCGCGGTCCCCTCACGCTGTTCTTCCTGCTGGCGGCGCCGGCCGCCGCCGTCGCGGCCGCCCTGCGCGGGCTGGATCCTTTCGGCCGCGTGCTCGCCTCGGTGGCGGGCGCGGTCGTCCTCGACATGCTGGTGGCCCAGGGGATGCTGGCCGTGCACCGCTGGTCCGTGCGCGGCGGCGTCGTCGCGGTGGCCGTCCTCAGCTCCCTCGTTCTCCTGCTGGCCACGGTGCGGCGGTCGCGCGGCCGCACGGCGAGAAGACAGGGCCTCTGACGTGGACATCAGCGTGTACCGCCCCGGCGAGTTGAGCGCCGCCGACCGGGCGGCCTGGACAGCGATGCAGTCCAAGGCCCATCTGCACGGCTCCGAGGGGCTGGCGAATCCCTTCCTGTCCCCGGAGTTCGCGCTCGCGGTGGGCCGGTGCAGACGCGGGGTGCGGATCGCGGTGGTGCGCGAGGACGCCGAGCCGGCCGCGTTCTTCCCGTTCCAGAGATCCGCCGCCGGAGTCGGCCGCGCGGTCGGCATCGGCGTGTCCGACTGCCAGGGCCTGGTGCACCGCCCCGGCTTCACCTGGGACGCCCGGGACCTGCTGCGGGCCTGCGGACTCGCCGTCTGGGAGTTCGACCACCTGGTGGCGGGCCAGGAGCCGTTCGAGGCCGGAGCCTCCGGCACCTTCCCCTCCCCGGTCATGGACGTCGACCAGGGCTACGACACCTATCTGCGCGAGCTGCGCGCCCGGTCGCCCAAGTTCACCCGGACCACGCTCGCCAAGGAGCGCAGACTCGGCCGGGACGCGGGCCCGGTGACCTACGTCCACGACGAGCGCGACCCGGCCGCGCTGCGCACGCTGATGGCCTGGAAGTCCGCGCAGTACCGCCGCACCGGGCGCAGCGACCGCTTCGCCCACGAATGGATCACCCGGCTGGTCACCCGGCTCTTCCACACCCGCTCGGACCCCTTCGCGGGGATCCTCTCGGTGCTGTATGCCGACGGCAGGCCGGTCGCCGCCCACTTCGGGCTGCGCACCGAGCGGGTGCTGGCGTGCTGGTTCCCGGCGTACGACCCCGCGTACGCCAAGTACTCCCCCGGGCTCGTCCTGCACCTGCGCATGGCCGAGGCGGCCGCCGCCGACGGCATCGCCCATCTCGATCTCGGCCGGGGCCAGAAGGAGTACAAGGACTCCCTGAAGACACGTGAACTCCTGGTGTCCGAAGGGTGGGTGACACGACGTCATCCAATAGCGGTCGGGCACCGGGCGCGCCGCGCCCCGGTCCGGGCGCTGCGCAACATGGTGCTGTCCCGGCCGGAGCTGTTCGAGCCGGCGGACAGAATTCTCAAACGGATGGGAAAAATCCGTTCGAATCAATGAGTCATGCAGGACCAAATCTGCGTAATGGCCAAACCAACAAAAACGTGAGATCTCGTTGCAGGTCTTGCCATACAGGTTCAATCGTCAATACCGTCGTACATCTCACCCGCACCGGTCCGTCATTACGCGGCTCAAGGGGAGGGCTCAGGGACCGCGGCGTTCCGGCGCGGGGCGCGGTAGGGGGGTGCCGTGCTCGGTGACCGCACAGGTGACCGGGCCGTGCCGCGCGACCGGCTGCCATTTTTCGACCGGCCGGCCAGCTTTGCCAGCTCACCTGGCGTGCGCGGAGATCCGTTCCGCGCGTTCCGCGTGAGAACCCCCCTTTCGAACCGGACACACAGCCGGGCCGCCCAGGGGCGGGCGGTCCGCCGGACGAGAGGGACACAACTCATGAGCTCGGTTCTGCGTCCGCCCGCATCGGGCCAAGATCCGTCCATGGCCGCGCAATACCGGCCGATCTCTTCTCACCTCGCGATAACACCGCCGGTGAGTGTGGTGATCCCCGCCATGAATGAGGCGGAGAATCTCCCCTACGTCTTCAAGACACTTCCGGACTGGATACACGAAGTGGTTCTTGTGGACGGCAATTCCACCGACGGCACCGTCGAGGTCGCGCGCGATCTGTGGCCCGGCGTCAAGGTCGTCGGGCAGCGCGGCCGGGGCAAGGGCGACGCCCTCATCACCGGCTTCGAGGCCTGCTCCGGCGACATCGTCGTGATGGTCGACGCCGACGGCTCGGCCGACGGCAACGAGATCGTGTCGTACGTCTCCGCGCTGGTCTCGGGCGCGGACTTCGCCAAGGGGTCCCGCTTCGCCAACGGCGGCGGCACCGACGACATGACCTTCGTCCGCAAGCTGGGCAACCGGATCCTGTGCGCCGTCGTCAACCGCAAGTTCGGCGCCCGCTACACCGATCTCTGCTACGGATACAACGCGTTCTGGCGACACTGCCTCGACAAGATCGACCTCGACTGCACCGGCTTCGAGGTCGAGACGCTGATGAACATCAGAGTGGTCAAGGCCGGACTGAAGGTGCAGGAGATACCCAGCCACGAGTACCTGCGCATCCACGGCACCAGCAATCTGCGCGCCGTGCGCGACGGGCTCCGGGTGCTCAGGGTGATCCTCCAGGAGCGCTCCAACCGGCGGGCGCTGCGCCGCCGTACGCTCCGCTCGCCGCTGCCGGGCACCGGCCGGGGAGAGGCGTCTTGACCGGTCCCGGCATCTCCGTCGTGATCTGCGTCTACACCGAGGACCGCTGGGAGGACATCCTCGCGGCGGTCTCCTCGGTGCGGGCGCAGTCCCGGCCCGCGCTGGAGACGCTGCTGGTCGTCGACCACAACCGGGCGCTCCTGGACCGGCTGAGCGGGGAGTACAAGGAGGCCGGCGAGGTGCGGGTGCTCGCCAACGCGGGCCCCCGCGGCCTGTCCGCCGGCCGCAACACCGGAATCACCGCCTCGCGCGGCGACGTGATCGCCTTCCTCGACGACGACGCGGTGGCCGAGCGGGACTGGCTGCGGCACTTCGCCGAGGGGTACGCGGACCCGCGGGTGATGGCCGTCGGCGGCCGCACCGTGCCGGTCTGGGCGTCGGGCCGCCGGCCGGCCTGGTTCCCCGAGGAGTTCGACTGGGTGGTGGGCTGCACCTACCGGGGCCTGCCGCCGGGTCGGGTCCGGGTGCGCAACGTCCTCGGCGGGAACGCCTCCTTCCGGCGGACGGCGTTCGACGCCGCGGGCGGCTTCGCCACCGGCATCGGACGCGACGGCGACCGGCGCCCGCTGGGCTGCGAGGAGACGGAACTGTGCATCCGCCTCACCCGCGCCCGGCCCGACGCGGTCCTGCTGATCGACGACCGCGCGGTGATCCACCACCGGGTGCCCGAAGCGCGCGAGCGCTTCCGTTACTTCCGCGCCCGCGCCTGGGCCGAGGGCCTCTCCAAGGCGCTGGTGGCGCGGAGCGTGGGCGCGGCCCGGGGGCTGGAGTCAGAGCGCCGCTACACCACCCGTGTCCTGCCCGCCGGGGTGGCCCGCGGGCTGCGGGACGCACTGCTGGCCCGTCCGGGCGGCGCGGGCCGCGCCGGGGCCATCGTCGCCGGCGTGCTCACGGCCGCGGGCGGATACGTCGCCGGGAGCGTCCGCGCGCGCCGGGCGGACACGGCCTTCCGGGTCGTGGACCTCACGGACGGCAGGGGGGAAGGAGCCGTATGAGCACACCCGTACCGGTGCTGATGTACCACGCGGTCGCGCGCGAGCCCAACGCGGCCACGCGCGGCCTCTCGGTCGCCCCGGAGGCGTTCGCCGAGCAGATGGCGGTGCTGCACGAGATGGGCTTCCGGCCGGTCACCACGGCCGAGCTGGCCAACCGGTGGCGTGCCACGACCGGCCCGCCACTGCCCGCGAACTCCGTGCTGATCACCTTCGACGACGGCTACGAGGGGGTGCACCGGCACGCGCTGCCCGTGCTCGCCCGCTACGGCTTCCCGGCCACGCTGTTCGTCTCCACCGGCTGGATCCGCGGCGCCCACGACACCGGCGGGGGCCTGGACACCATGCTCGACTGGGACCAGGTGCGCGAACTGACGGCCGGCGGGGTCGAGATCGGCGGGCACAGCCACACCCATCCGCAGCTCGACCAGCTCGACGACGGCACGCTGTGGTCGGAGCTGATCCGCTGCAAGGAGATCGTCGCCGGCGAACTGGGCACCGTACCGGCCTCCTTCGCCTACCCGTACGGCTACTCCAGCCGCCGGGTGCGCGAGCGGGTCCGGGAGGCGGGCTTCACGCAGGCGCTCGCCGTCGGCAACGCCCTGGCCCGCCGCGGTCAGGGCCCGTACGCCCTGCGCCGGCTCACCGTGCGCCGCAGCACGAGCCTCGACGAGTTCGAGCGGCTGGTGCGCGGCCGCGCGATCGCCCGGAACTTCGCCGGGGACCGCGTCCTGACCAAGGGGTACGCCGTGGTCCGAAGAGCACGCCAGATATGCCGGAAGGCCATCGCGACCCGTGTCTGACACGACGACCACCACCGAGGCATCGGCCTCCTCCGCGACCGGGGCGCCCGAGCGGCCGGGACGCCGTCTCCGCCTGCCCGGACAGGGCCGGTCCCCCGGCGGCGACCAGCTGTTCCGCAACGCCTACGCCCTGATGCTCAACACCGGGATCTCCGCGGTGCTGGGCCTGGGCTACTGGCTGGTCGCCGCCCGCTACTACTCCGCCTCCGCGGTGGGCCAGGGCTCCGCCGCGATCGCCGCCATGAAGCTGCTCGCCGGGCTGACCGCGGTGACCCTGACCGGGGCCCTGGCCCGCTTCATCCCGGTCGCGGGCCGCACCACCGGCCGGCTCGTCGCCCGCACCTACGCGGGCAGTTCGCTGGTCGTGGCGGGCGCGGCGGGCGTCTTCCTGGTCACGCTCGACCTGTGGGGGCCGTCGTACCGCTTCCTGCACGGGCTCGGCCACGGCCTGGGTTTCATCGCGGTCGTCATGGCCTGGAACCTGCTCACCCTGCAGGACGGGGTGCTGACCGGGCTGCGCAGCGCGCCCTGGGTGCCAGTCGGCAACACCGTGTTCTCGGCGGTGAAGCTGGCGCTGCTGGTCGGTCTCGCCGCCGCGCTCCCGACGACCGGAGTCTTCGCCTCCTGGGGCCTGGCGATCGCCACCTCCGTGGTGCCGCTGGGCTGGCTGGTGTTCCGGCGCCTGGTGCCCCGGCACGTCACGGCGACCGAGGCGCACGCCAAACCCCCGGCCCTGCGGGAGCTCGGCCGGTTCCTCGCCGGCGACTACACCGGCTCGCTGTTCTCGCTCGCCGTGGTCTACCTGGTTCCCGTGATCGTCGCCTCGCAGGTCAGCTCGGCGGACAACGCGTACTTCTACATCACCACCACGATCGGCGGCACGGTCAACCTGCTCGCCATCAACATGGGCGCCTCCCTCACCGTGGAGGGCTCGCACGACCCGGCGCGCCTGGCCGCCAACACCCGGGCCGCGCTGAGGCGCATGGCGCGGATCATGCTGCCGGTGGCCGGGGTGCTGTTCCTGGGCGCGCCGTACATCCTGCGCGTCTTCGGCGACGGCTACGCGCACGCGGCGACCGGGCTGCTGCGCTGGTTCGCGCTCGGCGCGCTGCTGCGGGTCGTGATGGAAACGTACTTCGCGGTGCTGCGCGCGCAGAGCCGCACCGCCGGACTCGCCTGGCTGCAGGGCCTGTTGTGCGTCCTGGTGCTGGGGCTGACGCTGCTGCTGCTCCCCCGCACGGGCCTGACCGGCGCGGGCGTCGCCGAGATCTCCAGCCTCGCCGTGATCGTCGCGATCGCCGCACCCAAGCTGTACCGGACCGTCCGGGCCGCCCCGGCCGCCGGCGTCCCCGAGGACGCGGCTCCGGACGGGGACCTCGCCGACCTGGGGGCGCGCGAGGTCCCCGCCGGGGCCGTCGCACCGCACCGGCGGGGTCCGGCGTGGGCGCTGGACTCCGACACCGTGGCCCTGGGCATCCACGTCGACTTCGACCACCAGGAACGCCGGCCCGACGTGCGCCCCGGCCCCGGCACCCCGCCCGCGGGCACGCCGGTACCGCCGGACCACCGGCCGACCTGGGCGCCGACCCCTCGCCCGCCGGAGGTCGCGGGGCTGCCCGTGGAGGGGCGCGAACCCGGCGCGCAGGCATCGGTGGGACCTGCCGGACGGGAGGTGGACGCGCCGTTCGGGACGGAGGAGCGGGCGGTCGTCCCGGACGCCGGGGCCGTGTCCGAGGAATCCCGGAAGTCCGAGGAGTCCGAGGAGTTTGAGGAGGGGGACGTGGTCGCGCGCGCCGCGCGGGAGGCGGCGGAGGCACGGCCGTACGGCACCTCGCCTGCGTCCCCGCGGGCCCCGCGGGCGCGCCTCGCGCCCACCCGGCCCGGAGTGCTCCTCGGCGGTCTGCTGGCGGCGGCACTGCTGCTGTACTGGGTGCCCGCGCTGCGGCTCGGCGAGCCGGACCTGGACCGGATGGGCGGGCTCGGGCTCGTCTCGGTGCTGCCACTGCCGACGATGGCCGGTGCGGCGCTGCTGGTCGCGGTGTTCGCCGCGCTGCTGTGGCTGCGCCGCGAGCACCGGACCCTGCTGCTGGTCACCCTGCTCGCGACCGTCGTCTCCCTGCACGCGCTGCCCGCGGTGATCGAGACCGAGCCGCGGTTCGCCACGGCCTGGCAGCACCTGGGGTTCCTCGACTACATCGACCGCACCGGATCGGCCGTGCCGGACCTGGACGCGCGCTGGAGCTGGCCCGGGTTCTTCGCGGTGGCCGCTTTCGCCGCCCGGGCGTGCGGGCTGGGCGACCTCACCGAGGTCGTCCGCTGGTGGCCGCTGACCATGCAACTGCTGTACCTGCCCCCCATGTTCCTGCTGACCCGCGCGCTGCGGGCGGGCTGGCGGGCCAAGTGGACCGGCGTGTGGATCTTCGTGCTCGGCGGCTGGGTGGGCCAGGACTACTTCTCCCCCCAGGGCTTCACCTATCTGCTGTACCTGGCCTTCGTGGCGATCCTGCTGGTCTGGTTCCGGGCGCCGCACGTCATCTGGGCCAGGGCGCGGCCCGGCGAGGTCGAGGTGGAGCCGGCCGGCCGGCGGCAGCGGGCCGTGCTGCTGACGGTCGTGATCGGGCTGTTCGCGGCGAGTGTCCCGGCGCACCAGCTCACGCCGTTCGTGATGCTGGGCGTGCTGGCCGCGCTGGTCCTCGTCGGACGGTCCGAACTGCGCGGCCTGCCCGTCCTGTGCGCGGTGCTGGTGGCCTTCTGGCTCGGCTTCATGGCCGAGCCGTACTGGTCCGGGCACTTCGACGAGCTGTTCGGCGGGGTCGGCGGGGTGGGCGGCAACGTGTCGACGTCCGTCTCCGGCCGGATCAAGGGCGGCGACCCGACGCACCGGCTCGTCCTGTACGCGCGGGTGCTGCTGGCGGGCGGCGTGCTCGCCCTCGCCTGCTGGGGCTGGTGGCGGCGGCGCGAGAACCGGTACCGGGAGCGGGCGCTGCCGGTCCTCGCCTTCGTGCCGTTCCTGGGCTTCGGCATGCAGTCCTACGGCGGTGAGATGGCCCTGCGCGTCTTCCTGTTCGCCCTGCCCGGCGCCGGGCTGCTCGCCGCGTACGCCTTCTTCCCGCGCACCGGCGCCACCGCCGGGGAACGCGCGAAGGACCGGGTCAGCCTGGCCCCGGTCGCCGCGTTCCTGGCGGGTCTGCTGCTCCTGGGCGGCTTCCTGGTCGCCCGGTGGGGCAACGAGCCCTTCGAGCGGATCCGCACCGGCGAGGTCGCGGCCATGGAGTACGTGTACGCCCACGACAGGCCGACGGTACGGCTGCTGTGGCTGAGCAACGACACCGTCGACAACGTCACGCCCGCGATGCCGTGGGGGGCGCGGGACATGGAGCGGGTGAACTACGTGCCGACGCTCGCGCCGACCGACCCGGTGCTGGTGTCGGGGCTGGTCAAGGCGCTCAAGGACGCGGGCCCGAACTCGTATCTGATGGTCAACCGGAGCCAGGTCGCGTATCTGCGGATGGACGTGGGCTACTCGGCCGGCTGGGAGTCCCGGCTGGTGCGCAACCTCGACGGCCGGCCGGAGCTGAGGAAGGTCCTCGCCAACGACGACGTGACCCTGTACGCGCTGCGCGAGCAGCCCGCGGGCGCCGTGCCCGAGCCGCGGCCGGGGCCGATCGGGCCGAAGGTGACGTGGACGCCGTGGTCGGTGGTCGGCGGGCTCGCGGCCCTGGCCCTGGTCCTGATGCTCACGGCCCGGGAGGTCGTGCGGGTCGCGACGCGGCCGAGCGTGCGTCAACTGCGTTGGCTGCAGAGCAGTTTCTGGTTCTCGCTGCCGCTGCTGGCGGTGCTGTGCGCCTCGCTGGTGCAGCGGTTCCTGACCATGGGCAAGGGCTGAGAGGCGACGGGCACGGGGCGTCGGGCACGGAGTAGGGAGTACAGGGGTACGGAGCCCGTGGCGCGGGGAAGGCGGGGTGAGGCGGCTCAGCGCGCCAGCCACTTCACCTCGTACGCCCCCATGTCGAACCGCCTGCCGTCGACCAGCGCGCTGATGGTCCGGTCCAGGGTGTTCACCACCAGGACGGTCTTCGCGCCGGCCAGCACCCGCACGTTGGGCACGTCGTCCCGGGCGACGGACACGGTCTCGTAGCGGGTGCCCGGCGGGAACGCCCGGCCGAAGCGGGAGACGAGGCCGTACATGGGCAGCGCCCGTCCGCCGCCGGGGGTGTCGGTGGTGGTCCACAGACAGCCGGCGCAGCGGCCGCCCTTCTCCTTCTGCGGGTTCCAGTAGAAGCCGGAGGAGGCGCCGCCGCGGACCATGGCGATCAGGCCGGCCGCCTGGACGGCGACGCGGTGCGGCTCGGTCCAGCCCGTGCGGTCGTCGTCGCCGTCGGCGGGCTCGACGTAGTACTCCGCCCACCACAGCGGCAGGCCGCCGGTCCGCTGCCGCACCCACCGGCCGACGGCCGTGAGCTTGTCGGTGGCCGCGAACTCGTCGGGCAGCAGCTCGTCGTCCCGGGTGTAGCTGGAGCCGTCGACGACCACGAAGTCGGCGCCCTTCTTGTGGGCGTTCCAGTAGGCGAAGGCGTCCAGGACGCGCTGGTCCATGGCGCCCCAGGGGCCCCGGAGCGCCGTCGAGGCGTTCTCCTTCTGCCGCGGGTCGACGCTGTCCATGACGAGGTAGGGGCCGCCGACCATGATGTCCCTGCCGACCTTCTTCAGTGCCGCGTACACCAGGTTGTAGAGCTTGGTGTACCCCTCGTAGTCCCAGCGGCCCGCGCCGTCGTTCCAGAAACCCTTGAACTCGTTCCAGACGATGAAGTGCCGTACGTCCGGATAGCGCTTGGCCACCGTCGCGGCGAGCGCGGCGAAGTCGGCGTAGTGGTCGGGCGTCGGGGCGGTCTCCAGGGCGGGCCGGCTCCAGTCGGTGCTGCCGACGCCGGCTCTGCCGCCCTTCATCCAGTCCGGCGCGCAGCACAGGGTGAGCACCGGGGTGCCCCCCGACCTGCGGACGAAGTCGATGCGCCGGTCCAGCGCGGCGAAGTCGTAACGCCCCCGGACCGGCTCCGGGTTGTCCGCGCCCCAGCCCATGATGTGCTGGTTCTGCGGCAGGCCCGCCGTGCCGGCGAGCAGCCCCGCCACCCGGTCGGTGGCGGCGCCGCTGCCCTCGTCGGCGCTGAACTGCGTGTGCGTGAAGCCCCAGCCGACGGACGGATCCGACCCGTGCGGCGGCGTGGCGGGCGTGCCGTGCACCTTGTCGCCGTCGCGCGAGGTGCCGGCCGTGCCGCCGCTCCCGGGCAGGGTGCCGATCAGCGTCACGACCAGGGCGAGAACGGCCGCGCCGACGCCCAGCAGTGCGGTGAGCCGCCACCGCCGCTCCCCCGAGGTCCACCCATGACGTCCCATCAAAGGCAACAGTAACGGCAGAAATCGCCCGCCGGACAGGTGCCGCCGGGGTACGACTTCGCCACAGGACGGGCGAGGCCGCACCGGAGCGGACGACACCGTACGAGCAGGGACGGAGCGTAGAGATCCGCGACACTTCACGCGCACGTCGGAAAGCGGGTGCGTCCGGCGGTCCCGTGACGGATCATGGCGACATGTCTGCGAACCCACACGACGCTCTGCCGATCCGGCTCAACGTCGACGACTCCGACTCGCCGTCCGACGTCGTCGACGCGCTGTTCCTCGGCCGCTTCGCGAAGGGCGAGCAGCCGTACTCGCACGCGGTGAACATCGACCGCGTCCGCTCCGGCGCCACGCTGCTGCCCGCGGGCGCCCGGGTGCTGCGCACGGCCCGCGACGACGACCGCAGCGCGACCCTCGCGGAGGGCGAGGGCTGGACGCTGCTGGTCTCCCGCTGGAACCGGGGCGCCGACGTCACCGTCACCGCGACCACCGCCGAGCTGGCCGAGAAGGTGCTCGGCGAGGCGACGGACGGCGCGGCGGACGAGCCGGAACCGCAGCCGGAGAACGTGACGATGGGCTTCTGGTACGTGTCCCCGCGCCGCGGCCCGCACCGCACCACCCGCCAGATCTCCGCGGGCACCTGGGACGAGGTGCGGGCGAACTACACGGCCCCGGTGGCGGACGCGATGGACCGCCTGATGAAGACGACCCCGGAGGACATCGCGGGCCGGCTGCTCCTGCTGCACGGCCCGCCGGGCACGGGCAAGACGTCGGCGCTGCGGACGCTGGCCCGCTCGTGGCGGGACTGGTGCCAGGTGGACTGCGTCCTCGACCCCGAGCGGCTCTTCTCCGACGTCGGCTATCTGATGGACATCGCGATCGGCGAGGAGGACGCGGCGGGCAAGGGCCGCTGGCGGCTGCTCCTGCTGGAGGACTGCGACGAGCTGATCCGCGGCGAGGCCAAGCACACCGCGGGGCAGGCGCTGTCCCGGCTGCTCAACCTCACCGACGGCCTGCTCGGCCAGGGCCGCAACGTGCTGGTCGGGGTCACGACCAACGAGGACCTGGAGCGCCTGCACCCGGCCGTGGTCCGGCCGGGCCGCTGTCTGGCCCGGATCGAGGTGGGGCCGCTGACCCGCGCGGAGTCGGTGAGCTGGCTGGGCACCGATCAGGGCGTGGGCCGCGACGGCGCGACCCTGGCGGAGCTGTACGCCCTGCGCCGGGGCACCTCCCCGACCGCCCTGCCGGAGCCCCGGGGCGGGGTGGAGGCGGGGCTGTACCTGTGACGCGGAGTGCGCGGGCGACCGCGGGAGGACCGGTGCCGCGGCCGGTGCTTTGATGGTGGTATGACCCTGTTCGTCGGGACGTCGGGCTGGCAGTACAAGGACTGGCGGGGCGTGCTCTACCCGCAGGGGTGTCCCGTGCGGCTGTGGCTGGAGGAGTACGCCCGGCACTTCGCCACGGTGGAGATCAACAACGCCTTCTACCGCCTGCCGTCGCGGGAGAACTTCGCGGCCTGGCGGGAGCGGGTGCCGCCGGACTTCGTGGCCGCGGTGAAGGCGAGCCGCTATCTGACCCACGTCAAGCGGCTGAAGGAGCCCGCGGAGCCGGTGCACCGGCTGATGAGCCACGCCGAGGGACTCGGCGACCGGCTCGGACCGGTGCTGCTCCAGCTGCCGCCGACGCTGCTCGCCGACGCGCGGCTGCTCGACGCCTGTCTGGCGTGCTTCCCGGCGGGCACCCGGGTCGCGGTCGAGCCGCGTCACATGTCGTGGTGGACGCACGAGGTGCGGGCGGTGCTGAAGGAGCGGGGGGCCGCGCTGTGCTGGGCCGACGCCTACGCCCGTCCGGTCACGCCGCTGTGGCGCACCACCGACTGGGGCTACGTCCGCTTCCACGTGGGGCGCGCCCGGGCCTGGCCGCACTACGGCCGCCGGTCCCTGGAGACCTGGGTCGACCGGATAGCGACCGCCTGGCCGGACGACCAGGACGTGTACGCCTACTTCAACAACGACCCGGCGGGCGCGGCGGTCCGGGACGCGATGGTGTTCGCGCGGGTGGCCGCGATCGCGGGCCTGGAGGTCACCAGGACCCCGCGACGGCTCGTGGCAGCAGCCCGGTAGCCGCTCCCGGCACCCCCGCAGCGGCACGGGCCGACCGCCGCGGCACGGAACAGCGGCACCCCGCCGGGGCCGCTCACGGGTGTCCGCTCCCGCGGGCCCCCCGCCGGACTCCGCCGCCATGCGCCACCCGCAGGGTTCCCCGGCCCGCAGTGCAACCAGCCGGCTTCCACGCCCGCGCGCCACCCGTGGGGCTCCGGGCCCGCGCGCCACCCGTGGGGCTCCGGGCCCGCGCGCCGCCCGTGGGCTTCCGCGCCCGCAGGCCAACCGCCGGCTGTGGCGCGCCGGCCACCCGCCGACATCCGCGCCCGCGCGCAACGTACCGGGCTCCGGGCCCACAAACCACCCGCCGACCTGCGCACCCGTGCGCCGCCCCGCTGGCGTCCTGCGCCCGCAAGCCACCCGCCAGCCTCCGCGCCCCACGTACCGGGGCACCCGCCGACTTCCACGCCCGCAGACCACCGCCGGCCCCCGTGCCCGCCCCCACGTACCGGGCTCCGAGCTTGCAGGGGCACCCGCCGGCTCCCGCGCCCGCAGACCACCGCCGGCCTCCGCGCCCGCGCGCCACCCACCGACTTCCGCGCCCGCAGGACACCCGCCGGGCTCCGGGACCGCAGGCCACCCGCCGGCTTTCGGGTCCGTGCGCCGCCCGCAGGGCTCCTACTCCCCGTAGGCCGCGCGCAGGGCGTCACGGACTGCCGCGAGCGCGGCGTTCTCGTCCAGGCCCAGCCGCCGTACCCGCTCCGCGTAGCCCTGCGCGGCCACCGCCGCCTCGCGCTCCGCGGCCGAGCCGGCGGCCGCGACGAACGTGCCGTTGCGCCCCCGCGTCTCGATCACCCCGTCCGCCTCCAGCGCCCGGTACGCCTTGGCGACCGTGTTCGCGGCGAGCCCGAGCGACTCGGCCAGCCCGCGCACCGTCGGCAGCCGGTAACCGACCGGCAGCGCCCCCGACCGCGCCTGCTCGGAGATCTGCGCCCGCACCTGCTCGTACGGCGGCGCGCCGTCCTCGATGTCGATCTTCAACGTCACCCGCCGATTGTCCCGCACCCGGCGGAAAATGAGAGGCACCCCGCCCGTTCTCCGCCGTAGCGTGCGCCCCCATGACCGTAACCATCCGCGACCTCAGGCCCGACGCGCGGGCCGACCTCGAGGGCTTCGCCCGCGTGCGGCACCTCGCGCTCCCGTTCATCCTGTTCACCCCCGAGTCCCTCGCCCACGACCTCGTCCACATGCACCGCGACGCCCACTACCGCCCGCTCGTCGCCGTGGCGGACGGCGAGGTGATCGGCACGGCACAGGTGCACCTGGCCCACGAGAGCCCCGAGCCCGGCCAGGGCAACATCAACGTGTACGTCGACCCGGGGCACACCCGCCGGGGCGCCGGCCGCCTCCTCGTCCGCGCCGCCGAGGAGCACCTGGCCGCCCACGGGGCGAGGAAGCTGTTCTCCTGGGTGCTGGACGAGCCGGGCAGCCGGGCCTTCGCCGAGCGGCACGGCTACCGCGCGAGCCGCTCCGCGCACTTCCTCCGGCTGGACCTGGCCGGCGGCGCGCTCCCGCCGCTGCAGGACCCGCCGCCGGGCGTCGAGGTCCGCCGGGGTTCGGACTTCGCCGACGACCCGCGGCCCCTGTTCGCCCTGGACGCGGAGACCGTGGCGGACGAACCGAGCGACGTGGACACGGAGTTCACCAACTACGAGGCCTGGCTGGAGGAGACCTGGCGGCACCCGCTGTTCAGCGCCGAGCTGACCTCGGTGGCCGTGGTCGACGGGCGTCCCGCCGCGTTCAGCGCGGCCCGCACGGACGGCGGCAGGCGGTACGGCACCGTCATGACCGGCACCGCCCGCGCGTTCCGCGGCCGGGGACTGGCCAAACTCGCCAAGAACGACTCGCTGCACCGGGCCCGCGCCGCGGGATACACGGAGGCGTTCACGGGCAATGACGCCGGCAACGGGCCGATGATCGCGATCAACAAGTGGTTCGGGTACGAGATCTGCGGGACGGAGGTGCGTCATGTCCGCGAACTCGGCTGAGCCGGGCGGGCGTTTGGAGGTCGTGCTCGTCAAGGCGGGGGTCACGAAGATCCGTTACCCGGCGGAACTGCTCGCCGACGACGGCACCCGGATCGTCGTCCGCGCCCCGTGGGCGGGCGACGGGGCGCGCGACTTCGGCTTCGTACGGTTCGAACCGGGCGACGTCTTCACCGAGTACTACTGGCGGGACCGCTGGTACGCGGTGAAGGAGGTCCGGGACGCCCGGGGCACGGTGAAGGGCTGGTACTGCGACGTCACCCGTCCGGCCACCCGTTCCGGCGCGGAACTGGTGGTCGAGGATCTGGACCTGGACCTGTGGCGCTCCGCCGACGGCACGGACGTGCGCCGTCTGGACGAGGACGAGTTCGCGGACAGCGGCCTGGCGCGCACGGACCCCGAGGCCGCGGCGGCCGCCGTCGCGGCCCTCGACACCCTGGAGGCCCTGGCCCGCGGGGACGGCTTCGAGACACTGCTGGCCTGAGACCGTGGAGCGGCGGCGCCCGCGACCCGCCCGCTACGCGGCCCCGACCTCCGCCACCACCGCGTACCGCTCGTCGTCCACCTCCCGGCCCCACAGCCGCGCGTCGGCCGACAGCGGCTCGCTGCGGATCTCCTCGGCGAGCGGGCGTACAAGCATGGTCAGCCGGTGCGCGGGTATGCCGACCGGCGTGACGGAACCCCACCGGCCCTCGATCAGGACCAGCCGCCCGGCCGGGCGCAGCAGCGCCCGCCAGTGGCGCAGCACCCGGTCCGGCTCGGGCAGCGCCCACAGCACGTGGCGCACCAGGACCACGTCGAAGCGCCGCTCGCCCACCGGTGGTTGCGCCGCGTCGCCGACCAGGAACGCCGCGTCCCGGCCGGCCAGTTTGGCGCTGGCCCGCTCCACCATGGCCGGGGACAGGTCGATCCCGGTCACCCGGTGTCCCTGCTCGGCGGCGAGGAGCGACATGCTGCCGGTGCCGCAGCCCAGGTCGAGGACGTCGCACGGGCGTCCCGGCAGCCAGCCGCGCAGCCGCTCGGCCCAGGCCGCGCGCACGTCCGGGTCGCGCAGCCCGTGATCCGGCTCGTCGTCGAAGACGGCGGCCTGCGCGTCCCAGTCCACCCGAGCCGGGGCCGACCCGTCACCGTCGTCCGTGATCCGTGTCGTCATGCGCTCCAGGGTGACACCCGCCACTGACAGTCGAATGTGCCCGCCACTGACAGTCGAATGTGACAGCGGCCACAGACAGACCCGCACCGATGAGGAACTCTCGCCCGCAAGGTCTACCACCGCGGCAGCACGGATCCGGTAGACGTCGAAGGAGGCAGCGATGCGCCGTACGACAGTGCAGAAGCCCCTGAGGAAGACGGACACCCGCCGGGTCCGCGAGGAGGCGGCCGAGGAGCGTCCCGCCGCGCGCCCGGAAGTGCGCAAGGACATCGCGCGCACCTGGTGGCCGGACGGATGACGGTCCGAGGGCCCGGACATGAGACGTCTCAGACCAGCCGCTTGCGGTAGTGGATCCGGTCGTAGGGCCCGTCCACACGGCGCTCGACGGCCTCGTAGCCGAACTTCGGGTAGATCCTCCGGTTCTCCCACATCATCGCGTTCGTGCAGAGCCTGACCTCGGACAGCCCCAGCGCACGCGCGTGCGCGTCCACGAACTCCAGCAGCCCCCGGCCGACGCCCGTGCCGTGGGCGTCGGGACGGACGGCGATGCTGTCGAGGAACAGGTGGTCGGTGCGCGCCTCGACCACCACGAGGCCGATCACCCGGCCCGTCCCGGGCTCCTCGGCGACGAACACCCTGCCCGCGGCCACGTCCGCCGCGTGGTCCGCGTCCATGGGCACCGGCCGCACTCCGATGCGCGCGACGTAGGGGCGGTACGCCTCCTCGGTCACGGACCCGACGGCCGGGACGTCGGCGGCACGGGCCGCCCGGATCACCTCGTTCGACATATCGCGCAGCTCCCTGCCTGAGCGCAGCCTCAGCGCTCCCTTAACGCGAGCATAAGGATCTCCTCCCACCGCCTCCGGCGGGCGATTTCACGGTTTCCCCGGGCTAGCTTGCTGATCGCCCCCACGGGATCCGGCGCCCGGAGTCCGCTCTCCGGGACCCGCCGCCCCGCCACAGGACCGTTCCGAGGAGTTCCCCCATGCCCTTCCCCAGGCCCTCCGCGTCGTTCGAGCGGAGGACGCCCCGACGCCGCGGGGCCGCCGCCGGCGTCGCCGCCGCCCTCGGCACGGCCTCGCTCACGCTGACCGCGCTGGCCGCCGCGCCCGCGTCCGCCCACGGGTCCATGGGCGACCCGGTCAGCCGGGTCGCCCAGTGCTACGCGGAGGGTCCGGAGAGCCCGAAGTCGGCCGCGTGCAGGGCGGCGGTCGCGGCCGGCGGCACCCAGGCGCTCTACGACTGGAACGGCATCCGGATCGGCGACGCGAACGGCCGCCACCAGGTGCTGATCCCGGACGGCAGGCTGTGCAGCGCGAACAACCCGGAGTTCAAGGGCCTCGACCTGGCCCGCGCGGACTGGCCCGCGACCGGTGTGCGCGGCGGCTCGTACACCTTCAGGTACCGGGTGACCGCCCCGCATAGGGGCACCTTCAAGGTCTACCTCACCAAGCCCGGCTACGACCCGGCGAGGCCGCTCGCCTGGGCCGAGCTCGACCTCGCGCACCCGGTGGCCACGGCGACCGACCCGGTGGCGTCCGGCGGCTTCTATACGTTCTCCGGCACCCTCCCCGAGCGTTCCGGCCGGCAGTTGCTGTACGCGGTCTGGCAGCGCTCGGACAGTCCGGAGGCCCTCTACTCCTGCTCGGACGTCGTCTTCGGCGGCGGCGGTGGCGGCGGTACGGCGGCCGGCGCGTCCCCGGCCCCGGCCGCCTCCGCGCCCACCGAGCGGCAGATCGAGGGCGGTGCCGGCAGGTCGACGGCCGGGCACCACGGCCACGGGGACACCGACGCCAGCACGACGACGCACCCGGCGTCCGCTCCCGGCTCCTCGGCGGCGGACCGGCCGGAGAGCGCCGAAGCCGCGGCCGCCAAGGACACCCGGGACACCGCGGACGCCGAGGACGCCGCGAACGCGTCCACGGCGAACCGGTCCGAGGCCGCCGGTGCCTCCGGCGACCTGGCCGAGACCGGCGGCGACGGCGGCGCCCCGTACGTGGCGGTCGGCGGCGCGGCAGCCCTGGCGGTCGGCTCGGCCGATTCGCCTCGGTGCGCAGGCGCGCGGCGAACGGCGCCCGGCAGGGCCGCCGCTGAGGCGGCCCCACCAGCGCGGGGCCTGTCCGGCGGCTCAGGCCGGACAGGCCCCGGAACACGCGTCAGCTGAACGCCGACGCGCAGGTGGTGGCGGTGGCGTGGCCCGGGTCGAGGGCGTTGGCCACCTCGTGGAAGGCGATGCGGTCGAAGAGCGCGATCGCCAGGTGCTCGGAGAGGTCCACCGAGCACAGGTCCTGCAACAGGACGTTGCGCACGTCGGGGCCGGTCAGGTACTGGCTGCGCCACGGCGTGGCGACCTCGTCGTACTTGGTGGCGATGACCGTGTAGTGCACGCCGGCCACGGTGTCGCCGCCGTTGTTGAGCCTGGTGAGGAAGTCGGAGCCGGGGATCTGGTCGGCGAGGCCGGGGGTGCCGGCGGAGATGAGGTCCTCGGCGCCCGGGAAGTACGGCAGCAGGTTGGTCAGTCCGCTGAGGGTGGCGCCGTGGTTGTCGGGCGCGATGCCGACGAGCGCGTTCACCTTGCCGGCCCCGCCGAGGAACTTCAGGTAGTAGCGGGGCATCATCCCGCCCTGCGAGTGGCCGACGAGGTCGGCCTTCGCGGCACCGGTGGCGCCGAGCACCTTGTCGACGAAGTCGGACAGCTGCTGTGCCGACTTGTCGATGGGGCCGAGGCCGTGGAAGAGCGGGACGTTCTGCAACTGGCCGTAGTCGAGGGAGAAGACGCAGTACCCGCGGTTCTTCAGGTACGGCGCGAGGGACAGCCAGTTGTCCACGGAGTTGCCGAGGGTGCCGTGGACGAGGACGACGGGGCGGGGGTGGGTGGCCGACGGCTTGCAGGACCAGTCGTTCCAGCCGCCCCCGAGCTCTCGGCTTCGCTCGAGCAGGGGGGACCCCCCGCTCGGGGCGTCGGTCGCGTGGGCGGTGGCGGCGGGGACGGTGGCGACCGCGGCGGCGAGCAGCAGGGCGGCCAGGGGTCTGAGGACGCGCTTGAGGGGCAGCATCGGGTGATCTCCTTGCGGCTCAAGGGGGGAGGTGCGACGGCACTAAGCCCTGTGATCCGGATCACGAGGATGCTGTTCATTCGTCAAGTTACGGACGAGTAGCCCGCATGGGAAGTTACGCGTCAGTAAAAACTTCCGGCATCAACCGGGAGCCGTGATAGGGCCCCTGACAAACCGTCATCAGACAGCCCTGATCGGACCGTACGGCGCGATGCGCGCCAGCCGCTCACGCAACGCGCGCACCTCGCCCTCGCCGATCAGTTCGACCCATGCCCCCACGGCCTCGGCGGCCGCCTGCAGGGCCGCACGCGTGCAGGCCCACGTCCGTCGGCCTGGAGGCGGAGCCGGCCGACGGCACGCGCATCACGCCCCCGTGGGCCAACTGACACCCGCGCAGGCGGAATCACGCCGCCAGTGCCCCCGGTACCGCCGCGCGCGGGCCGAACCTCGCCCGGACGCGGTCGGCCGCCTCCTCGACGCGGCGGACCTTCTCGTCCACGGGGTCGAAGGTGAGCTGATGGGAGGCCTGGTCGGCGGGGGTCAGGCCCTCGGCGCGCAGGGCGATCGCGCGGACGCGGGCACGTTGCAGGCCCAGGGAGTCGTACAGACCGTGGGCCGCCCCGATCAACACGGCCGAGTGGGCGGTCGGTTCCGCGAGGGTGCGGCCGCGGGTCGTGGCGGAGCGATCGGCGTAGCGCACGGTGAGGGTCAGGACGCGGCAGACCTTGTCCAGGGCACGCAGCCGGACGCCCAGTTCCCAGGCGGCCGAGAGCAGCGCCCGGCGATGGCGGCCGGGGTCCGTCTCGTCGCGTGCGAAGGGGCGTTCCGCGGCAAGGGAGCGTGAGACCCCGTCGGGAACGACCCGGCCGCGGTCCACACCGTTCGCCCGCTCGTGCAGTGCGCGGCCGGCACCCGCGCCGATCAGGCGCTGGAGGGTGGACAGGGGCGCGGCGGCGACCCGGTCCACGGTATCGAGGCCGTACTCGCCCAGGGTGCGGGCCGTCACCGCGCCGACGCCGGGCAGCGCGGCGACCGGCCGCCCGGCCAGGAACTCCGCGACGGCGTCCGGGTCGCCGGGTGCCGCGCGGGTCGTCCCGGGCCGGGCGTCGCGCAGCGCCATACGCGCCAGCATCGGCCCGGGACCGGCACCGATCACGCAGTCGACGCCGTGCAGCGCGAGGGCCCGGATCCGGATCACCGAGGCCAGTTCGACGGCGTCGCGCCCGAAGTACCGCTCGGCGCCCCCCAGATCGGCCAGCGCCCCGTCCGGCGGCAGCGCCTCGACGACCGGCGTGAACTCCTCCAGCAGGCCGAGCAGCCCGGGCAGGGCGGCCTCGCGCGCCGGCGGCAGCTGGAAACGTACGCAGAGGATGGTCATCCCGCACTCCCCGGGCTCTGGTGCCACAACTTCCGTCCACCCGCCGGGCCTTCGCCCGCGGGACGCAGATCGGCCCAGGGGTGCATCTCGTACCCCGTGGGCATGCGGATCGTGCGGTCCGGGTGGCCCGGGTCCGGACGGCCCTCGCCAGTGCCGCCGTCCGGGGCCCGCCCCGGGTCCCGCTCCGGATCCTGCTCCGGGCTCCCCTGCGGCAGGGGCTCCGCCAGCCGTGCCGCCACCTCCTCCAGGCCGCCCCCGGCGCGCAGTTCGGCCAGCTCGGCGAGGTTCCAGGCGGCGGAGCCCACCACGCTGAGGCTGCGCGGGCCGCGCCGCTGCACCACCCCGCGCACCAGCAGCAGCCAGGAGTGGAAGACGGTGTGGGCGCAGGCGTCGTGGGAGTCGTCGAAGAAGGCGAGGTCGACCAGGCCCGTGCCGTCGTCCAGCGTGGAGAAGATGACCCGCTTGCCGGACCGGATCGGCGGGGTCTGGGTGGCCGCCTTGGCACCCGCGACCAGCACCGTCTCCCCGTGCCGGGCCTCGCGCAGCCGGCGCGCGGACACCACGCCCAGCTCGTCGAGGAAAGCGCGGTGGTCGTCCATCAGGTTGCGCGAGGCGTCCATGGACAGCACACCCAGTTCGGCGCTGAGCCGCTCCGCGTCGGACAGGTCCGGCAGCCCCGCGGACGCGGTCTTCCGGCCACCCGCCAGCGGGAGTTGGCCACCGCCTCCGCCCCGGGCGCCCCGGTGCAGCTCGGTCAGGTGCAGTTGCAGGTCGCGGCGGTTGGCACCGAACGCGTCCAGCGCGCCCACCTGGGCGAGCCGTCCGGCGACGGGGCGGCTCGGCCTGCCCCGCTCCCAGAAGTCGAGCAGGGAGGCGTACGGCTGCGCGTCAGCGATCCGTGCCGCCTCGGCCTCGCTGATGCCGTGGACATCGCGGAGGGCCAACCGAAGTCCCCACATACACGGCGAACCAGACTCCGACTCAGACACCAGTTCGATACGGTGGGCGACCCCCGACCGGTTCACGTCCAGCGGCAGGATCGGCACCCCGCGCCGCCGCGCGTCCGCCAGCAGCAGCCGCTTCGGGTACATCCCCGGGTCGTGGGTGAGCAGACCCGCGTAGAAGGCGGCCGGGTGATGCGCCTTCAGCCAGGCCGACTGGTACGTCGGTACGGCGAAGGCGACGGCGTGCGCCTTGCAGAAGCCGTAGGAGCCGAACGCCTCGACGATCTCCCAGGTGCGCCGGATCGTCTCCGCGTCGTAGCCGTGCGCCGCCGCGTGCTGCGCGAACCAGACCCGGATGCGCGCCTGCGACTCCGGGTCGGACAGTCCGCGCCGCACCCGGTCCGCCTCGTCCCGGCCGCAGCCGGTCATGATGTGCAGGATGTGGATGATCTGCTCGTGGAAGACGACGACCCCGTACGTCTCCCTCAGCGGCTCCTCCAGGTCCGGGTGGGGGTAGCGGACCGGCGCCCGCCCGTGCCGCGCCTCGATGAACGGCCGCACCATGTCGGCGGCGACCGGCCCCGGCCGGAACAGCGAGATGTCGACGACCAGGTCGTGGAAGTCGGCGGGCTGCAACCGCCCGACCAGGTCCCGCTGGCCCGGCGACTCGATCTGGAAGCAGCCGAGCGTCTCGGTGGACCGGATCAGCCCGTACGTCGCCGGGTCGCCCGGCGGCACCGCGTCCAGGTCGATCCGCTCCCCCGTCGCCCGCTCCACCTCCGCGACGGCGTGCGCCATCGCCGACTGCATCCGCACGCCCAGCACGTCCAGCTTGAGCAGCCCGAGGTCCTCCACGTCGTCCTTGTCGAACTGGGACATGGGGAAGCCCTCGCCACTGGTGGGCATGACCGGCGTACGGGACAGCAGGGAGGCGTCGGACAGGAGCACTCCGCAGGGATGCATGGCGACCCCGCGCGGGAGCGCGTCGAGGGCCTCGACCAGCTCCCACAGCCTCCCGTACCTGTCCCGCTCCCCCGCCAGCGCCCTGAGCTCGGGCAGCTCGTCCAGGGCGGCGCGGGCGTCGCGGGCGCGGATGTGCGGGAAGGACTTGGCGATGCGGTCCACGTCGGCGGGGTCCATGGACAGCGCGGCGCCGACGTCGCGGATCGCGTGCCGCACCCGGTACGTCTCCGGCATGGCGACCGTCGCCACCCGCTCGGTGCCGAACCGGCCGATGATCGCCCGGTAGACCTCCAGGCGCCGCGCGGACTCCACGTCGATGTCGATGTCGGGCAGGGCCACACGGCGCTTGGACAGGAAGCGCTCCATCAGCAGCCCGTGCTCGACCGGGTCGGCGTGCGCGATGCCGAGGAGGTGGTTGACCAGGGAGCCCGCGCCGGAGCCGCGCGCGGCGACCCGGATGCCCATGTCCCGCACGTCGTCGACGACCTGGGCGACGGTGAGGAAGTAGGAGGCGAAGCCGTGGTGGGCGATGATGTCCAGTTCCTCGTGCATCCGCTCCCAGTAGTCCCGCCGGCCGGCGTAGCCGCGCAGCACCATGCCCGCCGCAGCCCGGGAGGCGAGCGTGCGCTGGGCGGTGCGGCGGCCGGCGCCGACGAGGTGCGCCTCGGGGAAGTGGACGGAGCCCATGCCGAGGTCGTCCTCGGGGTCGACCAGGCACTCGGCGGCCGTGGCCCGGGTCTGCTCCAGCAGGCGGTGGGCGGTGTCGCGCCGGAAGCCCGCGGCCTCGACGATCCGCTCGGCGGCGTGCAGCATCGCGTCCGCGCCCTTCAGCCAGGCCTCGCCGGAGTCCAGCTCCCGGGTGGGGTCCACGGGGACCAGACGGCGGGCGGCGTCCAGGACGTCGGCGACCGGGCCCTGGCCGGGGTCGGCGTACCGGACGGCGTTGCTCAGCACCGGCCGGACGCCCTGCTCGGCGGCGAAGCCGACGGTACGGGCGGCCATGCGCAGGGAGCCCGTGCCGGTGCCGGTACGGCCGTGCCAGACGGCCTCGAGCCGCAGGGCGTCGCCGTAGACCTCGCGCCAGGGGACGAGCAGCCCGGCCGCGCGGTCCGGGCGCCCGGCGGCGAGGGCGCGGCCCACGTCGGAGGCGGGGCCGAGCAGGACGGTCAGGCCGTCGGCGTGGTTGTCGGGCCAGGACAGCAGGGGGGCGCCGGCGGCGGTGTGGGCGGCGGTGACCAGGCGGCACAGGCCGGCCCAGCCGCGGGCGCCCTCCCGGGCCAGGAAGGTGACGCGGGGAGCCGACTCGTCGACGAAGGCGCCGCCGCGCACGGGCGTCCGGCGCCGCTCGTGCCGGACGGGGCCGTCCCGCCGTACCGGCTCGGGCCCGGCCACCGCCAGCTCCGCGCCGAACAACGGGCGGACGCCCGCCGCGGCGCAGGCCTTGGCGAACCGGACCGTGCCGGCGACGGTGTCGCGGTCGGTGAGCGCGAGAGCGTCCATGCCCCGCTCGGCGGCGCGCTCGGCCAGCCGCTCCGGGTGCGAGGCGCCGTAGCGCAGGGAGAACCCGGAGACGGTGTGCAGATGCGTGAAGCCCGGCATCCGCACCTCCCGCACACGCGCCCCCTCACAGGGGCTCGAACATCAGTTCCCTCAACTCTCACCCCCACCATAGACCAATTTCCGAACATCTGTGCGACAACTGTCTCAGGTGCCCTCACCTGCGCGGATCTACGGCGGCCCGGCGCGCGCGAGCCCGTGCGAAGCCCATGCGGGAAGCCGCGCGAAGCCCGCACGAGAAGCCGCGCGAAGCCCATGCGAAAGCCCCGCCCCCTCGCGCGCGGGGGCGGGGCTCAGCGGTGACGCTCAGCGGATCCCGTCAGGTCAGCCGATCTGGCTTCCGGTGGCCGACAGGGCCTCGGTGACCGACTGGAAGAAGGTCTCGCCGCCGGAGGTGCAGTCGCCGCTGCCGCCGGAGGTGAGGCCGAGCGCGGTGTCGCCGTCGAACAGCGAGCCGCCGCTGTCGCCGGGCTCGGCGCACACGTCGGTCTGGATGAGCCCGCTGACCGTGCCCTCGGAGTAGTTCACGGTGGCGTTCAGACCGGTGACCGTGCCGGTGTGCACCTGGGTCGTGGAGCCGCTGCGGGTGACCTTCTCGCCCACGGTCGCCTCGCCGGCCTTGGCGATCGCCTGCGTCGAGCCGTTGTAGAGGTCCACCGCGCTCGGGTGGTCCACGCTCGCGGTGTACTTCACCAGGCCGAAGTCGTTGCCCGGGAAGCTGGACTGCTCGTTCTTGCCGATCTGGTTGCCGCTGGAGTCGGACCAGGTGGAGATCGCGGAGGTGCAGTGCCCGGCGGTCAGGAAGTACGGCTGGCCGCCCTTGACCACGTTGAACCCGAGCGAGCAGCGGCCGCCCGAGCCGGTGATGGCGTCGCCGCCCGCGACGAAGGGCTTGAACTCCCCCTTCGAGCGCTTGAGTTCGGCCTTGGCGCCGAGCCCGTCGACGACCTTGGAGAGCGTGGCCCACTCGGCCTTCGAAACGGACCTGTCGGCGGTGACCACGACCTTGTTGCTGACCGGGTCGGTCGCCCACGAGGTGCCGGGGATGGTGGCGTCCTCGCGCAGCGTGGTGCGCGCTCCGTCCAGCTCCGCGAGGGAGTTCTCGACGATTCTCGCCTTGGCGCCGGACTGCTGGACGGTCTTCGCCGCGGCGGCGTCGAGCACGTTGACCACGAGGCTCTTCGCCCGGGCGTCGTAGTACGTACCCGCCGCGTCGGTGCCGAGGTCCTTGACCAGCGTCGAGGCGAGCTTTCCGGCCGCCGTGGACGACAGGGTCCGCGCCACGGGGGTCTTCGGGGCCTCGCTGGCGTTCGCACTCTGGAAGGTCACTCCCGCGGCGACCAGCGCGGCGATGCCCGCACCTGCCACGGCCGCACGGCGCCTGGGTATGCGTCGGTGCTTCAACTCTCGTCCTCCTGTGGGGGGTCGGCACACGAGGTTGTGGGGACCCCGTGCACCGGAAGGCGGTTGACCCGGCCCACTATTCCGAGACCGGCAGTGCGCACACAAGGTCGAGTTCTGGACGCGTATACGTCAACCGGCGTATGTCCCCTATGCCTTGAGCGCCCGAGGTCGGCGGACCCGGGTTCCCACTGCAAACACCAGGTGGGGACAACCTGTGTGCTGTCTGTGAGGTCTAGTCCTGTCCTGAATTCGATCCGCCCTCACCGCGCGCCCCGGCCCGGATTCGAGCCCCCTGGCAACCGCCTTACGAGCGAGAGCCCCCGCACGCCGGTTGCGTGCGGGGGCTCCCCTGCTGCCGCAGGCCGGACCGCCGGAACAGGCCGGGGTCCACGGGGAACGTCAGTAGACGTGCACCCCGTAGGCGCTCAGCGCCTCGGTGACCGGCTGGAAGAAGGTCGTACCGCCGGAGGTGCAGTCGCCGCTGCCGCCGGAGGTCAGACCGTAGGCGGTGGTTCCGCCGTACAGCGGGCCGCCGGAGTCGCCGGGCTCGGCGCAGACCGTGGTCTGGATCAGGCCGTAGACGATGTCGCCGCCACCGTAGTTGACCGTCGCGTTGAGCGCGGTGACGCGGCCGCTGTGCGTGCCGGTCGTGGAGCCACGGCGGTACACGGTGGTACCGACGGAGGGCGTGGCCGCGCTGGTGATGTCCTGGCTGCCCACCGTGCCCGACTTGGTGATCGAGCTGTTGGTGTAGCGCACGATGCCGTAGTCGTTGCCGGGGAAGGAGGAGCCGGCGGTGGAACCGAGGGTCGTCGAGTGCGAGGAGTTCGACCACCAGGTGCCCGCGCCGTCGGTGCAGTGACCGGCGGTCAGGAAGTAGTAGTTTCCGCTGGAGTCCTGGACGTTGAAGCCCAGCGAGCAGCGCCAGCTACTCGCATAGATGGCGTCGCCGCCGGAGATCAGCTTGTTGAACTTGCCAGCGGTGTGCTTGATGGTCAGCGCACCGGAGTTGGTCCCCGCCTGCTGCTTGATCTGGGCGATCTCGGACGGGGTGACCGTGCTGTCGACGGTGACGACGACACGGTTGGTCTTGCTGTCGACCGCCCAGGCGGTGCCCGGGATGTCGGCCTTCAGCACCGAGTCGCTCGCCTTGGTGAGCTGAGCGGCACTGAAGGTGGTCGCGTCGGACGCGTTCGCGTTGGGGACCGCGAACGCGGCAGCGGCCACGAGCCCGGACGCGATGGCGATCAGCCGGGTCCGTCTCGCGACGCCGCTGCGCGGGGTGGTGCGCTTGATCCTCACTTGGCGTTCCTCCACAAAGGAAGTCGGGGGCCCGCGTGGGGTCGGGGCCCGTGAGGCGCAGCCAGGCGCCGGGTGTCCGGATTCCGGATATGCCGTGCCCCTGACAAGCGCTGGGGGGAGTATTCGGCCGAACGGACGGTCGGCGCAAGGGCACCTTTCGGCCGTGCAACTGTGTGCGATTCAACTAGAAGGCGTGCGGCCGGGATGACTTGACCGCCCGTCAGACAGCGGCGGGAAGGCCCCCGCCTCAGGCCGGGGCGCTATCCCCCGCCGGTATCGCGAGGTGCGGCGTGACCCGCACGGATGCCGCCGTTTCGGCGCCGGCACCGAGCCGCGCGCCGCCGGCGAACGCCCCTCGGCCGACGGCCGGAGCGTCCACCTCGGCCGCGGTGGGCACGGCCGCGGCGCCGTGGACCGGCAGGCACGCGGGATTGTCCGGAATTTGACCGTCCGGATACCTCTTCGGCCAGGGGGCGCCGGTCGGCGCCAACGGGTCCCGGGACGCCCGCACCGTCTCGGTGTGGCGCCCACGCCCCTCCCACTGGTCCGATACGTCCGTCATGTGATCACCCCTTCCATGCGGGGGCGGGCGGGCAAACCCCCGTACGGACTGGACGCTCCCCCGCTCCTTTCCTCTTTCTCTCCGGCGGACGGCTCACCCCGCCCCCCCGTCGGCCCGTGCCGCGTCACAGCCCGCAGTCGCAGCAGGAGCAGCATTCACAGCACTCGCAGCACTGACACGCCTCGCAACACGAGCAGTCGCAGTCGCAGTTGGCGCAGCAGCCCTCACGCTTCCTCCGCGACCACGGGCCCTCGAACTCGTCGGCACAGCACACCTTGCAGGTGCAGCACAGCCCGACGGCGGCCGCGCACCCGGCCCAGAAGCCGCGCCGGGCGGGGTGCGGGGGCTCGCCGCCGAAGGGGCTGCCGCCGCCGGTGCGGGGGTGGTTCGGGTCGTGCGGTGCCCGCGGGCCGTGCGGGCCCTGGGGTGCGTACGGCCCCTGCGGCGGCCCGAAGGCGCCTTCGGGCGCGTGCCCGCAGGACCCGGTGCCGAAGGCGCGGTCGACGGAGCGGCCCAGTTCGTGCGCGAGCAGCAGGTGGGCCAGCCGGCCCTCGGTGAACTCCACCTCGCGCAGGGCGAGACGGATGCCGTGGACGGCGTCGTCGGCGAGCCGGCGGGCCTCGGTGAGCGGGGTGCCGGTCGCGGTGAGCGGGTTCCAGGCACCCCGGGCGGCGTCCTCCCTGCGGTCCTCCACGGCGTCCAGGAGATGGGCGAGCCGGCCGAACAGGCGCCCGGCCTCGGCGAGCGGTGCGGCGTTGCCCGGCCGGTCGGCGAGGACCGCGGTGTGGGCGAAGGCGGCGGCCGTCGCGGTCTCGGTCGGTTCGGTGACGGCGAGGAGCGGCGTCCCGGGTCCGGCGAGCGCCTCGATGCCGGTCTGGCGGTCCACGGCGTCGACGAGGACGGCGGTGTCGAACCCGACGCCGGCCCCGGTGCGGGCGCCCGCGCGCCGCCAGCCGTCCGCGACGCGGCGCGCGGCGAGCGCCACCGGCCGGCGCGCCAGCAGCCCGTCACCGTCGGCGACATGGTCGCGCACCTTGGCCGAGGCGAGCACCAGCGAGACGGCCGCCGCGAGCCGCGCACCCTCACCCTGTGCGACGGAGGCGGTGCGCATACCGCGCAGCGGACACGGGCCCGCCGTCCGCCGCCGGCCCCCCGCCGATCCCGCCGTCCCGGTGGCCTGAGCCTCCGTCAGGACCGAGAGGACCAGCCCGTCATAGTTCGTCACCACGCGCGCGAACTGCCCGTGGTCGCCGCGCAGCGCCAGGCACAGCCCGCACAGGTGGGCCATCCACTGGGTCCTGAGGTTCTCCCCGAGGCGATGGCGGCAGGGCCTGACAATTCCGAACACGACGATCCCCCGTGATGCGTACGACGTTGAGCCGCCGCATCGTATCCGCCCCTTCGTTCACCCGTACGCACCGTGCGTCACCCATACGCCGTGGACAATCATATTTCACTCACAGTCAGCAGCCGTGTAGGGCTGCGCCCTTGGGGCACACGGCCTCTCGACGTATTCGCTGTGCACCAGTACCGTCACAAACCCCCCGCGCGGCGTCTATCCACTTGGCGCACCGTCCGCATCATGGATGACCATAGGGATACGAAAAGCAAGAGAGACCGCTGTGAGAGGAGGCGTCCATGGGATCGGTACGCAAGGCGAGTGCGTGGCTCGGCCTCGTCGACGACAACGATGACGAGCGTTACTACGACGACGACTACTCCGAGGGCACCGACGCCGGGGACGCCTGGGTCACCGACCCTCGGGTGAAGGTGGCCTCGGACACGGCCGAGGAGAAGGGCCGCCGGATCGGCACGGTCACCCCGGACAGCTTCCGTGACGCCCGCGTGGTGGGCGAACTGTTCCGGGAGGGCGTGCCCGTCATCATGAACCTGACGGCCATGGAGGCGGCCGACGCCAAGCGCGTCGTGGACTTCGCGGCCGGGCTCGTGTTCGGCCTGCGCGGCTCCATCGACCGCGTGTCCAACCGGGTCTTCCTGCTGTCCCCCGCCGACACCGAGATCATCAGCGGCGAACCGACGGGGCACCGGACGGACGGTTTCTTCAACCAGAGCTGAGGCAGGGCCGCACGCCGGCCCTGCCCGCCCCGGGCGTCACCGGAAGGCGTCGAGGCCGGTGAGCGCCTTGCCCAGCACGAGCTGGTGCATCTCGACGGTGCCCTCGTAGGTGAGCACCGACTCGAGGTTGGTCGCGTGCCGCATCACGGGGTATTCGAGGGAGATCCCGTTGGCCCCGAGGATCGTCCGGGCCGTGCGGCAGATCTCGATCGCCTCCCGCACGTTGTTGAGCTTGCCGAAGCTGACCTGCTCGGGACGCAGGCGGCCGGCGTCCATCCGTCGCCCCAGGTGGTGGGCGAGCAGGATTCCCTTGTGCAGTTCGACCGCCATGTCGGCGAGCTTGGCCTGGGTGAGCTGGAAGCCTCCGATGGGCCTGCCGAACTGCTCCCGGGTCCGCGCGTAGTCGAGGGCGGTCTCGAAACAGGAGCGGGCCGCGCCCATGGCGCCCCAGACGATGCCGTAGCGGGCGTGGGACAGACAGCCGAGCGGGCCGCGCAGTCCGACGACCCCGGGCAGCACCGCGTCGGCGGGCAGCCGTACGTCGTCGAGGACGAGCTCACTGGTGACGCTGGCCCGCAGCGACCACTTGTGCTTGATCTCCGGGGCGGAGAACCCGGCGCTGTCCGCCGGCACCACGAACCCGCGGATCCCCTCGTCGGTCTGCGCCCAGACGACGGCGACACCGGCGACCGAGCCGTTGGTGATCCACATCTTGCGGCCGTTGAGGACCCAGTCCGTGCCCTCGCGCTTGGCGTACGTGCGCATGGCGGCGGGGTCGGATCCGTGGTCGGGTTCGGTCAGGCCGAAGCAGCCGATCACCTCGCCGGCGGCCATCCGGGGCAGCCAGGCCTGCTTCTGCTCCTCGGAGCCGAACCGGTGGATGGCGTACATGGCGAGGGAGCCCTGCACGGAGACCAGGGAGCGGATGCCGGAGTCGGCGGCCTCGAGCTCCAGGCAGGCGAGTCCGTACTGGACGGCGGTGGCGCCGGCGCAGCCGTATCCGTCGAGCGACATCCCGAGTGCGCCGAGGGCGCCGAGCTCGCGGGCGAGTTCGCGTACGCCCGGCAGCTCGCCGCTCTCGTACCACTCGGCGACGTGCGGGAGCACGCGGTCGGCGGCCCAGCCGCGCACGGTGTCCCGGATCGCCAGGTCCTCCGGCTCCAGCAGATCGTCGATCCCGATCGGATCGGCGGGGTCGAACGGGGGCATCTTCGAGGACGCGGACATGGAACACCCTCCGGCAACTGAAAACTAGCAGCGCTAGTTATACGACTCCGGCCCGACGTTACGACGCAGTGTCCCGCACGTCCACCCCATGGCCCCACCCCACCGCCCCGCACCCGGCCGCCGCGGACGTTCCGCCGAGCCGATACGCGAGGGTCAGGCCGACACACGAGGGCCGGTCCGGGACGCGAGGGCCGGTCCGGGACGCGAGGGCCGGTCCGGGACGCGAGGGCCGGTCCGGGACGCGAGGGCCGGTCCGGGACCTGGGTCAGGCCGAGACCCGGGGCCGCTCGACCTCCCGCTGCGCGGGCAGCTCCACCTCAGGCTCCTCGCACTGCATCGCCCGGGGCAGCCGCAGCGCCATCACCGCGCCGAGCAGCAGCAGCCCCGCGCTCACCAGCAACGTCACATGCAGCCCGTGCACGAAGGAGTTCCGCGCGGCCTGCCGCAGCGCGTCCCCCGCCGGCACCCCGAGCCGCCCGGCCACCTCGTACGCCTCCCCCAGCGAGTGCGAGGCCGCCCGCGAGACGTCCGCCGGGACCCCCGGCACGGACGCGAGGCCGGGCGCGTACGCGGCGTTCATCACACTGCCGAGCAGGGCGATGCCGATGCCCGCCCCCAGCTGGTACGACGTCTCCCCGATCGCCGCGGCCCCGCCCGCCCGCGCCTCCGGCGCCTCGCTCAGCATCGACTCGTACGCCCCGAAGAGCGTCGTCTCCAGCCCGAACCCGAGCGCCACGAAGCCGGCCAGCAGCAGCGCCGTGTCGTCCTGCCCGCCCATCGCCGTGAGCAGCAGCACCGCGGCCGCCGTCAGGCAGAACCCGAAGCAGACCATCCAGCGCGGCCCGAACCGCCGCAGCATCCGCGCCCCGGCCAGCCCGGCCGCCATCGCCGCGAACGTCAGCGGCAGCAGCCGCAGCCCCGTGCGCAGCGGCGAGAGGCCCAGCACCAGTTGCAGGTACTGCGCCGCGATCAGCTCCAGGCCGACCAGCGCCAGCATCGCCAGCACGATGCACCCGACCGACGTGACGAACGCCGGCCGCGCGAACATCCCCAGGTCCACCAGCGGATGCGCCCGGCGCCGCTGCCGCCGTACGAAACCCACCAGCAGCACCACGCCGACCAGCAGCGGCACCACGGTGAGCGGGCTCAGCGCGGGCTCCCCGCCGCCGAGCCGCTTCACGCCGAACACAACGCCGAACAGCCCGACCGCGGCCATGATCGCGCCGACCACGTCCCAGGGACCGTCCCGGTCGCCGGTCGACTCCGGCAGCAGCAGCCGTCCCACCGGGAGGCTGACCAGCATCAGCGGGATGTTGACGAGGAAGACCGACCCCCACCAGAAGTGCTCCAGCAGGAAGCCGCCGAGCAGCGGACCGACCGCGGCGCCCACCGCGGCGACCGCGCTCCAGATGCCGATCGCCAGCGCTCGTTCGCGCCGGTCGGGGAAGACCTGCCGCAGGATCGACAGCGTCGCCGGCATGATCATGGCGCCGCCGACGCCGAGCAGTGCGCGGGCCAGGATGAGTGTCTGCGGGTTGTGCGCGAACGCCGCGACGGCGGACGCGACCCCGAACAGGCCGTAGCCGAGGAGCAGGATCCGTCTGCGGCCCACCCGGTCGCCGAGCGTGCCGAACAGGATCAGCAGCGAGGCGCAGACGAGCGGATAGGTGTCGACGATCCAGAGCAGCTCTATGGCTCCGGGCCTGAGGTCCTCGGTGACCGCGGGCACCGCCACGTGCAGCACGGTGGCGTCCACGGCGACCAGCAGCAGACTGACGCAGAGGACGACGAGGACGACCCAGCGGTTGGCACCGGCCCCGGCCGCCCGACGGCGCGGCACTGCGGCGGCCGTGGTCGTCCCGGACATGTACGTACCTCCCAGATGAACCCTCGCGTCGGCGGGCCCGCGGGGTGGGGACTCCCCGGCGGCTCGGCCGGGGAGAGCGGTGATCCCCGGCCGGCGCAACGACGTGCGAGTGACTGGCCAGGTTACGCGAGTTAACGCCGCGGCCGCGTGGCCCAGCTCTCACCGTTCACCGGGAACCCGTGTGGCGTACACCACTCCTTCCCCCGGCCCGCACGCCCCGCGGGGCGGAGCGCTGCCGCGCGCGGTCGATAATCGAGCCCGTGACCGATCTTGCGACGCCCGTGGCACCGGCCCCGCCCGGCATTCTGCGCCGGGCCGCCCCGGCGCTGCTCGGGTACGCGGCCGTCCGCGTCCTCGGCCTGATCGCCCTGGCCGTCTGGAGCGCCGCGCGCGGCAAGGACGCGTACACCCTGCTGACCGCCCGCTGGGACGCGCTCTGGTACGCCCGGGTCGCCGGCCCCGGGTACGGCTACGAGGTGCGCCTGCCGAACGGCGACGTCCATTCCGACCTGGCCTTCTTCCCGCTGCTGCCCTGGCTGGAGCGGCTGCTCGCCGCGGTGACCCCGCTCACGTACGCCGACGCGGGCTTCGCCGTCGCTCTGCTCGCCTCGCTCGCCGCCGCGTGGGGGATCTTCGCGGTCGCCGAGCACGTGTACGGCCGCCGGGCCGGTGTCTGCGCGGTGCTGCTGTGGGCGGCGCTGCCGGTCGGGATCGTGCAGTCGATGGCGTACAGCGAGTCGCTGTTCACGGCGCTCGCCGCCTGGTCGCTGTACGCCGTGCTGACCGGCCGCTGGGTGACCGCGGGCGCCCTGGCCCTGCTGGCGGGGCTGACCCGGCCGGTGGGCCTGGCCGTCGTCGCGGCGGTGTGGGCGGCCGGCGTCACCTCGATCCGGCGAAGCCGGAGCGCGGCCCCGGCCGAGAGCGCGTGGCAGCCGGCGCGCGCCCTCGGCATGGCGCTCGCGCCCCTGGGGGCCGCCGGGTACGTGCTGTGGGTCGGGTACCGCACGGGTAAGGGCCCGCTCGGCTACCTCAACGTGCAGGCGGGCTGGCGCAACGGTTTCGACGGCGGGTACGCCTTCGCCCGGTTCACCGCCGAGAAGTTCACCTCGCTCGCGTCCGCCCCGGCCGGTCTCGGACTGGTCGTCGGCGTCGGCCTGGTGATCTGGCTGCTCGCCCTCGGGGTGCGCGGACGGCAGCCGCTCCCGCTCCTGGTGTACGCGGGCGTGGTCACCGCGCTCGCGCTGTGCGCGTCGAGCTACTTCGGCTCCAAGCCGCGTCTGCTGCTGCCCGCCTTCCCGCTGCTGCTCCCGCCCGCCCTGACCCTCGCCCGGCTGCGGACGTCGCGGGCGGCCCTGGTGGTGGCCGGTGCGGCGGTGGTCTCGGCGGTGTACGGGGCGTTCTGGCTGAACGGCTCCGGGCCCCCGTGAGCGGATCGGGTTGTCGGATGAGCGTGCGGAGAATTCCACCCGAGCGTTCGGTTAACGCATTTATAAGCGCTCCATAAGCATCTCCGGAATGATCAAAGGAATTGCAGGCCGCGGCGACACGGCCATTGCGCAATACGGGGAAATAAAGGCACGGTTGAGAGCAATGCCACATCACATCGTCATCACAAACCCCGTGATTCGTCGGGGAAGTGAGCTCACTCGCTGTAACGTCGATTAGGTGCGTACCGAAGGAACCCTCACCCGCCTGGACCGGGTGTTCGCCAGGCTGGACCGTGAGCCGCAACGGCCGGCGCACATCGACGTGCCGCGGATGAGCCGGCACCGGTTCGTGCTGTTCTCGGCGACGTTGGCGTTCTACCTGTCCATCGTCTGGGCCGTGGTGACGAGTTCGTGGCTGGTCCGGTTCGACTGGCTGGTCATGTTCTTCCGGCCGTACCAGCAGTGGCCGCAGATCCACGCGTTCCTCGACTACTACGTGGTGCTGGGCCAGCGCGGCCCGACCGCCGTGATGGTGGCCTCGTGGCTGGGCTGGCGCTCCTGGCGGCAGCACACGCTCCGTCCGCTGCTCACCCTCGCCGCGTCCCTGCTGCTGCTGAACATCACGGTCGGCGCCGCGAAGATCGGCATGGGCCGCCTCGGACCGCACTACGCGACCGTCATCGGCTCCAACGAGATGGGCCTGGGCGGCGATATATTCCCCAGCGGCCACACCGCCAACGCCGTGGTGACCTGGGGCATTCTGGCGTATCTGGCCTCCACCCCGAGGGCGCGCCGCTGGTTGTCCGCGCTGTCCGCGGTCACCTCGCTCGGCGTCGGCCTCACCACGGTCTACCTGGGTACGCACTGGCTGAGCGACGTGCTCCTCGGCTGGGCCGCGGGACTGCTGATCATGCTGGCGCTGCCGTGGTGCGAGCCGCTGATCGCCCGGGCGGAGGCCTGGCTGTTCACCCTGCGCGACCGGCTGCGCGACCGCCGCGGCCGCACGGCTGCGGTGCCGGCCGCCCCCGTCGGCGCGCCCGTGGCGCTGGGGCCCCACCCCGCCGCCGCGGACGAGGCCCCGGCCGCCCGCGAGACGATCGGCGTCTCCCGCTCGTCCCGGGTGCCCGCCCACCTCGCCCCCGGCCCGCATCTGGCCCGCTCCGAGCGCACGCCGGTCACCCCGGCCGGCAGCCGCAGGCCCCCGCACGCCGACCGCGTCCCGCGGGGCGCGGCCCCGGCGGCCCGTCCCCTCGCGGGCAGTTGACTCCCCCGGGGCCGCGCGTGGGCGCGGCCCCGGTTCAGCCCTTCCAGGCGCGGGCCACCCGGCCGTTCTCGACCTCGAAGTTCAGCCGTCCGACCCGGTACTCCATGGTGATGACCGCGCCCGGCGGCAGGGACCGGACCGTGGACCAGCCGCGTTCGCGCGCGCGCCGCTCGGCCTCCTCCGCGTCGAGACCGACGTAGCCGTCGGGGCTGTCCTGGGGCTCCGCGGGCGGAGTGGGGATGGCTGCCATACCGCCACGCTAGGCCCTGGTTCCCGACCGGGGAAGTCCAGCAGAGCGGCAGCGGTCACCACCGACGCTCCTGTCACACTTCTGTCACAGGATGCCGACGCGACTCTCCTTCGAACTCCGTCACACCGACGGGTGGTTACGTCCCCCATTCGCGGGTATTCGAACCCAATTCCCGCGCGTCGTGAGGACGCCTCGAAAAGCACGACGAAAAGCACCGTGAGAACCGAACCGAAACCGGCCGGGCGCCGGTGCGGAACCGGTCCGGGACCGATCCCGGGCCCATTCCCCGCCGCCCTGCGCACGGGGGCGGGGAAGCTGACGCCGCATCGGAATTTCACCCTTCGGGCGCACCGTCCCGCGAACGCGGGCGGGCCCCGTCCGGTCGGCGGACCGGACGGGGCCTGGCACCCGGGGCAGGGGGAGCGACTCAGAGCGCGAGACGCTGCCCGGGCACGATCAGGTCGGGATCACCGCCGATGAGGGCCCGGTTGACGGCGTAGAGCCGCTGCCAGGTGGTCCCGTGCCGGGCGGCGATGCCACTCAGCGTGTCGCCCTCGCGGACGGTGTACTCCCCGTGGGTGGCACCGTGGTTCGTGTGGCCCGTGGTGCGGGCGGGCGCCTTCGCCCGTTCCTGCTCCGGGGCCGCCTTCCGGGCCGTGCCCCGGTCCGACTGGTGCGTCGGCTCTCGCGTCGAGGAGTGCGTCGAGCGGCGCGCCGACTCGTACGCGGACCCGGTCGTCGTGGAGCCCGACCCCGCCGCGGGCGCGCCGCCGGACGCCCCGGCCCGCGCCGAGCAGACCGGCCAGGCGCCCCACCCCTGGGCCCGCTGGACCTTGGTGGCGACGGCGATCTGCTGGGCCCTGGAGGCCCGGTCGGCGGTGGGCGCGTAGGCCGTGCCGCCGTAGGCGCGCCAGGTGCCGGCGGCGAACTGGAGCCCGCCATAGTAGCCGTTGCCGGTGTTGATGTGCCAGTTGCCGCCGCTCTCGCACCGGGCGATGCGGTCCCACACTCCGCCGTCCGCCGCACGGGCCTGGCCGGTCGCGGCCAGCAGCCCGAGCGGGGCGAGCAGGACGGCACCGGCGAGAACCGCGGCCGTCCGGTTCCTACGAACGTTGTCGCGCGTGGTATCGGCACATTCGGACATGTACATCCCTCTCGGACAACCCGGGGTCCCCCAGGACGGGGCGCGCCGCCGCGCAGGGACGCGGTCGTCGCGCTCCGCCCCGTCCGCCGGGACAAGGGGTGGTACTGCGGGTGGTGCTGCTGCGCGAGGCGCGGCCGGCGGACGTACCCGAGCGGTGCTCGTTGCACTCGGCGCAGGAATGTAGGGAGCATGTCGAGCCGGCATCAACCAACTGCTCGTCCTCGCAGGCCAGTTCGACGTTACCGCAGGTATCGTCAATTTTCGGACACCCACTTCATTCGCTGATTTCCTGATATGTCGACCACTTCCCGACCACCCCTGTGACCCACTTCACCTCTTCAAGGGCCTTGACCTGATGGCGAGTTGACGATGAGTGCCGGATTCCGGCCCCAGGGTGACCCTGCGCGCCCGATGGTTCGATTCCGTTCGCGGGTGGGCGTGACTCCCGCCACAGATCGCCCGTTGTCTTCTTCATGAGCCGCGGGCCCACCCGGTTCACGGGCCGGGAGCCACCCGGTCCCGCCACGCACCGCATTCCGAGGGAGCCACCCGTGCCGCGCATGCTCGACGTCAGCGACGCCGTACGCGCCGAGATCGGCGACGAAGAAGCCGACCGGCTGCTCGCCGGAGAGAACGCCCCGGGCAGTTACGACTGCACGTCCTGCCGCACCCCGGGCGACTCCGAGCAGGAGCGCACCAGCACCGTCCTGTTCATCGGGGACGAGACCGCCGTCCTCGCCTTCGCCCACGCCGGCTGCCTGCCCTCCCAGGTCGTCCAGGTCACCGAGGAGCAGCTGCAGGGCGCGGTCCGCTCCATCAACGCCGGTTCCCGCACCGCCCCGGCGGAGACCCCCAGGGTCGTGCCCGAGCAGGCCGTCCTCGGCGTCACCAGCGGACTCGTGCTGATCACCGGGGAGCTGCACCCGGCCCTGGTGGTGGAGCCGACCGCGCCCATCGTGCGCCCGGGCGCCATCGCCGCCGGCGACGACTTCCTGCCGCTGCTGATCGAGCAGGGCTACCTGCCCGTCACCCAGCTCGACGCCGTACCGCCCGTGCTGCACGGCTGGTCGGTGCTGCTGGCCATGGGGCAGCTGCACGCCGTGCTGCAGCCCGGCCCCACCGGCGGCCAGGCGGTGGCCTGGTGGCAGGCGCACCAGCCGCTCCAGGTCACCGACGGATGGCGGGCCGCCGCCAACAAGCACCAGCAGGTGCTGTTGTTCGCCGCACCGGTGGGCTCCATCGGGCGCCAGCCGCGGGAGGACCTGCTGCGCGACGCCCTGGACAAGGCGGCGGCGAACGGGAAGCTGGTCGCGGCGGCGCTGCCGCTCGCGGGGACCTGAGCGCACCACCCGGGGGCGGCGGGGACCGCGGCGGGCGCGGGTCCTCCACGCCGGTTCACGCGGTCCCCCGCGCCCCTTTTGGGATGTTTCACAACCGCATCCCTTTGCGTGCGGGGTCGTTTGGACATACGTGCACGCATACGACGTTCCCCGCCGCCAGCCCTACCAGCCGATCCCGTCCGCGCGGTCGGCGCAGGATTCCGCCGGCGGCCCATCGGCCACGCCGATCTACGACGCGCTCTACGCCGAGTACGTCAAGTCCTACCGGACACTGCCGGGTGACCGCAGCGGCGAGGAGAACCTCGGCTTCACCGCGTTCGGGATCCTCCCGCACGGTTCGGACCGGCACGGCACGGGCTCGTACGGCACGAGCGGGTACAGCGCCTACGGCGCGGGGGCGTACAGCACCCGGCACACCACCGGCCAGCAGCAGACGCAGTGGCAGCGGGTCGGCACGCTGGGGCGGCAGCAGGACCCCGGTAGGCGCCACGTTCCGGCGGCGCTGCCGCCCGGTCCGCGCCGGGGAGTGTGACCCACGGCGAAGGGCGGCCCCCGGAGCGGGGGCCGCCCTTCGCCGTGACCGTACCGGTGTTACTTCTTCTTCGTGCCGCGCTTCTCGCGCACCCGCACCGAGATGTGGATCGGGGTGCCCTCGAAGCCGAACTCCTCGCGCAGCCGGCGCTCGACAAAGCGCCGGTAGCCCGCCTCGATGAAGCCGGAGGCGAACAGCACGAACCGCGGCGGCTTGGTGCCGGCCTGGGTGCCGAACAGGATGCGCGGCTGCTTGCCGCCCCGGACCGGGTGCGGGTGGGCGGAGATCAGCTCGCCGAGGAAGGCGTTCAGACGCCCGGTCGGCACGCGCGTCTCCCAGCCGGCCAGCGCCGTCTCGATCGCCGGGACCAGCTTCTCCATGTGGCGGCCGGTGCGGGCCGAGAGGTTGACGCGGGGCGCCCAGGCGACCTGGGCGAGCTCGGTCTCGATCTCGCGCTCCAGGTAGTAGCGGCGCTCCTCGTCGAGGGTGTCCCACTTGTTGTACGCGATGACCATGGCGCGGCCGGCCTCGACGGCCATGGTGATGATCCGCTGGTCCTGCACCGAGATGTTCTCGGAGGCGTCGACCAGGACGACGGCGACCTCGGCCTTCTCCACGGCCGCCGCCGTGCGCAGCGAGGCGTAGTAGTCGGCGCCCTGCTGGAGGTGGACGCGCTTGCGGATGCCGGCCGTGTCGACGAACTTCCAGGTCACGCCGCCCAGTTCGATCAGCTCGTCGACCGGGTCGCGGGTGGTGCCCGCCAGTTCGTTGACGACGACGCGCTCCTCGCCGGCCACCTTGTTCAGCAGGGAGGACTTGCCGACGTTCGGGCGGCCGATCAGCGCGATGCGGCGCGGGCCGCCGACGGCGGTGCCGAAGGTCTGCGCCGGGGCCTCGGGCAGCGCCTCCAGGACACGGTCCAGCATGTCGCCGGTGCCGCGGCCGTGCAGCGCCGAGACCGGGTGCGGTTCGCCGAGGCCCAGGGACCACAGGTAGGCCGCGTCGGCCTCGCCGCTCGGGCCGTCCACCTTGTTGGCGGCCAGCACCACGGGCTTGCCCGCCTTGCGCAGCAGCCGTACCACCGCCTCGTCGGTGTCGGTCGCGCCGACCTTGGCGTCCACGACGAAGACGACCGCGTCGGCCGCCTCGATCGCGTACTCGGCCTGCGCGGCCACGGAGGCGTCGATACCGAGGACGTCCTGCTCCCAGCCGCCGGTGTCGACGACCTTGAAGCGGCGGCCCGCCCACTCGGCCTCGTAGGTCACCCGGTCGCGGGTCACGCCCGGCTTGTCCTCGACGACCGCCTCGCGGCGGCCGATGATCCGGTTCACCAGGGTCGACTTGCCGACATTGGGGCGGCCGACGACGGCGAGCACGGGCAGCGGGCCGTGTCCGGCCTCCTCGATGGCGCCTTCGACGTCGTCGAGGTCGAAGCCCTCCTCCGCGGCGAGCTCCATGAACTCCGCGTACTCGGCGTCGCCGAGCGCCCCGTGCTCGGAGGCGAGCTCGGCCGAGCCGTCGGGCTGGTTCTGGTCGTTCATGAAGTCCGTACCTCGTCGTTCCTTCGTGGTGATCGGTGGAGCGCCCCCGCCAGGGGCGATCCACTACTCAAGTGTCGCCTGGCGCCCGGTGAGACGCCTTGCGTTTTCCAGGTGGGCGGTGAGCTGCTTCTGGATGCGCTCGGTCGCCTCGTCCAGCGCCCGGCGCGTGCGCCGTCCGCTTCCGTCGCCCGCCTCGAAGGGGTCGCCGAAGACGACGTCGACGCGGGAGCGCAGCGGCGGCAGCGCCTTTATCAACCGTCCGCGCCGCTCGGAACTTCCCAGCACGGCCACCGGGACGACCGGGGCGCCGCTGCGCACCGCGAAGTACGCGAGCCCGGCCCGCAGCGAGGCGAAGTCGCCCTCTCCGCGGGTGCCCTCCGGGAAGATGCCGAGAACACCGCCGGCCTCCAGGAGGCCCAGCGCCGTGGTGATCGCGGTGCGGTCGGCGGAGTGGCGGTCCACCTTCACCTGGCCGATGCCGGTCAGGAAGGGGTCGAGCGGGCCGACGAACGCTTCCTTCTTGATCAGGAAGTGCACCGGCCGCGGGGCCACGCCCATCACCATCGGACCGTCGACGTTGTGGGAGTGGTTCACGGCGAGGATCACCGGTCCGGTCGCGGGCACCCGCCAGGAACCCAGCACGCGCGGGCGCCACAGCCCGTACATCAGCCCGACGCCGATCCGGCGGCCGACGTCGGCACCGCGCTCGGACGGAAGGCTCACCGCGCGGCCTGCTTCTCCTCGGCGGCGGCCCGCTTCTCCTCGACCAGGGTGACGACGCACTCGATGACCTGCGCCAGCGTGAGTTCGGTGGTGTCCACCTCGACCGCGTCGCCGGCCTTGGCCAGCGGCGAGGTCTTGCGGCTGGAGTCGGCGGTGTCCCGCTTGATCAGGGCCTCGCGGGTGGCGTGCACGTCGACGCCCTTCAGCTCACCGCTGCGGCGGGCGGCACGCGCCTCCGGCGAGGCGGTGAGGAAGATCTTCAGGTCGGCGTCCGGCAGCACCGTGGTGCCGATGTCGCGTCCCTCGACGACTATGCCCCGCTCGGCGGAGGCGGCCAGCGAGCGCTGCAGCTCGGTGATCCGGGCGCGCACCTCGGGGACCGCGCTGACCGCGCTGACCTTGGAGGTGACCTCATGGGTCCGGATCGGGCCGGCCACGTCGACGCCGTCGACGGTGATCGTCGGGTGGGCCGGGTCGGTGCCGGAGACGATCTCGGCCTTGCCGGCCACGGCGGCGATCGCGGTGGGGTCGTCGAGGTCGATGCCGTTGGTCACCATCCACCAGGTGATCGCCCGGTACTGGGCGCCGGTGTCCAGGTAGCTCAGACCGAGCTGCGCGGCCACGGCCTTGGACGTGCTCGACTTGCCCGTGCCGGACGGGCCGTCGATGGCGACGATCACGGGCTGGGCGGTCCGGGCGGCGCCGTTTTCCACAGCGGGGCACCTTCCTGGTGATGGTGGTGGGTGTGTGCGGGACGCGAAGGCGCCCCGCACAAGGTTACTGTCTCCCCGGAGGCCCTTTTACTGGCGGATGGCCCAGCCCCGCTCGCGCAGCGCCGCCGTCAGCACCGGCGCCGCCTTCGGCTCCACCATCAGCTGCACCAGACCGGCCTGCTGGCCGGTCGCGTGCTCGATGCGCACGTCCTCGATGTTGACCCCGGCCATCCCCGCGTCCGCGAAGATGCGGGCCAGCTGCCCGGGCTGGTCGTCGATGAGCACGGCCACGACCTCGTAGACCCGCGGCGCGGAGCCGTGCTTGCCGGGGACGCGGACCTGGCCCGCGTTGCCGCGGCGCAGGACGTCCTCGATGCCGTGGGTGCCCTGGCGGCGCTTGGCCTCGTCGGCGGACTGCAGGGCGCGCAGGGCGCGGACCGTCTCGTCGAGGTCTGCGGAGACGTCGGTGAGCAGGTCGGCGACCGGGCCCGGGTTCGCGGACAGGATGTCGATCCACATCCGCGGGTCGGAGGCGGCGATCCGGGTCACGTCCCGGATGCCCTGCCCGCACAGCCGTACGGCGGTGTCCTCGGCGTGCTCCAGGCGGGCGGCGACCATGCTGGAGACCAGGTGGGGCATGTGGGAGACGAGGGCCACGGCGCGGTCGTGGGCGTCGGCGTCCATGACGACCGGGACCGCGCGGCAGTGCGAGACCAGTTCCAGGGCGAGGTTGAGGACCTCGGTGTCGGTGTCCCGGGTCGGGGTGAGCACCCAGGGGCGGCCCTCGAAGAGGTCCGCGGTGGCGGCCAGCGGGCCGGAGCGCTCCCGGCCGGACATGGGATGCGTGCCGATGTAGCGGGTCAGGTCGAGGCCGAGCGACTGCAGCTCGCGGCGCGGGCCCCCCTTGACGCTGGCGACGTCCAGGTAGCCGCGGGCCACGCCCCGGCGCATGGCGTCGGCGAGCACCGCGGCCACGTGCGCCGGCGGGGCGGCGACGATCGCGAGGTCGACGGGTCCGTCGGGCGCCTCGTCCGTGCCGGCGCCCAGCGCGGCCGCCGTACGGGCCTGCTCGGGGTCCCGGTCGGCGAGGTGGACGGTGACGCCCCGGCGGGCCAGGGCGAGGGCGGCGGAGGTGCCGATCAGCCCGGTGCCGATGACGAGTGCGGTTCTCACTGGGCGATGTCCTTGCGCAGGGCGGCCGCGGCGCCCAGGTAGACATGGGCGATGTCGGCGCGCGGCTTGTCGGACTCGATGTGCGCGAGGACGCGGACGACGCGGGGCATCCCGCCCTCGATGTCCAGCTCCTGGGCGCAGATCAGCGGCACGTCGACGATGCCGAGCTTGCGGGCCGCGGCCGCCGGGAAGTCGCTGTGCAGGTCCGGCGTGGCCGTGAACCAGATGCTGATCAGATCGTCCGCGGTCAGGCCGTTCCGCTCCAGGACGGCGGTGAGCAGGGCTCCGACCTGCTCGTCCATGTGGCCGGCCTCGTCCCGCTCCAGTTGGACGGCCCCCCGGACCGCTCGTACCGCCACGGCGTTGCTCCTTGCTGACGTGAGTGTTCGGTGCTCTTCGGAGCTCTGTCGGCTCTGGGCATCCAGCCTAGTCAGCGCCGGACGGGTGGGGGCGCGGCGCCCGCGAGCTGAGACGGGCACTCCCGTGCGCCCCTGGACGGCGGGTCCCGGCACCGGCCTTGCCGGTCGCGGTGCACCGTCTGACGCCGTCGGCCGACAGACGTACGAAACGCGAGTTTTGTGGCACTCCCTCCTGGGTTGTTTCTTCTTCGGGGTATTCAGTGCCAAGATGCTGCTGCTCCGCTCGGAGCGCCTCCCCGGCCGGCTGCCGCCGGTGCTCGGCGGACCGGTGTTCGCCGTGCTCACGGCCGTCTGGCCGACATCCGCCCTCTGGTTCTTCCGCACGTTCGGAGTGACGACATGACGCACGACTCGACGCGGCGCACGGTTCTCGCGACGGGCGCAGCGGCGCTCGCCGCCGCGGGTTGCAGCAAGCACGGCGGCAGCGGGACCGCCACCGAGTCGTCCCCGTCGAACGCCTCCGACGGGCGGGAGCTGGCGCACACGAGCGACATCCCGGTGGGCGGGGGCAGGATCTTCCGGGAGCAGCGGGTGGTGGTCACCCAGCCGAAGAAGGACGAGTTCAAGGCCTTCTCGGCGATCTGCACCCACCAGGGCTGCACCGTGTCCAGGATCGCGGACGGCACCATCGACTGCCCCTGCCACGGCAGCCGCTTCCACATCGCCGACGGCTCGGTGGCCGCGGGCCCGGCCCCGGCACCCCTGCCCGTCCAGCAGATCACGGTGGCGGGGACCTCGATCCGCCTGGCGTGAGACTCCACGCACACCAGGCGGTCCGGGCCCCCGCGACCCCGGCCAGGACCCGGCAGGACCGGGCAGGACCGGGCAGCGGGCCCTAGAGGTCGACCTCCCCCATCAGCATGCCGACCTCGGTGTTCGACAGGCGGCGCAGCCAGCCGGACTTCTGGTCGCCCAGGGTGATCGGGCCGAAGGCCGTGCGGACCAGCTTGTCGACCGGGAAGCCGGCCTCCGCGAGCATCCGTCGGACGATGTGCTTGCGACCCTCGTGGAGGGTGACCTCGACGAGGTAGTTCTTGCCGGTCTGCTCGACGACCCGGAAGTGGTCGGCGCGGGCGTAGCCGTCCTCCAGCTGGATGCCGTCCTTCAGCCGCTTGCCCAGGTCGCGCGGGATGGGACCGACGATGTGCGCCATGTAGGTCTTCTTCACGCCGTACTTGGGGTGGGTCAGCCGGTGGGCCAGCTCGCCGTGGTTGGTGAGCAGGATGACGCCCTCGGTCTCGGTGTCGAGCCGGCCGACGTGGAAGAGGCGCGTCTCACGGTTGGTGACGTAGTCGCCGAGGCACTGACGGCCTTCCGGGTCCTCCATCGTCGAGACGACACCGGCGGGCTTGTTCAGCGCGAAGAACTGGTACGACTGCGTCGCCACCGTCAGGCCGTCGACCTTGACCTCGTCCTTCTCCGGGTCGACCCGCTTGCCCTGCTCCAGGACGATCTCGCCGTTGACCTCGACCCTGGCCTGCTCGATCAGCTCCTCGCAGGCGCGCCGGGAGCCGTAGCCCGCGCGCGCGAGCACCTTCTGGAGCCGCTCGCCCTCCTGCTCGGCGCCCGGGAAGGTCTTCGGCAGCTTGACGTCCTTCTTGCCGGCGTACCGCTCCCGGTTGCGCTCCTCGGCGCGGGCCTCGTACTCCCGGGAACGCGCCGGGGCGGTGCGGCCGCCACCGGACTGGGGCTGCTTGGGGCCGCCCTTGGCGCCGCCGCGAGCCGCGCCACCGCGTCCCGCCTTGGGGCCGTCCTTGGTGGCGCCGGGGCCCACGTCGTAGCGGCGCTCCTCGGGGCGGGGCTTGCGGGGGCGGCCCTGGCCCTGCTTGTCGTCCCTGCTGTTGCCGGCACCTCGGTAGTTACCGCGCCCGCCGCTCTTGCCGCTGCTTCGCATCAGAATTCCGTCGTCGTCGTGTTCGGTGGACCGTCGTCCGCGTCCGGGGCATCCGGATCGAACGACGGTACGGCTTCCTGGGTCTCGGCCTCGATCGCCTCCGCCTCCGGGAGGAAGGGCGCGAGCTCCGGGAGCTCGTCCAGACCGCGCAGGCCCATCCGCTCCAGGAAGTAGTTCGTCGTCGTGTACAGGATCGCACCTGTTTCGGGTTCCGTGCCCGCCTCCGCGACCAGACCGCGCTGGAGCAGGGTGCGCATCACGCCGTCACAGTTGACTCCGCGTACGGCCGAGACCCGGCTGCGGCTCACGGGCTGACGGTAGGCCACCACCGCCAGGGTCTCCAGCGCGGCCTGGGTGAGCCGGGCCTGCTGGCCGTCCAGGACGAAGCCCTCGACGGCCGCCGCGTACGCGGGCCGGGAGTAGAAGCGCCAGCCGCCCGCGACGAGCCGGAGCTCGAAGCCGCGGCCCTGCACGGTGTACTCGTCGGCCAGTTCCCGCAGGGCGTCCGCGACCTGCCGCCGGGACCGCTGGAGCGTCTTCGCCAGGAGCTCCTCGGTCGCGGGCTCGTCCACGACCATCAGGACGGCCTCCAGGGCGGGCTTGAGGTCGAGGTCGGCGACGGTGGGTGGCCCGGCCGGTGCGTCGGTGGTCTCCTCGCTCACGCCTTCTCCTCCTCGGGCTCCTTGGGCCCCTTCGTCTCCTCGGGCCGCTCGGGCGGCCGGTCGAACTCGTCCGTCACCATCGAGGCGCTGGCCTCGTCCCCGCCGGTCCAGCGCACGAGCAGCTCGCCGAGCGCCGTCTCCTGGTCGAGGGCGACGGCCTTCTCGCGGTACAGCTCCAGCAGCGCCAGGAAGCGCGCCACGACCGTCAGCGTGTCGTCGGTGTCCTCCACCAGCGCGCGGAAGCTGGCCTCGCCCAGCTCCCGCAGCCGCGCGACGACGATCCCGGCCTGCTCCTGCACGCTCACCAGCGGCGCGTGGATGTGGTCGACGTACACCTGCGGCTTGGGCCTGGGCTGCATCGCCTTGACCGCGAGCCTGGCGAAGCCCTCCGCGCCGGTGCTGATCACGACCTCGGGCAGCAGCTCGGCGTGGTGGGGCTCCAGACCGACGGTACGGGGGTAACGGCGGGCCTCAGCGTCGAGGCGGCCGCTGAAGATGTCGGCGATCCGCTTGTACGCGCGGTACTGGAGCAGGCGCGCGAACAGCAGGTCCCGTGCTTCGAGCAGCGCGAGGTCCGCCTCGTCCTCGACCTCGGCGGCGGGCAGCAGCCGGGCCGCCTTCAGGTCGAGCAGCGTCGCCGCCACGACCAGGAACTCGGTCGTCTCGTCGAGGTCCCAGTCCGACCCCATGGCTCGGATGTACGTCATGAACTCGTCGGTCACCTTCGACAGCGCGACCTCGGTGACGTCGAGCTTGTGCTTCGCGATCAGCTGGAGGAGCAGGTCGAAGGGGCCCTCGAAGTTCGCCAGCCGGACCTTGAAGACGGTGTCGTCACCGCTGCCCCCGTCATCGCCGTCCCGGCCGCTTTGGCCGCCTTGGACGTCCTGGCCGTCGCCCGGTTCGCCGTCCCCGGCGTCGGGCTGCGTCGGGGGCCAGGGCTCCGGCGACGGCGCCTGCGCTGCGCGGGGCGTCGGCTCCGGATCGCGCACCGGCTCAGGTGCGGGCGTCGGCGTGGGCGTGCGGGTCGACGTCAGCGTCGGCGTCGGCGTGAGGGACGGTTCGGGCTCACGGGCCTGTTCGTAGCCCGGTGCCGGTGAGGGCTCCGGGACCGCTTCGGGCTCCGGTGCCGGCTCGGGCTTCGGTGCCGACTCGGGCTCCGGTGCCGGTTCTGCCGGTGGTTCCGGTTCGACCGGTGGCGCCGGCCGCGGGGCGCTCGCGCCCGGGCCCCGTCCCAGCGCGCGCCGGCGGCCGGCGGGCGGGCCGGACGCGGGGGCGGGAACGTCGTGCGAGGTCATGGCCTCCGCAGGCTACCGCTACCGCCCGCGCAGCCGTCGTACGAGGATGCTGGCGTCTCCCCGGGCCTCCAGATCCGCGAGCACCACGGCGACCGCCTCGCGGACGATGCGCCCGCGGTCCACGGCCAGCCCGTGCTCGCCGCGCAGGACCAGGCGGGCGTGTTCCAGGTCCATGAGTTCCTCGGCGGAGACGTACACGGTGATCTTCTCGTCGTGCCGCTCCCGGCCGCTGGGGCGGCGCCCGGCCGCACGGCCGCGCTTGCGGGGCTGCGGCTCGGCGGCAGAACCTTCCTGCGCTCCCTGGCGACGCTCGGAGCGCTCCGCGGCCGCACCGCGGCTGCGGGACTCGCCGGCGTCGGCCGGTTCGGCGTCCGCGGCGACGTGCTCCGCGCCCTCGCCGTCACCGCCCTGCGCGGGCACCGCCTGCGGCGCGTCCTCCGCCGCCGCGGCCGCCGCGTCGCCCTCCCCCGCGGGAGCGGGCACCCGGGCCTCGCCGTTGGCCTGGCGCCGGGGTGCGGACGACTGGAGTCCCATTCCCCCTGTCGTACGGAACAGTTCGTCGGCCCCCGGCAGACTCACTCGGCGTGACACCGGGCGAGCACCTCCCTGGCGAGCTGGCGATAGGCGGCGGCACCGACGGAGTTGGAGGCATAGGTGGTGATCGGCTCACCGGCGACCGTGGTCTCCGGGAAGCGGACCGTGCGCCCGATGACCGTGTGGTAGACGTGGTCGTCGAACGCCTCGACGACACGCGCCAGCACCTCGCGGCTGTGCACCGTGCGCGAGTCGTACATCGTGGCGAGGATCCCGTCGAGCTCCAGCTCCGGGTTGAGGCGCTCCTGGACCTTCTCGATGGTCTCGGTCAGCAGCGCGACACCGCGGAGGGCGAAGAACTCGCACTCGAGCGGCACGATCACCTTGTGCGCGGCGGTGAGCGCGTTGACGGTGAGCAGGCCGAGCGAGGGCTGGCAGTCGATCACGATGAAGTCGTAGTCGTCCATCAGCGGTTTGAGGGCGCGCTGGAGCGTCGACTCGCGCGCGACCTCGGAGACCAGCTGGACCTCCGCCGCCGACAGGTCGATGTTGCTGGGCAGCAGGTCCATGTTGGGGACCGCGGTCTTCAGCAGCACCTCGTCCGCGGACATGCCCCGCTCCATGAGCAGGTTGTAGACCGTGAGGTCGAGCTCCATCGGGTTGACGCCGAGACCGACCGACAGCGCGCCCTGCGGGTCGAAGTCCACGAGCAGCACCCGGCGGCCGTACTCCGCGAGCGCGGCACCCAGGTTGATGGTCGACGTGGTCTTGCCGACGCCGCCCTTCTGGTTGCACATCGCGATGATCTTGGCGGGGCCGTGGTCGGTGAGCGGGCCCGGGATCGGGAAGTACGGCAGCGGGCGCCCGGTCGGGCCGATGCGCTCACGGCGCTGGCGGGCAGCGTCGGGCGCGAGTGTGGCCGCGTACTCCGGATCGGGCTCGTACTCGGCGTCGGGGTCGTAGAAGTGCCCCTCGGGCAGTTCGTCGTAGTCGGCGAAGTGGGTGTGGGTCGCGCCACTTCCGTCGCCGGCCCTGGCGTTCACGTGATGGCCATCCATGCTCTGGTGTCCTGGCAGGGTCACTCCCTGATTCCGGTGACCCTGGTGGGCTGCGAAGGTGCGCACAGCGACGGAGCCGACAGCCTCGAGCCCCGTGGGACCCTGGCCCCGCGCGGGCATTCCTGGTTGACCACCCCCGGGAGAAAATGTCGACTCATTCACAAGTCGTCTTACCTCCTTGGTGACCAGGAAACTTCTAGACAGGTCAGCGTGGCACCATGCCGACGATTGGCGACTCTATGGCGTGTCGGGCGTCCGCAGCAACACAATCCGCCGGACCCGGCCCGATGTGTCGGCAATGAAACATCCCTCTGTCAAGGGCGTACGGCCGTCGCACGGCAGGTTTCACCGGTGCGTGAATCGGTCGATTGGTTGCGATCGGCGCGAGTTGACCGAGTGCGGCGAAGTGACCATACACACACCCGGCCGGACCTTGTCGGGCAAGGTCCGGCCGGGTGCGCGGTGTTGACGACCGGTGTTGACGTATCGCCTTTTGCCGATCGCCGACTTGACCGGTCGATGTGGCGGCCGGTCAGCCGAGGAGGGTCTCCAGCTCCACGTGCTCCAGGCCGAGGGCCTCGGCGACCTCCCGGTAAACGACCTTGCCGTCATGGGTGTTGAGGCCCTTGGCCAGCGCGGCGTCCCGGCGCAGCGCCTCCACCCAGCCGCGGTTGGCCAGTTCGACGATGTACGGCAGCGTGGCGTTGGTCAGCGCGTAGGTGGAGGTGTTGGGCACCGCGCCGGGCATGTTGGCGACGCAGTAGAACACCGACTCGTGGACCCGGAAGGTCGGCTCGGCGTGCGTGGTCGGGTGGGAGTCCTCGAAGCAGCCGCCCTGGTCGATCGCGATGTCGACAAGGACACTTCCCGCCTTCATCCGGGACACCAGCTCGTTGGTGACCAGCTTCGGGGCCTTGGCACCCGGGATGAGCACGGCACCGACGACGAGGTCGGCCTCGAGGCAGGCCTTCTCCAGCTCGAAGGCGTTGGAGACGACGGTCTGGATCTTCGTACCGAAGATCTTGTCCGCCTCCTTGAGCTTGTTGATGTCCTTGTCGAGCAGGGTGACGTGGAAGCCCAGGCCGATGGCGATCTGCGCGGCGTTCCAGCCGGAGACGCCGCCGCCGATGATGACGGCCTTGCCGGCCGGCACGCCCGGGACGCCGCCCGGCAGCACACCCCGGCCGCCGGCGGCGCGCATCAGGTGGTAGGCGCCGACCTGCGGGGCGAGCCGGCCCGCCACCTCGGACATCGGGGCGAGCAGCGGCAGCGCGCGGTTCGCCAGCTCGACGGTCTCGTAGGCGATCGCGGTGGTGCCGGACTCCAGCAGGGCGTCCGTGCACTCCTTGGAGGCGGCCAGGTGCAGGTAGGTGAAGAGGATCTGGTCCTTGCGGAGGCGGTGGTACTCCTCCGCGATGGGCTCCTTGACCTTCAGCAGCAGGTCGGCGGAGGCCCAGACCTCGTCGGCGGTCTCCAGGATCTGGGCACCGGCCGCCACGTACTCCTCGTTCGGGATCGAGGAGCCGACGCCGGCGTTCCGCTCGACGACGACCTGGTGGCCGTGGCGCACCAGCTCGTGCACGCCGGCGGGGGTGATGGCCACCCGGAACTCGTTGTTCTTGACCTCGCGGGGGATGCCGACCTTCACGTCGATCACGGTCCTTGACTCAGGGAATGTGGGGCAATACAAGACGTACCCCGGCATGCGTGGGCATACCAGGAGACACCGCAGGAGAACGAGCGGCAGAGCCAGTCTAATGAAGGCGTTCTCGCTGTCTAGCCTTTCATTGCATCAATCTTCAGCGGAAGCGATACGGATTTCGCAGGCGTCTGCATCCTGTTCCGGCGATGTGGCGTCCGTGCCGCCGTCATCGGCCCCCTGGACCTCCTCTCCCAGGATGCGCTCGGCGGCCCCGCGGTGCAGGCTCGCGGCCACCGGGTCGCCGAGGCGCTCCAGGGTGTCGGCCAGCCGCAACTGCAGCGCCGCCTGCAGCCGGACGTCGTCGGCGCGCCGGGCCCACTCGACCGCCTCCTGACAGGTGCGCAGCGACTCCGCGGGCCGCCCCGCGTACTCCTGGACCCGGGCCAGCTCGCTCAACGCCCTGGCGTGCGCGGGCACATCGCCGGTCCTGCGGTGCTCGGCGATCGCCGCGCGCCAGTTGCGCAGGGCCTCGCCGTAGCGGCCCGCGTAGGTGTGCGCGCCGGCGATCCGGCCGTACAGCCGGGCGGCCTCCTCGTGCTCGCCGCGGGCCAGGCGCTGGGACAGGGCCCGGCCGAACCAGTCGGCGGCCCGGTCGTGATCGCCGAGCTCCTGGTGGGCCCCGCCTACGGATTCCATCGCGCGGCCGGTCGCGTAGGGATCGTTCGCCTCCCGGCCGGCGTCCAGCGCGGCCCGGTAGCGGGCCAGCGCCTGAGCCGTCCGGCCGGTGCGGGCGTCCAGGTCGGCGAGGTTCAGCAGGGCCGCGGCGCGCTCGCGGGGCAGCCGCCGCCGCTCGGCCACGTCCAGCACGAGGCGGTGGATGCCGTACAGGTCACCGGCGGCGGCCTGGGTGCCGAAGTGGGCGACCATCGCCCGCACGAGCTGGGACATCAGCCGGCGGGCCAGGGTGTCCAGCTCCCCGTCGGCCACCGCGAGCCGGGCGGCGGCGAGCAGGGCGGGCCGCCGGGCCCGCAGCCAGTCCTCGGCGGCCCGCGGGGTGGGAAAGCGCAGCGCGGGCGGCAGGCCCTTCAGCTTCTCCCGGGTCTCCGGGCTGTCGGTCTCGGTGATCGCGCGGCAGGTCTGCAGCAGCCGTACGGTGCGCTCCAGCATCCGGGCGCGGGCCAGTTGGAGCTCGGCGGGGCGGTCCTGGGCCCGGGCCAGGGACAGCAGCAGCGGATGCAGGCAGCCGGGGACCTCGTACTGCGGCAGCGGCGCGGGCACGGCCCGCAGCAGGCCCGCCCCGGCGAGCTCGTCGAGGATGCCCCGCGCGCTGTCGAGGGAGCAGCCGGCGAGCGCGGAGGCGGTGTGCGGGTCGACGTCACCGGCCGGGGCGAGGGCGAGCAGACGCAGCATCCGCGCGGCACCGGCCGGCAGGGAGGCGTGCGCGAGCCGAAGGACGCGGCCGAGCGGGGTTCCCTCGTCGGGGTCGGCGTGCAGCTGCTTGGCGAGGTCGGCGACGGCCGCCTGGGGGTGGGCGGCCAGCCAGCCGCCCGCCAGGGTGAGCGCGGCGGGTTGCCCCTGGAGCAGCTCCACCAGGCCTTCGGCGGACCGCGGGTCGACGGTGACGCGGACCGGGTCGATGCGCCGGGTCAGCAACTCCAGCGACGACTTCGTGTCGAGGCCGCCGAGGGTGCAGGGGCGCACGTCCGCGATGCCGGTGAGCGGGCCCCGGGCGACGGCGACGAGCAGGCAGTCCGCGTTGTCCGGAAGCAGCGCGTCGACCTGCTCGGCGCCGGGCGCGTCGTCCAGCAGGAGCAGGGCCGCGCGGTCGGCGAGGGCGGCCCGGAACGTCTCGGCGAGGTCGTCCTCGGTGGCGCCGGGCGGGGTCGGCAGGCCGAGGGCGGCGAGCAGTTCGCGGGCGGCGCGCTCGACGGGCACGGGCGTGCCGTCGGGCTCGGTGAGCCGGGCGCGCAGCACCCCGCCGGGGTAACGGTCCGCGACTTCCCGGACGAGTTCCTCGGCGAGCGCGGTCCGGCCGGAGCCGGGCCTGCCCGCGATGAGGAGGATCCGCGCCCGGGGGGCCTTGCGGCCCGAGATGGTGTCCAGGCCGGCCCGCTCGATGTCGGCGCGCAGCTCCTTCAACTCCCGTGCGCGGCCCAGGAATCGGTGTTCCCCGGCCGCGGGGAGCGGGCCCTTTCCGGACAGGTTCGCACCGCTCGGTTCCACCGCCTGATCCGCCACGGGCCACACTCCCGTCCCACCGCACGCGCAAGCCCGCCGGGACTCCGGTCCGGGCGTCCTCAGAGCCTAGTTCACGCTCTGCGACCTTCCCGGCGGAGCACGGCGGTGGGGTCGCCCGATCGGATCAGGCGATGGTCACACCGGAACGGGAGGGGGTGCTTTCAGGAAGCGGAGGGGGATGGTTTCAGGAAGCGGAGTGCCGCGGTTTCAGGACTCGAAGGGGCGGGCCGGCCAGGGCGCCTCCGCCGGACGCAGCGCGTCCAGCCCGTCTCCGGTCCGCGCCGCGACGAGCGAGAGGACGCCGGCGACCAGGCAGGTGTTGTGCAGCTCGCCGGCGAGCACGCCCCGCACGAGGTCCTCGACCGGCACCCGGGCCAGCTCCAGGTCGATCTCCTCGTGCTCGGCCTCGAACTTCGCGCCCTCGGCCTCGGACAGCCCGCGGGCGAGGAAGATCCGCACGGCCTCGTCGCTGCCGCCGGGGCTGGTGTACAGGTCGGTGAGCACCCGCCAGTCCTCGGCCTTGACGTGCGCCTCCTCGTAGAGCTCGCGCTGGGCGGCGTGGAGCGGGTTCTCGCCGGGCACGTCGAGCAGGCCGGCCGGGATCTCCCACAGCTTTTGCCGTACGGGGTGGCGGTACTGGCGGATGACCACCACGCGGCCGGTGTCGTCCAGGGCCAGGATCGCCACGGAGCCGGGGTGGACCTGGTAGTCGCGGGTGACCACGGTGCCGTCGGACATGACCACCTCGTCGGTACGGACCGAGGTCTTGTTCCCGGTGAACGGGGTCTCCGTGGCCCGGGTCTCCCACTCCTCGGGGATGTCCTTGATCGTCATGCCCTGTCCTTCCGCACGTACAAAAAGAAAACGGGGGTGCGCACCGTTGAGGGAACGCACCCCCGTCACCGTACAACTGGTGTGTTACTCGGAGCTCTTGCGCATCGCGTCCTGCCGCTGCACGGCCGCCTTCACCAGCCCCGCGAACAGCGGGTGCGGGCGGGTCGGCCGCGAGCGCAGCTCGGGGTGCGCCTGGGTGGCGACCAGGTACGGGTGGACGTCGCGCGGGTACTCGACGTACTCGACGAGCTTGCCGTCCGGCGAGGTGCCGGAGAAGACGACGCCCGCCTTCTTCTCCAGCTCCGCGCGGTAGGCGTTGTTCACCTCGTAGCGGTGGCGGTGGCGCTCCTCGACGTACTCCTTGTCGTCGTACACCTCGCGCACGATCGAGCCCTCGGCCAGCTTGGCCGGGTACATGCCCAGGCGCATCGTTCCGCCCATGTCGCCCTCGCCGGCGACGATGTCGAGCTGCTCGGCCATGGTGGAGATCACCGGGTGGCCGGTGGCCGGGTCGAACTCGGTGGAGTTGGCGTCGGAGATGCCGGCGAGGTTGCGCGCGGCCTCGATCACGATGCACTGCAGGCCCAGGCAGAGGCCGAGCAGTGGGATCCCGTTCTCGCGGGCGTAGCGGATGGCGCCGACCTTGCCGAGCACGCCGCGGTCGCCGAAGCCGCCCGGGATGCAGATGCCGTCGACGTCGGCGAGCTGCGCCTTGGCGCCGGCCGGGGTCTTGCAGTCGTCCGAGGTGACCCACTTGATCTTCACTCGGGCCTTGTTGGCGAAGCCGCCCGCGCGCAGCGCCTCGGTGACCGACAGATAGGCGTCGGGCAGGTCGATGTACTTGCCGACCAGGGCGAGGGTGATCTCGTGGTCGGGGTTGTGGACGCGGTCGAGCAGGTCGTCCCAGGTCGTCCAGTCCACGTCGCGGAAGGCCAGGTCGAGCTTGCGCACGACGTAGGCGTCCAGGCCCTCGGAGTGCACGACCTTCGGGATGTCGTAGATCGAGCGGGCGTCCGGGCAGGCGACGACGGCGGCCTCGTCCACGTCGCACATCAGGGAGATCTTGCGCTTGATCGCGGTGGGCACCTCGCGGTCGCAGCGCAGCACGATCGCGTCCGGCTGGATACCGATGTTGCGCAGGGCGGCGACGGAGTGCTGGGTCGGCTTGGTCTTCAGCTCGCCGGAGGGGCCGATGTAGGGCAGCAGCGAGATGTGGACCACGAAGACGTTGTCGCGGCCGACCTCGTGCCGGACCTGGCGGACGGTCTCCAGGAACGGAAGCGACTCGATGTCGCCGACCGTGCCGCCGACCTCGGTGATCACCACGTCGACCTCGTCCGTCGCCATGCGGCGGATGCGGTGCTTGATCTCGTTGGTGATGTGCGGGATGACCTGCACGGTGTCGCCCAGGTACTCGCCGCGCCGCTCCTTGGCGATCACGGTCGAGTAGACCTGACCGGTGGTGACGTTGGCGGAGCCGTCCAGGTCCCGGTCGAGGAAGCGCTCGTAGTGGCCGATGTCCAGGTCGGTCTCGGCTCCGTCGTTGGTGACGAACACCTCACCGTGCTGGAAGGGGTTCATCGTGCCCGGGTCGACGTTCAGGTACGGGTCGAGCTTCTGCATCACGACGCGCAGGCCGCGGGCCTTGAGCAGCATGCCCAGGCTGGAGGCGGTGAGGCCCTTGCCGAGCGAGGAGGCGACACCCCCGGTGACGAAGATGTGCTTGGTCGTCGTGGATTTCGGCGGCATGGCCAAGAGGGGGCTCCCGTGGTCGCGGTTCGGAATGCGGTGCGGCGGTCCGGCCCGGAAATCCCGGGTGGCGGGCGGAGGCGCCGTCGCTGCGGTTCGGGGGGATCGAGCCCACCGGTCCACGGGCTACCAGGGTATCAGCGCCGGAGAGGGATGACTTCCGGCCACGCTCCGCGCACATCTCGACACGCGCGCGCACCGGTCACGGGTTTATCACTCGTGGCTCACCCTTTCGGCGCATGCGCGTTGCCCGGAGGGGCACACGCATCAACTACGTGCGTCGTATCCTGCTCGGACACTCTCTGCCGAGCCCGGCCGGCTACACGGCACCACCCCCCGCCCGTGACCACCGGCACAACGTGTGCTCGTCAGTTCGTTGAGCAACAATGGACGCTTTGTCCCACAAGCGAGCGGCCGATTGCCTCACCGCTCGACGACGTACTACAACGACCCCTTGACCGCACTAGCGACCGCCCCCATGCGGGGTGACGTGGCCGTTCGACTGGAGTTGCACGTGGCCGGGCGCATCGAAGACTACGCACTCATCGGAGACATGCAGACCGCTGCCCTGGTCTGCCGGGACGGGACGGTCGACTGGCTGTGCCTGCCCCGCTTCGACTCGCACGCCATCTTCGCCGGTCTGCTGGGTACGGAGGAACACGGCCTCTGGCGTCTCGGCCCCGCCCACGCGGCGGACGAGGAGCCGCCCACCGCGGCCCGGCGCAGCTACCGCGGCGACTCGCTGATCCTGGAGTCGGAGTGGGACACCCCGCGCGGCACGGTCCGCGTGACCGATTTCATGCCCCCGCGCGACGGCGCCCCGCAGGTCATCCGGATCGTGGAGGGCGTCACCGGCCGGGTGCCGATGCGCTCGTCGCTGCGGATGCGGTTCTCCTACGGCCGGATCGTGCCGTGGGTGCACCGGTACGACAAGCGCACGGTCGCGGTCGCGGGCCCGGACTCCGTGTGGTTCGACACGGAGGTGGAGACCTACGGCGAGTCGCTGACCACGTACGCGGACTTCACTGTCGCTCCCGGTGACCGGATCGCGTTCACCATCTCGTGGCAGCCCTCGCACAAGGAGGCGCCGCCGCTGCCGGAGCCGGAGCAGTCGCTGGAGGCGACGGAGGACTTCTGGCGCGAGTGGGTCGGGCACTGCACCTACCACGGCCCCTACCGCGAGGCGGTGGTCCGCTCCCTGATCACGCTGAAGGCGCTGACGTACGCACCCACGGGCGGCATCGTCGCCGCGCCCACCACCTCCCTGCCGGAGGACATCGGCGGCGTACGGAACTGGGACTACCGCTACACCTGGCTGCGGGACGCGGCGATCACCCTGACCTCGCTGCTGCGCACCGGCTACCGCGAGGAGGCCCGCGCCTGGCGCGAGTGGCTGCTGCGGGCGGTCGCCGGCGACCCGGAGAACCTGCAGATCATGTACGGCATCGCCGGTGAGCGCGAGCTCGGCGAGGCGGAGCTGGACTGGCTGCCCGGCTACGAGAACTCCGCGCCGGTCCGGGTGGGCAACGGCGCCGCGCACCAGCTCCAGCTCGACGTGTACGGCGAGGTCACCGAGGCCCTGCACCTGGCGCACATGACCGGCCTGGCCCGCAACGACTACGCCGCGCTGCTCCAGCTGAAGCTGATCCGCTACCTGGAGAAGCACTGGCAGGAGCCGGACGAGGGCATCTGGGAGGTGCGCGGCCCGCGCCGCCACTTCGTGCACTCCAAGGTGATGGCCTGGGTCGCCGTCGACCGCACGATCAAGCTGATCGAGTCCGGCGACGCCGACGGCCCGCTGGAGCAGTGGAAGGAACTGCGCGACGACATCCACCGGGACGTGTGCGAGAAGGGGTACGACAAGGAGCGCAACACCTTCACGCAGTCCTACGGCTCCCGGGAGCTGGACGCGTCGCTGCTGCTCATCCCGCAGATGGGTTTCCTGCCGCCGGACGACAAGCGCGTGATCGGCACCATCGAGGCGATCCAGCGCGAGCTCTCCACCTCGGACGGCTTCATCCTGCGCTACCCCACCGACGGCGAGCACACGGGCGTCGACGGCCTGCCCGGCGACGAGGGCGCCTTCCTGGCCTGCTCGTTCTGGATGGCAGACGACCTGGCGATGATCGGCCGCGTGGAGGAGGCCCGGAAGCTGTTCGAGAAGCTGCTGTCGCTGCGCAACGACCTCGGGCTGCTGGCCGAGGAGTGGGACCCGAGGCTCCAGCGCCAGGTGGGGAACTTCCCGCAGGCCTTCAGCCACGTCCCGCTGATCGACACGGCCCTGCGCCTGACGGCGAGCGGGGCGTACGGGGGCTGAGCTTCTGTAGGTTCCCGTTTCCCGTGTCGTATTCCGCGCGGCGATGTCGTCGCCATGTCGGATACGACACGGCAGCGGATCTGGAGTGGGCGTCCATCTCACTCGATCTCCTGCGGAACGCGCAGCCTTGGCGAACGTTCCGCTGGTACAAGGGCCAGAAGCACTACTCCGGGACGTACTGGTCGGCGACGGTAGGCGACCACGTGATCTACGAGTCGCGGCTGGAGCTGGGCCGGCTGCTGTTCGCGGACTTCGATCCTCTCCGGGAGCTGTCGGGAAGGCGCGGGGTCATAGGCGGATGATGACGAGAGCGATGTCGTCGGAGACGCCCTCTGCGACGTTGAGCCGGGTCAGCAGTGCGTCGGCCAGTAGGTCAGGGGGCAGGGTCTGGTCTTGGGCCAGGGCTGTGGTCAGGCGTGCCAGGCCGGTGTCGATGTCCTCGTCGCGGCGCTCGATGAGGCCGTCGGTGTACAGCACGAGGATGTCTCCCGGCGTGTAGGGGAGGCCAGCCTGGGGGCGGGGAACATGGTGCTCGCGTGTGCCGAGTGGCGGGTCGGTGGCCTGGTCCAGCAGGTCGTAGGTTCCGTCGGTGTGGAGCAGGATCGGCGGTGGGTGCCCGGCGTTGCTGTAGATGATCAGTCTGCTGCGGGTGTCGACGAGTACCTTGACTGCGGTGGCGGCCATGGCGCCGTCCACGGAGCGGGCATAGAGGCCGAGGACTTCCAGGGCCTGGGCGGGGCTGGGGATGGCGCGGATGACGGCGCTCAGGGCGCTACGGAGCATGCCCATGACGGCCGCGGCGTGCAGGCCGTGGCCGACGACGTCTCCGACCGCCACGGCGTAGCGGTCGGGTGGCAAGTCGACGACGTCGTACCAGTCGCCGCACACGTTCAGTGACGCGGTCGCGGGCAGGTAGCGCACCGCGATGTTGGTGTGCCGCTCCAGGTCGGGGACGGAGAGCATGGCTTCCTGCAGGGTGACGGCGACCTGCTGTTCGCGGGCGTGGGCTTGGCGCAGTTCCTGGTTCAGCCGGTGCAGCTCGCGGGCGCGCGCGTACAGCTCGGCTGCCATGCCTTCCGTTAGCTCGGTCGGCTCCTTGCTGAGCTGATGTGCCCGGGGTGAGTGGACGAAGGCCGTGACGTCCGTTACCTGTTGGATGATCCACTTCACCGTGCCGTCAGGTCCCAAAAGGGGGGTGTGGATGACGGACCACCATCGCTCCTCGAACCCGTCCTGCTGATCGGGGGCGGGAACGTCGTACCGCTGGAGCACCGCGGTTTCCGGCTTCCCGGTGTCCAGAAGCCGGTGCAGGGAGGCTTTCAGGCTTCGTTCCGCGTCGTCGCGGACGCCGGGATTCTCCGGCAGGGCGTCGAAGAAGTACTTCCCGATCAACTCGTCCTTGGTCCGGCCTGCAGTCCGCAGGCATGCCGGGTTCACGTAGCGGATCACCAGGTCCGCATCCAGCACCAGGTACGGGCTTGGTGTGGCGTCGAAGAACGCCGTAAAATCGATGTCCGCTGTCATCACGCGCTCTCCGTGGCCGCGAGCGCGACTGCCTGGACTTCCAATCTACGGGCGATCCAGCGCTGGGGCTCGTTCGTTCGCGTTCATTCACCCGGCACCGCGACCTCCGACCGGGTCCCAGGTGCCACTGCCCCGCAGCTGGGGCTTTGCCCGCCGACCACTCCCCGGCTCGTTCACGCAGCCGAGGGTGAGCCAGAGGGACGAGGGCTGGAGGAGTCTCCGCCCGAGGCGTCGGCAAGCTGGGGCGAGGAGTTCCCGGCACTGCCGGCATCGCAGAGAGATCGCCCGAAGCGGCCCAGGGCGACGGCACCGACCCGGCAACTCTCCGTTGCCCACCTCCCGCCAGGCGATACGGGGCCGGGCGGAGTGACGATGGAGGGGAACCGATCCACCCCTCTACCTGGAGAGTGAGGCGGCATGACATCCCCCTCCGCAACCCCGGCAGGCACCGGCACCATGCCCCCGCACGACATCGCACCTCAGGACCCTTGCTCGGCGGAAGCCTGGCGACCTTGGCGAACGTGGGCTGGCAATTCGAAGTCACCGCCTGAACACCGAGAGTGGATGCGGTGATGGCCGGCGCTCGGACACGCGCCCGGGTGGTGATCGTGATGAATCCACGCTCGGGCGGCGGCAAGACGACTCGTTACGGCCTGGCACAGCGGGCCGAGGGCATGGGAGCCCAGGTCCGGACGACCAGCACGGGGGAGGACGCGGCGTCGCTCGCGAGGAACGCCGTGGTGGAGGGGGCGCAGGTGCTGGGGGTCGCCGGCGGTGACGGCACCGTGTCGGCAGTCGCCGCGGTGGCCGCCGACACGGGCCGGTCGCTGGTCGTGGTCCCGGCGGGCACCCGCAACCACTTCGCCCGGGACCTGGGCCTCGATCTGCGCGATCCAGGGCGGGCACTGGACGCTCTGGTCGACGGTGAGCCCGCGCAAGTGGACCTGGGCGTGCTCGGCTCGCGTGTCTTCATCAACAACGTCTCTTTCGGCGTGTACGCCGACGCCCTGCTGGAGCCCGGGTACCGCGAGGACAAGCCGCGCGCGTTCGCCGCAGTGGCACCCGACTATGCCAAGGGCAAGCAGTGGGTCGAGGCCCGCGTGGACACACCATGGGGAACCGTCGAGTTCCCGCAGGTGGTGCTGATCTCCAATAACCCTTACCACCTGGCCACACCGCGTTGGCTGGGGCGTCGCTTCTCCCTCAGCACGGGACAGCTGGGCGTCATCGTTCTCAAGCGCCGGGCGCTGGCTCCCCCGGATCTCCTGCGGCATCTGCGCGGCGAACTGCGACAGGACAAGCACGGTGCCGGGTCGGCGGGGGATGGAGCCGTCATCTGGTCTGCTCCCGGCATCACGCTGCATGGTGAGGTGCGGCATCTTGACGCGGGCGTCGACGGCGAAGCGGTGCGGCTTCCTCTGCCCGTCGTGTGCGGTATCCGGCCGGGTGCCCTGCGTCTGCTGCTGCCGAAGGACCGGCCGGGGATGCCGCCGGAGCGCGCGATGCGCCACTGAGGGGACATCCCTGAGTGCCAGACTCCCGTATCCCTTGCTCACCGGAGTCGGCCGAGCTTGACGTGCGCGCTGCACTCCGCCCGCCCGCTCCGCCTTCGCGGATCATCTGCTGTAGATCCCGGCTTTATGAAAGCGTGGGGCTGACGGGACCCTGACCGTGTGGTGCAGGCGCTGACCGAGGTGGCCGCCCGCTGCACGGAGTGCCGCTTCGCCGCTCGTCCGTGGCTGCCCGGTCCGGTCCCGGTGATCAGTGCTGGGGGTGCGGGCGGTGGAACAGGGGCCGCCGCTCGGTGGTAGTGCTGCCCGGAGCGAGGCGGCCGACTTCGACGCGCGTCCTGATGGCCTGGAACACCTCGACCGCCCCCAGGACCACGGCCATGATGGCCACCGCCAGGGTGAGTGCGGCGATCGAGGTGAACGGCGAGACGATCAGCACGATGCCCGCCAGAGTGCTGATGATCCCGTAGAACAGCTGCCAGCCGCGTGCCGGAGTGCCCTCGGCGGAGGCCGCCGCAGCCGTCACCATGATGCCGCGCAGCAGCCAGCTGAAGCCGATCCACAGGGCGAGCAGAAAGACCGACTGCACGGTGCCCCGGAAGCAGATCAGCCCCAGCAGGACGGAGAGCGCGCCCGTGAGGAAGTGCAGCACCCGAAGATGCCGGGGGACGTGCGTGCCGAAGGCGGCGGCCAGCTGGAAGACGCCGGTAGCCAGCAGGTAGATGCCGAAGAGTACGCCGACGACCCGCAGCGTCTCCTCCGGCCAGGCGAAGATCACGACGCCCAGGGCGATGGTGGCCAGGCCCGTGGTGAGCAGGATCTGCCATCCCATGTTCGCCAAGGCGCCCAGGCCTTCGGTCAAGGGGGCGTCTTGTGGCTCGGTGCCGCGCGGAGGGCCGGTGCCCGAGGAATCGGAGGGATAAGTCATGCCGCTGCCTCCTTCTGGGAAAAGCACGGTCGGCAGGTACACCTCCATCGTCACTCACCCCCGGCCCTGTTTCATCTGGCGGAGGCTTTCGCAAGCCGGCTCAGGACCGGCCACGGCGGCGCAGCAAGCCACGCAGCCGCACCCGCAGCGTCGGACCGTCCCCGGGCGGGTAACGCTGGCCGTCCTGTGTCTCCAGATCATCCGCGACGTCGTATCGCTTCACATATGCACTGAAGAACGTCTGCATAGTGGCCACCACCGGAATGGCGATCAGCGTGCCGGCCACACCGAGCAGCGCGGTACCCGCGATCACGGAGCCGAAGGCCACCGCCGGATGGATGTCCACGGTCTTGGACGTGAGTTTCGGCTGGATCAGGTAGTTCTCGAACTGCTGATAGACCACGACGAAGACCAGCACCACCACCGCGTACCAGGGGTCGACGGCGAACGCGGCCAGGATGGGCACGGCCGCGGCCAAATAGGTGCCGATGACCGGGATGAACTGCGACACCACGCCAACCCACACGGCGAGCGCCAGGGCGTACGGCACGCCCAGCAGTGTCAGCATGATGAAGTGGGCGACCGCGGAGATCAGGGCCATCAGCCCACGGGAGTAGAGGTATCCGCTCGTCTTGTCGACCGCGATCTCCCAGGCCCGTAGCACCTCGGTCTGCTTGGCGGGTGGCAGCAGCGAGCACAGCGCGCGGCGCAGCCGGGGGCCGTCCACGGCGAAGTAGAACGCGAACAGGAAGATCGTCAGCAGCCGGAACAGACCGCCCAGCACGGAAGCCGAAAAATCAAACACGCCGCCCGCGCTCTTCTGTACGTACGCACGCAGCCAGTCGGGGCGCAACAGCCGGCCCTGGATGCCGGCCCGCGACAAATCCGTGTGGAACGTCCGGTTGATCCAGCCGATGACGGAGTCGAAGTACCCCGGGAAGTGCTCGACGATGCCGCTGATCTGGCCCGCCAGGAACGAGCCGAACAGCACGAAGAACCCCGCCACCCCGAGGACCACGGCGAGACACACCAGAAAGGCGGCCAGGCCCCGGCGCATCCCCCGCGCCACCATCCGCCCGATCGGCGGCTCGATTCCAAGCGCCAGGAAAGACGCGATCAGAATGCCGACCAGCAGACCAGTAAGCCTGTGGAACGCCCAACTGCCAAGCTGGAAGGAAGCCACCAACGCAAGGGCAAGCACCATCGCACGAGGCAGCCACCGGGGCATCCGGGCGGAAGCCCCCGCTTCTGCGGCCTCCGCCCCGGAAGGCGGGGGCCTGTCAGGCGGCTGCGGCTCCTGGCCGGGGTCCGGCTGCGTCATCGCCGGTCACAGAGGAGACAAAGGGGCGCAACAGCCCGCTGGGCGGCCTTGGCTGCACCGAGCGAAGGGGGCCCCGCCCGAACCGACTGCCTGACCAGACCGGACACGTGCCCGCGGGAGAACACGACGGCCACCAGCGTGCCGTCGTGGCCCGCTTCACGAGTGCGCAGGGACGACGAATCCGGCACAGGCGCGCGCGTGTCCGACCGGCCACAGGCCAACGGTCCACACAGAACAGACAGTTCCGGTGGAATGCCGACACCTTCCGGCCCATTGACCATCACCCTTCTTGTCTAACCTCTGCCACGCCCCCGCGCATGTCCGCGGCGCAGCGTGACCGAGACCGGCGGCGCACAACGGCGCGGCATGGCCGACCTGACCGCGCTTGTGGGATCGCGCTGCAGGAGGCTCAGCCCGCCGATCGGGCGCCCGGTGACGAGCCGCCCCGGGGCGTGGCGACTACGGCCATGTCCCGCACTGTCCTGACCTGCCCGCTGCCATGGCGCTGCCACGCGAGTAGCAGCCCCCTGCCGGACATGTTCGAATTGATGAGAATCCTCCTTTTGGAGCAATCGGAAGGGGTAGGAGCATGACGCAGATGACGGACCGCATCACCCAACTGACGGATTGGTCGAAGCACGCACAAGAGCAGGTGCAGAGTGCCATCGCCAAGGACCAGGAGCATCTGGCGGCCGCGATCGAACAGGTTCAGCGGGAGACGGAACAGCAGGCAGAGCAACTCCGCCGTGAGGGAGCCGAGCAGAAGGCCGCTGCCGCTGCGTCACTGGAAGAGGCAAAGAACAAGTGGCAGGAGCACGTAGCGAAGGTCAAGAGGGATCTCCAGGAGCGCAAGGGCGAGCATGACGTGAAGCGTGCCGAGCTCAAGGCGAATGATGCGGAGGGGTACGCGTCGTTCGCTATCGACTACGCCGGCTCCGCGATCCTGGAGGCGGAATACGCTGCACTGGAGGCGGTGCGGGCCCGCATGGAGGCCGAAGCTCTGGCCGGCAGGTAGGAGCAAGGATGGAGGAACAGCCGATCTAAACCCACGCCGCCACGGCCCAGGGCGGCTCGCCACCGGGCGCCCGATCACGTGCCTGGGTGCCGTCGCCGCCCGCGACCCCCGAGTGGCTACTGGCAGGCCCCGCAGCTGTTCCCGGACAGAAGGCAGCTGCTCGCCACGAACTTGCAGGCGCGCGTCGCGTGTCCGACATCCACCGGGCCGACCTTGAGGCACCCTCGCCGCCACGGCCTGATCGAACAACCCCGGTACGTCGTGACGAGCGAAGACGCTCACCGGAACCCGCCAACGGGCACAGCGTGGTTGGAGATTCCTCCAGGCGCCACCCTGGGACAGCACGCCAGCGGCTGAAAGCGCCCACGAAGACGGGACTGCGCCACGACCTACACCTTCCCGCAGGTCGGCGCCGGGGACGGCGAACTGTCCCGGCGCCGCCGCCCCGGGGTAGCGTCCGCTGCATGGACCGCAGATTCGACACCGAGGGAGCCGGGATCACGGTCCAGCGCGCCCTCGAGCTGCCCGGCCTCCGCAGCGGCCTGCCGGAGGTCCTGGCCGGCGCCGACCGGCTGAACCGCACCGTCCGCTGGGTGCACGCCGGCGAGGTCCCCAACATCGCCTCCCTCCTCAAGGGCGGCGAACTCCTGCTGACCACGGGCTACGGCCTCGGCACCCGCCCCGCGGACCAGCGCGCCTTCGTCCGCACGCTCGCCGACCGCGGCATCGCGGCCCTCGTCGTGGAGCTCGGCCCCCGTTTCGCCCGGCTGCCCGCCGCCCTGGTCGAGACGGCCCGCGCCGCCGGTCTGCCGCTGGTGCAGCTGCACCGCGAGGTGCCGTTCGTGACGGTCACCGAGGAGATCCACACGGAGATCGTCAACGGCCACTACGCGCTGCTCCAGCGGGCCGAGGAGGTGCACCGGCGCTGCACGGAGGCCCTGCTCGGCGGCGGCGGGGTGCCGCAGGTCCTCGGCATCCTCGCCGACTTCGGCGGCAACCCGGTGTTCCTGGAGACCCCGGACGGCCGGCTGCTGTACGCGGCCGGGTCCGGCCCCGAGGGCGCCGACCCGCTCCAGGTGTGGGAGGGGCTGCGCGGGCAGCACAAGGACGTCCCGCCGCCGGCCGGATCGGTCCTCGTGGACGTGCCCGGCGGCGGCCCGGGGGCGGGCGCGGTACGCGCCCGCCTCGTGCTGCTGCCGGTCCGCTCCTCCCTCGGCCCGGTGCACCGCATGGCCGCCGAGCGGGCCGCGGGCATCCTGGCGGTGGTGCTGATGCAGGCCCGGCAGGAGGAGGAGCTGGCGGCCCGCGGCCGCGGCGACTTCCTCACCGACCTCGCCGAGGGCCGGGTCGCCGCGGAGGACGCTCCGGCGCAGGCCCGCGTCCTCGGCTTCAAGCCCGGCGGCAGCCCGCTGCTGCCCGTGGTCATGCGGCTCGGTGACGCCCTCGCGCCCGGCGGGGGCTGGGCGGTGCTGGCGCGCGCGGTCGCCGAGGAGCTCGCCTCGGTGGGGGTCCCGGTGCTGCTGGGCGTACGGCCGGTCGAGGGCCGCGTCCTGCTGCTGGTCGGTCTGCGCGCGGAGCCGGAGCGGCCGACGGTCGCGGACCGGGTCGCGGCGGCGCTGCGGGCCGGTGTGGAGCGGGCCGGGATGCGGCGGCCCGGCGCGCAGCCCCCGGTCGTGGTCGTCGGGGTGGCCGGCGGCTGGGCGGCCGCGTCGGCGGGCCTGCGGCACGCGGCCGAGACGGCGACGGCGGCGCTGGGACTGCCGGAGCAGCCCTGGTACGACGCCCGCCGCCTCGACATCGACCTGCTGCTGTGGCGGCTGCGCGACCAACCTGACCTGGCGGCCTTCGTGGACCGCGCCATCGGCCCGATCCGGGACCACGACAACCGGTCCCGGCCGCCGCTGCTGCCCACCCTCCAGACGTACCTCGCGCACGCGGGCCGCAAGGCGGAGACGGCCCGCGAGCTGCACCTCAACCGGCAGACCCTCTACAACCGCCTGGCCCGCATCGGGGAGTTGCTGGGCACGGACCTCGACGACCCGCAGACGGTACTGGCGTTGAGCCTCGCCCTGCGGGCACGCCGACACGTGCCGCAGGTCAGCGGGGCCTAGCTGAGGGGGCGTTGGGGCCGGCGGAGGCGGTGTTGGGGCCGGGGAGCGCTCGGTGCGGCGGCCCCGACCCGTGCGTGGGCGGAGCGCCTCGGATCGCCGGACCGGGGCCCGGGCCGCCTCAGATCAGCGGCCGGGGCTGCGTCAACTCGTCGTACACACTGAGAACTTGGGCGACGGTCTCGTCCTCGGTGGGCCAGGTGGCCGCCTGCCGGGTGCCCCGCTCCCGCAGCGCCTCGCATCGCCCGGGGTCGCCGAGCAGCCGTACGACGGCCGCGGCGAACGCCTTGGCGTCCTGATGCGGGAACAGTTCGGCCGCGTCGCCGACGATCTCGGGGATGCCGCCGGTGCGCGCGGCGACCAGCGGGACGCCCGCGTGCAGGGCCTCCTGCGCGAGGACGGAGCGTGACTCCCCGCTCCTGGGCAGCAGCGCCAGGTCGGCGGCGGCGAGCAGTTCGCCCACGTCGTCGCGCCGTCCGACGAGCCGGACCGGCAGTTCCTCGTCCTCGATCCGGCGCTGCAGGACCGCGCGCAGCGGCCCCTCCCCCGCGATCACCACCAGCGGCGCGGGATCGAGGTCCCGCCAGCCGTGGGCGGCGTCCAGCAGGAGCTCGTGGCCCCGGTGCCGTTCGAGGGCGGCGACGGCGATGAGCAACGGCCGTCCGGTGGAACCGAGTTCGGCGCGCACCTTGGACCGGGGACGCTCGGGGTCCTCGTACCCGGCGGTGCCGCGCGGCCGGGGTACCGCGATCGCGGCGAGCCGCGCGTCGCGCGCGCCTCTGCGGCGGGCCCGGTCCACGAGCTGCGAGGTGGTGCCGAGCACGACGGTGGCGGCCTTGGCGACCCGCCGCTCCAGCATGCGCAGGAGCTGGGCGCGGGGGCCCTCGGCGCGGGTGTGGTTGTGCCAGGTGACGACGAGCGGGGTGGTGCGCCCGCTGAGCGCGAGCGCCGCTCGGAACGAGGCGTGCAGCCCGTGCGCGTGCACCAGGTCCGCGTCCGAGCAGATCGTGCGCAGCGCGGCCACCGACACCGGGTCGCTGCTGCGCGGCACGGGGACATGGGCGGCGCCGGCCCCGGTGAAGTCGTAGGCGCGGTCGGTCTCGTCGGGGGCGCACACGATGACCCGTACGCCCCGGGCGACCAGCCCCGCGGACAGCGACCGCACGTGCGCGCTGCTGCCGGCGTTGCCTCCGCCGAGCACCTGCACGGTGCGCAGCGGCGACTGGCCGTGCGGTGCGTGGCTGCTCACGGGGCTCACGTGGCCGGGGCTCCTGGGTCGGGGTGGGACGGTCACGAGGAAACGTACAGAAGGTGCCGCGCGGTCAGGATGTACCGCGCGTTACCTTCGCGTGCCGGTTTTCCGCCCCAAGGATGCCAGCACGTACGGGTGTTCCGGGAATGCCAGGGTGCGGCAAGAGCAGGGGTTACCGGGCGTCCGGCCGGTATGCGTCACCCACACGGGTGATGAACCCTCCGAGGGGTGAGGCATGGCCCGGACGCACCGAGCTTGTCAGAAACGGGCAAGCCCGCGCACCTTGTCGCCGAAGACGGCCGCGGCCACCACCGCGGCGGCGTGCGCGACCAGCCCGGGGCGCCCGTTGCACACGACGGCGGCCGTGCCGACGGCCGCGCCCAGGGCGTGCGCCCCCGCGTCACCGATCATCACGCGCTCCCCCAGGTCGTCGGGCAGGACGGCCGCGGCGGCGCCCGTCGCGGCGGCGGCCAGCTGCGCGCCGGGGCCCCGGCGCAGCAGCCCGGGCGCTCCGAGCGCGAGTACCACCGCGGCGGCGCGGCCGGGGCGCACGTCCACGAGGTTGACGGCGTGCGCGGCCCCGGCGATCACGATGCCCGCGAGCACCTTGTCGAGCGGCCGCTCCTTCAGCAGCGCGCCCGCGCAGAGACCGGCGGCGGAGACGCCGAGGAGCTTGACCGCTCCGCTGGTGAGCTCGCCGTGCCGCAGGGCCGTGAGGTGGGCGCGGAAGCCGCGCCGGGGGTCGCCGGCCCCGGCGATGTCGTCGTAGGCCCCGCAGGCGCCGGCGGCCGCGACCGCGAAGGCGGCGGCCGGCCGCACCCGCCCGGCGGCGACCGCCGCGGCCAGCGCGGTCGCGGGGCCCGCGTAGAGGCCGACGGCCCGGCCGGCGTGGTTCCTCCGCTCCCAGCGCTCCCGGCCGCCGGGCGCGGTGGCACGCAGGGCGGCGGTCCCGGCCCGGGCGAGCCCGGCGGCCGGCACGAACGACACGGCGACAGGACGGATCATCCCGCCACCCTACGGTCCCCGACCCCCCACGTCCGGCGGATCACCGGTCGGCGTACGCGGGGCCTGGGCGCCCCTGTCGCACCGACGGGATGCGCGGCCACCGGCCCCGCAGGTCCGCCCGCGCCGGTCCGGCTACAGATCCGCGCGGGCCGTGGCCAGGAGTTCCTCGGCGTGGGCGCGGGCCGTCTCCGAGTCCTCCTGGCCCGCCAGCATCCGGGACAGCTCCCGGATGCGGTCCTCGCCCTCCAGCACCTTCACGCCGGACCGGGTCACCGAACCGTCGTCGGTCTTCTCCACCAGCAGCTGCCGGTCGGCGAAGGCGGCGACCTGCGGCAGGTGCGTCACCACGACGACCTGCGCGGTCTTCGCCAGGCGGGCCAGCCGCCGCCCGATCTCCACGGCGGCCTTGCCGCCGACGCCCGCGTCGACCTCGTCGAAGAGATACGTCGGCACCGGGTCCGTCCCCGCGAACACCACCTCGACGGCCAGCATCACGCGCGACAGCTCGCCGCCCGAGGCGCCCTTGGCGATCGGCCGGGGCGGCGCCCCCGGGTGCGGGGCGAGCAGCAGCTCGACCTCGTCGGCGCCCGACGGCCCGTAGGCGACCGCGCGCCCGCCGACCTCGACGCCTTCGGGGTCCTCGGTCTGCCGGAGGGCGAAGGACACGCGCGCGTGCGGCATCGCGAGCGAGGCCAGCTCGGCGGTCACGGCGGCGGCGAACCGTTCGGCGGCCTCCGTCCGGGCGTCCGTCAACGCCTGTGCCAGCCCGCCCAGTTCGGTGCGCAGGGCGTCCCGCTCGGCGGTCAGCTCCCCGATCCGCTCGTCGTCGCCGTCCAGCTCGGTCAGCCGGGCGGCGCTCTGCTCGGCCCAGGCCAGTACGGCGTTCACGTCCTCCCCGTACTTCCGGGTCAGCGCGGTCAGTGCCGACCGCCGCTCCTCCACCGCGGACAGCCGCAGCGGATCGGCGTCCAGGTCGTCGGCGTACCCGGCCAGTTCCCCGGCCACGTCGCCCAGCAGGATCCCGATCTCCCCGATCCGGTCGGCGAGCGCGGCCAGCGCCGGATCGTGCGCGCGCACGGCCTCCAGGGCCCGCTGGGCACCCGCGACGAGGGTCGCCGCGTCGATGCCCTCGGGGTCCTCCGGATTGCCCGCGAGCGCTGCGTGCGCGGCCGTCGCGGCGGACGAGAGGGCCTCCGCGTGCCCGAGCCGCTCCGCCTCCTCGGCCAGTTCCCCGTCCTCGCCGGCCCGCGGCTCGACGGCGGCGATCTCGTCGAGGCCGTAGCGCAGCATGTCGGCCTCCTGGACCCGCTCACGCGCGCGTGTGGTGATCTCCTCCAGCTCGGCGGAGACGGCCCGCAGCCGCCGGTAGGCCTCGGCGTACTTGGCGAGCGGCCCGGCGACCGCGTCCCCGGCGTACCGGTCGAGCGCCTGCCGCTGCCGGTTCAGCTTCAGCAGCCCCTGCTGGTCGGTCTGCCCGTGCACGGCCACCAGGTCGTCGGCGAGTTCGCCGAGCAGCCCGACGGGCACGCTGCGGCCGCCCAGGTGCGCCCGGGAGCGCCCCTCGGCGGAAACGGTACGGCTGATCAGCAGCGCTCCGTCGTCGAGCTCCGCCCCGGCCTCCTCGGCGCGTACGACGGCCGCGGCGCCCGCGGGTACGGCGACCCGTCCCTCCACGACCGCCTTCTCGGCGCCGATCCGGACGAGCGCCGGGTCCGCGCGCCCGCCCAGCAGCAGCCCCAGGCTGGTGACCACCATGGTCTTGCCCGCGCCCGTCTCGCCCGTGACCGCAGTGAACCCCGGCGACAGCTCGACGACCGCGTCGTCGATGACTCCGAGCGACCGTATCCGCATCTCCTCCAACACGACCCCGACCATACGAGGTTTCGCTCGTGTCGCGCGACGCGCCCCACCCGTCCGGGTAAGCCACGGACCGTCACCGCCGACCGGGCCGGTCGTTCACCAGTGCGTCCCCGCCTCCGCCGGGGTGATCCGGTCGTCTCCGTTTCGGGCGAGCCGCGGATGCGGTGCTCCCCGCCGACGCGGGGCGCGCGGGAGCCGCGCCGGGGCGCGCACCTGGGGCCTGTCCGGCGGATCAAGTCGCAGAGAGGCAACGGCGCCTCAGTGCGGAGCCCCTCGCCACCCGGTCACCGGCAGCGCGAACTTCGCCACAAGCCGGTCCGTGAACGAGGCGTGGTGCAGCCGGGCGAGCCGCACCGGAACGGCCCCCCGCCGCACCTCGACTCGCGCTCCCGGCGGCAGTTCCACCGTCCGCCGCCCGTCGCACCACAGCACCCCCGGCGGCACATGCGGCAGCACCTCGACGGCCAGCACCGAGTCGGGAGAGGTCACCAGCGGCTTGGCGAACAGCGCGTGCGCGCTGATCGGCACCATGAGCAGCGCCTCCACCTCGGGCCACACCACCGGCCCCCCGGCGGAGAAGGCGTACGCGGTCGACCCGGTGGGCGTGGCGCACACGATCCCGTCGCACCCGAACGCCGTCACCGGCCGCCCGTCGATCTCCAGCACCACCTCGAGCATCCGCTCGGCGGACACCTTCTGCACCGCGGCCTCGTTCAGCGCCCAGTCGGTGTGCACGATGTCCCCGTTGCGGTGCACGACCACGTCGACGGTCATGCGCTCCTCGACCTCGTAGGCCCGGCTGACCACCCGGTCGACGACCTTGTCCAAATCGTCCCGCTCGGCCTCGGCGAGGAACCCGACCCGGCCGAGGTTCACGCCGAGCATCGGCACCCCGGACGCGCGGGCGAACTCCGCCCCGCGCAGCAGCGTGCCGTCGCCGCCGAGCACGATGAGCAGTTCACACCCGTCGAGGCACTGCGGGGTGGCCTCCTTGACCAGCTCCACCTCGTCCGGCAGCGGCAGGTCGAGCGCCTCCGCCTCCAGCACGCGCACGCCGATGCCGCACCGCAGCAGCCCCTTGACCACGAGCTCGGCGCTGCGGATGGCCGCCGGCCGCCCGGTGTGGGCCAGCAGGAATACGGTTCGAGCTTGGGTCTGTGTCAACGCGGCCCCTCCGCCACTGCACGGTCAACATCGGCCGGGTCCAGTTCCGGTGCACCGGCCCGCAGCCACAGAAAATACTCGACGTTTCCGGAGGGGCCGGGCAGCGGGCTGGCGGTGACGCCCCGTACCCCGAGCCCCAGTTCCCGGGCCTTCGCGGCCACCCCGCGCACGGCCTCCGCGCGCAGCTCCGGACTGCGCACGACACCCCCGCTCCCCAGCCGTTCCTTCCCCACCTCGAACTGGGGCTTGACCATCATCACGAGGTCGGCGTCCGGCTTCACGCACCGCACCAGGGCGGGCAGCACCAGGCCGAGCGGGATGAAGGAAAGGTCCCCCACGACAAGATCCACAGGCTCCCCATCGATCGCTTCGAGCGTCAACTCGCGTACGTTCGTACGGTCCTTGACGGTCACGCGTTCATCGCTCTGCAGAGACCAGGCGAGTTGTCCGTATCCGACGTCGACGGCGACGACGTGCGCGGCGCCCGCCCGCAGCAGGACGTCGGTGAAGCCCCCGGTGGACGCGCCGGCGTCCAGCGCGCGCCGCCCCTCCACCACCAGCCCCCGCGGGACGAAGGCCGCCAGGGCGCCGGCCAGTTTGTGGCCGCCCCGGGAGACGTAGTCGGGGTCGCTGCCGTCGGACGCCACGACGATGGCGGCGGCGGTCTCCACCTGGGTGGCGGGCTTGGTCGCGACGGTCTTGCCGACGGTGACCCGGCCGGCGACGATCAGCTGGCTGGCGTGCTCGCGCGAGCGCGCGAGCTTGCGGCGGACCAGCTCCGCGTCGAGACGGCGGCGTGCGACTCCTGCCACGTTCGGTTCAGCTCCTGTTGTCGAAAGGTCGTGCGGGCGCCGGGGGCGCCGGGGGTCCCGGGCGGGTGTCGAGCGCGGTGAGCGCGTCGCGCAAACCCCGGTGTACATCCTCGTACACCTCGACATGGCCGTCCGTGGCGAGGTGGTCGGCGTCGCCGAGCCGCTCCAGGACCGCGTCGACGCCGGCGTCGCCGGTGGGGGAGCGCGGCACGTTCAGCGGGGCCGGGGCGGCGGGGTCGTCCTCGTCCCCGGGCGCGGCGGTGTCCTCGGGCGCGGCGGTGTCCTCGGCGCCGTACGCGGGGGCGTCCTCGTACCCGGCGGGCTCGGCGGTGTCGTCGTACCCGGATTCGACCGCTGGGGCGGAGGCGGAGGCGGAGTCGCTCATGCCCCGACGCTACCCCGAAGCGCTGCGGTACCGTCGGTCGCGATGGCCACGATCGAGGAGTGCCGCACGGCACTGGAGAAGCTCTCGGACACCATGCGGGGCGCCGAGGGCGACGTTCGCGCCGCCGCGGCCATGGACCGCTCCGTGAGCTGCATGATCACCGACCTGGGCGTCACCTTCGTGGGTCTCCTCACCGGGGGCCGGATAGAGGTGCGCCACACGCTGACCGGGCCGCCGGCCGAGAGCGCCCAGATCAGGCTCGCCATGACCGGCGACGACCTGGTGGCGCTGGTCGACGGCGAACTCCACTTCGCCAGGGCCTGGGGCTCGGGCCGGGTGCGGCTGGAGGCGAGCCTGTTCGACCTGTTCCGGCTCAGGAAGCTGCTGTAGCCGCCCGGTTCAGGGGGCCTCGCCGACCGCCACGCGCGCGCGTGCCGCACGCGCCGCCGGCACGACCAGCGGGGTCCCCGTCTCCGGGTCGTCGACGACCCGGCAGCGCAGCCCGAAGACCTCCTCCACCAGCTCGGCCGTGACGATGTCCTCCGGCGCGCCCGCGGCGACCACCTTCCCGGCCCGCAGGGCGACGAGGTGGGTGGCGTAGCGGGCGGCGTGGTTGAGGTCGTGCAGCACGGCGACCAGGGTGCGCCCCTGCTCCTCGTGCAGCTCGGCGCACAGGTCGAGCACGTCGATCTGGTGCTGGATGTCCAGATACGTCGTCGGCTCGTCCAGCAGCAGCAGCGGCGTCTGCTGCGCGAGCGCCATGGCGATCCACACCCGCTGCCGCTGACCGCCCGACAGCTCGTCGACATGTCGATCGGCGAGCCCGGCGACCCCGGTCCGCTCCATCGACTCCCGCACGACCCGCTCGTCCTCGGCGGACCACTGCCGCAGGACGCCCTGGTGCGGATAGCGGCCGCGGCCCACCAGGTCGCCCACGGTGATGCCGTCGGGCGCGATCGAGGACTGCGGCAGCAGACCCAGCGTGCGGGCGACCTTCCTGGCCGGCAGCGACTGTATGGCCTGCCCGTCGAGCAGGACCCGGCCCGCCCGCGGCCTGAGCATCCGCGACAGCGCCCGCAGCAGGGTGGACTTGCCGCACGCGTTCGGGCCGACGATCACCGTGAAGGAGTGGTCGGGAATCTCCACCGACAGCCGTTCGGCGATGACGCGCTGGTCGTAGGCGAGGGTGACGTCGTCGGCGGACAGGCGGTTCACGGGGCTCCTCCGGGGGCGAAATCGTCGGGGGGTGAGGCGCTCATATCCGGCCCGCTCGGCGCTCGGTGACCAGCAGCACCAGCAGGTACGCCCCACCGAGCACGCCGGTGACGACGCCGACGGGCAGCCGGTCGACGCCGAAGGCGCGCTGCGCGGCCCAGTCCGCGGTGACCAGCAGGGCGGCGCCCATGCAGAGGGAGGCCAGGAGGTTCGGGCCCGGGGAGCGGGTCAGCCGGCGGGCGAGCTGGGGTGCGGTCAGAGCGACGAAGCCGACGGGACCGGCGGCGGCGGTGGCGGCGGAGGTGAGCAGCACGGCGGAGCCGAGCAGCAGCAGCCGTACGCGCTCGACGCGCACCCCGAGGGCGTACGCCACGTCGTCGCCCATCTCCGTCATCCGCAGTCCGGGTGCGTGGGCCAGGACCAGCGGCAGGAGCAGGGCGCACAGCGCGAGCAGCGGCCCGACCTGGCTCCAGTCGCGGCCGTCCAGGGAGCCGGTCATCCACACCACCGCGCGTGCCGCGTCCACGAAGTCGGCCTTGGTGATCAGGTAGCCGTTGACCGCCGTGACCACGGCGCCGGCGCCGATGCCGACCAGGACCAGCCGGTATCCGTGCACGCCCCGTTTCCGGGCGAGCAGATAGAGGGCGAGTCCGGTCGCCAGACCACCGGCCAGCGCGCCGAGGCTGACCGCGGTGGCGTCGCCCGAGAACAGGACGATCACGGTCAGCGCGCCGGCGGTCGCACCCTGCGAGAGCCCGAGCACGTCCGGGCTGCCCAGCGGATTGCGGGAGACGGACTGGAACAGGGCACCGCCGAGCCCGAGGCAGGCACCCACCAGCAGCCCGACGAGGACGCGCGGCAGCCGCAGTTCGCGGACGACGAACTCCTGGCCCGGAGTGCCGTGGCCGAGCAGCGTCCTGAGCACGTCCGCGGCCGGGATCGGGAAGTCGCCGGTGCCGATCAGGGCCACACCGGCGGCCAGGGCGGCGAGCGCCAGCAGGACGACGACGGCGCAGGCCCGGACGTCGAGGCGGAAGGACAGGCCGCCCGGGGTGCGGATGACGCGCGGGCCGCGGGCTACGCGGGTGCGGGCGGCGAGCGGACCCCGGGTGTCGTGGCCGCGGGCGGCACGCGGGTCACGGGTGGCGCGGCCGGTTCGGCCGGCGGGAGTGCTCCTCACAGCCGCGCCGTCCTGCGCCGCCGTACCAGCAGGATGAACACCGGGCCCCCGATGATCGCGGTGACGACCCCGACCTGGAGCTCGGCGGGCCGGGCGGCGATCCGCCCGACGACGTCTGCGCCGAGCAGCAGCACGGGCGCCAGGAGCGCGGCGTACGGCAGGATCCAGCGCAGGTCGGGGCCGGTGAAGGAGCGCACGGCGTGCGGGACCATCAGCCCGACGAAGACGATCGGCCCGCACGCGGCGGTCGCCGCTCCGCACAGCACGGTCGCGGCGAGCATCGCCAGCGCCCGGGTGCGGTGCGGCCGGGCGCCGAGGGCGCGGGCGGTGTCGTCGCCCATCGCCAGGGCGTTGAGCGGCCGGGCGAGCAGCAGGGCGAGGACCGTGCCGGCCGCGAGGAACGGCAGCACCTGGGTGAGGGTGCCGGTGTCCGCGGAGGCCAGTGAGCCCACGGTCCAGAAGCGCATCCTGCCGAGCGCGGCCCCGTCCGTGATCATCACGGCCTGCAGATAGCCGTAGAGCGCGGCGCTGATCGCGGTGCCGGCGAGGGCGAGCCGTACCGGTGTGGCGCCCCGGCTGCCGCCGAGGAACCACACCAGCGCGCCCACGGCGGCCGCGCCGAGGAAGGCGAACCAGACGTACCCGCTCAGGCTGGTGACGCCGAGGTATGTGAGGGCGGTGACGACGGCGGCCGACGCGCCCGCGTTGATGCCGAGCAGTCCCGGGTCGGCCAGCGGATTGCGGGTCAGCGCCTGCAGCACGGCCCCCGAGAGACCGAGCGCGGCCCCGGCGAGCACACCGAGAACGGTCCGGGACAGCCGCTCGCCGACCACGACGTCGCCGTACCTCCCCGAGTCCTGGAACAGCCCGTGCCAGACCTGGGCCAGGGAGAGGTCCTTGGCGCCGATCGCGATGCTCGCCAGCGCGACGAGCGCCAGGACCGCGGCGGAGACCAGGAGCCCGGCGGCTCGTACCGCGCGGCGGGCCGGGGGCGCCGCGGCCGCCGGCGCGCGCTCTCGGGGAGGACTGTCGACCAACACGAGGTTAGGTTAGCCTACCCTCTCCAATCCCTCGACGGCGCGTCCGGCCGGACGTCTCACACCCCCAGTCGCGCCAGCGCCTTCGCCGCGTCCAGCGCGCACGCGCCGTCCCCGGCCGCCGTCCACGCCGCCGCGCACAGCGCGCGCAGGCCGTCCAGCGACTGGCCCTCGCCGTCCAGCTCCAGCCGCTCCGCGCCCGCCGTCGCCGTCCACCCGCCGCACCGGAAACCGTCACCCGCCAGGGTGACGTCCGGCTGCCCGGTGAGCAGCCCCCGCAGATCGGCGTCGACGTACGTGGGCCGGTGCTCCGGCCGCGCGGCGAGCAGCCGCGCCCCGTCGGTCACGCCGGTCAGCACCAGCAGCGAGTCGACATCGCCGTTGAACGCGCCCTCGATGTCCGTGTCCAGCCGGTCCCCGACCACCAGGGGCCGCCGCGCGCCGGTCCGCAGGACCGTCTCGCGGTGCATCGGCGGCAGCGGCTTGCCCGCCACCTGCGGCTCGGCGCCGGTGGCGATCCGTACGACCTCCACCGCCGCGCCGTTGCCGGGGGCGATCCCGCGCGCGCCGGGGATCGTCAGGTCGGTGTTGGACGCGAACCACGGCACTCCGCGCGCGACGGCGTAGCAGGCCTCGGCGAAACGCCCCCACGCCAGCTCGGGGCCGCCGTACCCCTGCACCACCGCCGCCGGATCGTCGTCGGCCGACTCGACCGGCTCCAGCCCGCGCTCGCGCAGCGCCACCCGCAGCCCCTCCCCGCCGACCACCAGCACCCGCGCCCCCGCCGGCACCTGCTCGGCGATCAGCCGGGCCACCGCCTGGGCGGAGGTGACGACGTCGGATCCCGCGGCCGGTATCCCCAGCTCGGTGAGGTGCGCGGCCACGGCGTCCGGGGTGCGCAGGGCGTTGTTGGTGACGTAGGCCAGATGCATGCCGCCCGTCCGGGCGGTGCCGAGCGACTCGACGGCGTGCGCGATCGCCTCCCCGCCCGCGTAGACCACGCCGTCCAGGTCGAGCAGGGCCGTGTCGTACGCCTCGCTCAGGGCCTGCTCACTGCCCTCGGGCCTCGTCCTGACGCCCTGGCTCATTCCGCATCGCTCCTCGTGTCGCCGGTTTCCCCCGATCATCGCGCACACCGCCGGCCCACGTACGATGCCGGGATGAACACAGCAGGTCCTTCGCAGGCGACGGCGGGCCGCGGCCTCGACATCACCCCGTTCCGAGGCCTTCGCTACGACCCCGACCGGGTCGGCAGTCTGGCCGCCGTGACGTCCCCACCGTACGACGTCGTCGTACGCCCGGACGGCCTGCACCACCTCGAGTCCGCGGACCCCTACAACATCGTCCGCCTGATCCTGCCCCAGGCCGAGACGCCCAGTGCCCGCAACAAGCAGGCGGCGGAGACCCTGCGCCGCTGGCTGTCCGAGGGCGTCCTCACCGCCGACTCAGAACCGGGCCTGTACGTCTACGAGCAGCGCGACGGCGACGGGATGCTGCAGCGCGGCCTGATCGGCGCACTGCGCGTGTCGGACCCGGAGGAGGGCGTCGTCCTGCCCCACGAGGACGTCATGCCGCACGTCGTCGCGGACCGCGCGGCGCTGATGCGTGCGACGTCCGCGAACCTGGAGCCGCTGCTGCTGACGTACCGCGGCCACGACTCCACCGCCTTCGCCTCCCTGCTCGTCGAGCGCACCGCCGAACGGCCCCCGCTGCTGTCGACGACCACCGAGGACGGGTTCTGCCACCGCCTGTGGGCCGTCACCGACCCCGCCGACGTGGCCGCCGTGCGGGAGGACCTGGCGGGGCACCAGGCCCTGATCGCCGACGGACACCACCGCTGGGCCACCTACTGCCGTCTCCGCGCGGAGCACCCCTCCCCCAGCCCCTGGGACTACGGTCTGGTCCTCCTCGTCGACACCGCGCGCTACCCGCTCCGGGTCCGCGCCATCCACCGCCTGCTGCACAACCTGCCGGTCGCCGACGCGCTGTCGGCGCTGGAGGGCCTGTTCCGCGTGCGGCACCTGGAGGTGCCGCTGGCGCAGGCGCTGGAGGCACTCGCGGACGCGGCCTGCGCGGGCAACGCCTTCCTGCTCGCCGGGGACGGCGCCTTCCACCTGGTGGACCGCCCCGACCCGGACCTGCTGGCCCGGACGGTGCCCGCCGACCGCCCCGCCGCCTGGCGCACCCTGGACGCGACGGTCCTGCACGCCACCCTCCTCGAACACGTCTGGGGAATCCCGGAGGACTCCCCGGCGCACATCGCCTACATCCACGACACGGTCGCCACCGTGGAGAAGGCCGAACGCGACGGCGGTACGGCGGTCCTGCTGCACCCCGTCCACGAGGAGGTCGTGCGCGACCTGGCCCGGCAGGGCGTCACCATGCCCCGGAAGTCCACGTCGTTCGGCCCCAAGCCGGCCTCGGGGCTGGTATTGCGGGCGCTCGACGTCTGAGCGCAGCCGAAGCACGCGCGGACCCGGAACGAAGAAGGAAGGGCGGGCCCGCGGGAGCCCGCCCTTCCTCGTCTCACCGACCCGGCGTCAGCACCGGACGTCAGTCCGTGCCCTTGTCCTTGTCCCTGTCCTCGTCGGCGGCGGTCGCGGGCGTGGCCTCGGAGCCGCGCTCGTTCTCGTTCCCGCGCTCGTTCTCGCTCTCGTTCTCGTCGAGCGCGTCGACGAACTCCACGCCGTCCAGCTCGGCAAGCCGGTCGGAGGCGTCGGTGCTGCCGTCCCGGTCGGCCTCGACGGCCTTCGCGAACCACTCGCGCGCCTCGCCCTGACGGCCGGCCGCGAGCAGGGCGTCGGCGTAGGCGTACCGCAGTCGCGCCGTCCACGGCTGGACCGAGTTCGAGGCCAGCTCCGGGCTCTGCAGCGTCACGATCGCCGCGTCGAGCTGGCCCATGTCACGCCGGGCACCCGCCGCCACGAGCCGCATCTCGACCTGCCCGGCCTTGTCGAGCTTGTGCACCTCCGGGGCGCCGGCCATCTCCAGCGCCTTCTCCGGCCGCCCGCGACCGCGCTCGCAGTCGGCCATGACCGGCCACAGCTCGACGTTGCCCGTCATCCGCCGCGCGGTACGGAACTCGCCGAGCGCCTCCTCGTACTTCTGGTTCGCGTAGGCGGCGAACCCGGCCGCCTCGCGTACGGCGGCGACACGGGAGGCCAGCCGGAGAGCGACCTTGGCGTAGCCGTAGGCACCCTCGGGATCCTCGTCGATGAGCCGGCCCGCCATCACCAGGTTCCGTGCGACGTCCTCCGCGAGCGTCTTGGGCAGGCTCTGCAGCTCCTGACGCACGTCCTTGTCGATCTCGTCGCCGGTGACGTCCTCGGGGATCGGCAGCCGCTTGATGGGCTCCCGGTCCCGGTCCCGCTCGTCACGGAACCGGCCACCACCGCGCCGGTCGTCACCACGCCGGTCGTCACGGCCACGGAAGCCACCGGGGCGGTCGTCACGGCCACGGAAGCCACCGGGGCGTCCGCCGCGGTCGTCCCGACGGGGCCCACGCCCACCGCGGTCGTCGCGCCCGCGGAAGCCGCCACGGTCACCGCCACGATCGCCGCCGCGGTCACCGCGGTCGCCCCGGTCGTCGCGACGGCCGTAACCACCGCGGTCGTCATCGCGGCGGCCGACGTAGCCGCCCCTGTCGTCATCGCGGCGGCCGTAGCTGCCCCGGTCACCGTCGCGCCGGTCATCGCGCCGGTCGTCACGGTGTCCGTACCCGCTGCGGTCACCGCGGTCGTCACGGCCACGGAAGCCACCGCGCTCGGGCCGGTCGGTCCGGTCGCTCCGGTCGTCGCGGCGGAAACCGCGGTCCCGGTCACGGTCGTCGCGGCGGAAACCGCCACGGTCGTCATCACGGCGGAAGCCACGGCGGTCATCGCGCCTGTCGTCACGGCGGTCATCGCGGCGGTCATCGCGGCGGTCATCGCGGCGGTCATCGCGGCTGTCGTCACGGCGGTCGTCGCGACGGTAGGAAGGACGGTCTCCGTCGCGGCGGAACCCACGGTCCCGGTCACGGTCGTCGCGGCGCGGGCCGGCGGGACGGTCATCACGACGCGGGCCTGCAGGCCGGTCGTCGCGACGGCCGTATCCGCCCCGGTCGTCACGGTCGTCACGGCGCGGGCCTGCAGGCCGGTCGTCGCGACGGCCGTATCCGCTCCGGTCGTCACGGCGCGGACCGGCAGGACGGTCATCGCGACGGCCGTATCCGCTCCGGTCGTCACGGTCGTCACGGCGCGGACCGGCAGGACGGTCGTCACGACGGCCGTATCCGCCCCGGTCACCCTCACGGCGGTCGTCACGACGGCCGTAGCCGCCGCGGTCACCGCCGCGGTCGCCGCGGTCACCTCGGTCGTCTCGACGGCCGTAACCGCCGCGGTCGTCGTCTCGACGGCCGTAGCCGGCACGCTCGTTGCCGCGACGTGGGCCCCCGCGGTAGCCGCCACGGTCACCGCGGTCACCCTCGTCCCGGCGGCGCTGCTCGCGCTCCGGACGCTCGTCGGGAGAGTTGGTGGACATCGGTGACTCCTGTCTGCTGTACCGCAAGTCATTCTCGCGCAGTCGGGTACCCGACGCGCAGTGGAAAAAAGAAAAGGACCCCTGGTCCCAGCTGAACGCTGGTGACCAGGGGTCCTTCAAAAATTGTTCGGCGGCGTCCTACTCTCCCACAGGGTCCCCCCTGCAGTACCATCGGCGCTGTGAGGCTTAGCTTCCGGGTTCGAAATGTAACC
>NZ_JBIWFW010000007.1:0-560352 GCF_044763235.1 Streptomyces sp. NPDC096152 | reverse complement strand
CACGCTGTTGAGTTCTCAAGGAACGGACGCTTCCTTTGTACTCACCCTCTCGGGCTTTCCTCCGGGCGCTTCCCTTCGGTCTTGCGTTTCCGACTTTATCAGATCTTTCCGACCCGATTTCCTCGGTGCTTTCCAGATTCCCGCTTCCGCGTTTCTCTTTCCGGCGGTTCCGACTTTATCAGAAGTTTCGCGCCGGTTTGACCGGCCATCGTTTCCGATTTATCGGGAGGTGCTTCTCGGAAATCTTCGTTCCCGGAAGTCGTATAGATGCTCACTGGCCGCCCATCTGGACTCAAGCCCAGCTCCAGGCAACTGTTCGAATCTACCTCCCCACCCGCTCCGTGTCAACGGCTCCGGTGGGGCGAAGAGGAGACTAGCAGCTCAGCAGGTGTGCACGCACATCAGGCGGCCGTCGGCACCGTGGCGCTTCGTTCCGCCGCCTCCACGTCACCCGTTTCGCCGCCCCGGGCCGCGCGGCCGCCGAGGACATAGACGTACGCGAGGAACAGCAGCTCCGCGGCGACGCCGATGCCTATGCGGGCCCAGGTGGGCAGGCCGGACGGAGTGACGAAGCCTTCGATCGCGCCGGACACGAAGAGGACCAGCGCGAGGCCGATCGCCATTCCCACCGCGGCCCTGCCCTCCTCGGCCAGCGCCGTGCGGCGGGGGCGCGGGCCCGGGTCGACCAGGGTCCAGCCGAGGCGCAGTCCCGTACCGGCGGCGACGAAGACGGCGGTGAGTTCGAGCAGGCCGTGCGGAAGGATCAGGCCCACGAAGGTGTCGAGCCGGCCGGCCGAGGACATGAGCCCGATGCCGACCGCGAGGTTCAGCATGTTCTCGAAGAGGATCCACAGCACCGGGAGCAGGAAGACGCCCAGCACCAGGCACATGGCGGCCGCCTGGGCGTTGTTCGTCCAGACCTGGGCGGCGAAGGCGGCCGCGGGGTGGCTCGAGTAGTAGGTCTCGTACTCACCGCCGGGGCGGGTCAGGTTGCGCAGCTCTCCGGGGGCGCCGATGGTGCTCTGCACCTCGGGGTGCGCGGCGATCCACCACCCCAGGAGGACGGCGACGACCGTGGACACCAGGGCGGTGGGGACCCACCAGTGGCGTGCCCGGTAGACGGCGGCCGGGAATCCGTGCAGCAGGAAGCGGGTCACGTCGCGCCAGGAGGCGCGGCGGGTGCCCGTCACGGCGCTGCGCGCGCGGGCCACGAGCTGGCTGAGCCGTCCGGTCAGCTGCGGGTCCGGTGCGCTGGACTGGATCAGGGAGAGGTGGGTGGCCGCGCGCTGGTACAGGGCGACGAGCTCGTCGGCCTCCGCGCCGGTGAGGCGGCGCCGGCGGCGGAGCAGGGCGTCGAGGCGGTCCCACTCGGCTCGGTGGGCGGAGACGAAGACGTCCAGGTCCATCGTGTCTGCCTGCTCCTCGGCTGGTTGTTCTACTGCTCGTCGGAAGTGTCAGCTTGTCTTACTGGGACGCGCACGGCCTCAGCTTGGCAGACTGACCGTCTTCGAGGTGGGTCAGGGGAAGGACGGCAGGCGTGAGTGAGCTGGTGACGGGCGAGGCGGTGGCGCTGGAGTTGCGCCCTGCGAGGCTGCCCAGCAGGGCGCTGGCCGTGTTGCTCGATCTCGCGGTGGCCATGGCGGTCTACATAGCCGTGACCGTGGCTCTGATGGCCGCGACGGCTTCGCTGGACGATGCGGCGCAGATCGCGGTGTCCATCGCGACCTTCCTGCTCGTACTGGTGGGCGGGCCCATCGCGGTGGAGACGCTCAGCCACGGGCGGTCGCTGGGGAAGATGGCGTGCGGGCTGCGCGTCGTGCGGGACGACGGCGGTCCGATCCGGTTCCGGCACGCGCTGGTGCGGGGTGCGATCGGCGTGGTGGAGATCCTGATGACCTTCGGGGTCATCGCCTGCATCGCCTCGCTCGTGTCGGCCCGGGGGCGCCGGCTCGGCGACGTGTTCGCGGGCACGCTGGTCGTACGGGAGCGGGTGCCGGCCGGCCATGCGGCTTCCGTGCCTCCGCCGCCGCCGTGGCTGGCCGGGCGTTTCTCGGGCCTCGACCTCTCGGCGGTTCCCGACGGGCTGTGGCTGGCGGTCCGGCAGTACCTGACGCGCATGCAGCAGCTGGATCCGCAGGTCGGCTGGAGCATGGCGCAGCGGCTCACCGCCGATCTCGCGGCCCGGACCGGGACTCCGGCGCCGCCCGAGGTTCCCCCGGCCATGTATCTGGCGGCGGTGCTGCAGGAGCGGCAGGCCCGCGAGGCGCGGCGCGTGTTCGGGCCCGGTGCGGCCGCGGGAGGGACCGCAGGTGGGAGTGGCGCGGCGGTCGTGGGCGACGGTGCGGCGGTCGGTACCGCTCCCGGCGTGGGCGGCTTCGCCCCGCCCTCGGCGAGTGGGCGCCCGGAGACGGGCGTGAGCGGTGCTTCCGGGGCGGGCGCACCCGGCGTCCCGCCTGTCGTCCCGTCCTCGGTTCCGCCTGTCGTGCCGCAGGAGGCGCAGCAGGACGCGCAGCAGGAGGCGTCGTCGGCGGAGCGGCCGGCCACCGGGTTCGTACCGCCGGCCTAGGACCGGTCAGGGGCCGAAGGCGGACGGCGGTGACTGGAGGTCCTCCAGTTCGACGCCGGGGGCGGCCAGCACCACGTCGCCGGCGAGGTGCACGGTGTGCCGCTCGCCGGTGTCCAGGTCTGTGACCTGGTATTCGTCCACGGTCAGGGGGCCGCTGTCAGTGGTGTGTGCTTCGCTCTTCACCAGCGCCCACGACTGGTCCACTGTGCGGGGGGCGAGGACCGGGTCGGTGAGGGCGACGAGGCGTACGCGGGTCGCGGGAGCGGAGGGGGTGAGGCGCAGAAGACGCGCGGTGGCGACGAGGAACGCGGGGGACGTGCCGGTGAAGGCGTGGGCGCGCACATTGCCTTCGGTGGCATGGGTTCCGGTGGGGTCGGTGCGGACCCAGGTGACGCCGTCGAGTGCGGCGCCGCGTACCTGCCAGTTCCCCGCGTGCAGTTCCAGCCGGAGGGGGCGGCCGAGTTCGTCGAGTGCGAGGTCGACGGAGCCGTGGTGGTCGCCGGTGGGAGTGGTGATCCGGGAGACGTAGCGCCAGCCGGAGGGGCCGGGGGCGCATTGGAAGTGCTCTTCGTAGAGGGGGGTGTGGTCGTGCGGGTCGTGGAGCGAATAGCGGCCGCGGGGCATGGGGGTCCTGGGTCGTGACGGGCGGGTCGGGTCGCCGCCGCGGGTCGGTCGGGTCGGTGTGAAGGCCGGGCCGGCGGGCGCGACGGTGGGTCCGGCCGAAAGGGGCAGGCCCCCGGCACGGGGGTGCGGGGGCCTGCCTCGGGGACCAGGGTGAGACGCGGGTGCGGCTCAGTAGCGGTAGTGGTCCGACTTGTACGGGCCGTCGACCTCCACGCCGATGTACGAGGCCTGCTCGGGGCGGAGCTTGGTCAGCTTCACGCCGAGCGCGTCCAGGTGGAGGCGGGCGACCTTCTCGTCGAGGTACTTGGGCAGCGTGTACACGCCGGTCGGGTACTCGTCGGGCTTGGTGAACAGCTCGATCTGGGCCAGGGTCTGGTCCGCGAAGGAGTTGGACATCACGAACGACGGGTGACCGGTGGCGTTGCCCAGGTTCAGCAGGCGGCCCTCGGACAGGACGATGATCACCTTGCCGTCGGGGAAGGTCCAGGTGTGGACCTGCGGCTTGACCTCGTCCTTGACGATGCCGGGGACCTTGGCGAGGCCGGCCATGTCGATCTCGTTGTCGAAGTGGCCGATGTTGCCCACGATGGCCTGGTGCTTCATCTTGGCCATGTCCGAGGCCATGATGATGTCCTTGTTGCCGGTCGTGGTGATGAAGATGTCGGCCTTGTCGACGACCTCGTCGAGGGTCGTGACCTGGTAGCCGTCCATGGCCGCCTGCAGCGCGCAGATCGGGTCGATCTCGGTGACGATCACGCGGGCGCCCTGGCCGCGCAGGGACTCCGCGCAGCCCTTGCCCACGTCGCCGTAGCCGCAGACGACGGCGGTCTTGCCGCCGATGAGGACGTCGGTGGCGCGGTTGATGCCGTCGACCAGGGAGTGGCGGCAGCCGTACTTGTTGTCGAACTTCGACTTGGTGACGGCGTCGTTGACGTTGATCGCCGGGAACAGGAGGACGCCGTCGCGCTGCATCTCGTACAGGCGGTGGACGCCGGTGGTGGTCTCCTCGGTGACGCCGCGGATCTCGGAGGACAGCTGGGTCCACTTCTGGGGGTTCTCCCCCAGGGTGCGGGTCAGCAGCTCGAGGATGACGCGGTGCTCGTCGGACTCGGCGGTGTCGACGGAGGGGACCTTGCCGTCCTTCTCGTACTCGACGCCCTTGTGGACGAGGAGGGTGGCGTCACCGCCGTCGTCCAGGATCATGTTCGGGCCACCGGTGGGGGTGTCCGGCCAGGTCAGAGCCTGCTCGGTGCACCACCAGTACTCCTCCAGGGTCTCGCCCTTCCAGGCGAAGACCGGGATGCCCTGCGGGTTCTCGGGCGTGCCGTCCGGGCCGACGGCGATGGCGGCGGCCGCGTGGTCCTGGGTGGAGAAGATGTTGCAGGAGGCCCAGCGGACCTGCGCGCCCAGGGACACCAGGGTCTCGATGAGGACGGCGGTCTGCACGGTCATGTGCAGGGATCCGGTGATCCGGGCGCCGCGCAGCGGCTGCCGCTCGGCGTACTCCTTGCGGATCGCCATCAGGCCCGGCATCTCGTGCTCGGCGAGCGTGATCTCCTTGCGGCCGAACTCGGCCAGGGACAGGTCGGCGACCTTGAAGTCCTGTCGGTTGTCGACAGTCGTCATTACGGGCTGCTCCTCGGGTTGGGGCGAGAGGTACGGCTGACCTGCGCGGCGGCGGACACAGGGGTGCCCGAAGAGGACACAGGCATGCCCGCGTACGCGCAGCGCAGTCCGTCGGAGGCCCTCTCTCCCTCGGCCGGTCCGCCACGGGACCGCCCGACCGCCATCAGCAGCGACGTCTGGCTTCGTCCCAAGCTACACCGCGACCCCCGGCACTCCCCAGTCCGTCTCCGGACAGATCGGGCCGATTCGCGGGACCCGGCGGGGCTGGGGGCGGGGCGGGAAGGGAGGTCCCAGGTGGGCCCGAGGGTGGACCCGAAGGGGTCTGGCCTGCGCTGGACCCGTGCGGAGCGGGGGCGGGCCGCCGCTAGCCTGTGCGCCGCGGATGTGCCGCATGGGGAGGGAGTGGTCATGGAGAAGGCGCGCAGACTCCGGGTGGCGGCGTGGGTGGTGGGACCTCTGGGGGTGCTGCTCCTGATCGCGTCCCTGGTGTGGTTGCGGACGGGTTACCTGCTGTCGGAGGTGCGCGGCGACAGCATGTCGCCCACGTACGGCGTCGGTGACCGGCTCGTCCTCGAGCGGATCGACGGCGCCGAGGTGCGGCGGGGCGACGTGGTGCTGTACACGGCGCCGGAGCGCTACCAGTCCGCGCCCGTGGTGCAGCGGGTGATCGGCGTGGGCGGCGACCGTGTCGTGTGCTGCTCGGGCCTGGGGACGGCCCAGGAGCGGATCCTCGTCAACGGCAGGGCGCTCGACGAGCCGTATGTGCGGGACGGCGTCGGGGACGGGACGCACCGGCCGTACGACGTGCGGGTGCCCGACGGGCGGGTGTTCCTGCTCGGCGACCATCGGTCGAACGCGCGGGACTCCCGTGCCTTCCCCGACGACCACGGCGGGACGGTGCCGCTCGGGGCGCTCCAGGGCCGGGTGACCGATCAGCGGATGGTGCCGGGGCTGCTCGGCGTGGTCGCGTTCCTCGGGCTGGTCCTCGCCGTGGTGGGGCCGGCGCTGGCGGTGGCGGCCAGGGCCGCGCGGCGGCGGCCCGCGGCGCTGACGTCGACGCTGTGGCCGGGGCACCTGTGACACCGGCGGCGTGAACGGGCGACGGGGCCCGCCGAGGATTTCGGCGGGCCCCGTCGAGGGGTGCGGACGGATCAGTGCCCGGCGGGGCTCGGTGCCGGGCCGCCGGGGGTGGCTTCGCGGTCCGGGCCCTTCGCGGCCTCGGTCTCGCTGTAGACGTCCGGCTCGAGGTAGATCACGCGGGCGATGGGGACGGCGGCGCGGATGCGGGCCTCGGCGGCGTCGATGGCGGTGGCGATCTCGGCGGCCGTGTCGTCGTGCCGCACGGCGATCTTGGCGGCGACCAGCAGTTCCTCGGGACCGAGGTGGAGGGTGCGCATGTGGATGATGCGGGTGACCGTGTCGCCGTCGACGGTGGCCTTCTCGATCTGCCGGACGACGTCGGCTCCGGCGGCCTCGCCCAGCAGCAGCGACTTGGTCTCGGCGGCCAGCACGAGGGCGATGAGGACCAGCAGGACACCGATGCAGACGGTGCCGATGCCGTCCCAGAGGCCGTCACCGGTGATCAGGGCCAGGCCGACGCCGCCGAGGGCGAGGACGAGACCGATCAGCGCGCCGAAGTCCTCCAGCAGGACCACCGGCAGCTCTGGCGCCTTGGCGCGGCGGATGAACTGCGCCCAGGAGAGCTTGCCGCGCAGCTCGTTGGACTCCTTGATGGCCGTGCGGAAGGAGAAGCCCTCGGCGATGATCGCGAAGACGAGGACGCCCACCGGCCAGTACCAGTGCTCCACCGCGTGCGGGTGCTTGATCTTCTCGTAGCCCTCGTAGATGGCGAACATGCCGCCGACGGAGAACAGCACGATGGAGACGAGGAAGGCGTAGATGTACCGCTCGCGGCCGTAGCCGAAGGGGTGCTGCGGGGTCGCCTCGCGCTGGGCGCGCTTGCCGCCGATCAGCAGCAGGAACTGGTTGCCGGAGTCGGCGAGCGAGTGGACGCCCTCGGCGAGCATCGACGACGAGCCGCTGAAGGCGAAGGCCACGAACTTCGATGCCGCGATCGCGAGATTGGCGCCGAGTGCCGCCACGATCGCTTTGGTGCCGCCTGACGCGCTCATGTGTTCGCGTTGTCCCTTCGCCGTCGTCCGTAGGCCCGCAGCCGGGTGTGTCCCGGGCGCCGCACGCGGGTGGCGTGTGCGCCCCAGGGGCTTTGCCCGTCCTTTGCCGGGGGGCCATTGTTGCAGCCCGGCGCGAATGGAGTACCCCGGGCCACCGGCCCCGTAGCCTCAGACGACGACCGTGGCCCGGAAGAGCGTGCCGGCGCCGGACACTTCGGCCTTTTCGCCCGCCGGTACGAACACGGAGCGGCCCGGGGCGAGCTCGTACTCGCCCGCGCGCACGCAGCCGGCCGTGCAGAGCAGGATCTGCGGGGTGCCGGCGGACAGGTCGCGGACTTCGCCGCCCTCGGGCAGCACGTACCGGGACAGGCGGAACTCGTCGATGGGGGTGTCGTAGACCTCCTCGCCGTCAGCGGCCGCCTCGGGGCGCAGGACGCCGGGGCCGCCGGACGCGAAGCGGACGACGCGCAGCAGTTCGGGGACGTCGACGTGCTTGGGGGTGAGGCCGCAGCGCAGGACGTTGTCGGAGTTGGCCATGATCTCGACGCCGAGGCCGCTCAGGTAGGCGTGCGGGATGCCCGCGCCGAGGAACAGGGCCTCCCCCGGCTGGAGCCGGACGTGGTGGAGCAGCATCGCCGCGAGGACGCCGGGGTCGCCGGGGTGGTGGCGGGCGATGTCGGCGTAGGGGGCGTACGCGCCGCCGAGGCGGGCGCAGGCGTCCGCGGCCTCGGCGACCGTGCCGGCGATCTCCTCGCGGTCGGCGGTGAGGAGGGCGGTGAGCACCTCGCGCAGCGCCGCGTCCTCGGGCTGGGCGCGCAGCAGGTCCACGTAGGGCTTGAGGGAGGCGACGCCGAGCCCTTCGAGCACGTCGGCGGCGCGTCGCGGGTCGCGGAAGCCGCACAGTCCGTCGAACTCGGTGAGGGCGCAGATCAGCTCGGGCTTGTGGTTGGCGTCCTTGTAGTTGCGGTGCGGGGCGTCGATGGGGACGCCGCGCCGCTCCTCGTCCGCGTGGCCGTCCCGCGCCTGCTTCAGGTCGGGGTGCACCTGGAGGGAGAGCGGGGCGCCGGCGGCGAGGATCTTGAGCAGGAAGGGCAGGCGCGGGCCGAACTTCGCGACGGCCGCGGCGCCCAGCTCCCGCTCCGGGTCGGCCTCGACGACCTCGACGAGCGTGCCGCGCCCGGTGCGCGAGGGGGCGCCCGGGTGGGTGCCCATCCACATCTCCGCCTGCGGCTCGCCGCTCGGCTCGACTCCGAGCAACCGCGGGATGGCGGTGGTGGAACCCCAGGCGTAGGGGCGGACGGTGTTGTCGAGGCGGTCCATGCGTTTCTTCCTGCCGGCTTCTCTTCGCGCCTTGCGGCGCGTCCTGTGGCGCGTCACTCGGTGGACGACGCGGAGCCGCCGTGGGTACGGCGGCCGGACACCCTGCGTACGGTCTTCGGACGGTCTCGGGGCGTCGACGTCCAGATCAGGCCCTCGAGGCGAGCGCGAGGTAAACGGCGGCGAAATCCGTGACGGCGATCAGTTCCGCGAGGCTCTCGATCTCGCCGCCGGACTCCGGTTCGAGCTCGCTGATCGGCGTGTCGTGAGTGAGGGCCAGTTCACGGGCGCTGGGCGCGGCGGTGAGACCGTCGAGCGGACGGTCGCGGAGCAGCACCACGCGCGCGTGCAGGGCGGGCGCCTCCTCCACGCGGTCGCGGAAGAAGTCGTCCGGGTCGGCGCTGGCGGCCAGCGGACCGGCGAGCAGGGCGCCGTGCTCGGCGAGCGCCTCGGGGAGTTCCGCGACGACCGCCGGGATGCCGGACAGTTCGGCGAGCGCGGCGGCGAAACGGCGGCCCGCGGCGCCGGCCGAGGTGCCCTCGGTCCAGATCAGGGGCAGCGCGTCGGTGAGTTCGGCGGCGAGTGTCTTGGCGGGGTTGCTGTAGGCGGCGATGGCGGGCCCGCAGCGCTCGGCGATGTGGTCCAGCCGGTCGGCGACCCGCTCGAGGGCGTCAGGCGGGGCGGCGAGCAGGCCGATGCGGTCCAGGAGCGCGAGCAGCGGGGTGAGCAGCGCCCACAGCACGCCGGGCGACGAGGCGGGGAAGGGCTCGTCCTGGTCGTAGGGGGCCGTGGCCATCGGTACGAACAGGCCGTGGGCGCCCGCGACGGCCTCGGCCAGCGGGGTGTGGGCGGGGGCGACGGCGGCGACCGCGCAGCCGCGGCGGTAGGCCTGCTCGGCGAGCAGGGACAGGCTCGGCTCGGTGCCGTCCGGGGTGGCGATCAGCAGCAGGTCGACGGAGCCTGCCCAGCCGGGAAGTTCCCAGCGCAGGGCGCCCGCGGCCGGGGCGACGCCGGTGGGGGCCAGCCGGGTCACGGGGCTGCCCGCGCCGGCCAGTGTGCCGAGGAGGTCGGCGGCCTGGGTGGCGGCGGCGCCCGGTCCGGCGATGAGCACGGCGCGGGGGCGGCCGTCGGGCTTGAGGTCCTTGACGCCTGCCTCGGCCGCGTGCCGGGCGGCGGTACGGACCCGGGCGCCCGCCTCGGCGGCGCCGCGGAGCAGTCCGCGGCGGTCGGCCTCGGCGAGTTGGTCCGGGTTGTCGAGCAGCGATTCGTCGAGCATGGGCGGCAGCCTCCGATCGCCGGGTCGGTTACGCGGGGCGGCGGGCCTCGTCGACGAGCAGGACGGGGATGCCGTCGCGGACCGGGTAGGCCAGGCCGCAGCCCTGGCCGGTGCAGATCAGCTCGGCGTCCTGCTCCTTGAGGGGGGCGTGGCAGGCCGGGCAGGCGAGGATCTCCAGGAGGCCGGCTTCGAGCGGCATGGGGGTTCCCTTCGGGGGCGGGCGTGCGGTGTGGGTGGTACGGGACGTGCCTGGTCAGGGTACCGCCGGTGCGAGGGGGTCGGGCCGGGGGCGGGGTGCCGGGCGTGGGGGTGGCGGCGGCCGCGTCCCGCGGGGTGGCTGCCGCCACCCGCGAGGCTGCCGACCGCCGCCGTGACGCCCGGGGGCGCGGCTCCGCCCCCGGGTCCTGGGTGGCGGTCGGGGGTTTCAGGCCCGGATGATCGCCAAGGCCTCGTCGCGCACCTTGGCCATGGTGGGTTCGTCGCGGGCCTCCGCGTTCAGGCGGAGCAGGGGCTCGGTGTTGGAGGGGCGGACGTTGAACCACCAGTCGGCGGCCGTGACCGTGAGGCCGTCGAGGTCGTCGAGGGTGACGTCCGGGCGGCCCTCGTAGGCCGTCCTGATCGCGGCGAGGCGGGCCGCCTGGTCGTCGACAGTGGAGTTGATCTCGCCGGAGCCGACGTAGCGGTCGTACTGCGCGACCAGCGCCGACAGGGGGCCGTCCTGGCCGCCCAGGGCCGCGAGGACGTGCAGCGCGGCCAGCATGCCGGTGTCGGCGTTCCAGAAGTCCTCGAAGTAGTAGTGCGCGGAGTGCTCGCCGCCGAAGATCGCGCCCGTCCGCGCCATCTCGGCCTTGATGAAGGAGTGGCCGACGCGGGTGCGCACCGGCGTGCCGCCGTTCTCCCGCACGACCTCCGGGACCGACCAGGAGGTGATCAGGTTGTGGATGATCATGCCCTGGCCGCCGTGCCGGGCCAGCTCGCGCGCGGCGACGAGCGCGGTGACCGCGGACGGGGAGACCGGCTCGCCGTGCTGGTCGACCACGAAGCAGCGGTCGGCGTCGCCGTCGAAGGCGAGGCCGAGGTCGGCGCCCTCCTCGCGGACCCGGCGCCGCAGGTCCACGAGGTTGGCCGGGTCGAGGGGGTTGGCCTCGTGGTTCGGGAAGGTGCCGTCCAGCTCGAAGTACATCGGCACCAGGTCGACGGGCAGGCCGGCGAGGACCGTCGGGACGGTGTGCCCGCCCATGCCGTTGCCCGCGTCGACGACGACCTTCAGGGGGCGGATGGAGCTCACGTCGACCAGGGAGCGCAGGTGTGCCGCGTACTCGTCCAGCGTGTCGCGCTGCGTGACCGTTCCCGGCCGGGCGACCGGTTCCGGGGCGCCGGACTCGCGCCACCGCTCGACCAGTTCGCGGATCTCGGCCAGTCCCGTGTCCTGGCCGACCGGTGCGGCACCCGCCCGGCACATCTTGATGCCGTTGTACCGGGCCGGGTTGTGCGAGGCCGTGAACATCGCGCCCGGCAGGTTCAGCGCGCCCGAGGCGAAGTACAGCTGGTCCGTCGAGCACAGGCCGATCTCGACGACGTCGACGCCGCGCAGCGCGGCGCCGCGCGCGAAGGCTCGGGACAGGCCGGGCGACGAGGGCCGCATGTCGTGCCCGGTCACGAGCGCGCTCGCGCCGGTCACCTCCGCGAAGGCCGCCCCGAAGAGTTCGGCCAGCGATTCGTCCCACTGGTCCGGGACCACTCCGCGTACGTCGTACGCCTTCACGATCTGCGACAGATCAGCAGCCACGGCCAACCCTTCTTGATGGTCCAATCGGTCCCCACAAACTACCCGTACCGGCCGGGGGAACCCCCTGGGGCGGCCCGGCCGCCGGCACGCCGTCGCGGCGGGGACGGGTGGAAGGCGGAACTCCGGTGCGGGGCAGGGGACTCCGGGGCGAGACACGGGACCGCGGCAGGGGGACGGCGCAGGACGGTGACGACCGGTCGCGGGCGGGCGGCGAACCGATTCAGTTGTCCGGCGAGCGGAGCACGCGCAGATGGCCGCGGCGCGCGACCTCCATCGGGTCGGCCGTGCGGGGCCCGCCGCCACCCTCGGCCGCGCGCTGCTGGGGCCGGGCCGCCTCGCGCACCGCGTTGGCGAGCGCTTCGAGGTCGTCGCCGCTGGGGCGGGCGGGGGCCGAGCCGTCGAGGAGCCGGACGACCTCCCAGCCGCGCGGGGCGGTGAGGCGCTCGGAGTGCTCGGCGCACAGGTCGTAGCAGTGGGGTTCGGCGTAGGTGGCGAGCGGGCCGAGGACCGCGGTCGAGTCGGCGTAGACGTACGTCAGCGTCGCGACGGCGGGTCGGCCGCAGGCGGTGCGCGAACAGCGACGTACAGGGCTCACGACGTTGGACGGTACCGCACTCTTGAGCGGGCCGCGACGACTCTCCACCAGGTCACTCCCCCGTGTCGTAGTGTGAAACGCCCCACACACCCCTTCTGCCCCACCTTGCTGACCTGCGCGGACGTCCGGTGGCGGAATCCCGATCGACTCCGGGCGTGGTTACAGGTCGACACAAACAACGTCAAAAGCCTTGCGCTCCTCGCGCTCGGAGAGATACGGAATCGAGCCCAATCTTGGCCGGAATGGGCATCCGGCGACATCCGGGATCATGCGGTGAAGCGGGGCGGCGCGGTGTCCGGGATGCGGCGCGGAGCGGGCCGGGCGAACCCCCCGGGGACTACGCTTCACCAGTGATGGACAACCGTGTACCGCCCCGAGCCGCCGGCCCCGGGCCCCGTCGTCGTGATCGCCACGGCCGGGGCATGCGCGGCCCCATCGCGCCGCCGCAGGTGCCGCTCGCCGCGAGCCGCGCCGAGGTGTTCGCGGATCTGGTGCAGGACTCCGTGGAGCGTCTGGAGCGGCGGTGGCCGCAGCTCGCCGACATCGACTTCCTGGTGCTGGAGGTGCCGCGGCTGGACGGCCCGGGGCGGGTCTGGAGCGACGAGGCGGTGCCCCTCGGGGGGACGGTCGCGGCGCGGGACGGGCGCCGGGCGCGGGTGGTCGTATACCGGCGGCCGGTGGAGATCCGCACCAAGGGGCGGGACGAGCGGGCGGCGCTGGTGCACGAGATCGTGGTGGAGCAGGTGGCCGATCTGCTGGGCCTGACTCCGGAGACGGTGGATCCCCGGTACGGGGAGGACTGAGCGAACGGACGCGGCGCCGCCCTCCCGCCGGGGAGGACGGCGCCGCTCATCTGCCACGGCCGGGCCGCCTACCTCTGCAGCACCGACAGATCCTGGTCCGCCTCCGGCACCGACACCATGCCCCGGTCGTCCGGGAGCGTCTGGATCGTGAAGCCCGGGACGCCCTCGTGCTCCGACGCGAGGGTCCGGGCGGCGTAGAGGGGGCCGCCCGAGACACGCTCCACCGTCAGGGCGTACGTGCCCTTCAGACCGGCCGGCACCGGCGGGTCGACGTCCTGCGTCGTGCCCGCCTTCACCGTGTACGTCTTGGAGGCGGCCGTGCCGCCCTCGCTGCCCGCCGACGCGGTGACCTTCACCTGGGCGGTGCCGGTGGGCGCCGTCAGCGAAAGGGTGGACCCCTTGCCGCTGTTGTCGGCCGAGGTCGCCCGCGCGGCGACGGGGCTCGTCGCCGGGATGAACGCCGTCTCCTGCCGGCCGCTCTTGCCGCGCACCACCCGCAGGGCCGCTATCACCGGCACGGACGGGGACGAGGAGGTCAGCACCAGCGAACCCGCCTCACCACGCGTGACGTCGCCCAGGTCGACCGCGGTCGTCATACCTCCCTTGACGTGCACCGTCTCGTGCCCGGCGGGGGTGATCAGCCCGGACGGCGACGCCAGCCGCACCTTCAGGTCGGCGTCCGCGTCGCCGGGCGTGAAGGCGATCAGCTTCACGGAGGTGGCGTCCTTGGGGATGCCGGGCAGCACCAGGCTGTCGGCCGGGTCCGCGGACGCCGCCAGCCAGTCCCCGCCGAGCTGGTCGTCGAGCGCCTGTACGGCCGCCCCGACCCGTCCGCTGCGCACCCGGACGTGCACGGTGAGGTCGTCCTGCGGTGTGTCGGCGAGGGTGGACAGCAGGACCGGCTCGGTGGCGTGCGGCTGCACCGTGATGCCGTCGGCCACCGTGGACTTCAGCGCGCCGTCCTTGCCGTAGAGGTCGATGTCCACGACGGCGGCGGAGTCGTCCGGGTTCGTCAGGTGGAGGTAGTCGGACCGGGCCGACGCCGTGCTGGCGCCGGGGAACCAGAACTCCGTGTCGGGCGCGGTGCAGTTGACCCCCAGGAGTCCGCGCCCGGTGCCCGCCGCGACCTCGGTGGTCTCCTGCAGGGTCCAGCCGGGGGCGAACCCGCCCTCGGCGGTGCCGACCAGCGCGGGCGCGTCCGCGCCGGAGACGACCCCGGTGACCGGCGTGCCGGGTGCCTTGGGCTGGAGGACCGGCTTGCCGGCCGTCTTCGCGCCGGCGCCGCCCTTGTTCTTGTCCTTGCCCGTCTCCGCGCCCGGCGAGCTGCCGGTGCCGGTGTCCGACGCCTCGGCGGCGGACTGGAGTTCGGCCTTGCCCGATCCGTCCGTGCCCCGGGTGACCGGCGTGAAGGACGTGTAGGAGGTGTCGGCGATGTCGGAGGTGCTCGGGGTGGGGCAGACCAGGGTGGTGCGCTCCACGGGCAGGTGGGCGGCTGCCTTGGCGGCGCCGGCCCCGGAGGCGTCCGGGGTGGTCAGCGCGGCGAAGCCGGTGACGGCGGCGAGCGCGGTCGCCCCCGCGATCAGGGACAGGGTCGTGCGGTTCACTGCTGGCTCCCGTCGGGGCGCTCACTGCCGATGCCGTGCGGGCCGTGCGGGTGGGACCGCGCCGGGTCGTACGGCTCCTCGTAGGACTCGTCGTAGGGCTCGTCGTAGCCCTGCTGGTAGGCCTGGTCGTACGGCGCCGGTGCCTGGCCGCCGTAGGCGTACGGGTCGTACTGGCCGCCCTCGTACTGGCCGGCCCGGTACGGCGCGTCGGGCCCGCCGCCGCTCTGGTACTGGCCGCTCTGGTACGCCGGGTCGTAGGCGCCCTGGGCGTAGTGCTGGGCGTCCTGGTACTGCTCGCCGCCGTAGGTGCCGTAGTCGCCCTGCGGGTAGCCGGTGGTGTCCCAGTCGCCGTACTGCGCCTGGTGCGGCACGGCTGCGGGGTCCTCCTCCTCGGCGGGCGGCGCGCCCGGCCCGCCGGGTTCGTCCTGGCCCGCGAGGCCGTCCTGGGCGCTCTGCTCGGCCTCCGCCTCCGCCTGGGCGCGCAGACGGCGGGCCCGGCGGCCCTCGCCCTCGCCGGCCTGGGCGGGAAGCGGCTCCTCGGGCAGGTCGTCGTCGACGTCGCGGCGCCGGCCCGGCAGGGCGAGCACCACGAGGACGACGGCCAGGGCGCCCTGCGCCCACAGCCAGGCGATGTGGCCGGCCGGGTCGTCGTAGGTGACGTCCAGCCTGCCGCCGGTGGCGGGGAGCTGGAAGCCCTGCGCCCAGCCGTCGACCGTGGTCCGGGTGAGCGGCCTGCCGTCCAGGGTGGCCGTCCAGCCCGCGTCCGCGGAGTCGGCCAGGCGCAGCACGCGGGCCGCCGAACCGGCCGGGATCGTGGTGTGGATCTCGACGGGACCGGCGGCGACGGGCTGGGCGGTGCCGGTGCCGGAGGCGGGCACGAGGGCGGCCCGCGAGACCTCCTGGTCCACCCGCCACAGGGCGCTGCCGTCCTGCTGGCTGAGCCGGGCCAGGCCGGGCGTGGCGTCCAGGACCCGGCTGACCTCGCGGGGCGCGCCCTTGTGCACGAGGACGTAGCGCACCGCGAAGCCGCCGAGCTGGCCCGCCTGGTCGGCGCCGGAACCGGCGACGAGGTTGGCGACGACCTTGTCGAGCCTGCTGTTCGACCCGCCCGCCGCGGCCAGTTCGGCGTCGCCCATGCGGGCCCCGGAGCCGCGTACGAGCGTGTAGCCGACGTGGGCCGGGGAGTCGCTGTCGAGGACCAGGGTGCGGGCCTGGTCCCGGGTGTTGGCCTCCTCCGCGACGAACGCGGGCACCTGCACCGGGTCGCGCCGCTCCAGCGGGTCGTCGGCGCCGCGGATGATCCAGCCGGCGGCGGCGAGCAGGGGACCCGCGACCGACGCGAAGACGATCAGCGCGGCGACCGGCTGGCGCCAGCCGAAGCTCTGCTCGGCCACGCGCGCGCGGGCCCCGTCGGCGCCGAGCGCGGCGGCGACCAGCAGGGCGAGGCCGTAGACGAGGGTCGCGGGACCGGCCCATGTGGAGTGGTTGGACAGGACGGCGAGGACCAGCCCCACGAGCGCCACCACCCAGGCCGCGCGGATCCCGCCCTGCCGCTCGGAGCGCAGCAGGGCGGCCAGCGCGGCCAGGACGATGCCGATGAGCAGCAGCCCGTCCAGGGTGCCGGGGCCGCCCGGACTCGCGCCGAGCAGGTCGAGGGCGGAGGCGGCCGAGGCGCCGTACTCCAGGCCGGCCTCCTTGAAGAAGCCGAACGGGAGCAGCGTCAGCGACCAGGGTGCGAGGACCAGCAGCGGGGTGCCCAACTGGGCCAGGAACCGCAGTCCGTAGGCCATGATCTCGCCGCGGCGCACGGCGAGTACGGCGACGCCGAGGACGAGCGCGGCGGGCCAGACGATCGGCGTGAACGCGGTGGTGAGGGTCAGCAGCAGGGCGTACGCCCAGGCGGCGCGCCAACCGCCGCGCGCGCCGGAGGCATTGGCAAGGCCGCTCGCCGCGACGCCCGCGCGGGCGAGGAGCGGCAGCAGCACGGCGAGGACGGCGGTGCCGATGTGGCCGCCGGCGAGCGCGCCGGTGGCCGCGGGCAGGAAGGCGTACACGACCGCCGCCCAGGCGCGCAGCAGCCGGGACTCGACGAGCGGGCGCGAGGCGAAGTACGCGGTGAACCCGGCCAGCGGCACCGAGGCGACCAGCAGGACGGTGACCGCGAGGCCCGTGGAGCCGAACAGCACGGAGGCCAGCATCGCGACCAGGGCGAGGTACGGCGGTGCGGCCGGGGTGCCGCCCGCGGCCACCGGGTGCCAGGCGTCGAGGTAGCGCGACCACAGCTCGGAGGAGTCGGCGGGGGCGGGCAGCAGGGCGCCGCCCGCGAGCGCGCCACCGCCGAGCAGGCCCCGGCAGGCGGCCAGGGACACCAGCAGCAGCACCAGGAAGAGCACCGGTCCCGGCTTGCGGCCGATGCGCTTGAGGCGGGCGAACTGCTCGATCTCCAGGAAGTCGGCGTCGTCGCCGCCGGGTCCGGACTCGACCGCGCCGCCGTGCCGGCCCGCAGAGGACACCTCGGGGTCGGAGCGGCCGACGAGGTTGCCCGCGATCTGTTCGACGGTGGCGCGGATGGTCGCGCCGGGCGGCGGGAACAGGGCCCGCAGCTCGCCCTTGTCCACCTGCGGACGGCCTCTCCTGCGCCGCCCGGCGATGATCCGCTCGGGCCGCAGCAGGGTGCCCATGAGGCCGCGGATCTCGTCGACGGCCTGTCCGGGGACCTTGCCGACGAGGTAGGCGAGGGTCCGCAGCAGGGTGCCGAAGACCAGGCGCAGCAGGACCCACGGCAGCGCCGCGGTGCGGGTGTTGACGAGCAGGGTGTAGACGGCGCCCGCCTTGTCCACCTTGTGCGGGGAGGCGGCGGTGCGGCCCACGCAGTCGACGGTGCGGCGCTCGCGGGAGGACGCCTCCGCGTGCCGTACGACGGCCTCGGGGGCGATGAGGACGCGGTGCCCGGCGGCGTTGGCGCGCCAGCACAGGTCGACGTCGTCGCGCATCAGCGGCAGCCTGCGGTCGAACCCGCCCAGCTCCTCGTAGATGTCACGCCGGATCAGCATCCCGGCGGTGGACACCGACAGCACGGGACCCACGTGGTCGTGCTGGCCCTGGTCCTGTTCGCGCCGGTCCAGGCCGGTCCAGCGGCGGCCGGAGTGCGCGATGGTGACGCCGACCTCCAGCAGCTGCCTGCGGTCGTACCAGCCGCGGAGTTTGGGGCCGACGACCGCGATGTCGTCACGGCCGAGTTCGTACTCGTTGTCGACGACCCGCAACAGCTGGGCGAGGGCGTCGGGTTCGGGCGCGCAGTCGTCGTGCAGCAGCCAGAGCCACTGCACCGGCTCCCCGTGGGGCAGGTCGGGCAGGTCGTAGGCGTCGTCGCGCCAGCTGCGCGTGACGGGGTCCCAGCCGCTGGGGCGCTTCAGGTACGGCAGGTCGTCCGGGGTGAGCACCGGGGCGGTGCGGTTGGCCTCGTCGACGGCCTGGCCGAAGCCGGTGCGCCGGGCGAGGTGCAGCACGCGGTCGTCACCGAGGGCGTCGGTGACCAACTGGGCGGAGGTGTCCGCGCTGCCGGTGTCGGCGGCCACGACGTACTGCACGGGACGCTCCTGGCCGAGCAGGCCGGCGAGGGCGTCGGGCAGCCAGCGGGCGCCGTCGTGCGCCACGAGCACGGCGGTCACCACGTGTCGCGGGAACTCGGGCGGGCGGGTCGGGTCGAACTCCGACGCGCGCGCCGGTTCGGGCGGCGGTGCGGCAGCGGCGTCGTAGTGGGCTGCCGTGTGACTGGGCACGGACATCGAGATACGGCCCCGGTTCGGTGTGGACTGTGATGGACGCCTTGTGCCCCGTGGGGGCAGCGGGGCGTCTCGGACGAGCGACCACACTATCGGCTGGCCAGCACAGCGGCCCGCCGCCTGTGGATAACCCACCGGTGACGGGCCGTTCGTGACGTCATGGGGAAGACGATGTGCGGTTTTCCGGGAGCTCCGGCGCCGAGGCCGGGGTCAGACGGCGGCCTTCTTCAGCCGGCGTCGCTCACGCTCGGACAGACCGCCCCAGATGCCGAACCGCTCGTCGTTGGCGAGGGCGTACTCGAGGCACTCGGAGCGGACCTCGCAGGCGAGGCAGACCTTCTTGGCCTCCCGGGTGGAGCCGCCCTTCTCGGGGAAGAAGGACTCGGGGTCGGTCTGGGCGCACAGCGCGCGCTCCTGCCAGCCGAGTTCCTCGTCCGCGTCGTCGACCAGCAGTTGCTGCACCAGCTCGGTCATGTGCGCCCCTCGTCTGTCTTTCGCGTCCCCGTGATGTAGCCGTTACCGATCCCGGCTGAACGACACGAGTGAAATTACAAGTGTGCTGCTCCGGGCGAGTCAAGCTGAGATCTGCTATTGGGCCCCTTATTCACTCTGCGGAACCAAGGCCATGCGGAAAGTGTTCAAATCGGCATAAACCTCGACACGCAGACGAGGCCCGGAGGTCGCCCGACCCCCGGCGCGACCCACGAGGGGCCCGCATCGGGAAGGACGCCCGGGACTTCGATCTCGTTCCGACACGCGCACCGAGACGCACCGGATCACAATCGGATCACAGGACCGCAACGGGGCCGGCGTGCCCGGCATGTGCGCCATGTGTCCCGCACTCCGGGTGAGCAAACCTTTCACCTGAGAGATGAACCGGATGAGGTGAAACATGTCCCACATTCCGGGCGTCGAGTTGACAGTCGGGGTGTGAGCCGCTGTCCTTGTGGGCATGCTCGCGAACTCGGCACTCACCACGACCCGCACCGCCGGGTCCCTCGGTGCTGCCCCCGTTCGCCGTAGCTGTTGTCGCTGTTCCAGCTGTTGAGCCCAACGCGCTCCGGCTGTCCTTGAGTCCATCCCGACTCGGCTGCTGTCCCCTTCCCGCCCCCGATCCAGGGCCACCCTCCCGCTCGTGACCCGGGCGGACGGTACGCGAGACCCCAGCCCCCACTCTTCCGCCGAGGACCCACCGCATCCATGAACAGCGACAACGACCTCCAGATCGCCGGCGACATCCTCGAAGTCCGGCACCTCCTCCAGCCGCCGCGCGAGCACCCGTCCACCGTCGCCGACTTCGTCGGCCTGGCCCGCTCCGTCGCCGCCGACCGCTCCCAGTGGGAGCACCTCGTCCGGTACGACGCCACGACGCGCTGGTACCACCGGCTGCGCACAGGCCCCGGCTACGAGGTGTGGCTGCTGTCCTGGGTGCCGGGGCAGGGCAGCGGGCCGCACGACCACGGCCGCTCCTCCGGTGTGCTGACCGTCCTGGAGGGCACGCTGACCGAGCGCACCGAGCGCGGCACGCGCGCGCTGGAGGCGGGCGCCCAGCGGGTGTTCGCGCCGGGGTACGTGCACGAGGTCGTCAACGACACGCTGGAGCCGGCGGTCAGCCTGCACGTCTACTACCCGGGCCTGACCGAGATGCCGATGCACACGGCCGCGGCCCCGCACTGCGACACGCGTCCGGTGTCCGCCTGACGCGTTGTCCTACCCGCCTGCAAGACTTGCCCCATGCGCATTGTGGTTCTGGCAGGCGGCATCGGTGGTGCCCGGTTCCTGCGCGGTCTGAAGCGGGCCGCGCCCGACGCGGACGTCACGGTCATCGGCAACACCGGCGACGACATCCACCTCTTCGGGCTGAAGGTCTGCCCGGACCTGGACACGGTGATGTACACGCTCGGTGACGGCATCAACGAGGAGCAGGGCTGGGGGCGGGCCGACGAGACCTTCCACCTCAAGGAGGAGCTCGCGGCGTACGGCGTGGGGCCGGAGTGGTTCGGGCTCGGCGACCGGGACTTCGCCACGCACATCGTGCGCACCCAGATGATGAGCGCCGGCTACCCGCTGAGCGCGGTGACCGAGGCGCTGTGCGACCGGTGGAAGCCGGGGGTGCGACTGATCCCGATGACCGACGACCGCGTCGAGACCCATGTGGCCGTGGAGCTGGACGGGGAGCGCAAGGCGATCCACTTCCAGGAGTACTGGGTGCGGCTGCGGGCCTCCGTGCCGGCCGAGGCGGTCGTGCCGGTCGGCGCCGAGCAGGCCAAGCCGGCGCCGGGCGTGCTGGAGGCGATCGCCGAGGCGGACGTCATCCTCTTCCCGCCGTCCAACCCCGTCGTCTCGATCGGCACGATCCTGGCCGTCCCCGGCATCCGCGAGGCGATCGCCGACGCCGGGGTGCCGGTGATCGGCCTGTCCCCCATCGTCGGGGACGCGCCCGTGCGCGGGATGGCCGACAAGGTGCTCGCGGCCGTCGGCGTGGAGTCCACGGCCGCCGCGGTGGCCGAGCACTACGGCTCGGGCCTGCTGGACGGCTGGCTCGTCGACGCGGTGGACGCGGCCTCGGTGGAGCGGGTCGAGGCGGACGGGATCCGCTGCCGGGCGGTGCCGCTGATGATGACCGACGTGGACGCGGCGGCCGGGATGGCGCGCGAGGCGCTGGCGCTGGCGGAGGAGGTGCGGGGAGCGTGAGCGGCACGCCGCCGGCGGCGGAACCGGGGGCCGGGGCCGCGCCCGGGTACCGGGTCTGGGCGGTCGCCGGGCTGCCCGAGGTGCGCGAGGGCGACGATCTCGCCAAGCTGATCGCCGCCGCGGAGCCGGGGCTGGCCGACGGAGACGTGCTGCTGGTCACCTCGAAGATCGTGTCCAAGGCGGAGGGACGGCTCGTCGAGGCGGCCGACCGGGAGGCCGCGATCGACGCCGAGACCGTACGGGTCGTGGCCCGGCGCGGACCGCTGCGGATCGTCGAGAACCGCCAGGGGCTGGTCATGGCGGCGGCCGGCGTCGACGCCTCCAACACCCGCCCCGGCACGGTGCTGTTGCTGCCCGAGGACCCGGACGGGTCCGCGCGGGCGCTGCGGGAGGGGCTGCGGGACGCCCTCGGCGTCACCGTCGGGGTGATCGTCACCGACACCTTCGGACGGCCCTGGCGCGCGGGACTCACGGACGTCGCCATCGGCGCCGCCGGGGTCCGCGTGCTCGACGACCTGCGCGGCGGCACGGACGCCCACGGCAACCCGCTCAGTGCCACCGTCGTCGCCACCGCCGACGAACTGGCCGCCGCCGGCGACCTGGTCAAGGGCAAGGCAGCCGGGCTGCCCGTCGCCGTCGTGCGCGGACTGCCGCACGTCGTGGCCGACGACGGCGGACCGGGCGCGCGGGCCCTGGTGCGCGAGGCACGCGACGACATGTTCCGGCTGGGCACCTCCGAGGCGGTGCGGGAGGCGGTGACCGGGCGCCGGACCGTACGGTCCTTCACCGACGAGCCCGTGGACCCCGGCGCGGTACGGCGCGCGGTGGCCGCGGCGGTGACCGCGCCCGCGCCGCACCACACCACGCCGTGGCGGTTCGTGCTGCTGGAGTCGGCCGGGTCGCGGACGCGGCTGCTGGACGCGATGCGGGACGCCTGGATCGCGGACCTGCGGCGGGACGGCAAGAGCGAGGAGTCGATCGCCCGGCGCGTCCGGCGCGGGGACGTCCTGCGCAACGCGCCGTACCTGGTGGTGCCGTGCCTCGTCATGGACGGCTCGCACACCTACGGCGACGCGCGGCGGGACGGCGCCGAGCGGGAGATGTTCGTGGTGGCGGCCGGCGCCGGGGTGCAGAACTTCCTGGTCGCGCTGGCCGGAGAGCGCCTGGGCTCGGCATGGGTGTCGTCGACGATGTTCTGCCGCGACGTGGTGCGCGAGGTGCTGGACCTCCCGGCCGGGTGGGACCCGATGGGGGCGGTCGCGGTCGGGCATCCGGCGGAGCAGCCGAGGCCGCGGCCGGAGCGGGAGGCCGGGGCGTTCGTCGAGGTGCGGTGACACCCCGCCCGTCTCCGCTCCGGCCGCGACCACCGCACGGGGCCGCTGCCCGCCGCTCTCCGCGTGCGACCCCCTAGGCGTGCTGTCCGGCGGATCATGCCGCAGACGCGGGGTCCGGCACGCCCTCCCCCAAGCTCTTCGAGCAGGGGGTACCCCCAGCGGCGTTGTCGTCGGTCGCCGACTCCCCCAAGCTCTCGGCTTCGCTCGAGCAGGCGGGACCCCCATCGCGTCGACGCCCTCCTCCGCCTTGCAGCTGGACGCCCCAGACCCCGCTCACCTGAGCTGATGAGGCGCCGTTGCCTCTCTGCGACTTGATCCGCCGGACAGGCCCTAAGCTCGTAGGGCATCTTCGGCTTCCTCGGGACCTCATTCGTGTCAGGACGTTTCACTCCCCGGCCGACGCGTACGACCGTGCGCGGCGGACATGTCGCCGTGCCCTCCCCGGCCGCGGCACCCGGCGCGCCGGGTGCCTCCGGCGGGGCGCCCCGGCCCGCCGCGGTGCCGGGGCGGGTGCGGACGTGGACACCGGAGGAACCGCTCGACCTGGGGCTGGTGCTCGGGCCGCTGCGGCGCGGGGCGGGTGATCCGACGTTCCGGGCGATGCCGGACGGATCGGTGTGGCGGACCAGCCGGACACCGCTGGGTCCGGGCACGCTGCGGGTCTCGACGCGGGGCGGACGGGTGCGCGGCGAGGCCTGGGGGCCCGGCGCCGAGTGGCTGCTGGAGCAGTTGCCGGAGCTGCTCGGGGCGGCCGACGACCCGTCGGAGTTCGCGCCCCGCCACCGGTTGCTGGCGCTGGCCCGGCACCGCAGGCCCGGACTGCGGCTGACGCGGACCGGACTGGTGCTGGAGTCGTTGATCCCGTCGATCCTGGAGCAGAAGGTCACCACCGCCGAGGCGTACGAGGGCTGGCGGCTGCTCGTGCGCCGGTTCGGGGAGCCGGCGCCGGGGCCCGCACCGGGGCGGATGCACGTGATGCCGGCGCCGCGGGCGTGGGCGCTGATTCCCTCCTGGGAGTGGCACCGGGCCAACGTCGACAACAAGCGGGCGTCGACGATCCTGCGGGCCGTGCGGGTCGCCGCGCGGCTGGAGGAGGCGGTGCGAATGCCTCCGGCGGCGGCGCAGCGACGGCTGGAACTGGTGCCCGGGATCGGGCCGTGGACGTCGGCGGAGACCGTGCAGCGCAGTCACGGGGCGCCGGACGCGGTGACCGTCGGGGACCTGCATCTGCCGGGGATCGTCGGGTGGGCGCTGGCCGGGGACCGGGACGCGGACGACGCGGCGATGCTCGCGCTGCTCGAGCCGTACGCGGGGCAGCGGCACCGGGCGGCCCGGCTGATCCTGCTCAGCGGCCGGGTCCCGCCGCGGCGCGCGCCGCGGATGCCGAAGGGCGACATCAGGGGGCTGTGAGCCGGGGCGCTCAGCGCCCTGGGCCTCCCGTCCCCACGCCCCCGGCTTCACCGGCCCGATCACTGGTCCGACGAGAAGCGCACCGCCCCCGCCGGGATCCTGGCGTCGCACCAGACGCGCACGCCCTCCCGCAGTTCGTTGTCCGCGCCGATCACCGCACCGTCGCCGACGACCGTGCCGGTGAGGACGGAGCGTTCGCCGACGCGGGCGCGGGTGCCGACGAGCGAGTCGGTGACGACGGCGCCCGGCTCGATGACGGCTCCGGGCAGGATCGCGCTGCCGGACACCCGCGCGCCCTCGGCGACGAAGGCGCCCTCACCCACCACCGTGCCGCCGGTGAGCTTGGCGTCGGGCGCGACGACCGCCGTCGGCAGGACCAGCCGGTCACCGCAGCGACCGGGGACGGCCGGGGACGGGGCGCGGCCGAGGACCAGATCCGCCGAGCCGCGCACGAAGGCCGCCGGGGTCCCGAGGTCCAGCCAGTAGGTGGAGTCCACCATGCCCTGGAGGTGCGCCCCGGCGGACAGCAGGTCGGGGAAGGTCTCGCGCTCCACCGACACCGGCCGGCCCTGCGGGATGGTGTCGATGACCGAGCGGCGGAAGACGTACGCCCCCGCGTTGATCTGGTCGGTGACGATCTCCTCGGGTGTCTGCGGCTTCTCCAGGAAGGCGAGGACGCGTCCCGTGACGTCGGTGGGGACCAGCCCGAAGGCCCTCGGGTCGGTCACCTTCGTCAGGTGCAGGGAGACGTCCGCGCCGGTCTCCTCGTGGGTGCGCACCAGCGCCCCGATGTCGAGGCCGGTCAGGATGTCGCCGTTGAAGACGAGCACCGGCTCGTGCGGGCCGGAGCGCAGGCGCGAGGCGACGTTGCGGATCGCGCCGCCGGTGCCGAGGGGCTCCTCCTCGGTGACGTACTCCAGGTGGAGCCCCAGCGAGGAGCCGTCGCCGAAGTACGGTTCGAAGACCTCCGCCAGGTAGGACGTGGCGAGCACGATGTGGTCGACGCCCGCCGCTCTCGCCCGCGCCAGCTGGTGCGTGAGGAACGGCACCCCGGCGGCCGGGACCATGGGTTTCGGGGTGTGCACCGTGAGCGGGCGCAGCCGGGTTCCCTTGCCGCCGACCAGGAGGATCGCTTCTGTCACCTGTCGTCTCTGCTTCCTGCCGGGACCGGCCGATCTGTGCTTCGGCCGGTCAGTGTATGCAGACCGTTCTCCGACGCCTTGTACGGCCGTACGGTGTTCCGGCCTCAGCGTCCCTGGTAGCCCGCCGCGGCCTCGCGGGCCGAACCGAGCTTTCCGTAGAGCAGCTTTCCGGGGCAGTCGGTAGCGAAGCCGTCCCGGTGGCCGGAGATCACGTTCAAAAGCACGTTCTTACCTTTTGCGTAGAGATTCCCACCGCCGGACGTGAGGTATGTCTTGGCGAGCGGATTCATCCCATCGAGGCCGAGCTTCCACGCGGCCAGCCGGGCGACGGCCGTCACCGTGGCCGCGGGCGGCTCGGACTTGCTGAAGGTGCCGATGACGGCGACCCCCATGCTGTTGGTGTTGAACCCCATGGTGTGGGCGCCCCTGACCGCCTTGGCGACGCCGCCGGCCCGGCCCTCGTAGATGGTTCCGCACTTGTCGACGAGGAAGTTGTAGCCGATGTCCCGCCAGCCCATGCTCTGGACGTGGTACCGGTAGATACCGCGGATGACCGACGCGGACTGCGCGCAGGTGTAGTTGTTGCCCGAGGCGGTGTGGTGGACGAAGGCCACCTTGACCTTGCTGGTGTACACGAAGCCCTGTTCGCGCAGTGACTCGTCCGCCCCCCAGCCGCGGCGGGTGGTGATGCTCGGGCGCGGCCCGATGTACGGCTGGGCACGCTGACGATCCGTCAGCTCATCACCGCGCAGGGCGAACAGCTCGCGCTCGGTCTCCGCGCGGTCGAGTGCCGGGATCCTGGTGGCGCCGAGCGGGACGAGTTCGGCGTTGGCCGCGGACGCGGCGGCCGCCTCCCCGCTCAGCCCGTCGGCGGGCGGCGTGTCGGCGGGCGGGCCCTGCGGCGGGGACCCCGCGTCCGGGTCGACGAGTTCCAGGCGCAGGCCGGAGGGGAGCGGAACGGGCGGGGCGCCCCGGTCGCCGGCGTCCGCGCTGACGCGCACGTCGACGCCGTCGGAGTCGCCGACCCACAGGGGGGCCGTGGCGCCGCGCACCCGGCCGGAGGCGCGCTCGGCACTGTCGGGGTCGGCCCCGTGGTCGGCGTTGTGCGCTTCGATGTCCTGCCAGCCGGACCAGGTGCCGGTGGCGGTGGCGCGGGTGCGCACCTGGACGCTGCCGTGCAGTTCGGTGTCGGCGTTGTCCCAGACGACGCCGACCAGCGAGAAGTGCCGTACGTCGGAGCGGTACAGGCCCTGGAGGGGGGCGCGACCGAGCACGCGGGCGGGGGTGAGGGGGGCCAGAGGGAGGGACAGGGTGCTGCCGGGGACGGCCGGCCCGGCGGAGGCCGGCCGCGCGGACGCCGGGGCCGCGGGGAGGGTGAGGGGGAGGGCGAGGGCTGTCGCGCAGGAGACACCGATCGAGGAGGCAAGGATTCCGTATCGACGCATGCCCCTGATCTTGGACATAGTCATACATATATGTCCATTGGGAAGTTGACGGGCCGTCTACTGCCGTTGCGCCGAACCGGTGGCCCCGTCACGCCTTGCGCGGATGCGGCCCCGCGTACGCTTGCGCGGATGAACGCCACCGAACGCACCCCCGCCGACCTGCTGCGTTCCGCGCTCGCCGCGGACCCCGGACGCCCCCTGGTGACCTTCTACGACGATGCCACGGGGGAACGCGTCGAACTGTCCGTGGCCACCTTCGCCAATTGGGTGGCCAAGACCGCGAACCTGCTCCAGGACGACCTGGCCGCCGGACCGGGCGACCGGGTCGCGCTGCTGCTGCCGGCGCACTGGCAGACGGCCGTGTGGCTGCTGGCGTGCGCCTCGGTGGGCGCGGTCGCGGACATGGACGGGGATCCGGACGCGGCCGACGTGGTGGTGAGCGGGCCCGGCACGCTGGACGCCGCGCGGGCCTGCTCCGGGGAGCGGGTCGCGCTGGCGCTGCGGCCGCTGGGCGGGCGGTTCCCGCAGCCGCCGGAGGGCTTCCTCGACTACGCGGTCGAGGTGCCGGGGCAGGGAGACCGGTTCGCGCCCTTCGCGCCGGTGGACCCGGAGGGGGCGGCGCTGATCGTGGCCGGGGCGGAGTACACGGCGGCGGAGGTCGTGGAGCAGGCGCGGGCGGACGCTCCGGCGCTGGGGCTGACGGGTCCGGGGTCCCGGCTGCTGTCCGGGCTGCCGTACGACACCTGGCAGGGGCTGAGCGCGGGCCTCTACGCACCGCTGGCCGCCGGCGGCTCGGTGGTGCTGTGCCGCAACCTCGACCGACTGCCCGAGGACGCCCTGGCCCAGCGCATCGAAAGCGAACGGGTCACGGCTACGGCCCGGTGACATCGGGGGCGGCCACACCCGGCCACGCGGGAGTGCCGCCGCCCACCCACGCAGGGGGCCGCCCACCCACACAGGGGGCGGCCCGCCGCACACGGCCCGTCAGCGCGCACGAAAGTGCCGCCGCGCACCGTGTCCCCCCTCACCCGTTCGGCTCAGCAGCATCCGGCCCCGGTGGCCGGGGCGGGGCATCGTCGTAGCAGGCAGGACGGCACGCTCCTACGGCACCGGGGGGACTCAGACGTGACCCGCAGCGCAGGCACCCAAGGTGGGCCGCCGGAGGACCGGGCCGGGGCCGGGGGGCCGGTGGGGTTCATACCCGGGCGCCCGCGGCGGTGGGTGCGGTACGGGGCCCTCGGGGCGGCCGTCCTCGTCGTGGTGGCCGCCGGCGTGGGGTGGGAGGTGTACACCCGGCTCAACGGCAACATCACCGCGGACGAGACCGCCGCGGCCGAGCTGCGCCGGTACGAGAAGGAGCGGCCGAGCGCCCTGGTGAAGGACGCGCAGAACATCCTGCTGATCGGGTCGGACACGCGCGCGGGGGGTGGCAACGCCCGGTACGGGCGGGACTCGGGGACCGAACGGTCCGACACCACGATCCTGCTGCACCTGGCCGCCGACCGGCACACCGCCACCGCCGTGTCGCTGCCCCGCGACCTGATGGTGCGGGTGCCCGGCTGCCACCGCCGCGACGGCAGCCCGTCGGCTCCCATGTACACGGCGTTGAACACCGCCTTCGCGGTGGGCGGTTCGGCCTGCACGATCCGTACCGTCGAGAAGCTGACGGGCATCCGGATCGACCACCACGTCGTGATCGACTTCAGCGCGTTCAAGGAGATGGTCGACGCGGTCGACGGCGTCGAGGTGTGCCTGACCGAGCCCATAGACGACAAGGCCGCCAGGCTGCGGCTGCCCGCGGGCCGGGTGACGCTCGACGGCGAGCAGGCGCTCGGCTACGTCCGCGCCCGCAAGTCGCTCGGCGACGGCAGCGACACCGAGCGGATGGAGCGTCAGCAGCGGTTCCTCGGCGCCCTCGTCAACACGGTGTGGAGCAACGACGTGCTGCTGAACCCGGCGAAGCTGTATCCGGTGCTGGACGCGGCCACCTCGTCGCTGACCACGGACCCGGGCCTGGCCAGCCTGCGCGGCCTGTACGACCTGGTGCGCGGGCTTCGCAAGATCCCCACCGAACGGGTCCAGTTCCTGACGGTCCCGCGGGAGTCGTACGTCTACGACGCCAACCGCGACCAACTCGTGGAGCCGGACGCCGAGAAGCTGTTCGCGCGACTGCGCCGGGACGCACCGGTGGAGGTCGTGAAGGAAACCACTTCGGATTCCGGCGCAAAAGGCCGCAATCCGGCTGCGGCGGATTCACCTTCCTCACGGGAAAGCGATCCATTTACGCAGTCGCGTGACTACGCCGCGTACATTCTGGTGGGCAGATCCGACGACGGGATGCGCGCCGCCCCGATCTGGCTCACACCTTCTCCCACCCCCACGTTCCGCGGCAACACCGCGGCGGAGGACTCCTGTGGGTAAAGCCACGGCCAAAGCCGAACTTTTGTCCAAGGAAATGGGCGGATTGCCCGGTTGTAGGGCCGTGCAATTTGTCACCGGCGTCGCTCTGAGCCGAACCGGCCGGATAGTGTGAGCGATCCGGTGCACCAAGCCGCGAGGTCCTTCCTGGGGTCGTGCACTGAGTGACCAGACCTGAGCGTCTTGTAGGGGGAAGGCGCCGCGTGGCCCCGACGGAGGATCGGACAACCGTGGACGCGCAAGGCCGTGGGCGGGCGGACAACATCGACCCCGCAGACCAGTGGGTGCTCAACCCGAACACCGGCGAATACGAATTGCGACTGACCCCTTCCGCTGCGCAACCGGCGGTTCCGAATCCGCGGAGAGCCGGCTCCCGTCAGAACGGCGGCGGGGCGCGCGGCCGGAGCGCGACGGCGCCGGCCCGGCAGCGCGCCGAGGCCCCGGGCCGCCAGGCGCCCGGCCGCGACGCGCCGGGCCGGGATGCCCCGGGCCGCGAGGTGCCGAACCCGCGTCGTCGGCGTCCCGTGCCGGAGGAGCCGCTGCCGGGGCGGCGCGGACGCCGGCCGGTGAAGAAGTCGAAGGCGAAGAAGGCCCTGCTGTGGACCGGCGGGTCGCTGGCCTTCGTGCTGGTGGCCGCGTCCGTGGGCGGCTACCTCTACATCAAGCACCTCAACGACAACATCACCTCCGTCTCCGACGACGGCGCGAGCACCGGTGGCTTCCAGAAGGACAAGGCGATCAACGTCCTGCTGATCGGCACCGACAAGCGCACCGGCAAGGGCAACGGGAGCTACGGTGACAAGGGCAGCGTCGGGCACGCCGACACCAGCATCCTGCTGCACGTCTCCAAGGACCGCTCCAACGCGACCGCGCTGAGCATCCCCCGCGACCTGATCGTCAACGTCCCGGACTGCCCGACGCGGCAGCCCGACGGCTCCACCAAGGTCATCCCGGGCACCGACAACGTCCGCTTCAACACGAGCCTCGGCCAGGACGGCCGTACGCCGAGCTGCACCATGCGCACGGTCACCGCGCTGACCGGGATCAAGCCGGACGACTTCATGGTCGCCGACTTCAACGCGATCAAGACGCTGACGACGGCCGTCGGCGGTGTCGACGTGTGCCTGGGCAAGGACATCCACGACAAGGACTCGCACCTCAATCTGAAGAAGGGCACGCAGCACATCGAGGGCGAGACGGCGCTCGCCTTCGTGCGCACCCGGCACGCGGTCGGCTTCGGCGGCGACCTGAGCCGCATCCAGCTCCAGCAGCAGTTCCTCAGCGCGCTGATGCGGAAGTTGAAGGACAACGACACGCTCACCAGCCCCACGAAGATGGTGGACGTCGCGGAGGCGGCCACCAAGGCGCTGACCGTCGACTCGAAGATCGACAGCATCGGCAAGCTCAAGGACCTCGGCCTGGAGCTGGGCAAGCTCAACCCCAAGAACCTGACCTTCACCACGGTTCCGGTGATAGACAACCCGGCCGAGAAGGTGCACGCGACGGTGGTCCTCAAGAAGCCCTCGGCCCCCCAGGTCTTCCAGATGGTCCGCAACGACGTCTCCTTCACGGAGGTCAAGCAGCAGAAGAAGAAGGAGAAGGCCGCCGAGGCCGCCCGCCTGAACGGCCCTCAGTCGTCCGCCTCCGAGGTGCGGGTCCGGATCATGAACGGCGGGGCGGTCGCCGGCAGCGCACAGGAAACTCTTACCTGGTTGCAGGTGAATGAGGGGGTGCAGAAATCCGAGAACGCCGGCAACGCACCGCAGGCAATGAGCAGGACCACGCTCGAGTACGCCCCCGACCAGGCCGCCCAGGCACGTAAACTCGCCGCGATCATGGGGCTGTCCGGGTCCGCGCTGAAGCCGGGCGAGAGCGTGACCAACTCCCAGGGCCTGCCCGCGATGACGCTGACTCTCGGCAAGGACTTCCAGGGTGCGGGCATTCCGCTCACGCCTCCGACGAAGGCGCCGGAGGACGTCCAGAAGTCCACAGCGGACAAGGTTCAGTGCGCCAAGTGACCCGACGGGTCTGTCTCGCGTCTATCAGGGCGCGGGGCAGGCCCGTCGGCGGCGCAAGGGTGGGGAGGCAGGGGACATGACGCAGAGCAGTGTGCGCGGGGAGGGGACGCGGTCGAACGTCCGGCGTGCGCGTGGTCTGGACTGGGGGGACGGCCCGCCGCGGGAGGACGCGGCGGAACCGGACGGCGACGGCTCCGGCAGAGGCGGGGACCGGCGGCACGGCCACGGCCACCGGGGCGGCGGCAAGCGCCGTGTACTGCGCTGGTCCGCAACGACACTGGCGCTGCTGATACTTGGCACGGCGGCCGCCGGATACCTCTACTACGAGCACCTCAACGGCAACATCCGCAAGGGCCAGCGCAGCAGCGGCGACGCCAAGGCGCGGCGGTCCGAGCCGAACGCGGCCGGCCAGACGCCCCTGAACATCCTGCTGATCGGCTCCGACAGCCGTGCCTCCGACGAGAACGTGAAGCTCGGCGGCAGCCGGGAGAACCGCAACAACCCGCCGCTGGGCGACGTGCAGATGCTGATCCACCTGTCCGCGGACCGCAAGAGCGCCGCCGTGGTGAGCATCCCCCGCGACACCCGGGTCGCCATCCCCAAGTGCACCGACCCCGACACCGGCCGGGTCTATCCCGAGACCACCGACATCATCAACGTGTCGCTGGCCCGCGGCGGCGCCGGCTGCACGCTCGCCACCTGGGAGAACCTCACCGGCGTCTACATCGACCACTGGATGACGATCGACTTCGCGGGCGTGGTGAAGATGGCGGACGCCATCGGCGGCGTCGAGGTCTGCGTGAACCAGAACGTGTGGGACCACCCGCTGCCCGGCGTGCCCGGCGGCTCCGGCCTGAAGATGAAGGCCGGTGCCCACAAGGTCAAGGGCGAGCAGGCCCTGCAGTGGCTGCGGACCCGGCACGCGTGGGGCAGTGACCTCCTGCGCGCCCGGGCCCAGCACATGTACATGAACTCGATGATCCGCACGCTGAAGGGCCAGGACGTCTTCACCGGCACCGGCCGGCTGATGGACCTGGCGGAGGCGGCCACCAAGTCGCTGAAGGTCTCCGAGGAGATCGGCACGGTCAAGAAGCTGTACGGCCTGGGCATGCAGCTGAAGACGATCCCGACGGACCGCATCACCATGACGACGATGCCCAACGTCGCCGACCCGCAGAACGGCGACCACGTCGTACCGGACGGCACCAACGCCGAGAAGGTGTGGCGGATGCTCCGCGACGACGTGCCCTTCGACGACAAGGGCAAGGCCTCCGGCGCGAAGGACGCGAAGAAGAAGGCGGCGGACGAGGCGGAGGCGGCCAAGGACCCGTCGGTCCCGGCCGACCGGCTCGGCGTGGTGGTGCAGAACGCCACCCGGACCGCCACCGAGGCCCCGGTGAGCGGCCGGGCGAGCACGATCAGCGGGGAGCTGGTGCAGAAGGGCTTCGGCCGGGCGACCGCCGACGGCTCGGCGGCGCTGTCCGCGGACGAGACGGTGGTGCGCTACCCGAGCGCGGATCTGGAGGGCGACGCCCAGAGCGTCGCCAAGGCGCTGGGTCTTCCCATGAGTTCGGTGAGGAAGTCGACCGACGTGTCGGGCGTCACCGTCGTCGTGGGCGCCGACTGGCGCACGGGCACGGTGTACCCGAAGCAGTCCGCGCCGAAGGCCGGCGACCTCCCCGACAACTCCGACGCCCTCAACGGCGCGGATTCCGGCAAGTGCATGGACGTGTACGCGCCCTACCGCTGGTAGCGGCCGTAGACGTGGGAAAGGGCCCCTCTCCGGCGACGGGAGGGGCCCTTTCGTGCAGGTCGTACGGGGCGCGTACCGGCTCGGTGCGCGGCGGTCAGTCGGCGGCGAGGACCGCCGGGCGCCGGGAGGCGATGACCCTCCGCGCCAGCGTGCGGGGGCTGGTGAGGAAGCCCCAGCCCCAGGACAGGTGCATGGTGGCCAGGGCGACCGGGATCCGCAGCCGGGCCTTCGGCGGCAGCCCCCGGCCCGCGGGCACGGACCCGGCGAGGATCGCCGCCAGATAGCCGCCGGGGACCACGAAGCCCCAGGGGGTCAGCGCCGCGCCGACCACGATCCCGGCCGCGATCGCGCACAGCGCGGTCGGCGGGGCGAGGTAGCGCAGGTTGATGGAACCCTCGTGGTAGCGGGCGACGACGTGCCGCCAGCGGCCGTAGTCCTTGTACTGCTTGGCGAGGGCCCGCACGCTCGGGCGGGGCCGGTAGGAGACCCTGAGCTCCGGCGAGAACCAGATCAGGCCGCCCGCCTCCCGGAGGCGGAAGTTGAGCTCCCAGTCCTGGGCGCGGATGAACTCCTCGTTGTAGCCTCCCTGCTGCTCCAGCGCCTCGCGCCGGAAGACACCCAGGTAGACGGTCTCGGCCGGACCGGCCTGCCCTCCGGTGTGGAAGGCGGCGTTGCCGACCCCGATCTTCGAGGTCATCGCGGCGGCGACCGCGTGCTCCCAGTCGTTCTCGCCCTCGGCGTGCATGAGACCGCCGACGTTCTGCGCGCCGGTCTCCTCCAGGAGCCGTACGGCCGTGGCGATGTAGTTCGGCGAGAGCATCCCGTGGCCGTCGACGCGCACCACGATCGGGTGGCGGGAGGCCTTGATCGCGGCGTTGAGCGCGGCGGGGGTGCGGCCGGTCGGGTTGGGGACCGTGTGTACGCGCGGGTCCTCCCGGACGAGGGCGGCGGCGATCTCGTCCGTGCGGTCCGCGGACGGGCCGAGGGCGATGACCACCTCCATCTCGCCGTCGTACTCCTGCGCGAGGATCGCTTCGACGGCTCCGCGCAGATGCCGCTCCTCGTTGAGGACGGGCATGATCACAGACACGGCGGGGAGCCGCACGTCGGGCTTGGCGTTCATAGGGGGCTCACGTTACCGCGAACGGGGGACACCGGTGCGCGCGCCGGGGTCGCCGCACCGGGCTGCAGATCGTATGGGCCTACGGTGCTCACGGTGCCCACCCACGCCGTAAGCGGAGGTGTCCCCCATGTCCACCACTTCGCCCCGGCCTCCCGCGCCGCCACGGCAGCGGCCGCGGCAGTCCCCCGTCCCCTCACGTCCGTCCGGCCCGTCGTACGCGCCCGTACGGCGGAGAAGGCCGCGGTGGGCCATGCGGGCGGTGACAACGCTGTCGGTGGTGGTGCTCGCCTCCGCCGGGATCGGTCACGCGGTCGTCTCCAGCCTGGACGCGGACATCGCCCGGGTCGACCCCTTCAAGGACATGAAGAACCGCCCGCAGCCGGGCCACGGCATGAACGTGCTGCTGGTCGGCACCGACGGCCGGGACCGGATCAGCGCGCAGGAGCGGCGCAAGTACCGGCTGGGCGGGCAGCCCTGCCACTGCACCGACACCATGATGATCGTGCACCTGTCGGAGGACCGGGAGCGGGCCACCGTGGTCAGCCTGCCGCGGGACTCCTTCGCCGAGATCCCCGCGCACGTCGACCAGAACACCGGCAGGCGGCACGGGCCGCACCCGGTGAAGCTGAACGCGGCGTACGCGGAGGGCGGGCCGAACCTCACCGTGCGCACGGTGGAGGAGATGACCCGTCTGAAGATCGACCACTACCTGGAGGTCGACTTCACCTCCTTCATGCGGACCGTGGACGTGCTGGGCGGGGTGCGGATGTGCACCGCCGAACCGCTGAAGGACACCTACACGGGCCTGGACCTGGCCGCGGGCACGCACACGCTCAACGGCGGCCAGGCGCTGCAGTACGTCCGCTCCCGGCACGTCGACGGCGCCAGCGACCTGGGCCGGATGAAGCGCCAGCAGCGCTTCCTGGCCGCGCTGATCGAGCGGGCGACCTCCTCCCGGGTGCTGCTCAACCCGATGAGGTTCCGGGACGTGACCCGCGCGGTGCTCGGCTCGGTGCGCGCGGACAAGGGCTTCCACACGGACGAACTGCTGGACCTCGGGCGGGCGATGCGGACCTTCTCCCCCTCCTCGTCGGAGTTCACGACCGTCCCGCTCGCGCAGACCGCGTACCCCGTGAAGGGCCTCGGCTCGACGGTGAAGTGGGACCGGGCCGGCGCCGACCGGCTCTTCCGGGCGCTGCGCGAGGACCGGCCGTTGGCGGCACACCGGCCCCGGCAGCCGAACCGGCCGGTGGCCGTGGAGGTCACCCCGCGGGAGATCCGCGTCCAGGTGGAGAACGGGACCAGCACCATGGGGCTCGGCAGGCGGGTGGACGCCGCGCTGGCGGCGGCCGGGTTCCGTGCGACGGGGGCGCCGGTGGACGCCAAGGAGCGGGCGGTGAAGCGGACCGTGGTGGTCTACGACCCGCGCTGGGACCGCTCGGCGAGGTCGATCGCCGCCGCGCTGCCGGGCAGCGAGCTGCGGCCGGTGCCGGGGCAGGGCGCCACGCTCAAGGTGATCGCGGGTGCCGATTTCCGCCAGGTGCGCAAAGTGCGGGTCGAGGACCCGGTCAAGGCGGCCGCGGCGGTGGTGACGGGCGACGAGGTCGTCTGCCGCTGACCGGGCAGGCGCCTGTGCTCGTGGGTCCTGTGTCGGCCGGTGCGCTTCCGGGTCCTGTTCGCGGTGCTCCTCCGTGTCCTTCTTCTCAGTCCTCGTAGCCGTCGGCGGCGCGCTTCTCCCGCAGTTCCCTGATCGCGCGGCGGCGGGCCAGGCGGTGGGTGCGGCGGATCTGGGCCTCCTGGTAGCGCCGCTTGTCGCGCTCGGACTCCGGGACGACCGGCGGCACCGCCCGCGGCTTGCCGTCGGCGTCCACCGCGGCGAAGACCAGGTAGGCCGAACCGACCTGGGTGGCCGGGGTGGACTCGTTCCAGCGCTCGGCGAGGACCCGCACACCGACCTCCATCGAGGTCCGCCCGGTCCAGTTGACCTGAGCCTTCACATGCACGAGGTCCCCGACGCGGACCGGCTCCAGGAAGACCATCTCGTCCATGGACGCGGTGACGGCGGGGCCGCCGCTGTGCCGGCCGGCCACCGCGCCCGCCGCGTCGTCGACCAGTTTCATGATCACACCGCCGTGCACCGTCCCGAGGAGGTTCGTGTCGTTGTGGGTCATGATGTGGCTGAGTGTGGTCCGGGAGGCCGAAGTCGGCTTGCCCGGGATATCCGGCGTGCCGGATTCCACGGCGGGGGCCTGGTGTGTCATGCCCTCCACCTTATGCCGCGGCCGCATCCGGGGAATTTGTGTCAGCTTCGCAACAGCGGCGCCCTTATTTTCCGACGGGCCTTGTAAGGCACACCGTCGTGACGGGCACACTGGGGCCCATGAATGATTGGCCCGAGGGATGGTCCGACAACAACCGCGGCCCCCGCTACGGACGCGGCAGTGCCGGCGCGCAGTCCGAAAGCGCCCGCGTGATGCGCCAGGTGCGGCGCGGCCCGGGGGCGCCCGGGCAGGGCGGCGCCTACGGGGGCGGCCCGGGCGGTCCCGGTCCCTCGGCGCCGCCGTACGGGGTCCCGCAGCAGCCGTCGTACGTCGACGGCCGGGGCTACGACGACCACGACGACTACGACAGCGGCTACAACACCGGCCAGGTCTACGGCCGTCCCGGAGGCGGCGGCCCCGCCGGACCGGACGACGGCTACATCCGCGGACCGCGCCCCGCGGCGAACTGGGGCCGCCGCATCAGGCTGACCTTGACGACCCTGGTCACCCTGCTCCTGGTCGCCACCGTGGCGACCTACTTCTGGGCCGACTCCAAGCTGAACCGCCAGGTCGACCTCTCCACGGTCATAGACCGGCCGTCCACCGGCGACGGCACGAACTACCTGATCGTCGGCTCCGACAGCCGCGCGGGGCTGTCCGCGGACGACAAGAAGAAGCTGCACACCGGCTCGGCCCAGGGCAAGCGCACGGACTCGATGATGATCCTGCACGTCGGGTCCAACGGCGACACGCTGATCTCGCTGCCGCGCGACTCGGACGTCGTGGTCCCCTCCTACAAGGGGTCGACGTCCGGCAAGGTCTATCCGGCCAAGGGCCGGCACGCGAAGCTGAACGCCACGTACGCCGAGGACGGGCCGACGCTGCTGGTCCGCACCATCGAGTTCAACACCGGCCTGCACATCGACCACTACGTGGAGATCGGCTTCGCGGGCTTCGCCAACATCGTGGACGCGGTGGGCGGGGTCGAGATGAACATCGACCAGCCCTTCAAGGACAAGTACTCCGGCGCGGACTTCAAGGCGGGCAAGCAGACGCTGAACGGCGAGCAGGCCCTGGCCTTCGTCCGGACCCGGCACGCGTTCGCGACCTCCGACCTGCAGCGCACCAAGAACCAGCAGAAGTTCCTCTCCGCCCTGGCCCACCAGGTCGCCACCCCGTCGACGGTGCTGAACCCGTTCAAGCTCTACCCGACCATGGGCGCGGGCCTGGACTCCCTGATCGTCGACAAGGACATGGGCCTGTGGGACCTGGCCTCCATGTTCTGGGCGATGAAGGGCGTCAGCGGCGGCGACGGCAAGTCGATGAACATGCCCATCTCGGGCTCCTCGGGCGGCAACCTCGTATGGGACAAGGCGAAGGTGAAGACGCTGGTGGACGAGCTGAACAACGACCAGCAGGTGACCGTCTCCGGCAACTGACCGGCCGTTCGGCACCGGGCCCCCGGGCCATCGGTTCGAGCGGGAGAAGACGGGACGGCACGGAAGAGCCCCGCGGTGTGCGGCCGCGGGGCTCCGTCGTGCGGGCCGGGAGTCCGGTCACATGGCGACGCCCGTCATCGTCCGGCACATCTCGGAGCAGCGGCGACACGCCTCGGCGCAGCGCATCATCATCCGGTCGTCCGGCATGGACATACACGCCTCGGCGCACATGTCGCAGGCCTTGGCGCACATCGCGCACATCTCGGCCGACATGGGCGAGCGCCGCATCATCATGTCGGCGCAGATACGGGTCATCTCGGAGCAGTCCATCAGCGCACGCATGATCTGCATCTGCGCCTGGCCGCCCACCTGCATGCAGGAGCTCATGGCCTCCTCGCAGACGTTGTGGCAGTTCATGCAGGCCTGGACGCAGTCCTGCATCTCCTTGCTCATGGCGGTCATGGATCCGGGCTGGGTGTGGGTCATGACTCCTCCTGGGGGGGGACGCCGGGGCCCCGGGGGCGGGGCCCCGTGCCCTTACGTCGTACGCCCGCCCGGGCCCCCGCGCCATCGGACGGAACCACAGAATCCGGTACCGCCGCCCGGGTGAGCGGCACCGGCCGGGCCCCCGGGCCCGCGCCCGCGATCGCACCCCGTACCCGCAAGCCGCAAGCCGCAAGCCGCGAGCCGCACCCGCACCCGCACCCGCACCCGCACCCGCACCCGCACCCGCACCCGCACCCGCACCCGCACGCAAACAGCCCCCGGTGTCCACCGGGGGCTGCTTCACTGCCGGGTCGGCCGGCACGCGCGGGTTACGGCAGGTTGCGCGCCATGACGATGCGCTGCACCTGGTTCGTGCCCTCGTAGATCTGGGTGATCTTGGCGTCGCGCATCATGCGCTCGACCGGGTAGTCGCGGGTGTAGCCGTAGCCGCCGAGGAGCTGGACCGCGTCCGTGGTGACCTCCATGGCCACGTCCGAGGCGAAGCACTTGGCCGCCGCGCCCTGGAAGGTGAGGTCGGAGTCGTTCCGCTCGGACTTGGCCGCCGCCGCGTAGGTCAGCTGGCGGGCGGCCTCGATCTTCATGGCCATGTCCGCGAGCATGAACTGGATGCCCTGGAAGTCGGCGATCGGCTTGCCGAACTGCTTGCGCTCCTGGACGTAGCCCTTGGCGTAGTCGAGGGCGCCCTGGGCGATGCCGAGGGCCTGGGCGGCGATGGTGACGCGGGTGTGGTCCAGGGTCCGCATCGCCGTGGCGAAGCCGGTGCCCTCCTCGCCGATCATGCGGTCGGCGGGGATGCGGACGTTGTCGAAGTAGACCTCGCGGGTCGGGGAGCCCTTGATGCCGAGCTTCTTCTCCGGGGCGCCGAAGGAGACGCCCTCGTCGGACTTCTCCACGACGAAGGCGGAGATGCCCTTGCTGCGCTTGCCGGCGTCGGTGACGGCCATCACCGTGTAGTACTCCGAGACACCGGCGTTGGTGATCCAGCGCTTGACGCCGTTGAGGACGTAGTGGTCGCCGTCGCGGACCGCCTTGGTCTTCATGCCGGCCGCGTCCGAGCCCGCCTCCGGCTCGGACAGGCAGTACGAGAACATCCCGTCGCCCTTGGCGAGCGGGGTCATGTACCGCTTCTTCAGCTCCTCGGAGCCGGAGAGGATCACGGGCAGCGAGCCCAGCTTGTTCACCGCGGGGATCAGGGAGGACGACGCGCAGACGCGGGCCACCTCCTCGATGACGATCACCGTGGCGAGGGCGTCCGCGCCCGCGCCGCCGTACTCCTCGGGGACGTGCACGGCGTGCAGGTCGTTGGCGACCAGCGCGTCGAGCGCCTCCTGCGGGAACCTGGCCTCCTCGTCCACCACGGCGGCGTACGGCGCGATCTTCGCCTCGGCCAGTGAGCGGACGGCGTCGCGGAGCATGTCGTGCTCCTCGGACGGGCGGTACAGGTCGAAGTCAGCCGATCCGGCCAAGGTCTCTCACGCTCCAAAGACGACGCACTGATTGACGCTAATTACCGTTAAGTAACTCAAATTTTAAAGGGCCGCCCACGCCGGTGATACGTGAGCTTGGCGACAGCGGGGGATTGCCCGGCGAAGAGCCCCGGCAACCCCCGGCTATGCTCGTCCACCGCATCACCATCGTCCCTCCTGGAGCACCCATGAGCCTCAAGATCACCGTGATCGGCACCGGCTATCTCGGCGCGACGCACGCCGCGGCCATGGCCGAGCTCGGGTTCGAGGTACTGGGGCTCGACGTGGTGCCCGAGAAGATCGAGATGCTCCAGCGGGGCGAGGTCCCGATGTACGAGCCCGGCCTGGAGGACCTGCTGCGCCGGCACGTGGCCGGGATCGAGGGCTCTACCGGGCGGCTGCGCTTCACCATGGACTTCGCCGAGGTGGCCGCCTTCGGCGACATCCACTTCGTCTGCGTGAACACCCCGCAGAAGCACGGCGAGTACGCCTGCGACATGTCGTACGTGGAGTCCGCGATCGCCTCGCTCGCCCCGCACCTGACGGGTCCCGCGCTGGTCGTCGGCAAGTCGACGGTCCCGGTCGGCTCGGCGGACCGCCTGGCCCGGACGATCGCCGAGCTGGCGCCCGCGGGCGAGGACGCGGAGCTGGCCTGGAACCCGGAATTCCTGCGCGAGGGCTTCGCCGTCCAGGACACCCTGCACCCGGACCGGATCGTGGTCGGCGTGCGCAGCGAGCGGGCCGAGAAGCTGCTGCGCGAGGTCTACGCGACGCCGGTCGGCGAGGGCTCCCCCTTCGTGGTCACCGACTTCCCGACCGCCGAGCTGGTGAAGACCTCCGCCAACTCCTTCCTCGCCACCAAGATCTCCTTCATCAACGCGATGGCCGAGGTCTGCGAGGCGGCGGGCGGCGACGTCGCCCGGCTGGCGGAGGCGATCGGGTACGACGACCGGATCGGCCGGAAGTTCCTGCGGGCCGGCATCGGCTTCGGCGGCGGCTGTCTGCCCAAGGACATCCGGGCCTTCATGGCGCGCGCCGGTGAGCTGGGCGCCGACCAGGCGCTGACGTTCCTGCGCGAGATCGACTCCATCAACATGCGCCAGCGCGGCCAGATGGTGGAGCTGGCCCGGGAGGCGCTGGGCGGCGGGTCGTTCCTCGGCAAGCGGGTCGCGGTCCTGGGCGCGACCTTCAAGCCCGACTCGGACGACGTGCGCGACTCGCCGGCGCTGAACGTGGCCGGCCAGATACACCTCCAGGGCGGCCAGGTCACGGTCTACGACCCCAAGGGCATGGACAACGCACGCCGCCTCTTCCCGACCCTCGGCTACGCCGGCTCCGCGCTGGAGGCCGTCCGGGGCGCCGACGTCGTCCTGCACCTGACCGAGTGGCGCGAGTTCCGCGAGCTGGACCCGGCGGAGCTGGGCGAGCTCGTGTCCGCGCGGCTCGTCCTCGACGGGCGCAACGCGCTGGACCCGGAGCTGTGGCGGCGGGCCGGATGGACCTACCGGGCGATGGGCCGACCCACCGCCTAGGGACCTGTCCCGGACGCGGACCCGACGGATGACGCCGGTTCGGCCGAGGCTCAGTCGGCCGAACCGGCGTCTTGTCGCATTCTGCACCACCAGGGCTCCCCGTGGCCGGTGAACCCCCTGTGGATCACGCCGCTCGTCCCCCTCACGCCTCCCTCGCCCGGTAGCGGCGCATCTTGGCGCGCGCCCCGCACACCTGCATCGAGCACCAGCGGCCGCGGCCGGCCGGGCTGCGGTCGTAGTACGCCCAGTGGCACGTCACGGCCTCGCAGGCCTTGAGGCGGGTCCAGGTGCCCGCGACCAGTGCCTCGGCGACGGCCGCCGCGATCCGGGAGGCCAGCGGCCCCCGGTCGGCCGGGGCCAGGGCGGCCGAGCCGTCCCGCTCGTCGACCGCGACCAGCAGCGGGGCGCCGGCCAGCAGCTCGCCCAGCGGGGTCACCGTGCGGTGCGGCGGATGGCCGGCGTGGGCGAGGAGCGCGGCGCGCAGCGACTCACGCAGTTCGCGCGCCCGCGGCAGTTCCGCCTCGGTGATCCCGAGGCGCGCCCGCCCGTCCGCCGTGTCGAGCGAGTCGGCGCCCGTCTCGATGTCCAGCGTGTTGACCAGGGACTCCAGCAGAGCCAGGCCCCCGGGCGCGGGCGATCTCCCACTCATGGCAGCGACGGTACCTCGCGAATGCGGTTGCGGCGTTACCCGCACTACGGGAACATGCGGTAACAGTTACCGGTAGATCCCTTCTACAGGTAACCGAAGCTCCGTCATCCATCACTGGGAGGAATTCATGGCTCTCGCCAAGCTGGGTGTCGTCGTCCTGGACTGTCCCGACCCGCGCGCGCTCGCGGATTTCTACGCCGGGGTGCTCGGCGGGACCGTCGAGGACGAGGGCCGCTGGGTGGACCTCAAGGTGCCCGGCGGGCAGTCGCTGGCCTTCCAGGCGGCGCCGGGGTTCGTCCCGCCGAAGTGGCCCGCGGCCGACGCCTCGCAGCAGTTCCACCTGGACCTGGTCGTCGAGGATCTGGACGCGGCCGAGCGGGGGGTGCTGGCGCTCGGCGCGAAGCCGCTGGACCGGCAGGAGGGCCGCACCTTCCGGGTGTACGCGGACCCGGCCGGGCACCCGTTCTGCCTCTGCGCCTGCTGACAGGCTCCGCTACGGCCCACCGCATCCGCGCCTGCTGACCGGCCTCTGCGCCGGTGACCGCCTACGCGCCGGCTGATCCCGGCGGGCTCGGGCGGGGTCCCCGCCGCCACCCTCGCGCGGCGCCGGAGGAGCTTCCTGGGCGAGGCGTTCGTGGACACGGCGGTACGGCGTGACGGGGGCGACGCGACGCCCCCGTCACGCCCCGCCCCGGCCCGCGGGCCGGTCAGCCGTCGAGGTCCTCGATGGTCGCGTGGGACGGCCCGCGCGTGGCCTGGAGGTCCCGGGCCACGTCCTCCGCCGCGCCCAGCACCCGGACCGCGTTCTCCCAGGTCAGCTTGGCCAGGTCGGCCTTGGACCAGCCGCGGTCCAGGAGTTCGGCCAGCAGGTTGGGATAGCCGGAGACGTCGTTCAGGCCGTCCGGGGTGAAGGCCGTGCCGTCGTAGTCGCCGCCGATGCCGAGGTGGTCGATGCCCGCGACCTCGCGCATGTGGTCGAGGTGGTCCGCCACCGTGGAGACGGTGGCGACCGGGCGCGGGACGCGCTCCTCGAAGGACCGGTGGACCTTCATCGCCTCCGCGGTGGTGTCGAGGTGGTGGAAGCCGTGCGCGCGCATGTTCTCGTCGGCCGCGGCCGTCCAGTCGACGGCGGCCTGGAGCACGAACTTCGGCACGAACGTCACCATCGCCATGCCGCCGTTCGCGGGCAGCCGCTCCAGCACGTCGTCCGGGACGTTGCGCGGGTGGTCGCAGACGGAGCGCGCCGAGGAGTGGGAGAAGATCACCGGCGCGGACGTGGCGTCCAGCGCGTCGCGCATGGTCGTTGCCGCCACATGGGACAGGTCGACCAGCATGCCCAGGCGGTTCATCTCCCGGACCACCTCGCGGCCGAAGGCGGACAGGCCGCCGACGCCGGGCTCGTCCGTCGCCGAGTCCGCCCACGCCACGTTGTCGTTGTGGGTGAGCGTCAGGTAGCGGACGCCGAGCGCGTACAGCCCGCGCAGCGTGCCCAGGGAGTTCGCGATGGAGTGGCCGCCCTCCGCGCCCATCAGCGAGGCGATACGGCCGTCCCGGCGCGCCCGCGTCATGTCGGCGGCCGTCAGGGCGGGGGCCAGGTCGGCCTCGTAGCGGGCCAGCAACTCCCTTACGCAGTCGATCTGTTCCAGCGTGGCCGGCACCGGTGCGGGCAGGTCCGCCGGCACGTACACCGACCAGTACTGCGCGCCGACGCCGCCCTCGCGCAGGCGGGGGATGTCGGTGTGCAGGTGGTCGTGCTGGTGGGCGGCGATGTCGAGGACGTCGAGGTCGTAGCCGGCCTTGGCGCGCAGGGCCCAGGGCAGGTCGTTGTGACCGTCGACGACCGGGAACTCGCGCAGGAGTTCCCGGGCGGTCTCCAGGGAGCTCACCGCGGTCACTTCCCCGCGCCGAAGCCGAAGCCGCCGGAGCCGCCGTCGACCTTGGCGCGCAGCCGCTTGCCCTTCTCGGTGGCCTGGTCGTTGAGGTCCTGCTGGAACTCCCGCATCCGGCCGAGGAGTTCCTCGTCGTGGGTGGCGAGGATCCGGGCGGCGAGCAGACCGGCGTTGCGGGCGCCGCCCACGGACACGGTCGCCACCGGGACCCCGGCGGGCATCTGCACGATCGACAGCAGCGAGTCCATGCCGTCGAGGTGCTTCAGCGGGACGGGGACGCCGATGACCGGCAGCGGGGTGACGGAGGCGAGCATGCCGGGCAGGTGGGCGGCGCCGCCGGCGCCCGCGACGATCACCTTCAGGCCGCGGTCGGCGGCCTGCTCGCCGTACGCGATCATCTCGCGCGGCATCCGGTGCGCGGAGACCACGTCGACCTCGTACGCGATCTCGAACTCGTCCAGGGCCTGGGCGGCGGCCTCCATGACGGGCCAGTCGGAGTCCGACCCCATGACGATGCCAACAACAGGGCTCATTCGGTGATGGTGCCTCTCAGGTAGCCGGCAGCGTGACGGGCGCGGTCCAGCACGTCGTCGAGGTCGTCGCCGTAGGTGTTGACGTGACCGACCTTGCGGCCGGGCTTCACGTCCTTGCCGTACATGTGGATCTTGAGCTGCGGGTCGCGGGCCATGCAGTGCAGATACGCGGAGTACATGTCCGGGTAGTCGCCGCCGAGGACGTTGACCATGACCGTCCATGCCGCGCGCGGGCGCGGGTCGCCCAGCGGCAGGTCGAGGACGGCGCGGACGTGGTTGGCGAACTGCGAGGTGATCGCGCCGTCCTGGGTCCAGTGGCCGGAGTTGTGCGGGCGCATCGCCAGCTCGTTGACGAGGATGCGGCCGTCGCGGGTCTGGAACAGCTCGACCGCGAGATGGCCGACGACGCCGAGTTCCTTGGCGACGGTCAGGGCCAGCTGCTCGGCGCGCAGCGCGAGCTCGTCCTCCAGGTCGGGCGCCGGGGCGATCACCGTGTCGCAGACGCCGTCCACCTGGCGGGACTCCACGACCGGGTACGCCACCGCCTGGCCGTGCGGGGAGCGCACGACGTTGGCGGCCAGCTCCCGGACGAAGTCGACCTTCTCCTCGGCGAGGACCGGGACCCCCGCACGGAAGGGGTCGGCGGCCTCCTCGACGGAGTCGACCACCCACACGCCCTTGCCGTCGTAGCCGCCGCGGACGGTCTTGAGGACCACCGGGAAGCCGTCCCCCTCGGCGGCGAAGGCCGCCACGTCCGCGGGGTCGGAGACGATCCGGTGCCGCGGGCAGGGCACACCGATCGCGTCCAGCCTGGCGCGCATCACGCCCTTGTCCTGGGCGTGCACGAGCGCGTCGGGCCCGGGACGCACGGGGATGCCGTCCGCCTCCAGGGCGCGCAGATGCTCGGTGGGGACGTGCTCGTGATCGAAGGTGATCACGTCGCAGCCCCGCGCGAACGCGCGCAGCGTCTCCAGGTCGCGATAGTCGCCGACGACGACGTCGTTCACCACCTGCGCCGCGGAGTCCTGGGGAGTGTCACTGAGGAGCTTGAACCTGATGCCCAGCGGGATGCCCGCCTCGTGGGTCATACGAGCGAGCTGGCCACCGCCGACCATGCCGACTACCGGAAACGTCACGCTCCTAGGGTATCGGCCGCGCCGACCGTGCCGGATCGGGCGCCCGGCGCGCGCCCTCCCACCGACCGTTTCGGGGTTTCTTTCCCGCCTTTTGCGGGACTCTTTCCGACCTGTTGCCCATCGGCGCGCCCATCCCCGGGCGCCGTCACGGGCCGCTGGTTAGCATGGCTGGGTTGACGAAACCGACCGGACGGGGGCCTTTGCGACCATGGGACGTGGTTCCTCGGGGCTTCGACCGGCCCCCATGACGCCCCGCAGCGCGCTGAGGGAGCGCGTCGACCGGCTCTGGCGCGAGCTCGCCAAGTTCGGCGCGGTGGGCGGCGCGGGCCTGTTGGTCAACCTGCTCGTGTTCAACCTGGTACGGCACGTGACCGGCCTCCAGGTGGTGCGGGCGAGTGTGATCGCCACCGTCGTCGCGATCGTCTTCAACTACATCGGCTTCCGCTACTTCACCTACCGGGACCGGGACAAGAGCGGCCGCACCAAGGAACTGACCCTGTTCCTGCTGTTCAGCGTGGTCGGCCTGGTGATCGAGAACGGCGTGCTCTATCTGGCGACGTACGGCTTCGGGTGGGACAGCCCGCTGCAGAGCAACGTCTTCAAGTTCCTCGGCATCGCGGTGGCGACCCTGTTCCGCTTCTGGTCGTATCGCACCTGGGTGTTCCGCGCCATGCCGGGCCGGGTGGCCGTGGCGGACGCGGAGTCGATCCTGGAGGCGGAGTCCGCCCGGTCGCGCTCGCGGGCCTTCCGCTAGAGCCGCCTCGCGGGCCTGTCGCAGGGACCGGCCCGCGGGTCTTCCGCCCAGCACCGGACCCCGGGTCTTCCGCCGGGACCGGAGTGAGGTCGGGCCCGTCGGCGGTCAGCGCACCGTCAGATGCTCGTCCGACTGCTTCCTGGGCGGGGTGCGCGAGAGGAACAGGCCGAACACCGGCGGCTGGGCCTGGAGCAGCTCCAGGCGGCCACCGTCGGCCTCCGCGAGGTCCCGGGCGACGGCCAGGCCGATGCCCGTGGAGTTGCGGCCGCTGATCGTGCGCTCGAAGATCCGCGCGCCGAGGTCGGCGGGGACGCCGACCCCCTCGTCGGTGACCTCCACGATCGCCTGGTTGCCGGTCACACGCGTGCGCAGCGCCACCGTGCCGCCGCCGTGCATCAGGGAGTTCTCGATCAGCGCGGCCAGCACCTGCGCGACCGCGCCGGGCGTGCCCACCGCCTGGAGGTGCCGCTTGCCGGAGCTGACGATCGCGCGGCCGGCGCTGCGGTAGGCGGGGCGCCACTCGGCGAGCTGCTGCTGGATGACCTCGTCGAGGTCGAAGGTGACGGCGGAGCCGGTGCGCGGGTCGCGGGCGTTGGTCAGCAGCCGCTCCACCACGTCGGTCAGGCGTTCCACCTGGGTGAGCGCGACGTTCGCCTCCTCCTTCACCGTGTCCGGGTCGTCGGTGAGGGTGATCTCCTCCAGACGCATGGACAGCGCCGTCAGCGGAGTGCGCAGCTGGTGGGAGGCGTCGGCGGCCAGGCGCCGCTCCGCGGTCAGCATCCGGGCGATGCGCTCGGCGGAGGAGTCCAGGACGTCGGCGACCCGGTCCAGCTCCGGCACGCCGTAGCGCTTGTGGCGGGGGCGGGGGTCGCCGGAGCCGAGGCGTTCGGCGGTCTCGGCGAGGTCGGTCAGCGGGGAGGCGAGCCGGTTGGCCTGGCGGATCGCGAGCAGCACCGCGGCGACCACCGCGAGCAGCGCCACCAGGCCGATGATCAGCAGCGTGCGGCCGACCTCGCGGGTCACCGAGGAGCGCGGCTCCTCGACGGTGACCGTCTCGCCCTGCTCACCCCGGGCGGTGGAGCGAATCACCTCGCCGGCCGGCCTGGCGCCGACCTCGATGGCGCGCTGCCCCGGGATCCGGATCACGGCGTAGGGGCTGTCGGTGACCTGTTCCTTGAGGATCTGCGCGTTGACCGTCTCGGCGCCGAGCAGCCGGCTGTCCACGATGCTGGCGAGCCTCAGCGCCTCGGAGTCGACCCGTTCCTGGGCGCTGTTGCTGATCGTCCGGGTCTCCACGATCACCAGGGAGACGCCGAAGACGGCGATCACGACGAGCACCACGGCTAGCGTGGACTGGATCAGTCGACGGCGCATGTCCTCTTACCTGCGAATACCTGCGAGGCGCCCGGGAGGCGTGCTCAGCTCTTCTCGAAGCGGAAGCCCACGCCGCGCACGGTGGCGATGTAACGGGGGTTGGCCGCGTCGTCCCCGAGCTTCTTGCGCAGCCAGGAGATGTGCATGTCGAGGGTCTTGGTCGACGACCACCAGGTGGTGTCCCAGACCTCGCGCATCAGCTGGTCGCGGGTGACGACCCGGCCCGCGTCCCGCACGAGCACCCGCAGCAGGTCGAACTCCTTGGCGGTGAGCTGGAGTTCCTCGTCGCCCATCCAGGCGCGGTGCGACTCGACGTCGATGCGCACGCCGTGCGTGGCGGGCGGCTGCTGGGGTTCGGCGGCGCCGCGCCGCAGCAGGGCCCGGACGCGGGCGAGCAGCTCGGCGAGGCGGAAGGGCTTGGTGACGTAGTCGTCGGCACCCGCGTCCAGCCCGACCACGGTGTCCACCTCGTCGGCGCGGGCGGTCAGGATGAGGATGGGCACGGTGTGGCCGTCGGCGCGCAGCCGGCGGGCGACCTCCAGGCCGTCCATGCCGGGCAGGCCGAGGTCCAGCACGACCAGGTCGACGCCGCCCTGCATTCCGGCGTCGAGCGCCGTGGGTCCGTCCTCACGCACCTCGACCTCGTAACCTTCCCGGCGCAGTGCGCGGGCCAGCGGCTCCGAGATGGACGCGTCGTCCTCGGCGAGCAGTACACGGGTCATGAGCTGATGGTAGTCCGCCGATGCGGGGACCCGGGGCGGAGCTGCGGTGTGATCGTCGGCAGCCGTTCTTACCTTTCCGCCCGACACCCCCCGGCGGTACGGACCAATGACCGCGGGATGCGATCCTGGAGGAGACGACCTCACTCCACCTTCGAAAGGCTGTTCACGGTTCCCCCGCTCCCTGTGATCCGTGTCTCAAGTCCTTCCATATGCGGCAGTGTCCTGCCGTATGGTGAGTTGAACGCCTGTAACACACCGGGGACCTTCGGCGCTCGTCTATTGACGCTGAAGGTCTCATTTGTGTGCGGGGTTGGCTGATGCCCGCCCTGAACGGAATGACCTAGGGCCGGGCCTCGAGCGCGCATCGACGCGCGTAGAGGTGTGGATCCCGGCGACCGCAGTCCCCCGCTCCGCGACCCGGAGCGGACTCCCCCCGGGCGTGGGGTGGACGAACGGTCCTGCCGGTGCCGGCCGCCCCCACCGGGCGCGTACCAGCTCACCGCTGCGCGTCCCGACCAGCAAGGAACGACCATGGCGTCCAGCCTGACGAAGGACTCGGTCCACCCGGGCACCCCCGGTTCCGAGAAGACCTTCTTCGGCCACCCCCGCGGCCTGGCCACCCTCTTCATGACCGAGATGTGGGAGCGTTTCTCCTACTACGGCATGAAGGCCCTGCTCCCGCTGTACCTGGTGGCACCGGGCGGCCTGCACATGAACGCGGCCACCGCGACCGCGATCTACTCGGTGTACCTCTCGCTCGTGTACCTGCTCGCGCTGCCGGGCGGCTGGTTCGCGGACCGCGTCCTCGGCCCCCGCAAGACGGTCGCCGTCGCGGGCGTGATCATCATGCTCGGCCACCTGATGCTGGCGCTGCCGACCTCGGGCACCTTCTTCGCCGGCCTCGGCCTGGTCGCCATCGGTTCCGGTCTGCTGAAGGCCAACATCTCCACGATGGTCGGCCACCTCTACGACGGTCCGGACGACCCGCGCCGTGACGGTGGCTTCACCCTCTTCTACATCGGCATCAACCTGGGCGCCTTCCTCGCGCCGCTGGTCATCGGCACCGTCGGTGAGAGCGTCAACTGGCACCTGGGCTTCGCGCTGGCCGCGGTCGGCATGGCGCTGGGTCTGATCCAGTTCCTGCTCGGCACCCGCCACCTGGACTCCCGCTCCGACATCGTGCCGACCCCGCTGTCGGCCGAGGAGAAGCGCGCCACCCTGATGAAGGCCGCCCTGTGGGCGGGCGTCGCGGTCGTCTTCTACGCGATCGTCGGCTTCTCCGGCGTCTACACCCTGAACTGGCTGCTGGTCCCGATCACCCTGGCCGGACTGATCATCCCGGTCATGGTCATCGCCCGCATCAAGCGGGACAAGGAGCTCGACCGCGCCGAGCAGTCGAAGATGACGGCCTACATCTGGTTCTTCGTCGCCGCGGCCGTGTTCTGGATGATCTACGACCAGGGCGGCTCCACGGTCTCGCTGTTCGCCGACTCCTCCGCGAAGAACACGATCTTCGGCTGGAACTTCCCGGTCTCCTGGTACCAGTCGGTCAACCCGGTCATGATCATGGCGCTGGCCCCGGTCTTCGCCTGGGCGTGGCTGTCGCTGGCCCGGCGCGGCAAGGAGCCGAGCACCGCCGCCAAGTTCGCGATGGGCCTGCTGATGATCGGCGCGTCCTTCTTCCTCTTCCTCGTCCCGCTGGGCATCGCCGACGGCGGTCACAAGGCGGCCGCGATGTGGCTGGTGGCGATCTACTTCGTCCAGACCGTCGGTGAGCTGACCCTGTCTCCGGTGGGCCTGTCGGTCACGACGAAGATGGCGCCCGCGAAGTACGCCTCCCAGATGATGGGCGTCTGGTTCCTGGCCGTCACCGCCGGTGACGCCACGACCGGTCTGCTCTCCATCGCCGGTGTCGACCTGAACAAGACGGGCATCGTGGCCCTGCAGGCGGCCCTCGCGGCGCTCGCCGGCGCGGCGGTGCTGATGTACCGCAAGAAGGTCAGGGAGCTCATGGGCGACGTGCACTGACGCGCGTCCCCGAGGTCCGTGGAGGGCCGTCGCATCCCACGGGGTGCGGCGGCCCTCCGGGCGTTTCCGGGGCCGTCCCGGGGCGTTTCCGGGGCCACCCACCCGGGGCGTTTCCGGGGGCCGCACCGGGGCGTTTTGGGGCTCGTACCGGGCACTTCCGGGCTCGTACCGGGCGTTTCCGGGCTCGTGCGGCTCTCGGGGGAGCCGAGGCAGAACGCGATACGCGCCGGATCCGTGGGGATCCGGCGCGCGATGAGGCGGTACGGGCGTCGGGGTGACCGCGGGTGACCCGTGCGGGGTCCCGGTCCCTACGCCGGCGCCCCCAGCTCGGCCCACACCTTCTTGCCGGCGACGCCCGGCAGGCGCACGACGCCCCAGTCGAGGCAGAGCCGCTGGACGATGAACATGCCGTGGCCGCCGGGGCGCCCGGCGCGGTGCGGGGTGCGCGGGGCCGGCTGGCCGGTGCCGCGGTCGGAGACCTCGACCCGGATCACCTTGTTGTCGCAGGTGATCTCCAGCGCGTCCGGGCCCTCGGCGTGCAGACAGGCGTTGGTGACGAGCTCGGAGACGACGAGCAGCACGTCCTCCGCGGCGGCCCGCCGGTCGGCGGTCGCTGCGGGCAGCCAGCCCCACGCGTACAGCGCCTGGCGGGTGAAGTCACGGGCGAGCGGCACGACGCCGCTCTCACCGTCGAAGCTCAGCCTGCGGACCTGACGACCCCCCGAAGACACCGCAGGCACGGCCGACGCGCCCCCTGCGGACGCCCCGGTCGCGGACGCGCCCCCCTCGGACGCCCCGGAAGCGCCGGTGGGCTCCGGGCCGCGGTCGCCCGGCGGGTAAGGCCGGGTGGTGCTCATCAGCGCTTCACCTCACCGATTCACCAGTTCACGATTCAGAAGTCAGTTGTGGACATGTGGTCAGTACGTCGATACAGACGCCGGTAAGGCGCTAGTCGGCTCCCCGTCGAGCGGACGACTCGTTCAGGATGTCTCCTGCCCGACCGATCCCGCAGAACACCCCCGTTTTCGGCACGAACGGCGTGACGCCCGATACGTACCGGTCGGAGGAGGACGGAAGAGGACACGTCGGCGGCCCGGCGACCGGATCAGCCGGTCTCGTCGGCCAGGGCGTCCTCGAGAGTGGCGTGCACGGTGAAGACCGCGTCCGCCCCTGTGATCTCGAACACACGCGCCACCACCGGCAGCATTCCGGCGAGGTGCACACCTCCCCCGGCCGCCTCCGCCTTGAGGCGCGCCCCCAGCAGCACATTGAGGCCCGTGGAGTCACAGAACTCCAGGCGCGAGCAGTCCACGACCAGGCGCGAACGTCCCTTGTCGAGGCACTCCTCCAGAGGCTCGCGCAGCAAGTCGGCCGTGTGGTGGTCGAGTTCGCCCGCAGGCGTCACGACGGCACTGGAGCCCTCTTGCCGCACCTCCACCAGAAGCCGGCCCGACTGTGCGCTGCCGACCGTCCCGCGGTCCATGCCGTCTCTCTCTCCCGGGGTCTTGGCTGGTCTCTGACGTCTCCGACGCCCTCGAACACTACGCCTTCCCTCACCACTTCGACACCCGAACAACCGCACACAAACGGACATATCCGTACAGAAGGCACTTGCGGCGGCCTCGGGAAAGCGGGTAGGGCTAGTAAAGACACGTACCCGACACGGCCGGCTTTGGAGGCGCCGCACACCGCAGTGCACGTACCGGCTTCGGCAGCCTTATGCCGAGAACGATGGAGGACATCATGTCACCCCGGCTCGACGCCTCGCATACCCGGACGGCGACGTCGACACCCCCACCGGACCTTCTTGATCCCATCGAGCTGCACTGCGTGAGCGCAGAGCGGGACGATCAGGCCGACGCGCTCGCCGGACTTCCGGACATCCCCCCGTACGACGAAGTGGCCCCGGACGACGCCCGGGCCCTGTCGAAGTCCCTCTTCGGGCGGCTGGAGTCCCTCGAGGAAGGCACCCACGAGTACGCGTACGTCCGCAACACGCTCGTGGAACTGAATCTCGCCCTCGTCAAGTTCGCCGCCTCCCGCTTCCGCTCCCGCAGCGAGCCCATGGAGGACATCATCCAGGTCGGCACCATCGGCCTGATCAAGGCGATCGACCGCTTCGAGCTCGCTCGTGGCGTGGAGTTCCCCACGTTCGCGATGCCAACCATCATCGGCGAGATCAAGCGCTTCTTCCGCGACACCTCGTGGTCCGTGCGCGTCCCGCGCCGGCTGCAGGAACTGCGGCTCGACCTGGCCAAGGCCGGGGACGAGCTGTCCCAGCGGCTGGACCGGGCCCCGACGGTGGCGGAGCTGGCCGCGCACCTCGGCCTCACCAACGACGAGGTCGTGGAGGGCATGGCGGCGTCGAACGCGTACACCGCCTCGTCGCTGGACGCCCAGCCCGAGGACGACGACTCCGAGGGCGCGCTCGCGGACCGCATCGGCTACGAGGACCACGGACTCGAAGGCATCGAGTACGTCGAGTCGCTGAAGCCGCTGATCGCCGAGCTGCCCTCGCGGGACCGGCAGATCCTCTCCCTGCGGTTCGTCGCCAACATGACCCAGTCGGAGATCGGCGAGGAGCTCGGCATCTCGCAGATGCACGTCTCCCGTCTGCTGACGCGCACCCTGGTCAAGCTGCGCAAGGGGCTCACCGTCGAGGAGTGACCCGCTGAGCGGGCTCCCCGGCGCACCCGGGACGGGGGGCGCCCGGCCCGACCTGACCAGGGGCCTCCCCCGGCTCGCCCAGGGCCGGGGCCCCTGCTCCACCCGGAGCCGGGGGTGCTCTCACCCCCCGGAGCCGAGGTGGCTCTCAGCCCACCAGGGCCCGGAATCCCTCAGCCCACCCGGGACCGGCGGTGCCCGGGCGACCCGGTGACGGGGTCTCGGCGCCCGGCCCACGGGACCCGGAGGCTCCTCCCGCTCTCACGTCGCCTCACCCGGTTACCCGGGGAAACCTCTTTTCCCCACAGGCCTCGTCCACCACTATGGTCACCCGCAAACCGACCGGTACGGCAGGGCTCCGCGACCGACCGGCCGGCCGCCGCACACGCGGCTGCGGCACGGGGTGCGAGGAGGCGGGTCGATGGCGCGGGCCGACGGGACCGACGAGGGCGTCCGGACCGGGGACGCGGACGCGGAGGAGGGCGGCGGCGCACACGCGACCGCGTCCGACCCGCGGCTCATCGAGCTGCTGCGCGCCGACACCCCGGCCGTCTACCCCGCGCTGCGCGAACTGCGGGCCCGCCACCACGCCGCTGTCCTCGCCTACGCACGGCAGTGCACGACCGGCGAGTCGGCGGCACGGCAGCTCGCCGCGCAGGCCTTCACCCTCACGGCCCGCGAGACCGCCCGCGGCGCCGACCCGGGCGTACCGCTGCGGCTGCGCCTGCTGCTGCTGACCGTCCGGCTGTCCGCCTCCTGGGCCCGTGACGAGCGGTCCGGCGGCCTCGACCCGGGGCTCCTGCTGGTGCTGAACACGGCGGGTCCAGAGACGCCCGTGCCGTCCCTGCTCGCCGCCTTCCAGTCGCTGCCGACCCGCGCCCAGGGCCTGGTCTGGTACGGCATCGTGGAGGGGGAGCCCGAGGAGCGGACGGCGACGCTGCTCGGCCTGACCCGCGAGGACGTGACCTACGGCACCCCACAGGCTCTCCAGACCATGGCGCAGGCGTGTCTGAGGGCCCGCCTCGCCGCCTCCGACGACCCGCGCTGCGGCGATTTCCGGCGGCTGATCGAGGAGGCGCTGCGGCCGGACGGCCCCCGCCGCAGCGCCGATCTGCACGCCCACATGGCGCGCTGCGCGCACTGCACGGCAGCGTTCGAGGAGCAGCGCGCGCTGCGCGAGAGCCCGCGCGCCGTGCTGGCGGAGGGGCTGCTGCCGTGGGGCGGCACGGCGTACGGGACCCGGCGGCCGGCCGAGCCGCCCGCGGACACCGGCGCGCGCGGGGCGCCCTGGCCGCCGTACCGCCGCTACGCGCTGGTCTCGGTGGCGCTCGGCGTGGCGCTGACGCCACTGGTGGTCCTGCTGCTCACCTCGGGCGGCGGCCCGCGGGACCGGCGCGGGGCGGCCTCGGCCACCGCGCCCGCGGCTCCCGTGCAGGTCACGGTCACGGCGACGGTCCCGGCGCCCACCCCGCCCCCCTCACCGTCCCCGACCTCCCGGCCCCCTTCGCCGACGCCCACGGCCCGCCCGCCGCGGACCCCCCGCCCGAAGCCGACCCCGACTCCCTCTCCGACGTACCCGCCGGGCGCCGCCTACGCCCAGGTCGTGAACGTCGCCTCGGGCCGCTGTCTGGACGTGGCGGGCGACTTCGACGACGGCACGGACGTGGTCACGGCCCGGTGCACCTCCTCCCCCACCCAGCGCTGGCGGGTGGACTCCGGCCGCGGGGTCCTGCAGTCGGCCGCCGATCCGGACTTCTGCCTCGACAGCCGGGGCTCGGTGGACAACGGCGTCGGCATCTGGACCTGCTCCTCGGTCTACGGCGACCACGGCCGCAACCTCCGCTTCGCCGTCGACCCGGACGGCGTGATCCGCCCCGCCATCGCCATCGAGACCGCCCTCACTCCGGACGAGGACGGCGGACTGTCCCTGGACCCCGTGAACGGCGACACCGTCCAGCGCTGGCGGGCGGGGGCGGCCTAGGCGGGGCGGCCCGGCCGGGCTTCGGCGAAGGGCGTACAGGCGTGGGTGAGCGCCGCCCGGCCGGCGGGCGGGCGGCCGCAGCCGACGGCGGGAGCGCGGGCTCGAGGCGGCGGCGCGAGGCCCGAGGCGGCGGCGCGGGTCAGGACACCGGCGTGCCGCCTCGCCAGACGCGGGTCACCAGGGGCACACCCGGGCGGTAGGCCAGGTGGACGTGGCTGGGGGCGTCCAGGAGGGTCAGGTCGGCGCGGGCGCCGGGGCCGAGACGGCCGATGTCCGTGCGGCGCAGGGCCGCCGCTCCGCCGGCCGTGGCCGACCAGACCGCCTCGTCCGGGGTCATCCCCATGTCGCGGACCGCGAGCGCGACGCAGAAGGGCACCGAGGAGGTGAAGGAGGACCCGGGGTTGCAGTCGGTGGACAGGGCGACCGTGGCCCCGGCGTCCAGGAGGCGGCGGGCGTCGGGCCAGTCGGCGCGGGTGGAGAACTCGGCGCCGGGCAGCAGCGTGGCGACCGTGCGGCTGTTGGCCAGGGCGTCCACGTCCGCGTCCGTCAGGTGGGTGCAGTGGTCGGCGCTGGCCGCGTCGAGTTCGACGGCGAGTTGCACACCGGGGCCGTAGGAGAGCTGGTTGGCGTGGACGCGCGGGTGCAGTCCCCTGGCGCGGCCCGCGGTGAGGATCGCGCGGGCCTGGTCGCCGTCGAAGGCGCCCTTCTCGCAGAAGACGTCGATCCAGCGGGCGTGCGGGGCGCAGGCGTCCAGCATCTCGCCGGTGACGAGGGCGACGTAGCCGGCCGGGTCCTCGGCGTAGTCCGGGGAGACGATGTGGGCGCCGAGGTAGGTGACCTCGTCGGTGTGGCGGGCGGCGATGCGCAGGGCGCGGGCCTCGTCCTCGACGGTCAGGCCGTAGCCGGACTTGGTCTCGAACGTGGTGGTGCCCTGGCGCAGGGCCTCGGCGAGGTAGCGGGTGAGGTTGGCCTCCAGCTCCGCGTCGGTGGCGGCGCGGGTGGCGGCGACCGTGGTGCGGATGCCGCCCGCGCTGTAGGCCCGGCCCGACATGCGGGCGTTGAACTCCTCGGTGCGGTCGCCCGCGAAGACCAGGTGGGAGTGGGAGTCGACGAAGCCGGGGATCACCGCCCGGCCGCCGGCGTCGACCCGATTGTCAGTGGCGGGTGCTTTGCTTGATTCACCGGTCCACGCGACGCGGTCGCCGTCGATGACGACGGCCGCGTCCCGGATCAGGCCCAGGGGGGTTCCGTCACCGAGGGAGGGGTCGTTGGTGACCAGCGTGGCGATGTTGGTGATGACGGTGGTCGTGCCGTTGCTGCCGGTCGTGCTGCTCATGACGTCCTCGTGGGCGGGGGCGGGGTTCGGTGGGTCGGGGGTCGGTGTGGAGACCGGGGCGGGGGTCAGTCGCGCAGGGCTTCGACGGCGGCCGCCAGCGCCCGCGGCACGTCGGGGACGAGCGTGTGCGCCCCGTCCCGGACGATCTGCCGCCCGGCGACGACCGTATGGCGGACGTCCGCTGCCGTGGCCGCGAATACCGCGGTCTCGGCACCGAGGCGGGGCAGGGTCCCCGCCGTTCTGACCGAGTCCAGCGCGATCGTCGTGAAGTCGGCGAGGGCGCCGGGCGCGAGGCTGCCCGCGTCGCTCCAGCCGAGGGCCGCGTGCCCGTCGGCGGTGGCGGCCCGCAGCAGGGCGGCGGCCGTCCAGTGGCCGCGGGTGCGGGTGCGCAGCCGCTCGTCCAGTTCCATCGCGCGCGCCTCCTCGAGCAGGTCGATGACGGCGTGGCTGTCGGAGCCCAGGGAGAGCGGGGAGCCGGCTCGCTGGAGGGCGACGGCGGGTCCGATCCCGTCGGCCAGGTCCCGTTCGGTGGTCGGGCACATGCAGGTGCCGGTGCCGGAGTCGCCGAGCAGGGCGATGTCCTCGTCGGTGAGGTGGGTGTTGTGCACCCCGGTGGTGCGCGGCCCGAGGACGCCGTGGTCGGCGAGGAGCCGGGTCGGGGTGCGGCCGTGGGCGTCCCGGCAGGCGTCGTTCTCGGCGGTCTGCTCCGACAGGTGCACATGGAGCGGGGCCCGCCGTTCCTCCGCCCACCGCGCCACGGTCGCCAGCTCGCGCGCGGGCACGGCCCGTACGGAGTGCACGGCCGCCCCGATCCGTGCGTGGTCCCGTTCCTTGAGAACTGCACAGCGTTCGGCCCAGGCCTCGGCCGTGGTGTCGGAGAAGCGGAGCTGGTGGGTGCTGGGCGGCTGCCCGAAGCCGGAGGACAGGTAGCAGGTGTCGAGGAGGGTGATGCGGATGCCGGCCTCGGCGGCCGCCGCGATCAGCGCCTCGCCCATCGCGTTCGGGTCGGCGTACCGGGTGCCGCCCGGGGCGTGGTGGACGTAGTGGAACTCGCCGACCGCCGTGACCCCGGCCAGCGCCATCTCGGCGTACACGGCGCGGGCGAGGGCGTGGTAGGTGTCGGGGGTGAGCCGGTCGGCCGTGGCGTACATGACCTCGCGCCAGGTCCAGAAGGTGCCGGAGCCGACCTGGACGGTGCCGCGCAGGGCCCGGTGGAAGGCGTGGCTGTGCGCGTTGGCGAGCCCGGGCAGGGTGAGCCCGCGGAGCACCTCGGCGCCGGGCGGCGGGGCGGTCACGTCCGTCCGTACGGCCGTGATCCGTCCGTCCCGGACGTCGAGAGCCACGTCCGGCTCCACGTGCGTGCCGAGCCAGGCGTGCTCCAGCCAGTACGTCCGCCCGTGCCCGTGCCCCGGCTCCTGCCCCTGCGCTTGCGTCTGCGTCACCTGCAGGCCAGCCCTTCCAGTACGTCGGCGAGTGCGCGCACCCCGGCCACGCAGTCGTCCTCGGCCGCGGACTCGGCCGGGGAGTGCGAGACGCCCGTGGGGTTGCGCACGAACAGCATGGCGGTCGGGATGCTCGCGGAGAGGATCCCGGCGTCGTGTCCGGCGCCCGTGCCGAGGACCGGCACCTTGAGACCGGTGTCCCGGCCCAGGATGCGGCCGAGTTCGTCGCGCAGCGCGTGGTCGAACTCGACGACCGGCGTGAAGGACTCGCGGACGACGTCGAGGTCGACGCCGTGCTCGGCGGCGTACGCGCGGGCCGCGTGCTCGATGCCGGTGACGACGGTGTCGAGGGTCTTCTGGTCGGCGGCCCGGGAGTCGAGCCAGCCGCGCACCAGGGAAGGGATGGCGTTCACGCCGTTCGGCTCCACGGCGATCTTGCCGAAGGTGGCGACGGCTCCGGCGAGTTCGGCCTCGCGCCGGGCGGCCAGCACGGTCTCGGCGTACGAGGGCATCGGGTCGCGCCGGTCGGCGAGCCGGGTGGTGCCGGCGTGGTTGGCCTCGCCCCGGAAGTCGAACCGCCACCGGCCGTGCGGCCAGATGGCGCTGGCGATGCCCACCGCGTCCCCGGTGAGGTCCAGGGCGCGGCCCTGCTCGACGTGCAGTTCGACGAAGGCGCCGATGCGGGCGAGCCGCTCCGGGTCGGGCCCGATGGCGTCGGGGTCGTGGCCGGCGGCCTCCATGGCGCGCGGCAGCGTGACTCCGTCCCCGTCGGTCAGCCGGTGCGCCTGCTCGACGGTGAGCTGCCCGGCGGTCAGCCGCGACCCGACGCAGGCGAGGCCGAACCGTGCGCCCTCCTCGTCACCGAAGTTGACGACGGCGAGGGGCCTGGTGAACTGCGCTCCCCTGTCGCGCAGTTCGTCCAGCGCGGCGAAGGAGGACACCACCCCGAGGGGGCCGTCGAAGGCGCCGCCGTCGGGCACGGAGTCCAGGTGCGACCCGGTGACGACGGCGTCGCCCTCGGCCGGGTCGCCGAGCCAGGCCCACTGGTTGCCGTTCCGGTCGACCTCGTAGGTCAGTCCCCGGGTCTCGGCCTGCGCCCGGAACCAGGCCCGGCACTCGCCGTCGGCGCCGGTCCAGGCGAAGCGGCGGTAGCCGCCGGAGGCGGAGCTGCGGCCGATCGGCAGCAGCTCCGCCCACATGCCGTGGAAGCTCAACGCTCCTCACCCTCGCGCATCGGGACGCGGACGCCCCGCTCGGCCGCCACGGTCTCCGCGATGTCGTAGCCGGCGTCCACGTGCCGGATCACGCCCATGCCGGGGTCGTTGGTGAGCACCCGACGGATCTTCTCCCCGGCGAGCGGGGTGCCGTCGGCCACCGTCACCTGGCCGGCGTGGATGGAGCGGCCCATGCCGACGCCGCCGCCGTGGTGGAGGGAGACCCAGGAGGCGCCCGAGGCGACGTTGACCATCGCGTTCAGCAGCGGCCAGTCGGCGATGGCGTCGGACCCGTCGAGCATGGCCTCGGTCTCGCGGTACGGGGAGGCGACCGAGCCGCAGTCGAGGTGGTCGCGGCCGATGGCCAGCGGGGCCGCCAGCTCGCCCGACGCCACCATGTCGTTGAACCGCTCGCCGGCCTTGTCCCGCTCGCCGTAGCCGAGCCAGCAGATGCGCGCGGGCAGGCCCTGGAAGTGGACGCGCTCCTCGGCCATCCGGATCCAGCGGGCCAGGGACTCGTTCTCCGGGAAGAGGTCGAGGATCGCCTTGTCGGTCTTGGCGATGTCGGCCGGGTCGCCGGACAGGGCGGCCCAGCGGAAGGGGCCCTTGCCCTCGCAGAACAGCGGGCGGATGTAGGCGGGGACGAAGCCGGGGAAGGCGAACGCCCGGTCGTAGCCGGCCAGTCGCGCCTCGCCGCGGATGGAGTTGCCGTAGTCGAAGACCTCGGCGCCCGCGTCCATGAAGCCGACCATCGCCTCGACGTGCCGGGCCATCGACTCGCGGGCCCGGGTGGTGAAGCCGGCCGGGTCCTTGGCGGCGGCGTCGGCCATGTCCTCGAAGGCGACCCCGAGCGGCAGGTACGACAGCGGGTCGTGGGCCGAGGTCTGGTCGGTGACGATGTCGATGGGGGCGCCCATGGCGAGGAGCTGCGGGACGAGGTCGGCGGCGTTGCCGAGGACGCCGATGGACAGCGGGCGGCGGGCGTCGCGGGCCTCGACGGCGAGCTGGAGGGCGTGGTCGAGGGAGTCGGCCTTCACGTCGAGGTAGCGGTGCTCGATGCGGCGCTCGATGGCGCGGGGGTCGCAGTCGACGCAGATCGCGACGCCGTCGTTCATCGTCACGGCGAGCGGCTGGGCGCCGCCCATGCCGCCGAGGCCGGCGGTGAGGGTGATCGTGCCGGCGAGGGTGCCGCCGAACTTCTTCGCGGCGACGGCGGCGAAGGTCTCGTAGGTGCCCTGGAGGATGCCCTGGGTGCCGATGTAGATCCAGGAGCCGGCGGTCATCTGGCCGTACATGGTCAGGCCGAGGGCCTCCAGACGGCGGAACTCCTCCCAGTTGGCCCAGTCGCCGACCAGGTTGGAGTTGGCGATCAGGACGCGCGGGGCCCACTCGTGCGTCTGCATGACGCCGACCGGGCGGCCGGACTGCACGAGCATGGTCTCGTCCTGCTTGAGGGTGCGCAGGGTGCGGACCATGGCGTCGAAGGAGCGCCAGTCGCGGGCCGCCTTGCCGGTGCCGCCGTATACGACGAGCTTGTCGGGGTGCTCGGCGACCTCGGGGTCGAGGTTGTTCTGGAGCATCCGCAGGGCGGCCTCCTGCTGCCATCCCAGGGCGCTCAGTTCCGTACCGCGCGGCGCTCGGACGGGCCGTGGTCCTGACATGGTCTGCCTCCTGGTGGGTTGCTCCCGGCGGAATATGCTGCGGTTATTCACATCCTGACTCGCTGAATAGAACTAGTCAATACATCGGCGCCCCCGCGTGCGGGCACTCGCGGTGTTTGGCTGGATGCATGACCGCCGGCGGCGAGAGGACCAGGGACGGAATGGACACGGAACGCGTTGAGCGGCCGCGCGCGGCGGACGCGGGGCGGGCGGACCGGCGGGACACGGCGGTGCGGGCCGCGGTGGAGCAGGGGCTGCTCGGCCCCGGAGCACCCCTCGTCGGCCTGCTCGACGTCGCGGGCATCCGGGAGTCGGCGGCGGCCCTGCGGGCCGCGTTCGAGGCGGTGGTGGCGCCGGGCACGCCAGTGCTGCACGCCTTCGCGGTGAAGGCGACCCCGCTGGTGCCGGTGCTGCGGCTGCTGGACGAGGAGGGCATCGGCGCCGAGGTGGCCAGTCCGGGCGAGCTGGCCCTGGCGCGGGCGGCCGGCGTCCCGCCCGCGCGCACCGTGCTCGACTCGCCCGCGAAGACCCCGGCCGAGCTGCGCGAGGCGCTGGCGCTGGGCATCGCAGTCAACGCGGACAACCCGCAGGAACTGGACCGCATCGACGCCGTCGTCCGGGACACCGGGACCCGCTCACCCGTCGGCATCCGGGTGAACCCGCAGGTCGGCGGGGGCTCCATCGACGCGCTGTCGACGGCTACGGCGACCTCGAAGTTCGGGGTGGCGCTGCGCGACGAGGGGGCGCGCGAATGGGTGGTCCGCGCCTGCCTGGACCGCCCGTGGCTGACCCGGCTGCACGCCCACACCGGCTCCCAGGGCATCCCGCTGCCCCTGATGGCGCGGGGCGTGGCGGAGACGTACGCGCTCGCGGAGGAGATCAACGAGCGGGCCGGGCGGCGGCGGATCGACACCCTCGACATCGGCGGCGGGCTGCCGGTGAACTTCGCCTCGGAGGAGACCGTACCGACGTACGGGGAGTACGCGCGGCTGCTGCGGGAGACGGTGCCCGGACTCTTCGACGGCCGGTACGGGCTGGTGACCGAGTTCGGGCGGTCGCTGCTGGCCCGGCACGGCACGGTGGTGGCGCGGGTGGAGTACACCAAGAGCGCCGGCGGGCGGCCGGTCGCGGTCACCCACGCGGGCGTCCAGGTGGCGACCCGGACCGTCTACGCGCCGGGGGCGTGGCCGCTGCGGATCGCCGCGTACGACGGCCGGGGACGGCCGAAGCCGGGGCCCGAGGTGGTGCAGGACATCGCCGGGCCCGCCTGCTTCGCGGGCGATCTGCTCGCCGAGGGCCGGGCGCTGCCGCCGCTCGAACCGGGCGACCTCGTGGCCGCGCTGGACACCGGCGCGTACTACTTCGCCCACCACTACGGCTACAACTCCCTTGCCCGGCCCGGCATTCACGGTTTCACCCTCGACGGCGCCGGGGGTGTCTCCTTCGCGGTCGTACGGGAGCCGCAGACGCTTCAGGACATCGTGGCCGAGTCGGGAGGGGCGCACGCGAACGCGCTCACCACCCTGCGCGCATCAGAAGGCCGTTGACGCACACCGGGAACACCCTGTGGAACTAGTGTGAATGCAGGGTCAGTTGACCAACACTAGCCGCTCGGTCGCATGTTCCACCGGAAAATGCCATATCCCTCACCGCCCGCGCACACGGTGCGTAGCGTCGGCATCACTCAGCCGAACCCCAGGCGGGAGGGGAACAACGGTGCCCGGAATCGACGAGTGCCTGCTGGAAGCCATGCGACTGCCCGGTGCCCGGGGCGCGTCGCTGGTCGACTGGACGAGCGGGCTCGCCCTGGGCACGGTCGGAGAGTCCCCGGGCGGCGACCACGAGACCACGGCCGCGGAGGCCGCCGAGCTGGCCCGGCTGGCCGCCGAGCACGGCGCGTTCGCCGCCGACGACGACCCGGAGGCCGAGCGCCCCCCGGTCGAGGACCTGATAGTCAGCAACCGGGACAGCTACCACCTGCTGCGCTTCGTGGACACGTCCTTCGACAGCAGCGTCTTCCTGCACCTGTGGCTGGCCCGCGCGGAGGGCAACCTCGCCCTGGCCCGCATACGCCTGGGCGAGATGGCCGAACGGCTGGTGCTGGGATGACCATGGTCGAGACCCCGCCGCCCCGCCTGCCGGTCCGGGACAGGGCCGGTGCCGCCGAGCGCTCCTGGGGCGGCCTGTCACCCATGCTGACCCGGCTCGCCGAGGAACGGGCCACCGGCGTCCTCGTCCGCGCCCGAGGCTCGCTCTACCTCGTCGACGGCCAGGTGGTGCACGCGGAGAGTCCCGCGGCCCCCGGCCCGGGCGCGCTGCTCACCGCCCACGGCACCCTGGCGGCCGGTGTCTGGCGGGACGCCGTGTCCCGGGCCGACGACCGGTGCGGCGCCGCGCGGCTGCTGCTGGACGGCGGCCACGTGACCGCGGGAGCGCTGGAGCTGTGCCACCTGGCCGCGTTGTACGACGCCGGGTACTTCGCGCTCTCCCCCAGCAGCACTCCGGGCCGTTTCCGCTACGGCATCACCCACCGGCTCGGCCCGATCCTGTCGTTGCCCGTCGCCGCGCTGGAGCGCGAGACGCTGCGCCGCCGCGACCTGCTGCACGCCATCTGGCCCGACCCGGCGCCGGACGGCGCCCCCCTGGCGCGGACGTACGCGAGCGGCGCCCCGAAGCTCACCGCCCGCCAGCAGAGGCTCCTGGCCCTGATCGACGGAGTCCGTACCGCCACGGACCTCGCACACGCGCAGGGCCGGCAGGCCTTCCACACGCTCGTGGACGTACGGCGCCTGGTGTCCGCGGGCCTGGTGGCGCCCCAGGAGCCCGCCCCGGCGCCGGACGACGGCGGCGTGGCGGCCACCGTCGCCGAGCGCCTGGCCCACACCACAGACCCCCACATCACGCTGCTGAAGAGGCTCAGGGATGCGCTGGAGGCCCTTTGAGAGGAGACACCGGATGGCAGCCGAGCCCGAAATCCTGGAGGAGCTACGCCGGTTGCGAGCCCGCGTCCCCCAGCTCACCGGCGCCCTCGCCGCGAGTGTCGACGGTCTGGTCCTGGCCCACGACACCCCGGGCGTGGAGCCGGAGAGCGTGGCGGCCCTCACCGCGACCGCACTCGGCGTCGCCGTGCGCATGGCGGACGTGACCGGTCAGGGGGATCTGCGGGAACTGCTCGTGCGCGGCGTCTACGGCTATGTCGCGACGTACGCGGCCGGCCGTACCGCCGTGCTGACCCTGCTCGCCCAGGACCGCGTCAACGTCGGCCGGCTGCACCTGGAGGGCCGCAGGGCCGGAGCCCGCATCGGGGAGCTGATGGACGCCGAGGCGGCGGCCAGGAGCCCGGCCAGGACGCAGACGAGGACGGCGAAACCGGCTCCCCGGACCATCGCCACACGGACCAGAAGCACGCGCGCGCCACGCACCACCGGCACCAACGCGCCTACCACCACCGAAAGTTGAGAAAAGGAGAACCACCATGGCCAACGTAGAGACCTGTCTGAAGGAAGCGCTCGCCTCCATCGAGGGCGCCACCGGCGTCGCGCTCGTCGACTACACCAGCGGTATGGCGCTGGGCACGATGGGCGGCAGCAAGACCTTCGACCTGAACGTCGCCGCCGCCGGCAACACCGATGTGGTGCGGGCCAAGATGCGCACCATGGAGCACCTCGGCCTCAAGGCGCAGATCGAGGACATCCTGATCACCCTGACCGACCAGTACCACCTGATCCGCCTGATCAGCGGGCGCGGCGGCAACGGGCTGTTCCTCTACCTCGCCCTGGACGCCAAGCGGGCCAACCTGGCGATGGCCCGCCACCAGTTGAGGAAGATCGAGGAGGACCTGGAGGTCTGATCCGCTCCACCCTGCCGGCCGAGTGCCGCAGGCGTGCCGGAAGACAGGACCTAGTGTCGTACGAGCGCCGCGGTGCGGCGGCGTGCCCCGCCCGGGGCCGCGTCGCCTGCCGCGATGCCCGTGCTGCGCCAGGCCCGGACCGCCGTGCCCGCCGGACGGCCGCCGCGTCCGTCGAGCCAGTCGACGCGCACCCACAGCAGCGCGTCCGCGGCCCGCTCGAGTCGCCCGAGCCAGGCCGCCTTCAGGCGCAGCCCGGCGCCGGCGCCGGCCAGCAGCAGGCCGCCGGCCGCGGGCACGGCGAAGGAGCTGCCCAGCGCGGCCGCGAAGGCGAGCAGCAGCCACCAGCGGTGACCCCGGCGCCAGACGCGGACGCTGACGGCGCGGTCCTGGAGCACGTCGTTCCGCCCGGCGCGGGCGGCGCCGCGGGCGAGGGCGGTGTAGCGCCGGCGGCGGCTCACGGCCACGACGGCCGCGGCCGCCACGAACAGCGCGGCGCCCGCCAGGACGCCGACCAGGCGCCCGGTCAGCCCGGGCACCAGCACCCCGACACCGGCCGCACACACCCCGAGCCACCCCAGGGGAGCCGCCCCGGCCCGCACCACGACAGCCACCCTGGCCAGTCCCTGTCCTCCGCGCCCTCCGCGTGCCACGTGCCGCCTCCTTCTCGTCCCGTCCGGCACACTCCGTTCGGGCCGGGAGGCTAGTGGCCTTCCGTGAGACGAGTCTGAGAACGCCCGGCCGGCCGCACGGAAGCTCACCCCACCGGCCGCCACCCACCACGACCGGCAGGCCGACTAGGCCGAGGCGCGAGTACGACCGTCACGCCACCGCGACCGCCACGCCAGTACGGGCTTCACGCCATCGCGACCGCCACGCCAGTACGGGCTTCACGCCACCGCGACCGTCACTCCACGAACAACCCGCGCGCCACCGCCTTGGCGTCGAAGTCCTCCAGCCGCTGCTGCGCCTGCGGGAGGTCGTCGCACATCGCCTCCAGCAGGACCCGGCCGAGCAGCATCGGCGCGCACGCGGTGTCGAAGGCGAGCCCGGTGCCGACCGCGGCGGGCAGCAGCAGGTCGGAGTACTTCGCGACCGGCGCGAAGGCGGAGTCGGCGACCGTGACGACGGTCAACCCGGCGTCCCTGGCGTAGGCGAGGGTGTCCACGACCTCGCGCGGGTGCCGCGGCAGCGCGAAGCACAGCAGCGCGCTCGCCCCGGCCCGGACGGCGCCGTCGATCCGGTCGTGGATCATGGTGCCGCCCTCGTCGAGCAGCCGTACGTCCGGGTGGACCTTGGCGGCGAAGTACGTGAAGCCGTACGCCTGGGAGGCCGCGGCCCGCAGACCGAGGACCGGCAGCGGGCGCGAGGCGGCGAGGATGCGCCCGGCGTCCCGCACCGGCCGCGGATCGGCCAGCGCCTCCGCCAGCTGCCTCAGGTTCTCGATCTCGGCCTCGACGGCCTGCTGGTACTCGTTGTACGACGCCGAGACCGCCGCCGGTTCGGCGGGCGCGACCTCGCGCAGGTGGCGGCGCAGCGCCGGGTAGCCGTCGAAGCCGAGCGCGACGGCGAAGCGGGTCACGGATGGCTGGCTCACCCCGGCCAGCTCGGCCAGTTCCACGCTGGACAGGAACGGCACGTCGGCGGCCCGCCGCACCATGCTGTGGGCGATGCGCCGCTGGGTCGGCGTGAGCCGGTGCCCCTCGAAGAGCGCCTGCAGCCGAGCGGCCGGGCTGTCGGTCACGCTCATGACGTACTCCCCCTCAGAAGTCTCGAACCCCGGGAGAGTACTCCCCGACCACCTGCTATTCAGACACCAAGAACTCTGCATGAGGCCATACACCCGGAGCAAGGTTTCGGCCGGGTGTCTTGCCCTGTGAGAGCCGCGGGGCCGGGCCCCGGGGGCCGGTCCCAGCGCCGAGAGGGGGGCTGGCACCAGTGCGCCGGCGGGCGGGCGTTCCTAGCCTGGGCGGCATGAGCGGAATGGACGCGCGAGACCTTGAGCTGAAGAAGGAACTCGACGCCACCCTGCAGACCCGCAGGGAACTGGGCGAGGAGTACGAGTCGGCGCTGGTCGACTCGTTCCTGGAGAAGATCGACCAGCGCATCGACGGCGCCGTGGAGCGCCGGGTGCGGCGGCAGCTCGCCGAGCAGCGGATGACGGTGGCGCGGGGCTCCCGGGCGCCGGGGGCCACCGACTCCTGGGGCGAGCGCTTCGGCTTCGGCATCGTCTCGCTGGTGCTGGCGATCCCGCTGTCCGCGATCGGCGGCGGCGTCGCGCATGTGCCCGGGCTGCTGGTCGCCTGGGCGGGCATCGTCGGCGTCAACGCCTTCCAGGCCGCGCGCGCCAACCCCGGCCTGTTCGGCGGCCGTCGCCGCAGGTCACCCCAGGACGGTGACTGGGAGGACTGAGCGGGGCGACGGGGGCCCACAGAGAAACACGGCGGAAACGGAGAAGCGCGAGGGACGTCGTGCGCGGGGACCGCCGCACCCCCGTTGCCGGGGGGCGGGACGACGGCGGTCCCCGCGAAGGACGCGGGCCGGGTCAGGACCGGGCGTGCGCGTCCATGGCGTCCGTGGAGGTCCGGGAGCCGCTCCGGAGGTCCTTGGCGCCGTTCGACGTCGATCGGGGCGAGAAGCTGGTCCCGCCCCTCCGACACCCACCAATCTGCCGGACGCGTGTTAAGCGGGTGCTGCGTGAACGTGACACCCTCGTACCATTTCCGCGCCTCACTCTCAGCCGCAGGTCACCGCAAGTTCCCCGCGGCCGCGCCCGGTCACCGGGCGTTCGCTACCGCACCCCGCCCTTGGCCAGGAAGGCCAGCAGGTCCTGGCGGCTGACCACACCGGTCGGCTTGCCCTCGACCAGCACGATCGCCGCGTCCGCCGAGCCGAGCACGGACATCAGGTCCGCGACCGGCTCGCCCGAGCCGACCTGCGGCAGCGGGGCCGACATGTGCTTCTCCAGCGGGTCGTCCAGCGAGGCGCGCTGGGTGAACAGCGCGTCGAGCAGCTCCCGCTCCACCACGGACCCCACGACCTCCGCGGCCATGACGTCCGGGTGGCCGGCGCCCGGCTTCACGATCGGCATCTGCGAGACGCCGTACTCGCGCAGCACCTCGATGGCCTGGCCGACGGTCTCGTCCGGGTGCATGTGGACGAGGGAGGGAATGGCGCCCTCCTTGTCCCTCAGCACGTCGCCGACGCGGGCGCTCGGGCCCTCGTCCTCCAGGAAGCCGTAGTCGGCCATCCACTCGTCGTTGAAGATCTTGCTGAGGTAGCCGCGGCCGCTGTCGGGCAGCAGCACCACCACGACGTCGTCCGGGCCGAGGCGCTCGGCGACCCGCAACGCGGCGACGACGGCCATGCCGCAGGAGCCGCCGACCAGCAGGCCCTCCTCCTTGGCCAGCCGCCGGGTCATCTGGAAGGCGTCCTTGTCGGACACGGCGACGATCTCGTCGGCGACGGTGCGGTCGTAGGCGGTCGGCCAGAAGTCCTCGCCGACGCCCTCGATCAGGTACGGCCTTCCGGAGCCGCCGGAGTAGACCGAGCCCTCCGGGTCGGCGCCGATGACCTTCACCTTGCCGTCGCTGGCGTCCTTCAGATAGCGGCCGGTGCCGGAGATGGTGCCGCCGGTGCCGACGCCCGCCACGAAGTGGGTGATCTTCCCCTCCGTCTGCTCCCACAGCTCGGGGCCGGTGGAGTGGTAGTGCGACAGGGGGTTGTTCGGGTTGGAGTACTGGTCGGGCTTCCACGCGCCCGGCGTCTCACGGACCAGCCGGTCGGAGACGTTGTAGTAGGAGTCCGGGTGCTCCGGGTCCACGGCCGTCGGGCACACCACCACTTCCGCCCCGTACGCGCGCAGCACGTTGATCTTGTCCGTGGAGACCTTGTCCGGGCACACGAAGATGCACTTGTAGCCCTTCTGCTGGGCCACGATGGCGAGTCCCACGCCGGTGTTGCCGCTGGTCGGCTCGACGATCGTCCCGCCGGGCTTGAGCTCCCCGCTCTGCTCGGCCGCCTCGATCATGCGCAGGGCGATGCGGTCCTTCACGGAGCCGCCCGGGTTGAAGTACTCCACCTTGGCCAGGACGGTGGCCCGGATGCCCTTGGTGACGTTGTTGAGCCTCACCAGCGGGGTGTTGCCGACGAGGCTGATCATCGAGTCGTGGAATTGCACCGTTGTCTCCGGTTGCTGCAAAAGATGTGGTCGTGGTGGTCCAGCCAGCCTAAGGCCAGTGAAGGGGCGGACGACGGCCCTTCACTGGCCGTCGAGATTGGGCGACGGTCCGTACGGGGCAAGGAGTGGGTGTACGGCTGAGAGGAGGTGGCGGCGAGGCATGACGGGCATGTCGAGGGCGAGAGTGGCCCGGCGGATCGCGGCCGGCGCGGCGTACGGCGGCGGGGGGATCGGTCTGGTCGGCGCGGCCGCGGTCGGTCTGCTGCTGGCCGAGGTGCAGCTGGCCAGACGCCAGGTGGCCAACGGCACGACGGACGGCCGCCTGCCGGTCGCCGACGGGCGGTACGGCGGCGGCTACGACATCCCGGGCGAGCAGCCCCTGCGGCTGGTGCTGCTCGGCGACTCCACGGCCGCGGGGCAGGGTGTCCACCGGGCCGGGCAGACGCCGGGCGCGCTGCTGGCGTCGGGGCTCGCGGCCGTGGCGGAGCGGACGGTGGAGCTGCGCAACGTGGCCCTTCCGGGCGCCCAGTCGGACGACCTGGACCGTCAGGTGACACTGGTCCTCGCCGATCCGGCCCGGGTGCCGGACATCTGCGTGATCATGGTCGGCGCGAACGACGTGACGCACCGGATGCCCCCGACCCGCTCGGTGCGCCATCTGTCGGCGGCGGTCCGCCGGCTGCGCACGGCAGGCGCGGAGGTGGTGGTCGGCACCTGCCCCGACCTCGGCACGATCGAGCCGGTCCAGCAGCCGCTGCGCTGGCTGGCCCGCCGGGCCTCGCGCCAGCTCGCGGCGGCGCAGACGATCGGCGTGGTGGAACAGGGGGGCCGCACCGTGTCGCTGGGCGACCTGCTGGGCCCGGAGTTCGCGGCGAACCCGCGGGAGCTGTTCGGCCCCGACAACTACCACCCCTCCGCCGAGGGCTACGCCACCGCCGCGATGGCGGTCCTGCCGACGGTCTGCGCCGCGCTGGGGCTGTGGCCGGCGGAGGAGGAGCGTCCGGACGCGTTCCGGCACGAGGGCTACCTGCCGGTGGCCCGCGCCGCGGCCGAGGCGGCGTCGGAGGCCGGTACGGAGGTCACCGCCGCGATGCCGACGGGGCCCCGGGGACCGTGGGCCCTGCTCAAGCGCCGCCGTCGCCGCCGGGTGCCGGAGGCGGCCCCGGCCCCGATGGAGACCCCGACCTGACCCTGACACCAGGAGAAAAGCAAGCGCTTAGAAAATTGCGGTCAGGGTCACATCGCCGTTCCCGTGACCTCGACCATACGTACGGGTAACTTCCCAACCAGCCCTGCCCATCCCCGTATGCAAGCCACTGGAGCCGTGATGCCCGAAGCCGTCATCGTCTCGACCGCCCGCTCCCCCATCGGCCGCGCTTTCAAGGGCTCCCTCAAGGACCTGCGCCCGGACGACCTGACCGCCACGATCATCCAGGCGGCCCTCGCCAAGGTCCCCGAGCTGGACCCGAAGGACATCGACGACCTGATGCTCGGCTGCGGCCTGCCCGGCGGAGAGCAGGGCAACAACCTCGGCCGGATCGTCGCCGTGCAGATGGGCATGGACCACCTCCCCGGCTGCACCATCACCCGGTACTGCTCCTCCTCGCTGCAGACCTCCCGCATGGCCCTGCACGCCATCAAGGCCGGCGAGGGCGACGTCTTCATCTCGGCCGGTGTCGAGATGGTCTCCCGCTTCACCAAGGGCAACTCCGACAGCCTGCCGGACACGCACAACCCGCTGTTCGCCGAGGCCGAGGCCCGCACCGCCGCGGTGGCGGCGCAGGAGGGCACCACCTGGCACGACCCGCGCGAGGACGGCCTGGTCCCGGACGCCTACATCGCGATGGGGCAGACCGCCGAGAACCTGGCCCGCTGGAAGGGCGTCACCCGCCAGGACATGGACGAGTTCGGCGTCCGCTCGCAGAACCTCGCCGAGGAGGCCATCAAGAACGGCTTCTGGGAGCGCGAGATCACCCCGGTGACCCTCCCGGACGGCACCGTCGTCTCCAAGGACGACGGCCCGCGCGCCGGCGTCACCCTGGAGGGCGTCTCCGGCCTCAAGCCGGTCTTCCGCCCCGACGGCCTGGTCACCGCCGGCAACTGCTGCCCGCTGAACGACGGCGCCGCCGCGGTGGTCATCATGTCCGACACCAAGGCCCGCGAGCTCGGCCTCACGCCGCTCGCCCGCATCGTCTCCACCGGCGTCTCCGGCCTGTCCCCGGAGATCATGGGCCTCGGCCCGGTGGAGGCCTCGCAGCAGGCGCTGCGCCGCGCCGGCCTCACCATCGACGACATCGACCTGGTCGAGATCAACGAGGCGTTCGCCGCGCAGGTGATCCCCTCCTACCGCGACCTCGGCATCGACCTCGACAGGCTGAACGTCAACGGCGGCGCCATCGCCGTCGGCCACCCCTTCGGCATGACCGGCGCCCGTATCACCGGCACGCTGATCAACTCGCTCCAGTTCCACGACAAGCAGTTCGGTCTGGAGACGATGTGCGTCGGCGGCGGCCAGGGCATGGCGATGGTGATCGAGCGCCTCAGCTGATCCCCCGCCGGGGGCCATTGAGAGACCGTCAGTGGCCGCCGTAGCACCCATAGTGAGCGAACGGCCCGGAATCCAAGAAACACCCGGCTTCCGGGCCGTTTTGTGATCGAATCTCCCCCAGGATGTGACCTATCTCCCCCAGGGAGGGAGTTCACGCAGGTCAAGGGTGTTTCGCCAGGGAACCAGGGGCAGCATTCCTGTCCGTTTCGTGACGTTACGCACTGACAGCTGGTTAGTCCGCCCTTCAAGCTGATGTAGGAAGTCGGGGGTCGACCTTGAACCCGGGAGTACGTCAGTGAGCGCCATGCCGATCGCCTTGTTGCTCACCACGGCCGCCACCGGCGCCGTGGGCGTCGCGGTCCTGCGCACCCTTCTGGTGCTGCGCCGCCAGGTCGCCGCTCTGCACACCCAGCTCGCCGAGAGCCAGGCCGCCGCCACGCGCGCCCTGCTGCCCGCCGCCCGCACCGCGGAGACGGAGCAGATACGCGCCGCGGTCGCCCAGGCGCTCGCCGAGGAGCGGGAGCGGGAGCTGGCCGAGGCCCGGGCGTTCTGGGCCGCCCAGGAGGCCCGCGACGGGGGTGACGCGCCCACGCTGCTCGGCCTGCCCGACAGCGAGCTGTTCCTGCCGCGCCAGGCCGACTTCGCGGGTCTGGAGCCGCTGGAGGCCCTGACCGAGACCGGCCCGGACGCGGACGAGTTCTCCGGGGAGTCGCCGGAGCTGGCCGCGGCCCGCCGCCGTCACCCCTCGCACCCCGACTTCACCCCGTCCCCGTCGCCGGTGGTCAACGACCACGAGCGCACGGTCGCCACGCTGGAGGAGCTGGCCGATTCGGGCGTGGAGCTGACCGATGTGCGGCCGGGCCCGCTGGGCACCCTCGACGTCTACGTGTTCGCGGACGGGACGACCCTGTGCATGACCCCGGGCCACCGCGAGACCGCGGAACGCCTGTCCACGGCGCTGCGCGCGGGCCGGGCCCCGGTGCTCCTCGGCGGCTCCGGCGTCTCGGGCGCGTACACCCTCACCTTCGCGTGCGGCGAGGAGAACGTGTACATCCTGGCGGACCGGGTCATCGCGTCGCTGTAGCCCGCCCTCCGGGCGCGCACGCCCGGACGCTCCTCGTGCTCCCGGCACTTCGGGCACTCACGCTCATGGCGCCCCAGCCGCTCGGCGCACTCCCGCGGCTCACACTCCGGCGCGTTTCTGCGCCTCCTCCACCAGCCGCACCGCCTCCTCCACCTCGGCCTCGTCCCTGAGGACGAGGGCAAGGTCGTGTCCGGCCACGGTCAGCTGGTCGGCGGCCGCGAACATCCCGGCGTCGGGCATCTCGCGCGGTTCGCGGCCGGGCTCCTCGCGTTCCTGCGCCCGCCGCGCCATTTCCCTGGCCAGCCCCAGCGCCTCCGCCGCCCCGCTGCGTTGCAGCCGGCTCTGCGGCGCGGCCCGAAGACGGTCGGCGAAGTGATCCACTGCGCGGGTCAGCGATGTCGTGTCAACCACGCCGCGAGACTACGCGTCGCAGCAGGACTGTTGCCAATACGCGAACGCTCAGGCACGGTGACCTGAAGGACCGGCTTCGTCGAACGCGTCCGGAGGCGCCGATGTCCCAAGTCTTCTCCGAGGAGACCCATCGCAACCTGCTCGCCCGCATCCCCCACTGCACCGGTCGTGAAGTCTCCGACTGGCTGCGCACCGTCGAAGAAGGCCCCGCTCTCCGCTTCGAGGAGAAGGTCAGCTGGCTCCGCCACGAACACGACCTCGCGTACGGCCACGCCAAGGCGCTCATCCACGAGTACGACCTGAGGAGGGCCGCGCGCAAACTGCTCTAGGCGCGCACGCGCAAGGGCCCCGGGAGATCCCGGGGCCCTTGCGCTGTCCGTCGCGGTGCGGCTAGTCGTTCTGGTTGAGGATCGCGATGATCCGCAGGAACTCCATGTAGATCCACACCAGCGTCAGCGTGAGGCCGAAGGCCGCGAGCCAGGCCTCCTCGCGGGGCGCGCCGTAGGCGATGCCGTCCTCGACCTGCTTGAAGTCCAGGGCGAGGAAGCAGGCGCCGAGGAGGATGCCGACGACACCGAAGAAGATGCCGAGGGGACCGCTGCGGAAGCCGAGGCCGTCACCGCCACCGAAGACGGCGAACAGCATGTTCACCATCATCAGCAGCACGAAGCCGAGCGCGGCCGCCATCACGAAGCCGTAGAACCGGCGGTTGACGCGGATCCAGCCCGCCTTGTACGCCACCAGCACACCGGCGAAGACCGCCATGGTGCCGATCACGGCCTGCATGGCCGCGCCGCTCGCGAGGTGCGTGTCGACGATGTTGGAGACGACGCCGAGGAACACGCCCTCGAACGCCGCGTAGGTCAGGATCAGCGCGGGCGAGGCCTTGCGCTTGAAGGACTGCACGAAGGCCAGCACCATGCCGATCAGCGCGGCGCCGATGCCGATGCCGTAGGACCGGTTGATGTGGGCCACGTCGACCGGCAGCAGCGCCCAGGCGAGCGCGGCCGTGACGATCAGAGTGCCGAGCGTGGACGCGGTGCGCAGGACGACGTCGTCCATCGTCATCCGGCCGGTGGTGGCCGGGGCCTGCGGCGGAGCGCCGTACTGCAGGTCCTGCTGGGCGTACGGGTTCTGGGCGTAAGGGTTCTGCGCGTAGGGGGCGCCGCTCGGCTGGGCGTAGGGGTTGCCCTGCGCGTACGGATTGCCCTGCGTGCCGACAGCGGGGCCCCCGGCCTGCGGCGCGGTGTTGAAGCCCGCGTAGCCGTTGTCGCGGCTGAACCCCCGTCGCGAGAAGACCGGGTTTCTGCTCCTCATCTCACTCCTCCATGGCCACGCTGCGCGGCCTTGGCCTCAAGAGTAATGGAACGGCAAAGGATGGATCCTAATACCTGCGAAGGATCTTTCCCTCGTCCTGCTGGCGAACACGCTACGCGGCCAGGTGATTCCCGGCCACGGAGGGCCCCATTCATGACCAACCTGCGACATGGCCGGAATCAGCCGGAGATCATCGGCCGGGTCAGTCGAGGGAGAAGCCGGTGTACGCCTCGGCGAGGTCGGTCTCGGCCGCGCGCCCGGAGGCGATCCGCCGCAGCCGGGCCAGCTGGAGGCGGTCGTCGAAGCCGGTGGCGTCCGGCGCCCGGTGCAGCATGGTCGTCATGTCGTAGCTGAACCGCTCGGCCTGCCAGATCCGGCGCAAACAGGTCGCCGAGTAGGCGTCGAGCAGCTCGGCGGAGCCCGTCCGGCGCTCGTGCTTCAGCGCCCGCGCGAAGGTGACGACGTCCCCGACGGCGAGGTTGAGCCCCTTGGCCCCGGTGGGCGGCACGATGTGCGCGGCGTCCCCGGCGAGGAAGAGCCGCCCGTGCCGCATGGGCTCGTGGACGAAGGAGCGCATCGGGGTCACCGACTTCTGGGTGATCGGCCCGCGCCCGAGGGTCCAGTCGTCGTCGGTCTCGAACCGCCGTCCGAGCTCGTCCCAGATCTCCTCGTCGCCCCACTCCTCCGCGTCGGTGCCGGCGGGCACCTGGAGGTAGAGGCGTGAAACAGACGGGGAGCGCATGGAGAGCAGGGCGAAGCCGCGGTCGTGGCGGGCGTAGACCAGTTCGTCGTGCGAGGGGGGCACGTCGGCGAGGACGCCGAGCCAGACGAAGGGGTACGTCCGTTCGAAGGCCCGGGAGAGTGCGGCGGGTACCGCCTTGCGCGCCACGCCCCAGAAGCCGTCGCACCCCACGACGTAGTCGCACTCCAGGACGTCCTCGCGTCCCTCGTACCGGAACGGCACGCGCGGGCGGTCGCCCTCCGCGCCCTCCACCGCGAGCGCCTCCGCCCCGAACAGCAGCGGGCCGCCCTCCTCCAGCTGGAGCGCGATGAGGTCCTTGCAGACCTCGGTCTGCGCGTACACCGTCACGGACCGGCCGCCGGTGAGGGCGGGGAAGTCGACCCGGTGCCGGGTCCTGGCGAACCGCAGCTCGATCCCGTCGTGCCGCAGCCCCTCCCGGTCCATCCGCTCCCCGGCCCCGGCCGCGCGCAGCACGTCCACGGTCCCCTGTTCCAGGATTCCGGCCCGCTGGCGGTTCTCGACGTAGACGCGGTCCCGGCTCTCCAGGACGACCGAGTCGATACCGGCGTTGTGGAGCAGCCGGGCCAGGAGCAGACCGGCCGGGCCGGCTCCGATGATGCCGACGGTGGTGCGCATCGGTCGTTCCCTTCGGGTGGGCGTCGTTGCCTGGGGAGGGGCGTTCCCGGCCCTTCCGGGCCGTCGGGAGTGGGGAGAGGCCGAGAGAGGGGCGGGTGTTCGCGTGGTGAAATTTATTTCACCTGCGCCTCGCCTGAGTCTCCGCCCGGCCCCACCCGATGTCAATGGGCCCGTGTCGATGGGCCCGTGCCCATGGGTCGGCGCCCACGGGTCCGCGGCCTGCGCGCACACAACCGACCGCCGTGCCCGCGCGATCAGGTCGCGGACACGGCGGTCGGCCGGGGAGCGGGGTACGCCGCGGCAGTGGTAGCGGCGTACCCCGCGGCTCAGTGGCCCGGCCAGCCGTCCAGGTGACGGTGCAGGGTCACGGAGGGTTGCGCCTCGCCCTTCGGGGCGCGCGCCACCGCGTCGTGCAGGACGCTGCTCACCTCGGCGGCGAGGCCGTCGACCCGCGACTTCAGCTCGGTGGCGGGGAGCGAGGAGCGGGTCAGCACGTCGAGGCGGCGGTGGATGTCGTCCAGCCGGCTCTGGGTGTCGCCGTCGAAGGTGATCGGGGTGGGCGTGGAGACGACGAACTGGTAGGCGCCGGCCAGGGTCTGGCAGCCCGTGCACTTCTTGTTCGCCGCGTCGCTGAGGTTCACGGCGTTCAGGTGGGTGCGTGCCCCCGCGAACGTGACGATCTGGAAGGACAGCGCCACCGACCGGCACTCGTCGTCGGCGGAGCAGCCCGCGGAGACGGCGTTGGCCTGGTTGCGCACCCCGGCGGCGTTCACGTTGCCGTACTGGCGGATGGTGAAGGAGTCCTTGGCCTGCGTGTGGTGCGCCCGGTCCGCGTGGCTGAACACGTAGTCGGAGGCGACCGCCGCGTGCTGCGGCGCGGCGGTGGCCGCCTGGGCCGGTACGGCGGTGGCCACCCCGGCGACTCCGGCGGCGAGCAGGCCCGCGCGGACTGCGCGCTGGGTGAAGTTGTTGCTGGTGGGACGTGGTTTGCGATGACTGCTCATGGGATCTCCTGCGGTAGATGGTTCGTGAGCCGCGGGCCGGGGCGCCGTCCCCGGTGCCGCGACGGCCCGGCGCACCCCGGGGCGGCACGGGGTGGGCGCGGGTGGAGGCGGACCCGTACGCGTTCCGCCTCCCGGGACGACGCCGCGTGCCGCGCTCCGGGGCGAGCCGGGTTTCGCCGCTCTAGGACGACACCGGGCTGGGTGACTCACTCACCGGCGGCGGGGAGGGGCTGGCCGGGGGCGACGCCGGCAGGCTCTCCGAGGGCGTCGGGGAGGGCTCCGGCGCGGGCCCGCCCCCGGCGGACGCCGACGGCAGCGGCCCCGCGGCGCTCCCGCCGCTGGTCGGCACCGCCTGCTGCGAGGCGCCCGCCGGTCCCGACGCGGTCGCCGACGCGCCGGCCGACGCCGGCGCGCTGCCCGTGGCGTCCACCGGCGGACTGCCGTCCGGCCCCGCGGACCCGGCCCCCGCCGTGCCCGACGGCTGCGCGGAGGCACCGCCGGACGGGTTGCCGGAGGGGGGTCCGTCCGGCGTCGACGCCTCCCGCGGCTGCGGTTCCTGCGTCGACACCCCCGGCTGCAGGATCGGCGCGATCGGCGGCCTCTTCGGCAGCGGCTTCGGGGTCATCCCGGACACCCACGCGTAGCTCAGCCCGGTCAGCGCGGCCAGCGTCAGCGCGCACACGGTCACGCGCAGCACCGGCCGGCTCGCCGTGGACCGCTTCGCGGCCCGGAAGAGACGCCCGGTCAGCTTCACGGACAGGTAGACCACACCCGCCATGGGGCACAGCAGCATGACGCAGCCGATCACCCCGACCAGGCCCTCGACGACCTGCCCGTCCGCGAACGCCGAGCCGGTGCCGACCAGTTGCTCGGTCAGCGACCGGATCATCGTGGCGATGATCCGCGGCAGGTTCCACAGCGCGTAACCGAGTTCGCCGAGCAGGAGCGGCACCATCGTCAGCACCCAGGTGGCGACGATGGTCCGCGCCGACTTCTTCAGCCCGGCGACCTCCTTGCGGGCGGCCCGGCCCTTCGCCCCGGGGACCAGGCTCAGCAGGATCGGCTTGATCTTGCCGTACAGGTCCGGCACGCCGGCCAGGTCGCCCAGGATGTAGTAGCCGTCCAGCCGGACGGCCGGCATCAACTGCTCCAGGATCTCGAAGTGCCCGAGATAGACCGCGGCCAGGAAGAACTGCGCCCCGGTGGCGAAGTACGCCCCGGCCATGGCCAGCATGAAGACGACGTTGAAGTACACCCCGCCCAGGTCGGTGCGCAGCCGGCCGGCGCGTCCGATCCGGTAGACGTCGGTGACGTCGGTGTACATCGACGGCCAGATGAGGAAGAGCCCGCAGCCGATGCACCCGGGGCGGGCGCCGCCGTATCGGCAGGCGGAGGCGTGGCCGAACTCGTGGAAGACGAGCGAGGCCACGGTGAGGACGAAGACGATGAGGATGAGCACCGGCTGGTCCAGGACCTCCAGCACCGGCTCGATCGCCCCGAAGAAGCCGAACAGCCAGACGTCCATGACGACCGCCGCGGCCAGCACCACGGCGACCACGACCGGCCGGTGCAGCCACGCGAACATCCGGGCGATCTTCGCCGTGCGGCGCTCGTTGAAGATCACCCGGTGGCCCTTGAGGGCGAGCAGCAGGTCGGACCTCGGCGCGTCGACCTCCTCGCCCTCCTGGCCGTCGGGCACGGTCACACCGAGCGGTTCGAGCTTCTCCTCCACCAGGAAGCGCACGTTCTCGCCGCTGACCTCACGGCCGAAACGCGCGCTGACCCGGTGGGCGATGGTCTCGACGTCCCGGACGCCGTCGATGGACGACGCCACGAGATACAGCAGCCGCGAGAGCTGCACGACCTGCCCGTCCCCCCGACGGGCGATGTACTTGGGGTCGGTGAAGCCCGACCCCTGGTACTCGCCGTGCAGCTGGAGCCCCGCACTCAGCCGCGGGACCAGTGGCGCCTGCTCCACGACGGGCAGCTTGCCCGTCGTCACCTGCTCGTACGTCACCGGCCAGCCGCCGGGACCGGGCACCGGGCCCGTGTCGTGCAGCGTCGGCGCCCCCTCTCCGAGCACCGTCATGTGTGGTCTCCCCCCACGTCCTCCCCCGTCCTCCCCGCTCTCCCCCGGTTCGACTCCGGGGGCGGACCGCGCCGTACCCCCCGCGCGGTCCGCCCCCGTGGCCGTCGTCGCGGCGCGTGGCCGCGCCTGCGTGCGCTACTGCGTGACGTTGATGCTCTGGACGGCCTGCGACTGGGCCACCGACCACGACGAGTGGTCGTTGAGCGCCGCGGACTCGTTGTGGGCGGAGATGTTGGCGACGTGCTTGGTGACGTTCACCGTCTTGCCGAAGCTGAACTTCAGGCGACCCAGGGCCTCACGGCCCGGCAGCAGCTCCGCGGACTCGGCCTCGAGGTCGTGCATGTCCATGCTCATGATGGATGTCCTTTCTGTGTCTTCAGGTCGGGATCGGATGGGGAGCGTTACTGGGTGACGTTGATGCTCTGGCCGGCACCGGAGTCGGCCACCGACCACGCGGAGTGGTCGTTCAGGGCGGCGGACTGGTTGTGGGCCGAGATGTTGGCGACGTGCTTGGTGACGTTCACCGTCTTGTTGAAGCTGAACTTCAGGCGACCCAGGGCCTCGCGACCCGGCAGCAGCTCCGCGGACTCGGCCTCGAGCTCGTGGGCGTCCATCATGATCAATTCCCCCTCAGGGATAGACATTTCCGGTCGGACCGAGTCAGGTTCCCCCCGGACTCTGTCCAACTTGGTCGGACGTGCTGTCCAACGAGATTGGACACTACGGCTTCGGGGGCGTTTCGCGCAACCCGTTCGGGGAATCGCCTCTCGGCGCCGCGCCCGGGCGCCCGTAGAATCAGGCGGCACATGGAGGGTTTCCGTGAGTTCCGCCAGGCGGCGAGCAGGAAGTGACGGTCAGTGGCCAACGCACTGCAGCAGTTGATCCGTGAGCGCCTCGACCGCAAGGGCTGGTCCTACGGCGATGTGGCGCGGCGCGGCGGCATTCCCCGCTCCACCGTCCACCACCTGGCGACCGCCGACCGCGTGGTCCGCATGCCCCAGCCGGCCACGCTGGAGGGGCTGGCCAAGGGGCTGGAGCTGCCCCTGGACGCCGTGCGCCGCATCGCGGCCGAGGCCTGCGGAATCCACGTCTACGGCCCCGCCGCGGGCGCCGGTGGCGAGGCCCCCCGCCCCACCGACCCCGACGTGGACCTGCTCATCGCCAGCGTCCAGCAGTTGTCGGCCGACGACCGCCGCCATGTCGCCGCCCTGGTGGAGTCCCTGCTCGACCGCTCCGCACGGGAGAAGTGACCGCACCCGGGACCGGACCGGCCGTCCGACGACATCGGACGACCGCTTCCCCGCCAACTCGGAAAAAGAATTCAGAGCACCCGAAAACCGGCGAGATCCGCCGCTAGTCTCTCGCTTGCCCGAGACGCGAGAGCCGCACGACCCGGGCTCCCAGGGGGGAAGTGTGTTGTTCGTGCATGGCGGCCCGACCACGGCCGTGGTCCGTGGCCCCGCCGGAGAATCGGTCGTCCTGCTGTCCGGCGAGCTGCCCGAGGTGCTCACCGACGAGGCGCTCGCCGAGCTCCTGGACCTGGCCGCCGCCATCCTCGATGCGGACGAACTGGTCCTGTTCCACCAGTGCCTGCAGACCCTGCGCCGCAACGGAATGCGGGCGGGCCGCCGCATCGAGAGAGGCGGTCTCGTACTCACCGTCTACGAAGGCTGACCCCACTCGGGGGCACGGGCTTTCGAAGGGTGAAGACGGGGGGTGAACACAGGGGGAAACACGCGCGCGCCGCCGCGGGGGACGGTGGCGCCGCGCGGTCGGTGGTGCCCGGAACCGGACTTGAACCGGTACGCCCGCGAGGGGCAGCGAGGTTTAAGCTCGCCGTGTCTGCATTCCACCATCCGGGCAGGCCATGGGCTCCGCATCGAGATCCCGAGCCTATCGGGGCGCCTCCCGCGAACAGTGGGCAGGCAACCCGATGTTGTCTTATTTTATTGATGTCTGAGGGAGCATCAGCAAGCGGAACAGGCCATCAGCACTTGCCAAGAGCCTTCCGTGGAGCCGGCCGTCACGCATGCGAAATGACGGAATTTCACCCTCTGAACAAGGACGCTCCACCTGTTCTTGACGACGGCCTCCTCAGGGACGGCCGTCATCCCCAGGTATGACGCGGACGGTTCCGGTCCGTCCCCGGTCGCCCCCCGGAACCGGAGCAGCGGCTGACTACACCGGCGCGATCGGCGGACACGATGGACGACGTCCCTTCGAACACCGTCGTCCCGTCAGGAGCGCCCACCCGTGACCACCTCCTCCATCGCCGGCCGGACCACCGCCGTGGCCGCGCGCGCCACGGATCTGTCGAAGATCTACGGACAGGGCGAGACCCAGGTGGTCGCCCTCGACCGGGTCTCCGTCGACTTCCGGCAGGCCGAGTTCACCGCGATCATGGGCCCGTCCGGCTCGGGCAAGTCCACGCTGATGCACTGCGTGGCCGGTCTGGACACCTTCTCCTCCGGCTCGGTGCGCATCGGCGAGACGGAGCTGGGCTCGCTGAAGGACAAGCAGCTGACCAGGCTGCGCCGGGACAAGATCGGCTTCATCTTCCAGGCGTTCAACCTGCTGCCGACGCTGAACGCCCTGGAGAACATCACCCTCCCGATGGACATCGCGGGCCGCAGGCCGGACCGGGAGTGGCTGGACACGGTGATCCGGATGGTGGGACTGTCCGACCGGCTCGGACACCGGCCCGCGCAGCTGTCCGGCGGCCAGCAGCAGCGCGTCGCCGTCGCCCGCGCGCTGGCGTCCCGGCCCGACATCGTCTTCGGTGACGAGCCCACCGGCAACCTCGACTCGCGCTCGGGCGCAGAGGTGCTCGGCTTCCTGCGCAACTCCGTACGGGAGCTGGGCCAGACGGTGGTGATGGTGACCCACGACCCGGTGGCGGCGGCGTACGCGGACCGGGTGGTGTTCCTCGCCGACGGCCGGATCGTGGACGAGGTGCACGAACCGACCGCGCAGGCGGTCCTCGACCGGATGCGGCACCTGCCCGGGGGGAACCCCCAGGCTCCCGAGCCGGACGCCGAGGGCCGCACCCGCTGATCACCGCCGACCCCGTACCCCTGGACTGAGACAACCCATGTTCCGCACCGCCTTGCGCAATGTCAGCGCGCACAAGGGCCGGCTCCTCATGACCGTGCTCGCCGTGATGCTCGGCGTCGCCTTCGTGTCGGGGACCCTGGTCTTCACCAACACCCTCTCCGACGCCTACCGGAAGAGCTCCGCCAAGGGCTTCGGCCAGGTCGACGTGGCCGTACGGCCCGCGTACCGGGAGAGCGAGGGCGACCGGCTCGGAAAGGCGCCCGAGCTGACCCAGGCCCTGCTGGACCGCAGCGCCCGCGTGCCGGGCGCCGCCTCCGCCGTCGGTGTCGTCGGCGGCTTCACCGCGCTCGCCGACAAGCACGGCAAGCTGATCGGCGGCGGCTTCCAGTCGCAGGGCGGCAACTTCTGGGGCACCGAGGACCCCCGGTACCCGCTCAGGAGCGGCGCCGCGCCGCACGGCCGCGACCAGGTCGCCATCGACTCCGAGACCGCGCGGCGGGCCGGCTACCGGGTCGGCGACACCGTGCGCCTCTCGGTCGACGGCCCGGTGCTGACCCCGACCATCAGCGGCATCTTCACCACCGACGACGGCAACGTCGCGGCCGGCGGCAGCCTCGCCCTCTTCGACACCGCGACCGCCCAGCGGCTGTTCGGCAAGCCGGGCACGTACGACGAGATCGACGTGCGGGCCAGGCCCGGCACCGGCCAGGCGGCCCTGAAGGCCCAGCTCGACCGGACGCTGCCGAAGGGGACGGCCGAGACCACGACCGGCGCGCGGCTCGCCGACGACCAGGCGCGGGCGATCTCCGCCTCGATGAGCGGGCTGCGCCAGGGCCTGCTGGTCTTCGCCGGGATCGCGCTCTTCGTGGGCACGTTCATCATCGCCAACACCTTCACCATGCTGGTCGCCCAGCGCACGAAGGAGCTCGCGCTGCTGCGCGCGGTCGGCGCCTCCCGCCGGCAGGTCACCCGCTCGGTGCTGATCGAGGCGTTCGTGGTGGGCACGGTGGCCGCCGTGGCCGGGCTGGTCGCGGGCGTCGGCATCGGCGCCGGGCTCAGGTCCCTCATGGGCACCCTGGGCGCGACCGTCCCCGACGGGCCGCTGGTCGTCACGCCCGGCACGGCCGGCGCCGCCCTCGCGGTCGGTGTCCTGGTCACCATGCTGGCCGCCTGGCTGCCCGGCCGCCGGGCCGCGAAGATCCCGCCGGTCGCGGCGATGGGCAGCGTGCACGCCAAGGCGACCGCCAAGTCGCTGGTGCTGCGCAACACGCTGGGCGCGCTGTTCGCCGCCGCGGGCGTCGCCGTCGTCCTGGCGGCCACGACGATGGACGGCACCGACGGTCAGGCGCCCATGGGGCTCGGCGCGGTGCTGCTGATCACCGGCGTGTTCGTGCTGACCCCGCTGCTGTCCCGCCCGCTGATCGCGGCGGCGGGCCCGCTGCTGCGCGGCTTCGGGGTCTCCGGCAAGCTGGCCCGGCAGAACGCGGTGCGCAACCCGCGCCGTACGGCGGCCACGGCGTCCGCGCTGATGATCGGCCTGACCCTGATCACCGGCATGACGGTGATGGCGGGCAGCCTGCAGACGTCGATCGACAAGATGGCGTCCGCCGCGATCCGGGCCGACTACGTGGTGTCGATGGCGAACGGCAACGCGCTCTCCCCCGGCGTGGACCGCAAGCTGCGCGCCACCGGGGGCGTGACGGCGACCAGCCCGATGCGCAACGCGCCCTCCCGCATCGACGGCCGAACCGAGTACCTGACCGGTGTCGACGGCCACGCGTTCGGCGAGCTGACCGACCTGAAGGTCGACGACGGCTCCTTCACGGTCGCCGGCACCCGGGTCGTCGTGGACCACGACACGGCCACGTCGCACGGCTGGCGGGCCGGTTCAGGCTTCACGGTCGCCTACGAGGACGGCCGCAGGCAGCGCCTGACGGTCGCCGGGGTCTACGAGGGCAACGACATGATCCGCGGCATCATGCTCGACAACGCCACCCTCGCCCCGCACCAGAGCGACCCGGCCGACATGCGGGTCCTGGTCAAGACGGCGAACGGCGCGTCCGCCGCCACCAAGGACCGGCTGGTCAGGGCGCTCGGCTCCAACCCGGCCGTCAAGGTCCAGAGCAAGCGGGACCTCTCCGACGACATCGCGAAGATGTTCACGCTGATGCTCAACATGCTCTACGGGCTGCTGGCCATGGCGGTGATCGTGGCCGTCCTCGGGGTCATCAACACCCTGGCGATGTCGGTGTTCGAGCGCTCGCAGGAGATCGGGATGCTCCGCGCGATCGGCCTGGACCGCACGGGCGTCAAGCGGATGGTCCGGCTGGAGTCGCTGGTGATCTCCCTGTTCGGCGGGGTGCTCGGTATCGGCCTGGGCGTGTTCTTCGGGTGGGCGGCCGGTGAGCTGCTCGGCACGAAGATGGCGACCTACGAACTGGTCCTGCCCTGGGCGCGGATGGCGCTCTTCCTGCTGCTGGCGGCGGCGGTCGGCGTCCTGGCCGCGCTCTGGCCGGCCCGGCGGGCGGCCCGGCTCAACACGCTCGAGGCGATCAAGTCCGAGTAGCGTACGGGCGGCGGCGCACGAGCCGGGGCCCCGTTCCACCGTGGAACGGGGCCCTCTCGCGTGCCGGGGGCCAGGGCCCTTCTTTCCGGGCCCTATGGCTGGCGCGTCACCCAGGTGCGGGCGCGCAGTGGCAGACCCGACGCGCCCGACTCGGTACTCCGCACCGCCAGCACCTGGTTGACGCCGATGCGGTTGCGCTCGAAGGCGAGGGCGGAGGCGGCCATGTACAGGCGCCAGACCCGGGCGCGGCCGGGGCCGGCGAGCTGGGCGGCGCGGGGCCAGTGCGCCTCCAGGTTGGCGACCCAGCGGCGCAGGGTGAGCGCGTAGTGCTCCCGGATCGCCTCCACGTCCCGCACCTCGAACCCGGCGCGTTCCAGCTGGGTCACCGTGGTGCCGACCGGGGCGAGTTCGCCGTCCGGGAAGACGTAGGCGTCGATGAACGCGTCCACCTCGTACGCCGTCTCGTCGCGCTGCGGGCGGCGGGCGATCTGGTGGTTGAGCAGCCGCCCGCCCGGCCTGAGCAGGGCGTGCAGGACGGTGGCGTACTCCAGGTAGCGGTCCGCGCCGACGTGTTCGGCCATACCGATGGAGGAGATGGCGTCGAAGGGGCCGTCGTCGACGTCCCGGTAGTCCTGGACGCGGATCTCCACCCGGTCGGTGAGCCCCTCGTCGGCGACGCGCTTGCGGGCGTAGGCCGCCTGCTCCTGGGACAGGGTGATGCCGACGACGCGCACACCGTGCTCGCGGGCCGCGTGGATCGCCATGGAGCCCCAGCCGCAGCCCACGTCGAGCAACCGCTGACCCGCCGTCAGACCCAGCTTGCGGCTGACGAGTTCGAGCTTGTCGTGCTGGGCCTCTTCGAGGGTTCCGTCGGGTTCCGGGGCCCGCCAGTAGGCGCAGGAGTACACCATCGAGGGGCCGAGGACGAGTTCGTAGAAGTCGTTGCCCACGTCGTAGTGGTGGCTGATCGCCCGCTTGTCGCGGCGCCGGGTGTGCCGGCCGCCGCGGCGGCCGCGGACCTCCTCGGGGGGCGGGGCGGGCGGCAGCGGGAGGCCGCCGAGCCGGACCAGGCCGCGGGCGGCGGCCCGCACCTCGGGGTCGCGCAGCGCCTCGGTCAGGGTCCGGGCGTCGTCGTCCCGCTCCCAGACGAGCCCCGAGAGCAGTCCGAGCGCGGCGTACAGATCCCCCTCGATCTCCAGGTCGCCGGCGACCCAGGCGCGGGCGAGACCCAGCTCGCCCGGTTTCCACAGCAGCCGGCGCAGGGCCCGGCGATTGCGGACGACGAGCGTCGGCGCGTTCGGCGGCCCGGCCTGCGAACCGTCCCAGGCGCGGACACGCACCGGCAGCGGTACCCCCAGCAACTGTTCCAGCAGACTCCGCAGCCGCGGCGCGGCATCGGCCATGGCGCACACCTCCGTGACGAGTGATCCGGGAAGTTCCTCATCTGATCCGGGATGTTCCTCATCACGTAAACACCTGTGGGGCGACAATGCAGTCCCCCACGCGCGTTACGTCTGCGCAAACCCTCGCGCACACCCGCCCCTCCCGCCCGCCGCCGCGCCCCGGTGTCCCCCGGATGCAGGGGCCGGGGGACCGGCCGTCCGCGTACGACGAAGGGGGCCGCCCGCACCACGGATGGCGGGTGGCCCCCTTCGGGGTGTCGGGTGACCGGAGGTCAGGAGGCCTTGGCCTTCTCCTCGGTCTTGGCGGTGGCCGGGGCCCCCGCCTTCACGGCCGGAGCCGGAGCCGGCTTGGCGGCCTCGTAGAACTCCTCGCGAGGGTTCTCCATGGCGCCGAGGGAGACGACCTCGCGCTTGAGGAACATGGCGAGCGTCCAGTCGGCGAAGACGCGGATCTTGCGGTTCCAGGTCGGCATGGCCAGACCGTGGTAGCCGCGGTGCATGTACCAGGCGAGACGGCCCTTGAGCTTGATCTTCATCTTGCCCATGACGATCATCGCGACGCCCTTGTGCAGGCCGAGGCCCGCCACCGCGCCCTTGTTGGCGTGGCTGTACTCCTTCTGCGGGAAGCCCCGCATGCCGGAGACCACGTTGTCGCCGAGGACCCTGGCCTGGCGCAGCGCGTGCTGGGCGTTCGGCGGGCACCAGGCGTTCTCCACACCGGCCTTGCGGGCGGCGAGGTCGGGCACCTGGGCGTTGTCGCCGGCGGCCCAGATGTAGTCCGTGCCCTGCACCTGGAGGGTGGGCGCGCAGTCGACGTGGCCGCGCGGGCCGAGCGGGAGGCCGAAGCGGGACAGCACCGGGTTCGGCTTGACGCCGGCCGTCCAGACGATCGTGTTGGAGTCGACCTCGAGGCCGTTCTTCAGCACGACGTGGCCGTCGACGCAGGAGTCCATGGAGGTGGACAGGTAGACCTCGACACCGCGGCCCTCGAGGTGCTCCTTGCCGTACTGGCCGAGCTTCGGGCCGACCTCGGGGAGGATCTTGTCGGCGGCGTCGACGAGGATGAAGCGCATGTCCTCGCGGGACACGTTGGTGTAGTACTTGGCCGCGTCCCGGGCCATGTCCTCGACCTCGCCGATGGTCTCGGCGCCGGCGAAGCCGCCGCCGATGAAGACGAAGGTGAGCGCCTTGCGGCGGATCTCCTCGTCGGTCGTGGAGTCGGCCTTGTCGAGCTGCTCGAGGACGTGGTTGCGCAGGCCGATGGACTCCTCGATGCCCTTCATGCCGATGCCCTGCTCGGCGAGGCCGGGGATCGGGAAGGTGCGGGAGACCGCGCCCATCGCGATGACCAGGTAGTCGAAGGGCAGCTCGTACGCCTCGCCGACCAGCGGGGCGATCGTGGCGACCTTGCGGTCCTGGTCGATGGTGGTGACCCGGCCGGTGAGGACCTCCGCCTTGGGGAGCACGCGTCGCAGCGGGACGACGACGTGACGCGGGGAGATGCTGCCGGCGGCGGCTTCGGGGAGGAAGGGCTGGTAGGTCATGTACGACCGGGGGTCGACGACCGTGACGGTCGCCTCTCCGTAGCGCATCTTCTTGAGGATGCGCCGAGCTGCGTACAGGCCTACGTACCCACCGCCTACTACGAGGATCCTGGGACGCTCCGTGGTGCTCATGGCATCGAGTATCCACCCGTCTCAGGGGGGTCGCTCGTGCGCCCCTTCACAAGCTCCGGCAGTCCCTGTGTTAAACTCCGCGGCCCGCGTGACGCAGGTCATCTCGGCGGAGGGAACTCCCCGCACCTCACGGCCCGTTGTCCATGCCGTGTGAGCTGCCCGTCAGGCCCTTCCGGGGCCCCGGACCGGGCCTCTGCCGCACCCTTCCGGAGCGCCCGCGCCCCGCTGCCCCGAGCGGCCCTCAGGGCCGGTCGATGACCCGAAAGGACCAACGGAGGGCCTTTCGGCCCCTGGCGGTCCCGAAATCCTTGTGAAGAACTTCACGAACTTTTCCGGCGGAGCGTCGCCGAGGGGTGCGCGAGGGCCCCTCGGACGCGCTCATACGTTATACGGCCCTGCTCAGCCGAGGCTACTGATCGGTAGCAAAGGAGACCTAGGCCACCGACCACGCGATGCCGTCGAGGATGTCGTGCTCGCTGACGACGACCTCCTCGGCGCCGATCCGCTCCATGATCGCCAGCAGGACCAGCGCGCCCGCGCCGATCACGTCGACCCGGCCCGGGTGCATGGACGGGATCGCCGCGCGCTCGGCATGGGTGGAGTGCAGCAGCCGCTCGGTGATCTCGCGGACGCGGTCGTGCGAGACGCGGGAGTGGTGAATGGCGGCGGAGTCGTAGGCGGGCAGGTCCTGCGCGATCGCCGACACCGTCGTCACCGACCCGGCCAGGCCCACCAGCGTGCGCGCCTCGCGCAGCGGCACCGTCCGCTCGGCGAGGTCGAGGGCCGCCTCGACGTCCGCCCTTATCGCGGCGATCCGCTCCTCGCTGGGCGGGTCGGCGACGACCCCGTCCCGCAACAGGTGACGCTCCGTCATCCGGACGCAGCCGACGTCGACGGAGCGCGCCGCCCGCACGTGGTCGTCGCCGACGACGAACTCGGTGGAGCCGCCGCCGATGTCCACGACCAGGAAGGGCCTGGCCAGGTCCGCGCGCCCGGTCAGCTCCTTCGTGGCGCCGGTGAAGGAGAACTCCGCCTCCTGCTCACCGGAGATGACCTCGGGCTCGACGCCGAGGATGTCCAGCACCTCGCGCACGAACTCGTCCCGGTTCTCCGCGTCCCGGGAGGCGGAGGTGGCCACGAAGCGCAGCCGCTCGGCGCCGTGCTCCTTGACGACCTCGGCGTACTCGCGGCAGGCCGCGAAGGTCCGCTCGAGCGCCTCGGGGGCGAGCCGCCCGGTGCGGTCGACGCCCTGGCCGAGCCGCACGATGGTCATACGCCGGTCCAGTTCGACGAGTTCGCCGGTCCCGGGGTTCGCGTCGGCGACGAGCAGCCGGATGGAGTTCGTGCCGCAGTCGACGGCTGCGACCCGGGTCACCGGTCCTCCTCCGGCACCGTCACGCAGGCGCCCTTCGCCCACCACTCGGGCAGCATCGCGAGCGCCTCGTCGCCGAGCGGGTTGACGCCCGGCCCGGCGGCCAGCGAGTGGGCGACCAGGACGTGCAGGCACTTGACCCGGTCCGGCATCCCGCCGGCGCTCGGGAAGCCCGTCAGCTCCTCGATCTCGTCCCGGCGCCGGATGTAGTCCTCGTGCGCGGCGCGGTAGGCGGCGGCGAGTTCGGGGTCGGTCCCCAGCCGCTCCGTCATCTCCTTCATCACGCCGTTGGCCTCCAGGGTGCCGATCGCGGAGGCCGCCTTGGGGCACGTCAGGTAGTACAGCGTGGGGAAGGGGGTGCCGTCGGGCAGCCGCGGGGCCGTCTCGACGACGTCCGGCTGCCCGCAGGGGCACCGGTGGGCGATCGCGCGCAGCCCGCGCGGCGGGCGCCCGAGCTGCTGCTTGAAGGCCTCGACGTCCGCGTCGGTGGGCTCGGTGCGCGGGGTCGTGGGCGGTGGCGTTTCCATGCCTTGCTTTCTGTGCGTCGGTCCGTTCACTGGTCGGAGGCGTCGGACTTGTCGACTCCGTCCCAGACGTTCACGTACCAGGGGCGGCGGGCCGCCGCCAGGTCGAAGCGTGACTGCCTGGCCCGGCCCGGGTCGACGACCACGAAACCGGTCTCGCCGGGCAGCACGTAGTGCAGCCGCAGCCGGATCTGCTGCCGGGCGTACGCGTCGTCCTGCCAGCGTGCCTTGAGGTCGCGCAGCTGCTGCACCCGTTCCTGGGCCTGCTGCTTCTGCTGCTGGAGCTCGTCGATCTCGGCGCGCTGGGAGACGTACTGGCGCATCGGGTACGCCAGGGCGACCACCAGCGAGCAGACCACGAGTGCGAGCAGCGCCGCGCGCCCGGTGAGCCGGGAGCGGCGGGCCTGCCGCCGGGTCTGGGAGCGGTAGACGCGGGCCGCGGTCTGCTCGCCGAGCAGCCTGAGCCTGGTCGAGGTGGAGAACCGGTCCCGGTCGGTCACGGCCTCCCACCTCGACTCACTACGCCGGTCACCTCTGCCTCCTGCCGGGGGTCCGGGGCTCGTCCCCCGGGACAGCGCAGTACAGCCATCGTCCCCGCCTCCCGTGGGTCGGCACACACGCGTACGTCCCCGGACACGGTACGGGACCGAGTACGGGGACGTACGTGCGACTGGCCAGGCCTCACCCGGGGTTGGCCCCGGGCCGGGGCGGGGTCAGACCTTGGAGACCTCGACGTTCCCCTTGAAGCGCGGGAACGCGCTGCGGCCGGCGTACACCGCGGCGTCGTCGAGGATCTCCTCGATGCGCAGCAGCTGGTTGTACTTGGCGACGCGCTCGGAGCGGGCCGGGGCGCCGGTCTTGATCTGGCCGCAGTTGGTGGCGACGGCCAGGTCGGCGATGGTGACGTCCTCGGTCTCGCCGGAGCGGTGGGACATCATGCACTTGAAGCCGTTGCGCTGGGCCAGCTCGACCGCGTCGAGGGTCTCGGTCAGCGAGCCGATCTGGTTGACCTTGACCAGCAGCGCGTTGGCGGCGCCCTCGTCGATGCCCCTGGCCAGGCGCTCCGGGTTGGTGACGAACAGGTCGTCGCCGACGAGCTGGACCTTGTCGCCGAGCTGGTCGGTGATGGTCTTCCAGCCCTCCCAGTCGTCCTCGAACAGCGGGTCCTCGATGGAGACCAGCGGGTACGCGGCGACGAGCTCGGCGTAGTAGTCGGTCATCTCGGCGGCCGTGCGGGCCTTGCCCTCGAAGAGGTAGGAGCCGTCCTTGTAGAACTCGGACGCGGCGACGTCGAGCGCCAGGGCGATCTGCTCGCCGGGGGTGTAGCCGGCCTCCTTGATCGCCTCGAGGATGAGGTCCAGGGCCTCGCGGTTGGAGCCGAGGTTCGGGGCGAAGCCGCCCTCGTCGCCGAGGCCGGTGGACAGGCCCTTGCTCTTCAGGACCTTCTTCAGGGTGTGGTAGACCTCGGTGCCCCAGCGCAGGGCCTCGGAGAAGGACTCCGCGCCGATCGGGGCGATCATGAACTCCTGGATGTCCACGTTGGAGTCGGCGTGCGAGCCGCCGTTCAGGATGTTCATCATCGGCACCGGCAGCAGGTGCGCGTTCGGGCCGCCCAGGTAGCGGAAGAGCGGGAGGTCGCTGGCCTCGGAGGCGGCGTGGGCGACGGCGAGGGAGACGCCGAGGATGGCGTTGGCGCCGAGGGAGCCCTTGTTGTCGGTGGCGTCCAGGTCGAACATGGCCTGGTCGATCAGGCGCTGCTCGGTGGCGTCGTAGCCGACCAGCTCCGGGCCGATCTGCTCGATCACGGCGAGGACGGCCTTCTCGACGCCCTTGCCCTGGTAGCGGCTCGGGTCACCGTCGCGGAGCTCGATGGCCTCGAAGGCGCCGGTGGAGGCGCCGGACGGGACGGCGGCACGACCCGTGCTGCCGTCGTCGAGGCCGACCTCGACCTCGACCGTGGGGTTGCCTCGGGAGTCCAGGATTTCCCGGGCTACGACGACGTCGATGGACGGCACGAGCATCTCCTTCGTGGATGTGACGCTGGTTGTGCGGGGCTGGTGTGCCTTGCGCCTAGAGCCTAACCGCCACGGGCCGCCGGCCGACCGACCGACCGTCCCGTGGACAGGCTGACCGTACACATTGTTCACGCGCGGAACAAAGGGGCCGGGGAAACCGGGACCACTTGGAGACACAAAAGCCCCGCCCCGGTGCGTACGGGGGAACACGCACCGGGGCGGGGAGCCCGTGAGGGCGGGAAGCGGCCCCTCGCGTGACCCCCAGGGGGGCCGGGGTCACGCGCGGGAGGGGCCGGTGGTCCGGCTACCGGGCCGCTGTCACTTCAGGTGCAGCTGCTGGCCCGGGTAGATCAGGTTGGCGTCCTGGACGATGTCCTTGTTCAGCTCGAACAGCTTCTTCCAGCCGCCCTGCACCTTGTGCTTCTGCGCGATGGTGCTGAGGGTGTCGCCGGCGACCACCTTGTACTCGCCGTCACCCTTCTTGACCTTCTTGCCGGTCGGGGTGGTGACGGTCTTCTTGGCGGCCGGACGCGTCGCGGAGCGGTTGGCGGCCTGCTTCTCGGTGGAGCGGGTGGTGGTGCTCTTCGTCGAGGTGCCGGTGCCACCGCTGTACGGGGTGCTGGACAGGTTCTTGCCGCAGACCGGCCAGGCACCCTTGCCCTGGCTCGCGAGAACCTTCTCGGCGACGGCGATCTGCTGCGACTTGCTCGCCAGGTCGGCGCGGGAGGCGTAGGCGGTGCCACCGAAGGCGGCCCAGGTGGAGTTGGTGAACTGCAGACCGCCGTAGAAGCCGTTGCCCGTGTTGATGGACCAGTTGCCACCGGACTCGCACTGGGCGACCGCGTCCCACTCGGAGGCGGTGGCGGCGGAGGCCGTGCCGGTCGCCATCAGCGGGGCGGCGACTGCGGCGCCGGTGACACCGGCGAGGGCGATGGCGCGGGTGGCCTTGGACGGACGACGGTGCTTGCCCTTGCTCGAAAACAGCATGGTGGATCCCCTCACCGACGCCTGCGAGGTGAGCTGTCGGGTTCGGGCCGGTTGAGTTGCCCGGCCGTGCCCCTCGCGGCGCACGGCTTCACCCCTAGCCGGTCCGGCTCAACCGCCGGATACGGCACTTACCTTGGGTCCCCCGCTCCTGCCTACGGCGCATGACGCGACGACTGGTCCCGGGCAGCCGCTGGCAGGATTCGGCGTTGCGACAGCCGGGGCTCGTGGTGACGAGCGGACACGACCGTAGACACGCGATCCGGGGAATTTCAAAGACGATCAGGGCTTCTGAGACCCATCCCACACTTTCACCTAATCGGACATTAGGTGCTAAATGCGCCCCGAATTCCCCCTACTTTTGGGTGGTTTCGGTAGGGAGATCAAGGGTCTGACCGGCGAAAATGTGATTCGGGTCGGCACCGATCGCATCCTTGTTCGCCGCATAGAGCGAACGCCATCCGCCGTCGAGGTCAAGGGAGTCGGCGATGGACGCGAGCGAGTCCCCGGCGCGAACGGTGTACGAGTCGTCCACCGTGGCGCGCGCGTCGGCGTCGCCGCGCGAGGCGTGCCGGCCGGAGGAGGTGTCGACCCGGATGTCGGCCGGGCCCTCCGCCGCGCTGCCGCCGCGGTGCCGACCACCGATGGAGCCGGTGTCCACCAGCGCGGAAGAACCGCCGACTTGGGCGTAGTTGTCCGAGTCGTCCACCTCGGGAGACATCGAGGGAGAGCTGCCGGAGTCATGCGATGCACCGGCATCGGCGGATGTGTCGGACTTACCCGATTCACCCTTCTTGCCGGATGGCGTGGGCGACGAGGGCGAAGTCGATGGCGTCGCGCTGGAATCGTCCGAGGAACCGGACGAACCGTACCTGCCGTGCGAAGAGTCGGACGAACCGGACGAGTGGGATATACCCGGCGCCGCGTTGGACAGTCCCGAGTCGGTCGAACCGGACGAACCGGAGGAGTCCGGCGAGCCGGACGAATCGCCCCCCAGGCCGGTGTCGACGTTCGCCGCGCCGGAGTCCTTGGTGAGGCCGGACAGCAGACCGCAGGTGGGCCAGGCGCCGGGACCCCGGTCGGCGAGTATCTTCTCGGCGACGGATATCTGCTGGGACCGGCTGGCCTGGTCCGCGCTCGGGGCGAAGGAGACGCCGCCGTACTTCTCCCAGTCGTCCTGGGTCAACTGCAATCCGCCGTAGTAGCCGTTGCCGTTGTCGGCGCTCCAGGAGCCGCCGCTCTCGCACTCCGCCACCTTGTCCCACGTGGTGCCGTCGGCCGCGCTCGCGCCGGAGGCGCCGAGCAGCGGAAGGGCGATGGCGGATCCGGTCACACCGGCCGCGACGAGGATGGCCGGGGCCTGGCGGGGGCGACGGTGACGGCCGTTCCCGGGGAGCATGCGGAAGCCTTTCGCGTGACAGCGGTGACCGGCGCGGCGGGAAACGCTCTCCGCCACGCTGATGCGTGAACGTAGCGGGTACCGATCACTTGTCACAAGTTCATGCCGCGCAGATCACGTGAAGATCACATAGTTGAGAGTGCGTCACTTTTCCTTCACCGGCGCACCGGCCGGGGGACGACACCTGCCGTACTCAGGCAAGGGGCGTGAACCGGACGGGCAGCGTGCGCAGGCCGCGCATGATGAGCCCGCCGCGCCAGCGCAAGTCCGCCGGGTCCGCGTCGAGTCGGAGGTCCGGCAGCCGGGTCAGGAGGGTGGCGAGCGCGGTCTGGCCCTCCAGCCGGGCGAGCGGGGCGCCGAGGCAGTAGTGGATGCCGTGCCCGTAGCCGAGGTGCTGGTTGTCGCGCCGGCCGAGGTCGAGCACGTCCGGGTCGGCGAACCGCCCGGGGTCCCGGTCGGCGGCGGCGAGGACGACGAGGACCGGGTCGCCGGGCGCGATGTCCTGCCCGCCGATGGTGAGCGGCCGGGTGGCGAACCGCCAGGTGGCCAGTTCCACGGGGCCGTCGTAGCGCAGGAGTTCCTCGACCCCGGTCTCCAGCAGGCCGCGTTCCCCGGCCGCCAGCGAGTCCTGCAGCCGGCGCCGCTGCCCGGGGTGGGTGAGCAGGGCGTAGGTGCCGTTGCCGATGAGGTTGACGGTCGTCTCGAAGCCCGCGAAGAGGAGGATGAAGGCCATCGCGGCGGCCTCGTTCTCGGTGAGGTGCTCGCCGTGGTCGGAGGCGCGGATGAGACCGGAGATGAGGTCCTCGCCCGGTCCGGGCTCGGCCGGGAGCGCCTGCCGCTTGCGGTGGATGAGGTCGGCGAGATAGCCGCGCATCCGCTTCACCGCCCGGGCGACCCCGCCCCGCGGGCCTCCCCCGTGCCGGATCATCATGCCCGCCCAGTCCCGGAAGTCGTCCTGGTCCTCGCGCGGGACGCCGAGCAGGTCGCAGATGGCGTAGATGGGAAGCGGGAAGGCGAACTCGTGGATGAGGTCGGCCGTGCCGCGCTCGGCGAACCGGTCGATGAGGTCGTCGGCCAGCTCCTGCACGCGCGGCGCGAACTCGGCGACGCGGCGGGGCGTGAACGCCTTGCTGACCAGCCGGCGCAGCCGGGTGTGGTCCGGCGGGTCGATGTTGAGCAGATGGGTCATCAGCTCGGCCTTGCGCTCGCCGGGGATGCCGGTCTTGCCCTTGGCGTGCGCGGGCTCGTCGTGGTGCGCCGGGTTCTTGCTCAGCCGCTGGTCGGCCAGGGCCTGCTTGGCGTCGGCGTACCGGGTGACCAGCCAGGCCTCGACCCCGCTGGGCAGCCGGGTGCGGTGCACCGGGGCATGCTCGCGCAGCCAGGCGTACGCCGGGTAGGGGTCACTCGCGAACTCCCAGGTGAAGAGCTCGGGGGCGGGGCTGTCGGGTCCGGGGTGGTCCGGCGGGGGCTGGGCGGTCACTCCTCGACGTTATCCGGCCGTGCGGCGGCCGCTCGCTCCGTCTCCCTGATGGCGTCCCGGTAGGCGCGGGCCGCCGCGCGCAGCGCCGCCTCCGGGTCGACGCCCCCGGCCTCGGCGCGGGCGGCCATCGCCAGCAGTTCGTAGCCGACGCCCTCCGCCTTCGGCAGCGGCACGTCCAGGCCCGCCGTGCGCACCCGGGACGCCAGCTTCGCGGCCAGGGCGAGGCCGGGCTGGCCGAGCGGGACGCCCTCGGTGACGGAGGTCCGGCGCTTCTCCTCGGCCTTGGTGCGCAGCCAGTGCTCCTTGACCTCCTCGGGGGTCGCGGCCGTCTCCTCCCCGAAGACGTGCGGGTGGCGGTGGATCAGCTTGGCGACGATGCCGCCGGCGACGTCGTCGATGGAGAACGGCGCCTCGGGGTCCTCCTCGGCGATCCGGGCGTGGAAGACGACCTGGAGCAGGACGTCCCCGAGCTCCTCGCGCAGCTCGGCGCGGTCGCCGTCCTCGATCGCCTCGACCAGCTCGTACGCCTCCTCGATCCCGTACTTCGCCAGGCCCTGGTGGGTCTGGCGGGAGGACCAGGGGCACTCGGCGCGGATACGGTCCATGACCTGGACCAGGTCGAGCAGCCGGGCGCCCGGCAGGTCGTAGGAGGCGGGCAGCAGCTCCAGCTCCGGCATGGCGACCCGGCCGGAGCCCGCGAGACGGGCGAGTCCGTCGGTCAGGGCCGGTTCGCCCTCGCCGGTCGCCACCACCACGACCGTGCGGCCCCCGGCACAGGCCGCGACCAGCTCCTCGGCGGTCGGCGCCGCCTCGTCCACGGCCACGCCCGCCTCGCGCAGATAGGGCAGCTGCGGGTGCGCGCCGTCCGCGCACAGCACCCGGTCGGCCACGCGCAGCGCCTGCCAGGCGGGCCAGGACAGCAGGCCCGGCGCGACCCGGTGGCTGGTCGTGAGCAGAACGACGCGGCCGGGGGCGGCGGCCGGCGCGTCCGGAGCGGCGTCGATGCTGGTGGTGTTCACGCTCCGAACGTAACGCACGGGACCGACAGCCCCGCGGGCCGTCCACAGACGTCCGCCGGGCCCCCGCGGGGGCTCGCCAGGGGCCCGGCGGACGCCGCCGTCGGACCGTGCGTGTCAGGCGTCCGTGTCAGGCCCGCGTATCGGGCGTGCGCGTCAGGCCGTCTGCTGCGCGGTCTGCGTGGAGACGTCGCGCAGCCACGGGCTCTTCGTCTCGACGCGAGTGCTCTTCTGGACGTCCCAGCTGCCGTAGCGCGGGTTGAGGTCGACGCGCAGCGACCGGGAGGCGTCGGACAGGGCCTTCCAGAACGCCGGCTGGCTGGTGTCGGCGTGCAGCTTGGTCGCCAGCTTCTGGGCCTCCAGCTGGAGGCGGAGGTTCTCGTCCAGGCGCTTCGGCGGCACCCCGTACTGCTGGAGCCAGGCCGTCTGCAGTCCCTTGCGGCCGCCCGCCTGCCGCTCGAGGCCGGTGCGCATCTGCTGGATCTCCCGGCGGCTGACGGAGACGCCCGCGTCCCGGGCGGCCCGGTCGAGGACCCGGTTGAGGACCAGCTGGTGCAGGGTGTCCCGGGCGAGCGTGCCGGTCCGGGCGACCACCCGCTCGTACTGCGCCGCGTCGGGCACGGCGGCGCGCTGCGCCTGCCGTACCTCGTCCACCCTGCTCTGCAGCTGCGCGACGGTGATCCGCTGCCCGCCGACCACGGCGGCGGCGCCGGGATGGGCGTCGTTCCCGCAGGCGGTGAGGGCGGGGGCCGCAGCGGCGATCACGGCGGACAGGACGAGCGCGGTGCGACGGCGGCGGTGCAAGGAAGCCTCCCGAGGAGAGATTGTGCGACGGTGCACAAAGTCTTGCGATGATCGATGGTAGGCAGCGGCCGGGCTCCGGCCAACCCATTGGACCAACGATTCACCACGAGTTCGGGCACCGCCTCGCCGCCCGGGCCCTCGGCTCGGCTCGCCCACCGCCGCGCCCCGGTAGCTCAGCCCCGTTCGCGCACCGCCGCACCGCCCCGCGCCGCTCAGCTCCGGCCGCGCACCGCCGCGCCCCCGTACCGCCCCCGCCGCTCAGCTCCGGCCGCACACCGCCGCGCCCCCGCACCGCCCCCCGCCGCTCAGCTCCGGCCGCGCACCGCCGCGCCCCCCGTACCGTCCCGCGCCGCTCAGCTCCGGCCGCGCACCGCCCGCTCGACGGCCGCGGCCACGTCGGCGCGCACCCCGTCGCCCGCGGCGACCGTGGTCACGTTCCCGCCGGAGCGGCCACCGCCGCCGACCAGCACGAAGCCGACCTTCGCGTACCGCGGTGCGGTCTGGGCCGCCGCCGTGGTCTCGGGCCGGCCGACGGCCAGGACGACGTCGCAGGAGCGCTGCAGCATCCCGTTGAGGAAGGGCCGCGCGTTGCCGACGCTCTGCTCGCCGCTCACCTGGGAGTAGCTGACCCGGGCGTGGGTGGCGAGGGAGGCGTCCTGCATGCCCTGCCAGGCGCGGGCGGCGGTGGTGCCGGTGATGCCGTCCTTGCCGGTGAGCAGGCAGGCGTCGGTCTCGGTGTAGTGCCGGGCGCGGGTCTCGGGGATCGGCGGCCGGTCGTCGTGCCCGAGCAGCAGCACGCCCGCCACGACCAGCGCGGCGACGACGGCCACCGCGCCCGCCGCGAGCGCGATGGTGCGCCCGCGCAGCGAGCGCAGCCGGCTGACGGCGGCCCGCCCCACCCCGGCGAGCCGCCCGCCCGCCGGGGTCCGCGCGTCCGTCGCCGGGCGCGCCCGCGTCACCTGTCTGACCTGTTTGGCCACGAGAACCGCCCGCTCCTGTCCCAGCTCTTCTCTCGGATTCCGCGTCAGCCGGTGATGGCGACGGGCGCGTCCCACGCGTCGCGGTCGACGGTGAGGGTGATGCCGCCGTGCGACTCCTTGCTGTTCACCATGTACTGGTGGCCCCGGCTGTGGTTGGTGAACTGGGTGGAGCCCCAGGGCCAGTCGGTGGTGGTGGTGTTCTGCTTGTCCCACAGGGCGTACCAGAGGTTGCCCGGCAGGTCGGTCTTGTCCGTCGCGGTGGCGATGGCCTTGGCGCTGGAGCTGGTGAAGCCGTAGAAGCCGGTGCGGTAGGTCTTGGCGCGCAGGGCCTTGTCGAAGGAGCGCACGTAGGTGAGCACGGCGTCGTTGCACGACTTGTTGGTGATGTCGTACGGCTCCATGTCGAGGTAGACCGGGCTGCCGGCCTTCATGCCGAGCGCCGAGGCCTTGGCGACCGCGTCGGCCCCGTCGCTCGCGCCGAGGGAGGCGGCGGTGGAGGCGGTGAGCTTCTCCGGGTTGGAGCTGGTCTGGCACGGCGGCTGGGCACCGACGTAGATCGGGATGAGCTTCCAGCCGATGGAGCTGACCGACTTCACCCAGGAGGCGGTGAGGTTGGGCTGGTTGCAGCCGCGGTTCTTGCCGCCGACGTAGACGGCGGCGGCGCCGTAGAACCCGGTGTGCCAGGCCTTCATGGTGGACAGCGAGGGCGCGGTGCAGGTGTCGAAGGCACGGCCGGTGTACGTCTTCTGGGCCGGCCAGGTGGTGGCGGCCATCGAGGTCTGCGCCGCGATCCCGGCTCCCGCGACGACGGCGGCCCCGGCCGCCGCCCACGTGACGTACCTGCGCTTCCTGGACTGCCGGTGCTCGGCCATGCCCACCCCTTTTTATCTGTGCGTGCGCGCGCGTTCGTCCGCGCGCATGCGTGTGGAGCGGCGTACGACGACGGTCGGGCATCGTGCGTCCGCTGAAAAACGTCGCTTGGTCCCCTGAAACGGCTTACGGCGCGCGTGAGTCCGTCTGCCGGCACTCTCCCCGGCGCCCGTAGCGGATCGCAAAGTAACCGATGGTGCCCCAGCGCACGGGAAACGGAGCCCCTTGTTCAGCACATGATTCCCTCAAGCAACGGCAAAAACTTCCGTCTCACTAGTGGCGGACGTGCGCCGCGCACGTCAACTCGCCGTTCTTGACCTGTTGTTGAGCAACCCCATACCCGTACGTGTAATATGCACGCGCTGGACGCCGTAGGGTCCGATGGCCGCTCCCCTGCCTCAAGCAGCCGCTCGTCCGGCTCAGTTGCTCTCCCCAGAAGGACTCAGATGCACATCCCGTCCCGCACCGCCCGCGCCGCCCGTGTCCTCGCCGTGGCCGCGCTGCCCCTGGCCCTGGCGGCCTGCGGATCCCAGCAGGCCACGTCCGCCAAGGGGTCGGCGTCCTCCTCCCCCGCCAAGGACCCGAACGCGGGCCTGCTGACCGGCGCGCAGATGAAGAAGGCGCTCGCTCCGGCGTCCTTCTTCCCCGCCGGCTTCGCGGTGGACCCGAGCGGGGCCAGGGACTCCGGCGACACCTACACGGCGCCGTCGACGGCCCCCGCGGCCAAGCCGGACTGCGCGAAGCTGGGCGGCACCGCCTGGATCGCGGTCACCGGGATCTCCGGTGTGTCCTTCGCGCAGAACGACTACGTCAGCAAGAACACCTCCGAGGACATCGCCCAGGAGATCGACGCCTACCGCGGCACGACGGCCTCGGACGTCGTGAAGGCCGTGCAGAAGACGGCCGCGGCCTGCGACGGCTTCGCCGACTCCCAGACCCACTCGAAGGTGAAGGTGGCCGGCGCCGCCACGCCCGGCCTGGGCGACGAGGCCTACACGGTCACCCTGACCGACACCGCCTGGCAGAACGGCACCACGCTGATCGCCGCCCGCGTCGGCACCAACGTCGTCAGCGTGATGTCGACGGACGGCCACGACAACGGGGCGGCGACGGCGAAGAAGCTGACGCAGCAGATCGTCGCGTCCCTGAAGAAGACGGCCTGACAGGGGTCTGTGCGGGCCGCCCGGTGACCTAGTCTTACCCTCTGCACTGCCTTGGGGGGTAAGCATGGAAAAGCGTCTGGAGGCCGGCTGGTTCCAGCGGATCGCCTGGTCGATCCTGGCGTGGGGCTCGCTGGGCCTGCTGATCTGGGTCCCGTTCCTGGTCGTGGCGGTCCGCCGCGGCCGCGGCTCGGACTGGGGAGCGTTCGCGGCCTTCCTCTTCTACGAGTGCGTGACGCTCCCGTGGGCGTCCATCACGTCCGGCGGCGACGGCGACCCGGTCCTGGGCGCCGTCGCCCTCCTGTGCCTGCTGGTGGCCACGGCCATGCTGCTCTTCGCCGTCTTCGACCCCCGCTCGCCCCAGGGCGCCCAGGGGCAGCGGCCGATGTACGGAACCCCGCCGGCGCCCCCGCAGGGACAGTCGTACGGATATCCGTACGGACGGTAGGCCTGTCCGGGGGGGGCGAAGCCACGGCGGGGCGAAGGCACGGCGGGCGACTGACGGGCACGGCTGACGGTGCGACAGGAACACGACCGTCGCTTGACCGTTCACCTACCGTCCGGACATCCGCCGTTCATCCGATCTCCTTATCGTCCCCCCGTCTTGATCGGCGGTCCGGCTCGTGCCGGCGTCGATTCCTCTCATGTACGGAGTCCCATGGCCCTGAACGTCCGCCGCAACCGCCAATTGCACGAGACGGCAGCCCCGTTGCTCGTCGAGGGCGAACGGGTGCTGCTGACCACCCTGGCCGGTGTCGGCTCGGTCTCCGTCCGCAAGCGGGCGCTCACGGCCGCCGTGGTCGGCGCCCTCAGCGCGGGCATGGTGATCGCCACGGTCACGCCTCGCCCGATGTACATCGTCCTGACCGACCGGCGCGTGCTGTTCTTCGACGGCAACCGCGGTGGCAAGCCGGGCAAGCTGATGGTCGACCTCCCCCACGAGTACGTCACCGCGGGCGGCTCCAAGAAGGCCCTCCTGGGCCTGCAGTTCGTCACCCACCTGTCGGTGGCGGGCCAGGAGCAGGGGCTGAAGGTCACGTTCCCGGTCCAGCACCGCGGGGACGGCCCGCGGTTCGTGTCGGGTCTGCCGGTGACCCGCTGACGCCCGGCCGTACCGGGGAATCCGCCGTCCCCGGTACGGTCCGCGGTCAGATTCGCGCAGCCGGCGTCGCGTCCAGGAAGACGGGGTTGGTCAGGGCGGCCATCGGACCGAACATCAGCGCCTGCCCCATGGTGTTGCCCTGCCCCGGGCTGCCGTCCGCCATCGGGTGGCGCACCTCGGCCCGTACGTACGCTGCGAGCGAGGCGGTCGTCCGCCACACCACCGTGCCGGACCCGGAGGCGCCCACCGACTCCTGGTGCATCTGGCCCTCGTCGGTGATGAACCGGACCGTGCCGTTGGGCACGCCCTGGACGTCGAGGCGGACATCCACCGGCGCATCGGCGGGAACGCTCAGCTTCTCGCCGATCCCCGCCTGGCTGCCGTGACCGCTGGCGGTGAAGGTCAGCTTGACGGAGGACGACTCCGCGATCCAGCTGCGGCCCGCGCGGATGCCCTCCATGAGGGAGTCGGTGGCCAGGTCGTCCGCGTGGACGACGTTGTGCGGCAGGCCGATGACCTGCGGATCGCTGTGCGCGTCGCTGTTGCCCATGGCCGGGAGCCAGCGCTTGCCGGTGCGGACGGCCTCGCCGAGCTTCTGGTCCCAGGTGCTCACCGCGTGCTCGTCGTCGTAGGTCCACGGTCCGGTCCACACCTCGGTGGCGTCGGCGTCCTCGAAGCCGAACTTCCACTGGCAGGCGACGTACGCGCAGTACATGTGGGCGGGGACCACGAGGCCACCACCGCGGCGCACCTGCCGCGAGAAGCGGCCGAACGCGTCGTCGCGCGAACGGTAGCGCCAGTCGATCCACTCTCCCGCCGGAAGGCCGAGGGCCAGCCAGTGCCCGTTGCGGGTGGTGACCTCCTCACCGGGGATGATCAGCAGGTCCGGCCCGGCGTGCTCGCCCCACACCGCGTGCGAGGCGGGCGTGTTGTGGTCGGTGGAGACCATGAAGTCCAGCCCGGCGGCGCGCGCGCCGGCCGCGACCTCGCTCGGCAGGCGCTTGCCGTCGGAGTACACCGTGTGCAGATGGCAGTCGCCGCGGTACCAGTCACGGCCGCGGCCCCTGGCCCGCTGCGGCGGGTACTTCTTGACGTAGTCGGGCCCGGGTTCGCCGTAGGTCAGCGTCACCTCGACCCGGTAGTTCATGCCCTGCGGCGCCACCTGGTAGGGGCCGAGCACGATGTTCCAGGTGCCGGCGTTGACCGGGCCGGGCAGGTATCCCGGCGTGGCGTCACTGTTGCTGATCTCGAACGACGTACGGAAACCACCGGACCAGCCACGGAAACCGCGTCCGCCGAGCGCGGTGCCCCGCTCGTCGAACACACCGATGTCGCAGGCGTTGCCCGGCGTGCCGGCGGGCACGGCCGGCTTGTCGTAGGAATACGAGACCGCGATCTTCTGCACGCCCTCGGGAACCTCGACAGGGAGGTAGACGAAATCCGCGGCCCCGGTCTCCAGGGACCCGGTGATGGTGCGGGTCGCGCTGCCACTCGCCGGGCTCGTGCCGCCGGACGAGCCGTCGGCCGCCCGCGCGAACGAGACCGGGGCCAGGGTGAGGGCGGCGGCGCCGGCCATCCCCGCGGTGATCAGTCGCCGCCGCCCCGGTCCGGCGGCCGAGTCGCCGGCACCCACGGCGTCGGCCGGGAGGGGATCCGCGTTGTGCTCGCAATGTCCGTCAAGGCACATGTCGTCCTCAGTAAAGTCGTCTTGATAGGTGCACGATGAACGCACCAAGGGCCCTCAGACTCTGATCCGGCTTCGTGGACGGAGGATGATCCCGGAATGAAGGCTTCACGGCATGCCTGCATCGACCTGCCTCGACGTGGTCACACACTCATGCCGTAGCCCAGTTCCTCGGCCCCGATGTGCCAGAAGGAGTTCTCGTCGGCAACGGCTGCGGTATCAAGCACCCTGAATCGTTCCAGCAACGCTTCAGTGAGCGCGTCGGCGGCCTGCTCGGCCAGATCCACGGCCTCGTCGTCATCCAGACCGTCGCCGGGCCCCCCGTACGCGGCGGCCTCAGCAGCGGCTTCCTCATAAGCGCGGCTGAAGGCGACGAACGCCTCGACACTGGAGTTCACAAGTTGGGGGATACCGTCCTCCGGCACACACCACAGCGAGCCCTCGCCACGCCGTAGGACGAGCGTGCTCAGCCCTGGGTCGACGGCGACCAGGGCATACCTCACACCGTCGTACGTGCGTTCCGCGAGAGGGGGACCCTGCCACACCCCGGGGTATGGGCAACGAGCACATCCAGCCAAGAGTGAGGCGACTTCAGCGTCGTTCATGCCGAGAACATAGCCCGCCCCGCCGATGCTTCACCAAGCCGGTGAACCTACGCGGTTACAGCACTAGACAGCACTTCGGCCACGTCAGCCCGAGAAGGGGAAACGACTCACTCGGCGGCGTATGCCCGTAGCGCCGGCAAGAGTTGGCTGCTGTATTCGTCGCACGCAGCCTCCAGTCGACTGCCGGCCGGCGACTCAAGCAGGTGCGAGTCCCCTGGAGCAGCGAGGATCGCCTCGTGACAGGCGCGTTCGATTTCCAGGTTCCTGGTTCCGAAATAACCCAGACCGTAGGCCCGAAGGCGCTCGTCGGCGCCGGCGAGATAGCGTTCACGGCACTCTTCCCCGTCCACCACGGTGAGCGAGTCGTCCATGCACGAATCGAGGTAGGTGGCCATCTCTCGCGCGAGGCCGACGACCTCATGGGTTTGCTCCTCGCTCATCTCCCCCAAGGCGTTGCCGAGCAGAAGCCAGCCGTTGATAGCCTCCAACTGGAACAACTCCGTGAGTTCGGGCTCGACTTCGGACTCGAACAAGGGTGCGGAGCTGATGTCCACGATTGCCTCCGCGAGACCCTCATCGGCCTCGCCGTCAAGTCGCGCGGCACCCTTGCGGAGCAGAGTGGTGACCGCGGCGGGATCGATCCCCCAGTCCGCAGGCATCTCGATGCTCACCAACGGTGCCTGCAATCTGCGCAGAGCGAGGTAGGCGGCCTGATGACGCTGCCGTCGACTCATGCCACGGATCTGCGCCGACAGCGTGTCGTCTTCGCGCCAGTCCAACCGACTCACCTACTTCACTCACCGGTGACGTGCCACAGCCATCGCCTTGCCCCTGCCGCACGGCCCCTACAGAATCGGGCCCTCGCATCGTGCCTCATCCGGGGCTGGAGGATTCCGTGACCATCGCCGCTCGTCTCGTCTCCACTGTCACCGCTCCCCTTGACCGGGCGTCAGCCGAGGCTCCGCAGGTGCTGCACTGGCCCGGCCGCAGGCTGCTCGTACAGCGTGGGGACACCGAGGTGGTGGCCGTCGACCTGGACGTACCCAGCGAGGGCCGGGCGGCCGAGGTCCGGTTCCTGGCGCCTTGGCCGCGCCGCTTCGGAACGGTGGCGGTGTCGCCGAAGCTGGACACCGCGGTGTTCGCCGGCGTGCACGCGGTGCGATCGGTCGAGGCGAACGGTGCCACGCGGTGGGAGGTACGGCACGGCTGCTGGAGCGCCGGCTGCTCCGTGACGCACCATTCGTTCGACGAATACGCCGACGACGAGGAGCACTTCTACGCCGACGGCGGCTCGGTCGCCGTCAGCGCGGACGGCGGACTGGTCTGGACGCATGTCCTCGGCCCGCGGGGCAGCGACAGCGGCACGGAGGACGGCCGGGAACGGTGGATGATCCTGGACGCCACGGACGGACGGATTCTGGGGCGTGTGGACACCCTGACCGTGGCCTCCGGCTCCGAGCACACCCCGCACCCGGACCCCACGCAGATGGGGCTGAGCATCGGCGAGGGCGAGGAAGGATCGCCCGTGCTGTGGGGGCGCTGGGACGGGCAGCGGCTGAACGTCGAGCAGATCGGCATCGAGCGGATCCTCCTGGCGGTGAGCCCGTCCGGCCGGTACGTCCTGTCCGTCCCCCTCGGACAGTGGTCCCTCAGCCTCCACCGTGTGGAAGACGGCTCGCTCCTGCGGGAACTGGACGCCGAGGACACTGTGCCGGCGCACCCCGGCAGCACCGGCGAGGACAGGGTGTACTGGGACTACGAGGCGGCCTTCGTGGACGAGGACACCGTCGTCGCCGGAACCTCTGAGTGCGACGCCCGCCACGGCACGGCCCGCCACTGGCTGGTCGACGCGCGCGGCATGACCCTGCGCGGCGAGATCCGATACCCCTTCCCGGTCTCCGGGCCTGCCCGCTCCGCGGGGGACGGCACCTGGTACACGGTCTCCGGCAACGGGACGTCCGTCCATCTGTGGCAGCTGGCCGAGGAGGACTGACCTGCGGACGCGGTCGCTCAGGGGACGACGTCACTGTTCGACCCACGTGTGCCTGGACCACATCTCCTCGCGCTGTGCGGCCTCCAGAAGAATCTGGACTCCCATCTCCCGCGGCAGGACGCAGTCCCTCGGCCAGTGGATCCCCTCACCAGCAACGGTGATCTCCACCTGCGCGGGATCGTCAGAGAGTTGCAGGTTGTAGAACGTCCGATCACGCAGAGCCGTGACCGTGGAGAAATCCGGTTCCACGGTCACGATGACGCAGTCGTCCTCACCGTCACCCAAGGTCAACCCAAGGGACGCACCTACCGGAATCGATCGATAGACATCCAGAAGCCTCGGCAGAGGAACCTCTGAGCGGCGGTATGAGGGGTCCCACACCTCGACGGTGACTACGTTGCGCATTCGAACCCGCTTTCAGATCAGCAGGAAGAGCCGGCGCGGCTCATCGATCAGGCGGCGGCCAGTTCACACCACACGATCTTGCCCCGGTTGCCCTCCCTGGCCAACGGCTGCCAGCCCCACAGATCGGCGCACGCCCGGACGAGCTCGAGCCCTCGTCCCTCCTCCAGATCGGTGACCTGCTCCCACGGCACCGGCGGCTCCGGCGGAGCGGGGTCCGCGTCCCACGCCCCGATCCGCAGCACCCCCGCCGCCCAGCGCACCCTCAGTGCGGCCGGCCCCTTGGTGTGCCGTACGGCGTTGGAGACCAGCTCGGTCGCCAGCAGCTCGGCCACGTCGACCAGACCGATGAGGCCGTGCATCGTGAGGATCAGCCGCAGGGTGCGGCGACTCACGGTGACCGCGCGGGGATCGTTGGGGATGTAGAGGCAGTACTCCCACGAGTCGGCGGCGGGATTGGCTTCAGGCATGGGGCAGCTCCATAGAGCGAGTTGAGGGCGTGCGTTGATGGGCGGCGGATGTGGGCGGTGGCCTGCCGCAACCGTCCTGGCAGGGCGGAGCGGTGCGCTTCCGGTGCCCCAGAAATCCGCAGCGTGTACGTCGCGTCACCGACGGTAGGGGTTACAGTTTCGGTTCAGCAAGCCAGCCGCGTAATCTGCCCCCGAACGAGTCGCGCTCACAGGCGCGTTGGACCCAGGAGTGATCGATGACGACGAGGCGCGCGCCAACGGCACGTCAGATGCGTCTGGCGGTCGAACTGCGCAGGCTCCGCGAAGCGGCAGGACTCGCCGCCCGTGAGACGGCAGCGCTGCTCGGAGTGAGCCACGTTCAGATCAGCCACATCGAGGCCGGACTCACGGGCGTGAGTGGGGAACGACTCCGTCGGCTAGCAGCCAACTACGCATGCTCTGACGACGAACTGATCCAGGCCCTGGTGGCCATGGCGACCGATCGCACGCGCGGCTGGTGGGAGGAGTACCGAGGGGTCCTCCCTACGGCGTATCTGGATCTGTCCGAACTGGAGCACCATGCCAGCTACCGGTGGGACGTCGACTTCCTGCATATCCCGGGTCTTCTGCAGACCGAGGACTACGCCCGCGCGCTCTTCTCCTACGTGAACCCGGAGTTCCCCAAGGACGAGGTGGAGCTTCGTGTGGAGCATCGGATGAAGCGGAGGGTCATCTTCCAGCGCCCCGACCCGACCCCGTACGAGGCCGTCGTCCATGAGGGGGCTCTGCGCATCAGAGTCGGTGACCGTTCCGCAGCACGTGCTCAGCTCGTCCGCGTTCTGGAGCTTTCCGAAGCAGAGCACGTCACCGTACGCGTCATTCCCTTTGATCTGGATGGGTTCGCCGGTGCTGGAAGCGCGATGGTGTATGCGGGCGGCCCTATCTCCAAGCTGGACACTGTGGTGCGCGACGGCCCTCATGGCACGACGTTCGTCGATGCCGAGGCCCAACTCGCTCGGTTCCGAACACTCTTCCGTAGGCTAGAGGCAGCGTCGCTTGAACCCGAGCGTTCGCGGGACTTCATCCACAGGCTGGCGAAGGAACTGTGAAGCGATGATCACCCCCAGAACCTGGCAGAAGTCGTCCTACTCCGGAGGCGGCGAAGGCAACGCCTGCGTCGAGATAGCGACCTCGCCGACCCACATAGCCGTCCGCGACTCAAAAGCCCCGGCCAGAGCCACCCTGACCTTCCCGGCCGGGGCGTTCAGCACCTTCGTCGAAGCCCTGAAGGGCTATGCCAGGCCCCACGTCTGACTGCCTCAGCCACCCACTCCAGCATCATCGTCCGAGTAGCTCAGCCCGATGACGCGTGCGTACAGGTCGGCGAACTTCTCGCTTCGCTGCACAGCTGCACGCCTGTCCACAAGTGTCCCGCCGTCCGCCTGGCGGGCATCGGACTCCATCCCTTGGAAGTCGACCGTTGCCAGCTCATGGCCTGCCGGCAGTTCCTCCCGAGCCATTTCATCGTGTGCCTCTGCCAGTTCATCGGCACGTTCGAGGACTTGAACGAGCGCGTCTGAGTCGTCCGGCGCGAGGAGGCAGTCGAGCACTTCGGTGGCGAACACCAGGTGATCCGTGATTGCCGCTTCGAAAGGCGGGCCGTCCGGATCACATGCCTCCAGCGCCTCGTCCAGCTCGGCGCGGAGGCTCGCGAGGTCAGGAGTCTCTCCTCGAAGCACAGCGTGAGCAGCGGACGTCGCCTGCGCCAGCGCGTCTCGGGCCCGCCCGAACCACTGCCCGAACTTGGGGTCCGTGTGCCAGCTGCAGTACCTGACGAGGAGCAGCGCAACAGTCGCGTTCTTACTCTCCTCGTCAAGCCATGCCAGGCGGGCGACGTGGTCCTGTGCTTCACTCATTGCCTGCACCTTGTACTGGACGTGTCGTAGTACTGGAAGCCGGTGCCTACCGAGACCCGGGCGGCGAAGATCCCCGTGGTCGCCTGCGCGGTTCCCTTGTAGAGGTAGAGCCTGCCGCCGGGGGTGCGGGCCAGGAAGTCTGTCATGCCGTCGCCGCTGATCGCCGTTCCAGGCGCTACGCCCCTTGATCCGGGAGGAGAAGGCCTCGGAGCCGGTCTTGCCGGTGACCTTGTACAGGTACAGGTCGCCGGTGCTGGACTGGCGCGCGAGCAGGTCGGCGTTGCCCTTGCCCAGGTAGATCCACAGTGTCTCGCCGGAGTCCAGCGGCAAGAAGCCGACCTCCGTCACTGATGACGGAGGTCGGCTTCAAAGGCTCGGCGATCGGCGATCCAAGCCGGCCGTGCCTTAGAACAACGTCTCCTCCCCTTCGCTCCCAGGCCTCCCGGTCGAAGCCGGCGGCGGAATATCGGAAGGGGAAGCCTCGGCCTTGGCGCTGAAGAGCGATACTGCCTCCACCTCGACGTCGGGCTCATCCGGCGCAGGAGTGTAAAGCGCGATCCCGGTTCCTTGAAGTACACCGCCCGAGTCGTCGATCTCGACGGTCACCCCCCGGCTCGTCAAATCGTCCACGACCTCGCCGAACGGACGTCCACACAACTCGACAGACGCAAAGGCCGGCCGCGCTCTTGTGGTCGCCTCGATGAAGACCAGTCGGTCCGATGCGTCGAAGCTGAGGAGTAGCCCCAGATCCACGTAGTGATCGACGGGTGGGGTTCCCGGGACGCGCACGAAGGAGGTGGCTGCTCCGAGCCGATCACGCAGTTCGCCTCTCGTCTCCCCGAAACGGGCCGACTCCAGTCCAACCCAGGGAATCACGTCAAGCACAGGTGCCTCTTTCGCTCCAACACGTCGACTTCGTATTTTCCATCGGCGAGGGCTGAGAGCCAAACCTGTTCGTACGCGCCCTCGAAACCGAAGGGCCTCAGATCTACCATGGCCAGGTAGTTGTTGGCACCACGGGCGACTGGATCTTCGTGGGTAATGTAAGTGCTGTCGTTCATCTAGACGGTCTTCCTGTTATCGACTTCCATAGAGATACGGCCCGCCGCAGCGAGCGGCGGGCCGTATCTCTATGGAATTGTTCGCGACCTGTTCGATGTTTTAACTCAAGCGAGCGCCGCCTCGTTCAGCAGCTGCAGCCATTGGTCATTTTCACCCAGCGGTGTGATTTCCCTGTACCCGGAACCGAAGGCGAATTCCAACATGAAGGAGATGAATCCGGCAGCACTTCGACGGAAATCCGAGGACATCCACCACTCGACCCCAGTGTCCGGGAAGGTCCACACCGACCCATCCGCCTTCTTGATGAAGAAGGGTTCGTCACTGATGAGACCGCAACAGAACCACTCATCGCGGCCGAGACGGACTGGCCCCCCCTCGACCTGATCAGCGTAGAACTGAAAGTCAGCCGCCTCCCGAAGCGCGAAGACTGTGAGGACCCCAAAATTTCCTCCGTCAACGACCCGTGCCGCCTGAACGAAATCATCGGGACACGAGTCGGTGAAGGTCGCCGTCGACAGGCCATCACCTACCCGGTTCTGGATCTCCCACTCATCGCGCTGGGACATCACACGCTTCACCAGTTCGACCGCAGCGCTCAACCGATCAACGCTCATGACTACCTCGCAATTCGAATCTTGATTGGCGTGTAGTCAGGCAGATGCCGAATCTGAGGCCATATCTGACGGAGTCCTATCTCCTGGTTCGTGAACCGATCCAGCATTTTCAAGTTGCTGGCCACGTCGGGGCCACCCAGTTGCAATTCATGCACATGGTCGGGATCCATTCTGGTCAGGATCCGCTCTTTCAGCGCGTCAGCAAACCCGCGGTTGTTCTCGCCGAACTGGTCGTAGACTCGCCGGATCAAATCTGCCTTGTAGTTGGCGGTCACCGATCGGTCCCGCGCAACCGGATTGGGAGCCTTGAACAGCTTGCCCTCGTCACTGAGCTTCTGAAGGGCGTCTGCCTTCTTGTCGAACTCGTTCCTCGGCATCCCTTCTCGGTAGCTGACCGTAACCTCAGCCGGGTCACAGTTATGTACGAGAACCGGCGTTTTCCCGGCTTCCACATAGTACGTGTGGAGGGTGCCGATGGTCAGGTCGTACGTCGTGGTGTGCGCGTGGTACAGGCGGACACCGGTGACCTCGGTCGTGCCGGTCGGGGTCTGGAGGACGTCGCCGGGGTTGAGGTCCTTGGCCTCGACGAAGGCGGACTGGGTCTTGTCGTAGAAGGGGTGGTGGAAGGTCGTCGTCAGGTGGGCGTCCTGCGCGTCGGCCCTGGTGGCCTGCGCCGGCGAAACCTTGCCGACCGCCGCCACCGGCGCCGTCGACGGCTGGTGCGCGTCACCGTGGCCGTGGCCGGCCGACAGGGCGCCGAGCACTGCCGCCGAGGCCGCGAGGCCGAAGGCCGCCTTGCGGGCCGCCTTCTTCGCCACGGACTTGACCGCGGCCTTCGCGCCGGCCTTCACCGACTTCTTGCCGGCGGACTTGCCCGCGTCCTTGATCGTCAGGTCCACGAAGTCGCGGTCCGTGCGCGTGACGATCACGTCCGTGACCTTGTGCGCCTCCGTGCCCTTCGCGCCCGGCACCGAGTTGGCGATGGTGTCGCCCACCTTGACGTGGTCGATGGCCTTGGTCGTGCCGTCGGCCAAGAGCACCCGGGTGCCTGCGGTGAAGCTGTGACACGTCGCGTTGGACTGGGACTGGCTACGTGTCCCCGCCCCCTCCGACTCCGCCGCCGAAGCCGCTTCCTCCGTCGCGTCCGTCGCCGCCGTCTCCTCGGCCTCGGTCGCGCCCTTGCCAAAGAGACCGCCGACGACCTTCATCGCCTTCGGGGCGACCTTCGCCAGGATCTTGCCGCCCAGGCTGCCCAGGGCGCCGCCCAGGGCGCCCGCGACGCCGCCTTCGAGGGCCGAGCCCGCGAAGGCGCCCACGCTGCAGTCGCCGCCGCCGTTCTCCGCGCACTTGAAGCCCTGCTCCACCAGCGCGCCCGCCGCGCCCGCGGCCGCCGCGCAGCCGATCGAGCCGACACCGGCCGTCACCGCCTCACAGCCCGCGAACACCGCCGTGGACACCACGAACGAGGTGATCGCCGCGGCGTGGTGCTTGACGTACTTCGCCGCCGACTTCGCCGCCTTGACCGTCGCGTGGTACGCCGTCCTCGCCGCGTGGGCGACCGCGTGCGCGGCCTTCCTCACCACGTGCGCGACCTTGTGCGCCGCCTGCTTCACCGCGTGCACCACCCGGTGCACCGCACGCGAGACCCGGTGGTACGCCGAGTGCACCGCGTGGACGACCCGGTGATACGCCCGTCTCACATGCCTCGCGGCGTAGTGGTAGACGCGCCGGACCACCCGCACCGTGGCGTGGTAGTAGTCCCGCACGTGGTGCACCACCTTGTGGGCCGCGTGCTTGACCGCGTGGACCACCTTGCGGGCCACGTGCTTGACCGCGTGGTACACCTTGTGCGCCACGTGCCGGACGGCGTGGCTCACCTTGTGCGCGACCTTCTTCGCCCCGCACACCACGTCGTACCAGGAGCAGTTGCCCGACTCGTCGGTACCGGCCAGCGGGTTGTCGTCGACGTAGGCGAACGGGTTCGCCGCCACCGAGTTCGGCACCGGGTTCAGCGAGATGCTGTCCTTGTTCAGGAACACACCCGTGTCCGGGTTGTACCAGCGCGAGGCCGTGCCGACGTCGCCCGTGCCCGGCTCCGTCCACCCGGACTGGAAGCCCAGGTGGCCGCTGATCGTGTTGGTCGGCGAGACCACCTTGCCCATCGGGTCGTACGAGACGGAGCCCGCCAGCGAGGTCGCACCCGAGGCGAACGTGCCCACCACGTCGTTGTGCTGGTCCGTCAGCGCCAGCACCCCGCTGCCGCCGCCGGCCGGCTTGATGCCGACGATGCCGCCGGACGGGTCGTAGGTGTAGTTGCTGTCGCCGTCGGAGGCGATCGTGTTGTCCGCGCCCGAGTAGGCGAAGGTGCGGGTGGTGCTGGACGCCCGGTCCCGGTCGGAGACGTTCCGGCCCATCGCGTCCTGCGTGTAGGACTGCTGGCCGGCGACGATCTGGCCGCCGAAGGCGTCCGTCTGGTACGCCACCGTGCCGCTCGCCGACGCCTCCTGCGTCATCGTGCCGCGGGCCGAGTAGTCGTAGGAGTTGACGCCGTCCGACGTGAGCTGGTCGCGCTCGTCGTACGTGAACACGTCCGAGCCGCGGCGGATGCGGTTGCCCGAGGCGTCGTAGCCGTACGTCGTCGTCTTCGTGCCGTCGTTCCACGACGTGAGGCGGTTGGCCCAGTCGTAGCCGTAGGTGTTGGAGGACGCGCCCGACACGCCCGTCGTCGTCTTCGACGTCAGGTTGCCGTTCAGGTCGTAGCCGTACGTGAAGCTCGCCAGCGTCGAGGCGTCCTGGACCAGGACGTCGCTGGTGAGTTCGTGCGCGCTGTTGTAGCCGAAGGTGCGGGTCTGGCCGGTGGAGCCGTACTTGACCGACTTCAGCTCGTTCAGCCGGCCGTACGAGTACGTGAGCTGGGTGCCCGTGGCCGCGTCGTTCAGGGACGACAGTCGGCCGGCCGTGTCGTAGCCGTACGTCGTCGTGCCCGCCGCGTCCGTGCGGGAGGTCATCGAGCCGTCGTCGTTGTAGGCGAAGCTGGAGGAGCCCGCCGAGCCCGAGGCGGTCAGGACGTCACCGCGGTCGTCGTAGGTGAACGCGTCGTGCGTGGCGTCCTGGTGGTCCACCGCGCCGGCCGTGCCCGCCTCCGCGGTGTCCGCCGAGAGCACCCGGCCGTCCGTGTCGTAGGTGAAGCTGCGCGTGGCCGTCGCCGCGTCCGCGCCCGAGCCGGACATGGACTTCAGCTGGCCCAGCGAGTCGTACGTCATCGACGTCGTCACGCCGCCCGGCAGCGTCGCGCCGGTCATCTGGCCGTCGGCGTCGTAGGCGAAGGTCGTCGTCGAGTCGGCCGCCGAGGTGTACTTGGCGGTGGTCGGCTCGATCACCTTCTCCTGCTGTCCCCACGGCGTGTACGAGTAGCGCCAGGAGTTGCCGCGGCCGTCGGTGAAGCGGGTCCGGTTGCCGGACGCGTCGTAGCCGAAGGTCGTGGTGATCGACGTGGAGGCGTCGACCGGCTGGATCTCCTGCGTGATGGTGCCGGCCGCGTCGTAGGTGAAGCGGCTGGTGTGGCCGTTGGCGTCCGTGGCGGCGGTCATGTTGCCGACGCCGTCGTAGGCCTGCGAGGTCTCCCAGAGCTTGGTGCCGCTCGCGTCGTAGGACCGGGTGGCCGTCGGGTCGCCGTCGTCGTTGTAGTCGGTCGTCGTGTAGGTGCCGTCCGCCAGCGTCGTCTTCGCGCGGTTGCCCTCGAAGTCGTAGGCGTAGCTGGTGGTGTTGCCCGCGCCGTCGGTGACGGAGGTGATGTCACCGGCCCGGTTGTAGGCGTACTGCGTCGTCACACCGCCCGGGGAGGTGGTGGAGGCGGCGTGCGCGCCGTAGGGGTTGCCGGTGGTGACCGCGTAGGAGTTGGTGGTGGTCAGCGTCCGTGTCGACGGGTAGCGCTCCAGCGTCGACTGCGTGAGCTGGCGGCCCAGGAAGTCGTACGTGGCCTGGGTCTGCGCGCCGGTCGGGTCCGTCGCCGAGAGCTGCTCGCCGTCGGCGTCGTAGGTGGCGTGCGTCTTGGTGCCGTCCGGGGCGGTGGTCTGGGCGAGGTTGCCCATCTGGTCGTACAGGTACGACGTGGTCTTGCCGCCGGGCGAGGTGACGGAGTTCTGGTTGCCCTCGCTGTCGTAGGTGTAGACGGTCGTGCCCGCGTTGGCCGAGGAGGCGCCGCTCGGGGTGTACGGCGGCAGGGTCTCGGAGACCTTGTTGCCCTCGGCGTCGTACACCGTGGTGGTGACCAGGCCGTTCGGGTCCTGCTCCTCGACGCCCTCGCCGAAGGTGTTGAAGCCGCTGGTGGTGACCGGGCGGACGGTGGAGGCGGTGGTGCCGTCCGGCTCAGCCTGGACGGCGGGCGCGGTGGTGACGGCGAGGTTGCCCGCCTCGTCGTAGCTGTAGTCGGTGGTGTGCTGCTCGGCGTCCGTCATGGACGTCGGCAGGCCGCGCTTGTCGTAGGCGTACTTCGTGGTCTGCGCGTCGGAGGAGCCGACCGTGCCGCCGGAGCGGCCCTTGCCGTAGAGCGAGGAGACCTCGGTGGCGGACAGGGCGCGCTGGTAGACCTGCACGTTCCCGACCTCGCCGGCCACCACGTCGCTCGTGGTGCCGCCCGCGGTCTTCGCACCGCCGATGGACAGCGGGCCGGTGCCGGTCCACGGCGAGGTGTTGGTCGCCGTCGTCCCGGACTGCGCACCGTCGACGTACAGCTTCATCGAGCCGTTGCTCGCGTCGAAGACGCCGACCAGGTGGGTCCAGGTGTTCAGCGGCGCCGCGGAGCCGGCCGTCGCGTCGTAGTACGCGGACGGTGAGGCGGTGTCGGAGTTCGCCGCGTGGAAGCGGAAGGCGTTGTCGGCCTTGGAGTACTGGAGGTAGAACGAGGCGCGGTTGGTGCCGCCCTGTGCGACGAAGGTGCGGTAGGTGGAGGTGTCGGTCAGGTTCACCCAGGCCGAGACCGTGTACGAGGCGGTGGTGTCCAGGACCGGGCTGTTGGTGGCGATCACGTCACCGGTGCCGGTGCTGGAGCCCGCGAACTTCGCCGCGTCGTCCGCCCAGGTCACACCGGGGTCCGCGGTCGCGGTGTTGCCGGTGCCGGAGGAGTCCGTGACGGACCTGCCGGACGTCTGGTTCAGCTTCCACCAGCCCGCCGGGTGACCGGAGGCGTCCCCGTACAGCGTCTCGCTGAGCAGGTTGCCCATGTCGTCGTAGGTGTTGGTGGTGGTGCGGTCGTAGCCGGAGGCGTCGTGGTCGCTCTCGGAGGCGACCTGGTCGTCCGGGGTGTACGACACCGTGGTCACGCGGTCCACGCCGGTCGGGTCCAACTCGGTGGAGGTGGTCCGGGAGGCGGCGTCGACCGTGTACTTGGTGACGGTCTCGCCGTTGTCGGACGTGGACTGCAGCAGGTTGCCGGCCGCGTCGTAGGTGTCCGACTCCAGCGTGTAGATGCTCTTGCCGTCGGCGCTGGTGCGCTTCACCGTCGCGGTCAGACCGTCGTCGGTGTACGTGTACGACGTGGTGTTGCCCATCGCGTCGGTGATCGACGCGAGCCGTCCGGCCGGGTCGTAGGCCCGGGAGGACTCGGTGAGCAGGGCCGCCGGCTGCGGGTTCGTCGGGTCGCCGGTGGACATCAGGCCCTGGGTGAGCAGGTTGCCGTTGTCGTCGTAGGTGTAGCGGGTCTCGTTGCCGGCGGTGGTGACCTCCTTGGTCTTGTTGCCGGACGAGTCGTAGGTGTACGTCGTGGTGTTGCCGTTGGAGGCGTTCTCCGCCGCGTTGGCGTCGGCCTCCGTCGCCACGTGGTCGTAGGCGTCGTAGGTCCACGTCTGCGTGCGGGACGTGTCGCCGCCGCTCGCGTCGGCGACGGTCTGCGAGGTGGTGTCGCCGTCCTCGTCGTAGACGGTGCTGGTGACCGCGGCGTGCGTGGCGCCGGTGACGCGGTCGGTGAGCTGTGGGTCGTGCTCCTCGACCACCTGGCCGGCGGCGTCGTACTTGTACGACGTGACCAGGCCGTTCGGGTAGGTGTCGGAGACGACCTTCTGGGTGGTGACCTGGCCCAGGCCGTCGTAGGTGTACTGGGTGACCAGGCCGATGGCGTCCGTGGTGGAGGCCACGTCACCATTCTTGAGGTACGACACCTGGTTGACGGCGCCGCCCGGGCTGACCGTCTTCACCGGCAGGCCCTTGGGCACCGTGCCGCCGTCCGCGGAGGGGTAGGCGCTGGTGCCGTCGCTGTACTCGGTGGTGGTGCCGCGGCCGTTCGGGAAGCCGGGCACCGCCGGGCCGGTGATCTTGGTCTGGTTGCCGGCCGAGTCGTAGGTGAACGACGTCAGGTAGGTGGTGTCCGTCGCGGACGAGGACCGGCCGTCGCGCTCGGTCAGGAGCTGGTCGTTGCGCGGGTCGGCGGTGGTCAGCTGCGGCGTGGTGTCGTCCGGGTAGTACGTGTAGTACTCGGTGTTGCACTTGTTCGCGGGCTGGTCCTGGCAGGACGTGGAGGAGACCACGTTGCCGCGCACGTCGTGACCGGTGACCGTCATCGCCCCGTTGGGGTCGGTGACGGTGTGCTCGAAGCCGGCGGTGTCGTAGCCGAAGCTCGTCCTGTTGCCCAGGCCGTCGGTCTCGGTCAGCGCTCGGTTGTTGTTGGTGACGTCGTAGGTGTACGTCAGCGTGGAGTTGGTCGGCGAGGTGACCTTGATGGTCTTCACCGGAAGCAGGCCGGTGGAGTTCTTCGCCGCCTCGAACTGGTCGGCGACGTCGGCGTCGGACAGCTGCGAGCGGAAGAGGGCCACCTCGGCGATGGAGCCCTTGAAGTAGGTGGCGTAACCGGTGTTGTCGGTGGTGCTGTTGTGCGGCTCGTCCGGCCAGTAGCCGCCGATGAATCCGCCGCCCACGTAGGTGTAGGTCTGGCCGGACATCGCGGCGGTGCCGGTCTGCGTGCCGACGAGCCCGCCGTCGAGGTACAGCGACTGGCTGCTCGCCGAGGTGGACAGCACCACGTGGTGCCACTTGCCGTCGGTCACGGAGGCGGTGGAGACCAGGGGGTTGTCCGAGCCGCCGGAGAACCAGAACTCGCCGTGCAGCTTGCCGCTGCTGCCCACGTAGAGCACGGGGGTGTAGCCGGACGTCGTGGTGCCGGCGGACAGCGGGTTCTTGGACGCGCCGAGCAGCACGCCGTTCGGGGTCGACGTCTTGAACCACATGCTCGTCGACTCGGCGCCCGAGCCCGGGACCGATCCGCCGGGCAGCGTCACCTGGGACGCCGTCCCGTCGAAGGTGGCGGCCTTGGCGTCGCTGAACGGGCCGGTGGCGCCGAGGGTCACGGTGTTGTAGGTGCCGTCGCCGCCGCGCACCTGGTCCACGGCGGTGGTGGCGCCCGCGGCCTCACCGAGGCGGAAGTACTCGGAGGGGGCGCCGCCGAGCACGGCACCGCGGTAGGTGTCGCTGGAGCCGGCCACGGTCGGGGTGCCGAGCTTCCACACGCCACCGTTCTCGTCGGTGAGCTGGGTCAGCGTGGTGGAGTCCGCGTCGTAACTCATCGCCGCGAAGGTCTTGCCGGACGGGCGGGTGACGGAGTTCAGCAGGCTGGTGCCGTGGGTGCCGTACGTGTAGAGGGCGTTGACGTCGGCGGCGACCAGCGGGCGGCTGTACCAGCCGACGTCGGCGATGGTGCCGTTGAAGTAGGTGGCGTAGCCGTCCTTCTCGGTGGTCGAGTAGTGCGGCTCGTCGGGCCAGCTGCCGCCGAGGAAGCCGGTGCCGAGGTAGTTGAACGACTGGTTCTTGCCGAACGCGGTCGCGCTCTTGATGGAGACCGTGCCGGTGCGGGAGCCGACCTTGGCGTTGTCCAGGAACAGCGACTGGGAGTTGCCCGCGGCGGACAGCACCACGTGGTGCCACTTGCCGTCGGCGACGGACGCGGAGGACACGATCGGGTTGACGCCGCCGCTGTACCAGAACTCGGCGTTCAGCTTGCCGTCGGTGCCCACGTAGATCGACGGGGTGTAGAAGCCGGCGGCCTGCCCGGAGCCGATCGGCTGGGAGGCGTAGGAGTAGAGCACGCCCGGGCCGGCCGAGGTCTTGAACCACAGGGAGAGGGCGCCGGAGTCGGTGTCGTTGCCGAGGTTCTTCGGCAGCGAGACGTCGGAGGAGGTGCCGTTGAAGGTGGCGGCCTTCGCCGAGGACCCGGTGAGCGGGCCGGTGGCCTGGCCGAGGGTGACGTTCTCGTACGTCGCGTCGGTCGTGCCCTCGTTGGCGAGGATCGTGTCCTTGGCGCTGGTGCCCGAGGTCTCCGACAGCGGCCAGAAGGTGTGCGGGTCGAGGTCGAGGGCCGCGTTGCGGTAGCCGGAGCCGGAGGCGTAGCCGTAGGTGGTGCACTTGGTGGTGGACAGCGGCGAGCAGACCTTGGTGAGCTGGTCGCCGGTGTAGCCGTAGGTCCACGTCTGGGCGGTGGAGGCGTCGCCCGGGGTGACGGGGTCGGTGACCACGGTCGCCACGTGCGCCGCCTGCGCGCCCGAGGGGGTGCTCCAGGTCAGCGACAGGGAGCGGCCGGAGACGGCGGACGTCATCTTGGTGACGTGTCCGCCGGCCCAGGTGAGGTTGATCGCACGGCCGTTGGCGTCGGTGACCGAGGTCAGGCCGTAACCGCCGGAGCCCAGGGACTGGGTGAAGGTGTAGACGGTGTCGTCCTTGTCGGTCAGCGTGTAGCCGCCGGTGACCGTCTTGAAGGTGGCGAACCGTCCGTTGCCGGGGGTGAAGGTGCCGTCGCTGTTCTTGCCGTAGCCGACCTGGGAGCCGTCGGGGTAGGTGACGACGGCGCTGGTGACCGCGCCGGAGGCGTTGTACTGCTCGGTGGCCCGGGAGTCGAAGATGCTCGACCAGCCGGAGCCGAAGGCGCCGGTCCAGCGCGGGTCGCGGGAGTTGTAGTCGCGCTCGACGTCCAGGGAGGGGCCGACGGTGGAGACGGAGGCGTCGGTGTCGGAGGTCGTGTAGTTGCCGATGGCCGCGTCGAAGCCGTGGTCGCTGCTGTTCTGCGACAGCCCGGAGGTGATCACGGGCTGCGGGACCTGCACGGACAGCGTGTACGGATCGGCCGGGGAGTACAGGTTGGTGGCGGAGTCGTACGCCTTGACGGTCCAGGTGTAGGCCTTGCCCCAGGCGAGCTTGCCGGCGGGGACGGTCCAGTCGCCGGTGGCGACCAGGCCCGAGTCGGCGACCTTGGCGCCGGAGGCGTCGTAGACCTGGAAGAGGTACTGGTTGTTGCTGCCGCTGGTGGAGTTGGCGCCGCCGGCCCAGGCCGTCAGTTCGGGCTGGGTGGTGCCGACGACGGCGTTGTCCTGCGGGAACTGCTCGTACAGCTGCGGCGCGGTGTTGCCGGTGTAGGTGACCGAGAGGACCGGGCCGAGGTTCGGGTCGTTGAAGGAGCCGAACTGCTTCCAGTGCAGGTTGTCGGTGGTCGCGGCGTAGACCGCGAGGCCGTGGTCGGCGGTGGTGCCGCTGAACCAGCCCTGGATCGCGGAGGTGGACAGCGAGACCGTCACCCAGTCGCCCACGGTGCGGTCGGCGGCGGTGTTGGCGCACGCGGTGGGCACACTGGGCGTGAGGTTGCCGATGGAGGAGCCCTTGGAGGGGCCCGGGTAGGAGGTGACGGACTCGGGGGTCCAGGAGCCGGTCACCAGGGCGACGTCGAACCGCTCGGCGGTGCAGGTGGAGGCCCAGGTGTCGAAGAGCTTCAGGGACGCCGAGGTGACGGTGGCGCCGCTGGCGTCCCAGGCGGTGTCCCAGTGGTTGACGAAGCTGTTGGCCGAGTGGGTGCCGGAGTCGTAGGAACCGACCTTGATGGTCTGCTCGTAGGAGTGGTCGACGTTGTTGCCGGCCCCGGACTCGGCGTAGGTGGTGGTCCAGCCGTCGGTGACGGTCGGGTCGACGGTGACCGGGAAGACGCGGTGGGAGTCGTGCAGCCAGCGGCTGTCCAGGGTCACCTTCAGCGCGTAGCCGTCCTTGCCGTGGACCAGCTCGGAGGTGACGTCGTGGGTGGTGGCCGGGTCACCGGAGCGGCGGTTCACCTTCGCGTCGTACGCGTACGCCGGAGGGATGCGCTCGACGGTCTTGCCGGCGGAGTTCCTGAGGTCGATCCAGCCGTTCTTGTGCTGGACGGGGGTGAGGCCCTCGAGGGTGAGCGGGAAGGTCCAGGAGTTGGCGGCGTCCGCGGAGTGCAGGACGACCGACTCCTTCACGCCGGTGGCGGTGGGCGACAGCTTCAGGTCGGTGGCGTCGAGGACGCCGCCGTAGGTGACGGTCGAGCCGTGCGCGGTGCCCCGGACGGGGGCGGCGCCCTGAAGGGCGTAGGCGACGCGGTGCTTGTCGTCGGGTGCGAGGGAGGCCAGGGCGGAGTCGGTGGCCTTGGCGCCGAGGTCGACGGCGAGGGAGTTGGCCTTCTCGTGCCAGCGGCCGTCCGGCCCGGCCCGTACGTCCACGTCGATCGGCGCCCAGCGGCCCTTGCCCACCTGGTAGTTGACGGGTGAGGGCGATATCTGCCGGGTGGTGGAGCCGTCGGCGTTGTCGTAGACGGTCTCGTTGCGCGTGGACTTGGCGGCGTTCCGCTTGCTGGTCTTGGCGTTGAAGGCGCCGCCCGCGCTGCGGCCGTGCTTCACGGCGCTCGCGTGCGGGTGGTAGGCGGCCAGTTCGCCGCGGCCCTTGCCGGGGGCGTGGCCCGCGCCGCGGTGGGCGTCGGTGGCGTCGGCGGAGACGTGGTGCCGGTGGCCGGTGGCCGTGCCGGACCGCTGGTGCGGCAGCTTGCCCCAGTGCGGGTCGGTGAACCAGGACGCGAGCGAGGACGCGCTCAGGCTCGGCAGGTCGACGCGGCTCAGTTCCAGTCCCTCGGCGAGGGCCTGATCCGTCGTCAGCATCAGGGCGAGCGCGGTGAGCGCCGCCATGGCGACGAGGCGTTGCGTACGACGTGCGAGAAGGGCTGGCCGCACGCGACGCGCGGTGCGCGCGGGGCGTGGGCGGCGGCTGAGCGGCCACAGAGGCACGGGATTCGACTCCAGCGGTCAAGAACGACACAGAAACGCGCTGATCTTGCCCTCTGGTGAACATCCTGTGGACACGTCAAGGAACGATCTTGTGCAGACCTTGACCGCCTCTTGCTGAACCTGACCGCTTTGCTGTCCGGCGCCCCTTTGCGACTTGTGAACGTCTTTACGGTTCCGTTACGGGACCCGTATCACTTGTTCATCCGACGGTGACTCACTTCCTGGTGCTCCGTCACCTTTGCTGCGTACGAGCGAACTTCAGCCGCCGCACTGCCGCAGCATCATCCGCTTGTCGGCCGCCGTCACCGGAAGGTCGTACTTCACCGACACCTGGGCGAAGCGCACCGAGTAGGCGCAGCGGATCGGCTTGCTCGGCGGCAGCCAGGTCGCCGGCCCGGAGTCGCCCTTCGCGCCGTTGGTCGGCCCGTCCACCGGGATCAGGTTGAGCGGGTCGTTGGCGATGTCCTCCCGCTTGCCCTTCGCCCAGTGCGTGGCGCCCATCTGCCAGTCGTACGACAGCGGCATGACGTGGTCGATCTGGACCCTCGCGGCACGGGACTTGGTCCACTCGATGGTCCTGCCCGTGTACGGGTCGTGCAGGGTCATCGAGGCGACCACGCAGTTCGAGCCCGACCGGAAGCGGAGCCGCTCCCCGTCCCGCTTGAGGAGGTCGTTGCGCGAGTCGCACCCGTTGTGCGCGTAGGGGATGCCGCCCGGAGCCGAGTCCATCCAGGCGTAACCGAACTCGTCGCGCTCGTAGCCCGTCTTCGGACCGCGCCCCTTCGTCGCGACCTTCCCGATCAGCGAGCGCGCCCTCGCCAGGTCCGCGGCGGACGTGATCGCCGCCAGGCCGGGCTTCGTGCCGTCCGGGTTCTCCAGCGGGCTCACCGCGCGACCGTCACCGGCGGTCGGCACGGCGGAGCCGGACGGCCCGCTGTCCACGGGCGGGGCGAGGTCCTTGCAGCCGCCGAGCAGCAGCCCGCCGGCCAGCAGCGCGGCCGACGTCACCAGGGCGCTCCGGCGCCCGCCTCCGTGCCCCACGCGCCCCTCCGCGCGCACGGCGGCCCCGCCCCTCAGACGCGTCACGATGCGCCCCTCCCCTTGCCTCCCGGTCCCGCCCCGACACGGGCGGTCGTTCTCCGGCTTCCCACGTTAGCGACGAAGATGTCCATGCCATATGGGGCGCGAAGAGGCACCCGGCGCATACCGGGCGTATCGTCGGTCGAAGCGACGTCCGGAAGGAGCTCTTCCATGGGCATCTTCGACAAGTTCAGGCACAAGGCCAAGAGCGTGTCCGACACGGCCGAGCGGAAGGTCGACGAGAGGACGGGCAACAAGTACGAGTCCCAGGTCGACCAGGCCCAGCAGCAGGCGGAGCGCCGCATCGGCATGGAGCAGGAACGCCGTCCCGACGAACAGCAGCCCTAGCGGCGAAGGAAGGCGGGACGCGCCACCGGCCCTGGGAGGCCGGTGGCCCGACGGCGTGTCACGAACAGCTTGGCACGAACAGCGTGTCGCGAACCTGCTACGAACCCAGGACCGACGCGAGGAACTCGCCGACCCAGCCGAGCAGTTCGCGTCCGACGAGCGGCTTGCCGCCGACCTTGGCGGTCTTCGGGCGGGGCACCAGGACCTGGTGGACGGCCGGCTTGATCACCGATCCCGGGTACAGGCGCTTAAGCCGCAGCTCCTGTGACTCGCGCAACTCCACCGGTGCGAAGCGGATGTTGGCGCCCTGAAGGACGATCTCGCCGACGCCGCAGGCCCGGGCCAGCATCCGCAGGCCCGCCACCAGCAGCAGGTTCTCCACCGGCTCCGGCAACTTGCCGTAGCGGTCGGTGAGTTCCTCGCGGACCGCCTTCACGTCCTCCTCCGAGTTGGCGGAGGCGATGGCCCGGTAGGCCTGCAGGCGCAGCCGCTCGCCGGGGGCGTAGTCGTGCGGGACGTGCGCGTCGACCGGCAGCTCGATCTTGACCTCGAGGGGAGCCTCCTCCTCGATCTCGCCGGTCTCCAGCTGCCGCCGGTAGTCGGCGACCGCCTCGCCGACCATACGGATGTACAGGTCGAAGCCGACGCCCGCGATGTGGCCGGACTGCTCACCGCCGAGCAGGTTGCCCGCGCCGCGGATCTCCAGGTCCTTCATCGCCACGTACATGCCCGCGCCCATCTCGGTGTGCTGGGCGATGGTCGCCAGCCGCTCGTGGGCGGTCTCGGTCAGCGGCTTCTCCGGCGGGTAGAGGAAGTAGGCGTAGCCGCGCTCGCGGCTCCGGCCCACCCGGCCGCGCAGCTGGTGCAGCTGGGACAGGCCGAAGTTGTCGCCGCGCTCCACGATCAGGGTGTTGGCGTTGGAGATGTCGATGCCGGACTCGACGATCGTCGTCGAGACCAGCACGTCGAACCTCTTCTCCCAGAAGTCGACGACGACCTGCTCCAGCGCCTGCTCCGACATCTGGCCGTGGGCGGTGGCGATACGCGCCTCGGGCACGATCTCCCGCAGCCGCGCCGCCGCCCGGTCGATCGACTCCACCCGGTTGTGGATGTAGAAGACCTGGCCCTCGCGCAGCAGCTCACGGCGGATCGCGGCGCCGATCTGCTTCTCCTCGTACGGTCCGACGAAGGTGAGCACCGGGTGGCGCTCCTCCGGCGGGGTGGTGATCGTGGACATCTCGCGGATGCCGGTGACCGCCATCTCCAGGGTGCGCGGGATCGGGGTCGCCGACATGGTGAGCACGTCGACGTTGGCGCGCAGCTTCTTCAGCTGCTCCTTGTGCTCGACGCCGAAGCGCTGCTCCTCGTCGACGATGACCAGGCCCAGGTCCTTGAACTTGGTCTCGGAGGAGAACAGCCGGTGGGTGCCGATGACGACGTCCACCGAGCCGTCCTTCAGTCCCTCCAGGACCGCCTTCGCCTCGGTGTCGGTCTGGAAGCGGGACAGCGCGCGCACATTCACCGGGAACTGCGCGTACCGCTCGCCGAACGTCCCGAAGTGCTGCTGCACCAGCAGCGTCGTCGGCACCAGCACCGCGACCTGCTTGCCGTCCTGGACGGCCTTGAAGGCGGCGCGGACCGCGATCTCCGTCTTGCCGTAGCCGACGTCGCCGCAGATCAGGCGGTCCATCGGGACCGTCTTCTCCATGTCCTCCTTGACCTCGGCGATCGTGGTGAGCTGGTCGGGCGTCTCCGCGTAGGGGAAGGCGTCCTCCAGCTCGCGCTGCCAGGGCGTGTCCCCGCCGAAGGCGTGCCCGGGGGCGGCCATCCGCGCGGAGTACAGCCTGATCAGGTCCGCGGCGATCTCCTTGACCGCCTTCTTCGCGCGGGCCTTCGTCTTCGTCCAGTCGGCGCCGCCCAGGCGGTGCAGGGTGGGGGCCTCGCCGCCGACGTACTTGGTGATCTGCTCCAGCTGGTCGGTGGGGATGTACAGGCGGTCGCCGGGCTGGCCGCGCTTGGCGGGGGCGTACTCCACCACCAGGTACTCGCGGGTGGCGCCCTGGACGGTGCGCTGCACCATCTCGATGTAGCGGCCGACGCCGTGCTGCTCGTGGACGATGTAGTCGCCCGCCTCCAGGGTGAGCGGGTCGATGGTCTTGCGGCGGCGGGCCGGCATCCGGGCGCCGTCCCGGCCGGACGCCTTCTGGCCGGAGAGGTCGGTCTCGGTGAGCACCGCCAGCTTCAGCGCCGGGTCGACGAAGCCGTGGTCGATGCAGCCGCAGGCCACGTGCACCAGGGACGGCGAGATCTCGCCGAGGTCGGCGTCCAGCCGGGCCGCGACGCCCTCGCCGCCGAGCACCTCGACCGTGCGCGAGGCCGGGCCGTGGCCCTCGGTGACGAAGACGGTGCGCCAGCCCTCGGCGAGCCAGCCCTTGGTGTCGGCGAGCGCCCTCGCGGTGTCACCGCGGTACGTCTCGGGGGCGCGCATCCCCAGCTTCAGCGTGTCGCCGTCCCCGGCGGACTCGTCGGCGGCGAACGGCGACACCGACCACCACATCATGTCCAGCTCACGGGCCCGGTCGCGGACGTCGGCGATGGACCGCAGGGAGGCCGCGCCGACGTCGATGGGCGCCTCGCCTCCCGCCCGTCGCCCACCACCACCCTCAACCGAGCGGGCTTCGCCCGCACGCCCCGATCCCGCGGTGGCCGCCCAGGACGCCTGCAGGAACTCCTGCGAGGTCGCCACAAGGTCGGAGGCGCGGGTGCGCACCCGCTCGGGGTCGCAGACCACGGCCATGGCGCCCTTGGGCAGGACGTCGATCAGCAGCTCCATGTCGTCGACGAGGACCGGCGCCAGGGACTCCATGCCCTCCACGGCGATGCCCTCGGCGATCTTGCCGAGCAGTTCGCCGAGCTCGGGGTGGCGCTCGGCCAGGGCCGCGGCGCGGGTGCGGACGTCCTCGGTGAGCAGCAGCTCCCGGCAGGGCGGCGCCCACAGGCCGTGCTCGGCGACCTCCAGGGAGCGCTGGTCGGCGACCTTGAAGTAGCGGATCTCCTCGACGTCGTCACCCCAGAACTCGATGCGCAGGGGGTGTTCCTCGGTGGGCGGGAAGACGTCGAGGATGCCGCCGCGCACGGCGAACTCGCCGCGCTTCTCCACCAGCTCCACGCGCGCGTACGCGGCCGCGGCGAGGGCTTCGACGATCTCGTTCAGGTCGGCGGACTGCCCGGATCCCAGGGACACCGGCTCCAGGTCGCCGAGGCCCTTGACCTGCGGCTGGAGCACCGAGCGCACCGGCGCCACGACGACGGAGACCGGGCCGGTCTCGGGGTCGTCGGGCCGGGGGTGGGCCAGGCGCCGCAGGACGGCGAGGCGGCGGCCGACGGTGTCGCTGCGGGGGCTGAGGCGCTCGTGCGGGAGCGTCTCCCAGGAGGGGTACTCCACCACGCCCTCGGGGGGCAGCAGCGAGCGCAGCGCCGCGGCCAGGTCCTCGGCCTCGCGGCCGGTCGCCGTCACCGCGAGGACGGGGCGGCCGGTCTCGCGGGCCAGCGCGGCGACCGCGAAGGGGCGGGCCGCCGAGGGCCCGACCAGGTCGACGTGCATGCGGTTGCCGTCCGCGGCCGCGGTGATCGCTTCCGCTAGGGCGGGGTCCTTGACGACGGCGTCGAGCAGACCGTGCAGGCTCATGGAGGGCTTTCCGTCCGGGGTGGCGAGGAGGTGGGCAAGGGGGTGGGCAGGGCTGGTGGACAACACGAAGAGCCCGACACGCGCCGCGGGCCGGGGGTCCCTCCAGCGTACGACGCCGCACCGACGACCGCCGGGCCTGTGGACAACGCCCGGCCAACCCGCACCCCGCGGGTGCCCGGGCGGGCGGCGCACAAAGGCCCGGTGCCGGGAAGTCAGGGACTTCCCGGCACCGGGCCCGCCCCCGCAACCCCCGTGTGCGGTGGTTCCCGGCGTGCGGTGCGGCCGTGCGGCTACTCGGTCGCGATCGCGTTCAGGACGTTCATCCGGCCCGCCCGGAAGGCCGGGATCAGGGCGGCGAGCAGGCCCACGAAGGCCGAGCCGACGAACACCCCGGTGATCGTCGGCCAGGGGATGTCCAGCACCTTCAGGCCCTCCAGCGCGAGCAGCTTCTGCGCGGTCGCGCCCCAGCCCATGCCCAGCCCGAGGCCCAGCAGCGCGCCGAACAGGGCGATCACCACCGACTCCAGGCGGATCATCCGCCGCAGCTGCCGGCGCGACAGGCCGATCGCCCGCAGCAGGCCGATCTCCCGGGTCCGCTCGACCACCGACAGGGCGAGGGTGTTCACCACGCCGAGGACCGCGACGACGATCGCCAGGGCGAGCAGGCCGTAGACCATGTTCAGGAGCCGGCCCACCTGGTCCTTCAGCTCCTGCTTGTAGTCGGTCTGGTCCCGCACCTGGTACTGCGGGTACCGTTTCATCGCGCTCTTCAGCGCCGCGTACGCCTGCTTCTCCCGGCCGTCCAGGGCCTTGGCGAACATGATCTGGTTCGGCGGGATCCTGTCCTTCGGGACGTACTTCTGCATGGTCGCGATGCTCAGGTAGCGCGCGCCCTTGTCGATGGCGGCGTCGTCGCTGGTGACGGCCGCGACCTTCAGCCTGGCCGTCCGGCCGCCCTTGAAGGCGACGGTGAGGGTGTCGCCGACGTGCACGCCGTGCTTCTTCGCGTAGTCGGAGCCGACCGACATGGCGTCGTCGCCGTAGGCCGCCGCCAGGGAGCCGGCGGTGGTGGTCCGGCGCAGGTCCTCGGCGTACGACGGGTCCGCGGCCGTCACCCCGTGGTCGTCGACCTGCCCGTCGGGCGAGGTCAGCGTGGCGTCGAGCGTCTTGTAGCGGGTGACGTGGGCCAGGCCGGGCGTGTTCCGCATGGCCTGCTCGGCCTGCGGCACGATCCGCTGCCGCCCCTGGACGATGAAGTCCGCGCCGACCGACCGGTCCAGCTCGTCCGTGGCCGAGGCGACCATCGAGGAGCCGACCACCGACAGGCACGCCACCAGCGCGAGGCCGATCATCAGCGCGGCCCCGGTGGCGCCGGTGCGGCGCGGGTTGCGCAGGGCGTTGCGCTCGGCCATGCGGCCGACCGGCCCGAACACCCGCAGCAGCACCGCGCTGATCACCCGCACCAGCCCGCCGGCCAGCAGCGGCCCGACGACGACGAAGCCGATCAGGGTCAGCACCACGCCGAGCCCCAGGACGAGCGAGCCCTCGCTCGCCTTCTTCGCCCCGGCCGCCGCGAACAGGGCCGCGGCACCGGCGCCGGTGAGGACCAGGCCGATCACGCCCCGCACCCGGCCCGCCCGGCCGTCGGCCGGAGTGCCCGCGTCGCGCAGCGCGGCCATCGGGGAGACCTTGCCGGCCCGGCGCGCCGGGAGGTAGGCGGCGAGCACGGTGACCACGACGCCGAGCAGCAGCCCCGCCACCGGCGTGGTCGCCTTCACCGTCAGGTCCCGCGTGGACAGCTCCATGCCCATCGCCGACATCAGCTTCATCAGGCCGACCGCGATGCCGACGCCCGCGCCGACGCCCAGGATCGAGCCGACGACACCGAGCAGCAGCGCCTCCACCAGCACCGAACGGTTGACCTGCCGGCGCGAGGAGCCGATCGCCCGCATCAGGCCGATCTCCCGGGTGCGCTGGGCGACCAGCATCGAGAAGGTGTTGATGATCAGGAAGATGCCGACCAGGAACGCGATCCCGGCGAAGCCGAGCATGGCGTACTTGATGACGTTCATGAACGCGCCGACGCTCTCGCGGTTCTCGTCCGCGTTCTCCTTGGCGGTCTGGATCTTGTACGGCCCGGAGCCGGTCCCGGCCAGGGTGCGCGCGACGTTCCGCTTCAGCGTCCCGTCGGAGACGCCGGTTGCGGCGGTGATGTTGAGGTGGGTGAACCGGCCGGTGGCGCCGAGCAGTTCGCGCTGGGCGGTGGCGGTGTCGAAGTAGAGGATGGCGGCGCCGGGGTTGGTCACCTTGAAGGTGGCGATGCCGACGATCCGCGTCTTGAAGTCGCCGGTCTGCGCGATGGTGCGCAGCTCGTCGCCGAGCTTGAGGTGGTGCTTGTCGGCGGTGTCGGCGTCGACCATCGTCTCGGTCGGCCCGCGCGGGGCGTGCCCGGAGGTGATCTCCATCGAGCGCAGCTCGTTGCCGTTCCAGTTGCCGGCGATCGTCGGGGCGCCGGTCGAGGAGCCCATGTTCTCGTTGTCGGCGTTCACGACGGTCACGTTCGCCGACACCACGCCGCCCTCGACCGACTTCACGCCCTCGGCCTCGCGCGCCTTCGCCACCAGCGAGGCCGGCAGCGACTCGGGCACACCGCCCTGTGGTGTCTCGCCGGTCTTCGCGACCTTCGGCGAGACGGTCACGTCGGCCGCCGTCACCGCGAACAGCTTGTCGAACGTGGTGTTCATGGTGTCGGTGAACACCAGCGTGCCGCACACGAACGCCACCGACAGCAGCACCGCGACCGCGGAAAGCACCATGCGCCCCTTGTGCGCGAAGAAGTTGCGCAGGGAGGTCTTCAGCACGGTCATGACGTCCGTCCGCGGGCGTCGAAGTCCTTCATGCGGTCCAGCACCTGGTCGGCCGTCGGCTGGTGCATCTCGTCGACGATCCGGCCGTCGGCGAGGTACAGCACGCGGTCGGCGTAGGAGGCGGCCACCGGGTCGTGGGTGACCATCACGATGGTCTGCCCGAGTTCGTCCACCGACCGGCGCAGGAAGCCCAGCACCTCGGCGCCGGCCCGCGAGTCGAGGTTCCCGGTCGGCTCGTCACCGAAGATGATCTCGGGGCGGGCGGCGAGCGCCCGGGCCACGGCGACCCGCTGCTGCTGGCCGCCGGAGAGCTGGCTGGGCCGGTGCCCGAGCCGCTCGGCGAGCCCCACGGTCTCCACCACCCGGTCCAGCCACGCCTTGTCCGGCTTCCGCCCTGCGATGTCCATGGGCAGGGTGATGTTCTCGATCGCGTTCAGCGTCGGCAGCAGGTTGAAGGCCTGGAAGATGAACCCGATCCGGTCCCGGCGCAGCCGCGTGAGCTTCTTGTCCTTCAGGCCCGTTATCTCGGTCTCGTCCAGGTAGATCTGCCCGCTCGTCACGGTGTCGAGCCCGGCGAGGCAGTGCATCAGGGTGGACTTGCCGGACCCCGAGGGACCCATGATCGCGGTGAACCGGCCGCGGGCGATGTCCACGTCGACGTGGTCGAGGGCGACGACCCGGGTCTCCCCGGCCCCGTACGCCTTCACGACCTGCCGCGCCCGCGCGGCGACGGCCGTAGGCCCTCCAGTACCCCCGTGCCTGGGAATGGTCACAGCCGAAGTCACGGTAAGTCTCCTATATCGGTCAGCGGTTGGGTCGCACGAGCCCACGAGCCGTACGAAGTGGTACGCCGATGAGTCTGGCCGGGGCGCCTTCCTGGCGCGCTGGTGCTCAGCACCCTCTTCCCCGGGGGAAAACCCCACCGTCGCCGGTGCGGTGCGCCGCCCCCCAAGCGGCGTAAAGCCAGGTTAAGGAGGAGGCCCCGGCCTCCTCGTCCTCCGCCGGTACGAACCCTCCCCGACCCCAGGTACGGAGGTACCCCTAGGGGCCGTCCACCGACGGGTGGAGGCCTTCTCAGGGTCGCCTCCACCCTCCGGCCCACGCAGCCTCCACCCTCCCGCCGCGTCAGGGGCAAGCGGGAAGCCGCCGGACGGCCCCCTTCCTCCTCACCGTCCGGCGGTCACCTCCGTCCGCGGCCCTCGCACCGGGGGCACTCACAGGGCGGGAACCGCCCCGCCGGCAACTGCCTCGAAGTGACGGCGTGGCGCAAGTCGACGTACAGCGGCGAGAGCGGCGGCAACTGCCTCGAAGTGAACGACGCCGCCCGCCCCACCCACGTCCCCGTCCGCGACAGCAAGAACCCCACCGGCCCGGCGATCGTCTTCTCGGCGCCGTCCTGGACGGCGTTCGCCTCCTGGCTCGCCCGCTAGTCGAAGCCGATCCGGGCCAGCAACTCCACGACGCGGTCCCGCACCTGGCGGCTGTTGGCGTGCTCAGCGAGGAACAGCACCGTCTCGCCGGAGGCCAGACGTGGCAGGTCCGCCTGCTCGACGGCGGCCGTGTAGGCGACGATCGGGGTGCGGTTGAGGAACCCGTACTCTCGCAGCCAGTGGACGATCCTGTAGCGCTCCTGGTGCACCTGCATCAGGTCCATGCAGACCAGATTCGGGCGTAGTTCGCTGGCCACGATCATCGCGTCGGCGGCCGTCGCCCGCGCCACCTGCATCCCGCGCCGCTCCAACGACCTGGTCAGCGCCAGCGCGATCTCCGCGTGCTCCTCGATCAGCAGGACGCGCGGCGCGTGCTGCTCGCTGTCGCGCGGGGCGAGCGCCTTCAGCAGGACGGCGGGATCGGCGCCGTACGCCGCCTCGCGGGTGGCCTGTCCGAGTCCCGCGGTCAACAGCACGGGGACCCCGGCGGCGACTGCGGCCTGCCGCATCGACACCAGCGCGGTGCGCGTGATCGGCCCGGTCAGCGGGTCGACGAACAGGGCGGCGGGGAAGGAGGCGATCTGCGCGTCGACCTCCTCTCGGGAGTGCACGATCACCGGCAGGTAGCCGCGGTCGCTCAGCGCCTGCTGCGTGTCGACGTCCGGAGAGGGCCACACCAGCAGCCGGCGTGGAGCATCCTGATCACGTTCATCAATGGCCGGCTCATGGGGATCGATGACCTCGAGGGTGACAGCCACCCTCGTAGGGCCCCCTGCCGACCACGCGACGACGGAACACAGTCTGCCGTCCGCGTCGATCAGCACCGCGCCCGGAGGAGGGTGGTTCTTGGACGAGGCAGGACGCAGGGTGAGCACCGGGGCTCCCGTGCGCTCGTGCCGCTCGTACCACCCGGCAATCGCCGGGCTGCTGTCCGCGGGCGCGAGTGGCGTGGTCGGAAGGGCGCCCTCGACAAGATCCACGCGCATCAGGCGACCGGGACCCTCTCTTCCAAGTCGTCCCTCAACAGCGGTCAAGTCCGTGCCGTCCTGACGGTGGACGCGCAACCGCCAGCCCGTGATGGGATCGCGCCGGACCGCGAGTACGACGTCGGGCTTCACGGCGACGCCAGTGCCGAGGAACTCACCGTCCCTGCTGATCCAGACGAGCGACCGCAGGAACTTGTCCCCTACCCGGCCCGCGAGCACTTCATAGAGATAGTCGCCGACCGGTCGGCGGTCCGCCTTGAGCATCGCACCGATCCCAGACAGTCGCCGCAGGTTTCCTCCCGCCACATCCACGAGGTCGGTCAGTTCGGCAAAGGTGTGCCACAACTCGCCGTGCTGGGACTCAAGGGACTTCGCCAGATAGGAAGTGGCCTCGTCTCGGTTCAGATCTCCCAGATTCAGGCTCACGTACGTCGAGCCGGGCCACCTCGTTCCCTCCGAGAGGGTCACCAGCAGTGCCCCGTACTCCTGCGGCGGCAGGCAGAGATCCCACCCACTGTGCGAGGCAGGACGGTCCGACTGAATTGTCTGCGGGGTGATGTCGTCATAGATCAGCAGCCAGCCAGGATGGGATCTCAGGTGCTTCCAAAGATCCACCATGCGTTGGAGGGGATCGGACCCGGGCTTCGCAGAGGGAACGCCGAGATCATCGGCAAGGGTGTTCAGTTCGTCCAGCAGGACCTCGCGGCTGTGGGCCCGGATCCACCAAATCCAGGTGAAGTGCCCGGCCAGTCGATGTGCACAGTCGATGGCCAGCATTGTCTTGCCCACGCCCTGCGCTCCCTCGATCATCCACGTCGCAGGACGCCGACGCGGGTAGCCCCCGGATGCTGCCACGGCAGGAGGAGTGGTCGCGCGCAACCCCCTGACGATTTCGTCTGCCTCGTGCCGGTGGACGTAGGTCGGCGCAAGAGGCGGGAGACTGCGCCGAGGCGAGCGGTCCTCGAAGTTGATCGTGATCCCCGACCGATCCACGGTCAGCGACCAGTCGCGCCCCCTCTTCCGCCGCCAAGGCAACCACCGCGACCTCCGTCCCTCGACCACCTCCGGCTCCGGTTCCGGCTCCGCCTCCGCAGGCGCCCCCCGCGCCGCCGCCCCGCTCCCCCGCGCCCCCAGCCGCGCCGCCACCTCCTTGTAGTCCCCGCCGACCCCGCCGATCACCGCCACCGCGACCTCGGCGAACGCGCGGCTCTCCTCGGGGAGTTCGAGGCCGTCCAAGGCGCCGTCGCCCTCCGCCTCCACCGCTGCCACCAGGGCGCCGAAGTCGGTCACTCCGCCCAGCGTCGCCGCCACGCGCTCGCTGACACCGTCGAGGACCCGGCGCAGCACGCGCAGCGACTCCGTGCGGGTGAGACGGCCCAGCAGCGCGTCCCGGACGCCGGGCCGGAAGTCGTAGAGCACGCGGTCGGGGTCCTCGCCGGGCCCGGGCGGGGTGCGGCGGACGAGGAGGCCGGAGAGGAAGATCTCGGCGAGGTGCATGGGCGTGGACGACGGGAGCATGGCGCGCTGGACGAGCCGCATCACCGGCAGGCTCAGCGGGGCGGCGGCCAGCAGGCGCAGCAGGCGGAAGGCCTCCGGTGAGTAGCCCTCCTCGAAGTGCTCGACCCAGGCTGCCGGGGTGGCCGGTTCCTCGGACGCGGTGAGGGGACGGGGGCGTGCGACGACGGTGAGCGGGGCGGCGTGCAGCGGGACCCAGTCCGTCGTGCGACCGGAGACCAGCCGGGCCCACGGGGCGAGCCAGGCGTCGTCGGCCTCCATCACCGGCAGCCAGCGGATGCGCTCCCGGTCGGCGGCGCCCGCACGGCCCCGGGCGATACCGGGCAGCGGGCCCGAGGAGCGGACCTCGATCGTGGCGGAGGCCGCTTCCGTGCCCCGGGCCCGGACGGAGGACGTGCCCAGGGCGGTGCGGTGCCACAGGCGGCTGGGCAGCACCTGGAGCGCGGCGACGGGGCGGCGGCGGGACCAGTCGGCGAGGGCGGCGGGCAGTTCGGTGCCGTACCAGGCGGGGCCGACGGCGTTGGTGAGGACCAGGACGGCGCGGCGGCCGGCGGGATCGGCGAGGGCCTGGCGCCAGCGGCGGGTGGGCGAGGCGGCGCGGGTGCCGGACCTGAACGGTGCCAGCGTCGGCTCGGGGCCGTCGGTGTGCAGGGCCCAGGCGCGGACGTCGGCGAAGGCGCCGTGCCGGGCGAGCAGGGTGCGCAGTTCACCGGCGAGGCGGTGCCAGACGGTCATGGTGGTGCCGGTGTCGATCAGCAGGTCGACGGAGAACCGGCGTTCGGCGGCGGGGCGCAGAACGGGCAGCAGCAGTCCGGTTTCCCCGGAGGCCGCCGCCGTGGCCTCGACGTCCAGGACGCGGGCGTGCGCGGAAGGCACCCAATGACGCAAGGGGCGCAGCGCCCGGGTCAGGCAGAGGGGGTTGGGGAGGGCCGGCGGCTGGGCGACGCGGATGGCGTGGGCGCCGCCCGGGCGGGCCGGGGCGGTGCCGTCGGTGCCGCCGGGAAGGTGGAGCTGGGCCGTCGGCTCTTCGGGCCGGGGATCGGGGGCGAGCCGGTCGTCCGGCGGGGCCGGGGGCAGCGGGTCGGCGGACGGAGCGGGGGCCGAGGTGTCGGTGCTTGGGCCGAGGTGCGTCCAGTCGACCGGGTCGAGGCCGCTGAGCCGGGCGATCCAGAGCGCGTCCAGGGCGTCGGTCGCGTCCGGCGCGCGCTCGGCGGCCAGGAGGCGGGCGAGCTCCTCGCGCAGGACGGCGTCGGGCGGCGCCGCCCGCTCACCGCCCGGCGCGGCCCGCTCTTCGCCGGGCGCGTCCCCCAGTCTGGCGCCCTTCCCGGCCCGCGCCCCGGGCCGTCCTCCGCCCGGCGCGGCGCTCGCCCTGAACCTCGACACCCCCGTCACGGCCCGCTCAGCCCCGGTCCAGCGGCCGCAACAGGTCGTCGTCGAGCAGGGCCCGTCCGGTCTCGTTGTCCCACAGGCCGCGTTCCGCCATGAGCAGCGCGTTGAGGAGCTGGTCGTTGGCGAGCGTGCCCACCGTCTGCTGCCGTTCCAGGAACTGGGCGATGATCCGGGCCCGGACCTCGGCGGAGCCGTTGCCGCCGGGGCCGGGAGCGCCGAGGTGCGCGGCGACCATGCCGGTCAGCCGGTCCTTGTCGGCGACCCCGATCTCCAGCCGGACGCAGCGGCGCAGGAACGCCATCGGGAACTCCCGCTCCTCGTTGCTGGTCAGCACCACGAAGGGGAACTCGGTGCAGGCCACCGCGCCCCCGCTGACGTCCACCTCCTGCCGGTCGGCGGTCATCACCCGCTGCGGCCTGCGGCCGAGCCGGGCCAGTTCCGGGATGACGAACTCGCCCTCCTCGAAGACGTTCAGCAGGTCGTTGGGGAAGTCCATGTCGGACTTGTCGATCTCGTCGATGAGCAGGACCCGGGGCCGCTGCCAGGGCAGCAGGGCCGTGCCGAGCGGCCCGAGCCACAGGTACTTGCCGATGTCGGGCGGTTCGGGCGTCGCTCCGGTACCGGTCGCCAGGGCGCCCGCGTTGCGCAGCCCGGCGTCGTAGAGGCGGCCCACGGCGTCGTACTCGTAGAGCCCGTCCTTGAGGGTGGAGCGGCTGGTGATCGCCCAGCGCAGCACCGGCCCCAGCCCCAGTTCGTGCGCGACGGCGTAGGCGAGGGTGGACTTGCCGGTGCCGGGCTTGCCGGTGAGCAGCAGCGGGCGGCGCAGGTGCAGGGCGAGGTTGACGAGGTGGATCTCGCGCTCACCGGCCTGGTAGGCGGCGCCCTGTCCGGCGCGCCCGAGGTGGCGCTGGACGGCGTCGTCCCCGGCCGCCGAGGGCGGGGGGAGCCGCCGCTGGGGTGCGTCCCCGCCGTGCCGGAAGGCCCGCCACGGGGGTGCCGGGGGCAGCCGGCGGATTCCGTGGTGCGGAGTGCCGGTGCCCTCGTAGACCCACCAGTCCTGTGTCTGCGTCATGCTGCTCCTCAACCGGCCCCTTGAGTGCCGGACATCTGGCCGTCCTGTCCGCGGAAGACACATGTGGGGTCGTCCCACAGCAGGGTGATCTGTTTGCCGACGCTGTGCGGATTGCGCCGCTCGCGCTTGCGCGCCTTCATCACGCTGTCGGGAAGTTCGGCCAGCAGGGCGGGCGGCCCGTCCGCGCGCAGGGCGTCCACCAGGTGGGTGGGATCACCCGCGTCGCGGCGCCAGACCATCACGGGGATCCCGTCCTCCAGGAGGGCGTCGAGCACGGCCTCCCGGATGAGTTCGTCGTGGGGGTCGTAGGGCCTGCCGAGGCCCAGGCAGGCCAGGTCGGCGTGCAGCCGCAGCCAGTCCTCCACCTCGGCCGGGTCGGTCAGGCGCAGGGGCGGGTAGGCGCTGTCGGGGCAGCCGAAGTCCTCCGGCAGGCCGTCCTCGCCGGCTCGGGCCGCCGTCCCATGGTCGTCGGGGCTCATCCAGCCGATGCGCTTGAGCGCGTCACCGGGTGGGCGGTCGCCGTCGAGCATCCGCCACCGCCGGGCCCACACCTCGTGGAGGGAGTTGTCCTTGTAGCGGCGCAGTGACCGTACGACAACCTGGCAGGCGCGGCTGAGCGGCCGGCCGGCCGATCCGCCGGACCACAGCTCGGCCGGATAGCCGAGGAGCGAGTCCGGCAGCAGGAACTCCACCCGATTGCCCGGCCCCCATTCGACCGCCTCCTGCGCTCGCCAGGCGGCCAGGAATTCGCGCCCGCGCTGGGCCAGTTCCTCACCGGTGAACAGGCCGGGCCAGTCCCAGGAGCAGTGGAACTCCGGCCGGGCGCTTCCCGTGCCCTCGTAGTGGAGACCGCGCAGCGAGTAGCGGCGCTGGGTGTACGGCAGGTCGCTGGGGGCGTCCTCCTCCTCGACCCGTATCTGGATGATGACCTGGCGCCCGGTGCCCGCCTGTCCCCCGGCGCACGCGGACGCCCCGGCGGCCGCCACGTCGAGGGCCTTGGTCTCCTCGCCCGGGATCCGGCCGAGGAGATGGGCGAGCCGGGGGCTGCGGCCGGGCTCGGCGTCCAGCCGCCGCAGAAAGCCGAGCAGTTCCCTGCGCGCGGCGCCGGGGTCGGCGGCGGGCACCCGTGCGTCGTAGAGGCGGAGCAGCACCAGCGGCAGCGTGCGTCCGTCCACCGGGCGACCGGCGGCGCGGCGCTCGGTCAGATACCGGGACACCGCGGTTCTTCCGAAGTCCGCTGGAAGCGACCGGAGTTCACCGACCAGGCCGAGCATCCACCTGGTGGGCAGCGGCGGTTCGGCGGTCGCGGTCAGGACCGTGACCGCGAGCCGGAACCACGCGGCGTCGATGTCGTCCGGGACGATGTCCTCCAGCGCGTCCCGCAAGGCCTCCAGGGCCGCGTCGTCCCGGGCGGCGGCGCGGACGACGGCGCGCAGGTGGGTGCGGGTCTCGGCGCTCTCGGACACGGAGAACGGCTTGCCGAGGCCGAGGTGTTCGCCCATCAGGGCCAGGAGTTCGTGGCGGGTGCTCAACCGGTGCAGTTCTGCTACGCCGAGCAGCATGTCCACGAGCTGCCGGTGCGTCTTCCACGGAGCAGCCGGCCACCCGCGGCCGAACCGGCTCAACACGGACACTCACTCCTCCCCGAGCACGAGTCCGCAGGAGACGAGGAGGTCCCGCACCCGCTTGGTGCCGATGTCGTCCGGCGCGATCTCCTCCAGGGCGAGACACATCGCCTTCAGCGCCGCGTCGGCCGTCAGGGTCGTCCGTTCGACACGGCGGCACAGGGCGCGCAGGTGGGTCCGGGTGTGCGGGGACTCCGGCACGTCGAAGGGGTGGTCGAGGCCGAGTAACTCACCCATGAGGAGCAGGAGTTCGTGCCGCGCGGCGAGCTGGTGCAGGGCCGGGCAGGCCAGGAGGGCGTCGAGCAGGTCCTGCTGCTCGGGCAAGACGAAGGCGGCGGGCGGCGGCTGCGAGGGCGGGAGCGGGAGCGACTGCGGGGCAGGCACCGGAGTGGTGGCGGGCACGGGCGGGCTCAGCGTGTCGACGGCCGGCGCGGACGCAGCCGCCACGGTCTCGTCCCGCGTGGGCAGCCGGGGCACCCGCCCCAGCTCCGGCACCGTCTCGAACGGCTGCCCGGTCAGCAGCCGCAGCAGCTTCTCCGCGCCGTCGGCGCTGAACTCGCGCACGGTGCAGTGCGCGGTGGTGCTGCCGCCCAGCCACAGCGGCAGATCGGCAGGGGAACCGCCGGGCAGGACGACGGGGACGATCCGGTCCAGCGCGGCCGTCGGGTCCGCGTACACCAGGTTCCGCAGCAGGAGGGCCTCCCACTGCACGCCCGCACCCTCGCCGGGCAGGGCGTCGCCCTCCGCGCGACGCTTGTACGCGGGCGAGGCGACGACGATCACCCGCCGGCTGTCGCGGATGCCGCGCAGCATCCACAGCGCCCAGTCCTGGCGGCGCTCCCCGGCGGGCAGGTCGAGGTCCGCGTCGACACCCGCGGAACGCAGTAAGCGGTACAGGTCCCGGACCTTGCCGACATGCCCGTCGTCGTCGTGCGCGTACGAGATGAACACCCGGCCCGGTGACGGCAGCCCACTCATGTGGCCTCCCCCTTGCTCCTACGCACCACCACGAGTGGATCCATGATGGCCCACCGGCGACGGGGGGTCAGCCATTTGGCTCCGGAGCACCCGGCCACACGGCCCAAAAGACTGACTTAACGCGGGTAACCCCCGAGGCCGCCCCCCGACTCCGCGCAGAAAGCGCATACCGACCGGATAGTTTGGCGAAAAGCCCGCGCCCGCCCGGTTGGCCGAGTAGCGTGCGGGCACCGCTCACCCCCCTCCCTGCAGTCCGCCGCACCGGACCCGAGCCGCGCAAGGAGTACCGGGATGTCCTACGACTCGTTCCCGCCGTACCCATATAGACCACACGACGCGTCATCGTCGTACCCGTACCGACCGCACGACGCGTCCCCGTCGCGCCCTCATCCCTCGCACGAGGCCTCACCGCCGTACCAGGCCTACGCGCCCCACCCGGCCGACGCGGCCCGCCCCACCTACCCCTGGCAGCCGTCACCGCCCGAGCCCGAACCCGGACTCGATCACCGGCGGCAGCCGCGCCGGCCCGCGCTGGGGCACCACAGCGACCTGCGGATCCTGCGCGGCGCCTACCGCCGGCAGCGCCGGGTGGCCACGCTCACCGCGCTCGGGTACTTCACGCTGTTCCTGGTCTTCTCGGCGTTCGCGCCGTCGCTCATGACCACCACCGTCACCGACGGCCTGCCCCTCGGACTGCTGCTCGCCCTGCTCCAGCTCCCCGTCACCTGGCTGGCGATAGTCCTCTACGAGCACACCGCGCGCCGGTACGTCGACCCGATCGCCGGCCGTATCCGCAAACAGGCGGAGCTGGACTCGAAGCGGGAGGCCACCCGATGACGACGCAGTTCAGCGGGTCGGCCCAGACGATGTCCCTGGTGGCGTTCACGTCCGTGGCCACGGTCACGCTGCTGCTGTGCGTGATGACCGGCCCGGACCGCGACGACCTCGACGAGTTCTACACCGGCTACGGCTCCCTGTCCCCGGTACGCAACGGCCTGGCGATCGCGGGCGACTACATCTCCGCGGCCTCCGTGCTCGGCACGGGCGGCGTGATCGCCCTGTGCGGCTACGACGGGATCGTGCTGGCGCTCAGCACGGCCCTGTCGCTGATGCTGATGATGTTCCTGCTGGCCGAACCGCTGCGCAACGCGGGCCGGTTCACCATGGGCGACGTCCTGGCGCGCCGGATGCCGGGGCGGTCGGCGCGCATCGCGGCGTGCGCGGTGACCATCGCCGCGCTGGTGCCGCTGATGCTGGTGCAACTGGCCGGCACCGGACAGCTGCTGGCCTTCATCCTCGGCTTCTCCGGCGACTGGCTGAAGACGGGCTGCGTGATCGGCCTCGGCGTGCTGATGATCAGCTACGCGGCGATCGGAGGAATGAAGGGCACGGCCCTCATCCAGATCCTGAAGATCGTGATGCTGCTCGGCTCGGGCGCGGTGGTCGCCGTACTGATCCTGCGGCGGTTCGACTGGGACCCGGGCGCGCTGTTCGCCGCGGCGGCGCAGCGCAGCGGGGTCGGGCCCGCCTTCCTCCACTCGGGCCTGGAGTTCGCCGGTGGCGCCAACCCCCGCCTGGACATGATCAGTTCGGAGCTGACGGTCGTCCTCGGCGGCGCCTGCCTGCCGCACATCACCATGCGCATGTACACCGCCTCCAGCGCCCGGCAGGTACGGCGGTCGATGTCCTGGGCGGTGTCGAGCGTGGCACTGTTCGTGCTGGTGGTCACGGTCGTCGGGTTCGGCGCGACGGCGCTGATCGGGCGCGGGGTCATCGCGCAGGCCGACCCGCAGGGCAACACGGCCTATCTGCTGGGCAGCCGGGCGGTGTTCGGCGCGGAGGTCTCGCCGGCGGAGAGCTTCCTGTTCACCACCGTCACGACGGCGCTGTTCCTGACCCTGCTCGCCTCCGTCGCCGGGATGATCCTGGCCTGCGCGAACTCCCTCGCCCACGACGTGTTCGCGGCCCGGGTGCGGGAGATGTCGGCGCGCCGCGAGATGACCCTGGCCCGCGTCTCCGCGCTGGCGGTCGGCATCCCCACGATCCTGCTGGCCGTCCTGGTCCAGCACCGCAGCCTGCAGCCGCTGGTGACGCTGAGCTTCTGCCTGGGCGCCTCCGCCATCGCCCCCGCCCTGGTCTACAGCCTCTTCTGGCGCCGCTACACCCGAACGGGCCTGCTGTGCACGCTCATCGGCGGCACACTGGCGGTGCTGCTGCTGATGCCGGGCACCAACCTGGTCTCCGGCTCACCGGTGTCGGCCTTCCCCGACGCCGACTTCAACTTCTTCCCCTTCACCACGACCGGCCTGGTCTCCATCCCCCTGGGCTTCCTCTTCGGCTGGCTCGGCACACTGGCCTCGGGCCGCGCTAAGGCCGAGGAACAACGCCGGCAGTACGAGGCGGTCGAGGGCTGGATCCTGGCGGGCGCGGTGCGCAGGGGCGGTTGAGCGACGGGCGGCGGGCGTGGCCCGGGCCGACGGACGGCCGGAGGCGCGGTCCGGGGGCACTCCCGCCGAACGAACCCGCCGTCCTCCGCTCGGCTACTCGGCCCACGCCCGCCCGGTGAGGGCGGTGATGCTGTCCCGCACCGAGTCCATCTGCGCGCGCACGTCGTCCCACATCTCACCGTGCTCCCGCAGCACCTCCTCGGTCTCCCGGCCGATCCGCTCCTCGCGCGCCCGGGCCTCGGCCAGGACCTCCGCCGCCCGCACCCCCGCCTCCTCCGGTGCCCGCCGCGCCGCCTCCTCCGCGGCGGCGAGCACCTCGGCCGCCTCGGCCAGCGCCGCCTCGGCGGCCACCACGCGCCCGGCGTACTCCTCCTCCAGCGCGGCCTGCCGCCCGGCCAACTCCCGCTCCGCCTCGGCCCACCGCTCGGCGTGCTCGCGGGACTGCTCGGCGAGCATCCCGCAGACGCGGTGCCGCACCTCCCGCAGTGCGGCCAGCGCCTCGCCCCGGCCCTCCCGCACCTCGCGCCGCACCGAGATCCGGATCTCGTCGGCCTCCGCGCGCGCCGCCAGCAGCCGCTGCCGGGCGGTCTCCTCGGCCGCCGTCCGCACGGCCTCGGCGTGCGTCCGGGCCGCTTCGAGCACGGCCTCCGCGTCCGCCCGCGCCTCGTCCACCACGTGCCGCGCCTCCCGCCGGGCGCGCTCCCGCACCTCCTGCGCCTCCCGCTGCCCCAGCTCGTAAAGCAGCCGGGCGCCCTCACCGAGGGCCGCGTACGTCTGCGGGGCGAGCCGCGCCACGGTCTCCCGCAGGGCGAGGGCCTCCGCCTCCATGTCCTTGGCGAGGACGGTCAGCCGCGCGGCGCGCTCCCAGGCGGCGTCCCGGTCGTCGGAGAGGGCCGCCACCCAGGCGTCGGCCTGCTCCGGCCGGTAGCCGCGTCCCCGTACGGCCGCGAAGCCGTGAGGTGACACCGGTGTGCTGCCCATCCTGGAACCCCTTCCGCCGGACCCCCGCCGCACGGACGCCGCCAGCCGACGTCGCGCACATCTTGAGGTATCGGGCATAAATGTTCATAACGCGACACTCCGGGCAAGGGGTGATGCCGGATACCGGCGAGAGCCGAGCCGCGGTGAACAAAAAGGGGCCGGGCCCGGTCGTCCGACCGGGCCCGGCCCCTTCGCACCCGCCTCAGCGGGTCACAGCAGCCCGTCCCACATCTGCTCCAGCAGCACCGACCACCAGCTCTCCGGCGAACCCAGCGCCGCAGGGTCCAGAGCGGCGAGCTGGGCCTGGAAGTCGACGGTCCAGCGGCCCGCCTGCTCCTGGTTCAGCCCGTACCGCAGCCGCCACATCCGCCCGAGCAGCGCCAGACAGCGCGCGAACTCGGGCAGGCCCGTGTTCACGAACTGCGGCGGTACGGACGTACCGCCCGGCCCCGCCTCCACGGGCACCGCGACGATGTTCGCCGTGCCGTACTGCACACAGATCGCCCGGCCGAAGTCGCTGCCCATGACCAGGTACGAGCCCGCGTCCGGCGCCGGCTGCACGCCACGCTCGGCCGCCAGCTCCGCCAGCGTCGGCACCGGACGGCCCGGCTGGGCCTGCGCCCAGAAGAACGGGCCCATGTCCACCGGCAGACCGGCCGCCACCAGCGTGTGCGCGACGATCGGCGGCACACCCTGCCGGGAGACCGCCGCCTGCTCGAACCGGAACACACCCGGCCCGAAGGCACCGGCCAGCTCCTGCCCGATCGCCTCCGGCGGAACCGGCGGCGCGGGCTGCACCGGCGACAGCGGCGCCCGCACCGGCCCCGGCCGCGCCGGACCGTCGGCGACCTGGTGCAACTCACCCTGGTGCGCGAGCAGTTGCCGCATCCCCTGCTGCCGGCTCGCGTGGTCCGTGCCGTACGGCGCGATCGACGCGATACGCGCCTGCGGCCACTGCTCGCGGATCATCCGCGCGCAGTAGGCGCCGGGCAGCTCGCACGACTCCAGCTCGGTGTGCAGCTCCAGCACCTGGTTCGGCGGCACGTTCATGGCGCGCAGCTCGTGGAAGATCTGCCACTCCGGGTGCGGCGTGCCCGGCGCGGACCGCCGGATCAGCTGCTGCTCCGACCCGTCCTGCGCGCGGTAGCGCAGCACGGCCTGATAGCCGGGGCCGACGACCGGCTGCCCCTGCTGCGGATAGCCGTACGCCGGGGGCTGCTGCCCGGGGACGGGCGGCTGGCCCGGCATGGGCTGACCGGGCACCGGGGGCTGACCGGGCACGTGCTGACCGGGCGCGGGTGGCCGGCCCGGCATGGGCTGTCCCGGCGGAGGCATCGCACCAGGGGGAGGCATCGCACCGGGCGGGGGCATCGCGCCAGGGGGAGGCATCGCACCGGGCGGCTGCGGGGCACCCGGGGGCATCCCGGGCGCGCCCGGAGCACCGGGGGCGCCGGGCGGGCCGGGGGGACCCGGAGGCTGCGGGGCACCGCCGAGCTGACTGGGATCGGCCAGCATCGTGGCCGCGTGGTGGACCCCACCCGGAGGCGTACCACCAGGCGTGTTCGGCGCGCCCGGAACACCCGGGGCACCCGGAGCACCGGGCGGCTGCGGGGCACCCGGGACGCCGGGCGGGCCGGGCGGCTGCGGGGCATGGGGAGCGCCCGGGACACCCTGCGCGCCCGGACCTCCGGGGGCGCCGGGCGGGCCGGGGAGACCCGGAGGCTGCGGGGCACCGCCGAGCTGACTGGGATCGGCCAGCATCGTGGCCGCGTGGTGGACCCCACCCGGAGGCGTACCACCAGGCGTATTCGGCGTGCCCGGAACACCTGGAGCACCCGGAGCACCGGGCGGCTGCGGGGCACCCGGCGGCGGAGGCGTGCCCGGACCGGCGGCGCCCTCGGGGCCGTCGGGACCGAGCGACGACACGAGCTGGGTCCGCACATACCCGCCCGCGGGAGCACCCGGCGGCGGAGGTGTGCCCGGCGCGGGCGTACCGCCCGGCCGCGCGCCCGGCGTCCCCGGGGCACCCGGCGGCGGAGGCGGCGCCGACCCGCCACCGTGTCCACGGCGCGGCGGAGGCGCCGCCTTGCTGGTCGCGGCGTCGGCGATGTCCCCGGCGTTCGGCGCGAGCGGGCGCCCCGGACCGGCCGGACCACCCGGAGCCGGCGGCGCGGCCGCGGACCCGCCCGGCCCCTGCGGATACCCGTACGAGGACGCGCCGGGCGGCGGAGGCGTGCCCTGCGGACCGCCCGGAGGCGGAACCGGAGCGCCGGGCGGCGGAGGCGGCGTACCGCCCTGGGACGCGCCAGGCCCACCCGGTGCGCCCGGTGCGTGCTGTGCGTGCTGTTGCTGTGCGTGCTGTGCGGCCGGGTCGTCGAGCGCCGGTGCCATGGCCGTACGCGGAAGCCGGCTGCCACCGGCCATCAGCGCCGTCTTGGCGTCCGGCACGGACGAGGGCGGCGGGGTGTCGTCGCCGGAGTCGCTCAGCTGCGGCGCGAACACCGTCGCGGGCAGCGGCACGGAACGGTCGTCCCCCGCATCGGCGTTGGTGTCCGTACCCGCCCACGGCGTGGCCCCCGCCGGAGCCCCCGGCGCACCCGCACCCATCCCGGACAGAGCCCCCGGCGCACCCGCGCCGCTCCCGGACGGCGCACCGGCGTCGCCCGCACCCCCGTCGGCGGCCGGCCACGCCGCACCGCTCGACGCGGGGGAACCGGTCGGCACCCCGGCCTGCGTCTCGGGCAGCGCCCCGCCCCCGGCCACGCCCGAAACCCCACCGGCACCGGCAGCGGAACCGGCAGCCGACCCGGCAGCGACCCCGGCGTCAGAAGCCGACCCGGCACCACTTCCGGCCCCGGCACCGGCGACCGTCCCGGACGCGGCCCCGGCCCGCCGGTCGGGAATCCCCAGCTTGTCCGCCGCCTCCTGCAACCACTCCGGCGGACTCAGCAGGAACGACGTCTGGTTCAGATCCACCCGCGCCGCAGGCGCCGGCGCCGGCTCGGCGGGCACGTCCGGACGGCCGTACTCCTCCTCGTACCGGCGGATCACCTCACCCACCGGCAGCGACGGCCACAACGTCGCCTCCCCGCTGTCCCGCGCGATCACCAGCCGCTGCGCGCCCCCGTCCGAACGCGGCCCGTCCGCACGGTCCTCGGCCCACACCACGAAACCGAGCTCGAACTCCCGCACCCGCACCTCACGGTGCTGGTACGAGGGCACATCCCCGTTGATCCACTCCTCGGCGCGCTCCTGCGCCTGCGCGAAGGTCACCATCGCTCAGCTCACTCCCCCACCGACGACACGGAAGAGACGGGCACGACCCGCGCGAAACCGCCGTCCACCATCAGATTCGCCACCGTCTCCAACTCCGGCGGAGAACCCGCCAGCCGGGACAGGAACGCGTCGAAGTCCGCAGCGCACGGCAGCAGCAGCCGCTCCACCCGCTCCGCGGGCGACCACGACGGATCCACGTCACGCGCGTCGTCGTACGCGCAGAACCACACCGACCCCTGCCGCTCGCCCCGCACCTTCACCGCGAGCAGCCCGCCCTGCACGAACGCGACCCCCAGATAGTCCTTCGTCAGATGGTCGCGCAGACACTTGTTCACGTACACCAGGTCGTTGACCGCCGCCTCCTCACGCACCGTGAAGAACGGCTGGTCGACCAGCAGCCCCAACTCCGCGTCCAGCGCCGTCCCGACCGGCGCGCAACCGCCCGCCGCCTTGAGGAACGAGCGGTACGCGCCCGGCAGCCGGTACCCCAGATCCTCCTCGACCCCCTGCACCGCCTGCTCGGAGACCGCCACGCCCGACTTCGGCAGCCCGAAGTGCGCCGGACGCGTCTCCTGCAACGGCCGCGTGCCCCGCTTCGTCTGGTCGACCCTCGCGGTCGCGATCCCGCCGTGGTGCCGCAGCAACGCCTTCACCTCGACCGGCACCAGCTCCAGCCGGCGGCCACCCGACACGTGGTGCCACGTCCAGCCGTGCGGCGTCGCCACATCCGGCACGGTGTCCCACAACTCGTGACCCGTCGCGGCCAGCGCCGCGTTCGCCGACACGTAGTCCGTCAGCCGCAGCTCGTCGACACCGAAACCCTCCGGCGGATCCGCGATCTCCGCCACCGCCCGCGCGTACGGCGAGAAGTCGGGATAACCGCGCTCGTCCATCCGCACCCCCCTCGGGTGGCGGGCGGCCCGGACCGGATCCGGGAAGTGCACGACCTGCCCTGCATAGGCCGCGTTCGGCGGCGCGGCTTGCTGCCCGAGCCGACCTGTCGTCATGGCGGTTGCCCCCTGCGGCACTCTGTACGGCCCGCGGCCACCGGCTCCTGCGCCGGCCCACCACTGCCCGTATCGACTACTTCTCTCCAACGCGTTGACCGCACCGATCGCGGTGCCGACAGCCTATGCGGTACCGCTTCACCGGTCACCGGGCCTCCACCTCCGTGACCAGCCGTCACCCCCGCGTGACCAACCGCCCCGGCCCGGGCGTGTCGCACCGCCCCAGCTTCCGCACCAGCCAAGGCATTTGGCAGTCTGTCTTTTTCCGGGGGATGCTCGGGAGGGGATGATGATCATGAACGCGACGCAGACGGGACCGCACACCAGCGCATCCGGCGACCCGCGAATCGGCTGGAGCAGCGCCGAAACCCCCCACGCGCCCGCCCTGCGGCACCGCCGCGACGGCATACTCCCCACCGTCGCCGCCGCCCTCTCCGTCCGCGGCGCCACCCTCACCGGCACCGCCGCCCGCGGCGACCAGCCCCCCGCGCTCCACCCGCTCGTCCAGGACTTCCTCGACACCCTCACCAGCACCCAGCGCGACCGCTTCACCGGCCGCTGCGCGGAGACCATCCTCATCTCCCGGCACATCACAGGCGCCGACGCGGCCCGCAGCAAACGCGCCGCACGCAAACCCATGACCAACGGCGAAGCCCGCAAAGCACTCAAGCAGGCCAAACTCACCGCCCGCCACATCCGCGAGGCCGGCGACCCCCTGCACGGCAGCTTCGCCACCCCCTGCCGGGCCTGCACCGCACTCAGCGCCCACTTCGGCGTCCGCATCGTCGACCCCGCCACCACCGACGCCTGACACCCGGAACCCACAGGCGAACCACGACGAACAAACGAACAGACGCACAGTTTCACCGACGCACAGACACACACAGGCAAGAACGGGCGAACATAGGGCAGATGCACACCGACCGCACCTCTTCCCCCAAGCTCTCGACTCCGCTCGAGCAGGGGGGACCCCCATCCCGCTTCGCCGTACCCGTCGACGCCGCCCTGCGCGCCGCAGGCTGGCAACCCGGACGCTGGGACATAAAACAGGCCGAGATCTGGGCCGACACCCTGCGCGACCACACCTCACCCGCCGGACACCGCCACACGGTCTTCCCCGCCGCCGTCGAAGCCTGGGCCGAATTCGGCGGCCTCCACATCACCCCCACCGGACCCGGCCGCCAGATCGCCCCCACCACCCTCCACCTCGACCCCCTGTACGGCCTCCACCTGGCCCGCACCCTCGGCGACCTCGGCCGCGCCCTGGACAGCGAGGTCTGCCCCCTCGGCACCGAGACCGAAACCCGGTCCCTCCTCGCCATCGACACCGAAGGCCGCGTCTACGCCCTCGACCACACCGGCGACTGGTACCTCGGCCCCGACATCGACCAGGCCCTCACCGCCCTCGTCTCCGGCACCGAACCCACCCGCCTGACCGCAGGCTGAACCACCAACCGGCCCTACGACGCCGGAATCACCGCCGACACCCGAAAACCCCCCGCATCCGTCGGCCCCGACACGAACACCCCGCCCAGCGCCGCCACCCGCTCCCTCATCCCGAGCAGACCGTTCCCCCCCGACGGCAGCCGCGCGGCCGACGCCGACCCCGGCTCCGGCGGCGGCTCGTTCTCCACCTGCATCGCGATCTCCGACACCCGGTGCGCCAACCGCACCCGCGTCTTCGCCCCCGCCGCATGCTTGTGGACGTTCGTCAACGCCTCCTGCACCACCCGGTACGCGGTCTGCTCCACCTCCGCCGCATACGACCGCGACTCCCCCTCCACCGACAGGTTCACCACCATCCCCGCCGCCGCCGACTGCCCGATCAACTCGTCCAGCTCCGACAACCACGGCCCCTCGGCACCCGGCTCCTCACCCGCACCCCGGGACGCCGCCGCAGCCGCCGCCACACCCACCGCGACAAGCGGCACCGCCGCCGGCTCACGCCGCCCCCGACCCTCCCCACTGCGCAGCACCCCGAGCATCTCCCGCAACTCGGTCAACGCCTGCCGCCCCATGTCCCCCACCAGCGCGGCGTTCTTCACCGCCTTGTCCGGATCCTTGCGCGCCACCGCCTGCAACGCCGCCGCGTGCACCACCATCAGACTCACCCGATGAGCGACCACGTCGTGCATCTCCCGCGCGATCCGCGTCCGCTCCTCACCCCGCGCCCACTCCGCCCGCTCCTCGGCCCGCTCCGCCAGCAGCTGCAACTCCCGCTCCAGGCTGTCCGCCCGCTCCCGCAGACTCTCCATCAGCCGGCGCCGCGCACCGACGTACAGCCCGAGCAGCACAGGAGGAGCCGTCAGCCCCAGCGAGGTGGTGACGGCGGCGAACGGCACGAACCAGTCCCCCAGGGTCAGATCCCCCCGCGCCATGTCCTGCCGCGCCCGCACGAACGTCACGATCATCGTGCCCAGCAGCGACATCCCGGCCAGCGACGCGATGATCCGACGCGGCAACTCGCACGCCGCCAGCGTGTACAGGCCGACGATGCCCATCAGGAAACCCATCTGGGCCGGCGTGACGGCGATCGACACCAGCACGACGGCGATCGGCCACCGCCGCCGGACCAGCAGCACGGACCCGGCCACCAGACCGAACACGATCCCCGCCGACACCGGGATCCCCGCGTCCCGCGCGAACGGAATCCCCTCCGCCCCGCACTCCAGAGCGGACACCAGCGCGAGACTCCCGTCCAGCGCCGCACTGCGCCACCGCGCCCACCACCACGGCCCGGTCACGGCCGCCGCGCGGTCTTCCCCCGTCGTGGTCATGCCTCCAGCCTACGGGCGCCGCCCCCGGCTTTTCCGGCGAGTTTCCGCTACTGGCCCACACCACACTCCGTAATCGAATAGCAGCAAAACCAGCTGATATCCCTCGAACCGCTGAACCAGCCCTGTTCACCCCCGGAACACTCCATTCCGGCCGGACGGTATGCCCATGGCACATTCACACAGCAAGTACGCGGACTTCGAGAGGCTGCGGGATCAAGCGGTGGCACTGCGGCGCGAGGGGTACAGCCTTCGGCAGATCCGCGACGAACTGAAGGTCTTCAACAACGACATCCTCAATCAACTGGTGAAAGGGGAGCCGCCGCCGGCGTGGACGAAGCGCCCGAACGCCAAGGACGACCTCCGCGCCAGGGCGCGCGAGCTGCGCCTCCAGGGCTGGACCTACGACCGGATCGAGGCGGAGCTGGGCTGCTCACGGAGCTCGGCGTCACTGTGGGTGCGGGACCTGCCGAAGCCGGAGCGCAGGCGCAGCCCCGCGGAGGCGGCAGCCATCGCACGGAAGGGCTGGGAGGAGAAACTGCGCATCCGCGACGAGGAGCGGCAGCGCACGAAGGCGATGGCCAAGCGGGCGATCGGCAGCCTCTCGCCTCGCGAGCTCTTCCTGGTGGGCGTGAGCCTGTACTGGGCGGAGGGCAGCAAGGACAAGCCGTACGAGCGCCGCGAGAGCGTGACGTTCGTAAACAGCGACCCGGGCGTGATCAAGGTGTTCCTCGCCTGGCTCGACCTGGTCGGCATCGAACGCGAGCGTCTCCGCTTCACCGTCATGATCCACGAGAGCGCGGACGTGGCCGGAGCCGAGCGGTACTGGGCCGAGTTCGTCGGCGCCGACTCTTCGGCGTTCAACAAGACAACACTCAAGAAGCACAACCCCAAGACCGTTCGCAAGAACATCGGCGACGCGTATCGGGGCTGCCTCGTGATCAAAGTCCTGAAGGGCGCGGACTTGTACCGTCGCATCGAAGGGTCTTGGTGCGGCATAGTGTGGGGTGCCGACCCGACGGCCTGACCAAATGTCCGGTTAGGGCGGCTTCCATCCCCCATGGTGTAATCAGGCAGCACTGAGGGTTTTGGTCCCTTAAGTTCAGGTTCAAATCCTGATGGGGGAGCTGTCACGATGCGGGCCCTGACTTCCCAGTCAGGGCCCGCTCTCGTCTCCCCTGCGAACCACCCCGGTATCCTGCGGATGTCCACCCCACCCAAAAGCCGAAGGGCATCCCGTGAGCTCCATTCGCCCGGCAGCCGTCGTCGTTCTCGCAGCGGGTGAGGGCACCCGTATGAAGTCGGCCACACCCAAGGTCCTGCACGAGATCTGCGGCCGCTCCCTGGTCGGTCATGTGCTGGCCTCCGCCCGTGAGTTGAAGCCCGAGCACCTCGTCGTGGTGGTCGGGCACGCGCGGGAGAAGGTCACGGCGCATCTCGCCGAGGTCGACCCTCAGGCGCGGACCGCGGTGCAGGAGAAGCAGAAGGGCACCGGGCACGCCGTACGGATGGGGCTGGAGGAGCTCGGCGGGTCCGTGGACGGGACCGTCGTGGTCGTCTGCGGGGACACCCCGCTCCTGACCGGCAGGACTCTCCAGAGCCTGACCGCGACCCACTCCGAGGACGGCAACGCCGTCACCGTGCTGACGGCCGAGGTGCCGGACGCGACCGGCTACGGCCGGATCGTCCGCGACGGGGCCTCGGGGGCCGTGACGGCGATCGTGGAGCACAAGGACGCGACGGAGTCGCAGCGGGCGATCCGGGAGATCAACTCCGGGGTGTTCGCGTTCGACGGGCGGCTGCTGGCCGAGGCGCTGGGCAAGGTGCGGACGGACAACAGCCAGGGCGAGGAGTACCTGACGGACGTCCTCGGCATCCTGCGGGAGGCCGGGCACCGGGTGGGCGCCTGTGTTGCGGAGGACCACCGGGAGATCGCGGGGATCAACAACCGGGTGCAGCTCGCCGAGGCGCGCCGGACGCTCAACGACCGGCTGCTGACGGAGGCGATGCTGGCGGGTGTCACCGTCGTCGATCCGGCGACCACGTGGGTGGATGTGACGGTGGCGTTCGAGCAGGACGTGACGGTGCTGCCGGGGACGCAGCTGCACGGGTCGACGCAGCTGGGTGAGGGATGTGTGGTGGGGCCGAACAGCCGGCTGACGAACACGCGCGTGGGCAGGGGGGCGCGGGTGGACAACACGGTCTCGGACGGTGCGGTGATCGGCGCGGAGGCCTCGGTGGGGCCGTTCGCGTATCTGCGTCCGGGTACGCGGCTGGGGCTGAAGTCGAAGGTCGGTACGTACGTCGAGACGAAGAACGCGTCGATCGGTGAGGGCACGAAGGTGCCGCATCTGTCGTACGTCGGTGACGCGACGATCGGTGAGTACTCGAACATCGGTGCCGCGAGCGTGTTCGTGAACTACGACGGGCAGGACAAGCACCACACGACGGTGGGGTCGCACTGCCGTACCGGTTCGGACAACATGTTTGTGGCTCCTGTCACGATCGGGGACGGTGCGTACACCGCCGCGGGGTCGGTGATCACGCGGGACGTGCCGCCGGGTTCGCTGGCCGTGGCCCGTGGTCAGCAAAGGAATATCGAGGGTTGGGTGGCTCGTAAGCGGCCCGGGAGCGCGGCGGCGAAGGCGGCCGAGGCGGCGTCCCGGGAGCCGGAGGGCGAGGCTTGAGGGGAATCACGCACGTCTGGGACGGCGTACCGTGATAAGTGCACGACCCGCACCCCACCAGCTGAGACGGCTTCGCGCAGACAGCTGACGAGGCTTCTCGACATCCAGCTGTGAATACCTCTGAGGAGACAGTGCTGTGACCGGGATCAAGACGACCGGCGAGAAGAAGTTGATGTTCTTCTCCGGCCGCGCCCACCCCGAGCTTGCCGAGGAAATCGCTCACGAGCTGGGTATCGGGGTTGTCCCGACGAAGGCCTTCGACTTCGCCAACGGTGAGATCTATGTGCGGTATCAGGAGTCGGCGCGTGGCGCGGACTGTTTCCTGATCCAGAGCCACACGGCGCCCATCAACAAGTGGATCATGGAGCAGTTGATCATGATCGACGCGTTGAAGCGTGCGTCGGCCCGCTCCATCACGGTGATCGTGCCGTTCTACGGTTACGCGCGGCAGGACAAGAAGCACCGGGGGCGTGAACCGATCTCGGCGCGCCTGATCGCCGATCTGATGAAGACGGCGGGTGCGGACCGGATTCTCGCGGTGGATCTGCACACGGATCAGATCCAGGGGTTCTTCGACGGTCCGGTGGATCATCTGTTCGCGCTGCCGCTGCTGGCGGACTATGTGGGTCACAAGGTGGACCGTTCGAAGCTGACGGTGGTGTCTCCGGACGCCGGCCGGGTGCGGGTGGCGGACCGCTGGTGCGACCGGCTGGGCGCGCCGCTGGCGATCGTGCACAAGCGCCGGGACAAGGACGTGGCGAACCAGGTCACGGTGCACGAGGTCGTGGGTGATGTGAAGGGCCGTATCTGTGTGCTGGTGGACGACATGATCGACACCGGTGGCACGATCTGCGCGGCCGCGGACGCGTTGTTCGCGCATGGTGCGGAGGACGTGATCGTGACGGCGACGCACGGTGTGCTGTCGGGTCCGGCGGCGGACCGGTTGAAGAATTCGAAGGTGAGCGAGTTCGTGTTCACGAACTCGCTGCCGACGCCGGGTGAGCTGGAGCTGGACAAGATCACGGTGTTGTCGATCGCGCCGACGATCGCGAGTGCGGTGCGTGAGGTGTTCGAGGACGGTTCGGTGACGAGCCTGTTCGACGAGCAGTGACGGTCGCTGTGGTGGGGCGTGACTGATCGCCGTCGGTCGCTGTAGATCGCTGTAGATCGTTTTGGGTTCGGCCTCCTTTGCCGAGTAGACTGCTCCAGTTGCTCGGCGAGGGAGGCCGTTTCCGTTGTTCCGGCGGATGCGGTGGTCCGTTATCGACGCGCTCTTCGTAGCAGGCCGTTCGTGTGGCCGGGTGACCAGTCCCCTTAATTTCTGCGAGGAGTGAAGAGCATGTCCGAGGTGAAGATCTCCGCCGCGACGCGCACCGAGTTCGGCAAGGGTGCCGCGCGCCGTATCCGTCGTGAGGACAAGGTTCCGGGTGTGCTGTACGGGCACGGCTCGGACCCGCTGCACGTGACGCTGCCGGGCCACGAGCTGCTGCTGGCGCTGCGTACGCCGAACGTCCTGATTTCCCTGGACATCGACGGCAAGGCGAACGAGCTGGCGATCCCGAAGGCCGTGCAGCGTGACCCGCTGAAGGGTTTCCTGGAGCACGTGGACCTGCTGCTGGTCAAGCGCGGCGAGAAGGTCACGGTCGAGATCCCGGTGCAGGCCGAGGGTGAGCTGGCCCCGGGTGGCAACCTGCTGGAGCACGTGCTGGCCGCGCTGCCGGTCGAGGCCGAGGCCACGCACATCCCGGAGCAGGTGACGGTTTCCGTGGAGGGTCTGGAGGCCGGTGCCTCGGTCCACGCCAAGGACATCAAGCTGCCCAGCGGTGTGACCCTGGCCGTGGACGAGGACGCTGTGGTGCTGCAGGTCCTGCAGGCCCAGATCGAGGAGGCCCCGGAGGGCGAGGGCGAAGAGGCCGTCGAGGGCGAAGAGGCCGGCGCCGAGGCCTGAGCCTGACCGTCGTCGTTTCTGTCAGCCGCTGTTCCCGTCGGGGGCAGCGGCTGGCGCGTATCGAGGAGATGTGGACGTGACCACTCCCGCGAATGTCCCGTGGCTGATCGTCGGCCTCGGCAATCCGGGGCCGGAGTACGCCATGAACCGGCACAACGTGGGGTTCATGGTGGTGGATCTGCTGGCCGAGCGGATCGGGGGGAGGTTCAAGCGGGCGCAGAAGGCGCAGGCGCAGGTGGTGGAGGGCCGGATCGGGCCGCCGGGGCCGGCGGGCCGGCGGGTGGTGCTGGCGAAGCCGATGTCGTTCATGAACCTGTCGGGGGGTCCGGTGACCGCGCTGCGGGACTTCTACAAGGTGCCGGTGGCGAATGTCGTGGCGGTGCATGACGAGTTGGACATCGACTACGGCATGCTGCGGTTGAAGCTGGGGGGCGGCGAAAACGGGCACAACGGTCTGAAGTCGATGACGAAGGCGATGGGTGCTGACTATCACCGGGTGCGGTTCGGGATCGGGCGTCCGCCGGGCCGGATGCAGGTGGCGGACTTCGTGCTGAAGGACTTCTCGTCGGGGGAGCGCAAGGAGCTGGACTACTTCGTGGACCGGGCGGCGGATGCGGTGGAGTGTCTGGTGTCGGAGGGGCTGGAGCGGGCGCAGAGCTCGTACAACTCCTGACTTGTCCGCCTTGTGAGTTGACCGGGTGCGACGGTATGGCCAATGATCCCGGCCATGCCCGCCACCGTCACCCGCTCCCGTCAGGCCTCGGCCGCCGCGCTCCGGCTCGGTCGGGTCGCGGCGATGGGCACGGTCGCGGCGTTGATCCTGATCGCGGGTGTGTGGGCGTCGTGGGGGACCGCGCAGCATGTGATGCTGACCAAGGGGCGGGAGCACGGCACGGTCACGGTGGTGCGCTGCGGCGAGGGCGCGTGCAGTGGTCGGTACACGCCGGTGTCGCCGGGTTCGACGCCGCGGGGCCGGGTCGTGATCACGCAGACGGTGACGGTGCGCAGGGGCGGTACGTACGCGGTGATCGTGAAGCCGGGTACGGACGAGGTGGTGCGCTCGGGTCCGGCGGGGGTGCTGTATGCCTGGGTGCCGCTGGGCGGGGCGCTGCTGCTGGCGTCGGTCGTGGTGGGGGGCGGGCTGCGGCGGACGCGGGTGGCGTGGGCGCTGGCGGGGACGGGGCTGGCGTTGCTGACGGCGGCGTTCGTGGCGCTTTGACCGCGTGGGGGCGACCTCCACGTCTGTGCGGGTTCCAAGCGTTCCCGGTTCGTGATTGACCGGTGGTCAGTGGTGATTGGAAGCTGAACCGCCCCCTCCACACTTTCCTTTCGCTTCCCGAAGAGGGACTTCTCCATGCGTACCCTGATTCGCGCCGGCGCGCTGACCGCTGGCGTCTGTGCGGCGGTCGTGGCCGTTCCGGCCGCTCACGCCGCTCCCGCCTCGCCTCCCGGTGACAACGGCACCGTGAAGATCCACGACGCGGCGACCGGCGCCGAGGCGCGCCGCAACGAGCCGCACGTGTGCTCGTTCTACCTCGACGCGTTCGGCTTCGACGGTGGGCAGCGGGTGGCCTGGCACATCGAGGCGTGGGCTCCGACGGCCGCGGCCAAGGGCGTCGAGGTGAAGTCCGGGTCGATCGTGCTGGACGCCGCGGGCGCCGGGCGGACGCCGGACCTGTCGCTGCCGGACGGGCACTACAAGCTGTTCTGGAACTTCGACGGCGAGAACGGTGCCGCGAAGCAGAAGGTGTTCTGGACGGACTGCGCGGCGTCGGGCGGGCCGTCGGCGTCCGTTTCGGTGGGCGCGTCGGTGTCGGTCGGCGCGTCCGTGTCGGCGGGCGCTTCCGTGCCGGCCGGTTCCGCGGCCTCGCCGTCGGCGTCCGCCGGTGCGGGGGCGGCCGTGTCGTCGTCGCCGTCGCCCCAGGGCGGTGCGGGCGATCTTGCCGAGACCGGTGCCGGTGCCCCGGTGGGGGCGCTGTCGGCCGCGGCGGCCGCGCTGCTCGCGGCGGGCGGTTATCTGATGTTCCGGCGGCGTGCGGTCCGCCGGGGCTGACGGGCTCCCGTAGGGCGAGGGCCCCCGCTCCGTGCCGGAGCGGGGGCCCTCGCCCTACGGTGTCCGGGTGTCAGCCGGTGTTGCGCAGGCCGGCGGCGACGCCGTTGACGGTGAGCAGCAGGGCCCGGGACAGCAGCGGGTCGGCCTCCTCGCCGGCGGCGGCCGCGTCGCGCTGCCGCTTGAGCAGGGCGACCTGGAGGTAGGAGATCGGGTCGAGGTAGGCGTCCCGGATGGAGAAGGTCTGCCGGAGCGCCGGCGTGGCGTCGAGCAGTTCCTTCTCGCCGGTGATGCGCAGGACCTCGCGGACGGTGAGTTCGTGTTCGGCCCGGATGGTGTCGAAGACGTGCTTGAGGTCGTCCGGGACGAGGGTGTCGACGTAGTGCTGGGCGATGCGCAGGTCGGTCTTGGCGAGGGTCATCTCGACGTTGGAGATGAAGTTGCGGAAGAAGTGCCACTGCTCGTGCATCTCGTCGAGCACGGTGTCGAGGCCGGTCTCGCGCAGCGCCTTCAGGCCGGAGCCGACGCCGAACCAGCCGGGGACGATCTGCCGGGACTGGGTCCAGCCGAACACCCACGGGATGGCGCGCAGGCCGTCGAGCGAGACGCCGGAGCCGGGGCGGCGGGAGGGCCGGGAGCCCAGGTGGAGGTCGGCGAGCTGGTCCACCGGCGTGGACGCGAGGAAGTACGTCGGCAGGTCGGGGTCCTCGACGAGGCGGCGGTAGGCGGCGTGGGCGGCGTCGGAGACGACGTCCATGGCGGCGTCCCAGCGGGCGAGGGCCTCGTCGGACTGGCGGGGGGCGGTGTGCAGGGCGGAGGCCTGCAGCGTCGCCGCGACGGTCAGTTCCAGGTTCTCCCGGGCGAGGGAGGGGATGAGGTACTTGTCGGAGATGACCTCGCCCTGCTCGGTGACCTTGATCTCGCCTTCCAGGGTGCCCCAGGGCTGGGCGAGGATCGCGTCGTGGGTGGGGCCTCCGCCGCGGCCGACGGTGCCGCCGCGGCCGTGGAAGAGGCGCAGGCGGACTCCGTAGCGGTGGGCGACGTCGCGCAGGCGGCGCTGGGCTCGGTGGATCTCCCACTGGGAGGTGGTGATGCCGCCGAACTTGGAGGAGTCGGAGTAGCCGAGCATGACCTCCTGGACGTCCCCGCGCAGCGCGACCAGGCGCCGGTAGGACGGGTCGGAGAGCATGTCCTCGAGGATGGTGTCGGCGGCCTTGAGCTCCTCGGTGGTCTCCAGCAGCGGCACGATGCCGATCTTGGCCCAGCCGGCGTGCAGGTCGAGCAGTCCGGCCTCGCGGGCGAGGACGGCGGCGGCGAAGACGTCGTCGGCGCCCTGGCACATGGAGATGATGTACGACTCGATGACCTCGGGTCCGAAGACCTCCAGGGCCCGCTTGACCGTCTGGAAGACGCCGAGGGTCTTGGCGCCGGCCGCGTCGACGGGGGCGGGGCTGGGGGCGAGCGGCCTGCGGGAGCGCAGTTCCTTGGCGAGCAGCTTGGCGCGGTACTCGCGGGGCATGTCGGCGTAGCGCCAGGACTCCTCGCCGAGCCGGTCGAAGAGCTGGCCGAGGGCGTGGTGGTGGGCGTCGGCGTGTTCGCGGACGTCCATGGTGGCGAGCTGGAGGCCGAACGCGGCGAGGGTGCGGAGGGTGCGGTTGAGGCGGCCGTCGGCGAACAGCTCGCCGCGGTGGGCGCGCAGGGAGGTCTGGATGACGCGTAGGTCGTCGATGAGTTCGGTGGTGCCGAGGTAGTCGCGGCCGGGCTCGTGCGGGGTGCCCTTGGCCAGGCGCTGCTTGGTGTTCTCGAGCTTCTGCCGGACGCAGGTGGCCTTGAGCCGGTAGGGCTCCTCGGCGTTGAGGCGCTTGTAGCGGGGGCTGATCTCGGGCAGGCGTTCGAGGTCGGCGTCGAGGGAGGTCAGGAGCTCGTCGGTGGCGCCGGTGTAGCGGATCGACTGGGAGAGCAGGCCGCGCAGCTCGTCGATCATGTCGAGTGCGTCGTTGATGCCGTGCTCGTGCTGGAGGATCAGCACGTCCCAGGTGACCTGCGGGGTCACGTTGGGGTTGCCGTCGCGGTCGCCGCCGATCCAGGTGCCGAAGGTGAGGGGGCGGACGTGGTCGGGCAGCTTGACCCCGACTCGCTCCAGCTCGGCGGTGAGGTCCTCCAGGACGTCGCCGACGGCGCCGGCGTGGAGTTCGTCGAGGTAGTAGATCGCGTTGCGGGCCTCGTCGGCGGGCTCGGGGCGGACGACGCGCAGTTCGTCGGTCTGCCAGACGAGGTCGATGTTCTCCGCCAGCCGGACGTCGTGGCGGCGGCGGTCGGAGTCGATGACCGGGGTCTCCAGGAGCGCGGCGACGCGCCGGAGCTTGTTGAGGACCGACCGGCGCGCGGCCTCGGTGGGGTGGGCCGTGAACACGGGGCGGACGTTGAGGTGCTCGACCGTCTGGCGTACGTGTTCGGGGTCGGCGTCCTTGAGGCGGTCGACCGTGCGGGAGAGCAGGCCGCCCTCGGCGGCGCGCCGGGCGCGCAGCTCGCGGCCGCGGTGGACCTGCTCGGTGACGTTGGCCAGGTGGAAGTAGGTGGAGAAGGCGCGGACCAGCTTGGCCGCGGTCTCCAGTTCGGTGCCGCGCAGCAGCTCGGCGGCGGCCTCGCCGTCCTCACGGGTGAGGCGGCGGACCTTTTCGACCAGGTCGAGGAGCTCGGGGCCCTCCTGCCGGACGAGGGTCTCACCGAGGAGGTCACCCAGTCGGCGGATGTCGGCGCGCAGCTCGCTGCTGGTCGTCGTCTGGTCGTCGGCACTGCTCACAGGTGCGGCTCCTTGCAGTGTTGAAGCTCGTCCGGGAGGGGAACCCGGTGGCCACGCCCGCGCGGCGGGTGCCGCATGAGAGGGGGGCATCCGGGAAGAAATCAGAGCGGACCGCGCTGTCCGACCGATTCCAAGTCTAGGTGTCGACCGGGAGGCGCAGGCTCGCGGGCTCTTGCCGCGCGGCGTGGCACTGCCATACTTACGACGCCGTAGGTTACGGAACCGTAGGGAGGCGGCTGGTTCCGCGCCCCCTTCGACACCTGAGCCTGTCTCTACCCTCGATCCCACAGGGGACGCCCATGACCACAAGCTCCGATGTGATCGACGACGCCCCGAAGGCGACCGACACCGCGCTGCCGTCCGCGACCCTGGGCGGCGAGCAGAAGCGTTCGATCGAGCAGATCACGCTGCTGCTGTTCATCACCGTTCCGTTCCTCGCCCTGCTGGCGGCGGTGCCGCTGGCCTGGGGGTGGGGAGTGAGCTGGCTGGACCTCGGTTTGCTGGTCTTCTTCTACTTCCTGGGCTGCCACGGCATCACGATCGGTTTCCACCGGCACTTCACGCACGGTTCCTTCAAGGCGAAGCGGCCCCTGAAGATCGCGCTGGCGATCATGGGCTCGCTGGCCGTGGAGGGCCCCCTGGTCCGCTGGGTCGCGGACCACCGCAAGCACCACCGGTTCTCCGACCACGAGGGCGACCCGCACTCGCCGTGGCGGTACGGCGAGACGGTCCCGGCGCTGATGAAGGGCCTGTGGTGGGCACATCTCGGCTGGATGTTCGACGAGGAGCAGACGCCGCAGGAGAAGTACGCGCCGGACCTGATCAATGACCGGACGCTGCGCACGATCTCCCGCCAGTTCGTGCTGTGGACGGTGGTGTCGCTGGCGCTGCCGCCGCTGATCGGCGGTCTGGTGACGATGTCGTGGTGGGGTGCGTTCACCGCGTTCTTCTGGGGCTCGCTGGTGCGGGTCGCGCTGCTGCACCACGTGACGTGGTCGATCAACTCGATCTGCCACGCGGTCGGCAAGCGCCCGTTCAAGTCGCGGGACCGCTCGGGCAACGTGTGGTGGCTGGCGGTCCTGTCGTGCGGCGAGTCCTGGCACAACCTGCACCACGCCGACCCGACCTCCGCCCGGCACGGGGTGGAGCGGGGGCAGCTGGACTCCTCCGCCCGGATCATCCGCTGGTGCGAGCGGCTCGGGTGGGCGTACGACGTGCGCTGGCCGTCACGCTCGCGTATCGATTCCCGCCGGAAGGACCGGGAAGGCGGCTCCCGGCGCCGGAAGGAGACCGCCGAGGCGGCATGATGGTCGCCGTGGCGACCGACTCCAGTACCCCCAGCAATGACAAGCCGCGGCGCGCGCGTCGCACCCGGATGACCGGTGCCGAGCGCCGCCAGCAGCTGCTGGAGATCGGTCGCACCCTGTTCGCGGCGAAGGGCTTCGAGGGCACGTCGGTGGAGGAGATCGCGGCGAAGGCCGGGGTGTCGAAGCCGGTGGTGTACGAGCACTTCGGCGGCAAGGAGGGCCTGTACGCGGTGGTGGTGGACCGCGAGATGCGGCGCCTGCTGGACATGGTGACCGGCTCGCTGACCGCCGGCCACCCCCGCGAGCTGTGCGAGCAGGCGGCCTTCGCGCTGCTGGACTACATCGAGGAGTACACGGACGGCTTCCGCATCCTGGTCCGCGACTCCCCCATCCCCCAGTCGACGGGTTCCTTCGCCTCGCTGATCTCCGACATCGCGACCCAGGTGGAGGACATCCTGGGCCGCGAGTTCAAGAGCCGCGGCTTCGACCCGAAGCTGGCCCCGCTCTACGCCCAGGCCCTGGTCGGCATGGTCGCCCTGACCGGTCAGTGGTGGCTGGACGTCCGCCGCCCGAAGAAGGCGGAGGTCGCCGCCCACCTGGTGAACCTGGCCTGGCACGGCCTGGACGGCCTGGAGCAGAAGCCGCGTCTGATAGGCCACCGCAAGAACTGACGCCACTCCGCGGAGTGGAATCAATAGACCGCAAGATTAACCTTGTGGCACGATTCGGGCCATGACTGAGATTGCGATCAGCGCCGCCCGTTCCCAGCTCGGCGACCTCGTCCGCCGCGCCGCCCACAGCCGCGAGACGATCGCGCTCACCGATCACGGGCACGTGGCCGCGCTTCTCGTGTCTCCGCAGGTGATAGAGGATCTGGAAGACGCTCTGGCCGTCGCCCACTACCAGCGGCGCAAGGCGGAGGGAGCACTGGAACCGGGCATCCCGATGGCGGAGGCGCGCAGGCGACTGGGGCTCCAACAGCGGTGACCTACGAGATCTTCTTCGAGCCGCACGCCCTCGACGCGGCCGCACGATTCCTGGCGGAGGACCCGAGCGGCCTCGCCGTGGTCCTGCACACCATCGACAAACTGGCCGACGACCCTCGTCCGGCGGGGTCGACGCCGTACGGGTCGCCAGACCTCCGCCGCCTGCGCGTCGGCGACCACCGGGTTCTGTACGCCATCGAGCAGGACGTGATCCACATCCTGGTCACCCAGCTGGGCCGCACGCCCTCCTGGCGTCAGCCGGCCGGCTGGAGGAACTCCAGCCGGTTGCCCACCGGGTCCTCGGAGTAGAAACGGCGGTGGCCCGGCAGGCCGTCGTCCCAGGTGACCTTCGCGCCCCGGGCCTCCAGACGGGCCGCGTACGCCTCGATGCCCGTCACGCGCAGCCCCGGGTGGGCCTTCCGGGCGGGGCGGAAGTCCTGCTCGACGCCCAGGTGCAGCTGCACGGTCCCGGCCCGGAACCAGCACCCTCCGCGTGCCGCCAGGACCGGCGGCTTGGGGATCTCGGTCATGCCGAGGACGTCGGTGTAGTACGCCCTCAGCCGGTCCTCCGAGCCTGGCGGGGCGGCGAGCTGGACGTGGTCGACGGCGGCGATCATCGGTTAGCCCTCCTTCGTGGCCACCGCGAAGATGCGGCGGAAGGGGAACGGGGTGCCGTGCGGGCCGGTCGGGTAGGCCTCGCGCAGGGCCGAGCGGTATTCGGCGAGGAACTGCTCCCCGGCCTCCGGGTCGTCGGCGAGCGCGGTGAGGACCGGGCGCAGGCCGGTGCCCTTCACCCAGTCCAGGACCGGGTCCTCGCCCTGGAGCAGATGGACGTACGTCGTCTCCCACACGTCCGCCGCGCAGCCGAGACCGGTCAGCCTCTCCAGGTAGGTCCGCGGCGCGAGCACGGCGTCGTCGTGGCGCAGGGTGCCGGCCAGGCGGTCCCGCCAGCGGGCGGAGTGCGCGAGTTCGCGCATGAGCGTGTGGCTGGGGGCGGAGAAGTTGCCGGGCACCTGGAAGGCGAAGGTGCCGCCGGGGGTCAGGGCCGCGATCCAGTCGGCGAAGCGACCGGCGTGTCCGGGCACCCACTGGAGCGTGGCGTTGGAGACGATCAGGTCGCAGGGCTCGGCGGGGTTCCAGGTGCGGGCGTCGGCGGGCGCGAAGTCCAGGCGGCCGCCGCCCGGGGTGGGGCCCTCGTGGTCGACGTGGGCCCTGTCGAGCATCTCGGGCGCGTTGTCGTAGCCGGTGATGCGGGCGGTGGGCCAGCGGTCGGCGAGGAGCGCGGTGACGTTGCCGGGCCCGCAGCCGAGGTCGGCGATGCGGGGCGGGTCGCCGGGGAGGCCGGGGACGCGGGCGAGGAGGTCGGTGAAGGGACGGGCGCGGTGGCCGGCGTGACGCAGATACTGGGCGGGGTCCCAGGCGGTGGCGTGGGCGGGCATGGCGTCTCCTCGAGGTGCTGGGCGTCCGCGGCGCGCCCGGTGCGGTACGCCCGGTGCGCGCACCACGACGATCACCACTCTCCCCCGAATATATCTCGACGTCAAGAGAATCGACATCAAGAGACTTCACGTCGACACAACCACTACACTGATCGACATGGAGGACGAGGTCGATCGGCTGGTCGCGGCGTGGCGCCGGGAGCGCCCGGACCTCGACGTGGAACCGCTCGAGGTGCTCAGCCGGGTGAGCAGACTGGCCCGGCACCTGGACCGCGCGCGCCGGCTGGCCTTCTCCGAGCACAGCCTGGAGCCGTGGGAGTTCGACGTGCTGACGGCGCTCAGGCGCGCGGGATCGCCGTACCAGCTCTCGCCCGGACAGCTGCTGACCCAGACCCTGGTCACCTCGGGCACGATGACCAACCGTATCGACCGTCTGGCGAAGAAGAGCCTGGTGGAACGGCTGCCCGACCCCAGCGACCGGCGCGGGGTGCTGGTCCGCCTCACGGACGAGGGCCGCGACCGCGCGGACCAGGCGCTGGCCGGGCTGCTCGCCCAGGAGCGGGCGATCCTCGGTGAGCTGTCGACCGCACAGCGCGCCGAACTGGCGGCGCTGCTACGCCAGTTGACCGCCCCGTTCGACAACATCCCCGGCTAGGTCGGCCGGACCGACCCCGGCCCGGCGGGCGAGGGCGACGGCGGCGAGGGTGGAGTGCACGCCCAGCTTGCCCAGCACGTTCTGCATGTGGGTGCGCACGGTGTGCGGGGACAGATAGAGCCGCTCGGCGACGGCCTTGCGGCCGAGCCCGGCGACCATGCAGCGCAGCACCTCCCGCTCCCGCGGGGTGAGCGACTCCACCAGGCGCTCGCTGTCGGTGCGGTGCTTGCGCGCGGCGGTCAGTTCGCGCAGTACGCCGGTGAGCAGCGCCGGCGGCAGATGGGTCTCGTCGCGCAGCACGCCCCGGATGACCGTCAGCAGCCGGGACAGCGAGCAGTCCTTGGCCACCCAGCCCGAGGCGCCGGCCTGCAGGGCGAGCGCCGCCCGCCGGGGGTCGTCCTTCTCCGCGAGCACCACGGTCCGCACCGCGGGCTGGGCCCCGCGCACCCCGGCCACCAGGGAGATCCCGTCGACCAGACCGTCGGCGTTGCCCTCCTGCACCGGGACCGCGGGCCGTCCGCCGGGCACGTTGCCGCCGAGGTCGGCGTCGACGAGCAGCACGTCGAACCTGCGGCCCTCGGCGGCCGCCCGCTCCATGCAGCGCAGCGCCGCCGGGCCGGAGCCTGCCGCGGCGACGTCGACGTCGGGCTCGGCGGCCAGGGCGGCGGCGAGCGACTCGGCGAAGATGCGGTGGTCGTCGACGACCAGGACTCGGATGCGAACCACTGAAAACCCCCTTCCCCACGCTCCTCGCAGAGCAGGGGATCCCCAACGTCCGGAGAACGCCGACCGGCGCCGGCACGACGCCCGGGGCGGCCACGACCGCACGGCCGCCGCCATGCGGAACAGTTACCCCCACTTCGGGCGTCGTACCCGACTGTCTCGCCCCCTGATCGGCACCGGCCCCCACCGGTGCTGCTCCACAGAGTACGGACGGTGGCCAGGAGGGGAAGGCAATTCGCAGAACTGGCCGCCGAGCGCGTTTAGGGTGTGCCGCATGTTTCGTATTGAGGCAGAAGTCGACAAAGACCGGCGCGATCTTCTCCGCTCCCGCCTCCGGGACACGAACACGGCGGCGTCCCCGGTGCTCGCCGCGCTGCGCGGAACGGCCGGGGGACGCGAGGTGCCGCTGCACGTCTGGGCGTCGGACGACTCCGGCGCGCTCGCCGGCGGCCTCGTGGGCCACACCTGGGCGACCTGGCTGCACGTGACCTACCTCTGGGTCGACGCACGCCACCGCGGCGCGGGCCTCGGCTCCCACCTCCTGTCCCACGCGGAGCACCTCTCCCGCACCGAACGCGGCTGCACGGCGGCCCGCCTGGAGACCTGGGACTTCCAGGCCCCCGACTTCTACCGGCGCCACGGCTACGACGTGGTCTGCGTGATCCCGGACTATCCCCCGGGACTGACGGAGTACACCCTGACGAAGCGACTGGGGTGAGGGTCAGAGCCCTCGACGCCCGCGGCCGCCCCGTCTCACCTGGGGTTCGACGGCTGTGGAACACCGCACGCCGGCCCAGGACATGAAGCCGATTTAGGCGCCTTGCCGCCCCGGCCGGGCGCGGCGACGACGCCGAGGAAGCCGTAGCATGCGGCGCGTGCGTTCGCGTTCGCCTTCGTCTTCGCCACATCACGTCGATGGGCTGTGGTCGGTTCGGTCGGTGGCTACGGACCCCGCGCTGGGTCAGCCGGTGCCGCGCACCCCGGCGCGGCGGGCCAGGACCACGGCCTCCGGCGAGGGGTTCCGCTCGCTCTCCGCGAAGGAGTTGCCGGAGGAGAGCTGATAGAGCAGGAAAAGACGCCGAGGCCCCGGCACCGCGACGACACCGGCGAACCGCGGGTCGCCCGCGAACCACACCTCGGCCACCTGAGAGGTCTTCTCCGTCTCGTAGCCCCGCCCGAGGCGGCGCCGCCACCAGACGGACCGCGCGTGCCCGTGAAGGATCATCCGGACGACACCGCCGGGCTGGTCCGGGTCGGGAAACGCCAGCCAGACGTCTCCGGATTTCGCTCGAGGGATCTGCCCGATGCCGCTCTCCGGAGTCGTGTGCGCCCGCCACGGATACACCTTCAGGACGCGACGCGTCTGCAGGGCCGCAACGATGTACTGCCGCTGAAGCAGCGTGCGGTAGAGGGCGTACAGAGCCAGAGGCAGCAGGAACCACATCGACCAACGCCCCGTGAGAATCATGAGGACGAAGGCACCGACCGCCACCGCGGGCCAGAGAACCTGCCCCAGAACGGCGAAGCCGAGCAGCTTCCCGCAAGCACGACGCGTGCCGGGATCATCCCAACCCGGCTGGGGGCCTCTGGGGTGCTGTAGCGGTTCCAAGGTCACGCCTCCCCTTGCAGGTTCACGGGCAACGGGTTCTCGAAGGTGACCATGCGGGCTGTCTCCCGGAGCAGATCACAGTAATGGTCGGCGCGGTGTACGGCCGGTGCGGAAAGCGTCAGAACAGCCAGCTTCGTGGCCTCGGGGTAAGGAATGTGCACGGCGACCTGAAGCAGATCGCGCGGCAAGCCGGCAGCCGGCGCGTCCAGGGTGGTCACCACCAGCGACGCGGGGCCGCAGGACAGTTCGAGGACCTCAGCGTGCCGTGCATCGTGTGTCCCGGCGGCGATGCGCGCGACGGTCACTTGGCGCGGCGCCCAGGCGATCTCCTGCCAGCCGAGAGTGAACAATGACGGCAGCAAGGCTTCGTCTGCCCCGTCATCGCGATGCAGCCCCAGCGAGCAGTGCAGCACGCCGTTGTGTGCAAGGACCTGGAACAAGCGCCGGACAGGCAGAAGAAATTCGAGGGCCCGTTGGGAGTCCCCGAGAGCCTGAAGCATCGGCATGGCTTGGGGCCAGCGCGGGCCGATATCCATACCATCCGAAGCCTCCTCGGACTTGAGGAGTTCCTGGAAAGGCAGCGGAATGAAGCCCGCCGGCAGGGCGAACCAGATGTCCGCGTCCGGCGTCATGGCGGACGGATCGATGACGAACGTATCCGTGGTCATGAAGCGGCAGCCACTCCTTTGAAGAGGAAATGGAGAACGCCGGCGGCGGCAGGGGCATCGACCGCTCCGGTCCGCACCCCGTCCACCACGGACGTCACGGTCTTGGCGCCATCACTGTCCAGTGTGTCGTAGAGGCTGCCGGCCACCCCGTACACGGCCGTACCGGCCCCGAGCCACGTCGAGGCAGTCTCCACCCTCGGCAGGACGTCTTCAGTGCGCGCGCCGAAGACGTTGACTCGTTCGAGCAGACTCGGCGCTTCGTCGATTGCGGAGGCCTCTTCACGGATCGAAGAACCAACCGCAGCGGCTTTCTGCCCGAATGTGAGGGCTTCATCCGCTGACCGGGCAGCGGCGCTCAGCACTTCAGGCGTCTTCAGGAGCCCCTTGGTGACCGCGCCAAGCCCCGGCACGACGCCCAGCGCGTCCCCGACTACGGAGATGGCGTTGCCCCAGAAGTCCGAGTCGAGCTCACCCTTGGTGATTCCGTCACGCAAAGAGGCCCACGTCTCATCGTCCTGGAGCCGCAGGACGAGGGCAGACCCGCTCAGCACCCCAGCGGCCAGCATGAGGAGCGGAACTGCGAGCGGCCCTGTGGCGAACAGGGCGAAGACACCCAGGATCGCTGCGACGCCGCTGAGCAGGTCGGGCAAGTTCTCGTCCAGCCAGTCGGTGAACTTGTCCCACGCTCCCGGCTCCTGCGGGGCCAGTTTCTTCGTCGCGTCGCGGATCTTGGCTGCTCGGTGGCGGCCGCGGTCCTCGTGTTCCTCGGCCAGTTCCCTCGCCCGGGCGATGATCTTGTCGAGGTCGGACTGCGCCTCTTCGACCGCTGTGTTCGCGTGGGTCAGCGTCTTCTGGGCCGTGTCGTGGCCGGCGCCCTTCTTGTGCAGGTCGGGGCTGTTCTTCGCCTTGTGGGCGCGGCCCTTGGCCGCGTCGACCGTGGCCTGCGCCTCCTTCGCCTGTTCCTCCAGGCGCTTGGCGCGGCGCTGGAAGTCGTCGAGTTCGCTCTCCCAGCGGTCGAGTTGACGGGCCGCCTTGCGCAGCGAGTGGGCGGCGTTCTTCAGGTTGAGCGGGAGCGGCCCGCCGTCGAGTTGCTCCCGGAAGGCGACGGCCGCGTCGCCCTGCCAGTAGCTGCCGTCCATCAGCCTGGTGACCAGGCCGTGGGTCTCCTCCAGGACCTTCGCGCAGTTCGCGAGCTTCCTGCCCAGGTCGTGGACCGTGTCGGTGCTGCCCGGGACGGGGTTGAAGCCCAGGTGGGGATAGCCGGGGTTGGGGATGTGCGGGGCCGACTTCAGGCCCTGCGGAAGGTCACCGTTGCGGCGGGCGGCGGAGCCGGGGTAGGGCGACGGTTCGACGCCGGGAGTGACGGTCACTTCCTGCCCGCTCCCTTGCCGTGCCCGCCCTTGCGCAGCGCCTCCTCCAGCGCCTTGTCCACCTCGCGGTAGCTGTCCTTGCTCTGACCGATGATCTTGGCCAGGTCCTCCGTCTGCTCGCCGATCTGCTCCGTGCCGTACTTCCAGTCCTCCTGGAAGTCCTCGCACGCCGAGTCCAGATCGTCCGTTCCCAGACCGGTGACGGTCGCGTCGCCGAGTGCCTTGCGCACCCCCTTCAGCGAAGTGCCCGACGCCTTCAGCATTTTCATGAAGTGCGCGAGTTCGTCGCCGTCGACGACCAGGCGGTCCGCCATGCCCTTGCCCCTCTCCCCGTTCACCGGCCGGCGTCCGGAGCAAGTGATGGTATCGGTTCCGCTTGGGCGGCGGTCTGACGCCTTTCACCGGCCGCGTACGGGACGGCGTCGGCCCCGGGGCGTGGGCGGTCACGCTTCCGGGGCCGGTGGTACGTCGTGGGTCAGGTGAGGCGGCGGGCTCCCGCGGACGGCACTGCCTCGAAGACGCGCGGGGTGGTGAAGCCGGCCGTGGCGAAGGCCTCTTCGACCGCCTTGGTGATCGCCGGCACGTCGGTCTCCTCGGCCAGCACGATCGCCGAGCCGCCGAAGCCGCCGCCGGTCATGCGGGCGCCCAGGGCGCCGGAGGCGTTCGCGGTGTCGACGACCAGGTCCAGCTCCGGGCAGGAGATGCGGAAGTCGTCCCGCAGCGAGAGGTGGCCCTCGGTCAGGACGGGGCCGATGGCGCGGGTGTCACCCGACTCCAGCAGGGACACCACCCGCTCGACCCGCTCGTCCTCGGTGACGACGTGCCGCACCAGGCGGCGGACCTCCTCCTCGTCGCCCAGCCGGCCGAGCGCCGCGTCCAGTTCCGCGTACGGCACGTCGCGCAGGGCGTCCACGCCGAGCAGGGCCGCGCCCTTCTCGCAGCCCGCGCGCCGCTTGCCGTACTCGCCGTCGCTGTGGGCGTGCTTGACGCGGGTGTCGACGACCAGCAGGCGCATCCCCTCGGCGGCCAGGTCGAAGGGGATCTGCTTCTGCGCGAGGTCGCGGGTGTCGAGGAAGAGGGCGTGCCCCTCGGCGCAGCAGGCGGACGCCGTCTGGTCCATGATCCCGGTGGGGGCGCCGACGTAGACGTTCTCCGCGCGCTGGCACAGGCGGGCCAGCTGCCAGCCCCGCAGACCCAGCTCGAACAGGTCGTTCAGGGCGAGGGCGACGACGACCTCCAGGGCCGCCGACGAGGACAGCCCGGCACCGGCCGGCACGGTCGACGCCAGGTGCACGTCCGCGCCGGTCACCGCGTGGCCGGCCTCGCGCAGCGCCCACACCACGCCCGCCGGGTACGCCGTCCAGTCCCGGTCGGACTCGGGGGCCAGCTCGTCGACGCGCAGTTCGACGGGGGCCGCCGTCCCGCCGCCGATGTCCGCCGAGTGCAGCCGCAGCAGGCCGTCGGTGCGGCGGGAGACCGCGGCGACCGTGACGTGCGGCAGCGCGAACGGCATCACGAAGCCGTCGTTGTAGTCGGTGTGCTCGCCGATCAGGTTGACCCGGCCGGGCGCCGCCCAGACTCCCTCCGGTTCGGCTCCGTACAGCCCGACGAAGCCGTCCCGCACCTGCTGTGCCCCCACTACTGCTCCCTTGCGATCTTCTGCGCGAACTCCCAGGCGTCCGCGACGATACCCGCGAGGTCCGCGCGGGACGGGTTCCAGCCGAGCTTGTCGCGGGCGGCCCCCGCGGAGGCGACCAGCACCGCCGGGTCGCCGCCGCGGCGCGGGGCCACGACCTCGGGGACGGGGTGGCCGGTGACCCGGCGGACCGTCTCGATCACCTCGCGGACGGAGAAGCCGTTGCCGTTGCCGAGGTTGCAGATCAGGTGCTCGCCGGGGGTGGCGGCCTTCAGGGCCAGCAGGTGGGCCTCGGCGAGGTCCGCGACGTGGATGTAGTCGCGGACGCAGGTGCCGTCCGGGGTCGGGTAGTCGTCGCCGAAGACGGAGATCGCGTCGCGGCGGCCCTGGGCGACCTGGAGGACCAGGGGGATGAGGTGCGACTCGGGGTCGTGCCGCTCGCCCTGCGCGCCGTAGGCGCCGGCCACGTTGAAGTAGCGCAGCGAGACCGCGCCGAGGCCGTGCGCGGCGGCCTCGCCGGTGATCATGTGGTCGACGGCGAGCTTGGAGGCGCCGTAGGGGTTGGTCGGCCTCGTCGGCGCGGTCTCGACGATCGGGACCTGCTCCGGTTCGCCGTAGGTGGCCGCCGTGGAGGAGAAGACCAGCGTGCGCACGCCCGCCTCGCGCATCGCGCCGAGCAGCGCCATGGTGCCGCCGACGTTGTTGTCCCAGTACTTCTCCGGCTTGACGACCGACTCGCCGACCTGCGAGAACGCGGCGAAGTGCAGCACCGCGTCGTAGGAGGGGTCCAGCCACTTCGCGGCGTCGCGGATGTCGCCCTCGACGAAGGCGGCACCGGCCGGGACGCCCTCGCGGAAGCCGGTGGAGAGGTTGTCCAGGACGGTGACCTCGTGGCCGGCCTCCAGCAGATGCTGGGCCACCACGCTGCCGACGTAACCCGCGCCGCCCGTCACCAGGTACTTCCCGCTCATCAACTCGCTACCTCTCGCAGTCGCTCGGCCGCGCGCTCCGGCGGCACGTCGTTGATGAACACGTTCATGCCGGACTCGGAACCCGCGAGAAACTTCAGCTTGCCGGAAGTGCGGCGGATGGTGAAAAGCTCGAGGTGGAGCGCGAAGTCGTCGCGGCTCACCCCGCCGTACCCCTGCGGCGTGCCGAACGGTGCCTGGTGCCAGGCCGCGATGTACGGGGTCGGAGGCTCACCCTCGCCGAAAATACGGTCGAAGCGCCGCAACAGTTCCAGATAGACCTGGGGAAACTCTGTGCGCGCGGCCTCGTCCAGCCCCAGCAGGTCCGGCACCCGGCGGCGCGGGTAGAGGTGGACCTCGTAGGGCCAGTGCGCCGCGTACGGCACGAAGGCCACCCAGTGCTCACCCTCCAGGACGATCCGCTCCCCGGCGAGTTCCCGCTCCAGGACGACGTCGAACAGGTTCTCCCCGCCGGTGGCGTCCTTGTGGTCCGCCAGTGAGCGGAGCATCCGCGCGGTGCGCGGGGTGGTGAAGGGGTAGGCGTAGATCTGACCGTGGGGATGCTGCAGCGTCACACCGATCTCGGCCCCGCGGTTCTCGAAACAGAACACCTGCTCGACGGAGGGCAGATGCGACAGCTCCGACGTCCGGTCCGTCCACGCGTCCAGCACCAGTCGCGCCTGCTCCTCGGTCAGGTCGGCGAAGGAGGCGTCATGGTCGGACGTGAAGCAGACGACCTCGCAGCGGCCCGAGTCGCCGGCCAGCGAGGGGAAGCGGTTCTCGAAGACCACCACGTCGTACGACGAGTCCGGGATCTCGCTCAGCCGCTCGCCCCGCGACGGGCACAGGGGGCACTCGTCGGCCGGCGGGTGGTAGGTGCGGCCCTGGCGGTGCGAGGCCACCGCGACCGAGTCGCCGAGCAGCGGGTCCCGGCGGATCTCGGAGGTGGTGACGGTGGGGTCCAGCGGGCGCCGGTCGGGCGCGCCGCGCACCACGTCGTCGCGCAGGTCGTAGTAGACGAGCTCACGACCGTCGGCCAGCCGGGTCGAGGTCTTCTTCACGGCAACTCACCCTTCTTCGCACCCGGGGCCCCTGCGAGTCGGCCGGGGGTCCGGGGGTCGCCCCCGAAAGATGCGGCACAGGGGACTGCCTAGCACCGCACGCCATCACTCAACACAATCAAACATAACACGTCACAACCAACCAACCAGTCCGGACATCACAATCAAACAAAGACCACCAACAGAAGTGTTCATTCACTGAGCACAAAGGCGTAGGTTCCCCGCTGGATCAGTTCGCGCAACGAAGCGAGTTCTCATGCAAACCCCCACACATGCGCCCGCCTACCTGGCAGCGGAGCTACGGCTCCCCACCAACTGGCTCGACTACACGATCCTCGGGATCTACTTCGTCGTGGTCCTCGGCATCGGCTTCGCCGCCCGCCGCTCCGTACGGACCACCCTCGACTTCTTCCTCTCCGGGCGCTCGCTGCCCGCGTGGATCACCGGCCTGGCCTTCATCTCCGCCAACCTGGCCGCCACCGAGATCCTCGGCATGGCGGCCAACAGCGCCCAGTACGGCGTCTACACCGTGCACTGGTACTGGATCGGCGCCATCCCGGCCATGGTCTTCCTCGGCCTGGTGATGATGCCCTTCTACTACGGCTCCAAGGTGCGCTCGGTCCCCGAGTTCCTGCTCCTGCGCTTCGACAAGGGAGCCCACCTGCTCAGTTCGATCCTGTTCGCCTTCGCCGCGATCCTCATCGCCGGCGTGAACCTCTACGCCCTCGCGATCGTCGTCGAGGCGCTGCTGGGCTGGCCGCAGTGGGTGGCGATCGTGGTCGCCGGCTTCTTCGTGCTCGCCTACATCACCCTCGGCGGCCTGTCCTCCGCGATCTACAACGAGGTGCTGCAGTTCTTCGTGATCCTCGCGGCCCTCATCCCGCTCGTGGTGCTCAGCCTGAAGAAGGTCGGCGGCTGGGACGGCCTGACCCACACGCTCACGCAGCAGCACGGCGGCAACTTCGTCACCGCCTGGGGCGGCACCGGCATCGGCAGTGCCAACCCGCTCGGCGCCAACTGGCTGACCATCGTCCTCGGCCTCGGCTTCGTGCTGTCCTTCGGCTACTGGACGACCAACTTCGCCGAGGTGCAGCGCGCGCTGTCCGCGCGGAACCTCTCCGCCGCCCAGCGCACCCCGCTGATCGCCGCCTACCCGAAGATCTTCATCGTCTTCCTGGTGATGATCCCGGGCCTGGTCGCCGCCGCCCTCGTGCCGAAGATCGGCACCTCCGCCTCCGGCCTCCAGTACAACGACGCGATCCCCTACCTGATGCAGGAGCTGCTGCCCAACGGCGTCCTCGGCATCGCGGTGACCGGTCTGCTCGCGGCCTTCATGGCCGGCATGGCGGCCAACGTGTCGTCCTTCAACACCGTCTTCACCAACGACATCTGGGCCAAGTACGTGGTCAAGCACCGCGAGGACGGCTACTACGTCCGCTTCGGCCGGCTGATCACGGCGGTCGGTGTGCTCGCGTCGATCGGCACGGCGTTCCTGGCCGCGTCGTTCTCGAACATCATGGCCTACCTGCAGACGCTGTTCTCCTTCTTCAACGTGCCGATGTTCGCGGTCTTCATCGTCGGCATGTTCTGGAAGCGCGCGTCGATGAAGTCCGGCTTCTGGGGCCTGCTCGCCGGCACCACGGCGGCGATGGTGAACTACTTCGTCATCTACAAGCAGGGCATCATCGGCATCCCCACCGACCAGGGCGCCAACTTCGTCTCCGCGATCGCCGGCTTCGTCGCGGGCGCGGTGGTCATGGTCGCCGTGTCGCTGTTCACCCGGCCCAAGCCGGAGGAGGACCTCCAGGGGCTCGTCTACGGCACCAGCTCGCCCGGCGTGGCCGAACCCTCCGCCCCCGGGGACGAGGCCTGGTACCGCAAGCCCGCCCTGCTTGGCTGGGGCGCGGTCGCCCTCGCCGCCCTCTGCTACATCCCGTTCTCGTTCTGACGCGGGAGGATTGAGAGACCATGTCCGAGAACCACGGATACTCCGAGAAGGACGTCCAGCGGGAAGTCACCGACCTGGAGGGCAAGTCCGCGACCGCCGCGCGCATCTTCGACCTGCGGCGCATCATCGGCGGCCTGTTCGTCCTCTACGGCGTCATCGTCACGATCACCGGCCTCACCGACTCCCAGGCCGCCATCGACAAGGCGGAGGGCGTCAACATCAACCTGTGGACCGGGATCGGGATGCTGCTGCTCGGCATCTTCTTCCTGGTGTGGCTGAAGCTGCGGCCGGTGGTACCGCACCTGCCCGAGGAACCGGCCGAAGAGCAGCGGCCGGAGTGACACGGGCCGGCCGGCCCGGCCGTACGGCGGCCACGGCGCGGTGCGCGGGTGAAGGGTGGCCCGCCTCCCCACAGCGGGCCACCGGGAGCCTCGGGGCCGGAGTTCCCCTCCGGCCCCGCGCCCGTCCCCGCCGAAGTCCCCGGCCCCGCGCCCGTGCCCCCGTGAGTCCCTACTGGGGCCCCGCCGCTCCCGTCTCCGGCCGCGCGGGCGGGACGGGCGCCGTGTGCGGGAGCGGGCCCGCGCGCTCCAGCAGGCCGGTGCGGGCCGCCAGGGCCGCCGCCTCCAGCCGGGAGCCCACCCCGAGCTTCATCAGCACCCGCTGCACATGCGTGCGGGCCGTGCTCGGCGCGATGCCCATGCCCGCCGCGATCAGCCGCGTGTCCTCGCCGTCGGCCACCCTGACCAGCACCTCCACCTCCCGCGGGGTCAGCATCTGCAACAGCCGCTGTCCCTCGTCGTCGGGCTGGGCGGCGGGGTTGAGCAGCTCGCCGAAGGCACCCTGCAACAGCTGCGGGGCCACGGCCGCCTCCCCCGCCCGCGCCTTCATGATCGCCCGCTCCACGCCCTCTATGCGCTCGTCATGGCGTACGTATCCGGAGGCGCCCGCCGCGAAGGCCGCCGCGATCCCGCGCGGCGACGGGACCGGGCCCAGCACCACCACCGCGACCTGCGGCCGCTCCCGCTTGATCCGCGCCACCGGGTCGAACGTCCCCGGCTCGGCCGGTGTCGCCGTCCCCAGCAGGCACACCTCCGGCGCACGGCTGATCACCAGCTCCGCCGCGCCGGCGGCGGGTGCCGCCGCGGCCAGCACGCGGTGTCCCCGCAGTTTCAGCGCCGAGGCCAGTGCCTCGGCGAGCAGTCGGTGGTCGTCGACCACCATCAGCCGCACTCCCATCGAGCAACCCCCCAGTCCTCCCAACGGACGCCCCTCATGGATGCCCACCGGATCCCACGGGCAGCCCTACGCGCGGTGCGCCCCCCGGCACACCGCCCTATGCATCCCCCGGAAGCTACACGCTTGTTCGACGTCGCGCTGCCCCTACCGGCGAGAAGTGCCCCGGATCGACGGAATTCCCGGGATTCCCCGCATTCGAGGGTGATGCGCGGTACGCGCACGGCCCCGCCCCTGAGCAGGGGCGGGGCCGTGCGGGTCGCGGCCGTGCGGAGGGCTCAGCCGCCGGCGCCGAAGGCCAGCAGCAGGTACTCCTTGCCGAAGGACGAGCTCGACTTGTGCGCGAAGACCGCCGACATGTACAGGTGGCCCTGCGCGTAGAGGATCTCGGCGTACTCCGGGGACATCGAGGTCTCCGCGTCCCGCACCGCCTCCGTGGCCGGGTTCTCCAGCAGCTCGGTCTCCTTGAAGGAGCCGCCGTCGATGCTCACGATCTGGCCGCCCTTGTCGTAGGGCGGGCGCTTGTAGGCGATGACGTTGCCGCCGTCCATGCGCAGCGGGGTGATCGTGTAGCCGTCGCCCGCGTCGGCGCGCTGGCCGGTCTGCCGGCCGGTGGCGAGGTCGAAGGCGACGATCTCGTTGGTCTTGCTGTACTGGCCGGTGCCGTCGTGCTCCTCGGTCGGCACGTACAGCTTGTCCTCGCCGACCGCGAGGCCGGTGCAGTACTCGATCCTGGTGATGCCGTCGCAGCGGGCCGCGTACTTGTCGCCCGGCGCGGAGATGTGGGCGCGCAGCTTGCCGGTCTTGTCGTCGATGGAGAAGAAGTCGGAGATGCCGCTGCCGTCGCCCGCGCTGTCGCCGACGTCGGCCGCCACCACCAGCGGGTCGGTGGACACCACGGCCGCGTACTCGATGCCCTGGGACATCTTGTACTCCGAGATCACCTTCCCGGTCTTCGGGTCGATGGTCTGCACGCGCAGCTCGCGCTGGCCGTACTGGCCGCACTTGCGCAGCGCGACCAGCTTGGGGCCGCCGCCGTAGCCCGCGTCGTAGCAGGTGTCGGTCGGCTTCGGGGACCACAGCGCCTTGCCGGTGGCGATGTCGAAGGCGGCGCCGCCGCTGGTGCTGCCCACGGCGACCGTGCCCGCGCTGACGGTGACGTTGTCCAGGGAGACCAGCCGGTCACCGGCCTTGACGGTGTTCGTCCACAGCTTGCGGCCGGCGTCCAGGTCGATCGCCGCGACCTGGCTGCAGCCCTGCGAGGGCTTGGCCTTGGTGGGCATGGCCGGCTGGTAGAGGATCGCCGTCCGGTTGTCCGCCGTGGTGTGCTCGGTGGCCTGGCACACCGGGCCGGGCAGCTTGATCGTCCACAGCTTGGTGCCCTTGTCGGGGTCGTAGCCGACGATCTCGGCGACCCCGCTCTTGGCGTACACCTTGTCGGTGAGCCAGGAGCCGGTGGTGACGAACGTGTCCTTCACGTCGGGCATCGGCACCTGGTAGAGCACCTTGGCGGCGGGGTCGGAGGGGACCTTCTCCTTGCCGCCGGAGGAGGTGCCGCCGGGGCCGCCCTGGTCGCCGTCGCCGCTCTTGCCGCCGGTGCCGCCGCTGGAGCTCGCGGTGTCGTCCTTGCCGCTGCCGCCGGAGGAGTTGGCGTACCAGACGCCGCCGCCGACGATCAGCGCGATGGCGACGACGGCCGCGACGATGATCGCCAGCTGCGCGTTGACCTTCCGTCCGCCGGCCGGCTGCCCGGCCTGCGGGTGCATCGGCATGGTGGGCTGGCCCGGGTAGCCGTAACCGGACTGCTGGGCGCCGTAGGGACCCGGCTGCGGGCCGCCGTAGGGACCGGGCTGCGGGGTGCCGTAGGGGCCCGGCTGCTGGGCGTACGGCCCCTGCGGCCGGCCGGGGTAGCCGTAGCCCGGGGGCGTCTGCGGGGCCTGGGGCGCCTGCGGGTAGCCGTAGCCGGGCGGGGTCTGGGGCGGCTGCGGGACCTGCGGATAGCCGTACCCGGGCTGGGGCTGCGGCGGTCCGGCCGGCGGGGGCGTCTGCGGGGCGCCCTGGGACGGCTGGGGGGCCTGGGGCGGCTGGGAGCCCTGCGGGGCCTGCGGGGCCTGCGGGGCCTGCGGGGCCTGCGGGTAGCCGTAGCCGGGCGCCGGGGTCGGGCCCTTGGTCAGGTTCGGACCGCCGGCGGGCGGCGGAGCCTGCGGCGGCTGCTGGGGCTGGGCGGCAGGGGGCTGCGGGCCCTGCGCGGGCGGCTGCGCCGCACCGTCCTGCTGCGGCGGCTGGTCCTCGGGCGGGCCGAAGCCGCCCTGCCGCGGGGGCTGGTTGGGCGGCGGCGGAGGCTGGGTCATGACGGGTGCACCTCGGGAATGCGGGGGACGACGGGGACTGCGGAGAAGCCGGGTGATCGAAACGGCGCGGGAGCGCCGGCCGCCCGGGAGCGGCCGACCGGCCTCACTTGCCGAAGGCGAGCATCAACTTCTCCTTCGTGTCGTCGTTGCCGTTCAGCCGGGTGGTGGAGATGTAGAAGCGCCCGTCGACCCAGTCGACGTCCTTGGAGTAGAAGCCGTCCTCGATCTGCGCGGTGCCCTGCGGGTTCTGCAGCAGCTTCGTGGTGGTGTGGCTCGATCCGGCGGTCGGCACGGAGACGATCTGGCCGCCCGCGTCGTAGGACGGCTCGACGTAGGCGACGAGCTTCCCGTCCTCCACCTTGACCGGGACCATCTTGGTGTCCGCGGGGGACTTGACCCGCCACTTCTCCTTGCCGGTGGCGAGGCTGAGCGCGACGATCTCGTTGGCGCCGCTGGTGGCCTCGGTGGGCAGGTAGAGCGTGCTCGCGTCGACGGCGACCGCCCGGCAGCCCTGGAGGTCGCGGTCGAGGATGGCGAAGCCGCACTGGGCGTCGAAGGAGGCCTTGGTGTCGACCTGGGAGCGGATGGAACCGTCGCTGTTCAGCGTCGAGATGTTCCAGTGCTTCTTGTCCTTGTCGGTGGAGTAGATGACCACCGGGTCGACGGAGTAGGCGCGCTCGACCGTCCAGCCCTTCGGGATCTTCTTGGTCCACCGCGCCTTGCCGGTGGCCGGATCGAGCTCCTGCACCTCGTCGTGCGCGTTCGAGCCGCCGACGCCGCAGGAGGAGACGGCGATCAGCCGCGCGCCGCCCGCGAACCCGGCCGGGTAGCAGGCCTCGCCGTAGTGCTTCTTGTCGAACAGCTTCCTGCCGGTCCCGACGTCGTACGCCACACCGGACTGGGAGCGGCCCACCATCAGGGTCTTGCCGGTCAGGGACAGCTCGACGGTGATCGTGCTGTCGAACAGCTGGCCGTCGGCGACCTGGGTGGTCCAGCCCTTCTTGCCGGTGTCCAGGTCGATCTCCTGGAGCTGGTTGCACTTGGCGCGGTCGCTGCTGCCGCTCATGTACGCCACGACGACCTTGCCGTCGGCCGATTTCTCGGGCGTCACCGCACAGATCTTCTGCGGGAAGGTGAGGGGCGCCCAGGTGGGGTTGCCGTCACCGACGTTGTAGGCGACGACCTGCTTGTAGGCCGCCTTCACCGCGGTCCTGCCGGTGATCCACATGCCGGGGGCGTCGGCGCCGGAACCGGGGGCGTCGGGCGCCTCCTTGTACCAGAGCACCTTCGCCTCGCCGGGCTTGCGGCCCGCGTTGAGGTTCTCCGGGTCCTTGCCGCCGTCGCCGCTGCCGTCGCCGGGGTCGGCCGGGCCGTCGGAGGCGGTGTCCTTGCCGTCGCCGCTCGGTCCTGCGACCGGCTTCTTGCCACCGCCGCCGTCACCGGCGTTGACGGCCCACACGGTGCCGCCGACGACGAGCAGCGCCGCCACCGCGGCGCCGACGACCAGCGCGGGCCGGCCCTTGAAGGGGTTGCGGGAGCCGCCGGGCGGCGGGGTGCCGGGCGCGCCCGGGAACTGCTGCTGCGGGTAGCCGTATCCGGGCTGCTGTCCGTACGGGCCGGGCTGCTGCGGATAGCCGTACGGCCCCGGCTGCTGCGGCTGCCCGTACGGGCCGGGCGCGGTGGGCGCGCCGTACGGTCCCGGCTGGGCCGGGGGGCCGGGCTGCTGCGGGTAGCCGTAGCCGGGCTGCGGGGCCTGGGGCGGCTGGGCGGGGGGCGGGGGCGTGCCCTGGCGCGGGTCCTGGGGAGCGCCGAAACCGCCCTGCGCGGGCGGCGGTTGCGGGGCCCCGAAGCCGCCGCCCGGCGGTGGCTGCTGCGGAGGCTGATCCTGCGGTGCTCCGAAGCCACCCTGCGGCGGCTGATTGGGCGGCTGAGCCATCAGCGCGTTCCCCCTAGTTCACTGATTTTCGGCCACGCTCTGAGGTTCGTGACGGACCCGAAGTGATACTCAGATTGTTCTCAGACGGCCCTTTCTATCACTCACCGCCGACGGCGGACCGGCTCGGATCAGCCCCTGTTCCCAAGGGAGAACCGGCCCGTGATGCCCTCGTTACGCGCCTTCACGCGCCCTTCACGCGGCGCACGCGACGCCGCCCCACGCCCGGGTTTTTTCGGCCGTGGGGCGGGGGCGGACGTGGGACGGGCCCGGATGCGGGCCGGAGCGGATGTGTGGCGGACGTGGGCGGGATGTGCCGGTGAGGCCGGCGGGATGCGCGGGTGGGCCGAGTCCTAGGCGTCCTCGGCCAGTTCCAGCCAGCGCAGTTCCAGCTCCTCGCGCTCGCCCGCCAAGTCGCGCAGTTCGGCGTCGAGTCGGGCGACCTTCTCGAAGTCGGTTGCGTTCTCGGCGATCTGGGTGTGCAGCGTGGACTCCTTGTCGGAGATGCGGTCCAACTGCCGCTCGATCTTCTGGAGTTCCTTCTTCGCGGCACGCTGTTCGGCGGCGCTCTTCTCGGGCGCGGCCGACCCGGGCCGCGCCGCCGCAGGCGCGGCGGTCGCGGCGGCTGCCGCGGCCTGCTGTTCCATCCGCTGCCGCCGCTCCAGGTACTCGTCGATGCCGCGCGGCAGCATCCGCAGCGCGCCGTCGCCGAGGAGCGCGTACACGGTGTCGGTGGTGCGCTCGACGAAGAACCGGTCGTGGGAGATGACGATCATCGAGCCGGGCCAGCCGTCGAGGACGTCCTCGAGCTGGGTGAGGGTCTCGATGTCGAGGTCGTTGGTGGGCTCGTCGAGGAAGAGGACGTTCGGCTCGTCCATGAGCAGCCGCAGCAGCTGGAGCCGCCGCCGCTCACCGCCGGACAGGTCGCCCACCGGCGTCCACTGCTTCTCCTTGTTGAATCCGAAGGTCTCGCACAGCTGTCCGGCGGTCATCTCCCGGCCCTTGCCGAGGTCGACGCGCTCGCGCACCTGCTGCACGGCCTGCAGGACCCGCCACTCGGGGTCGAGTTCCGCGACCTCCTGGGACAGGTACGCCAGCTTCACGGTCCGGCCGACGGCGATCCGGCCGCCCGCCGGCTGCTCCTCGCCCTCGGTGCGGGCCGCCTGGGCCATCGCCCGCAGCAGCGACGTCTTCCCGGCGCCGTTGACGCCGACCAGGCCGATCCGGTCACCCGGGCCGAGCTGCCAGGTCACGTGCTTGAGCAGCACCTTCGGCCCGGCCTGCACGGACACGTCCTCCAGGTCGAAGACGGTCTTGCCGAGCCGGGAGGAGGCGAACTTCATCAGCTCGGAGGAGTCCCGCGGCGGCGGCACGTCCTTGATCAGCTCGTTGGCCGCCTCGACGCGGAAGCGCGGCTTGGACGTACGGGCGGGGGCGCCGCGGCGCAGCCACGCCAGCTCCTTGCGGACGAGGTTCTGCCGCTTGACCTCCTCGCTCGCGGCGATCCGCTCCCGCTCGGCGCGGGCGAAGACGTAGTCGGTGTAGCCGCCCTCGTACTCGTGGACGACCCCGCGCTGCACGTCCCACATGCGGGTGCAGACCTGGTCGAGGAACCAGCGGTCGTGGGTGACGCACACCAGCGCCGAGCGCCGGACGCGCAGGTGCTGGGCGAGCCAGGCGATGCCCTCGACGTCGAGGTGGTTGGTGGGCTCGTCCAGGACGATCAGGTCCTGCTCGTCGATGAGCAGCTTGGCGAGCGCGATCCGCCGCCGCTCGCCGCCGGACAGCGGCCCGATGACGGTGTCCAGGCCCTTGGGGAAGCCGGGCAGGTCCAGCCCGCCGAACAGCCCGGTCAGCACGTCGCGGATCCGGGCGTTGCCCGCCCACTCGTGGTCGGCGAGGTCGCCGATGACCTCGTGCCGCACGGTCGCCGTGGGGTCGAGGGAGTCGTGCTGGGTGAGCACGCCCAGCCGCAGCCCGCCGGAGTGCGTGACGCGCCCGGTGTCGGACTCCTCCAGCTTGGCCAGCATCCGGATGAGGGTGGTCTTGCCGTCGCCGTTGCGCCCGACGACCCCGATCCGGTCCCCTTCGGACACGCCGAGCGAGACACCGTCGAGCAGGGCACGCGTGCCGTACACCTTGCTGACGTTCTCGACATTGACCAGATTGACGGCCATTTCACTCCTGCCCGGGGGACGCGATCGACCCTCCAGGGTAGTCGGAGACAGACGTACACCGATCGGGTGACGTCCGACGACGGACCCCACTCGCCCTCCGGGCTCCTCACCTCTTCACCGCCGTCCCCGCTTTACCGCCGTAACCGCTTTACCGCGGGGGAAGCCGCATGATCAGCTACGCCTGTCATGAACAGGACGGCCTCTGGGGAGGGCCGGGGGGAGGAACGCGGTGAGCACCGCTGCACGACAGACGCTTCAGCCATGCCCGGAGTGCGGGGCGGAGATCCGCGCGGACGGCCGGTTCACCGTGTGGTGCGCCGCCTGCGACTGGAACGTGGACCCGGGGCGGCCCGAGGACGACGGCGGCCGGCTCGAACGGCTGCGCCGCGCGCTGGCCCGGCGGCACGGCGAGGCGCTGTTCGCCGCCACGGGCGACGGCCGGGGGCGGCGGCCCGGCCGGGACGCGGCCGGCGTCGTCGCGTACGTGATCGCGGGGGCGATCCACGCCGTGACCCTGGGCCTGGCCGTCGCGGGGCTCTGGTTCCTGCTGACGGGGTGGGGCGGGTTCGCGATGCTGCTCGGCCTGCTCCTGCTGGGGGTGGCCTGGCCGCTCAGGCCACGGCTCGGCCGACTGCCCGAGGACGGCATCATCCTGCGCCGGTCCGACGCCCCGGAGCTCTACGCCCTCGTCGACGAGGTCGCCCGGGCCGCGGGCACCAGGAGCGTGGACGCCATCGCGGTGGACGGGCAGCCCGACGCGAGCGTGACCGGCCACGGCCTGCGCGGCCGCCTGCTCACACTGGGCCTGCCGCTGTGGGAGGTGCTCACCCCGCAGCAGCGCATCGCCCTGCTGGGGCACGAGCTCGGCCACTGCGCCAACGGGGACACGCGCCGCGGACTGGTGGTGGCGACGGCCTACCGGTCGCTCGCCACCTGGCACTACTTCCTGACCCCGATCCGCGACCCGAGCGCGGCGGAGATGGTCGTCAACCTCCTGTACCTCGTGCCCCGCGCGCTGGTCCAGGGCCTGCTGATGGTCTTCGAGGTGCTCACCGCACGCGCCACGCAACGGGGTGAGTACCTGGCCGACTCCCTGGCCGCCCGGGTCGGCTCCACCGAGGCGGCGGTCGGGGTCATGGACCTTCTGCTGGTCATGGACTCGGTGACGGTCACCCTGCACCGGGAGGTCGGCAGGCGCCGGATGGCCCGGCGCGGCGACCCGGCGAACCTCGGCGAGGGGCTGTGGGAGGAGCTGGCCGCCCACATGGGGTCGGTCCCGGAGTCCGAGTACGAACGTCAGCGCCGCGCCGGGGCCCTGCGCGGGCACAGCGTGGGCTCCACCCACCCGCCGACCCACCTGCGCCGCCGGTGGCTGCTCGACGCCCCGGCGCTCAGCGCCTCGGTCGTCGCGGACACCGACCGCGCCGAGCGCGTGGCCGCCGAGCTGGCCGGGGCCCGGCAGCGCGTGGCCCGGCAGCTCGTCCGGGACGGGCTCGGCGGCGCCTGACCCCGCCGGGGGCGGACGCCCCCGGTCCCGCTCCGGCCCGTACGGCCTCGTCCGCGAGCGCCGAACGGGCCGGCACTCCCGCCGCTACGAGGCTCCGCTCACCACGGTCGCCCCCGGCACCGGGCCCGCCGCGGTGCGGGCCGTGCGGCAGGTGCCCGTCGCGCGGAGGTCCCGGGCGATCCGGGCCGCCGCCTCGGCGTCACGGGCGAGGAAGGCGGTGGTCGGGCCGGAGCCCGAGACCAGGGCGGCCAGGGCGCCCGCGGCGCGACCCGCCGCCAGGGTGCCGGCCAGCTCGGGGAAGAGGGACAGCGCGGCGGGCTGCAGATCGTTGGAGACGGCCGCGGCCAGCGCGTCCGGGTCGCCCTTGGCCAGCGCGTCGAGCAGGTCCTGCGAGGCGACGGGCTCGGGGATGCGCGTGCCCTCGCCGAGCCGGTCGAACTCGCGGAAGACCGCCGGGGTGGACAGCCCTCGGTGGGCCGTCGCGAACACCCAGTGGAAGGTGCCGCCCACCTCCAGCGGGCGGAGCAACTCGCCCCGCCCGGTGCCCAGCGCGGCCCCGCCCACCAGGCTGAAGGGCACGTCGCTGCCCAGTTCGGCGCAGATGTCGAGCAGCTCCTCGCGGGAGGCGTGCGTCCCCCACAGCGCGTCGCAGGCCACCAGCGCGGCCGCCCCGTCGGCGCTGCCGCCCGCCATGCCGCCGGCGACCGGGATGTCCTTGGCGATGTGCAGGTGCACGTCCGGGCTGCGACCGTGACGCTCGGCGAGCGCGAGCGCCGCACGGACCGCCAGGTTCGTGGCGTCCAGGGGGACCTGGCCGGCGTCCGGGCCCGCGCAGGTGACCCGCGGCCCGTCCGCCGACGCGGTGGCCGTGACCTCGTCGTAGAGGCCGACCGCCAGGAAGACGTTCGCCAGGTCGTGGAAGCCGTCGGGCCGGGCGGCACCCACCGCCAGCTGGACGTTGACCTTGGCCGGGACGCGTACCGTCACGCTCACTTACTCGGACTCCTCTTCCGCGGCCGCCCGCGCCGGAGCGGCCCCCCGGGACGCGGCCGCCTCCGCGATCCGCGCGAACTCCTCGACGCTCAGCGACTCGCCGCGCGCCTGCGGCGAGACGCCCGCGGCGACCAGGGCCGCCTCGGCGGCCGCCGCGGAACCCGCCCAGCCCGCGAGCGCGGCCCGCAGGGTCTTGCGCCGCTGCGCGAAGGCCGCGTCGACGACGGCGAACACCTGCTTCTTGGTGGCCGTCGTCCTGATCGGCTCGGCCCGCCGGGTGAGGGAGACCAGCCCGCTGTCGACGTTCGGCGCGGGCCAGAAGACGTTGCGGCCGATGGCGCCGGCCCGCTTGACCTCGGCGTACCAGCCCGCCTTGACGGACGGCACGCCGTACACCTTGGAGCCGGGCCCGGCGGCGAGCCGGTCGGCGACCTCCGCCTGCACCATCACGAGGGTGCGCTCGATGCTCGGGAAGGTGTCGAGCATGTGCAGCAGCACGGGCACGGCCACGTTGTACGGCAGGTTCGCCACCAGCGCGGTGGGGGCCGGGCCCGGCAGCGCGGTCACCTGCATCGCGTCCGAGTGGACCAGCGCGAACCGGTCGGCGCGGTCCGGCATGCGGGCGGCGATCGTCGCGGGCAGCGCGGCGGCGAGGACGTCGTCGATCTCGACGGCGGTGACGCGGTCGGCGACCTCCAGCAGCGCGAGGGTGAGGGAGCCGAGCCCCGGCCCGACCTCCACGACGACGTCGTCGGGACGGACGTCGGCGGTGCGGACGATACGGCGGACCGTGTTCGCGTCGATCACGAAGTTCTGGCCGCGCTGCTTGGTGGGACGCACACCGAGGGCCGCCGCCAGTTCGCGGACGTCGGCGGGGCCCAGCAGGGCTTCGGGGGTGGGGCTGCTGCTCACGGAGCAAGGGTACGGGGCGCCCCGCCCGGCTCCCGCACCGCGCTCAGCCGTCCAGCCGTCCCCCGCACTGCGGCCAGGGACTGGTGCCCCGGCGGACGTACAGCTTCTTCGCCCGGTACGTCTGCTCCTCCGGCGAGGCGTCCTGCGGGCGCCCCTGGCCGCCGAGACTGTGCCAGGTGTGGGTGTCGAACTGGTACAGCCCCCCGTAGGTCCCGGAGGGGTCCACCGCGTGCGCCCGGCCCCCGGACTCGCACTCCGCGAGCCCCCGCCAGTCGAGGTGGTCGGCCCCCCGCACCGACGGCGGATGCGCCCGGGTGCCGACCTTCACCACCTGCGTGCGCGGCTCGCGCACCACCTCGGAGTCGAGGCGCCGGGGCCGCTGGCGCACCCCGTTGACGGTCCGCAGGGCGTACGTCACCCGGCGCACCCCCGGCTTCCCGGCCCGCTCGACGATCTCGGTGCCCCGGAACAGCGTGGGATCGTCGGTGCGCCGTACCTCGAAGGGGATCGGCTCCTCCCGCACCTCGCGCGACCCGGTGATGCGCAGCACGGTGACCGTCTGCCCGTCGCGCGGGAAGCTGTCCGGCGGGACGGAGGTGGCGTCCTGGCCGCGCAGGGTGACCCCGGCCGCCTCCACCGCCTCCCGCACGGTCGCCGCGTTGGTGCGGACGGTGCGGGCCCTGCCGTCGGCCATGACCGTCACCGTGCGCTCGGTGCGCACGTCGAGCGCGAGCCCGGCGCGCCCGATGGGCCGGGAGCGCGCGGCCGACAGATGAGCGCCCTCGGCGCGCACGCCGAGCTGCCGGAGCGCCCCGTCCACGGTGCGCGCCGTCGTCCACACCTCGTGCCGTTGTCCGTCGAGGGTGAGCCGCAGCGGCCGCCCGAAGCGCACCGCCACCTCGTCCCCGCTGGCCAGCGTCGCGTCCGCGCCGGGCGTCACCACGTCGTGCGCCCCGATCTCCACGCCTTCCTCGGCGAGCAGCTCGGAGACGTCGTCGGCGAAGGTGTGCAGGGTGCGCGGGCTGCCGTCGACGTCGAGTTCGACGGCCTTGTCCTGGGCGACGAAGGCGGTGGTGCCGCCGGCCAGGAAGGCGACGACCAGCGCCTGCGGCAGCAGCCGCCGCACGTTCGGCTCCGGGCGCTCCGCGGGGCGGGCCCTGCGCCGGCGGGCGCCGCGCCGCCCGGCGGTGTCCGTCCGCGGACCGCCGTCCGGGTCACGCGCCTCGCCCGCCGAAGCGCCGCGGCCCTGCCGGGGCAGCACCGGCTCGGTGATCTCGTACGCGGGCCGGTAGGTGTCCGCCCGGGCCCCGGGCAGCCCGTCCACGACGGTGGTGCCGGCGCCGCCGGGCCCGGCGGAGGCGTCGAAGCCGTCGAGCGCGGTGGGGGCACCGAGCGGTGTGGTGAGGCCTGGGGCGCCCGCATTCCGGAAGAACATGTCGCCGCCGTGGCCGCCGTAGCCGCCGTACACCCCGTAGGCCACCGTCTCGGCGCTGTGCACGTCCGGCGGCGGTTCCGGGGCGGGGACCACGCCGGGGCCGTACGGCTCGTACGTCTCGTACGGCGTCCCGTGCGTCTCGTACGGCATCCCGCACATCTCGTGAGACGTCCCGCACATCTCGTACGACGTCCCGTACGGCCCGTCCGACGTCCCGTACATCACGTAGGACGTCCCGAGCGTCTCGTACGTCTCGTACGGCGAGTTGCCGTTGCTCACACCGACACGCTCCAGAGGGCCGAGGGTCCGAGGGTCCGGATCGGGCCCACGCAACCTAGCGGAGCGCTCGTCACTCTCCAAAGTGACATGAATACGCATGGTCATGATCGGGCTCGAGGCGAACCCAGGTGGGCGTTATCGGTCGGTTGTGCGTCAGTAGCCGAAGGCGCGTGCCGTGTTCGCCGCCAGGGCCGCCGCCAGCGTGTCCTCGTCGATGCCGCGCACCTCGGCCATCGCCCGCACCGTGATCGGAACGAGGTACGGCGCGTTGGGCCGTCCGCGGTACGGCGCAGGGGTCAGGAAGGGCGCGTCGGTCTCCACGAGGACCAGCTCCAGCGGCGCCACGGCGAGGGCGTCCCGCAGGTGCTGGGCGTTCTTGAAGGTGACGTTGCCCGCGAAGGACATGAAGTACCCCGCGCCGGCGCACTCCTCGGCCATCTCCGCGTCCCCCGAATAGCAGTGGAACACCGTCCGCTCGGGAGCGCCCTCCTCCTTGAGGACGCGCAGCACGTCGGCGTGGGCGTCGCGGTCGTGGATGACCAGGGCCTTGCCGTGCCGCTTGGCGATCTCGATGTGCGCGCGGAAGGACCGCTCCTGCGCCGCCTTGCCCTCGGGCCCGGTGCGGAAGTAGTCGAGCCCGGTCTCGCCGACGCCCTTGACCTGAGGCAGCGCGGCCAGCCGGTCGATCTCGGCGAGCGCCTCGTCCAGGCCCGCGTCGCCGCCCGGCTCGCGCGCGCCCTGCCGGGACCAGCCGTCGGGATCGCCGTGCACGATGCGCGGGGCCTCGTTCGGGTGCAGGGCGACCGTCGCGTGGACGGCGTCGTACGCCGCGGCCGTCTCGGCCGCCCACCGCGACCCGGCGAGGTCGCAGCCGACCTGCACCACCGTGGTCACCCCCACCGACGCCGCCTTGGCGAGGCCCTCCTCGACGGTGCCGGACTGCATGTCGAGGTGGGTGTGGGAGTCGGCGACCGGGGTCCGGAGGGGTTCCGGGAGCGGTGGCGCCGCGTTCTTGTCGGCGTTCGAAGGCATGCCCCGATCCTACGAAAGGGGCAGGCCCCGACCGCTCCGGGCGGGCGTCAGCCGGCCTTGCGCTGGAACGGGTGCAGCAGGTCGGACAGGTGCCAGTGATGGCCGTGCCGCTCCCGGTCCGCCGCCTCCTCCCCGGACGGGGACTCCGGCGCGGGCGGCGCTGGGTCCATGACCGGGCCCGCCGGGCGCTGGTTGCGGTGCAGGTGGTACTGCACGGACGACACCTGCCCGGCCCGCATGATCCGCACGACGTGACCGTCGCAGTTCTGGCAGCTGGGACGGCTCAGCGGGGACGGGACGACCCGGCCGTCCGCGACGTACAGCACGAAATCACCGCCCTCGGCGTCCGTGTGGTGCTCTATCTCGTACGACTGCTCCCAGCCGTGTCCGCAGCGCATACAGGCGAACGCGTACGACTCGTTGACGACGGCGGTGGCCCCTTCACGCAGGCCGGTCTGCCCTGAGATCTCACTCATGCCAGCTCCTGTTGTCCGCTGGACAAGCGCCCCCGGCGAGGGGATTCCCCCCGGAATCCCGTCAGGGGCGAGGGACGGGTGCGTCCCTCGTCCCAGTGGACGCCTCCACCAGCGCGAACGCATCAGTCCTGTCGAACGTTGGAGGCGATTTGGCGGACGCTTGCCCCAGGGCACCCGAACGGCGGGTGGTTGCTTTGCCTTGCATGACGCGGCTTTGCCGCCCGATGGGGCGCACGCTCACCAGAGATGCTCCCTGCTCAGAGAGGGTGTGGCCGCTCTCACACCGACAGGCCCGCGCGCCACGGTGACCCGCACGTCACGGCGGCACATGCGTCGTCACAGCGGCCCGCACGTCACGGCGGCACGCACCGACCGGCCCTCCGACCGGCACTTCGACCGGCCCTCCGACCGGCGCCGCGGGTGTCACACCGAAGGGCGCCGCCTCCGCGGGGGCCGGCTCAGCCCGCGTGCTTGGCGGCCACCACGGCGTCGAACACCTCGCGCTTGGGTACGCCCGCCTCCGCCGCGACCGCCGCGATCGCCTCCTTGCGCCGCTCCCCGGCCTCCTCGCGGACCCGCACCCGCCGCACCAGCTCCTCGGCGCCGACCTCCTCGGGCCCCTTCTCGGGCGCCCCCTCCACCACGACCGTGATCTCGCCGCGCACGCCCTCGGCCGCCCAGGCGGCCAGCTCCCCGAGCCCCCCGCGCCGTACCTCCTCGTACGTCTTGGTCAGCTCCCGGCACACCGCGGCCCGCCGGTCGGCGCCGAACACCTCGGCCATCGCCGCGAGGGTGTCGTCGAGCCGGTGCGGAGCCTCGAAGTAGACCAGCGTGCGCCGCTCGTCCGCGACCTCCCGCAGCCGGGACAGCCGCTCACCCGCCTTGCGCGGCAGGAATCCCTCGAAGCAGAACCGGTCGACCGGCAGCCCCGACAGCGCCAGCGCGGTCAGCACGGCGGACGGTCCGGGCACCGCGGTCACCTTGACGCCCCGCTCGACGGCCGCCGCGACCAGCCGGTACCCGGGGTCGGACACGGACGGCATGCCCGCGTCCGTCACCAGCAGCACCCGCGCGCCGCCGGCGAGCTCCTCGACCAGCTCGGGCGTACGGGCGGACTCGTTGCCCTCGAAGTACGACACCACCCGCCCCTTGGGCTGCACGCCGAGGGCCTGGGTCAGCCGGCGCAGTCGCCGGGTGTCCTCGGCGGCGACCACGTCGGCGCCGGCCAGCTCCTCGGCGAGCCGGGGCGGCGCGTCCTGAAGGTCGCCGATGGGGGTGCCCGCCAAAACAAGGGTTCCAGTCACGCCCCCCATCCTCTCAAGGGCGCCGGCCCGGGAGCGCCGCCTCCCTCCCGGTCCCCGCCACCACCGCGGCCTCCGCGGAGACCGCGTCGCGGCCGGAACCGCCCATGCGCGGGACTCACACAGAACCGTTCCCTACGATGGCGCGGTGACCAGTACCGCGTCCTCCACGGACACCCGGCAGGGACCGGCCCCGCACGACCGCCGGCCGTCGTGGCAGCAGCGGCTGCGCCGCTTCGGCTGGCCGGCGGGGCCCACCAGCGACGTCGGTGTCACCGACCGGCTGGTGCCGCCGTACGCGCAGCCGAGCCCGAGACTGTGGGCCGCCCTCGGTGTCCCGGGGACGCTCGCCCACCGACTGACCCGCTGGTCGGGCTGGGGCGGGCCGCTGCTGGTGACGCTGCTGGCCGGCGTGCTGCGCTTCTGGAACCTGGGCAGCCCGAAGGCGGTGATATTCGACGAGACGTACTACGCCAAGGACGCGTGGGCGATCGTCCACCGCGGCTTCGAGGTCAACTGGGACAAGAACGCCAACGACCTGGTCCTCAAGGTGGGCAGTCACATCGGCATCCCCACCGACGCGGCCTACGTCGTGCACCCGCCGGTCGGCAAGTACGTGATCGGCCTGGGCGAGCTGGTCTTCGGCTTCGACCCGTACGGCTGGCGCTTCATGACCGCGCTGCTCGGCACGCTGTCCGTGCTGATGCTCTGCCGCATCGGGCGCCGGCTGTTCCGCTCCACCTTCCTCGGCTGCCTGGCGGGCGCGCTGATGGCGGTGGACGGGCTGCACTTCGTGATGAGCCGCACCTCACTGCTCGACGGCGTGCTGATGTTCTTCGTGCTGGCCGCCTTCGGCTGCCTGCTGATCGACCGGGACCGGGCCCGCGCGCGGCTCGCCGCCGCCCTCCCGGCCGACGCCGACGGCCGGATCCGGCCCGACGCGCACACGGCGGAGCACACCCGGCTGGGGTGGCGCCCCTGGCGCTGGGCCACCGGACTGCTGCTGGGCCTGGCCATCGGCACCAAGTGGAACGGCCTGTACATCCTGGCCGCCTTCTGCGTGATGGCGGTGCTGTGGGACGTCGGCTCCCGCAGGGTGGCCGGGGCCCGGCACCCGTACGCGGCGGTCCTGAAGCGGGACACCGGCATCACGTTCCTTGCGACGGTCCCGGTGGCGATCGCCGTCTACCTGGTCTCGTGGACCGGCTGGATCCTCTCCCCCACCGACGGCACCGGCGGCTACTTCCGCAACTGGGCCGCGACCGACGGCAGGGGCGGCAACTGGACCTTCCTGCCGGACTGGCTGCGCAGCCTGTGGCACTACGAGCACGAGGTCTACAAGTTCCACGTCGGCCTGTCCTCGCCGCACACCTACCAGTCCAACCCGTGGAGCTGGCTCGTCGCCGGCCGCCCGGTGTCGTACTTCTACGAGTCGCCCTCCCCCGGCGCGGACGGCTGCCCGGCGGACGCCGGCGAGAAGTGCGCCCGCGAGGTGCTCGCCCTCGGCACACCGGTGCTGTGGTGGGTGGCGTGCGTCGCCCTTCTGTACGTGCTGTGGCGCTGGTTCTTCCGCCGCGACTGGCGCGCGGGCGCCATCGCCTGCGGCGTCGCGGCCGGCTACCTGCCGTGGTTCCTGTACCAGGAGCGCACGATCTTCTACTTCTACGCCGTGGTCTTCGTGCCCTTCCTCTGCCTGGCGGTCGCCATGCTGATCGGCGCGCTCGTCGGCCCACCCGGCTCCACCGACACCCGCCGCGTCACCGGCGCCACCGCCGCGGGCGTCCTGGTCCTCCTGATCGCCTGGAACTTCATCTACTTCTGGCCCCTCTACACCGGCACCGCCATCCCCATCGACGACTGGCGGGCTCGGATGTGGCTGGACACCTGGGTCTAGCTGCGGAGACGTGACACGCGGCACGGCGGCCTGCCGCGCCGCTGTGGTCGTTGTCGGTCGTCCGTGGCTGTCCTGGGCCGCCGTCGGACGGCCCAGGGACGGCCCAGGCATGAGGCCCGAGCGGAGCACGTGAGCCAGGTGCCGACGTCCGTTCGCATCCCGTCCTGACCTCACAGATCCGCGATGCCGCGGACATGGCCGTTGGCCCCTTAGCCTTCGATCATGCGTGGGTCCTCATGACCTAACCCAGAGGAGCAGTTGGGGGTGTCCCCTCTGCCGAGTTGACGAAGGCCCTCATGCCTCGTCAACTCCGTCCATCCATATGGCACTTCTTAGGCAGACTGAGGCCATCCACCTCGTAGACTCTGAGGGATCAAGCGTGGACAATCAGTGATCGCTGTCCGCACTGAGAGTTCCCAAGCCGAGAGGCCGGGAGAGAGGGGCACTGGTGGAGTCCACGCACGAGGGGCCGGAGCAGTTGGCGTTCGGCGATGAGAGCGTCACCATTAGTCCTGCTCCGTTCGTGGCGGCTTCGCAAGGCCCGCGAGATCTCGTCCCAGTGCGCATCTCGTTGGCGATTATTGAGCGCTTCTCTGACGGACTCTACAGTTCGCCCAACAAGGCCTTCGAAGAACTAGTTTCGAACTCATACGATGCCGGAGCCGAGAATGTATGGGTTTACATGCCTGGTGACCTGTCATCTCCGCACGCCTCCATTTTGGTTATTGACGATGGCGAGTCCATGGACGTACAAGGCCTCCAGGATCTATGGCGAATCGGCAAATCACGTAAGCGTGAAGACGACTCTAACGGCAAGCGGCGCGAACCGATCGGAAAGTTCGGCATCGGAAAGCTTGCTACCTATGTATTGGCCCAGGAACTCACTTACATCGTCCTGAAGGACGGAACGTATCGCGCAGTGACCATGGACTATCAGATGGTCCAAGGTGACATGAGTGACCCACACACCCTTAACTTGGAGGTTGCCGAGCTCGATCGCGAAGAAGCGCGAGAGGCTTTGCTGTCCAACCTGCGAGATTACGGCGAACGCATGAAGCCTGTTCTGGATGCACTCTTCCCGGAGGGCAAAGCCGGACCAGAACATTGGACAGCCGCCATTATGACTCGACTTAAGAAGCAGGCACAGGGTATCCAACAAGGACGTCTTAGGTGGGTACTCTCTACCGCCATCCCGTTGAACCCTTCTTTCAACCTCCTATACAACGGAGACCCCATTGAGGCGTCTAAAGCCCAGGGGGTAGAACAGTGGCGCTTCACGATTGGTCAATCCGAAGACACCCTTGCTCCTGACTCAAGGATTGGCACGCCAGAACACGTCGAGGTGAATGGGGAACGTCTACCTGCATATAGGCTCCCTCTTGCCGGAGCGGTCTGGGGGCAGGCTCAGCTATTCGAAGATTCCCTTAACCGCGGACAGAGCGGCAAACTAGGTCGGAGCCACGGCTTCTTCGTCAGGGTGCGGGGCCGGTTAATCAATCTAGATGACGCTACTTTCAACGTCGGCGTCGACCTACACTATGGCACGTTCTCCCGCTTTAACATGGTGATTAACGCCGATGAACTTGATGCACTCGTGGCTAGCCCCCGAGAGAGCCTCATGGATTCGCCGGAAGTGCGCGAACTGAAGACTTACATGCTCGCCGTCTTCAACAGGTCACGCTCAGTTTTGAAGAAGCGCGATGATGACGACGAGATTCCTCTTCTGACGCAACAAGGTCGCATTTCCAATCCACCTCCCGGGCTTACCCAGGGCCCTCTCAGAAGAATGCTGCGGCGAGCATCTCAGGGAGATGAGCAGGTACGAGAGTCTCTCGGCATCAAGGTTGATACAACGATGCTCCCTGACACCTTTACGCAGGGAGGAGGAGAGGTCCTTGAACAGGTCCTCGTCGAGCCCGCAGGCGAGGAAACTCGTCTGATCTCATATGACCCGCAGCGGCGCGCGGCTATCCTCAACCAGGCTCACCCGTTCGTCAGTAACTATATCGATCGAGATGGCACCCAAGAGGCGCTGCAAATTCTCGGCCTGACAGAGTTGCTGACCCAGGCTTACATGCTTGACGAAAACATCGATGCCGCGACCGTAAATCGGATCATGAAACGGCGTGACGCTTTCCTGCGTGACTTCGTCAGCTATCACCCAAGATCCGCTCCTGTTATCGCGAAGAGTCTGCGCGATTCAAGCAATGACGAGAAAGCCCTTGAGGACGCAGTCGCCGATGCCCTCACCGTTATGGGATACAGCGTACAGAGGATCGGCGGCAGCGGAACACCGGACGGAGTTGCTACCGTCCGACTCGGCCGCCGCGGAGGGGGAGGTAGCGAAAGCTACGCACTCACCTACGACGCTAAGTCCAGCGGATCTGAGGCACGACGAGCCCTGGAGCCGGAAAAGCAGAAACAACCTGCAAGAGCGCCGCGCATTCAAGCCGGCACAGCCAGAACCTCAGTTCTTCGAGTTCACCGAGAACGGGCCGCAGAGCAGTTCAAGCTTGACGTACCGCCTAAGTTCACGCTTCTAGTAGCTCCTGGCTTCCAGGGGGATGGCGACGAAAAGGCCCTCATCGGTGATATCTGCCGCAATGACGGCATTACCCCAATTACCGTGGAGGACTTGGCGCGTCTGGTTGAGCTTTTCCCCTTGCGGCGTCTATCTCCGCTGAAGCTTTTGAACCTTTTCGCGACTCACGAGCCCAGCGAGGCGCGAGCATTTGTGGATGCCATCGAGGCCCAGAAACCCCCAGTTGCCCCTCCCGTGGCTGAGGTCATTGAGTTGCTTGTCCAGTACTCAGAGCGACGAACTCCGGTGACGGTAGATACCATCGTGACCGCCGTGTATGAGCGGAGCGGTATTGACCTCGACCATGAAGAGGTCGCAGCGATTGTGCGGGGCCTGGCTGCCCTTGCGCCCGCTACGATGTACTTCGACGGGCAACTCGTAGCGCTTAATGCATCACCGCAGGGACTCATTGGCGAGCTTCGTCAAACCCTCGGCGAGTATCCGAATAGGCTCGCAGAGACCTACAAGATTGCTATTCCAGTTCCTCAGCAACGCGTAGGAGACGATCAGTGATTACCGCCACCAGGGCTGCCGTGCATCCGTTTCCCGCACGCATGGCGCCCGAACTCGCAGCCGCTAAAGTCTCTAGTCTTGCCCCTAACGCGGTGGTGCTAGACCCAATGATGGGATCTGGCACATTCCCTCTGGCCGCCGCTAGATCCGGACACCAAGCTTTCGGTTGCGATACAGACCCCTTGGCCATAGTAATCGCCAACACTATCGCGGCCAGCTACTCTCTGGATGATTTCCTCTCGGCCGCAGAATCCGTGGTAGCGACTGCCAAGTCCAATAAAGTAGTCGACATACATGTTGATCCCGAGACATCCAAGTTTATTGACTTTTGGTTCGATCCGACCGCACGACAACGTCTCTCATCTCTAGCGGCGGCAATCAAAGAAGTGCCACCTCCGATTTCGTATCCTTTGTGGTGCGCATTCTCGCGGCTCATCATCGCCAAGGATGCGGGCGCGTCGCGCGCGCGAGATGTGTCTCACTCCCGTCCGCATCGAGTTCGTGAAACATCCTCATTCGATCCGATTGAGAAGTACTTCGCCTCGGCTAGATCTGTAGCCAATCGCGTGTCCCACTCGCGCACGGAGTCAGGAGAAGAAGCGGTTCCGCGCTCGTCGCCAAATATTTTGCGCGCGGATGCTCGGAGCCTACCTTTCGCGCAAGCGACAGTGGATGCGGTCATGACGAGTCCTCCGTACCTGATCGCCATCGACTACCTGCGTGGACATCGTATGAGCCTGGTTTGGATGGGCTATTCGATCTCTTATCTGCGGTCACTCAGGTCAGGCAATATTGGGTCTGAGGCAGGCGTGGCCGTTGACTCTGCTCTAGCCTCAATCGCAAAGTCTTCTTTCACTGGGGCACTCCCAGACCGAAGCCAACGCATCATCGGACGCTACGTACAGGACATGGACGGGGTCATGTCCGAGATTGCTCGCGTAGTTAAGCCGGCTGGACTTGTATCTTTCGTCATGGCCGATGCACGAATGAACGGGGTTGAGATTTCGATAGAGGAGATCCTCATTCGCGTTGGACTTCGTAACGGTCTCGTCCGTCGCGCACGAGTCTCGCGAGAACTTCCGGAAAATAGGCGCTACCTCCCCCCTCCACGCGATGCTGCCGGCGCGCTCGATAAGAGGATGAAGGAAGAGGTAATTCTGACCTTCGAGCGCGAGTGAATTGCCTGTAGCCGCTGCATACGGGCATCGCCATCCTCATCAACTCGTGGAGATGGCAGCTGTGGCTGGACACCTGGGTCTAGCCAGGTCGAAGCGTCGTGGCGGAACGTCCGATGGCCCAGTCCATCGTGGTCGTTGTTGGTCGTCAGTGGTCGCTGTCGGCCAGCGTCGGACGGCCCGGAGCCGGCGCAGGAACTTAGCTAGGCCGGGGTTTGCAGGGTAGCGATGACCTGCGGTTCTTCGGCCCGTGGCCGCTGGCGTGCCGTCGACAGACGCGCGCGGGTGCTGAGGGCAGTGCCTGCTAACGGATGCCGGGCGTTCTGGGCGTCTCGTCGTCCAGCCTCGTCGGGTGCCAAACTTGTGGATGCCTGTGCGAATGATCAGCGGAGAACCGGCGGAGGGGACTCAATGGGAGACGCCAGCCCACGTGGAACCTACCTGCAGGTTGCTGAGGCTCTGAGGGAGCGCATCCAGAGCGGAACCATCACCGACAGGATGCCGTCAGAAGCGGCCATCTCTGCTGAGTTCGGTATCGCGCGAACCACAGTAAGGCGAGCGCTGGCCTCACTAGAGAGTGAGGGCGTCATCGAGTCGATCGCTGGCCTGGGGCGCCGCGTAACGAGTGGCGAGGCTCATCAAGCCCCCTATAAGCGCGTGCGTGACGACCTGTTGGCGCAGATGCAAGACGGGCGCCTGCCGGCCGGCGAGAGGATGCCATCCGAACCGATACTGGCCACGGCCTACGGTGTGTCACGAGGCACCGTGCGGCGCGCGCTCGCCGCGCTGGAAGCGGACGGACGGGTGGAGTCACGGCAAGGCGTGGGAAGGGTTGTACGAGCAGCGGCCGAAGAAGGGTGAATTGATGAGTCTGACGTCCTGGGCATACGACATCGCACAAGGTCTGTTGGCGGACAGCCTGCCGAAGCGCTGGGCGCACTCCCAACAGGTCTATGAGCAAGCACGAAGTCTGCGGCCCATCCTCGGGGACGACTACGACCTTCTGACGGCAGCAGCTATCGCCCACGACGTCGGCTACGCCGAGACAGCCAAGCACACCGGCCAACACATGATTGATGGCGGTCGATATCTCCAGAGCATCGGCGCTGATCCTCGCCTCTGCGCTCTTGTCGCGCTACACACGTCATCGCCCTGGGAGGCGGCCGAGTTGGGCTTGTCGGACGCGCTTAACGACTTCACGCCGGTCCCACAGCCTCTCGTAGATGCCATCACTTACTGCGACTTGAGTAGTAGCCCCGACGGGCATCCCGTCAATCCTTCGGACCGTCTTGACGAGGTCCTAGAACGGTATGGTTCAGAGCACGTCGTCTTCCGGGCCGTATCAGCGGCTCGACCGGAACTGCTCAGGATGGTTCAGCGCGTCCGCACTCGCATTGAGGCTGCGGCGGGAGCCAGGACTAGCTAATAACGGGTTGAGGTAGCTTTTTCAGACCTTCCGAGATGCGTCGGCGAGTTGTAGGTGACATTTCCAACGCATCGAGTTCTTCGGGATCCACCCAGCGAACCTCAAAAGACTCAGAACTCACGGAGATTTCGCCACCTACGGGTCGAGCACGGAAGCAAAGGGAAAACTCCTGCCGCACCTCCCCGTCTGAGAACTCAATGACATGCCCGGGGTCCGTGAAAATGCCGACCAGTCCGGTCACTTCGACAGTGATTCCGGTCTCCTCAGCTACCTCCCGAACTACAGTCTGGCTAATGCTCTCCCCAATCTCTTGCACACCGCCTGGCATCCCCCATCGTCCATTATCGGATCGCCGCTCCATCAGGAGAAAACCACGCTCATCCTGGATGAACGCAGTAACCGCCGACACGATACGCGTAGCTACTGGCGCCGCAGGGTCATCGAAGTAATCTTTACGGCTCACGGCTTCCCTTCAATCGGAACAGCTTGGATCCATACTTTTTCGAAACTCTGCGCGTAAGTCGATGCCAACTGGGCTCCGGCGACCTTACGCAGATGGAGAACGGGCGTGTACGGCGCACTCACGCCGTACACCTGCGTGTTAACCAGCCACTCATCATCAGCTCTGTAGAGCGAGTTATGAAGAGTGGACCGGTGCAAGCGGAACTCAATGCCGTCCACGCCGTACAAGGGGCGATAAAGTTTCATCACCTCGCGCACCTTATAGGCGACACCCTCCCCAATCTCTTCCTCTTCGCCTCGCCGCGCAATCTCCGGGCTATCCGGATCACCGAGAAGGATGCGAGCACGAACGCCAGTTGCAGCTTTCATTCTGAGCAACTGAAGCCAGCGAGGGTTCTCAGCGAGAAAAACGCCTGCATGCACTAGCACGCCGATCTCTCGCTCAGCACGCCCAAAGAGTTGCAGCCACAGGTCTGGTGGAACGTAGCTCCGGTGAGGGTAGACCTTGAGCACTTCAGCATCGGCCGCATCTTTACGCTGCCCATCAGGCAAGCCGTCGGGCCACAGGTAACCCTCGTCCTCGCGTAGATACGCGGCCACCTTGAGCCTGTGCCGGCGGTACGGCGCCCGGCCACTGGTCACCCAGCGCTCGGCGGTCTTCGGGTCGACGCCGCAGTGTTCTGCCAGGTCATCCGTACTAATTCCCTTGGTCAGCATGGCAGACCTGAGCCGTTCGTTCGCCACCCCACCCCCACAGGACGTCTAGGGACGTACTCGCCGTACAGGACCGTACCCAGGACGTCCCAAGTCGTCCAGGGACGTGGTCACTTCGTCCCGCCCCCCTCCCGCAAGCTGAAGGCACATCAGGGCGACGCACCCACATCCGGTGAAGGGCTTGACAGCCGGAACGAAGCACGGCACCTTGAGAGACATGTTCAGCATGTATCGCATGCCCTTAGCGGCTATGCGGAACGTGCCGACTCGTGCGGCTTGACCTGCACGAATGCGCAGGGCGGGGACGCTGCAATCCCGCTAAAGGCCAGGTGAAACAGGGCTTCGGCCCGTACTGGCGAGGTGGCCCGGTGACCGCGAGCAACGGCCGGAGAGTGGGGACAAGGTCCCCCTTGCAGTTCAAAGTCCCTGTTCATCGCTCTGAAGGAGCAACTGTGACCAGACGAAAGCGTTGGGCGTGGCCGTGATCGACCGGCATGGTGGCGCCGCTCCATCCCAGGTCCCTCGCATCGCTCGGGTGCGGCGGACAACCGGTCGCCACTTCCGTCTCGCGGTGGCTATCGCCGCGCCGGTTGCCTCCCTCGCCCGTCCGGTCGCGCTGTGTGCGCTGGCTGCACGGGCGGGGTGGTGGGGAGCCGGAACCCCCGACTTCAACGGCGTGAGCCCCCGGAGGTGCAACTCCGGGGGCTCTGTTCAGGCCGTTCCTCCGTGGAAGGAACCACGACCCATGAACCACGTTGTCACACTTCAGGACGCTGTTACCGCGTTCGCCGACTTCATGGAGCCGACGAACGCTGAGCTGGACGCGCTCGAGCGCGAGATGCCCGTGATCCTCGCGGACGTCGAGCTGCTGGACGCGTACATCGTCACCTTCGACCGCACCCCGTCCGAGCTGGACGAGCGGCGTATCCGCCGGGCCCGCCGCCGGGCGCTCGCCGCCCGGGTCGCGCTGGTCAACCGCGCGGCCGGTACGAGCCTGCCCGGGGGTGCCGCGTGAGCGCCACGGAGAAGAACCTGGCTGCCGCCCACGCGGAGGTCAAAGCGGAGATCACGCGGACGGACGCGAAGACAGCGCTGCTGCTGGCGTTCGTCGGGGCCGTCCTCGCCGGATCGTGGACGGTCGCCCGCGACCTTCCCCTGAGCCTGGCCGCCAACATCGTCGGCGGTGCCGGTATGGCTCTGCTGGTCGGTGCCGCCGGGCTGCTGCTGCGGTCGGTGCGGCCGAACTTGTCGGGCCGGCACGGCTTCCCGCTGTGGGCCACCCTCACGGCTGAGGAGATCACGGCGGCGGTCGACCGGGACATGGCCGCCGACATCGCTGGCCTGTCTCGGCTGGCGGTCGCCAAGTTCACCGGCCTACGCCGCGCGGTCGACCTGACCGCCGCCGGCGGGCTGCTACTCATCCTCGCCGTGGTGATCACTATGGGGGGTGCGCTGTGACGCTGGACGACCTAACGGTCCCGTTGCGGGCCCTGCGGCTGCTGGCCGTGGACTTCCCGCACCTGCCCGCCCCCGACGTGGACGTGTCCCCCCTCTACCCGGAGCGGCTGCGGCTGTCCTTCCACGACACCACGGGCGAGAGTCTGGCCGCGTTCGAGCAGTGGCGCACAGTGCTGCGGATCGCGCCGGATGCGGTCGACTCCCGCACCCAGAGCGACGGCCACACCCGCGTGCTCGCGGCTGAGGGTTCGTTCGCCGGCGCGGTGGTCGTGCTGACCGCGTTCGCCGATCAGCCGGTCACCGACCCTGTCTCGGCGGGGCAGGCGGGAGGTGTCCGGTGAAGGCGAAGACGGTGCTGCCGGCCGTGGCGATGACGGCCGTGTCCATGGTGCTCACCCTTGCGGTGGTGATGATGTGGCTGGGTGCGGCGGTGCCGTGGCCGGTCGCGCTTGTCGTCGGTCTTGGTATCGACGGCGGATGGCTCGCCACCCTCGCCTACGAACGCCGGCTGGCTGCGCAGGGCGATCACAACCGGGCCGTAACCGCTGTCGGCTGGTCCTTCGGCATCCTCGCTGCCGGCGTCCTCGTGGCGCACGCGCTGACCGCCGAGCATTCCGCCGGAGCGTGGCTGGCTGTCGCGTGGCTGCCCATCGCCGCCAAGGCCCTGTGGCTGGTCCACAGCCTGTGGGAGCGCACGGCGCTCACCCCGGTCGCGCTGGACGCAATCCGGGGAATCCAACAGGAGGCACGCGACGAAGCGGCCGTGGCCCGCGCGCGGCTGCGGGCGGAAGCGGCGACCGAGGAGACGCGACTGACGGCCGTGACGGCCGCCGGGGCACGCGTCGCACGCGTCCAGGCGAAGACGGCGCAGACCCTTGCGGGGGCGTGGTCGACGCTGGAGACGGCGCGGAAGGGCGAGGAGACCGGCAGGGCGCTGACCAGCGTGACGAGCACCGTCACGCCCGGCGTCATACCCCGCTGGGAACTCCCCGTCTGGGGCCCGGCGGAGCCGGTTCCGGCGCTGGAAACGGCCGCGCCGGCGCTCACCGATGAGGCGCTGGACGCGCTGGTGGACGAGATCCGTACCAGTGAGGTTCCGGCGCTGTCGTACCGGGAGATGGCCGCCCGGTTCCGGGCGGCCGGACACTCGGCTTCGGAGGTCCGTTTGCGGGCCGCGTGGAAGCGCGTTGCCTGATGGCCGCGCTGCCGGTCTACCGGTGGCGCCTGGCCCCGGACGGCTACGCCACCCGCCGCCAGCTCAGGGCGCGCGGCTTGCGACCCGGTGGTCAGTGCGTGGCCGCGCAGCTCGAACGGCCACGCCGCCGCCGGGAACCGCTGGTCGCCTACCTCTACCGCGTCGACCTCGCCAAGCCCGTGCGACCGATGACCCCGGGTCGGTGGGCGGCGCTGGCGAAAGCGAACGCCGCCCGACGCATCTGCCCGCAGTGCCGCCGCGATGCGGGCTACGTCATCCCCGCCTCGCTCGGAACCTGCGTGCCCTGCGCCTACCCCGACCCCGCCGACTCTCCGAGGAGTACCTGACCATGCGCAACGCCGATATCCGTCGCCTGGACCGCGCGATCCAGGCGACGTCCAAGAAGCTGGAAGCAGTCCGCCGGGGTGAGTGGTGGCCGCTGAACGGCAGTGAGCGCCGGGCCATGGCCCGTGCCCTGGCCGGCGGCGCCTACAAGGTGGCCCGGGGCCGTAGCGCGGGCCGCGCCGAGGAGCGGATGGACGCCACCGGCAACGCGGCCGAGATGCGGCTGAACGCGGAACTGACCGCCCTGCACGGCGAGCGTCAGCGGCTCATCACCGAGGCCGCCCGCGATAAGGCCAAGAGGAAATCGTCCGGCTGGTTCTGAACAGCCATCACGCCGGGGTGACCGCCTCTTTCCACGGACACGGCCACCCCGGCCCTCTCCCTTACTTCCGCCCTTATGGGCAGTCAGGAGCACTTCCAGCATGTCTGAGAACGTCGTCCACCTCCACAAGCCCACCGACCCGCCGACCCCCGATACCGCCCCCACCGTGCTCACCGTCGTACCCGACGCGCCGCCGGTCCGGTCTGTGCCGCTCTGGGTCCGCTCCGGGCGTGCCGTGAAGACGGCCGCCACGCACGAGTCGACCCGGGCGACGGCGCGGGCGGTTGCCCGGCACAGCCTCTACACCCTCAACGGCGGGCGGATCGTGGCCCGTCGTACCTGGGACGGCCGTACCGGCTCTCGCTATGAGCGGATGATCCGGGCGGCGGAGGCCGCGGGGAACCTGGAAGCGGCCGAAGAGTGGGAGGACCGGTTGCAGCGCTTCCGCGCCGCCCGCCATCACCGCCGCATGGACCTCCTGCACTCGCCCGTGGAGGCCGCCAAGGGAGTGGCCGTCGGCGCCGGCATGAGCGTCGGTGTCCTGGTCGCCCTCGGAGTCGTCATGGCTATCAACACCAGCCACGTCGGCGACGTCATCACCCCTCTGTCGGCGACCATCGACTTCATCGCCCTGCTGATTCGCATCGTGCAGATCGTGTGGGGTCCGGCGCTTACGATCGGCCCGTTCCTGGCCCTGCTCGCCCTGTGGTCCGTGGGCCGCAAGCAGCAGGCCGCCCCGAACTGGGCACTCCCGGCGAACGTCCGCAACGGCGAGGGTGAACCGATCACGCCGTCCATCGTGGTCAAGGCCCTGCGCGACCTCGGAGTCCCCGCCCTGCGCAACGCCATCAAGGAGATGGGCGACGCCGGCGCGAGCATGCTCGGACCGATCACCATCGCCGGATGCGGCGTGGAAGTCGACGTGACCCTTCCCTCCGGGGTGTCGACCAACGAGGTGCAGAACAAGCGCCGCAAGCTTGCCGAGAACCTGACCCGGCACGAGCACGAGGTGTTCATCACCATCCCGCAGGCCGCGCGGACGGTACGGCTGTGGATCGCGGACTCAGGGGCGTTGGATGAGCCGATCGGCCCGTCCCCGCTGGTCACCGACGACACGATGACCGCGGACTACGCCAAGGGCAAGGCGCCCTGGGGGCAGGACCTTCGCGGGGACGCTGCCGCACTGAGCCTGTACCAGCGCCACCTCCTGATCACCGGTCTGTCGAACCAGGGCAAGACCGTGGCCCTGCGCTCCTTGGCTCTGTGGCTCTCGCTGGACAAGTCGGTGCAGTTCCTCATGGGTGACCTCAAGGGCGTGGGCGACTGGGCCATGTTCGACGGGCTCGCCACGACCTTGATCCAGGGCCCGACCGATGAGCACGTGATCCAGGTGACCGAGATGGTCGAGGGCGCGGTGGACGAGATGAACCGCCGCATCCAGGCGCCGCCCGGCACCGTGTTCCCGCCGCTGATCGTGCTGGTCGACGAGGCACAGGTGGCGTTCATGTGCCCGGCCAAGGACGAGGCCAAGCGCCCCTATGGCGGGTCGAAGGCCAACTCCCGGTACTTCATGGCTGTCCGGAAGATCCACAACCAGGGGCGGGCCGTGAACGTGCTGATGTGGCAGGGCACCCAGGACCCGACCAATGAGAACCTTCCCAAGCTGGTCCGCGAGGGCGCCCACACCCGCGCCTCCCTCGCCTTGGGCACCGAGTCGCAGGCCCGCATGGCGCTCGGGGACAAGGCCGTCGACGGGGGCGCGGCTCCGAACTTGTTGCGTCCGGGCCTGGACCGGGGAACCCTGGTCGTCGCCTCCGACGGGATCACCATCCCGGCCGGACAGTCGTCCATCACGGTGCGCACGCACTACATCGACGACGACGCAGCCGAGGCCATCACCGACCGGGCCAAGGCCCTGCGCGACGGCGTGACCACCCTGCACGCCATCGAGCGGGGCGAGGAACACGACCCGCTCGCCGACATCGCCACCGTCATCGGCGATGCGCCCCGTGTGCGGACGAAGGACGTGCTAGCGCGGCTCGCCACGCGGAACGCGGACGCCTACGGCGGCTGGTCGTTCATCGACCTCAAGCGCGTCCTGGACGACGCCGGCGCCGAACCCTACAAGTCCGACGGCGTCATGGTCGTCGCCCGCGACCGCGTTGCCCGCGCCCTCGCCAACCGCGACAGAGACGGTTCCGCTTCCGCTGGCGGATGACAGGGAGCCGACCCCCGACGGGTCAGGGAGGCAGGGAGAACTCCCTGAACGCCTCCCTGACCCGCCTCCTTGTCCCTGACCTGCACAGATGATCGTTCAGGGAGTCAGGGAGGCGTGCAGGTCACACCCCCCGAATACCCCTCCACACGGCACCCCGAAGGGGGTGTCTCTGTCTCCCTGGCCAACTACCGGAAGGGATTCCGCATGTACCCCGAGAACACCCCTCGCGTGCCCGCACAGCGGGCGGGCGAAGTACACCACCCGAAACCGATCGTGCGCATCGTGCCGGTATCGGTGCCGCTCGTGCCGGTGCAGCCGGATAGCCTGCCGACCGTGGCGAGCGTGGTCCTGCCGGACGGGCGGGTCGTCACCGGCTACGCCGTCAACCCGGTTCAGCCCGAACCGCTCGAGGCCAAGCCGACCTTGTCCCGGACGGCGGTGAACGTAGCTCTGGGAGGCGTCGGGTTCCTTGCCGTCTGCGGTGGCCTGCTGCTGCTCACCACCTTCATCGCCGCGCTCGCCGCGCTCATCCAGCAGCTCGTCATCCTCGCCGCTGTCATCTTCGGCGGGTTCATCGCCCTCCAGGTCCTCGGTCACCGCCCCCGCGGCGGCGCCGGGACGACGGTCAACATCCGCAAGGCCGTCATCAAGCGGAATCACTTCCGCGGTTAGGGCTGCTTGTCGGCCAGGGGCCAGCCTGCGAAGCCGTCCTCGGTCTGGTAGACCAAGCCGATGCCCAGCTCCTTCAGGAGTTCCTTCACGTCGTCGGTGGGCTCGCTCGGCAGCAACACCGCCAAGCGCAGTTCGTCCCGGTTGGGGACGCGTCGGCGATAATCGAGGAGCTGTCCGATCGCCATCCGCACGTTGGCCCGGGTTGTCATCCCCTTAGCCTCATACAGCGCGTGATCCGGCGCGTCGTACAGGTCAGGGGTCAGCGCCCCAGGCTCGCCCTTGATGGTGAACTGGAAGCTGTGGGTCGTGTGGCCCGCCGCTGCCAGATGGGCCGTGAACGCCGTGACCAACTCGCCTTCGCGCCGCAAGACCTTGCGCTGCGCGGCGGGAATGTCGGCGACTGTCTCAGCAGTGGTGTGCTGCTCGGTCGCCTTGACCTTCACCGCGTTCTGCTTGGGCACCGCGACCGGTGCCGGCGTCGGTACCGGCCCCGCGGGATCGGTGATTGCCACCGATGTCTTTGTGGCGGCCGGCACGCGGTCTGCTTCGGTCCAGGCCGGCGTCGTTCCTCCAGCCGGCCTGAAGCGGAAGACCAAAACGTTGCGCATGACGCCGTCCTGGCCGGGCCCGCGCCGAATGTCGTAAGGCTTGATGGGGTCCAGCACCATCTGACCGATGTAGCGCTGGAGCATCGCCCCACCACCGGGCACCCTGCCGTGGGCGACGAACAGATGCAGCTCACGGTTCTTCTCCACGTGGGTGAGCAGCGATCCATTGCGCCCCGACGGCTTCTGGTCCCCCTTCGCGCCGGCCCCGGTGTACAGGTACAGGGGCCCGTACTCGTCGTCTTCCGCGCGTCCGTCGAAGGTGTACCCGTACTCCTCGCCCGCTGACGGGTCGGAGAACACGAATACCTTGCCCGCCCTGTCGGCAGGTTCGATGCCCTGGAAGGTCCCACAGCCGTAGGTCGCCGCGATGGCATCCCGCGTCGTGATCAGGCCCGGCACAAGATCAACGGTCGTCGTCATGCCGCGACCTTAGCGACCCCCGCTGACAGCCTGCCCCGCCTTTTCCTAGCGGCAGGCAAGAGGGCGACCCCCCTTTCCGGCAAGAACGCGGGGCCGCCCTCATCCCAGCACCCTCAACAGGACTGGAGAAACCCAGCATGACCCAAGCCACCGACATCCGACCAGTGCCCGGCCATGGGCGCGGCAGCACGAGCGATCACCTGCGTACCGCCCTGCGTCTGGCGGCCGGCGGTCTACCCGTGCTTCCCCTGCGCAGGGGGAAGGTGCCGTTCGGCAACTGCCCCGACTGCAAGAACAGCGGCTGTGGGGACCGACCCAACATGAAGGCGGCAGGTCCCTGCCGGTGCCCGGCCCCGTGCCACGGATGGGCCGCCGCCACCACCGATCCGGCCGTCCTCTCCTCCCCGGCGTGGACGGCCGCATGGCGACGGGCCGTCGCCATCGCCTACCACCCCGGCGGCGCCGCTCTGACCGTAGTGGATCTGGATGACGCGGATGCCATCGCGTGGGCCCGAACCGCCCTGCCTGCCACCCGGACCGTGCCGACGACGCGCGGTGAGCACTGGATCTACAGGGGCGCCATGTCGTCACGCAACGCGGTCCGCCCCGGTGTCGACATCAAGTCGACCATGGCCTACGCCCGCTACCTCGGACCTGGCGCCGGCACCCTGACCGTCCTCCCCAACACCGTCCGCGCGCTGGCCCTGAAGGAACCGCCTACCGTCCGGCCGGCGCCCCGTTCCATCTCCGTGCCCGCACGGTCCGGCGGCGGAGAGTGCCCCCACCGCACGCCCGTCTTCCTGGAACGCGGCCTCGCCATGGCGGAGCAGCGCATCACGCAAGCCACCAGCGCGGTGCACGCCACTGTCTACGGGGCCTTCCTGGCAGTGCTGTCCACACACGGCCGCTGCGGCTGCCTCACCGACGCTCACGTCGCGCGGCTGTTCGCCGCCGCGCAGGCCAAGGGTGAGACCCTGCGGCACTGCACCGCCGCATGGTCCAACGCCCGCACCACGTTGGGACTGTGACCCATGTCCGACGACGACAAGAACCCCGCCCGCGAGGTCATCATCGATTACGCGCGATCCCACTTCCGGTACTTCCGCACCGCCGACGGCACCGTGTACGCACAGCGGAACGGCCACCCTGTGGCCCGCCCGATCCGCTCCCAGGGCACGACGGGCAGCCATCGGCAGGAACTCATGGTCGGACTGTTCAAGGACGGTATCGGCGTGTTCAACGGCACCGCCATGAAGGAAGCGCTGGACCTGATCGAGGCACTCGCGCTGACCGAGGACGTGCAGCCCGTACATATCCGCGTCGCTCCCGGATTCGACGGGTCGACATGGCTGGACCTGGGCCGCAGCGACGGGCAGTCCGTGCGTATCCACCCCACCGGCTGGGACATCGCCGTCCCGGACCCGCGTGAGGTGTGCTGGCGCCGCACCCAGCTCACTGGTGAACTGCCCCTGCCTGCGAAGGACACCGACGGCAAGGGCATCGACCTGCTGATGCGGCTGTGCAACTTCGCCACCGCGGAAACCGAGTGCCTGGCCATCGCCTGGCTCATCGGCTGCCTGGGGCCGACGGTGCCCGTCCCGGCCCCGTTCCTCACCGGTCCGCAGGGTGCGGGCAAGTCCACCGGCGGGCGGATGCTCGTGCGGATCATCGAGGGCATGACCGGGGATCTTCGCCGGGCGCCGAAGGATGAGGAGAACCTGATCACTGCGGTGGCGGCCGGTTGGGTCACCGCCCTGGACAATCTCTCCCACATGACCCCGGAGCTGTCGGATGCGATGTGCTGCATCGTGACCGGCGCAGAGAACGTCAAGCGCGCCCTGTTCACCGACGGGGACGTCTTCCGCGTCGGATATCGCCGGCCTCTGCTCCTGACCGGCATCGACGTCGGGGTGATCCGGCCCGACCTCGCAGAACGGCTCCTGCCGCTGCGGTTGGAACGGCCCCGCGTGCGGCGCACCGAGGCGGAACTGTGGTCCGACTTCGCAGAGGTGCTGCCCGTCATCCTCGGCTCGCTCCTGGACCTCACCGTGCAGGTGCGAGCTGCGGAGGCGGACATCCCGACGGACCTGCGCATGGCTGACTTCGCGCACTTGTGCGCGCAGCTCGACGCGGCCACCGGTCTCGGGGCGCTCGCCGCCTACCGGGCCAGCCTGGACGACCTCAACGACGACGTCATTGAGGGCGACCTGTTGGCGCAGACCGTGCTCAAGCACGCCGCTGACATCGATCCGGGGACCGAGCAGCGGATGACGTCGGCCGAGTGGCTGCACTGCCTTACAGGCCTTTACGCGGGCGAGGACTTCCGTCCCTTGCCTAAAGGGTGGCCGACCACCGGCAAGGTGCTCTCAGACCGTCTCAAGCGCCTTCAGCCCACCCTTGCGGCCCGGGGCGTCCTCATCGACTGGGGACGCACCAAGACGTCCCGCTACATCGAGATCGCGCGGCCGGCCGTCGCACCGTCCCCGCACGAGCAGGAAGCGGCGTTCTGACCGCGCGGCACGACGCCTGCCGCAACAAGCAAGAGGAGCACCCGGCGCCGCGTGCTCCTCTTGCTGTTCGGCGGCGGCGCCGCCCTGCGATGGTCGCGCCGCGAAGCGGCTCCTTCTTCACGCTCTGAGCCGCGCACCACAACAGATAGCACTCCCTCTTTGTCCCAAGTAGGGAGACGCTGCGTCACCTGCGTCACCCACACCCCGCAAACGGCCGGTGACCTGCCGAAAGGGCGGTGACGCAGACGGCCGATTCCAGCGTCACCCCGCGTCACCTGCGTCACCCGATGACGAAGGTTTGCGTCACCGATGACGCACCCTCCGGACCGTGCGTCATCCCGAAACCGCAGGTCGGAGGCGTGAATGACGCAGATGACGCGGGTGACGCAGAAATCCGCACCTCGGACACACACGGACTCCCGAGACATCCCGTACGGAGGCGCCTCATCGATACCGCACTTGATCGGCCGGACCCCCGCGCCATCCTCCGTGGCGGTCTCCCTGACCGCTACCTCACCCCCGACGACATCGCCGAAATTTTCGAGGTGCCCAAGGAAACGGTCTACCAGTGGCGCAAGAAGCGCATCGGCCCGCGCGGATTCCGCATCGGTAAGTACGTCCGCTACGACCCCGCTGACGTCCGTGCGTACGTCGCCCAGCGTAAGAGCGCCGACAACGGCGCCACCTGACTGAATCACCACAAAGGCCGGCCGGGAGAGTCGCGAGTCAGCGGCTCTCCCGGTTGCACGTTGAGAGGACCGCTGCCACGTGGCAGGACACATCCAAGACCGCTGGTTCAAGACCGTCACCGGTCCTGATGGCAAGCCCGTCAAGGTCACGACCGACCGTCATGGCACCGGGCTCCGTTACCGCGCCCGGTACATCGGCCCGGACGGCACCGAGAAAAGCAAATCCTTCCGTGACAAGGAACTGCGGCTCGCCAAACAGTGGCTCGCCGAGATCGAAGCGGATATGTCACGCGGACAGTACGTCGACCCGCGCAACGCGCGGACCACGTTCCGGCAGTACGCGGAGCGCTGGGTCAAGACGCACACCGGCGAAATCAACAGCCGTGAGGCTGCGGAACGTCGGCTCCGCCTACACGCCTATCCCCACATCGGCTCACGCCCGCTCGGCTCGTTCAAGCCGGAGCACATCCGTGCCTGGATCGCCGACCTGGAGGCGACCGTGCCGGCGGAGTCGCATCGCCGCATCATCGTTGGCACTGTGTCGGCTGCGCTGAGCGCGGCGGTCGATGACGGGCTACTCGGCAAGAACCCGTGCCGGGCCCGCACGGTGCAGCTCCCGAAGCCCGGCAAGCCACGCGTCATCCCGTGGACTGCCGTGCAGGTCTTCGGAGTACGCGCTGCTCTCCCCCGCCGCTATCAGGCGGCAGTGGACGCCGGGGCGGGTTGCGGGCTGCGGCAGGGCGAGATCTTCGGTCTGGCCGTCGAGGAAATCGACTATGAGGGCGGTTGGATGGCCGTCGGTCATCAGCTCAAGCGCATCCGGGGCAAGTACGTCTTCGCCCTGCCGAAAGGCGGCAAGGTCCGGGACGTGCCCCTCCCCAAAGCTGTGGCGACCGCGCTCCGGGACCACTCGAAGGAGTTCGAGCCCATCACCGTGGCTCTCCCGTGGCGCACACCGGACGGCCCCCTCGTGACGAAGCGGCTCCTGTTCAGCGGGCCGGAGGGCAATCACGTCCGCGTGAGCAACTTCAACGACCACCACTGGAAGCCCGCTCTGGCCGCCGCCGGCATCATCCCGGCGCGGGAGGCAGGCAAACGGTACGCGTCGGCCCCTGAACACGGCATGCACGCGCTCAGGCACTTCTACGCGTCGGTCCTACTGGACGCGGGCGAGAACATCCGGGCCCTGAGTCAGTACCTCGGTCACAGCGATCCGGGGTTCACGCTCCGGACCTACACGCACCTCATGCCGAGCAGTGAGGGACGCACCCGCAAGGCCGTCGACAGCCTCTATCTGGCGTCCAATCCTCAAGATCACGGCCCAGAGACGGCCCAAGCCGCCTGATCCGGCCCCGGCCGGCAGCAAACGCCCTGGTCGGGGCACTACGGGGCCAGATCACGCAGACTTCATCTACTTCTGGCCCCTGTACACCGGCACCGCCATCCCGATCGACGACTGGCGGGCACGAATGTGGCTGGACACCTGGGTCTAGCCGGGCGGACACACGACGAGGGCGCGGCTGCGGCCGCGTCCTCGTGGTTGTTGTTGGTCGCCGGTAGCTGCCGGCCACCCTCGAACGGCCCGGGATGGCCCAAGCTGGCCCGCACCCGGGGGATCCCCTCGAGGTTTACGAGGCGGCCGGGCAGGCAACCCAGGTGTGACTTGAGCATGGCCTGATCCATCAAGCCTGCCCGCCGGGGGCACGCTGTCCGCCGCGAAGGAGACCATACGGTTGAGCAGTAGGCTTTTCGACCCGCGGCGGGCCGCGGCGAGCCCCCGTCATGCAGAGATCTACGGCCGCTACCAGATCATCTACACCACCGTCGAGTTCGCCGCGGCGGTCGCGTTCGTCATCGGCAGCGCCTTCTTCTTCTTCGACTCGATGGCACTTCAGGCGGACTGGCTGTTCCTCGTCGGGTCGATCCTGTTCGCGGTCCGGCCCACCGTGAGCGTGCTGCGCGAGTCCCATCTGGCCCGGCTCCCGCTGCCCGGCGACGACCAGCGCGCCCGGCAGGCCGCGGGCTCCTGCGCGAGTCGACACGGCTGAGCCGAGCCGCTTCGCCTGCCCGGACCAGTACAGGTCGCCGGCCCGTCGGCGCAGCTCTTCACTTCACGGGCGGCGACGTCGTTGCCTCCCTCCGACGGCGCCAGGTCGCACACCTGCAGGTCGGCTCCATGGCTGAAGCATCGTCCCGCCTCCGGGCCCCGCGCCTCAAGGCAATCCAAGTTCGGCCAACATCCGAAAACAGCCCTCACAGGATCCCCTTCCGCCACTTACAGTGCGGGAGGAGAAACGGGGAGGGAGCGCTTCCATGCGCAAGGGGGTCAAGGCGGCGATCGTCGGCGGGGTGGTCGTCGTGATGGTGGGCGGGGCCGGGTACGGGGCGTTCAACGTGGTGTCCGCGCTCAGCGGTGACGGCGGGCCCGCGCCCGTGCGGACCGGGCCGCCGAGCGGGGACGAGGTGAAGGACACCTCGGCGAAGTTCTTCGCGGCCTGGGAGAAGAGGCGGGCGGCGACCGCGGCGTCGTACACGAACTTCCCCGACGCGGCCGAGCGGTTGCTGTCGGCCTACGGGCGGGACGCGCACATCACGGACGTCAGGATCACGCCCGGCGCGGCCACCGGTGCCACCGTGCCCTTCTCCGTGCGGGCCACCGTGTCCTACGGCGGCAGGTCCCAGCCGCTCGCCTACCGCAGCCGGCTGACCGTGGTGCGCGGTACCAACACCCACCGCCCGCTGGTCGACTGGCAGCCGTCCGTCGTGCATCCCGCGCTGAAGAAGGGCGACACGCTCGCCACCGGTGAGTCGGCCGCCCCGCCGATCGAGGCCGTGGACCGCGACGGCAAGGTGCTGACGAAGGACAAGTACCCCTCCCTCGGGCCGATTCTGGACGAACTGCGCGCCAAGTACGGGGACAAGGCAGGGGGCACGCCCGCCGTCGAGCTGAGCATCCGGCACGAGAGCGGCGAAGGCACCGACGCCGCCGAGACCCCGCTGGTCACCCTCGCCAAGGGCCGCCCGGGCAGACTGCGCACGACGCTCCGTGCGAGCGCGCAGGCGGCGGCCGAACGGGCGGTGCAGCGGTACGCCGAGTCGTCCGTGGTCGCGGTCAAGCCCTCCACCGGCGAGGTGCTCGCGGTGGCCAACCACCGCGCCGACGGCTGGAACGCGGCCTTCCTCGGCCGACTCGCCCCCGGCTCCACCATGAAGATCGTCAGTGCCGCCACCCTCATCGACACGGGACTCACCACGGCGAGCGGCGCCGCGCCCTGCCCGCCCGACGCGATGTGGGAGGGCCAGACCTTCCACAACCTCAAAAACATGGCCCCGAACCCCCGGGCGACACTCTCGGAGAGCTTCGCCCGCTCCTGCAACACCGCCTTCATCAAGTTCGCGGACTCGCTGAAGGTGGAGTCCCTGAACGAGGAGGCGGAGCGGCGCTTCGGGCTCGGACGGGACGACTGGAAGACCGGCATCCCGTCCTTCGACGGCTCGGTCCCCGCCTCCGGCGGCCCGGACAAGGCGGCCAACCTCATCGGCCAGGGTCAGGTGCAGATGAGCCCCCTGAACATGGCGTCGGTGACGGCGACCGCGATGACGGGCGCGTTCCGGCAGCCCGTCATCGTCCCGCAGGACCTCGACGACCGTGAACTCGCCCGGGCCGAGGGCCTGTCGGCGGGCACGGTCGCGCAGCTGCGGCAGATGATGAACCGCACCGCCACCAGCGGCACCGCGGCCGTCGCGATGTCCGGGCTGACCGGGAGCGTCGGCGCGAAGACCGGCTCCGCCGAGGTCGACGGGCAGGCGAAGTCCAACAGTTGGTTCACCGGCTACCGGGATGACGTGGCCGCCGCCGCGATGACCCAGGAGGGCGGGCACGGCGGCGACGCGGCGGGCCCGATCGTGGCGGCCGTCCTGCGCGCGGGCCGCTGAGGCGGCCCCCGGCCACGCGACCCCGCCCGCCCACCACCCCGAGCCCCCGGCCACGGACCCCCGCCCTCCCACCACCCCGTACCCCGGGGCTAATGTCGCAGGTCTGCTACGGACAGGTGTCCGAAGTCGCACACGTGGAACAGGCCCCTAGGGTAGGAGCCGTCGTTGGGGTGCGTGAGGGTGGCGGGGGCCCTGGGAAATCGTGAAGGACGGAAGGCAGTGGGCAAGAGAAGGCGCGTCACCGAGCAGCGGAGAACGAATCCGGCGGTGATCGGCGGAGTGATCGCCGTGGTCGCCGTCGGCGGCGCGGGCTTCGGCGCGTACGCGCTGTGGGGTGGCGGACCGGCGGCCGACGACGGCAAGGGGACCCAGTCCGCGCCGCGTCCCCAGCACTCGGTAAAGACCGGCCCGCTGACGGCGGCCGAGGTGCGGACCACCACCGAGCGCTTCCTGACGGCGTGGCAGCAGGGCCGGCCCGCCGAGGCGGCGGCCGCCACGAACGACTCCGCCGCGGCCACCGCCCTGCTCACCGGCTACACCCGGGACGCCCACCTGGAGCAGGTCACGCTGACCGCGGGCACGGGCACGGGCGGCAAGGTCCCGTTCTCCGTGCGGGCGACCGTGGCGTACAAGGGGCTGACCAAGCCGCTGGCGTACGACAGCGCGCTCACCATCGTCCGGCGCGCCACGGACGGGAAGCCGGTGGTCGACTGGCACGCCTCCGTCGTCCACCCCGACCTGAAGGACGGCGACACCCTGGTGACGGGCGCCTCCGGCACCCCGCCGGTGAAGGCGCTGGACCGCGACGGCGACGAGCTGACCACGGCCGACTACCCGTCGCTGGGCACCGTGCTGGACGGGCTGCGCGAGAAGTACGGCAAGACGGCCGGCGGCAAGGCCGGCGTCGAACTGCGGGTGATCCGCGGCAAGGCGTCACAGAAGGCCGAACTCTCCGACAAGACGCTGGTGGAGCTGAGCAAGGGCACCCCGGGCACGGTGCGGACGACGCTGAGCCCGACGCTCCAGGCGGTCGCCGAGAAGCAGGTGGCCAAGAGTAAGCGGGCGTCGGTGGTCGTGGTGCGGCCGTCGACCGGCGAGATCCTGGCGGTGGCGAACACCGACCACGGCTTCAACACGGCGCTCCAGGGTTCCCTGGCCCCCGGCTCCACGATGAAGGTCATCACCTCCTCGCTGCTGATCGACAAGCACCTCGCCTCGGCCGACAAGCAGCACCCGTGCCCGAAGACCTTCACCTACGGCGGGTGGAAGTTCCACAACGACAAGGACTTCGAGATCAAGAACGGCACGTTCAAGGCGAGCTTCGCCCGCTCCTGCAACACGGCCTTCATCAGCCAGGCCGGCAAACTCGAGAACGCCGACCTGACGCGGCAGGCACAGCAGGTCTTCGGTCTGTCGATGAACAACTGGGCGATCGGTGTGCCGTCCTTCGACGGCGCGGTGCCGGTACAGAGCGCGGCCCAGATGGCGGCCTCGCTGATCGGCCAGGGCGGGGTGCGGATGAACCCGCTGAACATGGCGTCGGTGGCCGCGACGGTCAGGACGGGCAGCTTCCACCAGCCCTACCTGGTGTCCCCGAAGACCGACGGCCGCACGCTCGCCACGGCCTCCCGCACGCTGTCCGCGTCCACGCTGTCCCAGCTGCGGGAGCTGATGAAGTTCACCGCGGACTACGGCACGGCCGCCGAGGCCATGTCCGGTCTCGGCCCGGACTACGGCGCGAAGACCGGCTCGGCGGAGGTCGACAGCCAGAAGAAGCCGAACGGCTGGTTCACCGCCTACCGCGGCGACCTCGCGGCCGCCGGCGTGGTGCAGCAGGGCGGCCACGGCGGCGACACGGCGGGCCCGATCGTGGCGACCCTGCTGAGGACGGGGAGCTGAGCCCCACCCGCGACGTCCCCGGTGTCCGACGGGTTCCGCAGGTCACCGGTGTCCGACGGGCTCCGCAGGTCCCCGGTGTCCGACGGGCTCCGCGACGGGCTCCGCGGCGGCTCGGTAGGTCCGCTGCAGGAAGCGGATCAGCGTCTTGGTCTCGAGCTGGACCACCGCGACGCCCCCGGCGGAGTGGAACTCGATGACGGCCTGCACCCGGCCGCAGGGCCACACCCGGACGGCGCCGGTGCCGGTCGGGGCGCGCAGGCCCTGTTCCAGCAGCGCCCGGGGGAACGCCCACTCGTGGGGGCCGGGAAGTCCGATGCGCACCACACGCGGGTCGGCTTCGGGGTCGTAGCGCAGGACGACCGGTACGGCGGCGTTCTCATCCCGCAGGTCGTGGTCCGTGACTATGTGAGCTCGTGCGTACTGTTCGACTACCGACATCGGACGACCCCTCACACTGGGTGACCTATCCGAAAGCTGGGATTCCGCTTTCTCTCCAGCCTCGCACATTTTCACGAGGGCGCCCGTCGAACGCCCGGCATCCCGCACTCCTCGCGCGCGCCCCGTCCGGCACGCACGACCTTCTCGCTCTTGCAAGGAGTTCGCAACAAGCCTCTATCATCGAACCGTGCATGTGCCTGACGGATTCATCGACGCCCCTCTGTCCGCCGCCACCGGAGCCGTCGCCGCCGGTGCCCTCGCGGTCAGTCTCCGCGGGGCCCGCCGGGAACTCGACGAGCGGACCGCGCCCCTGGCCGGCCTGGTCGCGGCGTTCATCTTCGCCGTGCAGATGCTGAACTTCCCCGTGGCGGCCGGGACCAGCGGCCATCTCCTGGGCGGAGCGCTCGCCGCGATACTCGTCGGCCCCTTCACCGGTGTCCTGTGCGTCTCCGTCGTCCTGCTCATGCAGGGCATCCTCTTCGCCGACGGCGGGCTGACCGCGCTCGGCGTGAACATCACCGACATGGCGCTCGTCACGACGGTCGTCGGGTACGCCGTCTTCCGCGGCCTGGTGAAGGTGCTGCCGCGCCGGCGCCGCTCCGTCACCGTCGCCTCCTTCGCCGCCGCCCTGCTCTCCGTCCCGGCCGCCGCCGTCGCCTTCACCCTGATCTACGCGCTCGGCGGCACCACCGACGTCGCCATCGGCAAGGTCGCCACCGCCATGATCGGCGTCCACGTCCTCATCGGCCTCGGCGAGGCCGCGATCACCGCGCTGACCGTCGGCGCCGTCATCGCCGTACGGCCGGACCTCGTGTACGGCGCGCGGGGGCTGCGGCAGCGGCTGAAGCTGCGGGTGAACGGCGAACTGGTCGACGCACCGCCCGCCCGCCCGGTCCCCGCCGCCGCCCTCCCCCAAGCTCTCGGCTCCGCTCGAGCAGGGAGGTACCCCCACCACCGCAAGGTGTGGCTCACCGGTCTGGTCGCCTCCCTCGTGCTGGCCGGCTTCGTCAGCTTCTACGCCTCCGCCAGCCCGGACGGGCTGATGAAGGTCGCCCACGACCAGGGCATCGACAAGAAGACCGGGCGGCACGCGTCGGACGGCTCCCCGCTCGCGGGCTACGGCGTCGAAGACGTCTCCGACGCCCGCCTGTCCGGCGGTCTCGCCGGCGTGATCGGCGTCGGTGCCACCGTCGTCGTGGGCAGCACGGTGTTCTGGGTCGTGCGCAGGCGCCGTGGCGCCGCCGAGTCCGCCGCTCCCTCCTCTCGGGGCGTCTGACATGGGCGCCGGGCACACGCACAAGCTCTACCGGCACGGGCACTCACCCGTGCACGGCCTGCCGCCGCACACCAAGCTCGCCGCGGCCTTCGCCTTCGTGGTCGTGGTCGTCTCGACTCCGCGCGAGGCGATGTGGGCCTTCGCCCTCTACGCCGTCCTGCTGGCCCTCGTCGCGTACGCGGCCCGGGTGCCGGCCGGTTTCCTGCTGCGGCGGCTGCTGATCGAGGTGCCGTTCGTGGCCTTCGCGGTGCTCATGCCGTTCGTGGCGGAGGGCGAGCGGGTGCACGTCCTCGGGCTGTCGCTGAGCGTGCACGGCCTGTGGGGCGCCTGGAACGTGCTGGCCAAGGGCACCCTCGGCGTCGCCGCCTCGGTCCTGCTCGCCGCCACCACCGAACTGCGCGAACTCCTCCTCGGCCTGCAGCGCCTCAGGCTCCCGCCGCTGCTCGTGCAGATCGCCTCCTTCATGATCCGCTACGGCGACGTCATCACCGACGAGATGCGGCGGATGCGGATCGCCCGGGAGTCGCGCGGCTTCGAGGCGCGCGGGATCCGCCACTGGGGCGTGCTCGCGAAGTCGGCGGGCGCGCTGTTCATCCGCTCCTACGAGCGCGGCGAGCGGGTCCACCTGGCCATGGTCAGCCGCGGCTACGCCGGTGCCATGCCGGTGATCGACGAGGTGACCGCCTCCCGGGCGCAGTGGTCGTACGCCCTCGCCCTCCCATTCTCCGCCCTCCTCGTCTGTCTGCTGGGATGGATCCTGTGACTGCCGCTTCCCCCGCCTCCCTGGAGGTCTCCGGCCTCGCCTTCGCCTACCCCGACGGCCACCAGGCCCTGTTCGGCGTGGACTTCCGCATCGCGCGCGGTGAGCGGGTCGCCCTGCTCGGCCCGAACGGCGCCGGCAAGACCACCCTCGTGCTGCACCTCAACGGCATCCTGAGCGGCGGGACCGGCACCGTCACGGTGGCCGGACTGCCCGTAGGGCGCGCGCACATGGCCGAGATCCGGCAGAAGGTCGGCATCGTCTTCCAGGACCCGGACGACCAGTTGTTCATGCCGACCGTGCGGGAGGACGTGGCGTTCGGCCCGGCGGCGGCAGGACTGAAGGGGGCGGCACTGGAGGACCGGGTGCGCACCGCGCTGGAGCGGGTCGGCATGGCGGACTTCGCCGAACGCCCGCCGCACCACCTGTCGTTCGGCCAGCGCCGCCGGGTGGCGGTGGCGACCGTGCTCGCCATGGAGCCGGAGATCCTGGTGCTGGACGAGCCGTCCTCCAACCTCGACCCGGCCTCGCGCCGCGAACTGGCCGACATCCTGCGCTCGCTGGACGTGACGGTCCTCATGGTCACCCACGACCTGCCGTACGCGCTGGAGTTGTGCCCGCGCTCGCTGATCCTCAGCGACGGCGTGATCGCCGCGGACGGCCCGACCGGCGAACTCCTCTCCGACGAGGCGCTGATGGGCGCCCACCGGCTGGAGCTGCCCTTCGGATTCGACCCGCGCTCCGTGACAATGGGCGCGTGACGAACCGGGACGAGAACCAGGGGGCAGCCGGGTCGCTGCTCCTGGACCACCAGCTGTGCTTCGCGCTGTACGCGGCACAGCGCGCGGTGACCGCCGCGTACCGGCCGCTCCTCGACGAGCTGGGGCTCACCTATCCCCAGTACCTGGTGCTGCTGGTGCTCTGGGAGCGCGGCGAGACGACGGTGAAGGAACTGGCCGCGGCCCTGCGTCTCGACTACGGCACGGTGTCGCCGCTGCTGAAGCGCCTGGAGGCCGCGGGCCTGGTGAGCCGGGAGCGCTCGGCGCGCGACGAGCGGTCGGTGCTGGTCTCGGTCACCGGGCGGGGCGAGGAGTTGCGGGAGCGGGCGGAGCGGGTGCCGGGCGCCATGCTGGCGGCGGCGGAGCTGGACACGGCGGAGGCCGAGCGGCTGCGCGAGGAGCTGTGGCGGCTCGCGCGGCGCGCCGACCGGGCGGCGGACCGGGTCCGCTGACCGGGGCAGATCGTCGGGGCCGTTGACCGGGGGGCCGCCGGGCGCACCGCGGCCGGAACGGCTGCGCCCCCGGCCGGCCCGGCAACATCGCGGTAACGATCGTGCCCTGCGGGCGCCACACAGGAATCGCAGGCTGGACCACCGTGTTGCGCTCGATGTCGTAGGCAAGGCAGAGGGAGGGACGCGGGCGTGGACGTGCACGGCACAGTGGCCGGGGGCTTCGAGCCGGTCGGGGAGGCGTTCGCGGCCAACTTCGACCGGCTGGGCGACCGGGGCGCGGCGGTGGCCGTGTACCGGGACGGGCACAAGGTCGTCGACCTGTGGGGCGGCACGAAGGACGTCGACGGTTCGGCTCCCTGGGAGCGGGGCACCGCCCAGATCGTGCGCTCGGCGACCAAGGGTGTCGCCGCCGCCGTACTCCTGCTGCTGCACCAGCGCGGGGAGCTGGACCTGGACGCGCCGGTGGGGGCGTACTGGCCCGAGTACAAGACGGCCGGCAAGGAGCGCACCCGCGTCCGCGACCTGCTCGCGCACCGCGCCGGTGTGCCGGTGCTGGAACGTCCGCTGACCCCGGAGCAGGCCGCCGATCCGGTGCTCGGTGCCGCCGCCGTGGCGGCGCAGGCCCCGGTGTGGGAGCCGGGCACGGACCACGGCTACCACGCACAGACGTACAGCTGGCTGACGGGCGAGCTGGTCCTGCGGGTGACCGGCCGCCCGATCGGCGAGTGGATCGCGCGCGAGATCGCGGAGCCGGCCGGGGCGGACCTGTGGGTCGGGCTGCCGGAGCGCGAGACCGGGCGTGCGGGCCGGGTGGGGCAGACCGAGGCCCCGCGGTCCGCGGGCGAACTGCGGACCCGTCCCAAGCGGTCGGTGGCCGAGGCGTACGCCGACCCCGGGTCGCTGACCCGGCGCGCGTTCGCGGCGATCAGCCCGCTGCCGGACGAGAACGAACCCGCCTACCGGGCCGCCGCGCTGCCCGCCTCCAACGGCATCGCCACCGCCGACGGCCTCGCCCGTTTCTACGCCGCGCTGATCGGCGAAGTGGACGGCGGACGGCGCCTGTTCACCCCGGCGACCATGGAACTCGCCCGCGCGGAGCACTCCTTCGGGCCGGACCGCGTGCTCGTGGTGAACACGCGGTTCGGCCTCGGGTACATGCTGCACGGCAGCGCCTCTCCCCTCCTCGGACCGGGGTCCTTCGGCCACCCGGGCCGGGGCGGCGCCCTCGGCTTCGCCGACCCGGAGTCGGGCATCGCCTTCGGTTACGTCACCAACGGCTTCCGCACGAGTGTGACGGCGGACCCGAGGGCGCAGGCGCTGATCGGTGCGGTACGGGCGTCCCTGACGTCCCTCGCGTAGGGCCTGCCCGGACCGGTCAGACGTGGATCGGGTGCGAGGTGTGCCCGGACGCCTGGTCGATCTCCCCGTGCGCCTTGGTCAGCAGTTCCATGACGATGTCGTTGAGGGCGCGGGCTCCGGCGATCTCCTCGCCGACCCGCGGCTGATTGGTGTCGGTGTAGTGCCGGCTGGCCCGGCCGTGGCCCCGTACCTCGGACCCGTCGGGCAGGCGCACGAGCGCCGCCGCCCGCGTGTGCGTCTCGTCCTCCTCGAATTCCAGCTCGATATGCCATCCCACAGTGGTGTGCATCATGACGGTCACCTCCGGAACATCTGCTTCCAGAGTGCCCCTCGCACGCCACCCGCGCACCCAAGAGGACGGCCCGGAGCCCGCGCGGGGCCGCCCGGTCAGCCCGCGTGCAGCATCAGGCCGATGCCGACGACCAGCAGCCCCGCCGCCGCGATGCGCGGCGCCCCGAAGCGCTCCTTGAAGAACACCGCCCCGATCGCCGCGCCGACCAGGATCGAGGACTCCCGCAGCGCCGCGATCGGCGCGAGTTCCGCCTTCGTCTGCGCCCACAGCACCAGCCCGTACGCCGCCACGGACAGCGCGGCGCCGAGCAGCCCCACGGCGGCGAACGGCCGTAGCAGGCCGACCGTCCGCCCGCGCCACCGCCAGGCCGCGTAGACCGGGATCGCGACCCCCTGGATCGCCATCAGCCACGCGACGTATCCCAGGGGCGACCCCGAGGCCCGTACGCCGAGCCCGTCGACGACCGTGTACGCCGCGATGGTCAGCCCCGTCGCGAGCGCCGCCCCGATCGCCGCCCAGTGCGGCCGGTGCCCGCGCAGCCCCCACAGGGCGACGCCGGTCAGCCCGGCGCAGGACACCGCGATGCCGGTGGCCGCCCAGCGGTCGGGCACTTCGTGCGCGAAGACGGCCGCGAGCGCGGTGACCACCAGCGGGGCGGAGCCGCGCGCGAGGGGGTAGACCTGCCCGAAGTCGCCCAGCCGGAACGACGTCATCAGCAGGGCGTAGTAGACGACGTGGATGGCGGCCGAGCAGACCAGGTACGGCCACGCCCGGGCCGCCGGCGGCGCGGCGAACGGCGCCAGGGCCAGCCCGATCAGCACGCCCCCGCCCGCGATCAGCGTGAAGCCGACGAGCTTGTCCGTGATGCGGTGGGCGATCGCGTTCCAGCCGGCGTGGGTGACGGCGGCCAGCAGGACGGCCGCGGTGACGAGGGGTGTCACGAGGTGCGCTCGCGCACGTCCACCAGGGTGCCGCCGGCCTGGGCGACCAGCTCCTTCGGCGCCATGGGGAAGACGGCGTGGGGCGTGCCGGCGGCGGCCCACACGACGTCGTGCTCCAGCAACGACCGGTCGGCGAGCACCCGGGTCCGCGTGCGGTGCCCGAAGGGCGGGACGCCGCCGATGGCGTACCCCGTCGTCTCGCGGACGACGTCCGCCCTCGCCCGGGTCACCCGCTCGGCGCCGAGTTCCCGCCGCACCCGCTCGACGTCCACGCGAGAGGCGCCGTCCATGAGTACCAGCACCGGCACGGAGTCCGCGGCGAAGATCAGCGACTTGCAGATCCGGCTCAGCTCGCAGCCGATCGCGGCGGCGGCCTCGGCGGCGGTCCGCGCCCCGTCCGGGAACCGCCGGACCTCGCCGATCAGGTCCGCGAGTCCCCGCTCCCGCAGGGCCTCGGCGAAACGCGGGTGGGCTCCCGACTCGGAAGACGTGCTCATGACCGGCAGGCTAGCCGCCGGGCCCCGGCCGTCACGAGCGAATTCCGCCACGTGGGACGGAGGCCGGTGAGAAGAGGCGGGTGAGAAGAGGCGGGTGACGACGGGCCGGTGAGGAGAGGCCGGTGACGACAGGCCGGTGAGTGAAGCCGGGCGCCGAGGCGGCGCCGACGCCCTCGGTCACACCTGTCGCTTTTCCACAAGTTGCTCCTCCCCATGCCCCGGCGAAGCATGGGGAGGTGAGCTATCTGCGCCTGCCGCACCTGAGCGGCGACCTGCTGTGCTTCGTGTCCGAGGACGACCTCTGGCTCGCGCCGCTCGACGGGGCCGAGCGCGCCTGGCGGCTCACCGTGGACCGCACCAAGGCCGGCCACCCCCGCTTCTCCCCCGACGGCAGCGCCATCGCGTACACGAGCTGGCGCAGCCTGGTGCCCGAGATCCACCTGGTCCCGGTCGACGGCGGTCCGGCCCGGCAGCTGACGTACTGGGGCAGCTCGGACACGCGGGTCTGCGGCTGGAGCGCGCCCGACGAGCAGGGGCACAGCCACATTCTCGCCGTCACCTCCCACGGCGAGCCCTTCTCCTACTTCACCTGGTCCTACAAGGTGCCCGCCGACGGCGGCCCCGGCCACCAGCTCCCCTGGGGCCCGGTCTCCGACATCCAGGTGGCCGACATCGCCGGCGAGCGGAAGACCCTGCTGCTCACCGGCACCCCGCCGCACGAACCGGCCGCCTGGAAGCGCTACCGGGGCGGCGCCATGGGCCGCCTCTGGCTGCACGGGCAGCGGCTGCTCGCCGACATCGGCGGCCATCTGGACTCCCCCATGGCCGTCGGCGGGCGGATCGCCTTCCTCTCCGACCACGAGGGCGTCGGCAACCTCTACTCGTGCGCAACCGATGGCTCCGACCTGCGCCGCCACACCGACCACGACGCCTTCTACGCCCGCCACGCCTCCACCGACGGCACCCGGGTGGTGTACCAGTGCGCGGGCGATCTGTGGATCGTCGACGGCCTCGCCCCCGACTCGGTACCGCGCCGGCTGGACGTACGGTTGAGCGGGCCGCGGGCGGGCCGCCGCCCCTACCAGGTGCCGGCCGCCCAGCACGTGGACGGTATCTCGGTCGACGACACCGGCCGGGCCAGCGCCGTCGTCGTCCGCGGCTCCCTGTACTGGCTCACCCACCGCGACGGCCCCGCGCGCACCCTCGTCGAGACCCCGGGCGTCCGCGTCCGGCTGCCGGAGATGCTCGGCGAGACCGGCCGGGTCGCCCATGTCACCGACGCCGAGGGCGAGGACGCCGTCGAGATCACCTTCCTGCCGCGCGCCACCGGCGACCGCGCGCCCCGCCGGCTCGCCTCGGGCGCCCTGGGCCGCGTCCTGGAGATGGTCTGCGACCCCGAGGGCGAACGACTGGCCGTCGCCTCCCACGACGGACGGCTGCTCCTGCTCGACGTGCGGGAGGAGGCGGGCGCGCAGGTCGGCGCGCAGACCGGCGCGGAGGGAGGCGCGGAGGCGGGGGCGCAGGGCGGCGCGGAGGGGGCCACGGACCCGGGTGCCGCCGGTGAACCGGGCGGTACGGTCACCGAGTTGATCCGGTCGGCCAACGGCCCGGTGCGCGACCTCGCGTTCTCCCCGGACGGGGCCTGGCTGACCTGGTCGCATCCGGGCATCGGCCGCACCCTCCGGCAGATCAAGATGGCCCGCATCAAGGACCACCTGACCGTCGACGTCACCGACGGCCGCTTCGAGGACGAGAACCCGGTCTTCACCCGGGACGGCCGCTACCTCGCCTTCCTGTCCTGGCGCGGCTTCGACCCGGTCTACGACGTGCACACCGGGGACCTGTCGTTCCCGCTCGGCTGCAAGCCCTATCTCGTCCCCCTGTCCTCGGCGACCCCCTCCCCCTTCGCGCTGAACCCCGAGGGCCGCCCGGCGGCCGGCGGGCTCGACCCGGCCGAGGAGGAGGAGACCGGCGAGCCCGGCGCGGTCACCGTGGAGGTCGAGGGCCTGGCGAACCGGGTCACCCCGTTCCCGGTCATCGCCTCCAAGTACTCGGCGCTGCACCCGGTCGCGGGCGGCGGCCTGGTCTGGCTGCGCTGGCCGATCTCCGGCGCGCTGGGCGAGACGTTCGCGAACCCGGACGACACCACCGGCCGGCCGACGCTGGAGTACTTCAACCTCACCAAGGCGAAGAAGCACGAACTCGTCGGCCACCTCGACTGGTTCGCGGTCAGCGGCGACGGCACCCGGCTGGTCGTGGTCGACGAGGGCGAGCTGCGCGCGGTCCCCTCCACCGAGATCGGCGACAGCGACTCCACGACCTGGATCGACGTACGCCGGATCCTGCACGTCGTCGACCCGGCCGCCGAGTGGCGTCAGTCGTACGAGGAGGCGGGCCGCCTGATCCGCGCCTACTTCTGGGATCCGGGCATGTGCGGCATCGACTGGGACGGGGTGCTCGCGCAGTACCGCCCGCTGGTCGAACGGGTCGGCTCACCGGACGAGTTCGCCGATCTGCTCCGCGAGGTGCTGGGTGAACTGTGCACCTCCCACGCGTACGTCACGGCCGCCCGCCGCAACGAGGGCCCGCCGCACTACCAGCGCCACCAGGGGCTGCTGGGCGCCAACCTGGTGCGCCGGGACGGCGGCTGGACGGTCAGGCGCATCCTGCCCGGCGACTCCTCCGACTCCAAGGCCCGTTCACCGCTGGCGGGCACCGGGATTCGCGAGGGGGCGGTCCTGACCCACGTGGACGGCCGCCCGGTGGACCCGGTCGCGGGCCCGTACCCGCTGCTCGCGGGCTCCGGCGGTACGACGGTGGAGCTCACCTTCTCGCCCGCCGGGGGCGCCGGACCGCCACGCCGGGTCGCAGTGGTCCCCCTCGTCGACGAGCGGCCGCTGCGCTACCAGGACTGGGTGGCCAAACGCCGCGAGGTCGTGCGCGAGGTGAGCGGCGGCCGGTGCGGCTATCTGCACATCCCCGACATGGGCGGTTCGGGCTGGGCGCAGTTCAACCGGGACCTGCGCAAGGAGGTGTCGCTGCCGGCGCTGATCGTCGACGTGCGCGGCAACGCGGGCGGCCACATCAGCGAACTGGTCGTCGAGAAGCTGACCCGTACGATCCTGGGCTGGGACCTGACCCGGTACGCCGAGCCGGTGTCGTACACCTCGAACGCGCCCAGGGGTCCCCTCGTTGCCCTCGCCGACGAGGCGACCTCCTCCGACGGCGACATGATCACCGCGGCCTTCAAACTGCTGAAGCTCGGACCGGTCGTCGGGCAGCGCACCTGGGGCGGTGTGGTCGGCATGACCGGCCGGCACCGCCTGGGCGACGGCACGGTGATCACGGTGCCGATGAACGCGGCCTGGTTCGACGCCTACGGCTGGTCCGTGGAGAACCACGGCGTCGCCCCCGACCTCGAGGTCCTGCGCACCCCCCTGGACTGGGCCGAGGGCCGCCACGCCCAACTCGACGACGCCGTCGAACTGGCCCTGGACCTCCTCGCCACCAACCCCCCGGCCACTCCCCCGCCCCACCACAACATCCCCACCCTCTCCCGCCCCGCCCTCCCGCCGCGCTCCACGCCGTAGCCCGCTGTCGACCGCTGCGCCCGGCTGCGCCCGGCTGCGGGCAAACTCCCCCCTGTGGGCAGCCGTTCCCCCGCTGTGGGCAGTCGTTCCGCAGGGCGATGGGGGTCCCCCCTGGACCGGAGCTTGTCGGAGGTCCTTGGGGGAGGGTGGGCACAGCCATCAACGCCGGGCACCGGGCGAAACACGCGCTCAGGACAGCGCCCCCACGCCCCCGGAGGGAAAACCCGAACGTGGGGCACCCCAACCGGCAAGGGGCACCCCACGCTTCACGGCCGAAGCCGAACGCAGCGACTAGGCGTCGTAGTCCTGGTCGAAGCGGTCCTCCATCTCGTCCCGCGGGTGCTCGCCACCCTGGCGGCCACGCTCACGGTGCTCGGAGGAGCGCTCGCGCTGCTGGCCCGCGTGCTGGCCCGGGTGCTGCCCCGCGTGCTGCCCCGCCTTCTCGCGGGCCTCGCCGGCCTTCTGCTTGCCCTGCTGCTGCCGCTGCTCGGCCTGGTCCTGGTACTTGTCCTTCATGCCCATGCGGTTTCACTCCCAAAGTGGGTGAGGGGATCGGGCTCGACCAGATTCACATGGGCGGTGACCCTGCGCATGTCGATCAGTCACGGTGTGTGATGCGCTGCTGTTCGTCGGCCGCACCACCCGCCCCGACCAGCCCCGTTCGCATCCCTGCCAGCCGGTCCGCGAACCGCCGCATCTCCCGCTGTCCCACCGTCCCGATCAGCCCCGGCAGATACCCGCGCACCCCCTGCATCCCGCGCAGCCACCACTGCCCGTACACATGGGCGGCCCGGCGCTCGATCCCGGCCACGATCCGGTCCACCGCGGGACCCAGCGGATAGGTCTTGTTGGACGGCCACGGCAGCCGCTGCCGCAACTCCCGCATGACGTCGTCCTGATCGGCGCCGCGCACCATGTCCGTGTCGGTCCACGACAGGTAGGCGACGCCCACCCGCACGCCCCGGTAGCCGACTTCGGCCCGCAGGCTGTGCGCGTACGCCTCCACGCCCGACTTGGACGCGCAGTACGCCGTCATCATCGGCGCCGGGGTGATCGCCGCGAGCGAGGCGATCTGGAGCAGATAGCCCCGGCTCTCCGTCAGCACCGGCAGGAACGCCCGGCCGGTCACCGCCGACCCGATCAGGTTCACCTCGATCACCCGCCGCCAGGACTCCGGGTCGGAGTCGACGAACGGGCCGCCGGTCGCCACACCGGCGTTGGCGACCACGATGTCGACCTTCCCGAACCGTTCCTTGACCTCCGCGGCGACCCGGCTCATCGCCTCGTGGTCGGTGACGTCGGCGTACCAGTGGGCGCTCTCGCCGTGCAGCCGCGCCGACACCTGCTTCAGCTCGTCCGGTTCGAGGCCGACCAGGGCGACCTTCGCGCCGCGCGCGGACAGCTTGCGCGCGAGCAACTCGCCGACCCCCCGAGCCGCGCCGGTGACGACCGCGACCTGCCCCTCCAGGCTCACCCTGCTCATGCGCCCTCCCTGATCCCTGCCTCGTCGGTGTTCTTCGCCGTGTCCGGTACCGCGTGCGCGGTGACCAGTTCCCGGATGCGGCCCGTGACCGCCTCGGGAGCCTCCACCGGCGTCATGTGGCCGAGTCCGGGCAGCTCCGTCAGCCCGACGCACAGCGGCAGCGCCGCGGCCAGCGCCCGCGCGTGCACCGGCGGGGTCAGCCGGTCGGCCGTGCCCACCACCACCGCCGTCGGAACCCGCAACTCCCTCACGCCGTGGTCGAGATCGAGCGCGGCGAGCACCTGCGACCAGGCGTGCCGCACCCGCCGCGGGCAGGCGTGCACGATCCGCGCGCAGGCCTCGACCATGTGCGGCGCCGAACCGGCGCCCATCGTGGCGTACTTGAGGATCCGCCGGGCGAGCGGCGTGACCGGTCCGAGCGGCGCCCGGGAGCCGAGCACGTTCCGGGTCAGCCAGGTCCGCAGCCTCCCGGCCCGGATCGGTACGACGGTCGACTCGGCGACCAGCCGCGAACTGCCCGTGCTGCACAGCAGGACCGCCGCCGCGTGTTCCTGGAAGCGGGGCCGCCCGGCCGCGGCCAGCACGGTCATGCCGCCCATCGAGTGCCCGGCGACGACGGCCTTCTCGCCGGGCGCGAGGGTCGCCGCGAGCACCGCTTCGAGGTCGTCGGCGAGCGCGTCCGTGCTGCACGCCGGGCTCGCGGGGCTGCGGCCGTGGCCGCGCTGGTCGTAGACGACGACCCGGTGGTCGGCGGCCAGGTCCCGGATCTGCGCGGCCCAGAAGGCCGTGGAGCAGGTCCAGCCGTGGGCGAGGACGACCACCGGGGCGGCCGGGTCGTCGGCGGGCCCGTGCACCTCGACGTGCAGCCGGGCGCCGTCGGCGGAGACGGCCGTCAGTTCGCGGGCGGGGGCGGGCGGGGCGTACGGGTCCGGGACCACGTGCGTCGGACGGCTCACGCGTCCACCTCCGCGGGCGCCGAGGTCCCGGCGGCGTCGGGCGCGGCGCCACCGGCAGCGGCGGTCCGGCCGGCGTCCCGCGCGGTGCCGCCCGGGGCGGCCGCCTCGCCGGCGTCCCGCGCGGGCGCCCGCAGCACCTCGTACTCCGCGAGGTCCACCCGCCGGGTGGCGCGCCGGAACTCCGCCGTCGTACCCGGCCAGATGGTGGTGTTGCGGCCACTGGCGTCCAGGTACCAGCTGGTGCAGCCGCCGGTGTTCCACACCGTGCGCTTCATGCGCTCCTGCACCATGTGGTTCCACGCCCCCACCGCGTCCGGGCGGGCGTCGAGGGCGGCGCGGCCGCCGAGGACGTTCAGCTGGCGCAGGTAGTCGGCCATGTAGTTCAGCTGGGACTCGATCATGAGGATCATCGACGAGTTCCCGAGGCCGGTGTTGGGCCCGATGATGGTCATCCAGTTCGGGAAACCGGCCGCGCTCGCGCCGCGCAGCGCCTCCATCCCGCCCTTCCAGGTCTCCGCCAGCGTGCGGCCGTCCGCGCCGACCACACGGTCGGCGATCGGCATGTCGGTGACGTGGAAGCCGGTGCCGAAGACGATCGCGTCGACCTCGGCCTCGCTGCCGTCGGCGGCGACCAGGGTCGAGCCGCGGACCTCGGCGAGCCCGCCGGTGACGACGTCCACATTGGGCTGCGCGAGCGCCGGGTAGTACGTGTTGGACAGCAGGATCCGCTTGCAGCCGATGCGGTAGTCGGGCGTGAGCTTGGCGCGCAGCGCCGGGTCCTTGACGGCGCGGGCCATGTTGCCCTTGGCGAGCCTCTCGACGAAGCCGAGCTCGTTGGGGTGCTTGGTGAACGCCTGGACCTGCAACTCCCGGATGCCCCACAGCACTCCGCGGCGCAGCTGCGTGGTGAACGGCAGCGCGCGGTGCAGCCGGCGCTCCAGGCCGCTGATGGCGCGGTCGGCGCGCGGCATCACCCAGGGCGCGGTGCGCTGGAAGAGGGTGAGGTGGGCGACCTCGGGCTGGATGGACGGCACGATCTGGATGGCGGAGGCGCCGGTGCCGACCATGGCGACCCGCTTGCCGCGCAGGTCGTAGTCGTGGTCCCAGCGGGCGGAGTGGAAGACCTTGCCGGGGAAGGAGTCCAGGCCCGGGATGTCCGGGACCTTGGGGTCGGACAGCGGCCCGGTCGCGGAGACCACGACGTCGGCCGACAGGTTCCCGCCCGCCGTCTCGATGTCCCAGCGCAGCTTCTCGGCGTCCCAGGTCATCCGCGCGACCTCGGCGCCGAAGCGGATGTGCGGGCGCAGGCGGAAGACGTCGGCGACGTGCTCCAGGTAGGCGCGGATGTGCTCCTGCCCGGAGAAGGCGCGCGGCCAGTCGGGGTTGGGCGCGAAGGAGAACGAGTACAGGTGGGACGGCACGTCGCAGGCGCACCCCGGATAGCTGTTGTCGCGCCAGGTGCCGCCGACGCTGTCCGACCGTTCCAGGACGACGAAGTCGGTGATCCCCTCCCGGCGCAGCCGCACGGCCGCGCCGAGTCCGCCGAACCCGGACCCGATCACCGCCACCCGCACATGCTCGTGTTCGGCCATTGCCCGCCCCTCCATGCCTCGCGTAGTCCTGCGGCGAAATCCGCCGGCCGGTCCGGATGTCCCGGCCCCGCCGACTCCGCCAGTGAACACTGGCGCAATGGGGAGAGTAGAGGAGGTGCGTACCGAGCGGTAGGGGGCGGGACGACGAAAGTTACCGGCGGTACAACATAGGCTTCCGACGTGGCAGCAGACGGTGGACGACGCGAGTACCGCATGGAGGAGCTGGCCGGGCTGGCCGGCATCACGGTGCGCACCCTGCGCTTCTACCGCGAGCGCAAACTCATCCCGCCGCCCCGCCGCGAGGGCCGTATCGCCTGGTACGACGACCACCACCTGGCCCGCCTGCGCACGATCTCGGCCCTGCTGGAACGCGGCCACACCCTGAACGGCATCGCCGAACTCGCCGAGGCCTTCGACCACGGCCGCGACGTCGGCGACCTGCTCGGCCTCGGGGCCCCCACCGAGGAGACCCCGGTCCGCCTCACCCCCGAGGAACTCGCCGACCACTTCGCCGGCCAGGTCACCGCGGAGAACCTCGCCGCCGCCATGCGGCTCGGCTACCTCGGCACCGACGGCGACGAGATCGTCCACGTCAGCCGCCGCCTGCTCGACGTCTCCGCCGCCCTGGTCCGCGAGGGCATCCCGCTCGCCGAGGTCCTGGCCGCCGGACAACGCGTCCGCGAGCACGCCGACGCCCTCGCCGAACTCTTCACCGACCTCGTCACCCGCCACGCCCCCGAGGAGGAACTCCAGCGCCTGCGCCCCCTGGCCAAGAGCGTGGTCGAGGCGGAACTCTCCATGGCCCTGGACCGCCGCCTGCGCAAGCGGGCGTGAGGACGGCGGGTCCGGGCGTCAGACGTCGTAGACGACCGTCACCGGCGCGTGGTCCGACCACCGCTCGGCGTGCGTCGCGGCCCGCTCCACGAACGCCTTGACCGCCCTGGCGGCGAGCCGCGGCGTGGCCACATGGTGGTCGATCCTCCAGCCTGAATCGCTGTCGAAAGCCCGGCCCCGGTAAGACCACCAGGTGTACGGCCCTTCGACGTCCGGGTGGAGGGTGCGGACGACGTCGACGTAGCCGCCGGCGGTGGGTTCGAGGACGGTGCTCAGCCACGCCCGTTCCTCGGGGAGGAAGCCGGAGTTCTTGGTGTTGCCGCGCCAGTTCTTGAGGTCGGCCTGCCGGTGGGCGATGTTCCAGTCGCCGCAGACGAGGACCTCGCGGCCGTCGGCGGCGGCGCGTTCGCGCAGTTCCTTGAGGTGGGCGAGGAACTCGCCCATGAAGCGCATCTTCTCGTCCTGGCGCTCGGTGCCGACCTCGCCGGAGGGCAGGTACAGGCTGGCCACCGTGACGCCGGGCAGGTCGGCCTCGACGTACCGTCCGGCGGCGTCGAACTCGGCCGACCCGAATCCCACCCTGACCCGGTCGGGCTCCCGGCGGGTGTAGAGGCCGACGCCCGCGCGGCCCTTGGCGGCGGCCGGGGCGTGGACGACGTGCCAGCCCTCGGGGGCGCGCACATGCTCGGGGAGCTGGTGCGGCTCGGCGCGCACCTCCTGCAGACAGAGCACGTCGGCGGAGGTGTCCGCGAGCCACTCCACGAAGCCCTTCTTCGCGGCGGCCCGCAGTCCATTTACATTGGCGGTCGTCACAGTGAGCACCCGGGCACCCTACCGGCACACTGGACGAGGTCTCGTTCGAGACGGATCACCGTCCACCTACTGCATTGATATACGGTTCCCCACATGAATTTCCGCCCCGTGTCCTTCGACCACCCCGACGCCGTCAAGCTGAACGACGAGGTCCAGGCCGAGTACCACCTGCGCTACGGCGACGGCGGCGACGCCACGCACCTGGACCCGGCGGATTTCCGGCCGCCGCGCGGCGTGTACCTGATCGCGTACGACGCCTACGACACCCCCGTCGCGACGGGCGGCTGGCGCAGCCAGGACAGCAACCCCGAGGGCAACGAGGACGGCGACGCCGAGCTCAAGCGGATGTTCGTCGTCGAGCAGATGCGCGGCCGCGGCCTGGCCCGGCGGATGCTCGCCACGCTGGAGGACGACGCCCGCGCGGCCGGCCGGGTCCGCATGGTCCTGGAGACCGGCGACCAGCAGCCGGAGGCCATCGCCCTGTACACCTCCAGCGGCTACGAACCGTGCGCCAAGTTCGGCTACTACCGGGAGTACGAGTCGAGCATGTGCTTCGCCAAGCTGCTGTAGCCGGGCGCGGCGACCGCCAACCCGGCCGGAGGCCCCGCCAGTTGCCCTCGCGGGGCTTCGGCGCGGGAGAGGGACCGCGGCGGAGGGCGCCCCGGTCACCGGGGCCCACAACACGTCAGAGCCCCGGTCGGAATTCACCGACCGGGGCTCTGAGCTGCGTGGACCTGAGGGGATTTGAACCCCTGGCCCCCTCGATGCGAACTATGGGCACGACGGTCACTGAGGTCTGGTCGGCTGGTCACACAATCGCATGTGGCTGCTGACGGTTGACTCGGGTCGCGACGGTTGCTGTACCTCGCTGCTGTACGGCAGGAAGGGCTCTGCTTGGATCAGCCCATGATTTCTGATGGCACCCCGGACGAGACGCAAGAGAAAGCAGAGCTTGCAGTCTGGTTCGGCGGAGCGTCCTTGGCGTTCTGGTTCTGCTGTCCGTTCTGGATACTGGTCAGCTTCGTCGCGCTGCCTCTGGCGCTCGTTGGCCTGGTGCGGGCCTTTGTCGAGCATCGCGCATCGAAGTCGAGGCGAGCGAACGGGACACGAGCTGTAGTGGGAGGCGTGTTGTCCCTCTTGGGAGCGGCAGCGGCGATCGCCTACATGATCTTTCTGGCCACCCATCCTGATCTTCCCGTCCAGGGATAGCCGCCTCATTTAAAAGGAGCGAAGTGAGGCGAGTGCCGCTCTGACCTGCGAACCGCCCGCGTGGGCAGACCCCGGCCGCCGCCTACGATCCGTCAGCGGGTCGGCACGCCATGAGATCGCGGGAGGCTGCGGAGAGGCAGGATCGGCAAGAAGATCGCCCAACAGGCCGGCGGCGAGGTTCTGCTGTACGGCTCCCTCATACGCCCCCGCGGCACTCCACCCCACCGGACCGACGATCCGCATCTCCGGAACCCTGGGGTTCGGGCGGTTGAAGGTCCGTCACGCCCGACGCCGAGGTAACTACTTCCACGCAACGGCCACGACGACCGCGGCCGCCGAGAGTGTCCCCACGGCGTAGAAGGCCCACTGCTGCTTGTTGCGCATGCCCATCAGAGCTGCCACCGCCACCAGAACGTCCAGGGAGAGCTTCACCCCCATCTTCGCGTTGTCCACCGGTAGGTCGAGGGACGTCCGGGTCCATATCAGTCCCGCACCGGTGACCAACTGTATGACCGCGCTGATCGGCATGTAGCTGCCGGCCACCGGGTTCTTCTCCCTCAGCTGATAGAAGAGGCCGCCCATGATCGCGGCGAACCCGAAGAGGTGGAAGACGAGGAACACATATCTGAGGATCTCCATGCCGGCGATCATCCCATCCCTCAAAAGGAGGGCCCACACTGGGAGTTGACAGATACATTGCGGGGCGGGCATCCCTGAATTGCAGGTGTGAGTTCTGGTGTGTGTGGGCCTCGGGATGCTCGCGCGTCGCCGCCCACGGCGGCACCCTGCGCTGACCTGCGGCATACCCCCGGGTAGGACTCTCAGGGGACACCCCTATCCTCTCCCCAGTCGCGCACGTGTTCGTGCGCATCAGGTGGGGAGAACAGCGGTGGACAACAGCGCCATGCCGTCGGCCGGCGTCGGAATCGTGCGGGAGTACCGCAAGTACAAGAAGACGCCCTTGGTGAGGGTCCTGGGGCCGTCGGTCATTCCGATCCTCGCCTTCTCCCAGACACTGCGGCACGGCGGCCCGTTCCGGTGGCCCATGGTCATCCTCGCCGTCATTTTCGTGCTGACCCTCGCGCGGCTGGGGCTCTACATGCGGCGCGGCCGCACGCTGGTCGACCCTGACGGCATTACAGTCCGCCGCGCCCTCACCGAGCGCACCCGCGCCTGGTCCGCCATCTACGACATCCGCGCCGAGCCCGTTCCGAACGCCATGGGTTCCGCCCGCCGCTGGCTCGCCTACCTCTACGACACCGAGGGCCGGCGCCTCCTCCTGCCGCACATCGACGACTGGCAGCTGGACAACCCGCCGGCCGAGGTCGCCGGTCTGCTGGCCGTCGGGGCCCCGTACCGCGGCATGGCGTGGGCGCGCCGGCCGGAGGTGGAGGCGCTGATCCGGCAACGGGCGGCGCACCGCAGGGCCTGGCTGTGGGCGGTCTACGGGGCGCTCATCGTCTTCGGGTGCATGACCGTACTGTCGATCGGACTGTTGTTCACCTCGGACGGCTCGCCCGTGGTCCTGCTGACGATGCTGGTTCCGCTGGGCTCCTTCGTCCTGTTCGCCGCCCTCTTCCACGCGGGCTGGAAGTACCTGGTCCCCCGCGACCAGCGGGAGGCCTGACACACGTCGGGGGCGGCCGGTCCGGCCGCCCCCGAGGTCACTTCCGGCGCACGGCGCCTACCACACGACGGTGATGCGGTCCGCCGGAAGCGGTGCGATCGGGCTGCCGGCGGAGGAGCTGGCCGTCAGGTACTTCTCCAGCGCGCCCAGGTCGTCGCCGCCCACCAGGTCGCCCGTGCCTCGGCCGAGCGTCGGGCGGCTCGACAAGCTCACCGTGCGGGACGTGCGGAACTGGGTGAATAGCCTCCTGGAACAGTGCCAGTGCTGTGCCCAGGGTCTAGACACGAAGCGGGACACTTCGCGTTGCCGTGCCGCCGGCCAATGCTGCGGGCGGGTCCCCTCCCGTCGCACCGTGCAGGACGCCCGCGCGGTTCTGCGTTCCGCGCTGACCAACGCAATGACGGAGGAACTGATTTCGAAGAACGTTGCGCTTGGTCCACGACGAGACCAAGACCGCAGTGTCGACGGCGACGCTCCCCCCTCCTGGGATCTGCGTCACGGCGCTCCAACTGCGGAGGAAGGAACAGGAGCTTTCCAGGCAGGCGGCCGGTGAGCTGTGGACGGCCAACGACTTCGTGTTCACCACGCGCTACGGCACGCCGTTCGAACCGCGCAACTTCAACCGCCGGTTCATGGACCGCACCGCCCGCGCCGGCATCCGTCGAATCCGGCTGCACGACACCCGCCACACCTGCGGCTCGCTGCTCGCGCCCCTGGACGTACATCCCCGCGTCGCCATGCAGATCCTTCGGCACAGCAAGATCGCAGTGACCATGGAGGTGTACACGCACGTCCCGTCCGAAGCGACTCGGCGGGCGCTGCGCAAGCTGGGCAAGCACCTCGGGAAGCAAGATCCGAAGTAGTTGCTGTACTTCGCTGCCGTACAACATGTCAGAGCCCCGGTCGGAATTCACCGACCGGGGCTCTGAGCTGCGTGGACCTGAGGGGATTTGAACCCCTGGCCCCCTCGATGCGAACGAGGTGCGCTACCGGACTGCGCCACAGGCCCTTGCAACGAGTGAAACTCTAGCATCCCCGTCCGGGTGGTCGGAAATCCATTGCCCGGCTGGTCAGGGGCGGGTCTCCGGAGGCGGTGTTTCCGCCGGAGTCCCGCCGCCCCACGGTCTACTCGTTGGCCGCCCGCGGGCGGTCCCCGTCCTCGTACTGGTCGAAGAGCGGCGTCCGGCCGCGCTCGCGGGAGCGTCGGGCGGAGGCGGCGCGGCGGGCGTCGCTGCGCTCGTCGGCGGCCGGCCGGTCCTCGTCGTGGGCCGACTGCTGCGGCGGCGCGGCGTCGGGGACGGCGGGGGCCGCCTCCTGCTCCGGCACGGCGGAGCTGGACCGGGCCGAACTCCAGGCGTCGGGCGCCCCGAGGTCGACGTCGGAGGTGGCGCGGGGGGCGACCGGCGCGGTCACGTACGTCGGCAGCGGCACCGGGACGGGGTCCCAGCTGTCGCCGTGGCCGGGACGCCGCTGGCGCTCGCGCTGCTGGTCGAGCCACTCGGCGTGGTCGGTCTGCTCGACGAGGGCGCGACGGTCGGCGGCGAGCGCGGCCAGTTCCTGGTCGGTCTCCGGCTCGGGTCCGGCCTCCGGCTCGTCCGCGGCCGCCTCCACGGCCGCCCGCCGGCGCGGCTGGCGCTCACGGAGCCGCTGCGCGGCGACCTCCGCGCGGCGGCGGTCCATCTGGAAGGCGAAGCGGCGCCGTTCCTGCGCCCGCAGGTACACGATGTACCCGCTGAGCATGACGGCGGGCACGGCGGGCGCCCACAGGAGCGCCAGGCCGCCGACCGCCGCCACGATCGCGCCCAGGGTGAAGGCGAGAAAGAGGATGACGGTGGTGCGCCGGCGGCGCGCGAGGACCTTCGAGCGCCGGGCGCGCGCTGCGGCCGCCTCCGCACCGGGGGCCCGCCGGGCGGCGGGCACGCGCGGCCGTGCGGGCACCTCGCCGGCCGTGACGGCCGGTCCGGTGGAGTGGGCCGCCGCGGAGGCGGATCGGGCCGCGGGTCTGCCCGGGCGCCCGGGCAGACCCGCCCCCGGACGCTCGCGGTCCGGTGTCCGCTCGCGCTCCGGTGCCTGCACCGGGGCGGGCTCCTGTGCCCGGGTCGGAGACACGGCGAAGGCCCGGACGTCCACCGAGTCGGTGACGGCGTCCGGTCCCGTGGCGTCGCGCTCCCCCTCGTCGGTGGAGCGCGCCCGCAGGTCCCTGGCGTACCGGCGCTCCATGCCCGCCCGTCCGGACAGCAGCCGGATGGCTGTGCTGAAGCGTTCCGTCGGACGGGCCTCGTTCAGCTCGTCCTGCCTACGGAGCCACATCGGCACCAAGTAGGCGGCCCAGGCCCCGACAATGACTGCGTAGATGAGGCCGCTGCTGCTCACGTCTCACACGGTAGAGGGGTTTGCGTGAGGCCATCTGCCAATTGGGCCGGTGTGTCGCACGATCTGGCTGATATTTCGAACTTTTTTTGTGACCGATGCGATCAGTCGGCCGTCAACCCTGCGAATTCAATGCCCCCGAGACGGTCGCGAGCAGATCCGAGGCCGGTCAATTTCGAACACTTATTCAATTTCCGGGCCACGCGGGATTCCCTCGGGTGTTCTGTTCGCCGGAGGCCGTGTTCCGGGCCCGCTGGGCGCGGGTGCGGCGCCACCGGTTCAGCAGCCCGTCGGGCACCTCCTCCGCGGTGAGCGCGTAGACCAGATGGTCGCGCCAGGCGCCGTCGATGTGGAGATAACGCGGCCGCAGCCCCTCCTCGCGGAATCCGAGTTTCTCCACCACCCGGCGGCTCGGCCCGTTCTCCGGGCGAATGCAGACCTCGACGCGGTGCAGGCCGACGGTGCGGAAGCAGTGGTCCACGGCGAGCGCCACGGCCGTCGGCATCACTCCGCGGCCGGCCACCGCCTCGTCCACCCAGTAGCCGACGTGGCCCGAGCACATCGAGCCCCAGGTGATGCCGGCGACGGTCAACTGCCCGACCAGCCGCCCCTGGTACTCGATGACGAAGGGCAGCATCCGGCCCGCGTGCGCCTCGGACCTGAGGTGGCGGACCATCTGGCGGTAGGTCGGCCGGTGGGTGATCGGGCCGCTGGGCGTGGGCGGCGGGATGGTCGCCTCCCAGGGTCTGAGCCAGTCCCGGTTGCGCCGGTTGACCTCGCGCCAGACCCGTTGGTCGCGCAGCTTTATCGGGCGGAGGACGACATCGCCCTCCGCGAGCACCACGGGCCAGGCCGGGCTGTTCAGCTCGCACCCCCGGGGCGTCTGGACCGGTCGTCGCCGGCCGGAGCCGGTTCCCCGCCCGGCCCGGGGTGGTCGCCGCCGCGCAGCTGGTCGACGGCGTGCGTCAACAGGGGCTCCAGGACGGCCAGTCCGTCCTTCACCCCGCCGGTGGAGCCCGGCAGGTTGACGATCAGCGTCCGTCCGGCCACTCCGGCCAGGCCCCGGGAGAGCGCCGCGGTCGGCACCTTCTGCCGTCCGTACGCCCGGACGGCCTCCGCGATGCCCGGCACCTCGTGGTCGATCACCCGGCGGGTCGCCTCGGGGGTGCGGTCGGTGGGCGAGATGCCGGTGCCGCCGGTGGTGACCACGACGTCGTACCCCGCCTCGGCGGCGGCGCGCAGCGCGGCCTCGACCGGGTCGCCGTCCGGGACGACCCGCGGGCCGTCCACGGCGAACCCGAAGCCCTTCAGTCCGTCCACGATCAGCGGACCGCCCCTGTCCTCGTACACCCCGGCCGCGGCCCGGTTGGAGGCGGTCACGACGAGTGCCCGGTACGGCACGCCCGGCGCGCCGCTCATGCCCGGCTCCAGTCGCCCGACTTGCCGCCCGTCTTCTCCTCCACCCGCACGTCCGTGATGACCGCTCCCTTGTCGACCGCCTTGACCATGTCGATCACGGTGAGCGCGGCGACCGAGACCGCGGTGAGCGCCTCCATCTCCACGCCCGTGCGGTCCGTCGTCCGCACGGTGGCCGTGATCTCCACGGCGTCGTCCGCGACCGACAGGTCCAGTCTCACACCCGACACCGACAGCGGGTGGCACAGCGGGATCAGGTCCGGGGTGCGCTTGGCCCCCATGATCCCGGCGATCCGCGCGGTGGCGAGGGCGTCGCCCTTGGGTACCCCTTCGCCGCGCAGCAGCTCGACCACGCGGGGCGAGACGAGGACGCGGCCGGCGGCGCGGGCGGTGCGCGCGGTCACCTCCTTGCCGGACACGTCGACCATGCGGGCGGCGCCCGCGTCGTCGAGGTGCGTCAGTCGGTCCTGCGCAGGGGGTCCGGGGGTCTCCCCCCGGGAAGGCACGGTCATGATCGTGTGGCGCTCCCGGTCCGGGCCCGCCGCGGTGCGGTGCGCGGGCCTGTTGTGCGCGACACGGTACCTCCCGGGCGGAGCGGGCAGCGGACCAGGACCCCCGGGCCCGGCGCGCACCCCCGCGCGCGTGGGAGCCCGCCGCGCACCCCCGCGCGCGTGATGGGCTCAGCCGAGCAGGACGACCTCGACCTCGGTGCCGGGCTCGACGGACTCGACGTCCTCGGGGACGACGATCAGCGCGTCGGCCTGGGCGAGGGCCGCGACCAGATGGGACCCGGCGCCGCCGACGGGGGTCACCTCGCCGTCGGCGTACGTCCCGCGCAGGAACTGCCGGCGCCCCTTGGGCGAGCCGAGCGCCTTGCCGGCGGCCAGCGTCGCCCGGGTCCGGGGCCGGTGGACGTCCTCCAGGCCCATCAGGACGCGGATCGCGGGTCGGACGAACAGCTCGAAGGAGACGTACGAGGAGACGGGGTTGCCGGGCAGCGCCAGCAGCGGGATGTGGTCGGGGCCGACGGTGCCGAACCCCTGGGGCTTGCCGGGCTGCATGGCCAGCTTGCGGAAGTCGACGCCGCCGCCGGACTCGTCCTCGTCACCGACGTGCGCCAGCGCTTCCTTGACGACGTCGTACGCTCCGACGCTCACGCCGCCGGTGGTGACCATCAGGTCGGCGCGGACCAACTGGTCCTCGATGGTGGACCGCAGGGTGTCGGCGTCGTCGGCGACGGCGCCCACCCGGTAGGCGATGGCGCCGGCGTCCCGGGCGGCCGCGGTCAGCGCGAAGCTGTTGGAGTCGTAGATCTGGCCCTGGCCCAGTCGCTCGTCGGGCTGGACGAGTTCGCTGCCGGTGGACAGCACGACCACGCGCGGGCGCGGGCGCACCCGGACCGTGCCGCGGCCGATCGCGGCGAGCAGCCCGATCTGCGGCGGCCCGAGGACGGTGCCCGCCTCCAGGGCGAGGTCGCCCGCCTTCACGTCGCTGCCCTTGGCGCGCACATGCGCGCGTGCCTCGGCCGACCGGTACACGCGTACGTGCCCGCGCGCTCCCTCGGGGGCCAGGCTGCGGGCGCGCATCCCCCGCACCGGGCCCTCGCCGAGGCCGCCGTCGGTCCACTCCACGGGGACCACCGTCTCGGCGCCGGGCGGCAGCGGCGCGCCGGTCATGATGCGGGCGGCCTGGCCGGGTCCCACCCGGGTGAGGCCGGCCGCGCCCGCGGCGACGTCCCCGATCACCTCCAGCACCGCCGGGAACTCCTCGTTCGCGCCGGCGACGTCCGTGACCCGTACCGCGTAGCCGTCCATGGAGCTGTTGTCGAACGGCGGCAGGGAGACCGGCACCGTCACGTCCTCGACCAGGACGCAGCCCAGGGCGTCGAGCAGGTTCAGCTCGATGGGGTCGAGGGGGCGGACGGTGGTGAGGACGTCCTCCAGGTGCTCGTCCACCGACCACAGGCGGTCCGGGTCGGCGGCGGGGGTCGCGGCGCTGCTCAACGTCGTTACATCTCCTCGGCTACGTAGCGCTGAAGCCAGGCCTTGAAGTCGGGGCCCAGGTCTTCACGTTCGCACGCGAGTCTGACAATGGCACGCAGGTAGTCGCCACGGTCTCCGGTGTCATAGCGGCGGCCCTTGAAGACGACGCCGTGCACCGGGCCGCCGATCTTCTCGTCCTGGGCGAGCTGCTGCAGCGCGTCGGTGAGCTGGATCTCGCCGCCGCGGCCGGGTTCCGTGGTCCGGAGTATGTCGAAGATGTGCGGGTCGAGCACATACCGGCCGATGATCGCGTAGTTGGAGGGGGCGTCCGCCGCGTCCGGCTTCTCGACCAGGCCGGTCACCTGGACGACGTCACCGTCCGTGGTGCTCTCCACGGCCGCGCAGCCGTAGAGATGGATCTGTTCGGGCGCGACCTCCATGAGCGCGACCACGCTGCCGCCGTAGGTCTCCTGGACGTCGATCATCCGCTGGAGCAGCGGGTCGCGCGGGTCGATCAGGTCGTCGCCGAGGAGCACGGCGAAGGGCTCGTGGCCGACGTGCGGGGCCGCACAGAGCACGGCGTGACCCAGGCCCCTGGGGTCGCCCTGGCGGACGTAGTGGATCATCGCCAGGTCGCTGGACTCCTGCACCTTGGCGAGCCGCCTCTCGTCGCCCTTCTTCTCCAGGGCCGACTCCAGCTCGTAGTTGCGGTCGAAGTGGTCCTCCAGGGGGCGCTTGTTGCGGCCCGTGACCATGAGGACGTCGTTGAGACCCGCGGTGACGGCCTCCTCGACCACATACTGGATCGCCGGCTTGTCGACGACCGGCAGCATCTCCTTGGGAGTGGCCTTGGTGGCCGGCAGGAACCGGGTTCCGAGACCTGCTGCGGGAATGACAGCCTTGCTGATCCTGGGGTGCGACTGAGTCATGTCCGCAACCTTATCCGGTGCCTTTGCGGGGAATCTGTGGCTCCGGTCATTCGGCTCTTGTATGAGCACATTGGGAAGGGTACGGGAACGACGTTGCGTCACACCGGACACAAAGGCGAGCCTGACAAGCGAATGTTGCGCCGGGAATTCCTCGCGGTGAGGAACAGGTTGACCGCGGATGACGTGCGGAAGTCGGCGGCCGCGCTCGCCGGGCGTGCGCTGGAGCTGCCCGAGCTGGCGGGGGCGCGCACGGTGGCCGCGTACGTCTCCGTCGGCGCCGAGCCGGGCACCCTCGCGCTGCTGGACGCGCTGCGCGCGCGGGGGGTGCGCGTCCTGCTGCCGGCCCTGCTGCCCGACAACGACCTGGACTGGGGCGTGTACGGCGGGGAGGGCTCCCTCGCGCGTGTGCAACACGGCGGGAGGATGGCGCTGTTCGAGCCCTCCGGCGAGCGGCTCGGCCCGGACGCGGTGGCGGAGGCGGACGTCGTTCTGCTGCCCGGGCTCGCCGTCGACGCGCGCGGGATGCGGCTGGGCCGCGGCGGCGGGTCCTACGACCGGGTCCTGGCCCGTCTGGAGCGCGCGGGCGTCCACCCGGTGCTGGTGGTGCTGCTGTACGACTCCGAGGTCGTCGGGCACGTCCCCGGGGAGGCGCACGACCGGCCGGTGCAGGCGGTCGTGACGCCCTCGGGGGTACGGCGTTTCAGAGCTTGATCGGGGCATTGTCGAGGCTTTATCAGAGCGCCGGTCAAACTCTGATCGTGGCTTTGTCGGCCGCTCCCGGACTTCGGCTTCTTGTTCAGCTTTCCGATTACCGGAACCGTGGATCACCGGCACGGTTGCCGGCCGCGTGATTGCCCGGCACGGTCAGGGAGATGACCGCGCCGGTGCCGAACGTGCCGAGCGCGAGGGGCCCGCCCCCGAGATGGGTGCGGGCCCCTCTTCTCGCCGGCCGCTCAGGGCTTGAGCGTGAGCTTGTCGCTCGTGCTCCGGTCGACCGCGTCCGGCGAGTAGGACCACGTCAGCAGGTCGCCCTTGGCCCACTTGCCGGTCTGGTCGGTGTAGTGGGCGCTGAAGGCGTGCCCGGAGGCGCCGGTGAGGTTGATCCACCGGGACTTGTCCAGGTCGGCGAGGTTGACGACCATCCGCATCGACGGCACCCAGATGACGCCGTAGCCGCCGGCCGCGTTCCAGCCCGCGGCGTTGACCGCGGCCTCGCCGCCGCTGAGCTTCCAGGGGCCGCGGTTGAGGGCGTACTGCAGGAAGCCGGGCCCGTCGGAGCCCAGGGTCTGGTTCTTCAGGAACAGGCGGTGCAGCCGGCCCCAGCTCCAGGTGTCGATGTCCTTGCCGAGCTTGGCGGTCAGCTCCCAGCGGGCGTCGATCATGGCGCGCCGGAACAGCTCGTCACGGTTGTCGGCCTTGGGGCGGGTGCCCGCGGCCGGCGCCTTCCACCAGTCGCTGTTCTCGTCGTCCATCAGGGTGCGCACCACCTCGAACCAGCGGTCGCCGCCGTCGGGCTGCGCCTGGTCGGAGTCGCGCTCACCGCACTCGCGGACCTTCTGCGCCTCGTCGGCCGGGCCGGTGGTGTCGGACGGCTCCACCCACAGGCACTGGCCCTTGACCCGCAGCTCCTTGGGGAGCTTGTTGCCGAAGGCGAGCTTGAGCACGTTGCGCCAGACGGCGTTGAAGTAGGCGGCCGCCGCCGAGTCGGCGTTCTGGGTGTAGTCCCAGCCCTCCAGGAGCTTCTGCGCCTGGCGGACGTCCTTGTCGCCGATGTCGATCTTCAGCAGCTTGGGCACGAGCAGCTTGGCGATCTCGCTGCTGTTGTCCAGCTGCATCTGCCGCATGTCCTCGGTGGAGATCTTGCCGCCGCCGTCGATCTTCGACTGGATCAGGTCGCTGATCCGCTGGCTGCGGGCGCCGTAGCCCCAGTCCGTGGTGAGCGCGTACGGGTAGGTCTTCGGGTCGACGACGGCCTGGTTGGCGGTGACGATGTAGCCGCGCTTGGGGTCGTACTCGTAGGGCAGCTCGTCCTGCTTGAGGTAGCCGGTCCAGTCGTACTTCGAGTCCCAGCCCGGCGCCGGGATGGAGCCGTCGTCGGTCTTGGCGCGGACCGGGATGCGGCCGGGCAGCGTGTAGCCGATGTGGTTCCGGGTGTCGGCGTAGATCAGGTTCTGCGAGGGCACGTCGAACAGGGCCGCCGCCGACCGGAACTCGCCGAAGTCCTTCGCCTTGTCGAGGGCGAAGACGGCGTCCATGGTGGTGCCCGGCTCCAGCGCGGTCCACTTCAGCGCGATGGCGTAGCCGTCGCCGCGGTCGGGCGCCGCGGTGTCGACGGCTGCCTTCCGGCCGACCGTGACGAGCTCGTCGTCCCGGTCGGAGAGCAGCGGCCCGTTGCCGGTCTCCCGGACGGTGATCGTCTTGGCGGCGCCGCCGGCCACCTTGATGGTCTCCTGGCGGGTGGTGAAGGGCACCACCTTGTCGTCGCGCAGGTAGCCGTCGCCGCTGAGCTTCTCCAGGTACAGGTCGGTGACGTCGACGCCGGAGTTGGTCATGCCCCAGGCGATGTCCTGGTTGTGGCCGATCACCACGCCCGGCATCCCCGCGAAGGTGTAGCCGGTGACGTCGTAGGGGCAGGCGCTGGAGACCGTGCGGCAGTGCAGGCCCATCTGGTACCAGACCGACGGCAGCGCGGGACCCAGGTGCGGGTCGTTGGCCAGCAGCGGCTTGCCGGTGATGGTGTACTTCCCGGACACCACCCAGGAGTTGGAGCCGATGCCGTCGCCGTTGACGCCGACGGCCGAGGGCAGGTCCTGCATCGCGTCATGCAGGCCCATCAGCTGGCTCTGCACGCCCGAACCGGAGGACGCCGGGGTGCCGCCCGCCCCGGGCGACCGGCCCGTGCCCGCCGTCCCGGAGGTGCCGTGGGTGCCCGCGGTGCCGGACGGGCGGCCCGTGCCCGTCGAGGTGCCGGCCGAGCCGGCCGTGCCGGTCGGGGTGCCCGCGCCGCCGCTGGCCCGGAACGTCCTGCCGAGCGCGTCGTACTGGCCCTCCGTGACTATCGCCTTGTTGCGGGCGTAGGGGTAGTCCGGGTAGAGGTCCTTGATCTGCTTGGGGCCGAGGCGGCTGGTCATCAGGGCGCGGTCGACCTCGTCCTGCATGTTGCCGCGCAGGTCCCAGGCCATCGCCTTCAGCCAGGACACGGAGTCGACCGGGGTCCACCGCCCGGGCCGGTAGTCGTTGGTGAAGCCCAGGGCCGCGTACTCCAGGGAGATGTCCGAGGCGTCCTTGCCCTTGAGGTAGGCGTTGACTCCCTCGGCGTACGCCTGGAGGTACTTCTTGGTGGAGGCCGACAGCTTCGTGTCGTACTCCCGCTGGGCGACCCGGTTCCAGCCCAGGGTGCGCAGGAAGGCGTCGTTCTTGACCTGGCCCTTGCCGAACATCTCCGACAGGCGCCCGGAGGTCATGTGCCGGCGCACGTCCATCTCGTAGAACCGGTCCTGGGCCTGGACGAAGCCCTGGGCCATGAACAGGTCCTCGGCCGAGGAGGCGTAGATCTGCGGGATGCCGTAGCCGTCGCGCTTGACGTCGACCGGGCCCGACAGGCCCTGCAGCGTGACGGTGCCCTTGGTCTGCGGGAAGGAGGAGCGGACCGTGCTGATGGACCAGTAGGCCCCGTAGACGACGCCTCCGATGAGGGCCAGCACCAGGACGAGCACGATCAGTCGGGCTTTTCGCCCCTTCTTCCTGCCGGACTTGCCGGGCTTGTCACCCGTTGAGGCGGTGGTGTTGGGGGGCATCGCTGTCCTTGCTGTCCTAACGCGAGCGGCAGGCGGTACTGGAGTGCTGGAGCAACCATAGGCGCAGGGCCCGATACCTCTTGACGCGGAGTCGGGTCCAGGCGCGGACGGACGTTCGATCTTGCCGCGTGAAGCGTCAAGAAAGCGTCAAGAGTTAGGTAAGGTAACGAAGTAACCCGAGACCTCCGGGGGAGGAACCGCCGCTGACTGTCCACCACCTCAACCAGCTCCTTCTCGTCTGCTCGCTCGTCCTGCTCGTCGCCGTGGCAGCGGTCCGGATCTCCTCGCGCAGCGGGCTCCCCAGCCTGCTCGTCTACCTGGGGATCGGGGTCCTCCTCGGCCAGGACGGCCTGGTCCACCTGCACTTCGACAACGCCCAGCTGACCCAGATCATCGGCTACGCGGCCCTGGTCGTGATCCTGGCCGAGGGCGGTCTCGGCACGAAGTGGAAAGAGATCAAGCCGGTCCTGCCCGCCGCCTCCGTGCTGGCGCTGGTCGGGGTCGGCGTGAGCGTCGGCGTCACGGCGGCCGGCGCGCACTACCTCATCGGGCTGGACTGGCGGCCGGCGCTGATCATCGGAGCGGTGGTGTCCTCCACGGACGCGGCGGCGGTCTTCTCGGTCCTGCGCAGGGTCCCGCTGCCCGCACGCGTGACGGGCACGCTGGAGGCCGAGTCCGGCTTCAACGACGCCCCCGTGGTCATCCTGGTCGTCGCCTTCTCCACGGCGGGCCCGGTCGAGCACTGGTACGTGCTGCTGGGTGAGATAGCTCTGGAACTGGCCATCGGAGCGGCCATCGGCCTCGCGGTGGGCTGGCTCGGCTCCTGGGGCCTGCGCCATGTGGCGCTGCCCGCCTCCGGCCTCTACCCGATCGCCGTGATGGCGATCGCGGTCACCGCCTACGCGGCCGGCGCGCTCGCGCACGGCAGCGGCTTCCTCGCCGTCTACCTCGCGTCGATGATGCTCGGCAACGCCAGGCTGCCGCACTGGCCGGCCACCCGCGGCTTCGCCGAGGGGCTCGGCTGGATCGCCCAGATCGGCATGTTCGTCCTGCTCGGCCTGCTGGTCACACCGCACGAACTGGGCGACGACATCTGGCCCGCCCTCGTCATCGGCCTGGCCCTGACCATGGTGGCCCGGCCGCTCAGCGTGGTGACCAGCCTGGTGCCGTTCCGGGTGCCCTGGCAGGAGCAGGCCCTGATGTCCTGGGCCGGCCTGCGCGGCGCCGTGCCCATCATCCTGGCGACGATCCCGATGGTGAACGGCGTCGACGCCACCCACCGCATCTTCAACATCGTCTTCGTCCTCGTCGTGGTCTACACCCTGGTGCAGGGACCGACCCTGCCGTGGCTGGCCCGGACGCTGCGCCTGGGCGAGGGCCCGGAGGCCGCCGACCTCGGCATCGAGGCGGCGCCGCTGGAGCGGCTGCGCGGCCATCTGCTCTCCGTCGCGATCCCGGAGGGGTCGCGGATGCACGGCGTGGAGGTCAACGAGCTGCGGCTGCCGGCCGGGGCCGCGGTCACGCTCGTGGTCCGCGAGGGAAAGTCGTTCGTCCCGCTGCCGACGACGGTCCTGCGGCGCGGCGACGAGCTGCTCGTGGTCGCCACGGACCCCGTCCGGGACGCCGCGGAACGGCGGCTGCGCGCGGTGGGCCGGGGCGGCAAGCTGGCCGGCTGGCTGGGCACGAACGGGGGCGCCCGCGGTGAGGGGCGGCAACCCGGCGGCTCGCGTTGAGAGCACGTTCCGCACTGATCACACCGGCGGCAATCACAGGCGAACGGCAGCCGCGGTGCTCCTTTTCACAGGGGTACGAGGCACCGGCCCCTGTACGATGAAGGCGCACCCTGATCGAACCAACTCTGCCTGACGCAGAGCTGGCGCGACCGTATGGCGGCCGTCTCGCCCCCCGCAGTGGGCGCCGGTATCTACCGCAGTCCGCGCAAGAGGACAGCTCTCGGCGCCCGGAGCCCCGCCCGTGGGCCCGCGCTACCAGGCGGCAGAAAGGCACGGGCCGTGGCATCCACGGTCTCCACCGGACCGGCGCGGAACACGACGGAGCCGGGCATCTCGACGGACTCCGCGCACGCGGCGACCGCCGCGAGCGCCACGAACCCGGCGCGCTCGGGGGACCCCGCCGACCCGACCGGTCCGGCGGCATCGTCCTCCCGTCCCGGATACGGGCAGCTGCTGCGCACCCGCGGCGCCTGGACGTTCCTGCTCCCCGGCTTCGCGGCCCGCCAGCCGTTCGCCATGCTCACCCTCTCCATCGTGCTGCTCGTGCAGCACACCACCGGCTCCTACGGCGCGGCGGGCGCCACCGCGGCCGTCACCGGGGTCTCCATGGCCCTGTTCGCCCCCTACAGCGGCCGACTCGCCGACCGTCACGGGCAGCGCGCCGTGCTGGTGCCCGGCGTCCTGGTGCACGCACTGGCGGGACTGACGCTGACGGCGCTCGCCCTCACGCACGCCCCGCTGTGGGCGCTGTTCGCGGCCGCCGTGCCGACCGGCGCCTCGGTGCCGCAGGTCGGGCCCATGGTGCGGGCCCGCTGGGGCGTGACCCTCAAGGACTCCCCGCTGATGAGCACCGCGGCGGCCTTCGAGTCGGTCACGGACGAGCTGACCTTCGTCGTCGGCCCGCTGCTGGCCACCGCGCTGTGCACGACCGTCGCCCCGGCGGCGGGCCTGCTGACGGAGGCCATGCTGACCCTGCTCGGCGGTCTGCTCTTCGCCGCGCGGAAGCACACCCAGCCGGCCGTCACCACCGCGGGCCACGCGCGCGTGGAGCACGCCTCCGCCCTGCGCGTGCCCGGCGTGCGCGTGCTGGTGGTGACCTTCCTGGGCATCGGGTCGGTCTTCGGCGGGATGCAGGTCTCGCTGGCCGCGTTCACCGAGTCGATCGGCGAGCCGGGCCTCAACGGCGTCCTGTACGGGATCTTCGCCGCGGGCAACATGCTCTCCGGCGTGGTCTGCGGCGCCGTGGCCTGGAGGGCCGCCCCGCAGCGCCGCCTCGTCCTCGGCTACGCGGCCCTCGCGCTGACCGCGTCGGCCCTGTGGACCGCCCACTCGGCGGCCGCCCTCGCCGCACTCGGCCTCCTGGTCGGCATGTGCATCGCGCCCGCCCTGATCACCGGCTACACCCTGGTCGAGAGCCTGGTGCCGGCCGGCGCCCGCACCGAGGCGTTCACCTGGCTCACCGGCGCCGTCGCGCTCGGCCAGGCGGCCGCCGTCACCGTCGCCGGACAGCTGGAGGACCGGCTGTGGGGCGGCGCCGGGTTCCTGGTCCCCCTGGCGGGCACGGTACTGGCCCTGGCGACCCTGGTGGCCCTGCGGTCACGGCTCGACGCGCGGCCCCGCGCCCGGACGGTCGCACGTGGCGTCGGTCACCGCTCGCCCGTGTCAGTGGACTGATCTCGAGGAATACGTCACTATGGATCGTCGTTAGCACTCATCGAGTGAGAGTGCCAGGAGGAAGACAGTGCCCACCTACCAGTACCAGTGCACCGAGTGCGGCGAGGGCCTCGAGGCGGTGCAGAAGTTCACCGACGACGCCCTGACCGAGTGCCCGAGCTGCCAGGGGCGCCTGAAGAAGGTGTTCTCCGCGGTCGGCATTGTCTTCAAGGGCTCCGGCTTCTACCGCAACGACAGCCGCGGCTCCTCGTCGAGCAGCAGCCCGGCGTCGTCGTCGAAGTCGTCGAGCACGTCGTCGAGCTCGTCGTCGTCCTCCGACTCGGGTTCGTCGGCCGCGAGCACGTCCCCGGCCTCGCCGTCGAGCTCGGCCGGCACGTCCGCCGCCTGACACCTCTTCTCCCCGGACCCCGCCGTCGCCCGACGGCGGGGTTCCCAGCGTCCCCGAAGCGGCCTCCTCACGGCGGTCGGGGGCGGATAGTGTGCTGGTCATGGCGAACGCAGAGATCGGTGTAATCGGCGGTTCCGGCTTCTACTCGTTCCTGGACGACGTGACCGAGATCCAGGTCGACACGCCGTACGGGCCGCCCAGCGACTCCCTCTACCTCGGTGAGATAGCCGGCCGCCGGGTCGCCTTCCTGCCCCGGCACGGCCGCGGCCACCACCTTCCGCCGCACCGCATCAACTACCGGGCCAACCTGTGGGCGCTGCGCTCCGTGGGCGTGCGCCAGGTCTTCGGCCCCTGCGCGGTGGGCGGCCTGCGCCCCGAGTACGGGCCCGGCACCCTGCTGGTGCCGGACCAGTTCGCCGACCGTACGAAGTCCCGGGTGCAGACGTACTTCGACGGGCTGCCGCTGCCCGACGGCACGGTGCCGCGCGTGGTGCACGTCTCCCTGGCCGACCCCTACTGCCCCACCGGGCGTGCGGCGGCCCTGAAGGCGGCACGCGGGCGGGACTGGGAACCCGTCGACGGCGGCACGCTGGTCGTGGTGGAGGGGCCGCGCTTCTCGACCCGTGCCGAATCGTTGTGGCACCAGGCGCAGGGCTGGTCGGTGGTGGGCATGACCGGCCACCCGGAGGCGGCGCTCGCCCGCGAGCTGGAGCTCTGCTACACCTCACTGACCCTGGTCACCGACCTCGACGCGGGTGCCGAGACCGGCGAGGGCGTCTCGCACGAGGAGGTGCTCCGGGTGTTCGCGTCCAACGTGGAGCGGCTGCGCGGCGTGCTCTTCGACGCGGTGGCCGCGCTGCCCACGGAGGCGGAACGGGACTGCCTGTGCGCGAACGCGCTGGGCGGGATGGATCCGGGGTTCGTACTGCCGTAGGTGTGGGGGCGGGGGCCTGCCTGGTCTGCCTGGTCTGCCTGGTCTGCCTGGTCTGCCTGGTCTGCCTGGTCTGCCTGGTCTGCCTGGTCTGCCTGGTCTGCCTGGCGGAACGTCCCGTTCGGGTGAGGCGGTTGTCCACAACCCGGCAGTAGCACACGGGCTCCGGCGGGCGCCCGCCACTTCGTGGATCGTGGCATCGCAACCGATTCCACGTCGTCCACAGGTGGTGGTCCCTGGTGGTTCAGCGGGTTCCCGTGTCCTCGTCTCCGTCGTTCCCCTCGCTTCCCTCGTCTCCGTCCTCTTCTTCGCCGTATCCGTCGCATCCGCCGTATCCGTCGCATCCGTCGTCGGTTCCGTCGCATCCGTCGTCGGTGCCGTCCCCGGCTTCTTCGCCGTCGCTGTTCCCGCCGGGCACGGACGCTCCCGCCCCGTGCCAGGTGCCCCCTTTCGCCCCGGTGCGGGTGCGCGGCGGCCGGTACGGGCTGCGGCGGCTCGTACGGCACCGGAGGCGGGCGGTGGCGGCCGGGCTCGCCGTGACCGCGGCCGCGCTGGTGGCGGCGGGGCCGGGAGACGGCCCCGACTCTCCTCGGAACGGACGGCCCCGCGGCCATCCGCCGGCGGCCCGGCTGCGGGAGCACCCGGGTGGGAACGGCGAGGCCCTGGTGACCGCGCCGGTGCGGATCGCCGACGCGGCCACGGTCCGGCTGCTGCGGCCGGGCGACCGGGTCGACGTCATCGCCGCGGAGGATCCGGCGGCGGGTGGCGAGGCCCGTGTGGTCGCGCGGGGCGCGCGGGTGACGAAGGTGCCGGAACCCGTGGACGGTACGGCGGAGAGCGGCGCTCTGGTGGCTCTCTCGGTGCCGCGCGCCACGGCGGCGCGTCTGGCGGGGGCCGGTGTGACGTCCCGGCTGGCGGTGACGCTGTGGTGAGCCGTAGGTTGCGGAGCTGTTTGTTCCACAACCTGTTTGTACGAGGAGGGCTCCGAGGTGAGAGAGAAGAAGGACCCGAGCGTCTGGCACGGCTTCAAGGCCTTCCTGATGCGCGGGAACGTCGTCGACCTGGCGGTCGCGGTGGTCGTCGGCGCGGCCTTCACCAACATCGTCAATGCCGTGGTGAAGGGTGTGATCAGCCCGGTCATCGGGGCGATCGGCACCAAGAACCTCGACCACTACAGCTCGTGCCTGAGCGCCACGTGCAAGGGCGACGAGGGCATCCAGATCCTGTGGGGATCGGTGCTCGGCGCCACCCTCCAGTTCGTGATCACCGCGGCGGTGGTCTACTTCCTGATGGTCCTGCCCATGGCGAAGTTCCTGGCCCGCCAGGAGGCACGGAGGAAGGCGCGCGAGGGCACCCGCGAGATCATCGAGGTGACCGAACTGGAAGTGCTCAAGGAGATCCGCGACGAGCTGGTCGCGCAGCGCGGCCCCGAGCGGAGCCGGCGGTAGCGGCCCCGGGCCGGCGGGGCTCCGGGAGGCCTGTCGGCCGGGAAGGTGCCGGGGCCGGTCCCGGAGGCGACAGGGCTGAACCCGGAGGCCGCAGGGCTGACCCGGGAGGCGGTGGAGCTTGCCTCAGATGTGGTGGGGCGGCTTCTCGTCGAGGAAGCGCTTCAGGTCGGCGGCGCTGTCCCTCTCCGTCCGCTCGCCCCACCCGCGGTCGGTGTCGTCCGTGGACTGCTGGCTCAGCGGGTCGTCGAAGATCAGCGCACTCTTGGGATCGCGCGGCTCGGGGGCGGTACTCATGCCTCCAGGGTACGGTCCGCCGCGGCCGGGGCCGTCGGTGAAGTCCGCTCCGGGACGCGGGCGGCGGCGGGAGACTGCCCCCATGAGAGTTGACGCATTGACGGACGTCGCCGGTGTGCGGGTGGGACACGCGACGCGCAGGGGCGGCGGGTGGCTCACCGGCACCACGGTCGTGCTCGCGCCGGAGGGCGGCGCCGTCGCCGCCGTGGACGTGCGCGGCGGCGGCCCGGGCACCAAGGAGACCGACGCACTCGATCCGCGCAACCTGGTGCGGAAGGTGGAGGCGATCGTGCTGACCGGGGGCAGCGCCTACGGGCTCGACGCGGCCTCCGGGGTGATGGCCTGGCTGGAGGAGCAGGGGCGCGGAGTGCGGGTCGGGCCCGACCCCGGGCAGGTCGTGCCGGTGGTGCCCGCCGCCTGCCTCTTCGACCTCGGACGGGGCGGCGACTTCCGGGCCCGGCCGGACGCGGCCACCGGGCGCGCCGCGGTCGAGGCGGCGGCGGGGAGCGAACCGGGTGCGCCCGTGCCGGAGGGCTGCGTGGGCGCCGGGACGGGAGCGGCCGTGGGTCCGCTCAAGGGCGGGATCGGCACCGCCGGCACGGTGCTGGACTCCGGGATCACGGTGGCCGCGCTGGTGGCGGCCAACGCGGTGGGATCGGCGCTGGATCCGGAGACGGGGGTGCTGTACGGGGAGTTGGGGCGGGGGCGGGTGACGTACCCGGACGCGCGGCTCCACGACACCGCGCGCCGGCGGCTCGCCGAGTCCGCCGAACGGAACGGCACTCCGCCGCTGAACACCACGCTGGCGGTGGTCGCCACCGACGCGGACCTGTCCAAGGCGCAGGCGCAGAAGCTGGCCGGGACGGCGCACGACGGCATCGCGCGCGCCGTGCGCCCGGTGCATCTGCTCAACGACGGGGACACGGTGTTCGCGCTGGCCACGGGTGAACACCCGCTGGACTCCGACGATCCCCTCGCCCTGAACGCGGTCCTGGCCGCGGGCGCGGACGTGGTGACCCGGGCGATCGTACGGGCCGTACGCGCCGCCGAGCCGGTGGACGGGCCGGGCGGGGCCTGGCCCGCGTACGAGGAGTTGTACGGAGTCGGCGGTGGGCGGCCGGGCTCGTATATCTCGTGATGCCTGCGATTGTCCCGGTTCTGTCACGCGATGGCCCGTAGCGCGATCGGCGGGAACCCCGGCGGGTGGTGGATCGCTCTTTACCGACGCACTGCAGCGGATCACCTCACCACTCGAACCTGGAGCAGCCCGTGACAACGCCGGACACAGCAGCGCGGCGCGCACTGGTGGCCTGTGCCGCCCTGATGGTCGGCGCCCTGACCCTCACCGGATGCGGTGGCGACGCCACCGCCAACGACGGCAAGGACGGTGACAAGAGCAGCCCCAAGACGTCCACGGCGAAGATCGCCATCTCGGCCAAGGACGGCTCGACGGGTGCCTCGATCAACGCCACCGGCGTCAAGGTCAGCGACGGCAGGCTGACCGAGGTGAAGATGACGGTGGCGGGCGCGGGCCAGGCCGTGCAGGGTTCGATCTCGGCGGACGGCAGGAGCTGGAAGCCGAAGGAGCAGCTGGAGCGCGGCACGAAGTACCAGATCTCGGCGACCGCCAAGGACGAGGACGGGCGTACCGCCGCCGCCAACTCCATCTTCACCACGGTCAGCACGGCGAACAGCTTCATCGGCACGTACACGCCGGACAACGGCGCGACGGTGGGCGTCGGGATGCCGGTGTCGTTCACCTTCGACAAGGCGATCAGCGACAAGAGGGCCGTGCAGTCGCACATCACGGTCACCTCCAGCAGCGGACAGCAGGTCGTCGGCCACTGGTTCGGCGCGCAGCGGCTCGACTTCCGGCCCCAGGACTACTGGAAGGCCGGCTCCAAGGTGACGATGAGGATCGACCTGGACGGCGTGCAGGGCGCGAACGGCGTCTACGGCGTGCAGAAGAAGACGGTCACCTTCGCGATAGGCCGCTCGCAGGTCTCCACGGTCGACGTGGGCACGCAGACGATGACCGTCGTGCGGGACGGGCAGACCCTGAAGACGGTGCCGATCTCGGCGGGCAGCCCGCAGCACACCACCTACAACGGGCGGATGGTGATCTCGGAGAAGTTCGTGCAGACGCGCATGAACGGCTCGACGGTCGGTTTCGGCGGCGAGTACGACATCGCGGACGTGCCGCACGCGATGCGCCTGACCTCGTCGGGCACGTTCATCCACGGCAACTACTGGTACAACAGGGGCAACCCGCCCTTCGGCCGCGAGGGCACCAGTCACGGCTGTGTCGGGCTCGCGGACGTGCAGGGCGCCCAGGGCGACACCAGCGCCAAGTGGTTCTACGACAACTCGCTCGTCGGCGACGTCGTGGTCGTCAAGCACTCCCCCGACTCCACGGTCGCCCCGGACAACGGGCTCAACGGCTGGAACATGGACTGGAGCCAGTGGGCCGCCGGAAGCGCCGCGTGATCGCCAACAGGCCTTCCAGCAGCGGATTTTGACTCATCGCCGGGCCGTGCGGGAACTTCTCGCGCGGCCCGGTCGTTTTCCCGGCGTACGTTTTCTCGGTTCCCGGACATGATGTCCGACCGAGGGGCTACGGTATGCACCCACAAGGTGACATGCAGCGACGCCGGGAGAAACCTTGAGCGTTCCGTACGAGACGGCAGCGTACGAGCCACGCGAGTCGCCCGAGTCTCCGGAGGAGCACCTCGCGCGACTGCTCGGCCGCGCCCTGAACTCCTTCGAGCTGCCCGACGAGACGATACGGCGGCTCGACTGCGCCCTCGCGTACGACGGTTCGCTGCACTCCGCCCACCACAGCGCGGGGCTGCACCGCGAGACGTACCGGCACACCTGGCTGCTCGCCGACGGCTCGGCGCTCACCCTCTGGGAACTGGTGCACAACACCGCGCCGGGCAGCGAGCCGCAGCACGAGGTCTACGTCGACGAGGAGGAGTTGCGCACCGCGACCGGCCGGCTGCCGCTCCCGGCGGACACGCCGGACTTCGAACTCCCGGTGCTGATGCAGCTCTCGCAGGTTGCCGAGGCGCGGCACACGTATGTGCCGGACGGCTCGGCCGATCATGCGCGCCGTCTGCTGCGGCGCGCGGAGAACCCGGACCGGCCGGGCGCGGACATCGCCTCCCTGCTGGCGACGGCGGCCGCGCACCAGATCACCCAGGCCTTCGGCCGCCCCTGCCGCGCGGGCCGCGCCGGACTGTGCTTCTCCCTCTACGAGCACGCCTTCCTGCTCGGTGACGGGAGGGAGATCTCCCTGTGGGAGGTCGAGCACACGGCGACGCCGGACGGCCGGCACATGTGCGAGGTGTACGCGACGGAGGACGCGGCCCGGGACGCGATGGAGCGGCGGGCGGCGCAGGTGTCGTAGGGGCGAGCGCCGGGCAGCGGCCGCTCAGTGGCCTTCGTCCAGTTGCCGCATCAGGCCCACGAAGGCGTCCCGTTCCGCCGGGGTCAGTTCGACGGACTCGCGCCGGGGGCCGGACTCGGACTGGTGGGGGACGGCCGGCAGGCGCGGGAGGGTGGGCCGGCGAGCGGTCTCGATGCGGACGGCGCGTCGGATGCGGGCCAGGCCGATCAGACAGGCGGCGGTCAGCGCGGCGGGGACGGCCACACCTATCCACATCAGGGGCGAGACATGCTCAGGCATGCGTTCCAGTAGACACCACGGCCGGGACTTTGACCCCGGACCGTGACGTATCTCGCAGGTGTCGTGGAACAACTCACAGTGCCCCAAAGGGACAGGGGCAGGAGCGGGCGGGCAGTGCGTCGGCCGCGGCCCCGGGTCGTTCCGGGGGCGCGGCCGACGCCACGGGCTCACGCCGCCACGGGCTGCTTCCGGTCGGCCGCGGGCGCCTGCGCGTCCTCGCCCGTGCCCTGGGCCGCCGCGTCGGGGGCCGGCTTGCGCAGGCTCTTCAGGGCGACCACCAGGGCCGTCGTCACGCACACGCCCGCCGCGATGGCGATCAGGTAGAGGACCGGGTTGCCGATCAGCGGGACCACGAAGACGCCGCCGTGCGGGGCGCGCAGGGTCGCGCCGAAGGCCATGGACAGCGCGCCGGTGACCGCGCCGCCGACCATCGCGGACGGGATGACGCGCAGCGGGTCGGCCGCGGCGAACGGGATCGCGCCCTCGGAGATGAAGGAGGCGCCCAGCACCCAGGCGGCCTTGCCGTTCTCCCGTTCGGTCCGGGTGAAGAGCCGGCCGCGCACGGTGGTCGCCAGCGCCATCGCCAGCGGCGGCACCATGCCCGCCGCCATCACCGCGGCCATGATCTTCATCGCGGAGTCGCTCGGGCTGGTGACCGCGATCCCGGCGGTGGCGAAGGTGTACGCGACCTTGTTGACCGGGCCGCCGAGGTCGAAGCACATCATCAGGCCGAGCAGGGCGCCGAGCAGGACGGCGTTGGTGCCGGTGAGGCCGTTCAGCCAGTCGGTCATCGCCTTCTGCGCGGCGGCGATCGGCTTGCCGACGACCACGAACATCAGGAAGCCGACCACCGCCGAGGAGATCAGCGGGATCACCACCACGGGCATGATGCCGCGCAGGGCCTGCGGTATCCGCACCTTCTGGATCGCCATCACCACACCGCCGGCGATCAGACCGGCCGCCAGGCCGCCGAGGAAGCCCGCGTTGATGGTCAAGGCGATCGAGCCGCCGACGAAACCGGGCACCAGGCCGGGGCGGTCCGCCATGCCGTAGGCGATGTATCCGGCGAGGACCGGGACGAGGAAGCCGAAGGACACCACGCCGATCTGGAAGAGCAGCGCGGCCCAGCTGTCGCCCTGGGTCCACACGAAGTGGTCCATCACCGACGGCGCCTTGTTGATCCTGTAGCCGCCGATCGCGAAGCCGAGGGCGATCAGCAGACCACCGGCCGCGACGAAGGGGACCATGTAACTGACGCCGGACATCAGCCACTTGCGCAGCTTGGTGCCGTAGCCCTCGCGGGCGTCGCCGGTCCGCTCGACCGGTGTGGGTGCCGCACCGGAGGTGACCTCGCCGCGCGCGGCCTTGTCCCGGACCTCGGTGATCAGTTCGCCGGGGCGGTTGATGCCCGCCTTCACGCCGACGTCGACGGTCGGCTTCCCGGCGAAGCGGTCCTTGTCGCGTACGGGCACGTCGTGGGCGAGGATCACGCCGTCCGCGGCGGCGATCACGGCCGGGTCGAGCCGGGTGAAGCCGGCCGAGCCCTGCGTCTCGACGGCGACCTCGACGCCCGCCGCCCGGCCGGCGTTCTCCAGCGACTCGGCCGCCATGTAGGTGTGGGCGATGCCGGTGGGGCAGGAGGTGACGGCGACGATCCGGAAGGGGCGCCCACCGGACGCGCCGGGCGCCTCGGACCCGTCGGGGGCGTCGGGGGCGTCGGACACGTCGGGGGCGTCGGACGCGGGTCCGCTGGAGCTGCCGCCCGGCGCCGGAGTGGGGACCGAGGCGGAGGCGGCGGTGTCCGTCTCGGGCGTGGTGCCCGCTGCGGCGCCGGCGGAGGCCGCCCCCGGCGCCGCAGCGGAGTCTTCGCCGGCGCTCCGCGCCGCCTCGGGGGCCTCGTCACCGCGGATCATCGCCGCCGCGGCGGCCGCGTCGCCCGCCGACCGCAGCGCGGAGGTGAACTCGGCGTTCATCAGCTGCCGCGCCAGCGAGGACAGGATCGTCAGATGGGCGTCGTCGGCGCCGGCCGGCGCGGCGATGAGGAAGATCAGGTCGGCGGGGCCGTCCGCCGCACCGAAGTCGATCCCGGTGGCGCTGCGCCCGAAGGCGAGCGTGGGCTCGGTGACGTGCTCGCTGCGGCAGTGCGGGATGCCGATGCCGCCGTCGAGGCCGGTCGGCATCTGCGCCTCGCGAGCGGCCACGTCGGCGAGGAAACCCTCCAGGTCGGTCACCCGGCCCCGGGCCACCATCCGCTCGGCGAGGGCGCGGGCCGCCGCGTCCTTGGTGTCGGCGGACAGGTCGAGGTCGACCAGGTCCGCGGTGATCATGCTGCTCATCGCGGGCTCCTTAGCACGCGTATCGCCCGGGGCGTGCGGTGGGCGGGGGCGGAGGCGGGGGTGCTGTGCGGGGAAGCGGGAGACGTCGTACGTACGTTCATGGCGCCGGCTCCTTCAGGGGGCGGTCGACCGGCACCTCGGCCGTGACGGTCACCGCCGCCGGGTCCAGGTCGCGCGGGGTCGGCATCACGCTGCCCGGCAGCCGGACGGCGGCCGCGCCGTGCGCGACGGCGGAGGCGAGGGCCTCCCGGCCACGGCCGCCCGCGATCAGGAAGCCGGCGAGCGAGGAGTCGCCGGCCCCCACATTGCTGCGGACGACGTCGACGTGCGCGGAGCCGAACCAGGCGCCCGCACCGTCCACGAGCAGCTGGCCGTCGGCGCCCAGACTGGCGAGCACGGCGCCCGCGCCCAGCCCGCGCAGTTCCTCGGCCGCCTTCAGTGCGTCGCCCACCGTGGCCAGCGGGCGTCCGACGGCCTCCGCGAGCTCCTCGGCGTTCGGCTTCACCACGTCCGGGCCCTCGCGCAGTGCCGCGAGCAGCGCGGGTCCGGAGGTGTCCAGCGCGATGCGCACTCCGGCGGTGTGCGCCCGCGTGACCAGGTCGGCGTACCAGGACGGGGCGAGTCCGCGCGGCAGGCTGCCGCAGCACGCGATCCAGTCGGCGCCGCGCGACTGCCGCCGCACGGTGTCCAGGAGCAGTTCCTGCTCGTCGGCGGACAGCTCCGGCCCCGGCGCGTTGATCTTCGTGAGGACACCGTCGGCCTCGGCGAGGGCGATGTTGGAGCGGGTGGCCCCGGCGACCGGCACCGGCGCGACCTCGATGCCCTGCGCGTCGAGCAGCTCCGCGACCAGCGCGCCCGGTGCGCCTCCCAGGGGCAGCACGGCGACCGTGCGCCGTCCGGCCGCGGCGACCGCTCGGGAGACGTTCACTCCCTTGCCGCCCGGGTCCATCCGTTCGCCGGTGGCGCGGACGACCTCGCCGCGGTGGAGCATGGGGACCTCGTAGGTGCGGTCCAGGGACGGGTTGGGGGTGACGGTGAGGATCATGCGCGCACCACTTCCGTGCCGCCGCGCTCGATGGCGGCGCCGTCCTCGGGGCTCAGACCGCTGTCGGTGATCAGCAGGTCCACGTCGCTCAGGTCGCCGAAGCGGGCGAAGTGCTCCTGGCCGTGCTTGGCGGAGTCGGCGAGCAGCACCACACGGCGGGCGGCGGCGACCGCCGCGCGCTTCACGGCGGCCTCGGCGAGGTCGGGGGTGGTCAGACCGTGCTCGGCGGAGAAGCCGTTGGCGGCGACGAACAGCACGTCGGCGCGGATCTCGCCGTAGGCGCGCAGGGCCCAGGCGTCCACGGCGGCGCGGGTACGGTGCCGCACGCGCCCTCCGACGAGGTGCAGCTGGATGCCCGGGTGGTCGGCGAGGCGGGCCGCGATGGGGAGGCTGTGCGTGACGACGGTGAGGGTGGCCTCCAGCGGGACGGCCCCGGCCAGGCGGGCGACCGTCGTACCGGCGTCGAGGATCACCGTGCCCTCGGTGGGCAGCTCGGCGAGGGCCGCCTTGGCGATCCGGTCCTTCTCGTCGGCGGCGGTGGACTCGCGCTCGGTGAGGTCCGGCTCGAAGTCGAGGCGCCCGGCCGGGATGGCACCGCCGTGCACGCGGCGGACCAGGCCGGCGCGGTCGAGTGCCTTCAGGTCCCGGCGGATGGTCTCCGCGGTCACCTGGAACTCCTCGGCGAGCGACACGACGTCCACCCGGCCGCCGTCACGGGCGAGCCGGAGGATCTCCTGCTGCCGCTCCGGTGCGTACATGTCCGTTTGCCTCCGACCGATGCCCGAACCTGTGGTTTCCCTGCGAGGCTACGCCCGCCCATGGGGAAAGTAAACAGGTTCGGGCTCGAATCGGGCATGAACGGGCTTCCGGAGCATGAGCGGGGCGGGCGGGGCGGGTCAGCCCGCGAGCGCGCGCTCCCGCTCCGGCGTCCCGGGTGCCGCCGGCTCCTCCCCCGCGCCCTCCGTGTGCTGCGCCGGGCGCCCGGGCAGCGCGGACATCAGGACGAAGATGACGCCCATCACCGCGGCGACGTACACCAGCGCGTGCCGGAAGGCGTGCACGAAGGCCGGGCCGACCTGGGCCGGTGCCGGCCGGTCGCCGATCACGCCGAAGAACACCACCGACACCAGGCCGAGCCCCAGCGCGTTGCCCATCTGCTGCACGGTGTTGATCAGGCCGGACGCCGAACCGGCGTGCTCCCGCGGCACCTCCGAGAGCACCGCGTCCGTCAGCGGGGCGACGATCAGGCCCATGCCCGCGCCCATCACGACCAGCGGCAGCGCCATCTGCCAGGAGGCGATGTGCAGGCCGTAGCGGCCGGACTCCCAGATGTAGAGCAGGACACCGGCGCCCATGGTCAGCGCACCCGCCTGGAGGACCTTGCGGCCGAACCGCGGGACCAGCTTCTGCACCGACATCCCCGCCGCCACCGAGACCGCGATCGAGAACGGGACGCCCGTCAGCCCGGCCCGCAGCGCGCTCCACCCCAGCCCGATCTGCATGTACAGCGTCCAGACCAGGAAGAACACACCGAGCGCGACACCGAAGACCGTCTGGACGGCGATGCCCGCCGCGAAGCTCTTGACCCGGAACAGGGACAGTTCGACCAGCGGGGAGCCGTCCCTCGCCGCCTTCCGCCGCTCGTACGCCACCAGGACCGCGAAGACCACGAACGCGCCCGCCATCGACCCGTATCCCCACAGCGGCCAGCCCAGCTCACGGCCGCGGGTCAGCGGGTAGAGCAGCATCAGCAGGCCGAGGGTGACCAGGGCGACTCCGACGAGGTCCAGTTTCAGAGCGCGCGGGGCCCTTGACTCGGTGATGAAGCGGCCGCCGAGGAGGAGGGCGGCGATGCCGACCGGGAGGTTGATCAGGAAGATCGGGCGCCATTCGAGGCCGAAGAGGTTCCATTCGGTGAGCAGCGCGCCGAGCAGCGGACCGGAGACCGCGCCGAGCCCGACGATCGCCCCGAACAGGCCGAAGACCTTGCCGCGTTCGTGCGCCGGGAAGGTGGCGTGCACGATCGACAGGACCTGCGGCACCATCATCGCCGCCATGGCGCCCTGGAGGATGCGGGAGGCGACCAGCATGTCCGGGTTCGCGGCGAAGCCGCACAGGGCGGAGGCCAGGGTGAAACCGCCGATACCCACGAGGAACAGTCGCTTGCGGCCGTGGATGTCGCCGAGGCGCCCGCCGGTGATCAGGCCGGCGGCGAAGGCGAGGGCGTAACCGGCGGTGATCCACTGGATCTGGCTGAAGGACGCGCCGGCGTCCCGCTGGATGGACGGGATCGCGATGTTGACGATCGTGACGTCCACGAGGTCCATGAAGGCCGCGGTCATGACGATGGCGAGCGCGAACCAGCGGCGGCGATCGGCTGCGCCGGGGGCGCCGGAGGAGCCGGCGATGTGCGGGGTGGGGCCGGAGGTGCCCGCGGCGCCGGCGGCGAACGCCGGTTCGGGGGGCGTGTCGCGGGTCGTGTCGCGGGTCGTGTCGGTGGTCATGGCTTCACGGTAGAAGCGCAATAGGTCAGATCATGTCCTAGCCGTACGGCATTCTCGGACGCATGACGACGGACACTCCGGCTCGGCTGCTGACGCTCCTGTCCCTCCTCCAGACGCCCCGCGAATGGCCCGGCGGTGAACTCGCCGGGCGGCTCGGGGTGTCCCGCCGTACGGTCCGGCGCGACATCGACCGGTTGCGGGAGCTGGGCTATCCCGTGCAGGCGACGCGGGGCTCCGACGGGGGCTACCGGCTGGTCGCGGGCAAGGCGATGCCGCCGCTGGTGCTCGACGACGAGGAGGCGGTGGCGATCGCGGTGGGGCTGCGGGCGGGGGCCGGGCACGCGGTGGAGGGCGTGGACGAGGCGTCGGTACGGGCCCTGGCGAAGCTGGAGCAGGTGCTGCCGGCCCGGCTGCGGCACCGGGTCTCCACCCTGCAGGCCGCGACGACACCCCTGGTGAGCGGGGACGGGGCGAGCATCGCGCCCGAGACGCTGACCGTGATGGCGTCGACGGTCGCGGGGCAGGAGCGGCTGCGGTTCTCCTACCGGGCCGGGGACGGGACCGAGACGCGCCGCCTGACCGAGCCGCACCGCCTGGTCTCGACCGGGCGGCGCTGGTACCTCGTGGCCTACGACCTCGATCGCGCGGACTGGCGGACGTTCCGGGTCGACCGGGTGAGCGAGCCGTTCGCGACGGGGGCGCGGTTCACTCCGCGGGAGCTGCCGACCGGGAGCGCGGCGGAGTACCTGCGGCAGTCGATGCACCGGCAGCAGGGGACGTACGGGTTCACCGTGACGTTCGCCGAGTCCGCGGACGTCGTGGCGGGGCGGCTGCCGGCCTGGCTCGGTGCGCCGGAACCGCTCGACGGCGGCGGGTGCCGCCTGCGGGCGAGCACCGGTGACCGGGTGGAGTGGCTGGCGGTGCGGCTGCTGATGACGGGGTTCGAGTTCGTGGTGCGGGAGCCCGCGGAACTGGTGGACTGCGTCCGCGAACTGGGGGCGCGGCTCAACCGGGCGGCCGGGGGCGCCTGAGCGGGAGGCGTGCGGCGAGGGCAGCGACAGGGACGGGCCGCGGCCAGGGGTGCGTGGATCAGGTCCAGTCGAAGTCGCGCAGGGCGGCGAGGTTGCGCAGGGCCAGCTCGGCGGGGCCGTCCGGGCCGTCGGGCGGGGAGTCCCCAGCGGCCCAGCTCTCCACCGCCACGCGTACGGCGGCGCTGGCCACGGCGGCGGCGAAGCGCACCTCCTGGGAGCCGGGCGGCCGCTCGGCAACGTTGTCGAGGCGGGCCGCCAGGACGTCCGCCAGCCTCCGTTCCGACGCCTGGCACTCCTCCGCCCAGACCTTGCGCACCGCCGGATTGGTGTCGGCCAGCCGGATGAGCGTGCGGACCCACTGCCACGAGGCCTCCGAGACCCCGGCGCCGGGGGTCAGGGTGTAGCGCACCGCGTGTTCCAGGGCGCGGAGGACGGGGAGGTCGTCGGGGGCTTCGCGCACCGCCTGTGTCCACCGTTCGGCACCGGTCGCGTAGAGGGGCGCCACGGCCTCCTCCTTCGTGGCGAAGTACCGGTAGAACGTGCGCGGGGCGACGCCGGCGGCCTGGGCGATGTCCTCGGCGCGGGTGGCCCGCAGCCCCCGCGTGACGAAGAGGTGGGCCGCGGCCCGGGCGATCTCCATCCGGGTGACGGCCTTGCGGCGCTCGGTCAGCGTGGGCGAGGAGGAGGTACGTCTCGGGGAGGGGGTGGAACTGCTCACATCGGCAGGTTATGCCTGTGTGGCACAATCTGCCATCTGGGCGGGCCACCCCGGGGTTCAGGTCCGGGGTGCCCCGCCTGTCTGGTGTGTGCGGAGGCGGAGAAGGAAGTAGCCGGGCTCCGGCACCCGGGGGGGTGGCGCCGAAGCCCGGCTGGGGAGAGTCCCGGCGCCGGGGGGGTGTGCGTCGGGACTTGGCTCGGTGGTCCGTCCGCCGACTCGTCCGGTGGCCGTGCGGTGGCCGTTCCGGGGTCGGTGCGGGCGGTTTCGTGCGGGGCCCGTGCGGGCCGAACTGCTGTGCCATGAAAGGTTGTTCCCACGGCCCCCCGGGTTGAAGCGGCGGTACAGCGCCATTGTTTGCGCGTACTTCTGCCACCCGGCGTACGCGGTCGGCGCACGGCGCTCGCCGCCCGGCATCGACGAGACCCTTCCGGCACCCGCGAGCCGCGGAACCTTCCGCGATCGGCGGACAGTCGCGGTCTCCCCTGCGCGGCCGGCGGACGGGGCTCCCCTTCCGGGGCCCGCGTCACGCCGACGCCAGGGGCGGCGTCACGCCGACGCCTCGGGACCGTGTCAGGCCGCCGCGTCGAAGCCGGTGTCGCGGGCCAGCTTCTTCAGCTCCAGCAGGGCGTGCTTCTCGATCTGGCGGATGCGCTCGCGCGTCAGCCCGTGCTCCTTGCCCACCTCGGTCAGCGTGCGCTCCCGGCCGTCATCGATGCCGTAGCGCATCTTGATGATGGAGGCCGTGCGCTGGTCGAGGCGGCCGATCAGGTCGTCGAGCTCCTCGCTCCGCAGCAGGGTGAGCACCGACTGCTCCGGCGACACCGCGGAGGTGTCCTCCAGGAGGTCGCCGAACTGGGTCTCGCCCTCGTCGTCCACCGACATGTTCAGCGAGACCGGGTCGCGGGCCCAGTCGAGGACGTCCGCAACGCGCTCCGGCGTCGAGCCGAGCTCGGTGGCGATCTCCGCGGGCTCCGGGTCACGGCCGTGCTCCCGGTTGAACTCGCGCTGGACCCGGCGGATGCGGCCGAGTTCCTCCACGAGGTGGACGGGCAGGCGGATCGTGCGGGACTGGTCCGCTATGGAGCGGGTGATCGCCTGACGGATCCACCAGGTCGCGTACGTCGAGAACTTGAAGCCCTTGCGGTAGTCGAACTTCTCGACAGCGCGCACCAGGCCGGCGTTGCCCTCCTGGATCAGGTCCAGCAGGGGCAGGCCGCTGCGCGGGTAGCGCCGGGCGACGGCGACGACCAGGCGGAGGTTGGAACGGATGAAGATGTCCTTGGCACGCTCCCCCTCGGCGACCAGGGCTTCGAGCTCCTCGCGGGAGGCGTCCGCCTTGGCCTCCTCGAGCCCGTCGAGGATCTGCTGTGCGAACACACCCGCCTCGATGACCTGGGACAGCTCGACTTCCTTCGCGGCGTCGAGCAGCGGTGTACGCGCGATCTCGTCGAGATACATGCCGACCAGGTCGCGGTCGGCGATCTCGCCGCCATGGGCGCGAACACTGTTTGCCGCGTCGGCCGTCTCGCCGGTGGCGGACTTACGACGGGCGACGGCACGGGTTGCCATGCGTGCTCCCTTGCGATGGTGGGTCAGCGGGTGGGCTTCGGACGCTGGACACTGTCTTGGGGGACTCTCCTCGGGTGCCCCGCATCCGATGGAAACAACGACTGGAATCCGGACAGAATTCCCAACCCGCCCCCCAATTTTTCTGATCATGCAGTACCCTGCACGGCCGCAGCGCCCTAGCATCGCCGACGGCCCCCACGGAGACGCAGGTCAGAGCGGTTACCGCCCTCTCCTCCAGGTTTCCGCGAACCCGGTGGACCGCGCCGCCGTGAGGTTCCGGTCACACGTACGGTGGCCGGTCCCTCACGGGAAGAGCCACGGAGAGCGCCGCGGGGAGGGCTGCGGGGAGAGCGTCACCCTCGGCCGTTCTCCCACTCTCAAGGACGGGTGGTACCAGCCGAAGGTTGCCGCAAACCCGGACTCTCAGGAGATTCCCAGACTCTCCACACCCAGAGGTACGCGGCGCGTGTGCGCTTGTTTCAGCCGAACTGCACGGACCGCTTCGCCATTCCCATCCAGAAGCCGTCGATCACGGATTTCTGCGTGTCCAGCTCCCCGCCGACCTCCGCCGCGCCCATGGTCACGAAGAGCGGGGCGAAGTGCTCGGTGCGCGGATGGGCGTACCGGCCGGCCGGGGCCTTGTCGAGGAAGTCGAGCAGGGCGTCCCAGTCGCGGGCCTCCAGCGCGCGGCGGCCCCAGTCGTCGAACTCGGAGGACCAGCTCGGCACCCCGCGCCCGGCGTGACGCAGCGCGGCCAGGTTGTGGGTGAAGAAGCCGGAGCCGACGATCAGCACGCCCTCGTCGCGCAGCGGGGCCAGCCTGCGGCCGATCTCCATGAGCTTCACCGGGTCGAGGGTCGGCATGGAGATCTGCAGGACGGGGACGTCGGCCGCGGGGAACATCTCGACGAGCGGGACGTAGGCGCCGTGGTCGAGGCCGCGACCGGGCACGTCCTGCACCGGCATACCGGGGGCGCGCAGCAGCTTGCGCACGCTCGCGGCGAGTTCGGGGGCGCCGGGAGCGTCGTAGCGCACCTGGTAGTAGTGCTCCGGGAAGCCCCAGAAGTCGTAGACGAGGGGAACCGGCTCGGTGGCGCCGACGGCGAGCGGGGCCTCCTCCCAGTGGGCGGAGACCACGAGGATCGCCTTGGGGCGGGGCAGCGCGGCGGACCAGGAGGCGAGTTCACCGGGCCAGACCGGGTCGTCCGCGAGGGGTGGGGCGCCGTGGCTGAGGTAGAGGGCGGGCATGCGTCCGGGGGCGCGCTCCGCCGCGCCCTCCCGGCTGCGGCCCTGCTGCGTGTGCGCCTGGGTGACTTCGGACATGGTGGCGGCTCCCTCCGGCATTGCTTGAAAGCTAAAGCTTTACTGGAGAGGGTACGTGCAAGTTGTTTAAGTTTCAAGAAGCAGCCTCGTACAGTGGAGCCATGAACACGGCACCCGCATCCGCGTCCGGCTCCGGCCCCGGCCCCACCGGGGACCACCGCTGGCTCACCGCCGAGGAGCAGCGCGTCTGGCGCTCCTACCTGCACGCCACCACCCTCCTGGAGGACCACCTCGACCGGCAGTTGCAGCGTGACGCGGGGATGCCGCACATCTACTACGGCCTTCTCGTCCAGCTCGCCGAGTCCCCGGGCCGCCGCCTGCGGATGACCGAGCTGGCCAGGAACGCGAAGATCACCCGCTCCCGCCTCTCGCACGCCGTGGCGCGCCTGGAGAAGAACGGATGGGTACGCCGTGAGGACTGCCCCTCCGACAAGCGGGGCCAGTTCGCGGTGCTGACCGAGGAGGGGCGGGACGTCCTGCGCCGCACCGCGCCCGGCCATGTGGCCGCCGTACGCCAGGCCCTGTTCGACCGGCTGACTTCGGAACAGCAGAAGTCCCTCGGCGAGATCATGCAGATCGTCGCCGAGGGACTTCAGCCGGACGAAGCGGGTGCGGACCTGCCCTGGCTCCGCTGAGCGGAGTGCGCGGAGGGGCCGGGGCAGGGAAGGGGCAGGCCGTCCGGTCGATGGACGGCCGGTGGGTCGATGGACTGCCGGTGGGTCGATGGACTGCCGGTGGGTCGATGGACTGCCGGTCGGTCGATGGACGGCCGGTGCGTCAGTGGGCGACGACCGGGACCATCACCTCGTCCTCGACGCCCTCGCCCGCGCCGGAGCCGGAGCCCGAACCGGTGACCGTGGCGCTCCCCGGGCGGCCGGCGTTGACGAAGGACAGCGCGATCAAGGAGGCCGCGGCCAGGATGCCGACGGCGAACCAGATGGCGCTCGCGTAACCGTGCACCATGCCCTCCAGCCGGACCAGCTGCTGCTGCGGCCTGGAAGCGGCGGCCCCGATGTGGTCCTTGACGTACCCGCTGTTCGCGGAGGCCGCGATCGTGTTCAGCAGGGCCGTACCGATCGCACCGCCCACCTGCTGCGAGGTGTTGACCATCGCCGAGGCGACACCGGCGTCACGCGGCTCGACGCCCAGGGTGGCCAGGGACATGGCCGGCATGAACGCCGTACCCATGCCGAGACCGAGCAGCAGCATCGCCGGCAGCAGCAGCGCGGCGTACGAGGAGCCGATCTCCAGCTGGGTCAGCAGCAGCATGCCGAGGGCCGCGACCAGGAAGCCGGGGCCCATCAGCCGCCGCGGCGCCACCCGGGTCATGAGCCGGGCGCCGATCTGGGTGGAGCCGGTGATCATGCCCGCGATCATCGGGAGGAAGGCGAAGCCGGTCTTCACCGGCGAGTAGCCCTTCACGACCTGGAGGTAGTAGGTGAGGAAGAGGAAGAGGCCGAACATCGCGATGATCGCCAGGCCCAGCGAGAGGTAGACACCGCCGCGGTTGCGCTCGGTGACCACGCGCAGCGGCAGCAGCGGGGCCTTGACCTTCGACTCGACGACGACGAAGGCCGCGAGCAGCAGGGCCGACCCGACGAACATGCCCACGGTCACGGAGTCGCCCCAGCCGTCGGACTCGGCGCGGGTGAAGCCGTAGACCAGCGCGACCAGGCCCAGGGTGGACAGCACGACGCCGGGGATGTCGAGCGGCGCGCGCTTGCGGCTGCCCTCGGGCTCGCGGACGACCAGGTAGGCACCGGCCGCGGCGACGACGGCGAACGGGATGTTCACGAAGAACGTCCAACGCCAGTCCAGGTACTCGGTGAGGAAGCCGCCGAGGATCAGGCCGACGGCGCCGCCGCCACCGGCGATCGCGCCGTAGATGCCGAACGCCTTGGCGCGTTCCTTGGCGTCGGTGAACATCACCGCGAGCAGGGAGAGTGCGGCCGGCGCGAGCAGCGCGCCGAACGCGCCCTGCAGGGCGCGGGCCCCGAACATCATCGCGCCGCTCGTGGCCGCGCCGCCGAGCGCGGAGGCGGCGGCGAAGCCGGCCAGGCCGGTGACGAAGGCGCGCTTGCGGCCCCACAGGTCGGCGATGCGTCCGCCGAACAGCAGCAGACCGCCGAAGGCCAGGGCGTACGCCGTGACGACCCACTGCCGGTTGCCGTCGGAGATGCCGAGGTCCAGCTGGGCGGAGGGCAGGGCGATGTTCACGATGGTGGCGTCCAGGACGACCATCAGCTGGGCGAGCGCGATGAAGACGAGCGCCTTCCAGCGGTTGGCGTCGGGGACGACGCCGGGAGCCTTCACGGCTGTTTCGGACATGGGGGTACCCACTTCGGGACTTCGTGACGGAAAAAGGGTGACGTGTGCCGGCGGCTCGTCGTCGGTGACGGCCACGGGATCTTGACGGCTTTGGTGGCTGGGCGGGGTGGCTTTGGCTGATGGGGGGTGGCTTTGGCGGATGGGGGGCTTTGGTGGATGGGGGGGCTTTGGTGGCTAAGTGGCTTCGGCGGCTGGGTGGCTTCGGCGGCTGGGTGGCTGGATGCCCGGGTGGAGGAGGGGCGCGGTGCCGTGCCCGCGTTACTCAGGCAGCCTGGCGCAGGTCCTCAGGTCCTCCATGGTCGCCGCGGCACCCGGCAGGACGGACCGGGCCGGAGCCCGCAACCCGTCCAGGAACAGCTGCAGATGACGGTGTACGAAGCGGTCGGTGCCGAGGCAGCCGGTGCCGGCCGGGGGCCGGCTGAGCTGGGCCACGGCCACCATCAGGTCGCCGACGCCCACGTCCGAGCGCAGTTGCCCGGCCGCCTTGGCGCGGTCCATGACCTCCTCGACGAGACGCTCCACCCGTTCGCGGGCGGCTTCCAGATCGGGGTGGTGCTGGTCGAAGGTGCTGGAGATCATCGGGCACAGCGCGCTGATCCGCTCGTCGGCGGCGACGTGCACGAAGCGCTCCAGGGCGTCGAAGGCGTCGCCGGTCTCCGCGAGCGCCTGCTCCGCCGCCAGCGCCGTACGGTCCATGACCGAACAGACGACCTCGCGGACGAGAGCGTCGCGGTCCGGGAAGTTGCGGTACAGCGTGGCGTTGCCGACGCCGGCCCGGCGGGCGATCTCGTCGAGCGGCACCTCGGGTCCGAACTCGACGAACATCTCGCGGGCGGCGGTGACGATCCGCTCCCGGTTGCGCAGAGCGTCGGCGCGAGGCCGGGTCGCCTTGCGCGAGTGGGCGGTCGCGGTCTGCACGGCGTACTCCTCGACTGATCGTGGGGCTTGCGGGTCTGGGGGCTCGGGCATGGGGCCTTGGGCCTCAAGCCCCGAGCCTGGGGTCTTGCTGAGTCCTGTCGCGTGTCGCCGCGATCCGGGGAAGGAATCCCCGTTTCGCTGGACACAGGGCTAAACGGGGAAACGGTCCCCGGTTATTTCCCGCGCCCGCCAAGTTTTCCGGTGACCTGGGTCACATGACCATGGGTGACCCCCGGACCCTGACCATGGGTGACCCCCGGACCCTGACCATGGGTGACCCCCGGACCCCTGCCATGAGTGCCCCCCGGTCCCCTGACCAGCCCCTCACTTCCCTCCCGATCGGCCGTCGCACGATCGGCCGCTCCAGCGCGCGCCCACCGCCCCGACGACACAGGGTGATCGAAAGGGTGCAGCCGGAGACCGGTGGCTGCCTGGCGCGAAAGGTCCACGGATGCAGCCGCAGCCCCGCCACCGGATACGCAAGCGCCGTGCGGCCGCCCTCGCCTCCGTGACCGCGCTGACCCTGGCGGTCAGCACGTCGGCCGGATCGGGGCGCCTCACGGCGGGGCCCTCGGCCACCGGTGCGGGCTCGGCCCTCCTGGCCCGCTCCCCCGCCCTCAACCCGTGTCTGATCAGCGGCGGTTCGGCCGTGCAGATGTCGGAGGGCATACCGACCGGCAGCGGCTACGCCCGCTCCGTCGGCACCGTCCACGCCCTGACCGTCATGATCGACTTCCCGGACGCACCGGGCGCGGGCAAAGCGCTCGACCGCTACCACGAGTTCTTCCCGCGGACCCAGGAGTGGTTCCGCACCGCCTCCTACGGCCGGCTCGACTACCGCCCCGAAACCCCGATATCCGGGTGGCTGCGCATGCCCAAGCCCTTCAAGGCGTACGGCATAGAGCGCGGCGCGCCCTTCGACCCCGGCTACCGCCAACTCGTCCAGGACATCGTCACGGCGGCCGACCCCACGGTGGACTTCCGGGACTACGACCTGCTGAACGTGCTGATGACCCCCAACGCCGGGCCGTCCGCGCTGGAGACGGTGCTGTCGGTGACGTTCGCGGGCAACAGCGCGGCCCCGGTCGCCGACGGCGTCCCGGTGGCGAACGCCTCCTTCGTCTACTCCCGCCAGGACGACGGCTCCGGCTCCTACGGCAGCACCGGTTACCGCGTCCTGCCCCACGAGAACGGCCACGTCTTCGGCCTGCCCGACCTGTACACGCCGGAGGGCGGGGGCGCGGTCGGCCACTGGGACATCATGAGCGAGGACTGGGGGGCCGACAACGACCTCCTCGGCTGGCACAAGTGGAAGCTGGGCTGGCTGGACGCCTCCCAGGTGAGCTGCGCGGCCAAGCGGGGCTCGGTCGAGTACCCGCTGACGCCGCTGGCCCGCCCCGGCGGCCCGAAACTGGTCTTCGTCCCCCTCGACGCCCGCAGCGGCTACGCCCTGGAACTGCGCACCCGCGCCGGCAACGACGAGACCGTCTGCCAACCGGGCGTCCTCATCTACAAGGTCGACGCGGACGTCGACACCGGCCGCGGCCCGATCAAGGTCTACGACGCCCACCGCGACTCCGGCGGCTGCACCCGCAGCCCCAACGTCCACGCCGAACTCTCCGACGCGCCCTTCGCGCCGGGCCAGTCCTTCCGGGACCCCCGGGCGGGCATCCGCATCGACGTGGCGGCGGCCGACCTCCACGGGAACTACCGGGTGCGGGTCACCCGGCGGTGAGGGCCGGTGAGGGCCGGTGCGGGCCCCTCGGAAGGTACGGAGGAGGGAACGCGCGGTGCGGGCTTACGGTAGGCCTGCCGCCACCCCCGTACCGGAGATGCGATGCCCCCGAACACCCCGACGGTGGCCCACCGGGTCACCGGCGCCGGCTCCCCCGCAGCCGCCGCACCCACCGCGGCCACCACTGCCGCCGCGCCCGCCGAGGCGGTCACCCCGCTGATGCGGGGCGTCGCGGTGCTGCGGCAGCTGACCGAGGCCGGCGGAACGCTGAGCCCGAGCGCCCTGGAACGGGCCACGGGACTCGCCCGCTCCACCGTGGACCGGATCACGGCGACGCTCGCCCGCATGGGGTACGTCCGTCCGGACGGCCGGGACGTCGTACTCGCCCCCCGCCTCATGGAACTGGGCAACGCCTACCTGGCCGCCCTGCGGCTGCCGGCGCTGCTCGACACGCGCGCCGACGCCCTCGCCGACGAGCTGGACGAGTCGGTCTCCCTGGCCGTCGGCGACCGGGACGGCATCCGCTTCATCCACCAGGCCACCCGCCGCCGCGCGATGTCGCTGAGCTTCCGCATCGGCGACCTGCTTCCCGCGGAACGCACCGCGCCGGGCCCGCTGTTCGCGACGGAGTGGACCGACGCGGACTGGCGGCTCTGGCATGCGCGCCGGGCGGCCGACCCGGAGGACAGGGGCTTTCCGGCCGTACCCCCACGGGTGCCGACGACGGACCGGCCGGGGGACGCGATCGGCACGATCGGCACGATCGCCACGGACTTCGAGCGGCGCGCGGCGAGCGCGCGGGAGGACGGCTGGTCGCTGGACGACCAGTTGATCGAGCCGGGCCTGGTCGCGGTCTCCGTACCCGTACGGCACCCGGACACGGGCCGCATCGCGTGCGTGGCGAGCGTGGTGAGCCACACCAGCCGGCACTCGGCGGACGACCTGCGCACCACCCTCCTGCCCCGCCTGCGGAGGACGGTCGCGGCGATGGAGGCGGACCTGCGCGCGGCCCCGCCCCTCTCGGGCACCTCACCCCCCTCGAACCTCGCGACGTGGACGGCCGCGTCGAAGCAGGAACTGGGCCGGGAGTTCGTCGAGTCCCTGGCCCGAGGCCTGACCGTGCTGACCGCCTTCGGCGAGGACAGGGCCGCGCTGACGTCGGCGCAGGTGGCCAAGGCGACGGGGCTGTCCCGGGCGACGGCACGGCGAGCGCTGATCACGTACGAGCACCTGGGCCTGGTGCGCCAGGAGGGCGACCGGACGTTCACCCTCACCCCGAGGGTGCTGTCCCTGGGCTTCCCGCCCCTGTCCCGCACCTCGCTCCCCCTGATGGCGCTGCCGCACCTCGAGGAACTGGCGGCCCACGTCCACGAGTCGACGTCTCTGGCGGTCCTGACTTCCTCCGGCGAGGAGATCCAGTACACGGCCCGGGCGACGACGGGACGCATCATGAGCGTGGACATCACCGTGGGCACCCGCCTCCCGGCCCACGCCACCGCCCTGGGCCGAGTCCTGCTGTCGGACACACCGTCCGTGCCGCAGACGCACCCCGAAACCGCGGAGCAGGGCTACGCCCTGGTCGACGAGGAACTGGAAGCGGGCCTCCGCTCCCTCGCGGTCCCGATCCACGACCGCGCGGGCCGGGTGGTCGCCGCGGCCGGCGTGGCCATGCACACGGCCCGCCACACCCGCGAACAGTGCATCGAGCACCTCCTCCCCGCCCTGCGCCGCACGGCCACCGCCATCGAGGCAGACCTCCACGTGGCCACCCACTTCACCCACGTCCCCCTGACCTGACGCCCGGCGTCCCCACCTGCGGCCGCCCACATCCGGTACGCTGACGCCTGTGACCCACGCGGCCACGATCCGCCTTCGTAGCTCAGGGGATAGAGCACCGCTCTCCTAAAGCGGGTGTCGCAGGTTCGAATCCTGCCGGGGGCACCAGCCAAAAGGCCCCGGACCGATCATGGTCCGGGGCCCTTGATGGTGCCGTGGCGGGCGTCGTGCAGCCGGACCACGCAGAGGCCAGCAGACTGGACGATGCGTGTGAAGGAGCGGTAGACGTTCCACGGTTCGACCGGGCGGCTGGTATGGGTGGCGAAGACGCAGGCGTACTCCCGGTGAGCCGCAAGGCTTTACCTTTCACTCCGGTGCCGCCGGTTGATCAGCACCGTGTGTGCGGCCAGGGCCAGACAGACAGCTACCGCTGCAAGGCGGGTAATGGTCCATGCCGTCTCACCGACTGACCCTTGCAGTGAGACCTCAGCTCGCAGCCGCGCCGACGTCTCCACAACAGCCAGCAGCGGGATCATCAGCCGGAAGGGAAGACCGCCAAGGCCAGGCTTGCGTGCCAGGTTCCCCGCGAGCCCCAGAAAGGGCCCGACTACCAGAGCGACTGCACCCCATGCGAGCGTGGCCGGCAAAAACCCGGCCCAGGCGGCGTGCGCGTCCACCGCGTAGTAGGCAGCGACAGCCGCCGCCAGGGACACTGCGGCCAGGGCCGCGGACGCAATCCTGGATGCACAGGCGAGGCCAGCGCAGAAGGCCAGGGCCGACCAGGGCCATGCCTCGTTCAGGACGAGATACGCGGCACGGACTCCCGTGGAGGCATTCGCCTCAAGAAGGCGGGTGAGGGATCCCAGCGCCGCACCGACTGCGAGCGCAGCCGCAGATGTCAGGATCCAGGAGCGTGGAGAGAACACGAGGTTCGAGAGAGCCTTCCAGTAACGAGACTTCTGAGACCTGACCTCTGCGCGAGTCTACGTCGGCCACCGTCGCGGGTTCAGGGCCGTTACTCGTTGCCAGAACAGCGGAGTGCTCACCGCGCCGCTCGCCGGCCAGACGGCGGGGCGAACGGCACGGCAGCTTCCCTGCGCACTCGCGAAGGGGATGCGGAGGCGAAGGGCTGACAGGTCTCGGGCTTGTCCGCGAAGTTGCCTATTGCGCCTCCAGCGTGAGGCTCGCGGTGAGAGCAGGCCCTCACGAGACAGGCGTCGCTTCACGGCCCCCTTGAGTGTTAGCGCGGCCGAAAGGCTTATTCGTCGACGCTCCAATACGCGGCGCACGTGTAGGCGGAGCCTGCCGTCCTGCTGGCCTTAGCCGTTTGTTTGGCGAAGGCGTAAGCCTTGTTCTGGGCGTTGGCTATTCTCGCCGTCGCATGGTGCATCTTCGAGCCATGGAAGTAGTAGGAGAAGCAACGCTTGCCGCCGGTCGTCAGCTCCCAGCCATAGGTCCAGGTGCCACCACCGACGTCCTTGGTGTGAGTTTCACGGTCCGCCGACCGCAAGGATGAGTTGAGGTTGATGACGGCCATGCCTGACTTCGCGGGCTTGAGTTCTGCCGCGCTGGCCGACGCAGCCGGAGCGATGACGGCTCCGGCGGTCAGCGCCGCGACGGCTGCGGTCAGCATCAGGGACTTACGACGAGCTTTCAAGGTCAACCCCGTTTTGTGTGGGAAGCATTAGATTTTCTGGAACGAGAACAGGCCACAACTAGTCATTGGTCGAAGGCAAGTTGAGGACAGTATCCGCCTACGGTATGACCGCTCCCGCACCGGCTCAAGATCCCCATTCCGTTATGGATGTCACACAGGCGGCAGGAACCGATGCAGTCCTCGCGGCCTCCGTCAGGCGCTGTAGGGCTGGTTGCGGTACAGCAGAGAAATACAGCAACCACAGCAACCGACCATGGCCAACAGCCACCCTCAGGAACCGAACGGAGACCTCTATGGCCCCCATCGACCGATCTCTATAGAGCTACGGATTAGGAGGTCGTGAGGGGGGCGGGTGCGGAGCCGTTCGGCGTCCCGGATCCAGTGGGCTGGGGACCCTATCGAAGCCCGCCAGCGGGCCCGCGAGTTGCCCATCAGCGCATAGGCCCTGACGGCACCTACTGACGGCAACAGGCGCGTACGACGGGGCACGAGGGCAGCAGTCAGCGGCCTGGGCTCGACCACGGGAGGAGCCTTACCGCTGGGCCTACACCTGCGGGTAGGAACTCCTAAAGCGGGTGTCGCAGGTTCGAATCCTGCCGGGGGCACCAGCCAAAAGGCCCCGGACCGATCATGGTCCGGGGCCTTTGACGGTGCCATGGCGGGCGTCGTGCAACCGGATCACGCCGGTCAGGTTGCCGTATTACGACATCGGCTCGTTCCTAGCACCGATCGGTCACAGGCGGCCGCGGGTGCGCCGTCAGCCGAGACGCTGTCATCATGCTGGCCTGTGGATGCATGAACCTGATGGACGTCATCACCAACCTGACGGGGTACGGGCTCATGGGTCTTGCCGGACTCGGCCTTTTCCTGATCTGTCTGCTCGCTTTGTTGCTCGGTGCGATCGTCGCCATCGGGCACCTGCTCCGCCCGCGGCAGGTGCCCGATGCACCTGAAACGCAAACACCGCATCTGATCACAGAAGGGTCTGCTCTCGCATCCTTCCGTTGGGAAGTTGAATCGGATCAAGAAAATTGAGCCTTGTTCAACCTCAAGGGGCCTTCCCCCGTGATGGTGGACACGCTTCGTTGATCACGCGGCGAGCGTGAGCGTAGCGGTGTGGTGTCGTCGTGCGCGGCCCGGCTCGAACGGGCTGGTCGCCACCAGCAAGAAGAAGAGACCGTTCACATGCAGCTCCCCGCCGAAGCCGTTGCGGCTACCGTGCTGATTGAGGTCGTGAGGGTCTCCGCCCCGCCGCCCAAGAAGGGTGTCCCCTACCCCGGCAGGGCGGTCGCCCACTGGACCGGCAGCGAGGCCGCCGAAGCCCTGACTTTGATCGAGAACCTGCCCGGCAGCCAACAGCACCGCTGCGGCTTCTCGCCAGGCTGGAGTGTCCGGGCGTACGAGGACTCTCTCGACCTGGCACTGTTCGAGGCGGCGTTCTGTTTCAGGTGCCACGAGGTCCGCATGCACGGAACGGCAGTGCCGGCCGCGCTGGCCACACAGTTCTTCGACGCGGACACCCCGCCAGCCCAGGCGCTCCTGGGCCTCTTCCGTGCGGCAACCACATAGCCGGCTGGCCGAATGAGCGAGTTACGCCGTGCACTCAGGGCGGGCTGTAGCACCGAAGGCGCCGCATGGCAGCCACGGCTGACGGCCGTGACGGCAGCGCTGACGGCAACGACGGCGGACGACAGCGGCACTCAGCGGTCCGGAACGGAAGCATCAAGGTGCCATCGCACCGTCCTGCCAAGGCTTGCCCGCATCTTCTAAGCTCCGGGTCGCATCCCGGGTGAGTGTCTAACTGCGTGACAACGCCGACGCACAGCGGCGGACGAGCGCGGACGGCTGTGGACGCTCGCAGCAGGTGAGAGGCCCACCGCCCCATGGTCGGCCACCCGCGCAAGTTCCTTCGGGACGAAGAGGTCGTGGGTTCAAATCCCGCCACCCCGACAGCCAAAACACAAGGTCAGGGCCTGTTTCCCTTCACGGGAAACAGGCCCTGACTCGTTCCAGTGTGCGGCCGGCTCTCCCGTCTGGCCCGCACGGACGTAGCCGAATTCCACAATGGCTGTCTCCACCCAGATCCGCGTTCGTTCCGCGACCGTGTCCGGACGGTTCAGCACGTTCGAGACCGTTGCCGCAGAGACCTCGGCGCGGCGGGCGACGTCGACCACCTTTGCGCCTACGTGCCGGGCAGCACCGTTGGCGGGACCGTGGCCACGGAACACGAAGGTGTGCTCGTGACACGGGCAGGGTGCCGACTCGGTCCGGGCGATATGACCGGCGACCAAGCAAGACAGCCACTTCGGCGTGTCGATGGTTTTGACGGCTCCGCCCGCTCCGCGCGTCGGCCCAGTCTCAGCGTGCCGGACCTGGCCAGGGCCTGTGCCCAGGTCCTGTCGGGTGTGTCCCCGTGACACCCATGACCAGTGAGTAGAGGCTGGTCTCCGCCGTGATGAACAGACGGTTGCGCTTGGCGCCGCCCCACGAGATGTTGGCCACCGCCTCCGGCACGTTCAACCGCCCGATCAGTGTGCCGTCAGGGTCGTAGCAGTGCACGCCGTCCGCCATCGCGGCGGCCCAGAGCCGGCCTTCTTCATCGAAACGGAGGTTGTCGAAGCGCGCCGCCGCACGGGCTCCGGCCGCCGCGAAAATCCTGCCGTCCGACAGCGTGCCGTCGTCCCGTACGTCGAAGACCCGGATGAACCCCGCCCGAGTGTCGGAGACGTACAACTGCCGTTCGTCAGACGAGAACACGAGACCGTTCGGCGCTCCGAAGCCGTCGGCGACCAGGTCGACCCGGCCGGTGGCCGGGTCGATTCGGTACACGTTGTTGGAGCCGATCTCGCTCTCCGCCCGGTAGCCCTCGTAGTCGCTGGTGATCCCGAAGTCCGGGTCGGAGAACCAAATCGAACCGTCGGACTTCACGGCCGCGTCGTTCGGGCTGTTCAAGCGCTTTCCCTGCCAGCGGTCGGCCAGCACGGTGATGCGACCGTCGTGCTCTGTACGCGTCACCCGGCGGTTTCCCTGCTCACAGGTGATGAGTCGCCCCTCGAGGTCCAGGGTGTTGCCGTTCGTGTGCCCGGCAAAGCGGCGGAAGACGCTGACCGACTCCGTCTCCTCGTCCCAGCGCAGCATCCGGTCGTTGGGAATGTCGCTCCAGATCAGTTGCCGCCAGGCGGGCAGGTAGACCGGCCCTTCGGCCCAGCGGCAGCCGGTGTACAGGACCTCGAGGCTCTCGTCACCGTTCATGCACCGTCCGGTACGGAACCGGTCGTCGAAGCTCTCGTACAGCACGGGGCGCTGACCGGGCATTGGATGTCCTTCCGTCCAACAAATGGCGCGTACATCGAATCTGGTTCGACTTGCATGCGATAGTGCAGGATTCCATATGGTCATCACAAGGTCATGCCGAACGGAGAGTTGTGGATCACATCGACCGAATCCTGCTGACGCAACTTCAGCAGGACGCAACCCAGTCCTACGCCGCGCTCGGCCGGGCCGCGGGCCTGTCCGCCGGTGCCGCCCACGAGCGGGTCAAGAAGCTGCGGGAACGGGGCGTCATCCGGCGCACGATGGTGGAGGTGGACCCGGCGGCGGTCGGGTGCGGCGTCTTGGCCTACGTGATGGTCGAGTCGACGTCATGGATGGGAGATTCGGCGGAGAGCTTCGCCGCGCTCCCCGAGATCATGGAGGCGCACGTCATCGCGGGCAGCGCATCGGTGTTGGTGAAGGTGAGGACCGCGACCACCGAGCAGCTCCAGGACGTACTGCGCAGGATTTACGCGATCGACGGCGTCAGCGGAACGCAGGCGACAGTCGTCCTGCAAACGTTCTTCGAACGCCCAGTCTCCGCTGGCCCTGCCGATCCGCAGGATGTCTCCCCGCAAAGCGCAGGGTAAAGGCTGTTCCTTTTCTCGCGGACAGTATGGGGAATAGCTACCAGCGGACCGCTCCGGTGATGACCGGCCGGAGCTGCTTCCGGTAGACGGCCTCCGTCGTCGCCTGACTGGTGTGCCCGTCAAGCTGCGCGATGCGCTCCAGCGGGATGCCATGGTCGGAGAGCAGTGAGACGAAGCTGTGCCGCAGTTCGCGCGGCGTCCATTCTGGAGCCAGTCCCGCCTTCTTCACGATGGCCTTGAAATCACGCCGGACGTTGGCAGCGTCGAGCGGCTCACCGCTCCGCGTCGTGAAGACGCGACCGGTCGGACTCCCCATCCCTCGGAACGCCCTCTCCTGCTTCTGCCACCGCTTGTGCTCTTCGAGGACGTCGACCACCTGCTTCGGCAGAGCGATGGTCCGGCGGCTCCTTCTTGTCTTGGTCTCGCCGTGCTTGCGCACCGAGCGCCAAACGGCGACGTGGGGCGGGATGCCATCCTCTGTCTCCAGGAAGAGATGATCCCAGGTGAGGGCCGTGCCCCCTCTGTACGTAGGCCACTGAGGAGTGAGAGCAAGAGGTAGGCGTACAGCCGCGACGGGCGAGCGGCGGCGAGCACGGCTTCCGTCTGCTCAAGGTTCAATGCCTTACTCGGACGGCCCGGTCGTCCTTCCGGAGCGGTGACCGGCAGCGCCACGTTGCGCGCGGCCTTGTCCCTGCGCTGAGCGTGCTCGATCTCTGAACCGCATCGGGCGAAGCGTGCCGATCACAGCCACTCGTTGATGGCCGCTACGAGGACAGTGGCCTCGTAGCGGACCGCGAGTTTGTCGTACCGGGTGGCGACGGCGCGGTGTCTCTTGAGGCGGTTGATCCCCCACTCGACCGCATGACGTTCGTGGTGAAGGCAACACGACGGACAGGGCACAGCAGGAGGCTCAGACGTGCGTCTGTTCGTCGGTGGCCGAACGACGGCCTCCATATGAGGTAACCAATGCGTCAGCGACGGCCGCCGCGTCTGCGTCCGCTACGTCCGCCGGGTACTCCGGCAGCAGGTCGTCCCAGACGGGCAACCACGAACCGTAGAATTGGGCCTGCCCCTCGGGCCGGGCGAAGAACCAGATATGCAGGTGTGCGGCTCCGTCCCCGATCCGGTAGACGTGGGCTCGGGAGACATGCGCTAGTGCCTGCACATGACGGACGATGTGAGTGGTGAGCAGCCCGAGTTCGGCGGCCATCTCGTCGGGCAGATCCGCCATGTCGTAGTGGTCTCGGGAGTACAGCATCAGCACCAGCGGCACACCGACTCCCGTGACCCGGGCCAGTCGCCAGCGTTCGTTGAACCAGATGCCCTTGTCTCGGGCGCGGCACACGTCGCAGTTCGCCGGATCCTCGCCGTGCCGTTCTGGCTCGGGCGAAACGGGCGGGCGCAGCGGCGCGACGCGAAGTCCCCCGGGTTCGAACGGGCTTATGTCCCAGCCGGTCATCCGTGCCAACGGAAGCCGAAGCTCACCATCCGCGGCTGCAAGTGCGTGGTCGTAGAACTCATCAGGTCGCAAGGCCATGATCGGAGACTAACGTGCCCCACGAGTGCTCCGAAGGCCAATGTGATCACCTGTCGAGCGGACCTGCGGGTACAGGTGTCGGGACTGCTGCAGGTTCGGGTGACAGGTTCAGTCACCCGGCCTGGAGGGCCGGTGTGGTCATGACGGCTTCGTATTCGATGAGGGTCAGCCGGCCGAGTGCGGATTGTCGGCGGCGCCGGTGGTAGGTCCTCGTTCTCCTGCTCCAGCAGCTTGATCCGCCGACACTTCCCGGAGTTCCGCGCTCTCCTGGCTGGCCACCCCGGGCTTGGATCCGTCATCGATGTCCGCCCGGCGCATCCACTTCCACAACGTCATCGGGTGAACCCCGAATGTCAGTGGCCACCTGCTCGACCGTGACACCCGGGCCCCGGTTCTTCGCGATTCGTACGACGTCCTGGCAGAACTCTTTGCGGATAGGGCTTGGGCGCAGCGACGTCCTTCCCAGCCGCCCCTCAGGGCAGGCCAGTTCAGATGTCACCCGATCGTGCAGCAGACACCTACCACACGCCCAGTGTCGACCTGCAAGAGTGCGTCGTCGATCTCTGCTGGTGTGTGCGGGCCGACTGCACCTTCCACTCCATACTGCTTCCAAGCCTCTTCGGCCTCGGCGGCCAGTTGGCGAACGAGTTCCGGAACGGATCCGCCGGTCCTGTTGACCGCACTGCCGAAGACGCCGTCTTGTCGCGGCAACGAGCCCGTAAGAGAACGCAGTTCCTCAGCTACGTCGACCCGGCCGTTCTCCAACGGGCGAGCCCTAACCCGGTCACGGCTGTGCAGCCTCGTGCGATGGGCGTGAGTGTCTATCTGTGTGACAACGCCGACGGACATCGGCGGACAAGTACGGACGCCCGCGGACCACCGCCACAAGTGAAAGGCGCACTGGGCGCAGGTCGCGCCTCCGGCCAAGTAGCTTCGGGACGAAGAGGTCATCGCCCAAGGTCTCACCGCTACGCTTCCGCCAGCACAACTTGCTCTGGTCGACGACACGGCAGCGTGGCTGAGGCCGGTGGGAGTACAGGGAGACACACGCGCGCGTGGTCGGCCGTCGCACCCGCCGTCCTGGCTGACTGCCGTCGGTCGAGGTTCGTGCCACAACCGTGCCAGATGCAGGGGTCAGCCACGGTCAACGAGGGTGTTTCGCAGTCGAGTTTGTAGCCGCCCCACAAGGTGTCGAAGACCCAGGTCAGCGGCACAGCCTCTCAGCCTCTCTCCTAAAGCGGGTGTCGCAGGTTCGAATCCTGCCGGGGGCACAGAAGAAAGGGCCAGCTCAGGAGGGTTTTCCTCCCAGGCTGGCCCTTCGTCGTGCCAGGCGCCGTGGCACACGCGTGCCACTACGTCCGCTCGGCGTCCTCTCCGGTGGACTCGGAGGCCGCTCCCCCCACCCCGGATCATGGCCCCGAGCCGAGCCGCGATGGCCCGATCACAGTCGCTCGTCATGTGCTGATAGATCAGCGCGGCGCAGGCCTATAAGCGGCTGCTCGATGCGACCGTGCACCATCGCCTAAATTCAATCGTACGTAGACGCCATGAAAGCGACAACCAACGCCCAGCACCCGCTGTTCATCTAGGCGGTGTGCGATCTGATGGCGTCCGGCGCCGCGATGTCATCTGCCCTCATGGGCGTACAGCTCCGTGCGCCCGAATACGTCATTGCCGCTGGTCAAGCGGTGATCGAGGCCATCCAAGCAGGTGCCGAAGAGGGGACGAACTCTCGGAACGCCCGGAGCATGCCCACCAATCACGCCGACGCACCGGGCAACTCAAAGATCCCCGACAGAGTCAAGCTCAGCTATGGACTGTCTGTTTGACGCCGTCCTTGTCGGTGATGCTGACGGAAACGCGCCACCGCGTCCGCTTGTCGACCTCGATCTTGACCGTACCGCCGAACTTCCGGCCATCCAGGTCTTTCGCCTTCATCGAGGCACCGTAGGTGGCGCTGTCGTCACACACTTCGATCCCGGCGCGCAGCGCTGTCCCATTACTGACCTTCAGACCACCCGAGGGACCGAGACAGTCATACCGCACGGACAATGCGGCAATCCGGTCCGCAGCCACGGGCAGCTTCACCGTCCCCGGACCCAGCCGGCCCGGTTCCTTAGCGCCCTTCGCAGGATTGTCCGGATCGGACACCAGCGCCGCCTTCGAGGCACTCGGCGAAGGCGGCGTACTCTTCCCGCCGCTGCACCCGGACACCACAGCGGCGGACACCACCAGCAGAACGATCCCTGCGCTGCGCATCAGCATTTCCCGTGCCACGTCTCGCGGCCGTTGTAGACCAGCCGCGCCGTTCCGTTGTGCAGCACCTTGGTGCTGCAGTTGGGCTCGGTGGTCTTGTAGTTCCACTTCGTGTACCTGACCTTCACCCCAGCGTGCAGTGCCGTACGCCGGGCCGCATTCGCGCTGGAGAACGTCATGCTTCGTGAGCGGAGTCGAGCACCACCATGAACCTGTTGCCTTCCGGATCCTTCATCAGGGCTTCCATGGGATCGTGGAGTTCCACCAGTGAGGCGCCTTTGGCGATCAGCGTCTGGACCTGTTCGGCGACCGTTCCGGCAACGACGGTGACGACTGGCAGCACGGCCGGAGATTCCGCTTGGCCAACGCTGTACGCGCCATGACCCGGGATGCTGCCCCAGAACCTGATCATTTTCTCTGGGTCTACGGCTTCAAAATGAACGTGCACGCTTCTGTCTCGCTTTCATTTGTGGGACCGAAACTGAAAAAGGCCTACCGAATCGCTCCGGCAGGCCGTTATGAGTGAACGGACTTCAGCAGTCGATCACGGTGTTGTGCGTGTCTGCGATTCCGGGTTCGCTGAAGCGTCCGCGGTACTCGACCTGAAGGGTCACCTGAGTGTTGTACGTCTCCTTGTGGCCATCATGCACGCACTTGAGCCCTGGGGTGGTGAAGCGCCCGCTGCACTTCGTCCACCCGCTGTCCTTGTGCTTCACCGCGTGCCAGTGCCCGTCGTAGGCTTCGAGCCGCTGAAGATCGACCTGGGCCCGGCATTTGTTGGGCGCCGGAGTCGAGCAACCCGTGTAATGACCCTGGGCGAACAGCGGGCCGTTATGGGTGACTTGAAACGGCTTCTCACCTAAGAACGTGCACCACACGGCTACGTCAGTAGGGCTCTTCGCGATGGCCCTTCCCGTGCTGCCGCTCGGAGTTGCCGCGGCCGACGCTGTGGCAGCCGGCACCAGCAGGGCCCCAGCCGCGAGAAGCGGGACGACAAAACGTGCCTTCACTTTCCCCCTAGAAAAATCGAACGCGTGTCGTACCACCAACCACCCTCATGGGTTCACAGGCGCCACACAAGATCCGTGGCGCGAACTTTCCGTAGTTTGTCCGGTTCCTTATCGGTGGAATTGGCCGTTCCCTCCCATCCGCTGGCAGTGGGCCGGTAGACAACGACGAAGCCCCGCCGATCCGGAGGCTGACAGACGATGACACCAATGGCTCACACCACGGGCGCGGACAGTGACGGTCAACGCCGGACCTCAGCGGACCATCGTCCGAGGGCGTTAGCCCTCGGACGATGCTGCCGAGACCATGTGATCGACCTGATAAGGATGAGGCTAGGTACCAAAGTCTCGGGACCACTCGGGGCGTCGGCCTCGACGACCGATGTACCACGCCCGCCGACTTGCCTGACCCATTGAGCGTGTCACTCAGCCGTGCTCGTGAGTGGCCCCGTCATCACCCTCAGGGATGTCGCATGCTGCCAGTGCCCGACCACGAAGGCCCGTTCGTCCTCCGTACCTACTTCGGTGACCAGTCTGCTTGGGAAGCGCTCCAGTCAGCGGTCCACGGAGCAGATCCCGATGGCGGAAGTGGTTATGTCGGCTTCGTTGACGACCTGGCGTATCGCGACCTCACAGCGGAGCAGTTTGCGGAGCTGATGCCCCAGGGCGATAACGACCCCACATTTCTGCTGCTGGCAGACGAACGGGCCGTGATGGACAAGGAGTACCCGATCCTCGTCCTCGACCTCTACGAAGAAGGGCGGGGTCGGTCGCGCCCGAGAGGTATCGCGTCAAGTTGGCGCGTCGGGTGGAACGCTATGAACGCGAAGGACGCTGAACGCGCACGCCTCTGCGGAGGATGCGCGTGCCACAGCCGTGCCAGATGCGGGGGTCAGCCACGGTCAACCAGGGTGGCTGACGGCCGCACTCGTGCCCGCTGGCTCAGCCAGCAAAGCCGCAGGTCAAAAGGCCACCTACCGATCTTGGTAGGTGGCCTTTGACATCCAGGTCTGACATCAACGAGGACGGTCACTGACGACCGGGGCGCCTCCGCAGCAGGCGGTCCATGTGGCTCATGGCCTCGCGTTGGGTGTCCTGGACGACGTGAGTGTAGACGTCCATGGTGATGCTGATCTGGGAGTGCCCGAGGATCTCCACCACGACGCGGGGCGCGACTCCGGCCGCTGCGAGGAGGGTCGCGGTGCCGTGCCGGGCATCGTGCAGCCGGATGACGCGGAGGCCGGCGGACTGGGCGATGCGGGTGAAGGAGCGGTAGACGTTCCGCGGCTCGACCGGGCGACCAGTGCGGGTGGTGAAGACGTAGGCCGACTCTTGCCACCCCTCCCCCGCCTTGGCACGTGCAACTGCCTGCTTCATGCGGTGCCAGCGCAGAGGCGCGATGCAGAGCGCGGGTAGCGGGACGACACGGCGACGGCGGCTTTTCGGGTCGTCGTCGTACAGGACGCCCCGTCGACGCTGTGTCTGCTGGCGGACGTACAGGACCCGGTTTTCGAGGTCGAGGTCCGACCAACGCAGACCGACGATCTCACCCCGGCGAAGACCCATGCCGATGGCGAGCACGAAGGCCGCGTAGAGCGGGTCCTTGCGCGAGGCGGCCAGGAAGTCGAGCGTCTCGTCCAGGGTCCAAGGCCTCAGCTCCCGGTTGTCGGTTCGAGGAGGCTCGACGAGCTTGGCGACGTTGCGCGTGATCAGTTCCTCTCGGCACGCGGAGGACAGCGCCGAACGCAGAACGCGGTGTGATTCCTTGGCCGTTGCGGCGGTGGTCTCCTGTTCCAGGCGCATGAGGAACCGTCGTACGTCGGGAACGCTGAGGGATTCGAGCCGCTTGGCCCCGAGCAGCGGGACCAGATAGAGCCGGACGTGCCCTGGTGTTCCGGTGCCGGCCTGTAGGCGGCCACGCGCAACTCTCCGACGAATCAACCGCAGTTGAATGGCTCACCCCGACCGAGGCCATCGCCACGATGAGCGAGGTCTACGCGATCCGCGTCCAGGACGCCTTGCACGACGAGGCGCCCCCTGTCCGGAGCCACGATGGCCGCAGACTAACGCCACCGGTAGGCAGCTGAACCGCCAAGCTGCCTAGAGCTGTTACATGTTTCTCTACCTCATCAAGCCCCGGCTGCGCTCCGCTCCGCCGGGCGCGCTACCGGCTCCGCTCGGGGCGCCGCTCCTGCCTTCGGCCCGCTCCGCCCCGGCTGCGCCTCCGCGCGCCCACAGGTGGATAGGGCCGATGGCCATGAGTCGATCACCGCATAGGGCAGGCCGCCGGTCAAGGCGGTGCCTCCGGCGGGGGATCGGCCGGCACCGGGATGGAGGGGGCACCGTTCCCGACTGCGGGACCGTAGTGGCGTGCGCGGCTGGGGTGGGTGGTGGCTGAGGGTGGATGGTTCGTAACGCGTCGCTTCTGAAGCCATTGCAGATCTTGCCAAAGGCGTCAGGTCCGCTCGCGAGCACCCATCACCCGGATTCGGCCTGGACGGGCGAGGGCTCCTGGGGAGCGGGCGCTGCTGCGTCGGTCATCCCTCAAAGCCAACAACGCGCGGACCTGCCCAGATGGAGATGACGTGCATGGCCGGGAGCGTGGCACGCAGCGTTAGTGCGATGGCACGCGGACATAGAGGGTCCGATCCCGGCGTGCGTACGTTGGGTGGCGGCCCTAGGTTGGGAAAGTCGAGGTCGCAAAGCCACCGAAATGACCGCCGGCACTTCCACGGCCGAGTCGCCCTGGATCAGCAGAGGAGATCGTCATGGCAGGCAGCAACCGCGCCGTCGTCTTCCAGAACCCGAAAGACATGCGCGTCGAGTCTCTCGACTTCCCGAAGCTTCAGATGCCGAACGGGAAAAAGGCCCCGCATGGCGTCATCCTCAGAATCGTCGCCACCAACATCTGCGGTAGCGACCTGCACATCTACCGCGGGTCCTTCCCGGTGCCCCAGGGCATGGTGATGGGGCACGAGATGACCGGGGAGGTCATCGAGGTCGGCCCCGACGTCGAGTTCCTCGGTGAAGGCGACCTCGTCTCCGTCCCGTTCAACGTCGCCTGCGGCCGATGCCGCAACTGCAAGGCGCGCCGGACCGAGGTCTGCGAGACCACGAACCCCAAGGTGTCCTGCGGAGCGTACGGCTTCAACCTGGGCGACTGGACCGGCGGCCAGGCCGAGTACCTGTTCGTCCCGTACGCCGACTTCCAGCTCCTGCGCTTCCCGGACAGGGACCAGGCCATGGCGAAGATCCGTGACCTGGCGCTGCTCTCGGACATCCTGCCCACCGCGTTCCACGGTCTCATGGAGGCCGGTGCCAAGCCGGGCTCGACCGTGTACATCGCCGGCGCCGGCCCGGTCGGCCGCTGCGGCGCAGCAGCGGCGCGCCTCCTCGGGGCGTCCTGCATCATCGTCGGCGACCACAACAAGGACCGCCTGGAGCTGGTGAAGAAGAACGGCTGCGAGACGATCGACCTGAGCCAGGACGCAGCGCTCACCGACCAGATCGAGGCCATCCTGGGCGAACCCATGGTCGACTGCGCAGTCGACTACGTCGGCACCGAGGCGCACGGCATCGGCCCCGAGGCCGAGGACATGGACCCGGCCTACGCGATCAACCAGGTGATCGACGCCACCCGCGCGGGCGGAGCCACCGGCGTCATCGGCGTCTACGGCCCAGACCCGCTCGCGAAGTCGAAGGCCGAGCAAGAGGGAACGTACCCGATCGACTTCGGCAAGGCCTGGATCAAGTCGCCGCGGATCACCGCCGGGCAGGCACCGATCATGCACTACAACCGCGAGCTGATGATGGCGATCCTGTGGGACCGCATGCCCTACTTGAGCGCCATGCTCAACACGAAGGTGATCAGCCTCGACGACGCCCCCGAGGCCTACGCGACCTTCGACACGGGAGTGGCCGAGAAGTTCATCATCAACCCCCACGGCCTCATTCCCGCCTGAGGCCCGCCCTCCCCGGCCCCGCAGTCCCCGTTCGGGGAGGCTGCGGGCCGGACTCCTGCCTTGCCGACGCATCGGTCGGCGAAAGGCCCGAGAAGATCCCTGCGGCGTAGGCGGGACAGGACGCCGTGAGCCTCGGGCAGATCGGCGCGGAGCGGTCAAGAGGAGAGCATGACCGTGGCTCAGGACGGCTTGGCGCTGCCGCGCCTGACGTCCTTCTCCACCCGTCACGCCCCGCGGGGCGACGGGGTCGACTACTGGCGTCAGGCCAGGCGGGAAGCCTACGTGTCGGTCAGGACGGACCCAGTCGGCAGCTCATTCGGAGGCGAGATCAGGCTGGGCCAGGACGCGGATTTCCGTCTGTCCACCAAGCGGGCCCGACCGGAGGAGGTCCGGCGCTCGGCCGCGACGTCGCGCAGGGCCGGGAGGACGAGGAGTACCTGTACCTCGCGTTCCAGCTAAGAAGACATCTCATTTGGCGAGTTGCGGTAGCAGATGAGGGTGCGGTGCAGGCGATGCTCGTGTAAGCGAGGAGGTGGTCGGCCTTGCGTTCGGAGCGGCGGTGCGGTCGGCGGTATCCGATGAGCCAGGCCGTGTCTTCTCCTGATCAAGCCGGGTGAAGGTCAGATGGTGAACGGCCGCCGACGGAGGAACTCGGCATCTACCCGCACGCCGAGTTGGGGCAGGACGACATGTCGCGTCCTCAACTGTGCACCCTTCAACGAGCTACGGACGCGCAGCGCACGCAGGTTTTCGCCGCCGGGCGAACTTCGAGGCGCTCCGTCGGGATCGGCTCACCGCATTGCTCGCAGCGCCCTGAGTCGCCTCTCTCCAACCGTTCCAGGACGCGATCGAGATCGTTCAGATGCTCGCGCGCCTGGGACAGCAGGGCGGCGACGTGCGCCCGCTCGAAGGCCGTGCTCGCCCCCTCCGGGTCGTGCTCGTCGTCAATGGCCACCAGTGCGTTCGCCTCGACGATCCCCTTCGAACTCACGGCTAAGGGCGGATATCTGCTGCAGCGTGCCGACACGGTCGGCCGCGAGCAGCGCCCGCATCGACTCTCCCTTGGGCCGCGGGAAAAGCAACATTGATGCATTGATCGCCCATACCGGAGGAAACCTCATTGTCTTGTGCCGAATTCCCGGGTGCTCGGGCGGCGACGGCCTCAGCGATGACGTGGGCGGCCACGCTGGTACTGCTTCGGCCACGGGACGTCGTCACCGAGCACGTGGGCCGCGCGGAGCGGCCAGGTCGGGTTGCGCAGCAGTTCGCGCGCGAGCATGATCGCGTCGGCCGAGCGGTCCACGAGGATCTGGTCGGCCTGTTCCGGTGCGGTGATCAGGCCGACCGCGGAGACGGGCAGGGCCGCGCCCTCGCGGACGGTTCGGGCGAAGGGCACCTGGTAGCCGGGCTCCACTTCGATACGGGCGTTGTGGACGAGCCCGCCGCTGGTGATGTCCACCAGATCGACGCCGTGGGCCACCAGGTGCCGCGACAGCTCGACCGTCTCTTCCGGGGTCCAGCCGCCGTCGGCCCAGTCCGTGGCCGAGAAGCGTACGAACAGCGGGCGGTCCGCCGGCCACTGCGCCCGTACGGCGTCGGTGACCTGGACCAGGAAACGGCTGCGCCCGTCGAGATCGCCTCCGTACTCGTCGCTGCGGTGGTTGGACAGCGGTGACAGGAACTGGTGCAGCAGATAGCCGTGCGCGGCGTGGATCTCCAGGACCTCGAAGCCGGCGGACAGCGCCCGCGCGGCGGCCTCGCCGAAGGCCCGGACCAGAGCGCGGATGTCGTCCGCGCCGAGCTCCCGCGGGGCCGGCCAGTCGCCGAATGGCAGCGGTGACGGTGCGACCGTCTGCCATCCTCCGGCCTCCGGTTCGACGTACACGTCACCCTCCCAGGGCGGTGCCGTCGACGCCTTGCGGCCGGCATGGGAGATCTGGATGCCGGCAATGGCTCCCTGCCCGTGGACGAAGTCGGTAATCCGCTTGTACGCGGCGGCCTGCCCGTCATCCCAGATGCCGGCGTCGGAAGGGGTGATCCGGCCCTCAGGTTCCACTGCCGTGGCCTCCTGCATGACCAGGCCGGACCCGCCGCGTGCCAGGGAGCCGAGATGGACCAGATGCCAGTCCTGCGGATAGCCGTCGACCGAGCTGTACTGGCACATGGGGGCCACCCAGGCCCGGTTTGGGAAGGTCGTGCCGCGGAGGGTGAGCGGCGAGAAGAGACGGCTCATCGGAGGCCTCGCAGGAGGGATGTGGGACGCCGGGTGCCCCGCAGCCGTCGAGCCGTGACGACCTGGGTTCCTGCGGGGCGCCCCGCAGGGTGGGTGCACCCCCGAGTACCCCGGCCGCTCGTGGCACACACCACCGGCCAGGCGTGCTCACCCGCGCAGATGTCCGGGCACGTGGCGGTCCCGGGCCGTGGTCGCGTGAGCAGCTGGTAGCGCGGCGCGATGGAGTCGGCGAGGGCGAAGACCTCAGCAACCGTGAGGACCGGACGCTCAGGCACGTCGTACCGGTCCGCGCCCTTGATGCGGCACGGGTTGCGCCGGATCAGCTCGTCGTCCACGGCCGTGTTCATCAGGGCGCGCAGCAGCTGGTACGCCTTGTGCCCGACGCGCCGGAAGCTTACGGGGCCGTGATCACTCGCGCCAAAGCAGCTCCGTAAGTTGGAGGCGGCCCGGGAGGGCCGGATGTGGCTTCGTGGCTGACTTTCGTCGGCTGAGGCACAGACAATCTCCGGGACGAGATGCCGCCCTCATGGGTGGGGGGGTGGCCGCACCCTTGACTCGGTCATTGAAACTCCAGGCCAAAATCGCTCCGCCGACCTGGCACGCCCGACAGCGGTATTGCTGGGCCGTTGTCATCTGGGCTGCGTGCTGGTCTGGGCGGGGCAGGCGGTTGAGCTGGTCGTTGCTGGGCGTGCGGGTACCGGGGTCAGGGGTGTGCAGACGGGTGTGGCGGCTCCGATGAGTTCGACCAGGCCGGTGCCACCGGTGGGTGGGACGAATTTGGACCAGTTGTTGGCCAGCCAGACGTTGCCGGACTGGTCGACCTGGATGGCGGTGAGGTGCTGGATGGAGTTGCTGCGGTAGCCGTGGGGCGGCGTCAGCAGGGAGCCGGTGGAGGAGCCGGTCGGGCAGGCGCTGGTGTTCACGCCGCACAGGACGGAGACGGAGGGGGCGCCGAAGCCGGCGATCCATATGCGGTCGGATCCGTCGATGGCCAGGGACCAGGGTGCGATCGTGGTCGGCAGTTTGTACTCGCCTGTGATCTTTCCGCTCGGCCCGATTTTGGTGACCGAGTTGCTGACGAAGCTGGGCACCCAGACGTTGTTCTTGGAGTCGACGGCGAGTGCGAGGGGCCAGTCGAGTGAGTTGTCCTTGATGGGGGAGAACGAGGTCGGCTTGAAGTCGGGGCCAATCACGGTGACGCTCCCGCCGACGTGGCCCTTGGGTACGCGCGTGTCAAGGAGTTTTGCCCCGTTGAGGCGGGCGTTGCTGACCCAGGCCCGGCCGTAGCCGTCGATCTGGATGGAGAACGGGTGGTCGAGGCCGCCGCCCTTGATGGTGATCGCCTTTGAGGGGTCACCGTGTGGGTAGACGCTCACGCTTCCCTGGCCGCGATTGCCTTTCAGGCCGTAGAAGTTGGCGATCCAGATGTTGCCCTTCTGGTCGACGGCGGTGCCCTGGGGGTGGGTCAGGTCGCCGTTCTTGAATCCTGTGCCGGGCGACAACGGCTTTCCGGCCGACGAGTACTTCGACATGGCATCGCCGCCGTAGCTGGGCACCCATACGGAGCCATCGTGGTCGATGGCGATGCCCCAGGCGCCTGCCTTCATGCCGCCGCCGCTGATGGGGCTGTTCAGGGTGGGGTTGCCCACCGGGTCCTGCACGGTGACGTAGGGGCTGGGGTTTCGCGTTCCGGGCAGCCAGTTGTTGGAGGCCCAGATGTTGCCCTTGGCGTCGATGGCCATCCGGCCGGGGGCGTAGACGTCGGGGGCGGTGTAGTGCAGGGCCAGGACCCAGGCTTCCGGGGGCGCGGTGAGCGCGGGGGTGTAGGTATGTGCCCGGCCTGCCAGGGCGTAGAGCTTGCCGGTGGCCAGTCTCGGGTTGTGGGTGAGGTTGAGCACGGCTTGTGCCGTGTCGGCGGGAGTGGTCCCGTGCTGCGGTGCTGCCAGGCGCAGCATGTCCTGGCATCGCCCGGTGTCCGCTCCCGGCGCACAGAGGGAGACGAGGTTGGCCAGGGTGCCGAGGGTGGCCAGAGTGTCGTTCTTGGTGCCGTTGTTCTGGTCGGTGACGACCTTGCCGGGCCTTCCTGAGGCCGGGTTGGCGAGGTTGTAGGACCTGGCTGCGGCGTTCTCCAGGCCGGGGCTAGGCCCAGTGATGCCGCGCTGGTCGGTGAACTGAGCCAGTGCGTAGGTGGCGGCGACGGTGGTGAATTCGTTGACCGTGACAGCGGATTCGAAGCGCTGCGGCACACCACCGTCGGGGCCGACTCCCACGACGGTGCGCAGACGCAACAACCGGTCGCCAGCGGGTGCGGCTTCGACGTACAGCACCGAGCCCGTGCGCTGGCTGGGCCGGATCTGGAAGGTTCCGTTGGCGTCGGTGGTGGCGTGTCCCAGTTCCCGCGTGCCTTGCCGGTCTCCGGCGAAGAGCGTGACGTCGGCGTGGGACAGCGGCTTTCCAGCGCTGGTGGCTGTGCCGTGCAACGGGGCCGGCGTGCCGGGAGGCGTGGTTGCGGGGAGCCCCGTCAGGGCCAGTGCCATGGTGGCCGATGCGGCCAAAGCGGTGCCTGGAAGGTGTCGGCGGGGCTTGGCTTTCCCAACGCTGCGACGAACGCGGAGTGCTGATCTGCGGGGATGAATGGTCGGGGGAAGCAAGGTCGGGGCCTTTCGTCATGTCGGCTCGTGTCAGAGCCTCCGCTCACAGGCGGGGTCCAACCCATCAACCGAATGTCGCGACTTCCCGGAGAGACCGCTCACGGTAGCGGCCCTCGTTACGTTCGTGATCACAGCGCCCCGGTTTCGGCGCGATCGGTTCCGTTGCTGCTGTTCGGGTCGCGCAGCGTGAACCATCCGATCTTGCGGCTGGACAGCCAGATCAGGCCCAAGTACAGGTGTGGGTCGACCTGGCGGAGCTCATCGCGCACGCCCCCGAACACCAGCGACGTGTTGGAGTAGTCGATGACGATGCACTCCTGTTCGTCCAGACGGCTGGGGCCCGGCCCGACCATGGCAACGATGGACAGCATGTCCAGCGGGAAGAGTCGATTGCTGAGGTAGCCGTCGGGGCTGAAGACTTTGCCCCGCCACAAGAACAGATGCACCAGGCGGGCGAGCAACCGTGCCCCCGAAAGCCCCGCCCCAGGCAAGATCGCTAGACCTTCCATCGGGCCTTTGGGGATCTCACCAGCAGGAATCTTGCGAAAGAGCTCCTCAAGCTGCTTGTCGTCGGTCTTGAGGAGCTCAGTGTCGGTTGGCATCACGATCTTCCTTCTCGCCGTCAGTCCCGCCCTGCCTCTGCTCCACGCCTCTGGAGACAGCCCGAATTGAAAGACGGGGTGCCGTTTTGCACAGGCCTGTGGAATTCGGGTCGCTGCCCGGAAACGCCTGTGGCCCCGGACTGATCGAGTAGAGGCTCCCAGGCATCGCGACGCCAGCCCACAGTGCGGGGTGCCGAGCAAGGGAGCGGCGGGCTACTTCCAAGGGCGACTAGTCCGGCGCTGCGACCAAATTTGGCTTGCAATCCGCCACTTTCTCCATTTTGAACCCCATCTAGGCGGCTCACAACCGCTGGCGAACTGCTGCCGTGCCGCACTGGTGCGCGGCGCGTGCCCCCTGCATCGTGGTCTGCCTGCCCCGATTCCTGGCACCAACAGCCACGGACAGCGGCGATGGGCGCTGGGCCTCTGCGGGCCATCGGCCGGCGGCTCCGGCCGTTTGACCGACACCCGAGACGTCCCGTGATCGACCTGATAAGGATGCGGCCGGAAGTAGTACCGCAGGGGAATACTCCGCGAGCCCCCTTTCCCTGACTGGAAGGGGGCTCGTTGACGTTCGGTGACGCGTGCGTCCATGGGGCCGCCGCTGTGGGGGCGCGGTTCACGGCTGGCGCATCGGGCCCAGACTCGCGTTCCTCGTTTTGACTGCCCGGCGATCCGGTCGTAGGTTTGAGACAAAAGCCACTTATGCCGGTTTCTTACCGCAAGTGGTGACCCGCCGCGTGCGGCGGGTGGGCGCCGGAGCTACGCGCCAGCTCCGAGCGCGGGCGGGCGGCCCGTGGAGGCCGCCGGGAAAACCAGACACCCTCCGGAGAGGGGCGCATCATGCGCGCGCACACCACCCGTATGAAGAGAATGGCCATCGCAATCTGCTCGGCGCCGATCCTGGCCATCGCGGCCGGCGCTGGAGCCGCCCACGCGGCCGCCACCACCACTGCCCCGCAGAACGTCGTCTCCTACCACCAAGGTGGCTGGGGCTGGGGCTGGGGAGACGATGGCTGGGGCTGGGGCGGCGGCTGGGGCTGGGGCTGGGGCTGGGGCGGCGGCTGGGGCTGGGGCTGGGGCGACGGCGGCGGCTGGGGGTGGGGCGGCGGTGGCTGGGACTGAACCTCCGCAGTGAGCCACATCCCCTGACAAGGACAAGCGAAGGGTGGATCCGGGTGCTCGACCCCACGGGCACCCGCATCCATGTGCCGGCCCGCAAACGGGAGGGACGGGCTGGGGGCGCTCCTGAGACGTCCGTTTCTGTGCCGATGTATTCGCACCTGGCACACTGCCCGCTGGTCAGTCCCCGCCCAGGTTGCTTCGGGACGAAGAGGTCGTGCCAGACGCATGCCAGGTATGTGCGGAACCAGGGGGCGCGGGAGTCTCTAGTGGGCCATCAGGTCGTTCTCAACGGCGGGAGCCAGCCGGGCGAGCCAGCGCTGTGTCTCGACCGGTTCGAGAATCCGGTCGAGGCGGAGGACCGGCATCATGTGCTCAAACACTCGACCCACGCCCAGGCCCTTCCGGGCTGATGTAGGCGCCCTGGCCGTCGAAGAGGCGGAAGCAGCGGATCGCCGGGTCGTCGGGGCCGAGGTGGGGGTCGCCGCTGGTGGCCGCCTCGACCCAGGACCGCGCGGGGCGGTCCCCAGCGACCAGGTCTTGTCCGGGATCCCCCACGAGGCGATCCGCCAGGAGGATGTGCAACTGGCCGTTGTCCCCGACGCCACTCATCGTGAGGGCGTATCCGCGGTGTGTGCGAGGGTCGATGACGACCAGCGGCTCGTCGTCAAGGACGGCAGCCAGCGCGCCGACCCAAGCAGCTCGCTGGGACCGGTGGGCGACCGCGGCAGCGTGCTCACGCAACTCGGCTTTGACGTCGTCGGCGACGGCCGCGCGGAAATCTGCGTCCGCCAGGACGGTGATCAGAGCTTTGAGCCAGTGCTCCATGTCGAACCAGGACATGGCGATCCGGGTCATGGTGTTCTTGTCGACGCCCCGGCGCCACCGGACCAGTCCGGTCAGCCTCCGCACCAGTAGGTGGGTGCTGGCGCTCACCGGTTCGGGCAGCGGTCGGCCGCGTGCTGCCTTGTCCCAGAATTCCGGCACCACCTCGTTGAGCATCATGGCCTCCGAGGCGCGCCGCGGCAGCACGTCGACGAGAGCCATGGGGGACGCACCCCACTCGACGCAGGCGCCCGCCAGAACCGCGGTTATGGCGAAGTCCCCACTCAGACCCGGCAGCAAAGGCGCGAGAGCTTCTACTGCGGCCGTCAGGCTCTCGGGGCCTCCCGCCCGCGCGGTATCCGCAAGCCGCTTCATCGCGGTTCGGTAGGCGGGAGCGGAGCCGGACTTCATCTGTGTGACGAGTTCATCGACCAGACGCTGTATCTCCGAGGGCACGTGGGGACGTTAGCAGGGGTGATCGTCCGTCCAGAGCCTTCACCTTGACCAGCCAAGTGACAGACAAGGTGGAGCCGGGCAGACCTCCGCGGTGACATCCATGGCTGACTGTGAGGATGTCGGTGGTGCCGCCCGAGGCGGTCTGACCCGCCGACAGCCTCCGGCGGCCCCGCACGACAGGCTCAGTCAGGTGTACAGCCTCCTCACCCAAGGCCTGATCGAACTCCTAAGGCGATGGTCACACCTACCTGCGACGCCGGACGTACCAACCCACAACCAGCACGACCACAAGCGACAGCACGAACGCCCAAACGGCCGTTGCTGCGTCGTAGGACCGGTACACGATGGCCAGCATGCAGAGACGGATACCCGGCATGCGGCGTGGCAGCCCTGCACCGCAAGCGCACCAGAACGAGCGGGGAAAAGCGGGGAGTCACGGTGAAAGTGACCAGCTCGATCGGGCCGCGCCACGGAGGCACGAGCGAGGCCGCGTCATGCCGGACGCTACCCGGCGTGTGGCTTCCGGTGCGGCAGGCCAGACTTCTGTAGGTGATCATTCGTAGGGCACGTGATGTCTGACTATCCGAGACTGGCGGCGAGTTCTCCGTTCTCAGCCTGCTTGGCACTCAGTTGTACGGTTCCGCGGTGGGAAACTTCCACTTTGTAGAACTTCTCCCCCATGGGCACATCGGGCACGGCGATTTTGAAGGTGCAGGTCACGCCCATTTCATCCGACTTGGACTTGCCCAGGCTGCTGGTGGCGATGACATCGCCCTTGGCGCCGTACACGGTGACGCTGGTGCCCTCTGCGATGTCGTCGTAGCCGCTATCTGCGCTACCCCGACAACTGTCGTCGTCAGGGTCCGTATACACCGAATCTGTGAGGGCGAAGTTGCCCTTAAGCGTGAACGTGGCAGGCTTGCTCGGGCCGCTGTTCGAGGTGACGGCCCAAGCGCCGCCGACGACGGCAGCGCCGACGGTGAGGCCGAGGACACCAGCCACAAGTGGGCTGAGCCGTCTCTTCGCCGGCTCAGTCGTGGGTACGACGAGGGGTTCGGCCGGGGAACCGGCGGGGAGCAGCGGGGTGGTCGGCTGCGGCGGAAGCTGGTCGGTCATGGTCCCCCCAGGGATGCGGAGTGGGTATGGCCCCGCCTCCACGGATCGGCGGGGCCGGCAGCGTCAGTAGTTGGCGTTGGCGATCAGGTCGCCGTCCTTGCCGTAGATGCTTACGAGTCCGTTCTTCGACTCGTAGCAGGACGTGAACGCGGACGCGATCAGCTTCGCGTCGCCCGCGTTGCTGCTCATGAAACCGCCGGTGTAGTCGGTCCACACCTCAGCCGCGTCGAGGACGTCATTGCGCTTGTCGGTGCCGGTCACCTTGGTGACGTGCTTAACCGCGGCCTTTTCTGTGGGCGTGCCGGACTTGGCCACGCACGCCTGGAACTGCTCGGCCTGCGACTTGGTCCCCTGGGCCGGCTCCTCCTTGGCGGGCGCCTTCTGGGACTGATCGACCTTCGGCTCACCGCTGGCCGCGGAGACGGCCTTGTCCTTCTTGCTGCTGTCGGTGGAGTCGCTGCCGCCGCTCGCGACCGCGCCGATGATGCCGATCAAGAGGAATAGGGCCACGATGCCGAGGCATCCGAACCCGATGATCTTCCCGGCGCCAGACTTCCTCGGGGGTTGCGGCGGCGGTCCCCACTGGGGCGGAGCGGCAGGCCCGGCCCATTCGGCCGGCGTCTGGCCGGGCTGCTGCTGGCCGTTCCACCCCGGCTGAGGCGGCTGCTGCGGGTACTGCTGGGTCATGGTCCCCCCTGGGGATCGAGCGTGTATTGCGCGTGTATGACTCGTGAAGGACTAGTGTGGTTGCATGCTCAATCTAATTTTTTTGCATACGGGTCGGGCCTTGCCTACGGGAGATTCCGGCGGGGCCCGGATCTACGTGTGGCAAGGGGTCTGACAGTCAGGTCAAGGACAGCGCAATCAGCCCAAGTCGCTTCGGAACGAAGGGGTCGCGTCCCCAGACTGGCCACAGCCGATGGTGGAGCCCGAGCCGTCCCCAGGCCGTCCGAGGTCACCCAGCGCTGACCAACAGCGACAGAGGCGCACGACATCTGAGCAGCTCAGAGCCGTGGGCTTCGTCAGTCCCGCTGCTCGGCGGGACCCGCGATCAGTAGACCCAGTTCAGCGGCATAGCCTCATGACGGTGTCGTCAAAGTCGGGAAACTCCTGTGCGGCCTGCGCGATGGTCGCCGGTGCCGACGCTTGGGCGGCCCGGGACCCAGTGCCGCGCGATGGCCGCCAGCTGCGCATTCCGGCCCACCGCGCACACCTGCACGACCGTCCGCCCAGCCTTGGGTTCCACCTGCAACGAGATGGAAATCGCAGCCACGAAGTGACGACCTGTCACTACTCGTGACCATCAGTCGCCATCATGGTCAGGCCGCACAGCGTGCCGCGCGCCACAGCCATGCCAGATGCAGGGGTCAACAACGGTCAACGAGGGTGACTAGCGGCGCATCCATGCCCGCTAGCCCAGCCGGCTAAGCCGCAAGACGCGTGCAGGCACGGGCCGTGAACCTCGAGCCACTGTGGCCACGCGTGGGCTCACGACCTCGACGCTCGACGCCAGGAGGACGCAGCCAGAGTCAGGCAGGTCGAGGCGCGGTCCGAAGTGTCACCTCAAGCCCTGGACACCTACTGGTCAGCGACTTGATCATGTACATCCCAGAGTGATAGACACTTCCTGTTCACGACACCTCCACCAATCGTTCACAAGAGCAGGGCAGGGGCAGCACTGCTGTCCGGTCAGCGCGGGAGTAACGCTGACCGGTGCACCGTCCTCAACGACGGTCATCGAAGAAAAGGCGTCTTCTCATCTCGGGACGCGGGCACGTGCCGATGAGCCGCCGCATGACGCCACGGCCCCCACCACCGGTGACGGCACGTCAGTCCCTGTCACGACACGGTGGGGTCATCCATGGAGCCCCTGCCGTTTCCCTGTGACGCCTTCATTTCTGGTTGTCGAACCACCGGACCGGCTGAGATCTCAGCCCTCAACCTTCGAGAGTTCCCACGGAGAGGAAATCCTGTGATCTTCGGTTGCGAGCACGACAGACCGCGCGACAGTTGCGTCATCTGTGCGACGAACGACAACACGGCGGCGGTGAACGACGCCGCCCGCGCGGCGGACCACAACGCGCAGCTGATGCAACAGGCGCTGAGCGAGCAGCAGGGCGAACTACAGCGGATGCGGCAGGACATCCGGACGGCCGCCGACCAGCAGCGCCGGATGGCGGAGCAGCAATACGAACTGAACATGACCACGCACTGGGAAGCGCACCTGACCAGGGAGGCGACGTCGCAGGGCCTGGACCCGGCCACGGTCGTGCGTGAGGCGAGGGCCCGGGAGCAGCGAGAGATCGCCGCTGCGGAGGGCGTGCTGGGCGTGGCCAAGGCGGAGTACGACGCGGCTCGGGTACTGCGCGACGGCGTGTCCGTCGGTGTGCTCTCCGGCCCTGTCGCCGCACTGGTCCGGATCTTCTGGGTAGTGATGAGCACAGTGCTCCTGAACCTGGGGACCAACCCCCTCGGCGAGCTTTTGGCCGTCCTCGTCGGCTCGGCGGCGGGCGTCGCGTTCATCTCCCGCAGGCGTGCCGACATGGAGGAAGTCACCCGCGTGCTGGGCATGCCCCTTCCCGCGCCTGCCTGGAGCATGGCCGGAGCGGCGGCGACCGGTGTCGCTTGGTGCTCGGTGTTCGCCGCCGGAACCACCGAGGACTGCGTCAGCCTGGCCCTCCTCAACTGCATCTTCTACGTCCCGATCACCTTCGCGGTGCGGGCGTCCGTCAAGAAGAAGAGCCCCGCGGTCGCCGCGGCCGACCTGCGGCTCGGGAACGCCGCCCGTGAGGTGATCGAGTGCCAGGACCAGCTGGCCCTGGTCAAGCGGCACCCAGCCGTGAAGTACGGCCTGGTCGCTCCCGTCGCCCAGGTCTGAGGTCTGAGGTCTGAGCGGCAAAGGCCCACTGGCGGGGACCTCCCCACCCGGCCGGTGATCCGACCGGCAATATCACCACCCCACCCGGGAAAGGGAATCAACCATGGGAAGTCTCTTCGACTGGGGCAAGCGGAACCAGGCTTCGGCCGCTCCCGCACCGCCCCTGCGGCCGCCGGTCCCGGCCGCACCCCCCGCCGCCACAGGCAAGACCGCCCTGATGACGCAGGTGAGCCACGAGTGCACGGACGTGATCGACCAGCTCTCCAAGGCCGCCGAACTCACCCGCGGATGCACTTCCTACGCGACGGAAGCCCTCATCAGCGTGGCCGACACCTTCGGTCCGCAGTCGATTTTCTACAGTCTGGGCATGGCCTTCAGGGCCGCGACGCAGATCACCCACGAGTACTGCGAGCGGAGTGTGGCCCTGGCGCGGGAAATTCTTCCCGAACTGAACTCGGACCGCTTGAACCAACTGCTCCGCTCGTTCGCCGAAACGTCGCAGAGGATAACGGACGTCTCCCGCGAGGCGGCGGCGATGTCGAAGCGCTACTACGACCAGTACCAAATCGAGGTGGCGGCGGAGCGCCAGGAATACATGGCGCAGATGTCGGCGTGCTTCGCCGAGATGGTGCGAGGGGAGTACACGAACTCGGCTCTCCTCTACAAGTCCTGCGCCGAAGGGGTTCTAGCCCTGAGATCCACCGTGGTCGAATGGGGCTTCTGACTCCTTGGCTCCTTCCCGGACCGGTAACCGCGCCGGTGCTCCCCCCTCGCCGGCCACCGGCGCCGCCGCAGCCCTTGGCGGAACGACCGTGGAGGCGGGTCCAGGCCGACTGAAGGACCTGACGGCCGAAGCCCGCCAGCAGACGCCAGAGTTGCCCATCAACTCGTAGGCACTGACGGCAGGTGCTGACGGCAACAAGGGCATACGACGGGGCACGAGGGCAGCAGTCAGCGGCCTGGGCTCGGCCATGGGAGGGGCCCCTACTGCTGCCCTGCTTGTGCGCTTTGGGGATATGGGCGGTGCCAGCGCTGCCTCCGCTGGTGAGCGCACAGGGTGGGGAGAGACTGTTGATCGTCGTACTGCTGTGTGTCTTTATGGTTGTGGGCCTCATTCAGGTGATCAAGCCGCAGTTGCTGTGGAGAGTGAACCGGCCACTCCAGCGGCCCTTCGTGAAGGACTACGACGCCACTGAGCCCACGAGGGCGGGGTACGCCATGACGCGCGTCGTGGGAGGGATCTTTCTGATTGTCGCGGTCTGGATGCTCGTTCGGCAGATCTCCTGACCGCTCTACGCCTGGGCGGACGCCGACCCCGGCCAAGGCCGAGCGTCGACCTCAGCCGGGGTCAGCCCACGGCTCAGGGAATGACGACCCTTTAAAGGGACCCCCCTGACCCATCGTTCCTGAGGTGGACACGGCTCGAGGTGTGGGGGATGTGGTGCGTCGAATGGCTCAATTTGCGGTCTCGTAGCGGGCGACGTTCTTCGAGACCGCTTTGAGCAACGGTTCCAAACGATCCGTCAGCTTCTGGTACTCGCTCGTCCGGCCGTCCGACCACTGGCCGAGTCCCGCCACCATGGCGCGGCCCTGCCCGGTGAAGGCCTGCACCATTCCGCTGTTGGCCGGCAGGGTCGGCAGGCCGGATCCGGGCGGTGGAGCTTGCGCGGCCACTTCGTAGTCGTTGAAGTTCATGGACAGTTGGGTCACCAGCTTTACCGTCTCCTGGGGATCCTTCATTGTGAAGATGGCCAGGTTGAACTGGTTGTTGTGCATGTCCTTGTACAGGGCGATCTCCTCGCCGAGACACCCTCTGCCGGCGGCGATCTCTGCGGCCAGTGCCGACCCGACCGAGTCGGGCTCGGTGCAGGACTTCAGCGCGGCCCAGCCCAGCCTGGTGAAGGTGCCACCGTTACCGTCCGCCACATGGACCGGAAACGCTGCGGCCAGGGGGATTATTGGCCGCTCTGCCGCACGAGCGGTCGTCGCTGAGGCTCGCGGTGTGGGTGCGGTCGTTGTCGTCGCGGGTGCGGCAGCTTCGCGTTCGGGCGGTGACGAGGTCGTGTAACTCACAGCAAGGAGGGCCGCCGTGACCACGGTGGCCGCCGCTATGGCCAGCGCGGTATTCCGGGGCCACGCACGCTTGCGGGCGGGAACCGGGCCTTCCTTGATGCCGGCCCACTGCGCGAAGTCGTCGTTGCGCACCGCGTTCCACTGGTCGCCGTCGGGTCTGTGGTGAGTCGGAAGTGGATTCTCGTTGCTAGACACAGTGAGACCGTATTGATCAGGGCTCTTCCGAGGTGCGTACAACTGGGTCACAGCATGATCACTATTCAGGTGAGCGTTCAGACGGCGGCTCTTCGGACGAGCGCGACAGGCATCGTCAGTGGTGGTGTCTAGAGTGCGCAGCATCAGCGCTGGATCGAACGCTCAGGGGTGGGACATGAAGGAGCCCGAGCGGTTCGTACTGCTGCGGATCACTGGTAAGTACGGCGGCAGTGTCGTAGTCGAGCTGAATGATTCCTACGCCCCGGGCATCCCGGACGTGAAGGGACAGCTCCTGGTCCACAACGACTTCGTGGCCGGTGTCCTCGACACCTATGTCGATCCAAGAGACCTGGCCGGCTGGGCACACGTGCTGGATGAGGTCGCCGCGGGGCATGACGCCGTCTGGCGTGAGGCTGCGCGAGTCGCCGAGATCGGCATCCGCCTGAACTGGCGGGAGGACGACCAGGACGGGATCACCGTCACCATCGCAGACCAGCAGACCACCAGGCTGGCCCTTTCCCTCGAAGTGGACCGCGGCTGGATCGACGAGCAGCGTGCCCTGCTCGAAAGGCTCCGTGCCGTCTGGGCGCACTTGATCCCGGCGGAGCGGGGATCGTGAGCAGGAGACGCCACGTGGCCAGGGGCGTGCCTGGTGGCTACCGGATCTGGGACAACCGAGGACGCCGGTGGTGGGGCGATCCGTACGAACTGTGCCCTGACGATCTCCTGACGGAGCTCAACGGCCGGGCGGAACACGAACGGATCACCGCGCTGATGAAGCGTTACAGAGCGCAGAAGCGGTAGGCGCAGCACAGCCGCAGATGACGAGCGTGCACCACAAGCGCACCAGTCGGGTAGGAGCCGCAGATCTCGGGTACCCGCGGTAACAACATTTGCCGTACGGCAACCATGCCGCCACGCCCTGGGAGAAAAATGACAGCCCCTGTGGACACCCGGATCCCTGATCCCTCGCAGGCTTCCAGGCTCGGAGGACGGTACGAGCTGGGTGAGCATCTGGGGACCGGCGGTGCCGCGGACGTCTATCGTGGCACGGACCTGCGGCTTGGTCGTCCGGTGGCGGTCAAGGTCTTCCGGGCGGGGAGCGGCACGGGGCTGAAGGACCGGTTCGAGGACGAAGCCCTCATACTGGCCCGCCTGCAACATCCGGGACTGGTCACCGTCTTCGACGTCGGCCGCCACGACGGGCAGGCCTTTCTCGTCATGCAACTGGTCGAGGGCAGCACCCTGCGCAGGCGCATCACCGATACGACGATGGTCGTTCCCGCGCTGGTCGAGCTCGGGATCCGGCTGGCCGAGGCCCTCGGGCACGTACACCGGGCGGGAATCCTGCACCGTGACGTCAAGCCGTCCAACATCCTGCTGGACGCGCAGAACCGGCCCTACCTCACCGACTTCGGCCTCTCACGGGCGATTGACGCCACTGCGTCCACGCAGGCCGGCGCCCTCGTGGGAACCGCCGCATATCTGGCCCCCGAGCAGGTCACCGGCCGTCGCATCGAGGAGAAGGCCGACGTCTATGCTCTCGGTCTCGTACTACTGGAGTGCCTGACGGGTCGACTGGAGTACGAGGGCGCCCCGCTGGAGTCTGCGGTCGCCCGGCTGCACCGGGCGCCGCGGATACCCAGGCGGCTGCCGTCGGAACTGCGCGATCTCCTGCGCTCCATGACCGCGACCGAGGCAGCGGACCGGCCCGACGCGCAGACGTGCGCGGCAGTCCTGTCGAGGTTGCATCGGAGCGGGGAAGCCGCCGGCGCTTCGATGTCGGTAGGCGGACCACCTGACGGCATACAGCCCGGCACCGAGTGCGGCACCCGTCGCGAAGGGAGCCGATCGGCCTCCCGACGTCGCAGGAGGACGCTCGCCGCGGTCGGAGCGATTGCCGCCGCGACAGCGCTCGGGATGACGGTGCCGACTTGGGGCTCCGAGGCCCCTGCCGAGCGGGGGCCGTCCGCGAGCCGGTCCACCCCGCAGAAGGACTCGGCGTCCGCCGGAAGCAGGGAACACGAGGCTGGGAACAGCACTGCCACGCCTGCCCGTACGGGGCAGCGGGTGCCCACGGTTGCCGAAGCGGCCGAGGACTTGACTCCGATTTCGGCGACACCTGGCTCGGCTCGGTTCACGCGGTCAGAACCGGCCGGCAGCAGGGGCCATCATCACGCCGAAGAGGTTTCGGCCGCGCCCCTCCCAGCTCGGTTCCCGCGGTCGGTACCGGTCCGCGACAGGAGCCACCATCACGCCGAACGGGTGGCCGAGGGGCCGGGACAGGACTCCCGGTCCAGCGGCGAACACCTGACCAGGAGTGGGCCAGAGGCAGGGAAGGACGCGCCGGACCAGGGCGGAAGCCGAGGTGAACCGCACCGGTAGTTACCGGGGGAGGGGCGGGGAATCACGGTGAAGGCAGCCGCGCCCACGGGGTCACGACCCGACGCTCGACCCAGGTCGGCACCCCCGCCGGCCCCATATGATCGCAGCTTCCCAAGCTGAGGATCCCGGTACGCAGGCGCGACCGGGACCCGTAAGGTTCCCCGCATGGTGACTGCGACCGTCCGTGAGTGGCGCGACGAGGAAGGCTGGGGCGTGCTCGACTCCCCCGAGACACCCGGCGGTTGTTGGGGCCACTACTCCCACATCCAGACGGAAGGATTCCGCACGCTGTCGCCGGGACAACGGGTAGACCTCCAGTGGGAAGCCCCCGGCTTCAAGCAAGACGGCTACGACTACCGGGCGGTGAACATCGTGCCTCGGCCGGCCTGACATACCGTCGACGGTCCGCGCCTGGTCCACTGGGTCGGCTCAGTCGCCCGAGTAGCCCCAGAAGTGGATCTCCTGCGGTGCACCCTCGTCGTCGTGGCCGCCGGAAGGAACTCCCGAAGCGGGTGTCGCGGGTTCGAAGCCTGCCGGAGGCACAAGGGAAGAGCCCCGGACCGATGATGGTCCGGGGCCTTCGACATCCACTTCCGACATCGACGCGCGTGGTCACTGACGACCAGGAGGCCTCCGCAGCAGCCGGTCCATGTGGCTCACGGCCGCGCGCTGCGTGTCCTGCACGACGTGCCCATTCGGTGGCGCTCATGTCCGAGTCGTACCGGGGGCTACGCGCGCCAAAGCACCCCAGTCCGAAGCCGTCTCGCCGACCTCGGGCCGAACCCACCGCCTCCCCCTCCGTCCTACCGTGTGCTCAGCTGGTCGTCAGGGTGGTGTCGTCGACGACGAAGCTGGTCTGGAGGCCGGCGTCCTCGGTGGCCGTGAAGGTCAGGGTGATCTGCCGGCCGAGGAACTGGCTCAGGTCCAGGGTGCGTTCGGTGTAACCCGTGGCGGCGTTGGCATTGGAGTACGTCTGCTTCGCGGTCCCGTTGACCTTGACCTGGAAGGTGTCGTACGCCGTCGAGCCCGACTCGTCGCTGTCGATGTGCAGCCAGTACCTCAGCGTCGCCTTGGTGCAGCCGGCCGGGATCGTCACCGTCTGGCTGACGGTGTCGGTCGCCGCGTAGCCGTAACCCGCCAGCCATGCGAACCGGGTGCCGGAATGCGCGGACTGGCCGCTGAACGAGCCGATGGCGCCGGTGTCACCGGTCCACGGCGAAGTACCGCTCTCGAAACCCCCGTTGGACACCACCTGCGAGGACGTACAACCACCCGCCCCGTTCACCGTCAGCGTGTACTGCGCGGTGTGGGTGGTGGTGCCGGTGCCGGTGAGGGTGAGGTTGTACGTGCTGGGCGGCACGGAGGAGCCGACGGAGATCGTCGCGGTGGACGAGGCGCCGGAGGTCACCGAGGCCGGGCTGAAGGAGACCGTGACACCCGAAGGGGCGCCCGAGGCGGACAGGTTCACCGTCTGCGCGGAGCCGCTGGTGGTGGCAGTGGAGACGGTGGTGGTCAGCGAGGCTCCCGGGTCGGTGCTGCCCGTGGCGGGGCTCGCCGAGATCGAGAAGTCGTTCGCCGGGACGGTGTCCGAGACCGCCTGCTGCCACAGTGTGTAGGCGACACCGTCGGCGCTGCGGTTCAGCCCGGTGGCGTTGATGTTGGTGGTGGTGTCGCAGGAGGAGTGGTAGCAGCTGTCGTACGCGGTACCTGCCGTGCCGCCCCACTTGGCCGCCTGCGCCGAGGTCTTGTGGGCGCTCGCGCCCATCGCGTAACCGGAGGTGGGGATGCCGTAGTTCTCGAAGGAGTAGTCGTCGGAGCGGCCCGCGCCCTCGGTGTTCTCCTCGGGCTGGAGGTTCAGCGAGTCCCAGTACGCCTTCATCGGCCCGGCGGCGGTGGAGGTGATGTGGTTGATGAAGTAGCCGCCGTTGGGCGAGGCGACCATGTCGAAGTTGTAGTACGCCTTGATCGCGGAGCGCTGGGTGGAGGTCAGCGAACGGACATAGAAGTCCGAGCCGTTGAGGCCCTGCTCCTCGTCCGTCCACCAGCCGAAGCGGACGCGCGCCGCCATCGTCGGGTTGGTCTCGGCGAGTTTCAGGGCGACCTCCAGGAGGGTCGCGCTGCCGGAGCCGTTGTCGTTGATGCCGGGCCCGGCGGACACGCTGTCCAGGTGCGAGCCGAACATGTACACCTTCGACGTGTCGCCGTGCGGCCACTCGGCGATCAGGTTGGGCCCGGCGCCGCTGGTGCAGCCGGAGGTGCAGGCCTGCTCGGTGACCGTGTAACCGGCCGCCTGGAGCTTGCCCTTCACATAGGCGACCGAGTCGAGGTAGCCCTGCCCGGTCGACCTGCGGGTGCCGCCGTTGCGGTTGGCTATGGCGTTCAGTTCGGCCAGGTCCGCCTGGACCTTGGTGACGTCGATGTCGGGCGCGGCCGCGGTCAGGGTGGCCGCGGCCGCCGCGGTGTGGACGTCCTCGGGGGCCGGCGCGGCAGTCGCGGGGAGCGCCGCCAGGCCCAGCGCGGCGGCGAGGGTGAGGCCGGTCAGGGTGAGGCCGGTCGGGAAGGTTCTTCGAAGCACGGTGGCTCCTTTGTGGGGTGTGGGGAAACGGGAGGCGGGGCCTGGGGTGCCCCGCCTCCCGGCCGATGCGAAGGTCAGCTCGTGGTGAGGGTGGTGTCGTCGACGACGAAGCTGGTCTGGAGGCCGGCGTCCTCGGTGGCCGTGAAGGTCAGGGTGATCTGCCGGCCGAGGAACTGGCTCAGGTCCAGGGTGCGTTCGGTGTAACCCGTGGCAGCGTCGGCATTGGAGTACGTCTGCTTCGCGGTCCCGTTGACCTTGACCTGGAAGGTGTCGTACGCCGTCGAGCCCGACTCGTCGCTGTCGATGTGCAGCCAGTACCTCAGCGTCGCCTTGGTGCAGCCGGCCGGGATCGTCACCGTCTGGCTGACGGTGTCGGTCGCCGCGTAGCCGTAACCCGCCAGCCATGCGAACCGGGTGCCGGAATGCGCGGACTGGCCGCTGAACGAGCCGATGGCGCCGGTGTCACCGGTCCACGGCGAAGTACCGCTCTCGAAACCCGTTGGACACCACCTGCGAGGACGTACAACCACCCGCCCCGTTCACCGTCAGCGTGTACTGCGCGGTGTGGTGGGCCACGCCGTCACCCTGCACCGTGATCGTGTAGGTGCCGGGGGCGGCCGAGGACGTCGTGGCGACCGTCATCGTCGAGCTGCCGCCCGAGGTGACCGAGGCGGGGCCGAAGGAGACCGTGACACCGGACGGGGCGCCGGTGGCGGTCAGGTCGACCGTCTGAGCGCTGCCGCTGGTGGTCGTGGTGCTGACCGTGGCGGTCACCGAGGCACCCGGGTCGACGCTGCCCGTGGCGGGGGCGACCGACATGGAGAAGTCCTGGCCCGGGGTGCCGGTGCAGGTGGGGTCGCCGGACTGCGCGGGAACGCTCACCGCGTCCCAGGCGGCCTTGGTCTTGTTGAACAGGCCGCAGGTGGCGTCGAGGTTCTTCGCGGCGGTCAGGGTCGCGGTGCGGTACTTCTTGTATGTCATACCGCTGGTCTTCAGCAGCATGCCGCCGTAGAACACCTTGCCGGCGCTCTGGACGCCCATGCCGGTGACCGCTGAGCTGTTGCAGGTCGGGCTGGACGGCTTGCCGCCCCCGGGGGCGGAGCCCTCGGCCATCAGGTAGAACCAGTGGTTCAGCGGACCGGCGGCCGCGTGCACCTCGGTGCTCGGGATGGCGGAGGAGTAGCAGTTCGGGTCGCCGAGCTGCGAGGGGTCGTACATGTTGCGGATCGGGCCCTGGCCGACGAGGTTGATCATCTCGCCGACGAGGTAGTCGCCCGGGGTGTCGTACGGGGAGGGCTCGTTGGCGTAGGCCTCGGTCAGCGCGCCGAAGATGTCGCCGGTGCCTTCGCCGAGGCCGTTCTCGTTGTTGGCCCCGCCGGGCGTGTACTGGTCGATGCCGTGGCCGAACTCGTGGGCCACGACGTCCATCGCGCCGATCCACTCGTTGGCGTCGTTGTGGCCGATGGAGATGCTGGAGCCGTCCCAGTAGGCGTTGACGTCGCCCAGGCCGACCTTGACCGGCCAGCTGCGGCCGTTGCCGTCATGGCCGTTGCGCCCAAGCCAGGTCTTGAGCATGTCCCACTCTTTCTGGGCCCCCCACATCGCGTCGACGCAGCCGGTCTCCTTGCTGGTCGGATTGCCCGTGCCCCAGGAGTCCGTGGACTTGGTCATGACGGTGCCCGTGCTGAAGTCGGCGCAGGTCAGACCGGGGCGGTTCGGGTCGCGCAGGGAGTACGAGCCGCCCGAGGCCGTGGTGTCGATGGACAGCGGGCCGGGTCCGTTCCACTTGCTGTTGCCGGTGCCGGCCGCCACGTCGTCGTGGGTGGCGAGGACCTTGCCGTTGACGGCGTCCACCCAGACGTGAAGGTGGCTCGGCGCCTTCTCGGTGGCGCCGGTCAGCACGGTCTCCCAGGCCAGGCGCGCCTTGTTGCCGGCCACACGGACGACGAGGCGGGGTGACTCGGCCTTCTCCACCGACTTCAGCCGCGTCCGGCTGGTCTTCGCGGCCGTCGCCTTGCTGACGCGGGCCTTGGTGGGGACCGCGATCTTCGCCTTGGTGGCCGAGGACGCGGCGCGTACCCGCCCGTTGCCGTCGGCGAGGACCACGGCGTCGCCGCCGACGACCGGCAGGCCGCGGTAGGTGCGCTCGTAGGCGATCGAGTAGAGGCCGTTGACCCAGGGCGTGACCTGCTTGCGGTCGTACCGCTCGGAGGGGCCCTTGGCGAGGGCGCCGAAGCCGCTGGTGGCCGCCTTGTCGGCGGCGGATGTCGCCCGGCTGCGCGGGCTGGGCGCGGGATCGGCCTTGGCCGCCGCGGGCGGGCCGGCCGCGGCCGCGGTGGCGGGCAGGGCCGCCACGCCGAGGGTCACCGCCAGCGCGACGCCGGCGATGGTGAGTCTTCTGTGCACCGTGGCTCCTAGTGGGGTTGGAATCCAGGTGGGCGGCTCCGCAGTGCTGTGAAAAGCATGCACATGTCAAGCAGGACTCAAGCTTCACAACGCGGAACCGGCCGGATCTGAGGGTTGTGTCCGGCTTCTCTACGGCCGTCGGCGCAGCGTGCGTCGGGGGAGGCGCACTGGGGCCACGAGGAGCAGGACCAGCGGCGACGAGGTTAACCGCGGGGCGGTCCGTCCGCTCCTGTCCGAATTCGGCATGTCCGCTTTCGGCCAGCACGGTTGCGGCCCGTATGTGGCTGAAGCGACCTCTCTGGCCTCCTCCGGAGGGGGCCCGTATCGTGCGCGCATGCATTCGGCTCATAACCCTCCGCGTGGCCGGCCGTTGACAGCCTCCGAGGGGAGAGAGGCCTACCTGGCCATGATCGAGCGGATCACGGTGTCGGGAGTAAGAGACTCCACCGTCGAGAGAGAGGAACTCTCGTGCGCCTCAGCCGAGTTGACTCGATGGCTCAAGGACCGGCGGCTCCTGGACCCGAGCGGTGAGCGGCTCAGCTCTCCGGAACGGGCCCTGCGGCACATCGTCCTGGAGCACGGGCGCCGGCTGCAGGAGGCGGTCGAGGGGATCGGCCGTGACGCGCAGGCGCTGGAGGACGTCCTGTCCGTGCTGACGGCCCCACGGTCCGACCAGCGGGAAGCCGTGGAGATCGAGTACTTCACGGACCGCTCGCGCACCCGGCAGCGGCTGGAGGAACTGGACGCGGTCTCCCTGGAGGAGTTCCTCGCGATGCGCAACGGTTTCCCCGACGCGCGGATCCTGGAGGCCAGCCTCACCGGGGACCTGGACATGCTGGCGAACGGAATCCGGATGCGCATGCTGACGTCCCAGCAGGCCGTGCGATCACAGGCGTCGGCCCGCTATCTGAACGCGCTGATCGACGCCGGAGTCGAGGTGCGGGTCGCCCCTACGGTGCCGCTCCACATGAACATCCTGGACCGGGCGATCGTCATCATCGGGGCGGGACCGGGCCCGCAGGGTGAGGGCGGCGACGTCATCCTGCACAGCACGCCCGTCGCGCGGTGCTTCGTCAAGGTCTTCACCCACGCCTGGGATCTCGCGCGGCCGCATACCGACCGGCAGACCGGACGCGGGCGCACCGGGTTCGAACTGTCCGCGCAGGAACGCGAGGTACTGGCGCTGCTGGCCACCGGGGCCAAGGACGAGACCATCGCCCGCCGACTGGCCTGTTCGGACCGTACGCTGCGCCGCCTGATGAACCAGATCATGGAGAAACTCGGCACCTCCAGCCGGTTCGAGGCCGGAGTGACCGCCGCCCGCCTCGGCCTGGTGAGCTGAGGCGGCGCGTGCGGGGCCCGGACGGAACAACCGGCCCAGCATCCGGGCCGCGGAGGCGAAGTCCACTTCGACCAGCAGCCAGGCCGTGGCGCGGCCGCGCACCGAGGTGTTGGCGGCAGCCGGGCGCCCCCGCCGCGCTCGCGGCATGCACCACATGCGCCCCAGTTCGAGCGGGGAGCAACGGGGAGGGAACCGCCCTGGGGGCAAGGGCCTTCAGGCCGAGACCAGGGAACGCGCCACGATCAACCGCATGATCTCGTCGGCGCCTTCGAGGATCTGATGTGCCATCAGGTCTTGGACGATCTTCTCGATGCCGTACTCGGTCAGGTAGCCGTAGCCGCCGTGCAACTGGAGCGCGCGCCGTCGGCGGCCGAGGAGCCCGCGTCGGTCGCCACCCACTTGGCCATCGCGCAGAGGGTGACCGCGTTCGGGTGGGCTCGCATACACACCGCTGGCCGTCGCCTTCTTCGCCACCAGCCTGCTGGCCGCGCGCTGGACACCGCACCGGCGAGGGAAGGGGATTCCGAGAGGAGCGTCACGACCCTGACGTCGCTCGTGCGCGTCGCCGCGATCAGCAGGCCACCGACGAGCCGGCCCAGGACCGTCGACACGCCGATGGCCGGAACCCTCGCCTTCGAGGCGCTGTCCACGGGCTGCCCGACCGTGGCTGCCTACCTCTTCCGTGCGTATCTCACCGGACCACCGGGCATCGCGACCATCCCCCGAACAGAGGCATCCCGTCGTTACTGAAGCCATTGGGCCGTTCGACGGAATTCAAGACGGCGATATCGCCATCGGTTTCACGGACCGTCAGCTGCCTTTCTTCCTGCTCTCGGCCTTGATTCCAAGCCGGGACAGTGCCGGCACACGGCCCCCTCCCCGACATCAATGGCCCATACAAGGGAGAGTTACGGATATATCTGCGCTTTGTAACGCGAATCCTTTCCTCGGACTCGTGTCGCCGCGGCGGGCCACAGTGTGGGACCTCGGCACCGAGCCGGGAATTTCGGATCGCACACCCGGCCCCGGCCAGGGTCGGTGTGCACGAACGTGAGGTGACAGATTCATGTCTGTTTCTCGTACGACGGCCCGCCTGATCGCCACCTTCGTGGCTTCGGGCGCGCTCGTCGGAGCGGCCGCCATGCCGGCCCTGGCCGCCGGATCCGGCCATGACCGCGGCAGCGGGATGGGTTACTCGCAGAGCCACAGGAGCGACCACGACCGCCACTTCGGCGACCGGGACCGGGACCGCGACCGGGACCGCGACCGAGACCGAGACCGGGACCGGGACCGAGACCGCGACCGGCACCACGACCGGGACCGCGACCGGGGCCGGCACCACGACCGGGACTGGGACCACCGCTGGGGCCGGGACTGGGACCACCGCTGGGACCGGGACTGGGACCACCGCTGGGACCGGGGCTGGCACCACGGCTGGTACAACGACCGGCACTGGGGTCACGACCGCTACCCCGGCCGCCGCTAGCCCGCCTTGGCGGCGGGGCTGTGACGCGGAGGCCTCCACCCTCTGCCACCCGTCGTCATAGCCGGCACGGCCGCTGCACCCGTCCGGAGAGCCGAAGGCCGTTCCTTGCTGTCTTCGGCCCTCCGGGCCCAGGGAAGCCCAAGTACTGCCGCGCCGCGGCGCCCCGCGGTCCGGCGACGACGTGTCCGTCACGGCCAGGAGCGGCGGGGGTCTACGGGTGGCACTTCACGGAGCCGCCGCATCCGGGCCTGGACGCCGGGCGCCTGCTTCACGTCGGCACAACCGCGCGGTACCCGGCACGCCGGACCAGCGCCCAGAACCTGCGCGTGCGGATGCGCTGCCACTCCCGGGGCAACGCGGCCGACTCACAGTGCGGGAAGACGATTCCCCAACGATCAAGCCCCCTGCCGGCGGAGAACCGCGGGCAGGGGGCTTGTGCCGTGGTCGCCGATCGGCTGTCAGGCCGCCGGTCGGACCATCGGCGATCGCGTGGAGAGGAAGTCCCGCGATCCGGAGATCAGAAGGAGACCGTGATGCCGGCCTGGTGGTACTGGCTGACGGTGTCCAGGACCTCGTCCTTGGCCGCGCCGAACTGGGCCGCGAGGTCGGTGCTGCTGATCGCCGTGGGACCGGCGGCGATGCCGACCTGCGGGCTCAGGCCGCCGGAGACGGCGTCGAGGTCGGCGTCAGAGATCTCAAGGGTCTGAACCTGGGGAGCGGAGTTCATGATGAAACTGCCCTTCGTATGAATGGTCCACAAGGGGGAGCGGCCTGGGTGGGGACGGACGGTCGGCCGCTACCGCAGCGCGCGCCATCCGTTTCCGGACGCCTTGGCGCGATCCCGGCGGTGCGAAGGATCAAATCACGTGGCGTGCCAGGCATCCAGTCGTCCTCCGCTCCCGGAAGGACAGTTGAAACACTTGGCTTCTCATCCGTGAGCGCATGTACACGAATTGGGGGCAGCTTGTACACGAATTGGGGGCAGCTTCCCTACATCCAGCGCCGCACAGGCAATCGGCGGCTCTTGCCGCGGTGGCTTCGTCGCGGACAACTCGGCATCAACAGACCTCAATCGTGTTGCAGTTGCGCCTTCGCTGTGCAGATTCAGTTGCAGTACCCGTAGACGTGGCCGTCACCGCCCGTCAGCCGTCAAGTGCGCCGTCGTACGCCGTGGCCGAGCCTGCGGCTTCCGCCTCGCTCTCGGTGGCGTGTGCCGACGTCGCTGTCGCGGGGGGCGGGAGGACGGTGGCGGTGGGGAGTCCGCGGGACAGTCGCAGCACGCTGGCGCACGCGAGCAGGAGGAGAGTGCCGAGGACGGCCCAGAGCAGTGGGGCGGCGGCGGCGAGGAGCGCGGAGAATCCCACCGGGGCGAGTACGGCGGCGACGGCCCACGTCAGTTGGTATACAGCGAGGTAGCGTCCGCGGACGTGGGCGGGGGCGATCGCGGCGGCCAGGGCGGAGGACGGGGCGGTGTGCATCAGTTCGCCGGCCGTGTGGAGGAGCGTGGCGGCCACCAGACCGGCCACCTGCCACCCGCCGTGGGGCAGGCAGGCGACCGCGGCGTAGGCGGCGCAGGAGGTGACGAACACGGCGCCGCCCAGAGCTAGTGCGTGGGTGCGGCGGGACGTGGCCTGGAGCCGGCGTACGGGGAGCTGGCCCACGACGAGCAGGGTCGTGTTGAGCGTGTAGAGCAGGCCGAGGACGGCGGGGGGCGTGTCCAGGACGGTCACGGCGTAGACGGGCAGGGCGACCGGCAGGACGGAGTGCGCGAGGGTGAACGCCTGCTCGGCTCCGACCAGCGAGAGGAACGGCCGGTCGGACAGGACCGCCCGGTATCCGCCGGGCTTCCGCGGTGCGTTGCCGGTGCCTGTGCCGGTACGGGCACGGATGCCGGTACGGGCACGGACGCCGGTGCCGGTGGGCCGGGATGCGCTGGTCGGGCGGGGAGCGGCGAGGGCCAGGCATCCGGCGGCTCCGAGGAATGTGATCGCGTTGATGACGGCCATCGCTCCGAAGCCGTGGTCTCCGCCGAGGGTGAGAGCTGCCGCCGACAGCAGCCCGCCCAGGCCGAAGCCGACGTTGCGGGCCATGGCCGTCCAGGCGTAGAGCCGGTCGCGGTCCGCGCCATCGGCGATCGCGGCGGTGTGGCCGGCGGTGGCGGGGTAGTACGCGCGGTCGCCCAGGGCGATCAGGCCCGCCACGGCGATGAGCGCCGGGAAGCTCCCCACCAGGGGGTAGAGGGCGAAGCCGAGCGCCCGCACCAGATAGGTGCCGATCAGGACGGGGCGGGAACCGAACCGGTCCACGAGGATGCCCGCCAGGGGGTTCGCCGCGAGGCCGAAGGCCGCCGCGACGGTGACCCCGAGTCCTACGGCCGACGCCGGCAGGCCCGTCACCGCGCGGATGAACACCAAGGTCAGCGGTAGGTACAGGCCCGAGCCCAGTGCGTCGACGAACAACGCTACGAGGTAGGCCGTGCCTCCGGGGAGTCGGCGGGCCGGCCGGGAGGAGGCGCGCATGGCCCAACTGTCCACCGCAGGACACGTTTCCGCCTCGGGCGGTGGCCGTAGACGAAGGACGTGGCCCGTACCCCGATGGGCCTAGGACTCCGGAGGGTTCGGTCCGCGCCCGTCGTCAGCGCGGACGCCTGCTGCCGGCACGGCACCCCGGCGCGTGGTCGGCGGACGTCGGTGGCGCCCGGGTGGCGGCGGGAGCCGTGGGTCACGCCGCGCGGCCGAAGGTGCGCAGGCGGGTGAAGGAGGAGTCGAGGCCGCGCTTCAGCAGGCGCGCGGACGGCCGCTCCACGAGGTGATGGACCAGCCAGCTCAGGACCAGGAAGGCGGCGACGAGGAGGGCGAGCAGCAACCGGGCGTCCATGGTGTCGCGCAGGCGGCTGATCAGCGTCGTACCGGCGACGTAGTGCATCAGGTAGAGCGGGTAGGTCAGACAGCCCGCGGTGGCCAGCCACTTCCAGCGCACGCGGTCGGTGCGGCCGAGCGCGACGGCCACCATGAAGAGAAGGAACGCCGTGAAGATCAGCAGGGACCCTCGCCAGCTGGAGACCCCTTCGTACGCGACCCGCAGGCCCAGCTCCCGCTGGCCCATCAGCCATGCCATGGCGAGGATGCCCCAGAGCAGCAGGTCCTGGCCGAAGCGGTGCATGAGGTAGAGGGCCAGGCCGGCGACGAAGTACCAGGTGCTGCTCGGGTCGGCCACCAGCACGAGCAGCGGGAACTTGGAGACGGGGGCGAGCATCGCGGCCGCGCCCCACACGCAGCAGAACACGACGACCCTGCGGTAGGTCAGTCCCATGGCGACCACGACCGTGAAGAGCAGGTAGAACCGCAGCTCCGACCAGAGGGTCCAGTAGACGAGGTCCACGTTCGGCACGCCGGAGCCGGACTGCAGCATCGTGAGGTTGAGCAGGATGTCCCGCCCCTGCGGCCGCCGCCAGGCGCCCGGCAGGACGAGCAGGACGGTGACGGTGAAGGCCACGGCGACCCAGTAGGCCGGGTAGAGGCGGATCACCCGGGAGACGAAGAAGTCCTTCGGAGCGCGGCCCCAGCACGACATGCAGATCACGAAGCCGCTGATCACGAAGAAGATCTCCACGCCGATCCAGCCGAAGGACGCGAGGTGGAAGACCGTGGGCATGATCTCGGACACCGGCCGGCCCCAGATCGCGTTGCCCGGCTGATTCAGCCGCCGGGTGCCCGCGTAGTGGTGCAGGACGACCATGAGCGCCGCGATCAGGCGTATGCCGTCGATGACGTAGAGCCGGGGCCGGGTCCGTACGGCCACGCCCGCCTTCCGCATCGGTGCCGTCCACGGCGGCGGCTCGGCCACGGCGAGGCCGGGGCGCCCGAGCGCGTCACCGGCCGGGGGAAGCGGCTGCTGAAACCTGCTCCGCATCAGAACTGAGCCATCCTCACGAGGTGAACCGACGGGGGCCCGGGCCGGATGGCTCCGGACGGCTCACGCTACGTTCCCCGCGATCCCGCCAAACCGGGCGAACCATGACCATCCGCCTGTACGCCGGCCGAACTCCCGAAGACTCTCGCGGACACGCCACTCGGCGTTCTCCGCCGCTTCACCCGACGCGGACCGCCCTCACCCCGGTCGGCGCGGACCGTCCTGGCTCCACCCGACGCGGACCGCCCTCGCGCCGGCCGGCACCGGCTGCCCTCGGGCGCCCGACTCTCCCGGGCTCACCCGGCAAGGCAGGAGCCCCGGCCGCACGGGGGGAAGCGGCCGGGGCTCCTCTGGGGGAAAGGTCTCGCGATGGGAAGGTCAGGCGGCGAGGGGGACCTCGGTGCCCGGGGTGGCGGCCGGGTAGGCGTCGACGACCATGTTGAGCTGGCGCTGGATGTACCAGGTGTTCAGGCCGAAGACGAAGGCAAGCCAGGTGCTCGCGGCGGGGCTGCACGTCACCGGCAGGCCGGCCGCGCGCTGGGCGTTCGCGATGGCCTTGCCGGTGTTGTGGAACGAGATCAGCGGGGCGATCAGGGTCCAGCCCAGGAAGATCATGACGAGCAGGCTGCCCGCCGGGCTGAGGGCACGGCGCCGGTCGAACTCCTGCAGCTCCTTGTGGATCTTGTAGTACCAGACCAGCTGGTAGATCCCGAGGGTGATCAGCGGCAGGCCGAGCCACACCGCGACGGGGCCGCGGCGCTTCATGGCCAGGCCGGTCAGGCGGTGCGCGACAGGGGCGCCGGGCGCGACGGCGCCGGCGGCCGGGGCGGCGGCACTCTGGGCGGCCTGGGCGGTGGGCTGGATGTCGTCCATGTGGTCTGCTCCCAAGACTGGTGCTGATCTCAGCCGGAGCAGACTGGCAGGCAAGTCGTCGCGTTGTGAAGGTAGTTGTCGATTGAAGTGATTGTTTGTCACATGATCGTGATCAAGGCGGGACCATTTCGGGCAGACGCCCCGATCGGGACCGGGTGGCGACACCGCACCGACCGCGTGACCGGGGCACGCGGACGGCCGGCCAGGTGCGCCGTGCGGGCCATAATCGGCACGTGATCGTTTCACTGCGCGAGGTCCGCGGGACGCGTCCGGGGGCGAGTGGCCGCCGGGCGTCCGGGGGCCGTGGTCGGGAGGGCCGGACTGGTGGATGAGGAGCGCCGGCGGCTGCTGGTGGATGTGCTCGCGGTGGGCGCGCCGTACGGTCTGCTGCTGGCCGGCGGGCACGCGGTGCGGGCGCACGGCCTGGTGGACCGGCCGAGCCGGGACGTGGACGTCGCCACCGAGAGCGCGGTGGACACGCAGGACATCGTGGGCGCGCTGCTGCGCGGGCTGGAGGAGCGCGGCTGGGGGGTGCGGGCGCCGGAGACCGAGCCGCTGGGCGGGCGACTGGTCGTCAGCGATCCGGTCAGCGGTGCGGAGTGCGCGGTGCAGGTGCTCAAGGAGGTGCTGTGGCGGCCGCCGGCCGAGACCGGGTCGGGCCCGGCGCTCTCCCTGGAGGACCTCGTCGGGACCAGGGTGCGGGCGCTGGCCGAGCAGGGGCTCGCCGCCGACCTCGTCGACGTGCACGCCGCCGCGGACCGCTGGAGCCACCCGGAGCTGGAGGAACTCGGCCGCCGCCACGCCGGTGACGCCTTCGACCTCGCCGACCTCCAAGCCCGCCTCGACGGTACGGAGTTGATCGACGACCGGGAGTTCGCCGCCCACGGGCTCGACGACGCGGCCGTCGCCGGGCTTCGCCGGTGGGCCCAGGAGTGGGCGGACGACATCGGCGAGCGGCTGGCGGAGTCCGCGGCACCCGAGGACGAGTGACGGGCCGCCGCCGTCGCTTTCTTGACGAAGTCCTGACACTGGCGGCCGCATCCTTTCCGTCGTGCGTCATGTCCTCATCGGTGTCTCAGTCGACATCTGTGAGGAGTGGAGTGCCATGGAAGGCACCGTCGTCGCGGTCGTGGTGGTGGCCGTGCTGGCCCTGCTCGTGCTGCGCAGTGGGATGAAGGTGGTCAACCAGGTCGAGCGCGGGGTCGTGTTCCGCTTCGGCCGGGCGCGGCCGGGCTTCCGGCAGCCGGGCATCACCTTCCTGATCCCGTTCGCCGACCGGATGCGCAAGGTGAACGTGCAGGTGGCCACCATGCCGGTGCCCACGCAGGAGGGCATCACCAAGGACAACGTCTCGGTCAAGGTGGACGCCGTCGTGTACTTCCGGGTGACGGACCCGGTGCGGGCCGCCATCGAGGTGCAGGACTACGTCTTCGCCGTCGGCCAGGTCGCCCAGTCCTCGCTGCGGTCCATCATCGGCAAGAGCGACCTCGACGACCTCCTCACCGACCGGGAACGGCTGCACGAGGGGCTGGCCCTGATGATCGACAGCCCGGCCGCCGGGTGGGGCGTCCACATCGACCGCGTCGAGATCAAGGACGTACAGCTGCCCGAGTCCCTCAAGCGGTCCATGTCCCGGCAGGCGGAGGCCGAGCGGGAGCGGCGGGCGAGGGTCATCACCGCGGACGGCGAGTTCCAGGCCGCGCAGCAGCTCGCCAACGCCTCCCGGATCATGTCGGACACCCCGGAGGCCATGCAGCTGCGTCTGCTCCAGACGGTCGTGGAGGTCGCGGCCGAGAAGAACTCGACGCTCGTGATGCCCTTCCCGGTGGAGCTGCTGAGGTACTTCGACCGTGCCGCCCAGCACCTGGGCGGCGCGGCACCGGCTTCGGCGGGCTCCGCGCAGGAGGCCGCGGCGCCCGCGGTCCCCGCGCAGGAAGCGGTGGTGCCCGTGACGCCGCGGCCGGCCGCCGAGGGCCGGGAAGCGCCGGTCGCTACGGCGCCGGAGCCGGCCGTGGAGCAGGGGCCGGCGTCCGCCGAGCTGCCGTAGCCAGGGCCAGCGTCGCCCCGGCCGACGCCAGGGCCATCGCCGTCATCGCCACGGCGGGCGAGGTGAGTTGTGCCACCGAGCCCGCCAGCGCGGCGCTCACCCCCTGGAGCGTGAGCATCCCGGCCGAGTGCAACCCCAGGGCGTGGCTGCCGAGTTCGTCCGGGGTGAGCTCCATCAGCCGCTCCTGCTGCACCAGGCTCGCGCCGAAGCCGACGGAGGCCACCGCCACCAGGCAGGCGGCCACGGCGAGGGGCGGGTGCAGGCCGAACACCGCGTACGGGGCGGCCAGCAGCAACAGCAGCGGGGTGGCCAGGCGGCGGCGCCGCGCCGGCGGCAGCAGCCGGCCCACCGTCACGTCCCCCGCCAGCATCCCGAACGCCGCGCACGCGAACAGGGTGCCGGCCGCGCCGGGCGCGTACGACACGTAGAGCGACTCGCAGCCGACCACCAGGCCGTTGGGCAGCCACAGCCCGAGGTAGGTCAGACGGCGTGGACGGTGCGACCACAGGCGTGCGTTGGTGCGCCAGGTCGCCGACACCGATGGGCGGCCCTGGGACCGGGGCGGACGGCGGCCGAGACCCAGGCGGAACCCGGCGGCCGCGGCCGTGTAGAGCACGGCCGCCAGGGCGAGCGAGAGCCGCGGGGACAGGACCGCCACGAGCAGCCCGCCCGTCGCGTACCCGGCGATCTGCATGACCCCGTTCATCATGTTGAACACCGAACGCCCCAGCAGATAACCGTCCTTGGCCAGGATCTCGTTCAGCAGACCCCAGCGGACTCCCCCGCCCAGAGACGCGACCAGGCCCTCCACGAGGACGACGGCGAAGACCGCCCACAGCGGCAGGCGGGGCAGCGCCAGGAGCGCGGTGCCCGCCGCGAACGTCAGGGAGATGCCCGCCAGCGCCCGGCGCGGGGGCAGCCGGTCCGCGCCCGAGAGGAGGAGGGTCGCGCCGAGGACCTGGGCGAGCGACGGGCCGAACATGCTCACCGCGGACAGCAGCGGCGAGTGGGTCGACCGGTACACCAGCGTGCCGAGCGCCAGACCGCCCACCGTCTGGGCCACGGCCTGCGCGGAGGAGGAGAGGAAGAGCGGGGTGAACTCCCGCGTGCGGAAGAGGTCCTGGTAGCTGCGCATGGTGCGGAGTCTCGGCCGGGCCCGGCACCGGACGTTATTGTTTCGCGCGGGTGCGAAACGTCGTGTGACGCCGGGGGGCCGATGGGCTGGTGGCAGGTCAGCGCGGACACGCTCGCCGGCAGCCGTTTCGTGCTCTCCCCGCTCGCCGAGACCTTCGCGTGCCTGAAGCTGCTGCACGCGGGCGTGGGCGGGCACCCCGGTGAGCAGGCGTGGCTGCGCGCGCACCTGCCCGCCTACCGCCGGCGGCTGGCGCGCGATCCCGTCACCGCGTGGCTGGTGCGCGCCGGGCTGGGCCGGAGCTGGATCGCCGACTTCCTCACGCCCACCCCGGAGGACGCGGAGAGCTTCGAGGCCGGAGTCGCCCGGGTGCGCGCGGCCGACCCGGCGCGGGCCCGCGCGGACCTGCGGGTCTCGCTCGCCGAGCCGCCGCCCGCCGGCGCCGCCGAGCGGCTGGGGGAATCCCCGTGGCTGGCGCGGGACGACCTGCCCGAGCGTGCGGCCCGGCTCCTGGAGTACGTCTGGGCCGACGCCGTACGCCCGGACTGGGACCGGCGGCGGCGCGTCCTGGAGGCCGACGTGGTGGCGCGGACCGCGCAGGTGAGCCGAGGCGGCTGGGCCGCCGTGCTGGACGCGCTGCGGCCCGGGACGCGCTGGCTGGGCGAGAGCCGGCTCCAGGTCAACGCGCACGAGTACCCGCCGCGCGAGATCTCCGGCGCCCGGCTCGTCTTCGTGCCGGTCACCCCGCAGACCGGCTGGGTGTCCTGGGAGGAGCCGCGCCGCTACGCCGTCGTCTACCCGTGCGCGGGCGCCCTCGCCGACGGCGGCGGGCGGCGGGCCCGCGTGCCCACGGCGCTCGGCGCGCTGCTGGGTCCCGGCCGGGCCCGGGTGCTGGTGCTGCTCGACTCCCCGCTCAGCACGACCCAGCTGACCGCCGTCACCGGACAGGCCCTCGGCTCCGTCGGCCGCCACCTGAAGGTGCTCCTGGACGCGGGCCTGGTGGAACGCCGCCGTGCGGGCCGCTCTGTCCTGTACGTCCGCACCGGCGCGGGCCAGGTCCTCGTGGCCACCGCGGGGGCACGGGGTGAGCGGGACGGCGGGGCGGCGCGTGGACGCCCGGACGGGCGGGGTTAGCATCCGGCCATGACCACTGCAGACAGCAACGGCGCCGCACCCCTCGAGGTGGAGATCGGCGCCCTCCAGGGCGGGTCGGCGGACCTGAAGAGGTACGCGGGACGGCCCGTCCTCGTCGTGAACGTGGCGTCCAAGTGCGGCCTGACCCCGCAGTACGCGGGCCTGGAGCGGCTGCACGAGCGGTACGCCGCGCAGGGCTTCACCGTGCTCGGGGTGCCGTGCAACCAGTTCCTCGGGCAGGAGCCGGGCGGCGCCGAGGAGATCGCCGAGTTCTGCTCGGCCACGTACGGCGTCACCTTCCCCATGACCGAGAAGGTCGAGGTCAACGGGGCCGGGCGGCACGCGCTCTACGACCGTCTGGTGGGCTTCGCCGACGCGGAGGGGCACAGCGGGGACATCCGCTGGAACTTCGAGAAGTTCCTGATCGGGCGGGACGGCCGGGTCGCCGCCCGCTTCTCCCCGCAGACCGACCCGGAGGCCGCCGAGGTCGTCACGGCCGTCGAGGCGCAGCTCGGCCGGTCTTAGGGCCGGTCCGGATCGGGCGGTGGCACGGCTCGGGCCGTAAGCGGATCGAGCCGTGCCACGGCTCACCCGGGCGTCACCTCAGTTCCTCGGGGCACGGGGTGCCCCGGGGCAGCTGGTACGGCGCTGCCAGACGGTAGGTGCCCGCCTTCGGCGCCAGCAGTTCCGTCCATCGGTCGCCCTTGGCGTCCTGCTCGGTCTCCCGCAGGCAGCCGTTGACGTTGACGTACGTCTTCGGCGCGCCCTCGGGCCGGTGCCGGGAGGCCACGGTCTCCTGGGGCGGCTTGAGGCTCTTGCCCTCGGAGTCCACCAGGCTCAGCCAGGGCGAGTACGGGATGCGGATGAGGATGCGGCCCGCGTGGCGCACCTCGATGGTCAGTTCGCCCTGCTCGGCGCGGTCGACGACGGCGCCGGGCTCGGCGAGCGGCGCCGGGTCGGTCACCCGGAACAGCTGCCAGTTGGCGTCGCCCCAGATCTGCGTGAGGTACGGCATACCCCGCTGCACAAGCGTGCGTTCGCGTTCGCCGCCGTCGCCGTCCGGTTCGCCCTTGGGCAGCACCACGTAGTGGACGGCCCAGCGCTGGAGCCACTCGTGGTAGTTCGCGGAGTTGAGGGTGTCGTCGTAGAAGAGCGGGTTGCGCTCCATGTCGGCCTGGCGGTTCCAGCCGCGGGCCAGGTTGACGTACGGCGCGAGCGCGGAGGCCTCGCGGTGGGAGCGGGCCGGGACCACCTCGACGCGGCCCTTCTCCGCGCCGACCTGCTGCAACTGGTGGACGAGCGGCGCCAGCTCGCGCGCCCAGGAGGCGACGGGGGTGGTGTGGACGATGTCGTCGACCGACTTGAAGCCGATCCAGCCGACGAATCCGGCGAAGGCCACCGCGAGGGCGTACCAGGTGCGGGAGCGCGGGACGGCGAAGGGCAGGGCCGCCACCAGGACCACCCCGGCGAACAGCATCGACAGCCGGGTGATGTTCGAGCCGATCTGGGAGCTGACGAGCCAGACCAGGACGACCGACAGGCCGTACACCCCGGCCGTCAGACGGACCGTCGTCCACTCCTCGGGGACCAGGACGACACACAGGATCGAGTAGAACAGGGGCAGGAGCACCGAGGCGAACGTCATGGGCTGGGTGCCCGAGAAGGGGAACAGCCAGGCCGACACGGCGACGACCGCGGCGGGCGCCAGTCCCAGCGCCCAGGCGCCCGGCCGGCGCTTCTGCAGGAACAGCGCCACGGCCACCAGGCCCACGAACAGCCCGGCGACGGGTGAGGACATGGTGGCGAGCGCGGCCAGCGGGGCCGCCACCAGCGCCTTCGCCCAGCGCTTGTAGCGCCAGCGGTACGGCCAGCAGAAGACGGCCGCGACCGCGCCCAGCGCGAACGTCGTGCCCAGGCCGAAGGTGACCCGGCCGGACACCGCGTTGCACAGCAGCCCGAAGACCCCGGCCAGCGCGGCCCACAGCGGATTGCGCACCGAGCGGCTGCGGATGAGGACCATCGTGAGCAGGCCCGCCGACACCGTCCCCGCGATCATCATGGTCGTACGGACGCCGAGGACGGACATCAGATACGGCGACACCACGCTGTACGACACCGGGTGCATCCCGCCGTACCAGGCGAGGTTGTACGCCGAGTCGGGGTGGCGGCCGACGAACTCGGCCCAGGCGTCCTGTGCCGCGAGGTCGCCGCCGCTGTTGGCGAAGGTGAAGAACCAGACGACGTGGAGCAGGCCCGAGAGGGCGGTGACGGACAGCGCGGGGTGCCGCAGCATCCGCTCCCGGACGGCCAGGACGCCGGTGCTGCCCCAGGACCCCCGGGGCGTACGGCCGTTCGGGTGAACGGGGCCGTGGTCACCGTCCGTGCCTGTCGTGGACAGGCGTATTCGCGGGCCGGTCTCCGGGCCCGGATCGGCGTCGTCGGCGCGTGTCGGCTCCGCAGTGGCCACCTGAAGGCACTCCCCGTGTCCCGTCATTCTGTTCTCGGCCGCGTCCCGTTCGGGTGCCCGGCCTTTCCCCGTCCGTGCGCGGCCGGGTCCCGCGACCCATGACGTGCCCCGTTTCGTGACGCTAGCACGCACCCCGCCGGGCAGCCCCTGGAGTGGGGCCGCCCGACGGGGAGTGGGCGTCGGCGGGTCCGGTGCCCCGGTGACCCGCGGGCCGGCCGGGGCGGGCCGGTGAGGCGGGCCGGCCGAGGACGGTGAGGTCCGTCAGAGGATGCGGGTCAGCTTGTCCGTGAAGCCGGGTTCGGTGAGGTCCTCCTGGAGGGCGACCGGGACCCGGACGGCACCGCCGGAGCCGTCACCGACAGTGAGCGTGCCCACCTTGGTGCCGGCCTTCGCGATGTGGGGCACCTGGTCGGAGGCGAAGGACAGCTTCACCTTCAGGCCCGCCCAGCCGACCGCGGGGACGTCCTCGGTGACGACGACCGGCGTGTGGCCGCCGAGCTGGTCGTCCACATAGCCGACGACGTCGCCCTTCTTCAGGATCTTCGCCGAGGTGAGCGCGTTCTGCGCGGCGACCAGCGCGGTCTTGCTGACCGCGTTGACCGTGTCGAGGATCGACGGCTTGTGCTGGCCGAGGATGGCGCCGACGACCGTGACCGTCTGGCCGCCGGCCTTCTTGTGGGCGGCGAAGAGCAGGTTGCCGCCGGCCGCCGTGGTCGTTCCGGTCTTGATGCCGATGGCGCCGATGGCGTACGGAAGCTGGTTGTAGTTGGGCCAGTTGCGCCCGGAGGGGTCCTTCCAGCTGGACGCGCTGGTGATGGCGACGAGCGCCGGGATCTCCACCACCGCGTTGCCGAGCTTCACCTGGTCCTCGGCCGTGGAGACGGTCGTCTCCTTCAGACCCGAGGGGTCGGTGTACGTCGTGCCGGTCATCCCGAGTTCCTTGGCGGTGGCGTTCATCTTCTTGACGAACGCCGCCTCCGAGCCCGCGTCCCAACGCGCCAGCAGCCGGGCGATGTTGTTCGCGGAGGGAACCATGATGGCGGACAGCGCCTGCTTCTCGGTGAGCTTGTCGCCCTCCTTGACGGTGTTGAGTGTGGACTCGTTGTCCTTGTCGTAACCGCCCTCCTTCTCCGCCGTCGCGTCGACCGTGATCCGCGGGCCCTCCTGACCCGGCTTCAGCGGGTGGTCCTTGAGGACGATGTAGGCGGTCATGGTCTTGGCGACCGAGCCGATGGCGACCGGCGTCTGCTTGCCGAAGTGGTCCATCGTGCCGATGCCGTTGACGTCCATCCAGCCCTGGCCCTCGGTCGGCCAGGGCAGGTTCACCCGGCTGCCGTCGAAGGTGTAGCTGTCCTTCGCGGTGAGGGCGAGGGTGGGCGTGGGCAGCGGCCGCAGGGCCTGCGCGATCGCAAAGACGATCGCGAGCAGGATGACCAGCGGGGTCCAGATCTTGACCCGGCGCACGGCGGTGCGCAGCGGGGTCTCCGGCGGCGGCGGAGTGTTCGTCAGCTCCGCCAGCAGGTCCAGCGGCGGCTTCGGCGGCAGGGGCTGCTGGGTGGTGCGCTCGGGGCCGAGCTGCGGGACGGGGGCGGTGGCGTCCGCCGGCACCTTCGGCAGCGCGGTCGTGGCCTCGGCGGCGGGCGCGGACGGCTTCGGCCGGCGCGTCTCGGGCGCGTCCAGCGGCTTGAGCGCGACGAACTTGCTGGTGCGCTCGGTGTCGGACTCGGGCTTCTTGCCGGTGCGCTCGGCGTCGGACTCGGGCCTCTTGCCGCCGAGCTTCAGCATGGTGGTCGGCTGGTCCACGGCGGGGCGGGACTTGGCGGCGCCGCCCAGCTTCAGCATGGTGGTGGGCTGGTCGACGGGGGGCTTGGGCTTGGGCTTGGGCTCGCCGTCGGACTTGGAGGTTTCACCGCCTTCGGGAGCCTCGCGGGTTTCGTCAGCTTGGTCCGCCTCGTCGGCTTCGTCGGCTTCCGGGGATCCTTCGGCTTCGTCGGCGTCGTCGGCCTCGGGGGCGGCGTCGACCTTCGGCGCGTCCCCGGCAGGGGGCTTGGGGGCGTCCTTCGGAGAGGCCTTCGGGGAGCCCTGGGGGGCGTCCTCGGGTTCGGGGGCACCCTCGGGGGCGGTGGCGGCCTCGGCCTTGTCCCGGGGCTCGTCCTCGGTGGCGTCCTCGTCCGTCGCGGCCGTGGTGTCGGCGGCGGCCTCCTCGGCATCCTCGTCGGCGTCGGCGGCCACCTCGGTTCCAGTGCCGGTGTCGGAGTCGGACTCCTCGGTCCCGGCCGCGGCTTCACCCTTCGCGTCCTCGGTCGCGTCGGAGTCCTCGCCGGACTCCTCGACGTCCTCGGCGGCCTTCGCCTCCGCCGGCCCGCCCTTGCCACCGTCCGCGGAGTCCACCCAGGCGGCCACCGCGTCGCGCAGGCGCGCGTCACCGGCCGCGCCCTCGGACTCGCCCTCGCCCTCGGACTCGGACTCGGACTCGGTCTCGGACTCGGTCTCGGACTCGGTCTCGGTCTCGGTCTCGGTCTCGGACTCGGACTCGGTCTCGCCACGGGAGCCGACCTCCGCGTCGGCGTCCTCGCCACCGTCAGCGGCCTTCGCCGCAGCCTCGGCGTCCTCGGTGTCCTCGGGGGCCCTGCCCTCGGCCTTCGTGGCCTCGGGCACCACGTCGCGCACGGAGAGCACCTTCGTCGCCGTGTCGACGCCGCCGCGCTTCCCGGACGCCCCGGACGCCTCGGAGTTCCCCGCCAGCGCGAGCCGGGGGTCGCGGACTTCGCGCCCCTCGCCCCTGGCCTCGGGAACCGGACCCGCGCTCCCCGACGTCGGTTCTGCCGACGACTCGCGCTGCTTCGACCTGTCGGGGGACTCGCCCGCCACCGATGCCTCCTCCTCGCGCCGCACGCCCCGCGTGCGCCTACCCAACCGTGAACCACCGCCCGGCCGAAGCGGCCGTACCCACCCGGCCGTACCGCTGTCCGAACCATGTACCAGTGTCCTGTGTGCGGGCTATACCCGTGCGGTAGACGAGAACGACATATCTATCGGTTCCCTCACGAACCGGTCACGCGCCCTCGACAGACCAATGTGAGAGGGGTCACCCTGTCTTTCATCCACGCGGGGAGGCATGGATGGGCAGGAGCCGCAGAACACTTCCGGAGGAGCTTCTGCTGCTGGCACTGGACCCGGCCACGGGTACCACTGCGCAGCCGCAGTCGCTCGACCTCGGTCTGGCCGGAGCACAGCTAGTGGAGCTGGCGCTGGCCGGACGGATAGCCCCAGACGGGGATCGTATCGCCGTGGTGGCACCACGGCCGACAGGAGATCCAACTCTGGACTGCGCGTTGGAGTTGCTGCGAAGGCGCGGCGCTCCGGTACGGGCCGTCCACTGGATCGGCGGGCCGCGTCTCGGGCTCCGCCAGATCTACCTGACGCATCTGGAGCGGTGCGGCATGGTCGCCGCCGTGCCCGGCCAGATGTGCGGGGTGCTGCCGACGACTCGCTACCAGGCGACGGACACCGCCATCAGCCGGGAGATCAGGTCCCGGCTGGACTCCGCGATCCGCACCGGCGTACCGCCGGACCCGCGGACCGCGGCGCTCGCCGCCCTGGCGCACGCGGTCGGCCTCGGCAAACACCTGTACCCGGGCAACGAAGGACGCTCGTCGCGTTCCCGGTTGCGGGATCTGATCAGGCACGACCCGATGGGCGGGCTCGTCGCGCACGCCGTGATGGACGTCCAGAACGGCGCTGCGGCCCAGCCGCGCCGCAGCCCGGGCCCGACGGGCCGCCAGGCCCCCGGCGTGAGGTCGGCAGCGGAACCCGCCCGCGGTGTTCCGATGCAGCCGCGCCACGGATCCATGGCGCGCGTCGTGGCCCACTAGCCGCACCGGCACCACAGCACCGCCGGCGCGCCGAGCCGCGCGCCCCGCACCACCCAGCGCCGCGCCGTCAGTCCCCATGACCCGGTACGGAAGCCACCGGCGAGCGGGGTGGCGGGATCACGAGATCCCGCCACCCCGCCCGGCCGCATGTCCAGGTCTCCCGGGCGATCGGCCGAACTGACGCGTACGTGCCGCATATCCGGCGTTTTCCAGCGGTAAGAAGCACCGTGGTGGCAGTCTGCTCAGCAGCAGATACGCAAAGTAGAAGTATGCAGCCGGAGGTGCGCGTCCCGTGGCGTCCAATGTCAATCCCACCGTCAGGCGGCGCCGGCTGGGCCAGGAGCTGCGCAGGCTCCGCGAGCTCAAGGGCATGACGGCCGAGGAAGTGGCCGAGCGGCTGCTGGTGTCGCAGTCGAAGATCAGCCGTCTGGAGAACGGGCGGCGCAGTATCAGCCAGCGCGACGTCCGCGACCTGTGCGGGGTCTACGAGGTGGAGGACCACCGGATCGTCGACTCGCTGATGCAGATGGCCAAGGACTCGCGCCAGCAGGGCTGGTGGCACTCCTTCGGCGACATCCCCTACAGCGTCTACATCGGCCTGGAGACGGACGCGGCGAGCCTGAGAGTGTACGACCCGCAGGTGGTGCCGGGGCTGCTCCAGACCCGGCAGTACGCCGAGGCGCTCATCGCGGGAGCGCTGCCCGAGACGGCCTCCGCGGACATCGAGAAGCGCGTCCAGGTCCGGATGCGGCGGCAGGAACGAATCTCCGCCGCCGAGAACCCGCTGCGCCTGTGGACGGTGCTGGACGAGGCCGCGCTGCGCCGGGTGGTCGGCAACCGCTCCCTGATGCGCGATCAGCTCGAGCACCTCGTCGAGCAGTCGAACCTGCCGCATGTGACCGTACAGGTCATCCCGTTCGACATGGGCTCTCATCCGGGCCTCAACGGCCAGTACGCGATCCTGGAGTTCCCGGACGCGGCCGACTCCAGCGTCGTCTACATCGAGGGCGTCACGAGCGACCTGTATCTGGAGAAGGCGAACGACGTCCAGAAGTACAGCGTGATGTACGAGCACCTTCGGGCGCAGGCCCTGAACGTGGAGCAGTCGCGCCAGTTCATCGCGGACATCGCCAAGGACTACGCACGCTGAGAAATGCGCGCACATTACACCTTCGCCCGGCCGAATTGGAAGCTCCAGTGGTATATGCCATCCGGTCGAGTGAATAGTCGCTTCGGATGCCGAGCGTGGCGAGTAGCGTCGATCACGCCAACGCACATCAAGGTTGGCGCAAACCGCGTGGTGGGTCCCCGAAGGGGAACGCGTCGTGCGGTGACAGCAATTCGACAACTTGCAATCCGGAGCAGAAATGGCAATTCGTCAGGGCGCCACGGACACGTGGACCAAGTCCTCGTACTCCACGGGCAACGGCGCGTGCGTCGAGGTCAAGTCACCGGTGGTCGCGGCCATGGCGGTCCGGGACTCCAAGGTCCCCGCAGGCCCGGTGCTGGGCTTCCCCGCCGCGGCGTGGAACGCCTTCGTGGCCTCCGTCAAGGCGTGAGGGGAGGGTCTTCCTGATCCTCGTCCACGCCGGGACCGACCCCGGCACCGTCGTCAACCGCACAAGCACCGTCGCAAGAGCCCTCTCGACCAGTTCGCCGTCCTCGCCGAGGGGGCTCGGCTTGTGCCCTGCCGCAGCCCGTCGACGTACGTGTCCGGTCCTCCGGCCGGTCAGGCCCCGCGCGGATATCGGGCCAGCCACCCCGGCGACGACCCGGCGGGTCCGTGCAGGGCGGGCCCCTGGGTCATCTCCATCGCGAAGTCGTCCGCCAGGACCAGCAGCGTGGGACGGCCCTCCAGCTCGGCCAGCCAGGCCGGCGGGAGGGCCGTCTCGCCGTGCAGGGCGCCCAGCAGACCGCCGGTGAGGGCGCCGGCCGCGCCCGAGGGCCCGCTCTGGTTCACCGCGAGGCACAGCCCGTGCCGGACGTCCTCGCCGACGAGGGCGCAGTACACGGAGGCGGCCAGCAGCCCCTCCGCCGTGCCCTCCCCCACCAGCTCCTCCACCCGGGAGGGGGTCGGCATCCCCTGCCGCACCGCGCCCAGGGCGTGCTGGAGGGCATCCGACACCGGCTGGTGGCCGGGGCGCACGGCGAGCAGCGCCAGCGTCTTCTGCACGGCGCCGTCGAGGCCGTCGCCGCGGGCGAGGGCGTGCACGATCGCGGCGTACGCGCCCGCCGTCAGGCAGGCGGTGGGGTGGCCGTGGGTCTGCGCCGCGCACTCCACGGCGAGCTGCATGACGAGTTGGGGCTCCCAGCCGACCAGCAGGCCGAAGGGGGCGGAGCGGCCGGCCGCCTCGGGGCCGGGCTCGCCCGGGTTCTTGGGCACCTCCAGCGTGCCCATGGTCTCGTCGCCGAACCCGGTGAGCAGCGCCCGGGTGGGATCGCGACGGGCGTAGAGCCACTCCTCGCGGGCCAGCCAGCCGTCGTCCTTGCGGCGCTCGTCGGGGCCCCAGTCCCGCTGGGTGGCGGCCCAGCGCAGATACGCCCGGTGCAGATCGGTCGGCGGGTGCCAGACGCCGGTGTCCCGGCGGACCTGCGCCCTGATCAGCCCGTCGAGGGAGAAGAGGGTGAGCTGGGTGAAGTGGGTGACGGCGCCGCGCCGCCCGTAGGACGGGGCGAGGTCGGCCAGCCCCTCGGCCCCGTACGCCTCCCGGATCCCGGCGAGGTCCAGCCGGTCCGCCGGCGCCCCCAGGGCGTCCCCCACGGCCACCCCGAGCAGGGTGCCGCGCACCCGGCTGCGAAAGTCCTGCTGCTCACCGCGTCCCCAGACGGCACCGGACGTCGCACTCACCCTGGCCTCCTCCCGGCACCGTCCGTACGTACGACAGCTCAGCACTGTATTCGAACGGGAACGGTGTGTTCAGGACCAGGATCGGTACCGGAAGTGGAGCCCGGATGGTCACACCGTGAAGACTTCTCAGGCGTGGCAGGTGACGTTGCCCACGTGCGCCGCCGGGCCACGGGGCCGCGCGATCTCCGTGGAGCGAGGGGGCGAGGGGCGGCCGCTCACCAGGCCGGGGGGCGGGAGGGGTCTTCGACCCGCGGTCTCCTTCGCGCACCGCCGGGTGGCCGGGGCTCCATGATCTCGTCGGCGTCCTGCGCCAGCACGATGACCTCGGCGATTCTGCTCATGCCCGCATGACAGAGCCCACGCGCTTCCACCCGCAACCGATTTCGGCCGCCGGCCGGTTCCTACTTGACGACCGTCACCTTCGTCGGGGCCGAGGTGAAGGTCCACAGGGCCGTGCCGTCGGGCTTGGGCATGCGGATGCCGCCGGTCTGCCTGCCCGCGGCGGGCGGGGGCGGCGAGGAGCCGTCCACGGCGTTGGAGAAGGCGACGGAGACGCCGGACTTGGCGGCGAAGTAGACGATGTGCTCGACCTGGACGCCGTCGGAGCCGGTGGTGGCGGCCAGGCGGTGGGAGACGGCGTAGGTGCCGGGGTCCGGGTCGACCGTGCCGGGCCAGACCGTGAACGTGCGGCTGGGCGAGTCGCTCGCGTCGACCAGCCAGACCCGGTGCTGCCCGACGGAGTAGACGATCCGGCGGCCGGTCCCGGTGCCGGGCGGCACGGCCGGCGGAGCGGGCTTCCTCGGGGTGGCGGAAGGACGCGCGCCCGCCGACGCGGAGGCGCTCGGCCGGGCGGTGCCGGCCGTCGGGTGCGGTCCGTGGTCCGCCTGCACCGCCAGCACGACGACCGCGGCGACCGCTCCCACGGTCAGACCGCCGACCCAGGCCCACGACGGTATTCGGGCAGGCATGGGCACGCATCTCCTCGGCTACTGTGCGACCCCTCCGGCGGGGGCCGGATCATCGTACTGTGGGCCGGCCCCCGCTCCGGCGGCCCGGTGGTCAGTCCAGGACCGGCAGCAGCTCCGGCAGGTGGCCGTCCGAGGCCGTCGCGGTGCGCTGCCGTTCCTCGGGGACCTCGCCGTAGACCGTGGTCCGCGGCTTCGCCGGGCGTCCGGCCGCCTCCGCCACCGCGATCAGGTCCTTGACCGACTTGTACGAGCCGTAGGAGGACCCCGCCATGCGGGAGATGGTCTCCTCCATCAGCGTGCCGCCCAGGTCGTTGGCGCCGGAGCGGAGCATCTCCGCCGCGCCCTCGGTGCCGAGCTTCACCCAGCTGGTCTGGATGTTGGGGATGTGCGGGTGGAGCAGGAGGCGCGCCATGGCCGTCACCGCGCGGTTGTCGCGGGTGGTCGGGCCCGGGCGGGCGATGCCCGCCAGGTAGACGGGGGCGTTGGTGTGGATGAAGGGGAGCGTGACGAACTCGGTGAAGCCGCCCGTGCGCTGCTGGATGCCGGCGAGGGTGCGCAGATGGCCGAGCCAGTGGCGGGGCTGGTCGACGTGGCCGTACATCATCGTCGACGACGAGCGGATGCCCAGCTCGTGGGCCGTGGTGACGACCTCGATCCAGGTCGCCGCCGGCAGCTTGCCCTTGGTGAGGATCCAGCGGACCTCGTCGTCCAGGATCTCCGCGGCCGTGCCGGGGACGGTGTCGAGGCCGGCCTCCTTCGCCGCCGTCAGCCACTCCCGGACGGACATGCCGGTGCGGGTGGCGCCGTTGACGACCTCCATCGGGGAGAAGGCGTGCACGTGCATGCCCGGCACCCGCTCCTTCACGGCCCGCGCGATGTCGAAGTACGCGGTGCCCGGCAGGTCCGGGTGGATGCCGCCCTGCATGCACACCTCCACCGCGCCCACGTCCCACGCCTGCTGGGCGCGGTCGGCGACCTGCTCCAGGGAGAGGGTGTAGGCGTCGGCGTCGGTGCGGCGCTGCGCGAAGGCGCAGAAACGGCAGCCGGTGTAGCAGACGTTGGTGAAGTTGATGTTGCGGGTGACGATGTACGTCACGTCGTCCCCCACCGCGGACCTGCGCACGTCGTCCGCGATCCGGCACAGCGCGTCCAGCGCCGGGCCGTCCGCGTGGAGGAGCGCCAGGGCCTCCTCGTCCGTCAGCCGCGTCGGGTCGTCCGCGGCCGTGCGCAGGGCGGCCCGTACGTCGGTGTCGATGCGCTCCGGCGCCATCCCGGGGGCGGCCGCCTCGCGCAGGGCGTCCCAGTCGCCGTACACCTCGTCGAAGTCGGCGCGCCGGTCCGACGTACGGCCCTCGGTGTCGATCGACGTGTGCAGATCCGTACGCCCGGAGGAGGTGAACGCCTCCTCCGGCTCCTGCCACGGCCGGCCCTCCACCACGGCGTCCTCGCGCGCCAGCCCGGTCCGCGGGTCCGCCAGCGCCCGCACGTGCGGCAGCAGCCGCGGGTCGAGCCAGGGCTCGCCGCGGGTGACGAACTCCGGGTAGACGCAGAGCCGTTCGCGCAGCTCGAAGCCGGCGGCCGCCGACCGCTCGGCCAGCTGCTCGATCTGCGGCCAGGGGCGCTCGGGGTTGACGTGGTCGATGGTGAGCGGGGAGACCCCGCCCCAGTCGTCGATGCCGGCGCCGATGAGCCGCTCGTACTCGGCGTCGACCAGGTTGGGCGGGGCCTGGAGGCAGGCGGACGGGCCCATGACGTGCCGGGCCACGGCCACCGTGGCGACCAGGTCGTCCAGTTCGGCGTCCGGCATACCGCGCATGGCCGTGTCCGGCTTGGCGCGGAAGTTCTGGATGATCAGTTCCTGGATGCCGTGGTGGGCGCGGGCGACCTTGCGCAGCGCGAACAGGGACTCCGCGCGCTCCTCGTACGTCTCGCCGATGCCGATGAGGACGCCGGAGGTGAAGGGGACGGAGGAGCGGCCGGCGTCCTCCAGGACGCGCAGGCGTACGGCGGGCTCCTTGTCGGGGGATCCGTGGTGGGGGCCGCCGGGCTCGGACCACAGGCGGGTGGCGGTCGTCTCCAGCATCATGCCCATGGACGGGGCCACGGGCTTGAGGCGCTGGAAGTCCGTCCAGGTCATGACGCCCGGGTTGAGGTGGGGCAGCAGCCCGGTCTCCTCCAGGATGCGGACGGAGACGGCGCGGACGTAGGCGATGGTGTCGTCGTAGCCGTGCGCGTCGAGCCACTCGCGCGCCTCCGGCCAGCGGTCCTCCGGCTTGTCGCCGAGGGTGATGAGGGCTTCCTTGCAGCCGAGTTCGGCGCCCCGGCGGGCGATGTCGAGGACCTCGTCCGGCGACATGAACATCCCGTGCCCGGCGCGGCGCAGCCTGCCCGGCACGGTGACGAACGTGCAGTAGTGGCACTTGTCCCGGCACAGCCGGGTCAGCGGGACGAAGACGCTCTTCGAGTAGGTGATGACGCCGGGCCGGCCGGCCGCCTCCAGCCCCGCGTCCCGCACCCGGGCGGCGGACGCGGCCAGGTCCCGCAGGTGCTCGCCGCGCGCCTGGAGCAGCACCGCCGCCTCCGTGACGTCGAGGGCGACGCCGTCCCGGGCGCGTTTGAGGGCGCGACGCATGGAGTTCTCGGTGGGGCCGGTTCCGGAGGCCGCGGAGGTCGTCATTCTTCGAGCATACGATCGCGGTGATCGGCCGGGCGGAGTCCCGTCAGGCCCCCGGAGCCGCGTCCCGTCAGGCCCCCAGGAGGGCCGCCAAGCCGTCCAGGGCGCGCAGTACCTCGGCCTCCCCCGCCGCCGGCAGTTGGACCACGACCTCCTCGATGCCGAGGTCCGCGTAGTGCGCGAGCTTGCCGGGGGTGGGCAGGACGGCGTACGGGACGACGTGGAGGGCGGCCGGGTCGCGCCCGGCGTCGGCCCAGGCGGCGCGCAGCACCGGCAGCGACTCCGCCAGGCCGCGCCCGCCGATCGGCAGCCACCCGTCGGCGTACTCAGCGATGTGCGCGAAGAGCTTCGGGCCGGCCGCCCCGCCGACGAGGGTGCGCGGCCCGGCGACCGGCCCGCGCGGCTTCTGCACCGGTTTGGGGAAGGCCAGGCTCGCCCGCACGCTCCCGAAGGGGCCCTGGTGGGCGACCGGTTCCTCGTTCCACAGGGCGCGCATCAGCGCCATCCGGTCCCGCACGAGGTCGCGCCGGCCGCGCCAGTCGACGCCGTGGTCGGCGGCCTCCTCCACGTTCCAGCCGAATCCGAGGCCGAGGGTGAAGCGTCCGCCGGAGAGGTGGTCCAGGGTCGCGATCTGCTTGGCGAGGCCGATCGGGTCGTGCTGGGCGACCAGGGTGATGCCGGTGCCGAGGCCGAGCCGCTCGGTCACCGCGGCGGCCTGGCCGAGGGCGACGAAGGGGTCGAGGGTGCGGCCGTACTCGCGCGGCAGCTCCCCGCCCGCCGGGTACGGGGTGGTCCGCTCGACCGGGATGTGGGTGTGTTCCGGCAGGTAGAGCCCGGCGAAGCCGCGCTGCTCCAGCTCACGGGCGAGCACGGTGGGGGCGACGGTCTCGTCGGTGAGGAAGATCGTGACGGCGATCTGCATGGCGGCGGCCTCTCGGTGCGCGGCTGATGCCCCCTCTTGTACCGGCGGAAGCCGCCCGAGTCCATACCGACCGGTCGGGACCATCTGTCCGGAAACCGTCGTCCCCCGCTCCCCTGAAGCCCGCGATCACCTTCCCGTCCCCGATGGTTCACGCCTGAACACCAGGGTTGAACGGCACCACCCACGACCCCCGGGAGCAGCGGCCTGTGCCAGGACGACCACCACCACGGGCCCGGCAGACGCGCCCTGTTCGTGACGGGGGCCGCGGCGGCCCTTACGTTGGGAAGCGTGACCTTCGCGAGCGGCGCCGAGGCGGCGGACGGCGACCGGCGGACCCGGACGATCCGCGGCACCCTGCCGCCCGGGTCGCCGGACTACGTGTACGTCCCGGTCGAAGTCCCCTCCGGCGTGCGGGAGCTCAGGGTCTCCTACACCTACGACAAGCCGTCCGTCCCGGCCGGCACCCCCGGCAACGCGCTCGACATCGGCGTCTTCGACGAGCACGGCACCGAACTGGGCGGCCGGGGCTTCCGCGGCTGGTCGGGCGGCGCCCGCCCGGAGTTCTTCGTCCGCGCGGACGACGCCACGCCCGGCTACGTCCCGGGTCCGGTGGGCGAGGGCACCTGGCACGTCGCCCTGGCGCCCTACACGGTGGCCCCGCAGGGCCTGTCGTACGAGCTGACGGTCACCCTGACGTTCGGCGAGCCGGGCACCACGCCGAAGCCGGTGTACCCGCCGGGGCGGGCCAGGGGCCGGGGCCGGGCCTGGTACCGCGGCGACTGCCACCTGCACTCCTGGCACTCCGACGGCCGCCGCACCCCCGCCGAGATCGCGGCGCTGGCCCGCGCGGCGGGCCTGGACTTCATCAACTCCTCGGAGCACAACACCCACTCCTCCCATCCGCACTGGGCGGACCAGGCGGGCGACGACCTGCTGATCATGCTGGGCGAGGAGGTGACGACCAGGAACGGGCACGTCGTGGCCCTCGGCACCGACCCGGGCACCTTCGTCGACTGGCGCTACCGGGCCCGGGACAACCGCTTCGGCCGCTTCGCCCGCCGGATCCGCGCCGCCGGCGGCCTCGTCGTCCCGGCCCACCCGCACGCCACCTGCGTCGGCTGCGGCTGGAGGTTCGGCTTCGGCGAGGCGGACGCGGTGGAGGTGTGGAACGGGCCGTTCACGCCCGACGACGAGGTGGCGCTGGCCGACTGGGACAGCGCGCTGGTGGTGTCGGTGCGCGAGGGGCGGGGCTGGACACCCGCGATGGGCAACAGCGACGCGCACCGGGATCCGGACGCGGTCGGCCTGCCCCAGACGGTCGTGCTGGCCGACGACCTGACCCGGGAGGCGATCCAGGAGGGCATCCGCGCGGGCCGCTCGTACGTGGCGGAGTCGAAGAGTGCCTCCCTGGCCTTCACGGCGTCGGGCGGCCGGGGCCAGCACGCGGGCGTCGGCGAGCGGCTGCGGGTGGATCCCGGCACGCCCGTGACGGTGCGTCTGGAGGTGTCGGGCGCCCCGCGCTGCTCGGTCCGTCTCGTGACCGACCAGGGCGTCCTGCTGACCAGCGGCCCGCTCCCGGTCTCCGGCTCGGGCGTGGTCGAGTGGCACACCACCCCGGCGTACGCGGCCTACGTCCGGGCGGAGGTGCGGCACGAGACGGCTGCGGGGCCGCTGCCGGGGGTGATGGCGGCCTTCACCAACCCGGTCTTCCTGGGTCACGAGTGAGGGACCGACCCGGTCGAGACCGGGGCTGCCGTGGTCGCTGCCGTCGTCCGGCGCGTTGCCCCCTCATGAACCTGACGAGCCGTCAGTCATTTGAATACGGTGCGATGCGGCCGAACTTGACGCTCAGGGACACGGCCGCGGGTGCGGAGAGTATGTGTGGGGCTTGTGGACTCCCGTGTGCCGCCCTGTGATCGGCGTCGCGGGCGGCTGACGCATCCGGCGTGAACAAGGCAAACTGACGTGGTCGGTCAGGATGGCTAGGGGGACGGCATGGACGGTGTACCGCGAGCCGTGGACGGTGTGCCGCGCGTACCGGAGCAGCGGCGTCCCGGCTCCCCGGCGGAGCCGGACCGGCTGCGCTTCAGCGTGCTCGGCCCGGTGCGCGCCTGGCGCGGCGACGCGCCGCTGGCCACCGGGTCCCCCCAGCAACGCGCGCTGCTCGCGGCCCTGTTGCTGCGCGAGGGCCGCACCGCGACCGCGGCCGAGCTGATCGACGCGGTGTGGGGCGAGGAGCCGCCGTCGCAGGCCCTGGCGGCGGTACGGACGTACGCCTCCCGGCTGCGCAAGGCACTGGACGCCGGTGTGCTGGTCAGCGAGTCGGGCGGGTACGCGGTGCGGGGCCTGGGCGAGGGAGCGCTGGACCTGACGGCGGCGCAGGACCGGGCGGCCGAGGCGGAGAAGGCCCGGTCCGGCGGCGACCTGGGCCGCGCCCGGGACCTGCTGAACCGTGCGCTGGACCGCTGGGACGGGGAGCCGCTGGCCGGGGTGCCGGGGCCGTACGCCCAGGCGCAGCGGGTCCGCCTGGAGGAGTGGCGCCTGCAACTGCTGGAGTCCCGCCTGGACATGGACCTGGAGCAGGGCTGCCACGCGGAGGCGGTGTCGGAGCTGACGGCGCTGACGGCGGCCCATCCGCTGCGCGAGCGGCTGCGCGAACTGCTGATGCTCGCGCTGTACCGCAGCGGCCGGCAGGCGGAGGCGCTCGCCGTCTACGCGGACACCCGCAGGCTGCTCGCCGACGAGCTGGGCGTGGACCCGCGTCCGGGCCTGCGCGAGCTCCAGCAGCGGATCCTCCAGGCGGACCCGGCCCTCGCGGAGCCTTCCTCCCCGGTGACCGAGCCCGTCGTGGTGCCGGTCCGACCGGCCCAGCTCCCGGCCACCGTGCCCGACTTCACCGGCCGGGCGTCCTTCGTGGCCGAGCTGAGCGAGGTGCTGGCGTCGGCCAAGGGCCGGGTGATGGCGGTCTCGGCGCTCGCCGGGATCGGCGGAGTCGGCAAGACGACGCTGGCGGTGCACATGGCCCACCGGGCGCGCGCCGCCTTCCCGGACGGCCAGCTCTACGTCGACCTCCAGGGCGCCGGCCCGCGCGCGGCGGACCCGGAGACGGTGCTGGGCTCCTTCCTGCGGGCGCTGGGCACCGCGGACTCCGCGATCCCCGACTCGCTCCAGGAGCGGGCGGCGCTGTACCGCTCGGTCCTGGACGGCCGCCGGGTGCTCGTGCTGCTGGACAACGCGCGGGACGCGGCACAGGTGCGGCCCCTGCTGCCGGGCACGGACGGCTGCGCGGCGCTGGTGACGTCCCGGGTGCGGATGGTGGACCTGGCGGGCGCGCACCTGGTCGACCTGGACGTGATGTCCCCGGACGAGGCGCTGGAGCTGTTCACCCGGATCGTGGGCGAGGAGCGGGTGGCCGCCGAGCGGGAGGCCGCCCTGGACGTGGTGGCGGCCTGCGGCTTCCTGCCGCTGGCCATCCGCATCGCCGCCTCCCGCCTGGCCGCCCGCCGCACCTGGACGGTGTCGGTGCTCGCGGCCAAGCTCGCCGACGAGCGGCGCCGCCTGGACGAGCTCCAGGCCGGGGACCTGGCGGTGAAGGCGACCTTCGAACTGGGCTACGGCCAGCTGGAGCCGGCCCAGGCCCGCGCCTTCCGCCTGCTGGGCCTGGCGGACGGCCCGGACATCTCCCTGGCGGCCGCCGCGGCCGTACTGGACCTGCCCGCGGAGGAGACCGAGGACCTGCTGGAGTCCCTCGTCGACACCTCCCTGCTGGAGTCGGCGGCGCCCGGCCGCTACCGGTTCCACGACCTGGTCCGCCTGTACGCGCGCGCCTGCGCGGAGCGGGACGAGCACCCGCCGAGCGAGCGGGACGCGGCGCTCGCGCGGCTGCTGGACTTCTACCTGGCGACGGCGGCGGGGGTGTACGCGATCGAGCGGCCCGGTGACCGGCTGGTGGACCACCTGGAGGCCGCGGAGTACCCGGGTCTGGTCTTCGAGGACCGGCACCGGGCGCAGGACTGGCTGTACGCGGAGGCCGTCTCCCTGCTCGCCTGCGTCCGCCAGTCCACCCGGCCCGGCTTCCTCAGGCGGGCCGTCGACACCCTCTGGGCGGCCGTCGACCTCGCCGAGTCGGGCACCAACTCCAAGGCCTACGAAGGGGTCGCGGCGGCGCTGCGGGACGCGGCGGCGCGGGCCGCCGACCCGCACGCCGAGGCGCGGGCCCTGATCATGACCGCCTACGTCCACCACATCACCGGCCGCTTCGACCTGGCGGTGCGGGCCGCCGAGCGGGCGGCGGAGCTCAGCACCGGCACCGATCCCCTGGCGGCCTGCTGGGCGTACAACACCCTCGGCGTGATCGCGCTCTACCAGAACCGGTACGACGACGGCGAGGCGCAACTCACCCGCGCCATCGCGGGGTTCCGCGCCTGCCTGGACCGGCCGGGCGAGGCGAGCGCGCTGTGCAACCTCTCGCGCATCCACCTGGCGACCGGGCGCACGCACAGCGCGGTCTCCCTGGCCCAACAGGGCGCCGACACGTACGACGACATGGGGCACGCGCTCAAGGGCGCCAACGGCCGTTACGCGCTGGGCCTGGCGCTCACCGAGAGCGGGCGGCACGGGGAGGCCGCGACGCGGCTGCAGGAGGCGCTGGCGGTGTTCCGGGACAGCCGGCAGCAACTGTGGGAGGGCATGGCGCTGTTCCGGCTGGCCGAGGTCGATCTCGCCGCGCAGCGCCCGGCGCAGGCGGCGGCGAACGCGGAGACGGCGCTCAGCGTGCTGCGGGACATCGGCGGCGACTGGCGGCGGGGCAACGCGCTCGTCGTCCTCGGCCGCGCCCTGCACGGCATCGGCCACATCGGCCGGGCCCAGGTGTGCTGGCGTGAGTCGCTGGGCCTGTTCGAGGCGCTGGGCGCGCCCGAGGCCGCGACCGTGCGCGCGCTGCTCGCCCCGCTGGCCGTGGCCTGAGCAGGCCCGACGGGGCGTTCATCATTCGTTTATCGCCGCCCGGCAGTCTCGGACATGTCGAACCGTCGCGTCGGGGGGCAGACGGGACGACCGGTGGCCGTGCCATAGGGTGAACGGCCCCGAGTTGCCCGGCCGGCGGCCCACGGGGGAGTTGCCGGCCGGGCGCTCGACACAGATCAGGAACCGCACGGGGAGGCAGTCGACATGAGCGACGAGAACACCACGGACAACATCCACGCGACCGACACCAAGTCGGGCACCGTCAGCACGAACAACATCCACGCCACCAGCGAGCCGCTGAGCGGCAAGAACCCGCTCACCGCGGACGAGGGCACCGGCGAGGCCACCACGGACAACATCCACGCCACGGACGAGCCCGCCTGACCCGACTGCCTCCAGGGGGACGGCCGCGGGAGCACGGAGGGGAGCCGCCGCGGCCGCACGACGCGCCGCCCGCACCGCACAAGACGGTGCGGGCGGCGCGTCGTTCACCGCGTCCCGGGGCGTGGTGAGGCCAGGGCCTGTCCGGCCGATCAAGTCGCGGGAAAGCGACGGTGGCCTGTCCGCGCGGGTGAGCGGGGGCCGGCGGGACAGCACACCTGGAGCCCGTCAGGACGTGGGCGGGGCGGCCGGGTCCAGGGCGCAGTGGTCGGTCCGGGCGACCCGGTCGTCACCCGGCAGCGGTACCCGCACCGTCGCCTTCCCGTACGCGGGCACCTCGGCCTCCGCCGTCCGGGAGACGATCTCGTCGTTCCCGGCGTCCCGGAAGCTCACGGTGACGGCGAACGTGCCGTCGGAGCCGTTGGGACTGGTGACCTCGACGGTCGCGTACGGCGTCTTCGGGGTGGCGCAGCTCATCAGCCTCGCCGTGGCGTCCCGCAGGGCCGGCGTGCTCGTACCGCTGCCGCTGCCCTGGTCGTCGTCCGTGTCGTACCGGTCCCGGTGGGAACCGGAGCCGTACGAACCGCCGTAGGACCCGCCGGAGGAGTCGTCCGTGCCGTCGTCCTTGGAGACGCCGCCGGTGGTGGACGACGAACTGTCGTGGTCCTGACTGGAACTGCTGCAGCCGCCCGAGCCGCCGCTGTGGTAGCCGTGTCCGTGTCCGTGGCCGTGCCCGCGCCCCGACGAGAAACCCGTCAGGGAGAGGACCACCAGCGCCGACACCGCCGTGAGCCTGAGTGTGTGCCCCCGTGATCGCATGGCCCCACCCTACGAGCCGCCTGTCACGGGCATGTCACTGCGGGGCGACCACCCCGCACCTGGGGCGGCGGCCGCCCTCACTCCGCCGCCGGCCCGGGTCAGGTCGTGCGGGCCGTGCCCGTCCCCTTCTCCGCGTCCAGCGCGTACACGCACCGGTCCTTGCTGCACGCGTACACCACCCCGTCCCTGACCACCGGGGAGCCGGTGATCTCGCCGCCGGTGGCGAGCTTCCAGCGCAGCCGCCCGTCGTCGGCCTTGAGGGTGTACAGCAGGTGGTCGGTGGAGCCGAAGTGGATACGGCCCTCGGCGACCGCCGGGGAGCCGACGATCTCGCCGCCCGCCTGGAAGCGCCACTTGGGCGTGCCGGTCACCGCGTCCAGGGTGTACAGGCCCTTGCCGCTGCCGACGTGGACGTGGCCCGCGGCCACCAGGACCGGGTCGATCCCGGCGCGGGACTCGGTGGCGATGCGCCACCGGTCGCGGCCGTCGGTGGCGTCCAGGGCGTAGACCGTGCCGAGGTAGTCGGCCAGGTACACACCGCCGCCGGTCACCGCCGGTCCCGGCGCGAAGGCGGGCGGGCACAGGAACACCGCCGGGGCCTCGAAGTGCCAGCGCACCCGTCCGCTCGCCACGTCGAGGGCGAGCACGCGGGTACCGGCCGAGACGTACACGTAGCCGTCCGGGGCCGGAGTCAGCCGCACCGGGACTCCGCCGCAGGAGGCGGCGTCGCCGATCGGGTAGGACCAGCGCTCCTCGCCCGTGCGGGCCTCCAGGGCGCGCAGCCGGGCGTCCTGCCAGACGTACACCGTGCCGTCGTGGACGAGGGGTCCGGCCTCGGGCGACTCGAAGTCGCTCTGGGCGCCGGTCAGCTCCCACAGCTTCTGGCCACTCGCCGCCTCCCAGCCCTGGACGCCGCCGCCCCGGGTGCCGGTGACGACCGTGCCCCGGTCGGCCTTGAGCGAGTACACCCAGGCATCCGTCTGGAGCCGCCACAGGTCGGCGCCCTCCCGGGCGTCCAGGGCGAACAGGGTGGGCCCGTCGGAGGCGTGCACCCGGCCGTCCGCGACCGCCATCGACCAGGCCACGTCCCGCGTCTTGAAGCGGCGGCGGCCGGTGGCCACGTCCAGGGCGTGCACCTCGAAGGAGGTGACGTAGACGAGGTCGTCGGCGACGGCCGGGGTGCCCCACACGTCGTTGGACATGCGGAAGCGCCAGGGCCGCCAGCCGGTGGCGGTCTCCGGGGGCGCGGCGGGCACGGCCGGCACGGCGGGGTCGGCGCCGTTGACGCCGGGGCGGGGCCGGGACCAGGTGGCGGCGAGGCCGGCCTCCGGCGGGGGCGCCTTGACGGCGGCGGCGCGGGCGTCGGCGACCCGCGGCCCGGGGCCGATCGGGACCTGGGCACCGGCCAGCCGCACCGGGCCGGAGTCGGGGGCGGGCGCCGGGGCGGGCACGGACGCCTGGACGAGCGGGTCGTGCGGCGGCGGGGGCGGCACATGGGCCCGGCCGCCGCTGCGGGGCCCGGCGGCGGGCCGCGCGGCCGGACGCCCGCCGCGGCGGCCCTCGATGAGGGCCACCGCCTTCTCCGGCAGCCAGGCCGAGGCGGTCCCGCTGTCGTCGGAGCCGGAGCCGAAGAGGTGGGGGGCCAGCTGGGCCTGGAGGTCGGCGGGCGAGGGCCGCCCGGGGGCCTCCATCTGCATGCAGGACTCGATCAGCGTGCGCAGCTCGTCCGGCAGGCCCTCCAGGTCCGGGCCCTCCCTCAGCAGCATGAAGACCGTCTCGACCGGGTTGGCCCCGTGGTAGGGGGCGTGCCCGGTGGCCGCGAAGACGAGCGTCGAGCCGAGCGAGAAGACGTCGCTGGCGCCCGTCACGCTGCGGGAGTCCTTGGCCTGCTCGGGGGACATGTAGGCGGGCGTGCCCACGGCGACGTTCGTCATGGTCAGCCGGGTGTTGGAGACGCCGGAGGCGATGCCGAAGTCGATCACCCGGGGGCCGTCCTCGACGACGAGGACGTTGGAGGGCTTCAGGTCCCGGTGGACCAGCCCGGCCCCGTGGATGGACTGGAGCGCCTCCGCCACGCCCGCCGCGAGCCAGCGCACCGCCTGGGCCGGGAGGGGCCCGCACTCGGTCACTATCTCCTCGAGGGAGGGCGCGGGGACGTACGCGGTGGCCAGCCACGGAACGGCGGCACGCGGGTCGGCGTCGACGACCGCGGCCGTGTAGAAGCCCGAGACCGCGCGGGCGGCCTCCACCTCGCGCGTGAAGCGCACCCGGAACAACTGGTCCTCGGCCAGCTCGGTGCGGACCGTCTTGATCGCCACGCGCCGGCCGGACGCCGAGCGCGCGAGATAGACCAGCCCCATGCCGCCGGCCCCCAGCCGTCCCAGCACCTCGAACGGCCCGATCCGCCGCGGATCGTGCTGCGTCAGCTGATCCACCACTTGCCTGCCACCTCCCCGTACGAGCCGCGCCACCCACATATGGACGCGACCGAAGTGCAGCGTCTCACCACCGCACCGCCGCGGCGGCACGCACCCCGATTCTTCCTGGCCCGGGCACTGGTTGCGAACCCGGCGACGAATCGGGATGTCCCGCCGCAAATCCCCCCACTTTCCCCGTGAGGGGCGGCCCTCACCTCTCCAGCAGGGCGAAGGACGCTCCCTGATTGTCGACGACGACGGCCACGGTTCCGTAGGACGTCTCGAAGTGCGGCACCTGCACCCGCCCGCCGAGCCGCTGGACGGCGCCGAGGGCGCCGGCGCGGTCCGCCACCCGGAAGTGCACCAGGAAGTGGGGCGGCATCTCGGGCGGGAAGACGTCGGTGACGGGGGCGCGGCCGAAGTCGGGCCTGGCGTCCGGCCCGAAGAGGGCCTCGTGGAAGACGTCGCCGTAGAAGTCGTTGGCGGTGTCGGTGTCGCGGGCGTACAACTGGGCCCAGGCGAAGGTGCCCGGCTCGTGCCGCCGGCCGAAGCCCGGATGGCCGGCCGGCTCCCACAGGCCGAAGACGGCGCCCTCCGGGTCGACGGCCAGCGCGACCGTGCCGAGGCCGTCGACGGCCACGGGCGGCACCACGAGCTGCCCGCCCCGCACCCGGATGCGCCGGGCCAGCGCTCGGGCGTCCGGGGTGGCGAAGTACACGGTCCAGACGGTGGGCATCCGGCCGTCCGACTTGGGCGAGAGCGCGGCGACGCGTTCACCGTCCAGGAGGGCCCACACATAGCCCTCGGGCGCCCCCTCCTCGTCGAAGGTCCACCCGAAGAGCTCACCGTAGAACCGCCGGCCCGCCCCGACGTCGGCGAGTTGCGCGTCCACCCAGCAGGGGACGCCCTCCGTGTATGCGGATGCCCTGTTTTCGGCCATGCCGTCAACGTAACCGGCTCTCCCGCAGGCCGCAGACCAGGCACACCACCCTCTCCGAGCCCGTGCACCCCATTTGCAGTCGGCCGAATCGCGCTCCCATCACCCCTCGGTAAGCTGACGTCATGACAGGACAAGTGCGTACCGTCGACGGCCGCGTGGCCGGCCGGCGTGGGCAGGCGACCCGGCAGAAGCTGCTCGACTGCCTCAGAGAGATGCTCAGCTCCTCCCCGTACCGCGACGTCAAAGTCATCGATGTCGCCCGGAAGGCGGGCACTTCGCCCGCGACCTTCTACCAGTATTTCCCGGACGTCGAGGGCGCCGTCCTCGAGATCGCCGAGCAAATGGCCGTCGAGGGCGCCGAGTTGGCCGAACTGCTCGAAGGGCGGTCGTGGGTCGGCAAGGCCGGCTGGCAGACGGCCCAGGAACTCGTCGACGGATTCCTGGACTTCTGGCGCCGCAACGACGCGATCCTGCGCGTGGTCGACCTCGGGGCCGCCGAGGGCGACAAGCGCTTCTACAAGCTCCGTATGAAGATCCTCAACTCGGTGAACAACTCCCTGGCGGACGCGGTCGCCGAACTCCAGTCCAAGGGACGGGTCGACAAGGACGTGAACCCGGCGGCGATCGCCGGGTCGCTGGTCACGATGCTCGCCGCGGTCGCCTCGCACCAGAAGGGCTTCACCTCCTGGGGCGTGAAACAGGCCGAACTGAAGCCCAACCTGGCGCTGCTGGTGCATCTGGGCATCACCGGCCGGAAGCCGACGCGGTAGCCCGCGGCACGGCTCCGGCTCCTTTTTTTCCACGCCCCAAGTCCTGTCAGGCAGGCGGCGGTCCACCCGGGTGGACCGCCGCCTGTCGCGCTGTGGGGCCCCGTGCGCTACGAGGGCAGCGGCCGGTCCTTGACGACGTGCTTCATCACCAGGGTGGAGGTCAGCCGCTGCACACCCGGCAGCGTCGCCAGCCGTTCGTCGTACAGGCGCTGGAAGGCGGCGAGGTCGGCGGTGGCCACCCGCAGCAGGTAGTCCGGGTCGCCGAAGAGCCGCTGCGCCTCCAGCACGTGCTCCACCTCGCTCACCGCCCGCTCGAACTCGACGACCGTGTCGCGGTCCTCCTGGCGCATGGAGACGAAGACCAGCGCCTCGAAGGTCAGGCCCACGGCGGCCGGATCCACCACGGCCCGGTAGCCCCGCACGGCCCCCGACCGCTCCAGCTCCCGCAGCCGGCGGTGGCACGGCGAGACGCTCAGCCGCACCCGCCCGGCCAGCTCGGTCACGGTCAGCCGCCCGTCCTGCTGCAGCTCGGCAAGAATCTTCCGGTCCACGTCGTCCATGGGGAAGATTCTCCCTCACCCACCCCGGTTTCGAGCAAACTTAAGAAACACTTTCGGGACAATCGCGCCTAATGTCCCTACCATGCACTACGGACCGCTCCTCTCCTTCCTCGCCGTCGACCTGCTGCTGGTCTGCGTACCGGGCGCCGACTGGGCGTACGCGATCGGCGCCGGGCTCAGGAACCGCTCGGTCGCGGTGGCGGTGGGGGGCCTGGTCGCCGGCTACGCCCTGCACACCGTGCTGGCGGTGGCCGGTCTCGCGGTCCTGGTCGCCGGGTCCCCGCGACTGCTCACCGTCCTCACCGTGGCGGGCGCCGGATATCTGGTGTGGCTGGGCTGGGGCGTGCTGCGCTCCCCGGGCACGCCCGGTGCGGCCGGGGAGCGGCTCGGCGCGACCGGCCCCCGTGTCTTCCTGCGGGGCGCCACGATCAGCGGCCTGAACCCCAAGGGGCTGCTGCTGTACCTCTCCGTCCTGCCCCAGTTCCTCGTCACGCGGGACGCGCCCGTGCCCGTACCCGTGCAGACCGCCGTTCTCGGCCTGCTGCACATGGCGTGCTGCGCGGCCGTCTACCTGACGGTCGGCACGCTGGCCCGAGCGCTCCTGCGCGCCCGGCCGTCGACGGCACGGGCGGTGACCCGGACGTCGGGGGCGGCGATGCTGGGGATCGGCGCGTTCCTTCTGGTGGAGCGACTGGCGACGCTGTAGCCGCGCCCTCGGCCCACGCCCGCCCGGGCCCGCGGCTGCGGGGAGGGACGGGCGCGCGCCGGGTCCGCCGCCCGGACGGCTCGCCGCCCCGGCCGGCGGTGGCGTCCGGGTTCGGGGGCCGGTTCCGCCCGTCGGGGACGGTGGTGCCGGGGCGTGACCGATACTCGGGGGATGGAGACGGATCTGCACGAGCTGCTGAGGTCGCTGCGGGTGTGGGACCCGGAGGTCACCGAGCTGGCGTCGTTCGACCCCGGGGCCGTGCCCGCGGACCCGCTGTCCCTGTTCACGACGTGGTTCGCCGAGGCGGTGGCGGCCGGGGAGCGGGAGCCGCACACCATGTCCCTGGCCACCGCCGACGCGGAGGGCCGGCCGGACGTCCGGATCGTGGTGCTGCACGGCGCCGACGAGAGCGGCTGGTCCTTCGGGACGCACGCCGGCAGCCGCAAGGGCCGCCAGCTCGCTGCCCGCCCGCAGGCGGCGCTCGCCTTCTACTGGCCGCTCCAGGGCCGTCAGGTCCGGGTGCGCGGGCCGGTCACCGCGGCGCCGGCCGAGGAGTCCCGGACGGACCTGCACGCCCGGTCGACCGGAGCGCTGGCCGCCGCCCTCACCGGCCACCAGAGCGATGTGCTGGGCTCACTGGAGGAGCTGCGGCAGGCGTCCGAGGAGGCCTGGGAGCGGGCCCGGAGCGAGCCGGACGCCGAGGTGTCCTCGTGGACCCTGTTCCACCTCAGGCCCGAGGAGGTGGAGTTCTTCCAGGGCGAGGCCCGGCGCCGGCACGTCCGCCTGCGCTACCGCCGCGCCGGGGAGGGCTGGAGGCACGAGCTGCTGTGGCCCTGACCTCGCGCCGATCGTCCCTGCCCCGGTGATCCCTGCCGAGCGACCTCCACGCCGATGCCCCCACCCAGGCGACCCCCGCACCGATGACCCCAGCCCAGGCACCCCCACCCAGGCGAGCCCCGCCCGCCGGAGGGGCACGGCTCACGCGAAGGCGTACACCGCGAAGTCGGAGACCGGCCGGTAGCCGATCCGCAGGTACAGCCCGTTGCTGGTCGGGTTGGCGAGGTCGGTGAACAGCAGCACCTCGTCGGCCCCCGCGGCCAGCGCGGCCCGGGTGACCTCCGCCGTCACGGCGCCCGCACAGCCCCGACCCCGCAGCCCGGCCGGGGTGTACACCGCGATCACACGCACCTGCCCGGCCACCTTCGGGGCGGTCCCGGCCATGGCGGCGGGCGTCCCGTCGGGCAGCTCCCAGAGCATGAGGTCCTTGTTCTCGACCCGCTCGTCGGCCCAGTCCCCCAGGTCCCGGCCGGCCGGCTCGCCGACCTCGGCCATGAACTCCGCGTACCAGCGGGCCAGCAGCTCCCGGTCCTCCGCGCCCGCCACCCTCGCCCGGCCCGGCGGGACCGACGCCGGCACGGTCAACTCGCCCAGCCGGTACAGCCGCATCCGCCGGTGGAGGGCCGCCTCGGCGCCGGTGCGGCGCTGCCAGGCCGCGGCGAACGCGGCGGCGGTGTCGCGGTCGGCGTTGACCCCGGACAGGGCGCGCTCCGAGGCGGCCAGCCGCCCGGCCAGCGCGTCGGCTTCCTCCTCGGTGAGGGAGGTGAGCACGAGCGGATGGGGCGGGGTGCGGAAGAAGGCGGCCCGCACGGTCCCCTCCCCCCGCAGCACGCCGAACTCGGGTGCGCCGTCGCCGTAGAGGTGCGCTCCGCGGGCGCGCAGGCTCTCCGTCACGGTCAGCTGCACGGTGTGCTGCGCGGGCCGGGCGCGGAGGAAGTCGCCCGCGAGTGCGAGGAATTCGTCGAGAGCGCCGGTCAGGTACCAGTCGTCGTCGGAAGTCATGCCCCATGGTGCCGCCCCCGGTTGGCCGTCGCCTCCGAATTACGGCGCCTCCGGCCGGCTCTCCGGCTCCGGGTCCGTGGCGAGGCGCGCGTGCAGGTGGGCGTCGCGGAACGCGTCCCGCCGCCCCGCCACGAAGACCGAGCCGCGCATCGTCCCCTCGTACCGGAACCCGCACTTCTCCGCGACCCGACAGGACACCTCGTGGCCCACCGCGTGGTTCAACTCCAGCCGGTGAAGTCCCAGTTCGTGGTGCCCCCAGCGGGCGACCAGGCTCAGTGCCCGGGTGGCCACGCCCTGCCCGCGCGCCTCGGGGAGCACCCAGTACCCGAGCGTGGCGGCGCCCAGGGCGTACCTGACGTCGGTGGCGCCGATGTGCCCGAGGGTCGCACCGCTCTCCGCGTCCGCGATCAGGAACGACACGCTCGTCCCCTCAGCGGCACGCCCTGCCCGCGCCCGAAGCGAGTTCCGCGCGTCCGCCCGGTCGGTGATCGGGGTGAGCGGCGTGTTCCAGCGCGCGAACTCGGGGTCGGTGAGTCCGCGCAGCCACGCCTCGACGTCGGCGTCGGAGTCCGGGTCCCAGGGGCGCAGCCGCAGGCCCCGGCCTGCCAGCCGTATGGACGAGAGGTTCGGGGAGTCACTGAGGTCGGCGGTCACCGCCTCATTCAACACGGCGTGCCCGCGCGGCGCCCGCCCCTTCCGGACGGAGGACGGGCACCGCACCCGGAACTCCCCGGCCGCGCGGAGCACCACCGCCGGCGGCAGCCCGGCCCGCAGTCCCCCGGCCGCCGCCTCCTCGGTCATCATCCTTGACTCCTCGGCGAGTTCGGCCACCGCGGCGACGTACGGCGTCCGGTGCGGCCGCACAAGCGGGCGGCCGGTGCCATCGCTCCCGCACACTCTCCCCACAGGCGTGATCAATCCGCAACCAATTCCGGTCTTGACCGAGACCCATCAACGGGTTGCGTGATTACGCTCGCGACCATGACCGACTCCTCCGCATCCGTCCTCTCTGGCGCTCCGCACCCCGCCGACCGCCCCGTCTACGTCATCGGGGGCGGCCCGGGCGGGCTCGCCGCCGCGTACGCGCTGCGCGCCCGGGGGATACGCGCCGTCGTCCTGGAGCGGTCAGACCGGGTCGGGGCGTCCTGGCGGCGCCACTACGACCGGCTGCGCCTGCACACCACCCGGCGTCTGTCGGCCCTGCCGGGCCTGGCGATGCCCCGCCGGTTCGGGCGCTGGGTCGCCCGGGACGACGTGGTGCGCTACCTGGAGAAGTACGCCGAGCACCACGAACTGGAGATCGTGACCGGCGTCGAGGTCTCCCGCGTCGAGCGCCTGCCCGACGGCACCGGCTGGCTGCTGCGCGCCTCCGGCGGCCGGGAGCTGACCGGCGGCGCGGTCGTCGTCGCCACCGGCTTCAACCACACGCCCCGCGTGCCCGACTGGCCCGGAAGAGAGACCTGCACCGGCGAGTTCCTGCACGCGTCCGCGTACCGCGACGCCGGACCCTACGCGGGCCGTGACGTCCTCGTCGTCGGCGCCGGCAACACCGGCGCCGAGATCGCCGTGGACCTGGTGGAGGGCGGCGCCGCACGGGTCCGGCTGTCCGTGCGCACCGCCCCGCACATCGTGCGCCGGTCGACCGCCGGGTGGGCCGCGCAGTACACGGGCATCCTGGTGCGGCGGCTGCCGGTCGGGATCGTCGACCGGCTGGCCCGGCCGCTGGCGAGGCTGAGCGTGCCGGACCTCTCGGCACACGGCCTGCCGCGCCCGGAGACCGGCCTGTACTCCCGCGTCACCGAGGGCGCGATCCCGGTCCAGGACGTGGGCCTCGTCGACGCGGTGCGTACGGGCAAGGTCGAGGTGGTCGCCGCCGTGGACGCCTTCGACGAGGGCAAGGTCGTCCTCGCCGACGGCAGCCGGATCGGACCGGACGCCGTCATCGCGGCGACCGGGTACGTCCGCGGCCTGGAGGACCTCGTCGGCCATCTCGGCGTGCTGGACGGCCGCGGCCGGCCGGTCGCCCACGGCCCCCGCGCCCCGCACGGCGCGCCCGGCCTGTACTTCACCGGCTTCACCAACCCCATCAGCGGCATGTTCCGCGAGCTGGCGATCGACGCGGAGAGGATCGCCCGGGCCGTCGCACGGGAGAACGCGCGGAGCGGCGGCGGCCAGGTGTCCCGCCTGCCGGCCTGAGAACCCGCCCGCCCGTCACCGACGCCCGCCTCTCCGAGACCGGGGCCGCCCGCCCGGTTCCGCCAGGGCCCTTCTTCCGGGTGAGGCCGGCTCCGGGCGGCGGTGCCTTCCTAGGACCCCGCGCCCCGGCAGGATCCGAAGGAGAGGCCCTCAGGCCAGGACCGGCGCGGGGGTCGCCGGGCGGCGGTGGATCACCAGGGCCATCAGGGCGGCCACCGCGCACAGCGCTCCCGAGGCGTACCAGACCATGTCGTAGGAACCGAAGACGTCCCGGGCGGCCCCGCCGAGGAAGGCGACGAGGGCGGCGCCGACCTGGTGGGAGGCGAGCACCCAGCCGAAGACGATCGCGCTGTCCTCGCCGTACTGCTCCCGGCACAGGGCGAGGGTGGGCGGGACGGTGGCGACCCAGTCGAGGCCGTAGAAGACGATGAAGAAGATCATCGGCGGGTGCACCGAGGGGGCCAGCAGCATCGGCAGGAACAGCAGTGAGAGGCCCCGCAGCGCGTAGTACACCGCGAGCAGGCGGCGCGGCTCGAAGCGGTCGGTGAACCAGCCCGAGGCGATGGTGCCGACCACGTCGAACACCCCGATGACGGCGAGCAGCGAGGCGGCCGCGGTGATGGGCATGCCGTGGTCGTGGGCGGCCGGCACGAAGTGGGTCTGGATCAGGCCGTTGGTGGAGGCCCCGCAGATCGCGAACGTGCCCGCGAGCAGCCAGAACGGCCCGGTGCGGACCGCCGAGGACAGCACGGTGAGCGTGCGCCGCGCGGCGCCGGTCACGGGCTCCGGCCGGGGGACGAACCGCGTCGCGCCGTACGGCTTCAGGCCCAGGTCCGCCGGATGGTCGCGCAGCAGCAGCCAGACGAAGGGGACGACCGCGAGGGCGGCCAGGGCCACCGTCACCGCGGCCGGGCGCCAGCCGTGGCTCTCGACCGTCCAGGACAGCACGGGCAGGAAGATCAGCTGGCCGGAGGCGGCCGCGGCGGTGAGGATGCCGCTGACCAGGCCGCGGCGCTCGGTGAACCAGCGGTTGGTGACCGTCGCCGCGAACGCCAGCGCCATCGCGCCGGTGCCGAGGCCGACCAGCAGCCCCCAGCAGAGCAGGAGCTGCCAGGCCGCCGTCATCCACACGGTGGCGCCGGAGCCCACGGCGATGACCGCGAGCGCCACGGCGACCACCCGGCGGATGCCGAAGCGGTCCATCAGCGCGGCGGCGAAGGGCGCGGTGATCCCGTACAGCGCGAGGTTGACCGAGACGGCGGCGCCGATCGTGCCGCGCGACCAGCCGAACTCCTGGTGCAGGGGGTCGAAGAGCAGGCCCGGCAGGGAGCGGAAGGCGGCCGCGCCGAGGATCGTCACGAAGGTGACGGCGGCGACGAACCAGGCCCGGTGGACGCGGGACGGCCTCCGGTCGGGTCGGGGGGCGGATGTTTCGGCGGCCGCGGCTCCCGTGGCCGCGGATTCCGTTGTCTGGGTCACGTCATCGAGCTTCCGATGTTCCGTCCCTCCGATCGAGTGGCCCGAAGGACAGTGTTCGTTAGGATCGGGCCATGGATACGGTCACCGGTTCCCGCCCCCACCGCGTCGTCGTCCTCGCCCTCGACGGGCTGCTCCCGTTCGAGCTGGGCATCCCGCACCGGGTCTTCGGGCGGCCCCGGGACGCGGCGGGACGGCCGCTGTACGAGGTGGTCACCTGCTCCGTGCGCCCGCCGGGCCCGGTGGAGACGGACGCCGACTTCGCCGTGCACGTCCCGCACGGGCCGGAGATCCTGGCCACCGCCGACACCGTGGTCGTCCCGGCCTCGTACGAGCTCGGCCCGGTCTTCGAGGAGGGCGTGCTCACCGGCGAACTGGCCGCCGCCCTCGCGCACATCCGGCCCGGCACCCGGCTCGCCTCCATCTGCACGGGCGTCTACGTCCTCGCCGCGGGCGGATACCTCGACGGCCGCCCCGCGACCACGCACTGGGCCGACGCCGACCGCTTCCAGCGGTTGTTCCCGCGGATCAGGGTGGACGCGGACGTGCTGTTCATCGACGACGGGGACGTGCTGACCTCGGCGGGCGTCGCCGCCGGGATCGACCTGTGCCTGCACATGGTGCGCCGCGACCACGGCACCGCGGTCGCCAACGAAGTGGCCCGGCGGATGGTCGTACCGCCGCACCGAGACGGCGGGCAGGCACAGTTCATCGAGCGGCCGGTGCCCGACCCGCAGCAGGCGACCACCACCACGGCGCGGGCGTGGGCGCTGGGCCGGCTGCACGAGCCGATCCAGTTGCGCGACATGGCCGCCCAGGAGTCCATGTCGGTACGCACCTTCACCCGGCGTTTCCGCGAGGAGGTCGGGATCAGCCCCGGGCAGTGGATCACCCAGCAGCGGGTGGAGCGGGCACGGCACCTGCTGGAGTCCACCGGCCTGTCCGTCGACCAGGTGGCCCGGGACTCCGGTTTCGGCACGGCCCAGTCGATGCGCCAGCATCTGCAGGCGGCGCTCGGGGTGACGCCGACGGCGTACCGGCGGACGTTCCAGGCGGCCGTCAGAACGTGACCACGGCGTGCGCCACGCGCCCCGCCTCCGCGCCTGCCCGAGCCGTCTCGGCGTCGGCCGCTGTCCGCCCCCCACCGTGGACACGTCGTGGGGAGGCGGAGGTTCCAGGGCCGGAACGGAAATCCCGAGAAGTTGTCCACAGCCTGTGGAGAAGAGGGCCGCTTCACTTTCCCGCCGCCGGCGACGCCCGAGGCGTTCGTCGGCGCGACGGGCACACCGGTCGCACCGGCGGCCGTTCTTCAGGGCGGTCATAGACGCGGCCTCCGGGGCGGCGCGGCGAGTCCGGGTGGCGGCGCGCTGTGCCCGCCCCGAGCACGGCACCCCGCGCCACCATCCGGCTCCGGCGCACCGATCCCCGCCCCCCTCGGCCCTGAAGGGACCGGTCGACGCCGACGCGCGACTCACACTCGCCGAGGGCCTCCGTCACGCGGGCCCTCGTCGTCCCCTCACGGCGAATCGCTGACCCCAAGCGTGATCAAGCGCGCACGTCCCGTCAACAGCCGCGAGGGGATTTGTCCGTTGCGTCCGCTTCACAGTGGCCGCGCACGGAAGCATCTCCCGGCGCACGGCCCCACCACCGGCAGCACTGACAGCGCTTGCCGCAACGAGGGAACCGGCCTTCCGCCCCGACGCGCCCCGTCACCGCCTCACACGGCTTCGTACGCCAGTCCGTCGTACGCGGGAGCCTCGCTGCCGCAGCGTCTGCGCATCGTGCCCTGGGCGGACGGTGCGCAGCGGTCCAGTTCGCACCAGATGCGCTTGCCGGCCCCCTCGCGGCTCCAGCCCCAGCGGTCGGCCAGGCCGTCGACGAGGGCGAGCCCGCGGCCACCGGTGGCGTCGTCGTCCGCACAGCGGGGCACGGGGGCGCGGGTACTGGTGTCGGCCACCTCAAGGCGGACCGTGGCCGTCTCGGCCGCCCCTCCGGGCAGCGACAGCCGCAGCACGGCCGGGCAGCCGGTGTGCACCACGGCGTTGGTGACCAGTTCGGAGACGAGCAGGATCAGTGTCTCGGCGAGCGGCTCGTCGACCTGTATGCCCGACCCGGCGAGCCGGGAGCGGGCCCATTTCCGGGCTCGCCCGACCTCCGCGGGGTCGGGCCGGATCTCCAGCTGCACTTGAAGCACCTGCACCGCTCACACCATCCGAACCGGCGGACACATAGCCTCGCGCCACACGAGGGCCACGATCGTAGCCATTTTCTGCATGGCCAGAACAACGGCCAGAGCAAGGGTCACGGAACGTGACTCCCTTGCGAGACAGCATGGTTGACGTACCGTCACCGCTACAAGCGCTTCGGGCATATTCCCGCGCGAAGGAGTACTCGTGCGGCATACTGTGCGACGCTCGTCACGGCAAGTCGAACGGGCGGGCGGCGAAGGCCGCCCGACCTCGCGAACAGGCCCGCGCACCGCCTGATCCGGCGCCGCCTCAGGGGCCGCACCGGGATGGCTCATTCTCGGAACCACTCGCATTGCACACAAGGTACCCGAGCCGGGCGGCGACTCCAGGACGTGACGAGTCACGCCTAGGACACAACCCGGTATCAACGCTCTGTAATTCCGGTATGCCACGATCCGTGACATTCGATCCGCCACATCCGGGTCGCCGCAGCCCAGGGCCCCCTCACCCCGCTCCGGACACCGGATCGGCCCCGAACTGTTACTCACTCTCCGTCACACCGCCGCCACGATGGGACCCCATCCAGGCCTGCTTCAGCGGCGGATCGACCTCGCTTTCCCAGGTGAAGGCCATGCCGCCGTGCGCCCGGAGGCAGTCGCGGGCCCCGCGCACGGCGGCCGCGTGGGCGAGCAGCCGGGCCCACGGCGACGTCCACGGGGTCGGCGGTGACGACGGCCGCGCAGCCGGTGGCCCGGGCCGGCTCCGTGCGGATCAGCAGGCCCGCACACGGGTGCCGCACCGCCCGGGAGGCCCCGATCGGCCGACCGAACTGCTCACGCGCCCGGGCGTGTTGCACGGCCGGGCCCGGCACGCCGTCGAGGCCGTGGCGGGCTGCTCGGCGGCGACCGGCACAGCCGCGGGCGGATCGCCGGTCAGGAGGGTGGCTGGGACATGGACGCCATCAGGCCGGCACCGGGCACGTCCCGCACGCTCTGGGAGCCGGCGGCCCGCCGCGCCGCCTTGGGGCCTGTCCGGCGGGGACGTCGTCATCCGCGGGGGCGGAACATCTCCGCGGAGGAGATCGAGGACCTGCGCATCGGCACCCGGCGGTCGGGGACGTGGCAGCGATCGCGCTGCCGGACCCGGAGCGCGGGGAGCGGGGCCGCGCGGTGGTGGAGCAGCCGCCACGAGCGCCGGAGTTGAGGCACCACGCGGAGACGCCGTACCTCCGCACGGAAGGACTGTCGGTCCACACGTCGCCGGAGCGGCTGGTGGTGGTGGACGCCCTTGCGCGGGGCGGGGCCCCGCGCAAGGTGCTCAAGTGCGGGCTGCGCGAACGTTATTCGGGCACGGTGAAGTACCGCGCGAACGCGGGCACGACCTCCTGCTCGCCCACCTTGCCGTCCCCGTCGGTGTCGAGGGAGGCGGCGATCGCCCGGGCTCCGTCCTCGGGGACGCCGAGGACTCTGAGGACCCGTACGGTGTCCTCGACGGTGGCGGCCCCGTCCCCGTCGGGGTCGGCGACGGCCAGAGCCGCGTGCAGGAAGGGGCGGGCGATCTCCGCGAACCGGTCGGGGTTGTCACGCAGGCGCTTGACCGCGCCGCCGACGAACTCCTCCCGGGTGATGCGCTGGTCGCCGTCGCGGTCGGCCATTCCGGCCATGCCCTGCCAGAAGGCCTCCGCTCCGGCGTACAGTGCCTGGCCCTTGTCGGACCGGGCGGGGGTGGCGAACTCGGCGAGCAGCGCCTTTGCCGCCACGCTGAAGTCCTCGCGGTCGATCGTGCCGTTGCCGTCCTGGTCGAAGGTGGCGAACCGGGCCGCGATCCTGCGCTCGTACTCGCTGCTGACCATCTCTTCTCTGGCCGCCTTACGTGTGGGGTGCATCTGGCAGGGAGCGTACGACGCCGAGGAGCGTCCGCGGACGGGAAACCGACGGTTGTGCCAACTCCGGGGAAATTTCGGGACACCGCCGGGGGAATTTCCGGACATTGATGCGGCACGGAGCACCGGCGGCCGGACCGCCGGACGGCCGCGCGGCGGGTGAGGGAACCCGAGGACGGCGGCTCAGGCCGACAGCGGCTCCTCGTCCACCGCCGCCGCGAGGTCCGGGTAGACGTCGAACAGGCGCCGGACGCCGAGGGCGCCGAGCACGCGGTTGACGTGGGAGCCGTCGACGGCTCCGCGGGCCGGCAGGATCAGGCGCAGCCTGCCCTGGCAGGAGCGGAACAGGCGGCGGGCGGCGATGAGTACGCCAACGCCGCTGGAGTCGCAGAAGAAGACCTCGGACAGGTCGAGGACGAGATGGTGGCGCCCCTCGGCCACCGCGTCGTGCACCCGCTGACGCAGCACGGGTGAGGTCACCAGGTCCAGTTCACCCGAGACCCGGAGTACGGCCCACTCACCCTGTTCGTCATCGGTCACCTTGAACGTCACGGTCTGCCCTCCGCTCGCCGGAACTTCCCCGGAACCGCCCGGAACGGAAGCAGTTCCTACGCTTCTTTTCGCGCGGCTGCCCAGCGGCCGTTCCCCCAAACTCCTTGGGGGAAACCGGTAAAGGTCAACTAGGGTCTTGTTTCGGACATCTTCGATCGTGTTCGATCGGGCTTGGTCGGAAAGTACAGGGGTAGACGAGACGGACGATATGAGCCGTGCGGCCGTCCCCACACCCGGGACCGCGCCCCGCAGACCCCTACCACCTGCGGCGCACCGGGGGGCGCACATTGCCACAAAGGGGCGTGCGCTGTCGGACGTGCCGACTACATTCGAGGAGACGGCAGGAAGACGGTGGACACGGAGACGGAACGGGGCGGCGGCACGACACGACCGACACAACGGTCGTAACGGATATGACGGACATCAAGGGCGTAAGGGGGTCGTATGGCGAAGCAGGACGCACCGCCCCGCTGGGACCGCAAGATGCAGCAGCGGCTCGCACGCGGCGAGGCGGCCGCCCTCGGTGAGCTCTACGACCGCCACGCCTCGCTGGTGCACGGCCTCGCCCACCGCGTGCTCGGCGACGAGCACGCCGCCGACGCCATCACCCGCGAGGTCTTCGCCCACGTCTGGGAACACCCCGACGCCTACGACCCCAAGCAGGGCCCGCTGCGCTCCTGGGTCGCCGCGCTGACCCACCGGCTCGCCGTGCAGCGGCTGCGCACCACCGAGACCGCCGCGCTGGCCCAGGGCGGCCAGGGATCGCCGGAGGAACTGGAGCACAAGGTGCGCCGCGCCTCGGCCGCCGCCCGCGCCGACTACATCGTCCACTCCATGCCCGCCCCGCTGCGCGCCGCGCTGGAACTGGCCTACTTCCAGCGCCGCGACTACCGCCAGACCGCCGCCGACCTCGGCGTCACCGAGGACGAGGCCCGCCGCCGGCTCCGCCTCGGCCTCCAGCTCCTGTCCACCGCCCACGACGCCGGGGCGCCCGGGGCACCGCCCGAGTACGGGGGTGCGGCGTGAGCGGGCCGCCCGAGGGTCCTCAGGGCCACGGCGGTCCCGAGCCGGTCGGGCCGCCCCGCGTCCCGATGCCCCGCGCCTCCGTCGAGGACGGCGGGCGGCCGCTGCCGCCGGTGCCGGCCGGGCCGGACGCTCCGGAGGCGCCCCCGGCGGACCGGCGCGCGCCGCTCGTGCTGGAGCACCACGTCCTGAAGTCGCTCCTCGGCGCCTGGGCGCTGGCCGCCTGCTCGCCGCAGGAGACGGCCGCCGTCGAGGAGCACCTCGGCGAGTGCGGCGCCTGCGCGGAGGAGGCGCTGCGGCTGCGGGACGCCGTCGGACTGCTCCACCCGCCCGAGAGCCTGGACCTCGATCCGGGGCTGCGCACCCGCGTCCTGCGGGGGTGCCTGGGCCGGCGGCCGGCGCGCATCCCGGTGCCCGAGTGGGCGGCGCCCTACGACGCCGAGACCGCGCGGCTGGACGCGCTGCTCCAGGACATCGGGGACTCCGAGTGGCACGCGCCGGTGCGGCTGCGGTGGTTCGAGCGCGAGGAGACGGCGAGCCGCCGTACCACCGTCGCCGGGGTCATCGGGCATCTGCTGTGCGTCGACGGGCTGGTCGCTGCGGCGCTCGGGCTCGACGACCCGCTGGGCGACCTCGCGCCGGCCGCTCCCGGACCCACGGAGCGCACCGAGACGTACTGGCGGACCGCGCACCTCCCGCCCACCCGGGACGTCCGGGCGCCGTGGCGGGAGCAGTCGCACGCCCTGGTGCGGACGGTGTCCTTCACCGGCGGCACCGGGAAGCCGGCGGTGGGGTACGGCGACTTCGAGCTGCCGCTGCGCGACGCGATGCTGGACCGGGCCTTCGAGTGCTGGGTGCACGCGGAGGACATCGCGGACGCGGTGGACTACCCGTACGCGCCGCCCGCGCCGCGGCATCTGCACCACATGATCGACCTCGCGGCCCGGATGCTGCCGGTCGCGCTGGCCGCGCGGCGGCAGGCGGGTCTGGCCGCACCGGCGCCCACCCGGCACCTCGTGCCCGCGGGCGAACCCGGGCGCAGCCTGCGGCTGGAGATCGAGGGGCTGGGCGGCGGCGAGTGGCTGATCCCGCTGGACGCGCCGGGAGCGGCGGGCTCCGCGGACCACGAGGTGGCCCATGTCGCCCTGGACGGCGTGGAGTTCTGCCGGCTCGCGGCGGGGCACGTGGCCCCGCGGGAGGCGGCGGCCGGCCAGGTGGGCGACCGGGAGGCCATCCGGGACGTGCTGTACGCGGCGGCGTCGCTCAGCCGCCTCTAACCGCGGCTCCCGGCGGACCGGCGGGAGCCGCGCGCACGCCGGACAGGTTCTAGGCGAAGACCACCGTCCGGCGCCCGTTCAGCAGGATGCGCCGCTCGGCGTGCCACTTCACCGCGCGGGCCAGCGCCTGGCACTCCACGTCCCGGCCGATCGCGACGAGCTGGTCCGGCGTGACGTCGTGGCCGACCCGCTCGACCTCCTGCTCGATGATCGGCCCCTCGTCGAGGTCGGCCGTCACGTAGTGCGCGGTCGCGCCGATCAGCTTCACGCCGCGGGTGTGCGCCTGGTGGTACGGCTTGGCGCCCTTGAAGCTCGGCAGGAAGGAGTGGTGGATGTTGATGATCCGGCCGCTGAGCTGCTTGCACAGGTCGTCGGAGAGCACCTGCATGTAGCGGGCGAGGACGACCAGCTCGACCTGCTCCTCGCGGACGATCTCCAGCAGCCGCGCCTCGGCCTCGGACTTGGTGTCCCGGGTCACCGGGATGTGGTGGAAGGGGATGCCGTAGGACCCCACCAGCTCCGCGAAGTCGGTGTGGTTGGACACCACCGCCGCGATCTCCACCGGCAGCGCTCCGATGCGGGCACGGAACAGCAGGTCGTTCAGGCAGTGCCCGAACTTGCTGACCATCAGCACGATGCGCATCTTCTCGTCGGCCCGGTGGATCTGCCAGTCCATCTGGAAGGCGTCACCGATCGCCGCGAAGCTGGCGCGCAGCTTGTCGACGGTCACCGGGGCCTCCGCCGAGAAGTGGACGCGCATGAAGAACAGTCCCGTGTCGTGGTCGCCGAACTGCTGGCTGTCCTCGATGTTGCACCCGGTCATGAACAGGTAGCTCGACACGGCGTGCACGATGCCCTTCTTGTCCGGGCAGGCGATGGTGAGAACGTACTGATCGGCCTGGGCCGCGGCTCGGGTGGACTGCTCGCTCATGCACCACAGGATCTCACGTCCGCCCCGGCCCGCGGGGGGACGTCCGGGAAGCGGACCGGGGCCGCGGGCGGGCACCCGCCAGGCCGATGAGGCCGGGCGAGCGGGGGCCGGGGCGGAGGGGCCGGGTGAGGCGGAGGGGCCGGGTGAGGCGGAGGGCCCGGGTGAGGCGGAGGAGCGGGGTGAGGAGGCCGGGCCCCGGTTACGCGGTGCGCGTCATGATGCGGAGCACCTCGAGGCTGCGCGGCGGCGCGTCCGGCTCCTCGCCGTCGCCGGCGGCCATCCGCATGTGCGCGTCCCGCGCCGCCCGCACCGCCTCCGGCCAGCCGTGGTGGTCGAGGTACGCGGAGACCGGAGCGTCCGGGCCGACCTGGTGCATGATGCGCAGCACGCGCAGCACGGCGGTGTCGACGAGCGCGGCCTCCTGGGAGTCGCGGAAGATCGTCCCGACGTACTTCTCGGCGGACCAGTTGTCCAGCCAGGTGTCCTCTACCAGGCGGTACACGGCGTCGGTGACGTCCCCGTACCCCTCCACACCGGCCAGCCAGACGTCCCGCTGGAACACCGGGTCGGAGAGCATGTGCAGCGCGGAGCGCACATTGCTGCGCCAGCGCCACCACGGCATGTCGTTGAGTGGCATGCCGCCCATGGTGGAGGAGCGACGGCCGCGACGGGAAGAGTTCTCCGAACCTTGCACGGTCATCGATCGTACGTTCCTCGCACCTGTGGTCCCAGCGGCCCCCGCAATTCACCGTAGCGTCACCTCTCGTTGACCATGGGTCACTCCCGGGTTAGCGGTGTGGGGGAATCGTGCGGGAGCATGACCGGCAGGCGACACACGCGCAGCACATTCCTCCCCGTTCTCCCCCGGCCCGTCAAGAGAAAGGCCGCGCTCGCGGCGGGCGCCCTGGTGGCCTGCGCGTCGCTCGCGGCGGGCTGCGGGGTCGTCCCCGGCGCCTCGGACGCGGCAGGGGACGGCACCGTCACCGTGATGACCTGGGCTCCGGAGAACACCCCGGCCACCAACAAGCCCGGAATGCCCGCCATGGCACGGGCCTACGCACGCTGGATCAACGCCCACGGCGGCCTGGGCGGCCGCCGTCTCAACGTCCTGACCTGCAACGAGGGCAACGACAGCGTGGCCGCGGCGAAGTGCGCCCGGCGCGCCGTCAAGGAGAACGTGGTCGCCGTCGTCGGCTCCTACAGCCAGTACAGCGACTCCTTCTTCCCGCCGCTGGAGGGCGCGGGCATCCCCTACATCGGCGGCTACGGCGTCACCAGCGCGGAGTTCACCCGGGCCCTGTCCTATCCGGTGAACGGCGGCCAGCCCGCCCTGCTGGCCGGCCTCGGCAAGGAGCTCGCGCCGAACTGCGGCCCCGTCGCGCTCGTACGGCCCGACACCATCGCGGGCGACGAGCTGCCCGCCCTGCTCGACGCCGGGCTGAAGGCGCGCGGGCACGTGCCCGCGCACGACCAGCGGGCCGCCGAGGACGCCACCGAATACTCCGGCCAGTCCGACCTGGCGCTGCGGCGGGCGACCGCCGACCCGGTGAAGAAGGGCTGCGTCATACCGGCCCTTGGGGAGCGCACGGACATCTTCATGGATTCCTTCCGCCGTGACCGCGAGAGCTACCCGGGGGTGCGGACCGCCGCGGTGCTCAGCAGCGTCGACCAGACGGTGGTCGACGCCAGCGGCGGCGGCTCGGGGCCGTACGAGGGCTCGTACCTCACCGGCTGGTACCCGGTGGCGAGCGACCCGCGCTGGGACGCCATGAAGAAGGTCATCAACGCGGAGGCCTTCGGCGACAACCGTGTCGACCCCGAGGACGCCGGAGTGCAGACCACCTGGATCGCCTACACCGTGCTGCGGGCCGTCGTCGAGAGGATCGGCACCGGGGAGCTGAGCGCCGACAGCGTGCGGCACACCCTCGACGCCGGGCTCCGGGTGGACACCGGCGGCCTGACCCCGCCCCTGCGGTGGCGCCTGCGGGACACGTTCTCCGCCGGCAGCTTCCCCCGCCTGGTCAACGCCGACGTCACTCTTCAGGTGGTCCGGCGGGGCCGGCTCGAGCCGGCCGCCAAGGGCTTCGTCGACCTGGGACGGACGCTGGAGGACGCGGACGTCAACTGACCTCCCGCGCCCTCCCGGGCCTCGGAGCCGGGCCGGAAGCCGGATCGGGCCGGGCCTCGGAGCCGGGTCTGAAGCCTGGTCGCGCCGGGCCTCAGAGCCTGGTCGCGCCGGGCCTCAGAGCCTGGCCGGGCCGGGCCTCAGAGCTGGGTCGGCTGGCGCTGGGTCAGACCGTACTTCTGCGCGATCACGTTCCACAGCTGCGCGGCCTTGACCTTCTGGGCGCTGGCGACGCCGCTCTGCCGGTTGCCTGCCTGGGTCTCGTTGGTGGTGCGGGCGTGCCCCTTCTTGCAGCGCCGGCCGCCGACCTGGTCGGCCCAGGCCGCGTAGTGCGCGTCGGCCGACGCGGACGCCCGCCAGGCGCCGGTCAGGGCCGCGGTCAGCTCGCCGTGCCGGGGGAGCCGGTCGACGGACAGCCGTTGCAGCCGGGTCACCAGTTCGTTGCGCTGCTTGGCCGCGGCGCGCAGGTCGGAGGCTGCCCCGCCGAGGTTGTCGCAGTTCTTGACGTCGGCGACCGCGCTGATCACCGAGGCGCGGCTGCTGCCGCTGTCGGAGAGCAGCTTGTCCAGCTCGACGGCCTGCTGCCGGGCCGGATCGGCGGCCGAGGAGCCCTCGGTGGCGGGCGCGGTGGCGGAGACGTTCTTGTTGTCGCCGCCGGTCTGGTCGCCGCTGTCCCCGCCACCGCTGAGCAGGGCGCCCGCGCCGATGCCGAGGACGGCGATGCCGATGCCGACGGCGGCGATCACCGGCACGCGCGAGCGGGTGCGCCCGCCCCGGCCGCCGTCGCCGCCCCGGTCGCCCCGGCCGGGCGGCGCGTACGCGGGCCGGTCGTGCGGGTGCCCGGCCGGCGGCTCCTGGAAGCGCGGCAGCTGCTGGGTCTCCGGGGCACCGCCGCCGGCGTCGCTGCGGAAGAGGTTGTCGAACTCGGCGGGCGTCTGCCGTCCCTCCGCCCCGCCCGGCCCCGTGCCGTAGGGCGACGCTCCGCCCGCCCCGGCGTCCACGGGCGCGATGTACTGCGTGGCCTCGGCGTCGGAACCGCCGCCGGGCGCGGCGTACGGCGGCGGGCCGGAGCCGTCCTGCGGCAGGCGGCCGAGGAACCGGGTCGCCTGGTCGCCGGAGACCTCGGGCGGCAGGCCGCCCTGGGCCACCGGCGGGAGGAACTGCGTCGCCCCCTCGTCTGCCGGGGCGGAGGCGACCGGCGGAAGGTACTGGGTGGCGCCCTCGTCGGCGGCGCCCGGTATGCCGTGCCCGGGGACGGCGGGCGGCAGGGGCTGCCCGGAGGCGGAACCGTACGGATCGGCGCCGGCGGAGGGCATCGGCCCCGGCGGGGTGCCGTAGGCCGAGGGGGCGGAGCCCCGCATGTCGTGCGCAGCCGGGGCGCCCTCGGGGGGCAGCGGCCCGGCACCCGGGTACGACGGGGCGCCGGACGGGGCCCCCTGGGCGCCCGAGGTGTCCGGGCCCTGGGTGCCCCAGGGAGCCTGCGACTGCTGCTGGTAGGGGTCGTGCCCGGGCGTGTTCCACGGCTGACCGGCCGGCGTCTGCCAGCCCTGGCCGGGCTGCGGCGCGGGCTGCTGGTCGCCGGGCCCCCACGGCTGACCCCAGGCCTGACCGCCGGCCGGGGCGGCGTTCTGGCCGGACGGCTGCGCGGGCGGGCGGCCGACCGGGGCGCCCGTCATGCCCGGCAACAGGGGCTCGCTCCCGTCGGAGGGCAGCACGATGCCTTCGCGCGCGGGCTGCGCCGAGGGCTCCTCGCCCTGTCCGCTCTGCGTCACCGGGACTCCTACGAATGGGGGACCTTCGGAATCGTCGGCTCACGCTACCGGGTCCCCGAAGCCCCGTGCCACGCAGCACGGGGCCTGACCTCCTCCCCTGTGACCGCAGTAACAAAACCCGCCCCGGACACGCAGTTACTGCTCCCGCACACACGGACGGCGGCCGTTCACCACACCTTCACACAGGGATCCAGCGGGCGTTCGCGCACCGGCCCGCCGCGCCCCGACGCCACCGCCCGCGTCCCCACCGCCCCCTCACGCCGCCGTCCGCACCCCCGGCCGGGCCCTCACGCCGCCGCCTGCACCCCCAGCCGTGCCCCGAACTCCCGTACCACCGGCTCGTCCCGGTACGGCTCCAGACGCTGCTGGAAGTCCTCCAGGTACTCGGCGCCCCGGTTGGAGCGCAGGCTCTCCAGCAGTTCCACCGCCTTCAGCCCCGTACCGCAGGCCTGTTCGATCTCCCGCTGCTGCACCTGCGCGGTGGCCAGCAGCACATAGCCGATGGCCCGCCGGCGCGCCCGCGACGCGGGATGCCCGGCCAGCGACTCCCGCGCGCACCGCGCCGCCGACTCCGCCTGCCCCAGGTCGCGGTGGCAGTGCGCCAACTCGTCGGCCAGATAGGCCGCGTCGAAGTGGGCGATCCACGCCGGGTCGTCCCCGGAGTCGGGTTCGGCGGACTCCAGCGCGGTCACCGCCCGGCCGGCCGCCAGTTGGGCCCCCCGCGCATCGCCCATCAGCGCGTGTCCGCGCGCCTCGGCCGAGTGGAACATCGCCTCCGCCCGCGGCGTCACGCGCCCGCGCGCGCCCTCCTGCGCCGCCCGGGCCAACTGCGCGATCTCCCGCGGGTTTCCGAGCTGCGCGGCGAGGTGGCTCATGGAGGCGGCGAGGACGTACCCGCCGTAGCCGCGGTCCCCGGCGGCCTGGGCGAGGCGCAGCGCCTGGATGTAGTACCGCTGGGCGAGGCCCGGCTGCCCGGTGTCCACGGCCATGTACCCGGCGAGTTCGGTCAGCCGCGCCACCGCGGCGAACAGGTCCCGGCCCACCGCCTCCCGGTACGACCCGGCCAGCAGCCCGGAGACCACGCTGTTGAGGTAGTGCACGACGACCGGGCGCACGTGCCCGCTGCCGTAGGCGTGGTCGAGGTCGACCAGCGCCTGGGTCATCGCGCTGACGGCCGCCACGTCGGACTGCCCCACCCGCGGCCCGGCCGAGCGCGCGACCTGGCCGTCCGGCGCGGAGATCAGCCAGTCGCGGCTGGGCTCGACCAGCGCGGAGGCGGCCACGGACGAGCCGGACAGGAAGTCCCGCCGGCCGACGTCGCTGCGCCACAGCTCGCAGACCTGCTCGATGGCCCCCAGTACCGTCGGCGAGAACTGGAGGCCCACGCCCGAGGCGAGGTTCTTGCCGTTGGCCATGCCGATCTCGTCGATGGTGACCGTGCGGCCCAGCTTGCGTCCCAGCGCCTCGGCGATGATCGCCGGGGCGCGGCCGCGTGGTTGCTGTCCGCGCAGCCAGCGGGCCACGGACGTCTTGTCGTAGCGCAGGTCGAGACCGTGCTCGGCGCCGCACATATTGACCCTCCGGGCCAGCCCGGCGTTCGAGCAGCCCGCTTCCTGGATGAGCGCCTGCAGCCGTTCGTTCGGCTGCCGCGCGACGAGAGGCCTTGCGGCCATGGCGTTAACCCCCTGTGGCTGCGGTGCCTGCCCACGCACCGAGTTGACGTGTCTTCCGCGGCCGTCCCCCTCGCGTCCCGGCGAGAGATCCGGCCGTGAAGATCGATGCCCCGCCCGACCGCCGATAATGCGAGACTTGTGAGGATTGCCGGGGTGAAGGCGAATCCACCCCCACACCGGACTACCCAGCGGCCGCCGTCGATCCTCCCGCGCGCCCCCACAGATGCACCCATGCGCCCCGGGCGTGGAGGCGATGCTCCTCCCCCGCGCGCGGCACGGCCGTAACTCCAGGTGGACGCGGGAGTTGAGTGGAGCGTGGAAGAGACGATCGCGGGCACGGACTCCGCACAGATGACCGGTCAGATTCCCCAGCAGCGCAGGGAATCCCTGCTGGAGACCGCCGTTCGCTATGCCGAGGAACGGCACTGGGACGTCGTCCCCGGCACCTGGCTGGAGTCCGTGGACGGGGTGCAGCGCTGCTCCTGCGGCCACCCGGCGTGCGCCGTGCCCGGCGCGCACCCGGCGCGCGAGGACTGGGCGACGCAGGCCACGGGCAGTGCGACCGTCGCGCGCCGGCTGTGGCAGAAGCAGCCGATGGCGTCGATCCTGCTGCCCACCGGCCGGACGTTCGACGCGCTCTCCGTTCCCGAGACGGCCGGGTTCCTCGCGCTGGCCCGGATGGAGCGGATGTCGCTGACGCTCGGGCCGGTGACCCTGACACCGGAGCGGCGCATGCAGTTCCTGGTGCTCCCGGGCGCCGCGGCCAAGGTGCCCGAACTGGTGCGGAAACTGGGCTGGTCGCCGTCCTCCCTCGACCTGGTCGTCCTCGGCGAGGGCGCGTACCTGGCCGCGCCGCCCACGCGGTACGGGTCGCGCGGCGCCGTGCAGTGGGCCTGCCGGCCGACCGCGGCGAACCGGTGGCTGCCGGACGCGGAGGAGCTGGTCTCGCCGCTGGCCTACGCGTGCGGGCGCGAACGGTAGGCGGTCGTCCACGGCGGCCCTCGGCCGGCACCCGTCGCCCGGATCCGGCCGATCCGCGCCACGCCCGCCCACCGCCCCCTCCGGGGCGCCGCTCCCGCCGTAGGGTTCGGGTATGACGGAGGGAACAGGGGTGGGTCCGGCCGCCGTACGTGTGCGGGGGCTCTGGAAGCGGTTCGGGCAGCAGGTCGCCGTCGCCGGGATCGATCTGGAGCTGCCCGCGGGGAAGTTCGTCGGGCTGGTCGGTCCCAACGGCGCCGGGAAGACCACCACGCTGTCCATGGTGACCGGGCTGCTGCGGCCGGACCAGGGCAGCGTCGAGGTCGTCGGCCACGACGTGTGGCGGGACCCGGTGGCGGTGAAGGCGCGGATCGGGGTGCTGCCCGAGGGGCTCCGGCTCTTCGAGCGGCTCTCGGGACGTGAACTGCTGGCCTACTCGGGGCGGTTGCGCGGTCTGTCCGGGGCCGAGACGGACCGCAGGGCGACGCAGCTCCTGGAGGTGCTGGACCTGGCCGGCGCCCAGCACAAGCTCGTCGTCGACTACTCGACCGGTATGCGCAAGAAGATCGGCCTCGCCGCCGCTCTCCTGCACAATCCCGAAGTGCTCTTCCTCGACGAGCCGTTCGAGGGCGTCGACCCGGTGTCCGCCCAGATCATCCGGGGCGTCCTGGAGCGCTACACGGCCTCCGGCGCCACCGTCGTCTTCTCCTCGCACGTCATGGAGCTGGTGGAGTCCCTGTGCGACTGGGTGGCCGTCATGGCCGCGGGCCGCATCCGCGCCCACGGCCCGCTCGCCGAGGTGCGCGGCGAGGCCCCCACCCTCCAGCGGGCGTTCCTCGAACTCGTCGGCGCGCAGGGCCGGGACGCCGGTTCCCACCTCGACTGGCTGGGCGGCGGGGCCCGATGAGCGGCGGCGCCGAGGCGGCCACGACCACCGCCGTCGTCGTACGCCTGAAACTGTCGCTGCTGCGCAACGGGCTCCGGCAGTCCGGCGGGCGGCGCGCCGCGTTTCTCGCGTCGGCCGTCGTGGCCCTGCTGTTCGCCGCGCTGCAACTGGCCGGCCTGATCGCGCTGCGCGGCCACGCGCACATCGCCTCGGTCGCAATCCTGGGCACGGCGGTGCTGGCGCTGGGCTGGGCCGTGATGCCGCTGTTCTTCCCCGGCGGCGACGAGACCCTCGACCCGAGCCGTCTGGTGATGCTGCCGCTGCGGCCGCGGCCGCTGGTCCGGGCGCTGCTGGCGGCCTCCCTGGTCGGCGTCGGGCCGCTGTTCACGGTCCTGCTGCTCGCGGGCTGCGCGATCACGGTGGCGCACGGGACGGCCGCGTACGCCGTCTCGGTCGTCGCGCTCGTCCTCGCCCTGCTGGTCTGCGTGGCCCTGGCGCGGGCCGTGGCCACCGCCAACATCCGGCTGCTGAGCAGCCGGAAGGGGCGGGACCTGGCGGTGCTCAGCGGACTGGTCGTCGCGATCGGGGCGCAGCTGGTCAACTTCGGCATGCAGCGGCTCGGCACGGCGGGGCTCGCGCAGCTCGGGCCGGCGGCCGACGTGCTGCGCTGGGTGCCGCCCGCGTCGGCGATCGGGGCGGTGGACTCGGCGAGCAGGGGCTCCTGGGGCACCGCGTTGGCTCAACTTGCCCTCACAGCTGTCGCGTTGACGGTCGTCCTGGCGCTGTGGGCGCGCAGCCTGACCCGGCTGATGACCTCCCCCGACGCCTCCACCCTCCCGGACGGCGACACGCCCGGGCGCGGGCGGACCCGCACGGACGGCCGGGGCGGCCCGGCCCGCCTGCTGCCCGCCGGCCGCACGGGTACGGTCATGGAGCGCAGCCTGCGCTATGTGTGGCGCGACCCGAAGACGAAGGCGGCCTGGGCGACATCGCTCGCCATCGGCCTGATCGTGCCGGTGTTCAACGCGCTGCAGGGCACCGGGTCCGTCTACTTCGCCTGCTTCGCGGCGGGGATGCTCGGCATCCAGATGTACAACCAGTTCGGGCAGGACACGTCCGCGTTCTGGATGGTCGCGCTGACCATCTCCTCCCCCCGCGACGCCTACGTCGAACTGCGCGGACGGGCCCTGGCCCTGCTGCTGATCACCCTGCCCTACGCCGTCCTCGTGACGGTGCTGACGACGGCGCTTCTCGGCGACTGGCCGCGGCTGCCCGAGGTGCTGGGCCTGTCGTTCGCGCTGCTCGGCGCGATGCTGGCGACCGGCGCGTGGACCTCGGCCCGCTTCCCGTACTCCATCCCGCAGGAGGGCTACAAGAACGTCGCCCCGGGGCAGGCCGGCCTCGCCTGGATCTCCATCTTCGGCGGCATGGTCGCGGCGGCCCTGCTGTGCTCCCCCGTCATCGCCCTCGCCATCTGGGCGAACGTCAGCGCCGCCGGCGAGGGATGGACCCTGCTCCTCCTCCCCGCCGGCGCGGTCCACGGAGCGTCCCTCACCCTCCTCGGCCTCCGACTCGCAGCCCCCCGCACGGCAGCCCGCCTCCCGGAGATCCTCACCGCGGTGAGCAAGGGGTGAGGATCTGCTCGCAGTGGTGCCGCTGCACGGCGGGCCCGCGCGTGCAGCAGGCCCGCCGTGCAGGCGGTCTCGGGGTCAGCGGGTGGCCCGGAGCATCACGGGACCGCGGAGGCCGGTGACGGCTGGCTCTGCCCGATGTCGCGGTACCCCCCGGGGCCGTCACCGCAGGCGGGCCGTCGCCACGTGGATCCGGAAACCGCACGGCACCCGTCCGTCCGGGCCGGCCAGGGCGGCCGCCTCGGTGAGGAAGGCGCGGCGGAGGCGGGCGACGGCTGCCCCGTCGAGCGGGCCGACGTCGTAGATGCCGGACACGGACGACCACACCCGCTCCGCGGGGCCGCTCAGGTCGATCGGCACGGTCCGCCAGTCCGCCATCGCGAACCCGGCGGGTGCCAGGACCTCGGCGAGCCCGTCGCGGTCACGGGTCCTGCGGTCTCCCAGGGGCGGAATGCGCCGGTCGGCGGGTGCCTGCCGGACGGTCTCCCCCAGCAGCGCCCCGAAGAGTTCGTACGCCTCGCCGCCGACGGCTCCCCCGCCGACCACGCAGGCCAGTACTCCGCCGGGGGACAGGACCCGGGCGATCTCGGCGGCGACCCGGTCGACGTCCCCCATGAGCATGAGCGCGAGGTGGGAGACGCAGGCGTCGAAGGCACCGTCGGTGAACGGCAGGTCCTGCGCCCGCGCCTCCACCAGGGCCGCGTGCGCCAGGGCCGGGCGGCGCCGGGCCAGGGCCAGTGACTCCGGCGAGAGGTCCACTCCCGCGAGCCGCCGTCCCTCGGCGCGGGCCAGCACCTCCAGCAGCATTCCGTCGCCGCAGCCGAGGTCCAGGACGCGACGGCGGCCGGTCACCCGGTCGCCGAGGATCTCGTAGCTGGTCCGCCCGTCCGGGGCACGTCCGCCGCCGAACGCGTCCCCGGTCACCGCCGGGTGCTCACTGTGGAAGGCCTTGAGGAACGCCTCCTGGGCGGCCGCCGTGGTCATACGGCCGAACCTACGCCGACGGGGCCGCGGGGACGGCCGGGACCGTCGGCTTTCGGCCGGGACCGGGGTGCGTCATCCGGTGAGGACCGCGTCCAGGAAGGGTTCGATGGCGGTGCGCCAGGCTTCCGGCTGGTCGTAGTGGACGAGGTGACCGGCGTCGGACACCTCCGCGTACTGGCCGCGGGGCAGGACGCGGACCATTTCCTGGGCCTCGGCGCGGCCGAGTTCGCCGTCGAGGCCGCGGACGACGAGGGCCGGGCAGCGGACCTGCGCGAGCTCCTCCCAGTGCGCGTCGTACACCCAGGTCTCGCGGGACTTGAGCATCTGCTCCGGTTCGAAGACGGGGCGCCAGCCGTCGGCGCTCTCGTGCATGACCTCGGCGTAGAAGGCGCCGCGGGCCGGGTTGGGGCGCTCCACCCAGGGGTCGTCCTCGCCGAACCACTTGCGGACGTCGGCGAGGGTGGCGAAGGGGACGGGCCAGGCCCGGAACCAGTCCTCCCACTCGCGCTGGGAGGCCGCGCCGAGCGCGGAGGCCCGCATGTCGCAGATGATCACACCGCGCACCAGGTCGGGGCGCTTGGCGGCGAGCTGCCAGGCGGTCAGGGCGCCCATCGCGTGGCCGATGATCACGGCCGGGGCGAGCCCGAGCTGTTCGACGGCGGCCTCGGCGTCCTCGACGTAGGCCTCACGGGTGTAGGCCGCCCGCGGCGGTTTCCCGCTCTGGCCGTGGCCGCGCTGGTCGAGGGCGACGGCCCGGTGCCGCTCGGAGAGCCAGCGGGCGGTGGAGGCCCAGTGGGAGGCGCGGCCCATGAGGCCGTGCAGTAACAGCACCCCGGGGGTCCGCTCGCCGCCGGCGCCCGCCGGACCGGGCGGGGCGGAAGGGGCGGGCGGGGTCGCCGGTCCGGCCTGCCGGGGCAGGGCCGGTGCCGGGTCGGCCTTGGGCGGATCGGCGAACTCCCAGGCGGCGAGGCGTACGCCGCCGGTCCCGATCACGTCGATGCGCCGCGTCATAGGTCCTGGCACCCCCCTGGTTCCACTCGGACCACTCGGTTCACCCACACGCTATCGAATACGCATTCGAAAATGAGGCCTCCGCCGGCAACACCCCTCGTTCGAGTGACCCCCCGCCAGGAATGATCGCCGCGCTCGGGGGGAGATCTTCATCGGGAGGCGGACCGCTCGGGGAAAACGGTCCGAGGGGGACGACCCTGAGAGCTCGGGGCTCCGGGTCGACACAGGGGAGGACAGGCCCCGGCGCCACACGGCGCCGGGGCCCTCCACGTCCCGACGGCACATCCCGCCCGCCCCCTTCAGGTCATATGCCTCTGCGACAGCCTTGCACGCGAAGCGCCCGAGCGCTGCGATTCGCCGCACTGAATCCCGGATTCGGCGAGATCGACTGCGGCGCCACAACTGCCCCAGCTTTCACAGGAGTTGACCGCTCTCCGGCAAGTCGCAGGGAAAGCATGACGCTGCGTCACGATCGGAGGAGGACGACGGGGCGCGGTCAGCGCTTGGCGACGAAGACGTGCGAGGCGACCTCCGCCTCCAGCTCGGCCGCCTCCCCGCCGCTGCCGACCAGCACACCGCCCGCCGACGCCGTGACGCTCACCACCGACCCGGGCTGCACACCCGCGCGACGCAGCGTGTACATCAGCTGCGCGTCCGTCTGGATCGGCTCGCCGATCCGGCGGACCACGACCGTCTTGCCGTCGGTCCCCGGGTCCAGTTCGGCCAGCGACACCATGCCCTCGTCCAGGAACGGGTTGGAGCCGTCCTTCTCGCCCAGCTCCTCCAGCCCCGGGATCGGGTTGCCGTACGGCGACTCGGTCGGGTGGCGCAGCAGCTCCAGCACCCGGCGCTCGACCGCCTCGCTCATCACGTGCTCCCAGCGACACGCCTCGGCGTGCACCTGCTCCCACTCCAGGCCGATCACGTCGACGAGGAGGCACTCCGCCAGCCGGTGCTTGCGCATCACGCGCGTGGCCAGCCGGCGGCCCTCGTCCGTCAGCTCCAGATGCCGGTCCGCGGCCACCGACACAAGGCCGTCGCGCTCCATCCGCGCGACGGTCTGGCTCACCGTCGGCCCGCTCTGGTCCAGCCGTTCGGCGATCCGGGCGCGCATGGGGACGACGCCTTCCTCCTCCAGTTCGAGGATGGTGCGGAGATACATCTCCGTGGTGTCGATCAGTCCGGACATACGTGCCCCTCGATTACCTCTGCCGGAAGGCTCGGCGGCTCTCCGGCGCGTGCGCTGGCCCTGGCACCAATTCTGACGCATAGCGCCGACAACCGGAGCGCTCCGCCGAAACGCCGTCACAGCGCGGCGCCCGCCGGCACCGGCCCCGGGCCACCCGTAACCGTCTGCCGCCCCCTCCCGCCCCGGTCTCCCGGCCGCCCGGCACCGGCTCCCCCTGCCCGCCCACCGCTACCGTCTCCCGGCCACCCGGAGCCCCCGCGGCCACCCGCCACCGTATTGACACCGCTCTGGTCCAGACCTCACCGTGATCCGCGACACACGGACCGCGGACCTGACCGCACCACCGACCGCGCGGACACCGTGACAGACACCGTGAAGGGGACCCCGGGATGAGCGACCGCACGTTGGCCGGCCAGTTCTTCGACGCCGCCGTCGGCCTGCTCCAGCGGGTCCGCGACGAGGAGGCCGGGCCGATCGCCGCCGCCGGCACCCTGCTCGCCGACACCGTTGCCGCCGGCGGACGCCTCTTCGCGTTCGGCGCCGGCCACTCCTCGCTCGCCGCCCAGGACGTCGTCTACCGGGCCGGCGGCCTGGCCCTGATGAACCTGCTCGCCGTCCCCGGCACCGTCGGCGTCGACGTCGTGCCCGCCACCCTCGGTTCCGCCCTCGAACGCGTCGACGGCCTCGCCGCCGCCGTCCTGGACAGCTCCCCCGTGCGCACCGGCGACGCCCTGGTGATCGTCTCCCTGTCCGGCCGCAACGCCCTCCCCGTCGAGATGGCCATGAAGGCCCGCGCGCTCGGCGTGAAGGTCGTCGGCGTGACCTCGGTGGCCTACGCCGCCGAGACCGGGTCCCGGCACTCCTCGGGGACGTTCCTCAAGGACCACTGCGACATCGTCCTCGACTCGAAGATCACCGTAGGGGACGCCGAACTCACCCTCGACACCGTCCCCGCGCCCTTCGCCCCCGCCTCCACCGTCGTCACCACCGCCCTCCTCCAGGCGGTCATGGCCACGGCGGCGGGCGCCCTCGCCGACCGCGGTCTCGAACCCCCGCTGCTGCGCTCCGGCAACGTCGACGGCGGCCACGAGTGGAACGGCCGCGTCTTCGACGAGTACGCCGATCGCATCTTCTACCGCCGCTGACCGGCGCCGGGCGCGCTGCCCGCACCCACCTCCGCCGACCGTCACCGACCGTGGCTGACCAGCGACAACCGGAGACGCCCGGAGGCGACCGGCACCGACCCGGCGCGACCGTGAAACGATTGCCTCAATCTTGGGGAACTCGATGTGTGCTGTGTCACGTTCCAGTTGAATGATGGGCAGTGAGCGAACCGACGCGCCGTACGTGCGGACGCAGCCTGCAGGGGGTCCAGGTGAGTGCTTCCCGGCGTAGTGGGACCACCGACGAGGTCGGGCCGGACGAGCCCGAGCGGGACGGTCCGGAGGGCTCCGACGCCTCCGACGGCTCCGACCTGCTCGCCGCCCTGCTCGACGGCATGGACGCCGCCCTGTGCGCCTTCGACGCGCACGGCGTCGTCACCCACTGGAACCGCGAGGCCGAGCGCATCCTCGGCTGGACCGCCGCCGAGGCCGTGGGCCGGCACGGATTCGCCGGATGGGCCGTGCGCAGCGCCGACGCCGAGGAGGTCGAGGGGCGGCTCATGTCCGCCATGCACGGGCCCGGCCGGCAGGTCCACGAGTTCGCGCTGCTCACCAAGGACGGCGGCCGCGTCCTCGTGCGCACCCAGTCGGCGGCCGTCCTCGGACCCGACGGCAAGCCCGCCGGTGTCTACTGCGCCTTCAGCGAGGTGCACACGCAGATCGACCTGGAGCGGTCCATCGCGCTGAGCGAGGCCCTGTTCGAGGACGCCTCCTGGGGCGTGGTCCTCGTCGACGCCGACCTGCGGCCCGCCGTGGTCAACGCGCACGCGGCCCGCGCCCTCGGCACCGGACGCACCGCCGCGCTCGGACGCCCGCTCGGCGAACTGCTCTCCCAGGGCGTGGAGGAACTCGAGAGCGCCCTCACCCACGTCCTGGCCGAGGGGGCGCCGCCCGCGCCGGCCGAGATCTGGGTGGGCGTCCGCGCCCCGGAGGGCGAACGGCGGCGCTGCTGGCGCAGCGGGTTCGTCCGGCTGGCCTCGCCGCTCGCGGAGGAACCGGTGCCGCTCGGCGTCGCCTGGCTCTTCGTCGACGTCACCGAGGCCAAGCAGGGCGAGCAGGAGGCCGCCCTGCTGCGGTTCCGCGGCAACCAGCTGCACCGGGCCGCCCGCGCCGCGGCCGAGTGCGAGGACCCGGCGGAGGCAGCCACCGTCCACCTCGACTTCGCCCTCGCCGGCTTCGCCGACCACGCGCTGGTCGACCGCGTGGCGGGCGGCGCCGTCACCGACGGCGAGACCACGGGCCCGGTACGGCTGGTACGGATCGCCGCCACCCCCTCCGGAGCCCCCGGCCCCAGCCTGCTCACCGGCCGGGCCGGACTCCCCGTCCGCTACGGCGAGGGGCACCCCGCCCTCCAGTGCGTCCAGCGGACCGGGTCCGTGCGCGCCACCGTCGGCGCCGTATCCCCCGGCCAGGCACGCGAGTGGGCCCAGGCCCGGCAGTGGCCCGCGGACACCGTGCACGCCCTGTGCGCGGTCCTGCGCAGCAGGGGCCGGACCCTCGGCGTGGTGACCTTCCTGCGCGGCTCCGGCCGCAACCCCTTCGAACGCGTCGACGCGGCCTACGCCGAGGACGTGGCCGCACGCATCGCCACCGCGCTGGACCTGGCCGCACTCCTGGAGCACGGAAAGCCCTGAACCGCGCACCGGGCCGCGCCCGATCCGTCAGACGGCGTCACGCCGCCTCGCGTACGGCTCGATCTCGATCTTCATCCGGGGATACCGGCTGGAGAGCCGGACCGGCCCCCTGGAAAACCGGTTGATCCGTCGCGGGTGCCTTCCTAGTGTGGTGAGCACTTCGGAAGGGAGGTGGTTCGGCAGATGTATGCATACCGGACGGAAGAGGTGGCTGCGGGCTAGCGGCCCGCCGTCGTACTCGGTTCGGCGCCGGACCAGCGTGTGCGAGATGCACGCCGCCGGCCCAATCCAACGCAGTCACCCGACCCGCGAGCTCGCCGGTACGTCCGGCCGGCTTCTCCGCCGTCAGGCGGGGGACCTGAGCTCGCGGGTCGTCTGCGTGTGCGGGGTCGTGGGGGGTCAGGGGCTCAGGCGTTCGACGTGCCAGGTGCCGGCGGGCTGCGCCGTGTAGCGGAGGCGGTCGTGGAGGCGGTTCTCGCGGCCCTGCCAGAACTCGACCGTCTGCGGGGCGACCCGGAAGCCGCCCCAGTGCGGCGGGACCGGGACCTGTTCGCCCTCGGGGTAGCGGGCGGCCAGTTCCGCGTAGGCGACCTCCAGGTCCGCGCGGGTGGCGATCACCGTGGACTGGGCGCTCGCCCAGGCGCCGAGCTGGGAGCCGTGCGGGCGGGTGCGGAAGTAGGCGGCGGTCTCGTCCCGGCCGGTGCGGCGGGCGATGCCCTGGACGATGACCTGGCGGGCCATCGGGTGCCACGGGAAGAGCAGCGAGACGTAGGGGTTCTCGGCCAGGTCGCGGGCCTTGCGGGAGTCGTAGTTGGTGTAGAAGACGAAGCCCTGTTCGTCGAACGCCTTGAGCAGCACCGTGCGGGAGCTGGGGCGGCCCTGGGCGTCCGCCGTGGAGACGACCATGGCGTTGGGTTCGAACATGCCGCCCTCCGTCGCGGCCTGCTGGAACCAGCGGGCGAACTGGGCGACGGGGGTGTCGGCCAGATCGGTCTCGGACAGGCCCTCGGCCCGGTAGTGCTTGCGCATGGAGGCGAGGTCGAAGGGGTCGCCCACTCCGGCTGCTCCGGCTTCTCGTCCGGCTGCGGCTTCTCGGTCGGTCACCCGGTCATCTTGCCGTATGGGCGGGCCCGGTCCGGCGGGTGTCCTTCGTCACTGCGTGGCACCGAGTGCCGGACGGCCTCCCCAACGGTGGCACGCGGGGATATCGTGCTGCTGCCGTCCAGGTTGGGTGACCGCCGACCGTACGGGGCATCACAGGAGTGACCGCTTCGGACCGCGAGTCGTCGGACGCGACCGCGGATCCGCCCCGGCACACACCGCTTTTCGACAACAACGCGCCCTTGGTCGCCGTCCCCACCGCACCATCCGTCGCACACCTCACGAGGAGCCGCCTGATGTCCGACTTCGTACCCGGACTCGAGGGAGTCGTCGCGTTCGAGACGGAGATCGCCGAACCGGACAAGGAGGGCGGCGCCCTCCGGTACCGGGGCGTCGACATCGAGGACCTCGTCGGTCACGTCTCCTTCGGCAATGTCTGGGGACTGCTCGTCGACGGGGCCTTCAATCCCGGTCTGCCGCCCGCCGAGCCGTTCCCGATCCCCGTCCACTCCGGTGACATCCGGGTGGACGTGCAGTCCGCGCTGGCGATGCTCGCGCCGGTGTGGGGTCTCAAACCGCTGCTCGACATCGACGTCGAGCAGGCCCGCGAGGACCTGGCGCGGGCCGCCGTCATGGCGCTGTCCTACGTCGCCCAGTCGGCCCGCGGGCAGGGGCTGCCGATGGTGCCGCAGAGCGAGATCGACAAGGCGCACTCCGTGGTCGAGCGGTTCATGATCCGCTGGCGGGGCGAGCCGGACCCGAAGCACGTGGCGGCCGTCGACGCCTACTGGACGTCGGCCGCCGAGCACGGCATGAACGCCTCCACCTTCACCGCCCGTGTCATCGCCTCCACCGGCGCCGACGTGGCGGCCGCGCTGTCGGGTGCGGTGGGCGCGATGTCCGGCCCGCTGCACGGCGGGGCGCCCTCCCGTGTGCTCGGCATGATCGAGGAGATCGAGCGGACCGGGGACGCGGCCGGGTACGTGAAGCGGGCGCTGGACCGCGGTGAGCGGCTGATGGGCTTCGGGCACCGGGTGTACCGGGCGGAGGACCCGCGGGCGCGGGTGCTGCGCCGCACCGCGCGGGAGCTCGGCGCGCCGCGCTACGAGATCGCCGAGGCGCTGGAGAAGGCGGCGCTGGAGGAGCTGCACAACCGCAGGCCCGACCGGGTGCTCGCGACGAACGTGGAGTTCTGGGCGGCGATCATGCTGGACTTCGCCGAGGTGCCGGCGCACATGTTCACCTCGATGTTCACCTGCGCCCGTACGGCGGGCTGGTCGGCGCACATCCTGGAGCAGAAGCGGACGGGGCGGCTGGTGCGGCCGTCGGCGCGCTATGTGGGGCCGGGGCCGCGCAGTCCGCGGGAGGTCGAGGGGTACGCGGACATCGCTCGCTGAGCGGGTGCCCGAGGGATGCCTGGAGGGTGCCTGAGGGATGTCTCAGGCACCCCCGAGGGATGTCGGCGCCGATCACGCCGGAGTGAGCAGCTCCGCGTGGTGGCGCCGGGCGACCAGGGGGTGCGCCCTCAGCTTGCCCTTGAGCTCGTTGTAGCCGTATTCGGCGAACAGGGGGTTGGCCGGGTCGTCGGTGATGCCGGGGGCGGTGGCGGCGTGCGGGAAGGGCAGCGGTTCGACGCGGGCGTCCAGGCGCGGGTTGTAGAAGAACGGCACGGAGAAGCGTTCGGTGGCGCCGGGCGGTGAGACGACGCGGTGGTTGGTGGCCACCAGATAGCCGTCGGTGGCCACCTCCAGCAGCTCGCCGAGGTTGACGACGAACGCGCCGGGGATCGGCGGCACCGGGTGGAAGCGCCCGTCCTCGCGCTGCACCTGGAGGCCGCCGACCTCGTCCTGGAGCAGCAGGGTGAGGAAGCCGTAGTCCTTGTGGGCACCGACGCCCTGGTCGGTGCCGTCGCCCGCGCTGCCGGGGTAGCGGACGAGCTTGAGGTGCGGGTGGGCGTGCGCGCCGAAGACCGGGGCGTAGAAGTCCGCGGGCGCGCCGATGGCGGTGAGCAGCTCGCGCAGCAGCCGGTCGGCGACGGCGCTGAGCCGGTCGATCCAGGTGAGGGCCGCGGTGCGCAGCTCGGGCAGTGCGGCGGGCCACTGGTTGGGGCCCTGCAGCCACCAGTAGGCGGGCTCGGCGGGGCCGGGGACGCGGGCCGGGCGTTCGGCGCCTATGTCGAGCTGGTCGCGCCAGTCACGGGCGCCGGCGGTGCGTTCGTCGCCGGTGCGGGTGTAGCCGCGGAAGTGCGGCGAGTGGACGTTGTCGAGGGCGAGACGGTCGGCTTCGGGGAGCCGGAAGAAGGCGTGCATGGCGTTCAGCAGCGCGTCGGTCTCCGCGGGCGTGACGCCGTGCCCGACGAGCTGGAAGAAGCCCACGTCGTGGGCGGCGCTGTGCAGCTGGGCGTGGAGCAGCGCTCGGGCCTGGGGGCCGCGGTCGGCGGCGGAGAGGTCGATGATCGGGAGCTGGTCGTACGACGAGGTCGTCGCCGGGGTGCTGACCGGATTCGTCATGGGTGCGTCCGCGGGTGTACGGGGACCCGGCCGCCGTCATGGGTGGGCGGGCGGCCGCGGGTGCCGGGTGGGAGGTACCGGGCCAGGTGGTGGGCGGTACCGGGTGAGGAGGCGCGGCGGGGCGAGGCGGCCGCGCGGGGGCTGGGTCAGGCGGAGCGCCGACAGCCCATGCTCGTGACGCGCACGTAGTCCACGTGGCGACGGCGTACGAGCATCGGAAGCATGGGCACAGGCTACTGCGGACGCCGGTTTTCGGGTGTGGCCCGCCTCACATCGGGTTCGGCCGCCGGGCCGGCCGCACGGGCCGGCCCGGCGGGGGGGGCCGTGCGGGCCGGCCGACGGGGGCCGTGCGTCCTCCCGAAACGGCGTTCAGCCGAGGGCGTCGTCCAGGAGGGCGGCCCACTGGGCGACGACGCGCTCGCGGCGGGCCCGGTCGTCGGTGAGGAGGGTGGCGAGGCCGAGGCCGCGGGCCATGTCGAGCAGGCCCTGGACGGTTTCGCGGACGCCGGGGCGGGACTCGTCCGCGCCGAGGAGTTCGACGGCGATGCGGTGGCTGTCGCGGCCGACGCGGGCCTCGAGTTCGGTGACGCGGGGGCGCAGCTGCTCCTCGTCGGAGGCGGCGACCCACAGGTGGAGGGCGGCGCGGAAGAGGGGGCCGGTGTAGAGGCCGACGAGCGCGCTCACCACGGCGCGCCGGTCCGCGCCGGCGCCCTGCGGGAAGAGGGCGCGCAGGGCGGTGGAGCGTTCCTCGGCGACGTACTCGACGGCCGCGGTGAAGAGGTCCTCGCGGGTGGGGAAGTGGTGCTGGGCGGCACCGCGGGAGACGCCGGCGCGCTCGGCGACGACGGAGACCGTGGAGCCCGCCCAGCCGTGTTCGGCGAGACAGGCCACGGCGGCTTCCAGGAGCCGCTGCCGGGTGGCCCGGCTGCGGTCCTGCTTGGGTGCGCGGTCGCGTTCGGCTGTGTTCACACCACCCATGAAGGGTCCCGTCGTTCGAGGAAGGCCGTCATGCCCTCGCGCGCCTGCGCGGAGGCGAACAGGCGGGCCGAGAGCGCGGTCAGGTCGGCCGCGTCCCGGTCGAAGGCTTCCAGCACCCTAGCCGTGAGCAGCCGTTTCGTCTCGGCCAGTGCCTCGGGTGAGGAGCGGCGCAGGCCGTCGAGGACGGGTTCGAGTACGGCGTCGACGTCGTCCCCGGCCGCGGTGACCAGGCCGATCCGGGCCGCCTCGGCGGCGTCGAAGCGTTCGCCGGTGAGGTAGTAGCGGGCCAGGGCGCGCGGGTCGGTGCGGGGCAGCAGCGGCAGGGAGATGACGGCGGGGGCCACGCCGATGCGGACCTCGGTGAAGGCGAAGGTGGCCCGGGTGCCGGCGGCGGCGATGTCGCAGGTGGCGAGCAGGCCGAGGCCGCCGGCCCGGACGTGTCCGGTGACCCGGGCGACGACGGGCTTGCCGAGTTCGACGATCAGGCGGAGCAGGCCGACCAGGGCGTCGGGGTGGGGCGGGTCGCGCAGGTCGGCGCCGGCGCTGAAGGTGTTGCCGGTGTGGGTGAGGACGACGGCGCGGACGTCGGTGTCCTTGGCGCAGTCGGTCAGCGCGCCGGCGAGTTCGCCGACGAGGGCGGCGGACAGGGCGTTGCGGTTGTCCGGCGAGTCGAGGGCGAGTGTCTCGACGGCACGCGCGCGGGTGCGGGCGATCAGGGTCACTGCTGCTCCTCGGGCCGGTGCTGTTCGGGCCGGTGCTCCTCGGCCCGGCGTTGCTGCTGTTCGCGCAGGTCCCGCAGTTCGCGGCGGAGGATCTTGCCGGAGGCGGCGCGGGGCACCGCGTCGAGGAAGGTGACGTTCCGGACCCGCTTGTAGGGGGCGACGCGCTCGGCGACGTGCATCATGACCTCGCCGGCGGAGAGGCCGGTGGCGGTGGGCTGCCGTACGACGTAGGCGTGCGGGACCTCGTTGCCGTCGTCGTCGTAGACGCCGATGACGGCGGCGTCGGCGATGCCGGGGTGGGTGAGAAGGAGCGCCTCCAGTTCGGCGGGGGCGACCTGGAAGCCCTTGTACTTGATGAGTTCCTTGACCCGGTCGACGACGAACAGCCAGCCGTCGCGGTCGGTGTAACCGACGTCGCCGGTGTGCAGCCAGCCGTCGGGGTCGATCATCGCGGCCGTGGCGTCGGGGCGGCCGAGGTAGCCCTTCATCACCTGGGGACCGCGGATGAGGATCTCGCCGGCCTCGCCGGTGCCGAGGTCCTTGCCGGGGTCGGTGAGTGAGACGATGCGCATCTCGGTGCCGGCGATGAGCTTGCCGACGGTGCCGGGGGGTGCCTCGTGCAGGGCGTCCTGGGGCACGACGTGGGTGCCGGGCGACAGTTCGGTCATGCCGTAGGCCTGGCCGACGGGCGGCAGGCCGAGGCGCTGGGAGCAGGCGGCGGCGAGTTGGGCGTCCAGGGGGGCGGCGGCGCTGATGATGTGCCGCAGCGACGACAGGTCGTACCGGGCGACGGCCGGGTGCTTGGCGAGGGCGAGCACGATCGGCGGGGCCACGTACAGGCCGGTGATGCGGTGGTCCTGGACGGCGGCGAGGAACGTCTCCAGTTCGAAGCGGGGCAGCACGACGACGGTGGCGCCCTTGCGCAGGGGCGCGTTCATCAGCGCGGTCAGCCCGTAGATGTGGAAGAAGGGCAGCACGGCGAGGATGCGGTCGCCGGGCCCGGCGGTGATCAGGGGTTCGAGCTGGGCGAGGTTGGTGGCGATCTGACGGTGGGTGAGCATGACGCCCTTGGGGACGCCGGTGGTGCCGGAGGAGTACGGCAGGGCCGCGACGTCCCGTGCCGGGTCGACGGCGACGGAGGGCTCCGGGGCGGCGGAGGCGAGCATGTCGATGAGGGAGCGGTGTCCGGGCGCGCTGTCGCAGACGAATATCTCCTCTATGCCGCCCGCCAGTTCGGCCGCCCGGCGGGCTGCCGCCAGCAACGGTGAGACGCTGACGATCCAGCGGGCCTTCGCGTCCCGCAGCTGCTTGGCGAACTCCTCGGGCGTGGCGAGGGGGTGCACGGTGGTGACCGAGGCGCCCGCGCGGGTGGCGGCGTAGAAGGCGACCGGGAAGGAGACGGTGTTGGGGCTGTGCAGGGCGAGGACGTCGCCCTTGCGGACCCCGGCCTCGGCGAGCGCGGCGGCGATCCGCCGGTGGAACCGGTCGACCTGGTCGTACGTGAGGGTGGTGCCGTCGGTGCCGTCGATCAGTGCGGGCGTGTCGCCGAACTCGGCGGCGTGGCCCAGAACGGCCTCGTGGATGGGGAGTTCGACGGGCGGGACATCTGCGTACTCGCTGCGGAACACGGTTCCTCCTCGCACGGCGGGCGCACTGCGTTGTGCGCCGGGGGTCGGCCCTGCCGGGTACGGCCGGTCCGGCTCGGGTACGGCCGGTCCGGCTCGGGTACGGCCGGTACGGCCGGGTCCGGCTCAGTACGACTTGGGCAGGCCCAGGGTCTGGTGGGAGACGTAGTTGAGAATCATCTCCCGGCTCACCGGAGCAATACGGGCCACACGGGCCGCGGTTATCAACGAGGCGAGGCCGAATTCGCGGGTGAGCCCGTTGCCGCCGAGGGTGTGCACGGACTGGTCGACGGCCTTCACGCAGGCCTCCGCGGCCGCGTACTTGGCCATGTTGGCGGCCTCCCCGGCGCCGACGTCGTCGCCGGCGTCGTACAGGGCGGCGGCCTTCTGCATCATCAGGCGGGCGAGTTCGAGGTCGATGTGCGCCTGGGCGAGCGGGTGGGCGATGGCCTGGTGTGCGCCGATGGGGCTCTTCCAGACGCTGCGCTCGCGGGCGTACTCGACGGCCCGGCCGAGGGCGAAGCGGCCCATGCCGATCGCGAAGGCGGCGGTCATGATCCGCTCGGGGTTGAGTCCGGCGAAGAGCTGGAGCAGCCCGGCGTCCTCGTCGCCGACGAGCGCGTCGGCGGGCAGCCGTACGTCGTCCAGGACGAGCTCGAACTGCTTCTCGGCGGCGTTGAGTTCCATGTCGATCGCCCGGCGCTGGAAGCCCTCGGCGTCGGGCGGGACGATGAACAGGCAGGGCTTGAGGCGGCCGGTGCGGGCGTCCTCGGTGCGGCCGACGATGAGGACGGCGTCGGCGATGTCGACACCGGAGATGAACACCTTGCGGCCGGTGAGCAGCCAGTCGGCGCCGTCGCGGCGGGCGGTGGTGGTGATGCGGTGGGAGTTGGAGCCGGCGTCGGGTTCGGTGATGCCGAAGGCCATGGTGCGGGAGCCGTCGGCGAGGCCCGGCAGCCAGGCGCGCTTCTGCTCCTCGGTGCCGAAGCGGGCGATGACGGTGCCGCAGATGGCCGGGGAGACGACCAGCATGAGGAGCGGGCAGCCCGCGGCGCCCAGTTCCTCCAGCACGATGGAGAGTTCGCTGACGCCGCCGCCTCCGCCGCCGTACTCCTCGGGGAGGTTGACGCCGAGGTAGCCGAGTTTGCCGGCGTCGGCCCACAGCTCGGTGGGCGGGTTGCCTTCGGCGACGGTGCGGGTGATGTATTCGCGGCCGTAGCGCCTGCCGAGGGCGGCCACCGCGGATCGGAGGGCCTTGTGTTCTTCGGATTCGATGACGGGGTTCATGTCTTCTCCCGAGTGCGAGTGGTCCGTGGTCGGTCGCGCTCACGCGGCGGAGCCGCATGTCGATACAGCCCCGCGCGCTTAGGTCTCCTGCACCACCGCCAGCAACGTGCCCGGCTCCACCTGCAGGCCGGGGGTGGCGTGCAGGGCCGTCAGGGTTCCGGTGACCGGTGCCGTGATCCGGTGTTCCATCTTCATCGCCTCCAGCCAGAGCAGGGGCTGTCCGGCCTGGACGGCGGATCCGGTGGTCAGGCCGTCGGCGACGCGGACGACGGTGCCGGGCATGGGGGCGAGCAGCGAGCCGGGCGCGCGCTGGTCGGCGGGGTCGGGGAAGCGGGGCAGGGCGGTGAGGGTGGTGGTGCCGACGTGGACCTGGTCGCCGTACCGGGCGACGTGGAAGGTCCGTTGCACGCCGTCCACTTCGAGGACCACCCGGTGGGGGCCGGCGTGCACGACGCGGACGCCGTCGGCGGTGAGGCCGTGGCGGGTGTGCCGGTAGCGGACCTCGTGCTCCTCGCCGGCCATGGCGTACCGCTTGACCTGCGGCTCGGCGGGCAGGTTGCGCCAGCCGCCGAAGCGGGAGCGGCCGTGGGCGTCGGCGAGGGCGGCCGCGAGCGGCGCGTAGGGGTCGGGGGCGGCCGTGGTGAGGGCGGTGAGGTGGCGGTCGTAGAAGCCGGTGTCCATGCGGCCGCCCGCGAACTCCTCGTGCCGCAGGGAGCGGACGAGCAGGTCCCGGTTGGTGACCGGGCCGTGGATCGCGGCCCGCTCCAGCGCGCCGGCGAGCTTGCGGACCGCCTCCGCGCGGGTGGGGGCGTGCGCGACGGCCTTGGCGAGCATCGGGTCGTAGTGGACGCCGATCGTGTCGCCGTCGCCGTAGCCGGTGTCCAGGCGGATGCCGTCGGGCACGGCGAGGCGGTGCAGGGTGCCGGTCTGCGGGGCCCAGTCGCGGGCGGGGTCCTCGGCGTAGAGGCGGGCCTCGACGGCGTGGCCGCGCGGGCGGGGCGGCTCGGCGTCGAGCGCGCGGCCCTCCGCGACGCGGATCTGCAGAGCGACCAGGTCGATGCCGAACACGGCCTCGGTGACGGGGTGCTCGACCTGGAGGCGGGTGTTCATCTCCAGGAAGTGCGCGGTGTCGCCGGAGACCAGGAACTCGACGGTGCCGGCGCCGACGTAGTCGACGGCACGGGCGGCCCGTACGGCGCTCTCGTGCAGTTCCTGTTCCATGTGCGGGGAGAGGCCGGGCGCGGGGGCCTCCTCGATCACCTTCTGGTGGCGCCGCTGGAGGGAGCAGTCGCGGGTGCCGAGCGCCCACACCGTGCCGTGGGTGTCGGCGAGGACCTGCACCTCGACGTGCCTGCCGCCCTCCACGTAGGGCTCGACGAAGACCTCGCCGTCGCCGAACGCGCTCGCCGCCTCGGCGCGGGCGGCCGCCCGTTCGGTGTCCAGGTCCGCCAGGCGCCGCACGATCCGCATCCCGCGCCCGCCGCCGCCCGCGGCCGCCTTCACCAGCACGGGCAGGTCGGCCTCGGTGACGTGCTCCAGCGGGCGCAGGCCCATCAGTTCCTTGGCCCGGGTCTTGGACGCCATCGCCTCGACGGCCTCGGGCGGCGGCCCGATCCAGACCAGGCCGGCGTCCTGGACGGCGCGGGCGAAGTCGGCGTTCTCGGAGAGGAAGCCGTAGCCCGGGTGGACGGCGTCCGCGCCCGCGGCGATCGCCGCCTTCACGATCAAATCGCCGCGCAGGTACGTCTCGGCGGGCGCCGCGCCCGGCAGCCGTACGGCGGCGTCGGCCAGGCGCGTGTGGAGGGCGCCGTCGTCGGCGTCGGAGTGCACGGCGACCGTGCGGATGCCGAGTTCACGGCAGGTGCGGAAGACCCGGCAGGCGATCTCGCCCCGGTTGGCGACGAGCAGAGTCGAAATCACGTGGTCCCTCACATCCGGAAGACGCCGAAGCCGCCGCGCGCGCCCTGGTAGGGGGCGGTGTGCAGGGCGGACAGGCACAGGCCGAGGACGGTGCGGGTGTCGCGCGGGTCGATGACGCCGTCGTCGTACAGCCGCCCGGACAGGAACATCGGCAGCGACTCGGACTCGATCTGCTGCTCCACCATGGCGCGCAGCGCCGCGTCCGCCTCGTCGTCGTACGGCTGTCCCTTCGCGGCGGCTGACTGGCGGGCCACGATGGACAGGACGCCGGCGAGCTGTTGCGGGCCCATGACGGCGGACTTGGCGCTGGGCCAGGCGAACAGGAAGCGCGGGTCGTAGGCCCGGCCGCACATGCCGTAGTGCCCGGCGCCGTACGACGCTCCCATGAGCACCGACAGGTGGGGCACCTTCGAGTTGGCGACCGCGTTGATCATCATGGCGCCGTGCTTGATGATGCCGCCCTGCTCGTACTCCCGGCCGACCATGTAGCCGGTGGTGTTGTGCAGGAACAGCAGCGGGATGTCGCGCTGGTTGGCGAGCTGGATGAACTGGGCGGCCTTCTGCGACTCCTCGCTGAACAGCACCCCCTGGGCGTTGGCGAGGATGCCGACCGGATAGCCGTGCAGGGCCGCCCAGCCGGTGGCGAGGCTGGTGCCGTACAGCGGCTTGAACTCGTCGAAGTCGGAGGCGTCGACGATCCGGGCGATCACCTCGCGCGGGTCGAAGGGGATCTTCAGGTCGCCCGGGACGATGCCGAGCAGTTCCTCCGGGTCGTACTTCGGCGGGGCCGCCGGGCCCGGATCCGGGTACGCCTTGCGGTGGTTGAGGCGGGCGACCACGCGCCGGGCCTGGCGCAGCGCGTCCGGCTCGTCCACGGCGAAGTGGTCCGCGAGCCCCGACACGCGCGCGTGCATCTCCGCGCCGCCCAGCGACTCGTCGTCGCTCTCCTCGCCGGTCGCCATCTTGACCAGCGGCGGGCCGCCGAGGAACACCTTCGCGCGCTCCTTGACCATGATCACGTGGTCGGACATGCCGGGAACGTAGGCGCCGCCCGCGGTGGAGTTGCCGAAGACGACGGCGACGGTGGGGATGCCGGCGGCCGAAAGCCTGGTCAAATCACGGAAGATGGCGCCGCCGGGGATGAAGATCTCCTTCTGGGAGGGCAGGTCCGCCCCGCCCGACTCCACCAGGCTGATGCAGGGCAGCCGGTTGGCGAGCGCGATGTCGTTGGCGCGCAGCGCCTTCTTCAGGCTCCACGGGTTGCTGGCGCCGCCGCGCACGGTCGGGTCGTTGGCGGTGATCAGGCACTCCACGCCCTCGACGACGCCGATCCCGGTGACGAGCGAGCCGCCGACGGCGTATTCGCTGCCCCAGGCGGCGAGCGGCGACAGCTCCAGGAACGGGGTGTCGGGGTCGAGGAGCAGCTCGATCCGTTCGCGGGCGAGCAGCTTGCCGCGGCCCCGGTGCCGTTCGACGTACTTGGGGCCGCCGCCCGCGAGGGCCTTGGCGTGCTCGGCGTCGAGGTCGGCGAGCCGGGCGAGCATGGTCTCGCGATGGGCCTGGTAGTCCGGGGCGCCGGTGTCCAGGGCGGAGGAGAGGACGGTCACAACAGGGCCTCCGGGATGTCCAGGTGGCGGGAGCGCAGCCATTCGCCGAGGGCCTTGGCCTGCGGGTCGAAGCGGTGCTGGGCGGCGACGCCCTCGCCGAGGACGCCCTCGACGACGAAGTTGAGGGCGCGCAGGCGGGGCAGCACGTGCCGGGTGACGGGCAGGTCGCGGCTCTCGGGGATCAGCTCCCGGAACCGGTCGGCCGTCAGCTCGTGGGCGAGCCACCGCCAGGCGTCCTCGCCGCGCGCCCACACGCCGACGTTGGCGTCGCCGCCCTTGTCGCCGCTGCGGGCGCCTGCGACGAGGCCGAGCGGGGCGCGCCGGGTGGGGCCGGGGGGCAGCGGGTCCGGCAGGGGCGGTTCGGGCACGTCGTCGAGGGCGCGGGCCCCGGGGGCCGGGGGCACGGGGACGCGCCGGCCGTCGTGGAGGACGGCCAGGTGCGATACGGCGTCCTGGGGCACCCGGGCGGACTCGAACACGCCGTAGGGGGCGCCCTTCCCGGGCGGGGCCAGGAGGTGGAAGCCGGGGTAGCTGGCCAGCGCGAGTTCCACCGCGGCCCCGCTGAGGGCGCGCCCCACGGCCTCCGGGCCCGGGTCCCGGACGACGAGCCGGAGCAGGGCGCCGGCCGTCTCCTCGGTCGGCGCGTCGGGCCGGTCGGTGCGCACCAGCTCCCAGCGCACCTCGGCGGGCCGCGCCTTCGCGGCGTCGAGGGCGTCCTCCATCTGGCGTCGCACCAGGGCCGCCTTGCGCTCGATGTCCAGCCCGGTGAGGACGAAGGTCATCTCGTTGCGGAAGCCGCCGAGGCGGTTGAGGCCGGCCTTGAGGGTGGGGGGCGGGGCCTCACCGCGCACGCCCTCGACACGGACCCGGTCGGGGCCGTCCTGGCTGAGCCGTACGGTGTCCAGCCGGGCCGTGACGTCGGGTCCCGCGTACCGGGCGCCGCCCGTCTCGTAGAGCAGCTGGGCGGTCACCGTGCCGACGTCCACGACGCCGCCGGTGCCGGGGTGCTTGGTGATGACGCTGCCCCCGTCCTCGTGGAGCTCGGCGAGCGGGAAGCCGGGGTGGCGCAGCCGTTCGGGGGCGTGGTCGGTGAAGAAGGCGTAGTTGCCGCCGGTGGCCTGGGCGCCGCACTCCAGCACGTGCCCGGCGACGACCGCGCCCGCGAGCCGGTCGTACTCGTCCGGCCGCCAGCCGAAGTGCGCGGCGGCAGGCCCGGTGACGAGGGCCGCGTCCGTCACCCGGCCGGTGACGACGACGTCCGCGCCCTCGCGCAGGCAGGCGGCGATGCCGAACCCGCCGAGGTAGGCGTGGGCGGCGAGGCTGCCGGGGAACGCCGTGGTGAGGTCGTCGCCCTCGACGTGGGCGACCCGGGCCGGGATGCCGAGCCGGCCGGCCAGCTCCCGCACCGCGTCGGCGAGTCCGGCCGGGTTGAGGCCTCCGGCGTTGGTGACGATGCGGACCGACCGCTCGTGCGCGAGCCCGAGGCACTCCTCCAACTGCCGCAGGAAGGTGCGGGCGTACCCGGCGGCGGGGTCCTTGAGCCGGTCCCGGCCCAGGATGAGCATGGTCAGCTCGGCGAGGTAGTCGCCGGTGACGACGTCCAGTTCACCGCCGGTGAGCATCTCGCGCAGGGCGTCGAAGCGGTCGCCGTAGAAGCCGGAGGCGTTGCCGATGCGCAGGGGCGGGGTCACGGCCGGGCTCCCGGGGCGCTGCCCGGCTTCCGTCCGGCGCCGGGCGGGCCCGCGAAGGCCTGGGCGATGTCGAGCCAGCGGTCGGCGGCCGGTCCTTCGGCGCGCAGGGCCAGGTCGGCGCGGTGGGCGCGCTGGGTGACCAGGAGGCAGAAGTCGAGGGCGGGCCCGGTGACGCGCTGGGGGGCGTCCTCGGGGCCGTACGTCCACAGGCCGCCGGAGGGGGCGGTCAGTTCGACGCGGAACGGCCCGGCGGGCACGTCGAGTCCGTGGATCCCGAAGGCGAAGTCCCGGGTGCGCACCCCGAGCCGGGCCACGTGCCGGAGCCGGTCGGACGGCGGGCGGGCCACGCCCAGCGCGGCGGCGATGTCCAGGCCGTGGGCCCAGGTCTCCATCAGCCGGGCGGTGGCCATGGAGGCGGCCGCCATGGGCGGGCCGTACCAGGGGAAACGGGCGCCGGGCGGCGCGGCGCGCAGCGCCTCGTCCAGGGCCGCCCGGCCGTCCCGCCAGCGCGTCAGCAGTTCGGCGGGCGCGAGCCGGGCCGCCTCCTCGGCGCCCTCGTCGACGAAGGAGTGGGGTGCGGCGAGCGCCTTCTCCACCAGGGCGTGGAAGCCGTCCTGGTCCGTGACGGCGAGCAGGGCCGAGTGGTCGGTCCAGGCGAGGTGGCCGATCTGGTGGGCGACGGTCCAGCCGGAGGCGGGGGTGGCGAGCGCCCACTCCTCCGGGCTCAACCCGCCGACGATCCGGTCGAGCTCCTCGCTCTCCTCACGCAGGTCGTCGATCACGGGCGTCGGGTCGGACACGGTGACGCTCCCCTCGGGGCACGGCGGTGTGCGGCGATGTGGTGAGGAGCATGGCAGCGCGCACAGAAACAATCAAGCACGCTTGTATGAATTTACGTCGCGCCGCCGCGACGGCGCCCGGACGGCGTCCCGAGCGGGAACGGACCGTCCGCGGCCTCGGTCACTGCCCGGACGCGCCCTCCGTCACTGCCCCGACGCGGCCTCCGGCCCCGGCCCGGCTCCCGGGCCGCTCCCCGGGACCCCGCCCCGCCGCCGCACCTGCGTCCGCACCGCACCCATGCTCGCGGCGACGACCAGGGTGACGGCGAGGGCCTGCGGGGCGGACAGGGACTGGCCGAGCACCAGGAAGCCGGCGGTGGCGGCGATGGCCGGTTCCAGGCTCATGAGGATCGCGAAGGTGGGGGCGGGCAGCCGGCGCAGCGCGAGGAGTTCGAGGGTGTACGGCAGCACGGAGGACAGCAGCGCCACCCCCGCGCCCAGCGCGAAGGTCACCGGGTCGGCGAGCCTGGTCCCCGACTCCGCGATGCCCAGCGGCAGGAAGAGCAGCGCCCCGACCGCCATCGCCAGGGCCAGCCCGTCCGCCTGCGGGAAGCGGCGGCCGGTGCGGGCGCTGAAGACGATGTACGCCGCCCACATGGCGCCCGCGCCCAGCGCGAAGGCGACACCGGCGAGGTCGAGGCCGCCGAAGTCCCCGCCGCCGAGCAGGAAGACCCCGGCCAGCGCGAGCGCGGCCCAGACGAGGTTGACGGCGCGGCGCGAGGCCAGCACGGACAGGGCGAGCGGGCCGAGGACCTCGAGGGTGACGGCGGGGCCGAGCGGGATGCGGTCGAGCGCCTGGTAGAAGAGGCCGTTCATCGCGGCCATGGTGGCGCCGAAGGCGACGACCGTGCCCCAGTCGGTGCGCGAGTGCCCGCGCAGCCGGGGCCGGCAGACCAGCAGCAGCACGACGGCGGCCACCAGCAGCCGCAGCGCCACGACGCCCAGCGCTCCCGCGCGCGGCATCAGCGTCACGGCCAGGGCGCCGCCGAACTGCACCGAGACGCCCCCGGCCAGGACCAGCCCGACGGGGCCGAGGGAACCCCTCCGGTGCGGCGCGCCGGGCCCCGCGGAGGAGGTGGCCGGGGTCGACGAGGAGGGGGCGGCGGCACGAGGGGTGCTGGGGATGCTCACGGGGCGGTCCAGGGGCTGAGCTCGGATATTCGTTCATCGCGATGTACTACCGAGTCCAGGGTAATGGACTCGGTCAGGCGTGTGAACCCTTTACGCTGCTGTACCGAACGTCACGGGCGCACGAGACCGGCCGGGGCCGGGTCGGCGGCTCCGCGTCACTCGGCGGCCGGTAACCGTCCGGGAGGAGGTCAGGCCTCCTCCCCGTCCAGGGCCTGCGCCAGCACCTCCGCCAGATGCCGTCCGCGCACTCCCGCCAGCTGTTCCAGCTGGGTCCGGCAGGAGAAGCCATCGGCCAGGACCACCGCCGTCCCGGGGGCCTGCCGGACCGAGGGCAGCAGCTGCTCCTCCGCGCAGGCCCGGGACACCTCCCAGTGGCCCCGCTCGAAGCCGAAGTTCCCGGCGAGGCCGCAGCAGCCGCCGGACAGCTCGCCGGTCAGGCCCGCCGCGGCACGCAGCCGCCGGTCGGCCGCGTCACCGAGCACCGCGTGCTGGTGGCAGTGGGTCTGCCCGGCGACCGGGCGGTCCAGCCGGGGCGGCCGCCAGCCGGGCGCGTGGCGTTCCAGGGTCTCGGCGAAGGTGAGCACCCGGTCGGCCAGCCGCCGCGCCCGCGGGTCGTCGTGCAGCAGCTCCGGCAGGTCGGTGCGCAGGGCGGCGGCGCAGCTCGGCTCCAGCACCACGACCGGGGCGCCGGTCTCCAGCACCGGCGTCATCAGGTCGAGGGTGCGGCGCAGCACCGTACGGGCCCGGTCGAGCTGACCGGTCGACACATAGGTGAGGCCGCAGCAGACCCGGCCCCGGCCGCGCAGCAGAGCCACCGGGTCGAGGACCGCGGACCTGCCGTCGCCCACCGGGGGACGGCGCAGCCGCAGCGTCGGCGGGAGCGCCACCCGCAGTCCGGCCGCCTCCAGCACGCGTACGGCCGCCCGGCCCACGGACGGCGACAGGTGCTCGGTGAAGGTGTCGGGCCACAGGACGACCAGCTCACCGGCGCCTCCGACCGCGCCAAACCGGCGCCGGCCGCGCCACCACCGGGTGAACGGCTCCCGCGCGAGCCGCGGGAGGTCCCGCTCCGGCGTGATCCCGCCGAGCCGTTTGGCCACCGCCGCAAGCGGCCGCACCGAGGCGAGCGCGTCGAGGACCGGCGCCGCGCGGAGACGGGCCGCCCAGCGCAGCCACACCGGGAGCCCGCCCATCGCGTAGTGGGCGGCCGGACGGCGCCGCCCGGCGTAGTGGTGGTGCAGGAACTCCGCCTTGTAGGTGGCCATGTCGACGCCGACCGGGCAGTCCGAGCGGCAGCCCTTGCACGACAGGCACAGGTCGAGCGCGTCGCGCACCTCCGGCGACCGCCAGCCGCCGGTCACCAGCTCGCCCGCGAGCATCTCGTGCAGCAGCCGGGCCCGCCCGCGCGTGGAGTGCTCCTCCTCACCCGTCGCCCGGAAGGACGGGCACATCACGGCGGGCCCGGACACCTCCGTCGTACGGCACTTGGCGACGCCGACGCAGCGGCGCACCGCCGCCGAGAAGTCGCCGCCGTCGGCCGGGTAGCCGAAGGCCACGTCGACGGGCTCGCGCGGCAGCACGGAGAAGCGCAGGCCGGAGTCGAGCGGCGCCGGGCGCACCAGCATCCCGGGGTTGAGCAGGCCGTCGGGGTCCCAGACGGCCTTGGCCCGCTCGAAGAGGGCGACCGTCTCGTCGCCGTACATCACCGGCAGCAGCTCCGCCCGCGCCTGCCCGTCGCCGTGCTCCCCGGAGAGCGAGCCGCCGTGCGCCACCACCAGCTCGGCCAGCTCCCGCGAGAACCGCCGGAAGCGGCCGACCCCCTCTCCGGTCAGCAGGTCGAAGTCGATACGGACGTGGACGCAGCCGTCGCCGAAGTGCCCGTACGGCGTGCCGCGCAGCCCGTGCGCGGCCAGCAGCTCCCGGAAGTTGCGCAGATAGGCGCCCAGCCGGGCCGGCGGGACCGCGCAGTCCTCCCAGCCCGGCCAGGCCTCCGAGCCGTCCGGCATCCGGGTGGCCGTGCCGCTCGCGTCCTCCCGGACGCGCCACAGCGCCCGCTGCGCCGCCTCGTCCGTCACCACCAGCGCGTCCACGGCGTCGGCCGCGCGCACGATCGCCTCCGCCCGCGCCCGGGCCTCGGCCCCCGAGCGGCCGCCGGTCTCCACGAACAGCCAGGCGCCGCCGCGGGGCAGCGCGGTCGCGTCCGGCACCAGGTCGCGCGCCATCCCCTCCACCGTGAGCGGCCGGTACGGCCGCAGCCCGGCCGCGGCGTCGGCGGCGGCGCTCTCGTCGGCGTACCCCAGGACCGCGAGCGCCCGCGCCCGGGGCGCCTGGACCAGCCCGACCACCGCCTCCGTCAGCACGCCCAGCGTGCCCTCCGAACCGCAGAAGGAGCGGGCGACGTCCGCGCCCCGCTCCGGCAGCAGGGCGTCCAGCGCGTAGCCGGAGATACGGCGGGGCAGGTCCGGGAACCCGGTCCGCAGCCGGGCCAGCTCCCCCTCGACCAGCTCCCGCAGCCCGTCCGGGGCCCCGGCCCAGCCGGGTCCGGGCCGCAGCCGCCGCCCGCGCGCGGTGACCACCGACAGCTCCCGGACGTGGTCCGCCGTCGTCCCCCAGGCCACCGAGTGCGCCCCGCAGGAGTTGTTGCCGATCATCCCGCCGAGCGTGCACCTGCCGTGCGTGGACGGGTCGGGGCCGAAGCGCAGGCCGTGCGGCGCGGCGGCCTCCTGGAGCCGGTCGAGCACCAGCCCCGGCTGCACGACGGCGGTCCGCGCCTCCGGGTCGATCTCCAGCACCCGGTTCATGTGCCGGGTGAAGTCCAGGACCACGCCCGTCCCGGTGGCCTGGCCCGCGATCGACGTGCCGCCGCCGCGCGCCACCACCGGCACCCCGCGGCCCCGGCACACCTCCAGCACGGCCGCCACGTCGTCGGCGTCCCGCGGCGCCACCACGCCCAGCGGGACCCGCCGGTAGTTGGACGCGTCCATGGTGACCAGGGCCCGGTCCGTGATCCCGAACCCCACCTCCCCCCGGACGACCCCGCGCAACTCCGCCCGCAGACCCGGTACATCCGTCATGGCTCCAGGATGCCCACCCGCACCGGCGGCCCACGCGCGCCCCGGCCGCCGCCGCGCGCCCCGCCCGTCCCCGCGCGCACCCGGCGGCCCCGGCGGCCCCGGCGGCCCGTCAACGTCGTAGGTCCCCACAAGCCCAAGGGCTGAAGGAGTCGTCTCATCGAACGGACACGGTTCCGTCCGGTTTCGCCGAAGAGATACCCTCCGGCACGTGGCTGAGATCCGGATTCCCTCTGACATCAAGCCCGCGGACGGACGTTTCGGCGCGGGTCCCTCCAAGGTGCGGACGGAGGCGCTGGACGCCCTCGCCGCCACGGGCACGTCCCTCATGGGCACCTCCCACCGCCAGGCACCGGTCAAGAACCTGGTCGGCAAGGTGCGCGAGGGCATCCGCGACCTGTTCTCCCTGCCGGACGGCTACGAGGTGATCCTCGGCAACGGCGGGTCCACCGCGTTCTGGGACATCGCGACCCACGGCCTGATCGAGAACAAGTCGCAGCACCTCGCCTTCGGCGAGTTCAGCTCCAAGTTCGCCAAGGCCGCCAAGCTCGCCCCCTGGCTGGCCGAGCCGACGGTCGTCGCCTCCGACCCCGGCACGCACCCGGAGGCCGTGGCCGAGGCGGGCGTCGACGTCTACGCCTTCACCCACAACGAGACCTCGACCGGTGTCGCCATGCCGATCAGGCGCGTGGCCGGGGCCGACGACGGCGCCCTGGTGCTGGTCGACGCCACCTCCGGCGCCGGCGGCCTGCCGGTCGACGTCGCCGAGACGGACGTCTACTACTTCGCCCCGCAGAAGTCCTTCGCCTCCGACGGCGGCCTGTGGATCGGCGTCTTCTCCCCGGCGGCGATCGAGCGCGCCGAGCGCGTGCACGCCTCCGGCCGCCATGTGCCGGAGTTCTTCAGCCTGCCGACGGCGATCGACAACTCCCGCAAGAACCAGACGTACAACACCCCCGCCCTCGCCACCCTCTTCCTGCTCAACGAGCAGCTGGAGTGGCTCAACGGCCAGGGCGGCCTGGCCTGGTCCACGGCGCGCACCAAGGACTCCTCGACCCGCCTGTACGGCTGGGCGGAGGAGAGCAAGTACGCGACCCCGTTCGTCTCCGACCCGGCCAAGCGCTCCCAGGTCATCGGCACGATCGACTTCGCCGATGAGATCGACGCGGCGGCCGTCGCCAAGGCGCTGCGCGCCAACGGCGTCGTCGACACCGAGCCGTACCGCAAGCTCGGCCGCAACCAGCTGCGCGTCGCGATGTTCCCGGCGATCGACCCGGCGGACGTCGAGGCGCTCACGAAGTGCGTCGACTACGTGATCGACAAGCTGTAGTCCGCGGCCCACGGCTCACCGCGAGGGGGGCGCCCGGCGAGACCGGGCGCCCCCCTCGCCGTCCGCTCAGCGGCGGCGGCGCAGGCGGCTCAGCGCGAAGACGGCGGCCGCCGCGACGGCCACGGCGACGGCGCCGGCCTTCAGGCCGCTGTCCGCCCCGGCGCCGCCGGAGCCCCCGGAGTCCGAACCGCCGTTCGCCGAGGGCGTCTTGGCCGAGCCGCCGCCCGGCACGTCCTCCGCCTGCACGGGGCTGTTCTCGCCCTCGCTGCCGTAGAGCAGCTTGCTGCCGTCGGCGCTGTAGGTGACGGACTCCCCCTGACTCTGGAGCGGCACGTCCAGTTGGCCCTCGCGCCTGATCCGCCCGCCGTCGAAGGCGTAGAGGATGCCGCCGAAGTAGCCGCGCACGGCGAGCCGTTCGCCGTCGGGCGAGAAGGCGGCGTCGGTGGCCCACAGGTCGACGGGGGCGACGGGCCTGAAGACGTTGGCCTTGGAGGGGGAGAGCCGGGCGGGCCCCTCGTACAGGTGGCCGCCGTTCTCCTTCTTGTCGATGAGGTACACGCGCCCCGTCCTCGGGTGCACGACGAGGGACTCGGCGTCCCGGGGGCCGTCCGCGTACTTCACCACGTACTGAGTGGCCCGGATCGTCTGGTCCTTGAGCTCCTTCGGCTCGGGCAGCCGGTAGATCCACACGTAGGGCCAGGTCCCGCCGAGGTTGTCGCCGATGTCGCCGACGTAGATCTGATTCCCGGGTCCGATCGATATGGCCTCCGTGTCGCGCGGCCTGCCGACGCCGCTGAGGGTGACGGTGGCGACGGTCCGGCCGGTCCGGCCGTCCACGGCGTAGAGGTACGGGCCGTCGTCACTGTCGTTGTGGGTCCAGTAGACGCCCGGGTGCAGGCGGGAGGCCGCGAGGCCGCTGGACTCCCCGATCCGCGGATCCCTGATCGTGAAGCCGCCGTCGCCGTCGGCGGCGGACGCGGGCACGGCGGACGCACCCGCGAGGAGGACTCCGGCGAGGAGGGCGAGGGGTCGGCGCATGGGCCAAGCCTGCCATCCGGCGCGGCCGTTCACCGGCGTGGTGGGCCTCACACCCCACCGGGGCCCGTGCCGGACCCGTGATCGTCCATCATGAGCGGATGCTCAGGTTCATGCCCGTCGGTGACTCCATGACGATCGGAAGCGCGGGCGAACACACATGGCGGTACCGGCTGTGGCAGCACCTGTGCGCCACCTACGGCGGCCCGTTCACCCTCGTCGGCCCGCGCGAGACGCTGTACGACAAGACGGCGGACGCCCCGACGTCGTACCTGTACGCCGATCCGGAGTTCCCCCGCCGCCACCTGGCGGGCTGGGGCGAGGGCTGGATGCACATGGCGCCGCTGATCGGCGGGGAGGTGCGCGCCTGCCGGGCGGACGTGCTGCTCGTCTCCCTCGGCCTGATCGACCTGGGCTTCTACACGAACGCGGAGCAGACCGCGGAGAACGCGCGGGCCTTCGTGGCCGGGGCCCGTGAGGCGAACCCGCGCATCCGCATGGCGCTGCTCCCGGTCATCCCGAACGTGCGGGCCGCGTCGGACCCGCCCTTCGCCGAGCAGGTGGCCCGCTTCAACGAACTCCTGGCGAAGACGGTCGCGGACCTCGACGAACCCCGCTCCCCGCTGCTCCTGGCCTCCCCACCGGCCACCTACGACATCCACACCGACACCTACGACGGCACCCACCCGAACGCCCACGGCGAACACCGCCTGGCCCAGGCCTTCGCGGACGCGATGCACCAGGCGTGGGGGTGGGGCGACGAGTACGAGGGCTGAGCGGGGGGCTCGTGGGGGCGGTTCCTTCTCCCGGCACATCGACATGACGACCACCCCCCTCGGCCTCACCCTCAAGAACGACGCGTTCCCCCGCGACTGACCGCGCCCGGCTCCCCTTGCGTGGAGCGCACTCCAGGACGTTGGCTGGGGGACCATGGAGTACACGCAGCTCGGACGCACAGGACTCAAGGTCGGCAGGCTCGTTCTCGGGACCATGAACTTCGGTCCGCAGACCGACGAGGCGGACAGTCACGCGATCATGGACGCGGCGCTGGACGCCGGCATCAACTTCTTCGACACCGCCAACGTCTACGGCTGGGGCGAGAACAAGGGCCGTACCGAATCGATCATCGGCAACTGGTTCGCCCAGGGCGGTGACCGGCGGGACAAGGTGGTCCTCGCCACCAAGGTGTACGCGAACATGGGCGCGGACGGTGCCGCCTGGCCCAACCACGACAAGCTCTCCGCGCTCAACATCCGGCGGGCCGTCGACGCCAGCCTCAAGCGGCTGCGCACGGACCACATCGACGTCTACCAGTTCCACCACATCGACCGCGACACCCCCTTCGAGGAGATCTGGCAGGCCGTCGACGTCCTCGTCCAGCAGGGGAAGATCCTCTACGTCGGCTCGTCCAACTTCCCCGGCTACAAGATCGCCCAGGCCAACGAGATCGCCGCCCGCCGCCACGGCACCATGGGCCTGGTCAGCGAGCAGTGCCTCTACAACCTCGCCGAGCGCCGCGCCGAGATGGAGGTCATCCCGGCCGCCCGGGACTACGGGCTCGGGGTCATCCCCTGGTCGCCCCTGCACGGGGGCCTGCTGGGCGGTGTGCTCAAGAAGGAGGGCGAGGGCGGCCGGCGCGCCTCCGGACGCGCCGCCGAGGCCCTGGCCGACCCCGCCGCGCGCGCCAGGATCCAGGCGTACGAGGACCTGCTCGACAAGCACGGCCTGGAGCCCGGCGAGGTCGCGCTGGCCTGGCTGCTCACCCGGCCGGGCGTGACCGGCCCGATCGTGGGCCCGCGCACCGCCGAGCAGCTCGCCTCCGCGCTGCGGGCGGCGGAGCTGGAGCTGTCGGAGGAGCTGCTGGCCTCGCTGGACGAGATCTTCCCGGGACCGGGGCCGTCCCCGGAGGCCTTCGCCTGGTGACGGCCGTCCGCGTGACGCGCCGAGGCACGTCCGGGTGTGTCCCTCGCTGAGGCACATCCGGGGGTGTCCGGGGGTGTCCCTCGCCGAGGCACGTCCGGGCCGCCGCGCCCGGCGTTCACCTGCCGAGCGCGGCGGCCACGGCGACGACGGCGAACATCAGCACGAGCGCACCGGCCATGATCCGGTTCCGGGTCTTCGGGTCCACGTAGTCGAGGTTAACCGGACCCGCCGAGCGGCCAGCGGGCGACCGGTTCGTACCGGGGCTGCTCGCCGGGCACCCCCGACGTCGGCAGATGGCTGCGGAACATGACCATCTCGTCCACCGTCCACCGGCGGCTGCCGAAGGCGCCCAGGGCCTCCACGTGCGGCCGGACGTCCACCGCGGCCCGGCTGCGCGCGACCGTCAGGTGCGCCTTGTAGGGGCGGTGCTCCCCCATCGGCAGGCCCGCCTTGCGCGCCGCGGCCTCCGAGCGGTCGGCCAGCAGCCGCAGGGTCGCCAGGTCGCCCTCCGCCCCGGCCCACAGCGCCCGGCCCCGCCCGAACTGCCCGCCACCGCGCAGGGCCAGCGGGAACGGCTCGGTGCGCCGGGCCGCGCGCTCCAGCCGGGCCGACAGCTCCGGTACGACCTCCTCGTCGACCTCGCCGTAGAAGGCGAGCGTGAAGTGCCAGGCGGGACGGCCGGTCCAGCGCAGATCCGCCGCGCCGGGCAGCCTCCGCAACCCGGCGACCTCGCGATCGATCTCGCGGAGAACGTCCTCCGGCGGCAGCACGGCGGCGAAGAGCCTCATGCCACCAGTGTCGCTCCCGCCCATCCGTACGCGCGGGCGTGCCCTGGTGACCGCCGGCACCCCCCGTCGGCCTGGTCCTCAGGACCGACGAGTTCCCCCGGGACCGAACCGGCCCCCGGCGGGGCCGGGGGCGGGGGCTATGCCGGCGCCGGCTCCTCCCGGCACTCGCGCGGTACGAAGCGGACGTGCGGGTGGGCGCCCCGCCAGCCGACCGACAGGCGCAGGCCGCCCACCCGGGCGAGCAGCAGGCCGACGGTGACGGCCGCGGCGACCGAGACCACGCCGCCGAGGACGAAGCCGATGCGGGGGCCGTAGACGTCGGTGACCCAGCCGACGACCGGCGCGCCCAGCGGCGTACCGCCCATGAAGACCATCATGAACAGGGCCATCACCCGCCCGCGCATGGCCGGGTCGGTGGCCATCTGGACCGCGGTGTTCGCGGTGACGTTGACTGTCAGGCCGAAGATCCCTATCGGGATCATCAGCAGCGCGAACGGCCAGTACGACGGGGTCAGCGCGGCCACGATCTCCAGCGCGCCGAAGGCGGCCGCCGCGGCGATCAGCACCCGCAGCCGGGCCGTGCCGCGCCGGGCGGCGAGCAGCGCGCCGACCAGCGAGCCGACCGCCATCAGCGTGTTGAAGAGGCTGTAGGCGCCGGCCCCGGCGTGGAAGACGTCGTCGGCGTAGGCGGACAGCCAGACCGGGAAGTTGAAACCGAAGGTGCCGATGAAGCCCACCAGGACGATCGGCCAGATCAGCTCCGGCCGCCCGGCGACATGGCGCAGGCCCTCGCGGAGCTGGCCCTTGCCGCGCGGGGCGCGCTCGACGGCGTGCAGCTCGCGGGCGCGCATCAGCAGCAGGGCGGCGATGGGGGCGACGAAGGACAGGCCGTTGAGGAGGAACGCCCAGCCGGTGCCGACGCCGGTGATCAGGACGCCCGCGACGGCGGGACCCACCAGGCGGGCGGACTGGAAGTTGGCCGAGTTCAGGCTGACCGCGTTCTGCAGCTGCTTCGGGCCGACCATCTCGGAGACGAAGGACTGGCGGGCCGGGTTGTCGACGACCGTGGCGAGTCCGACGGCGAAGGCGGCGAGGTAGACGTGCCAGACCTGGACGTGGCCGGTGAGGGTCAGGGCGGCGAGCGCGAGGCCGGTCACGGCCATCGCGGACTGGGTGACCAGCAGCGCGGGGCGCTTGGGCAGACGGTCGACCAGGACCCCGCCGTAGAGGCCGAAGAGGAGCATCGGCAGGAACTGCAGGGCCGTCGTGATGCCGACGGCCGCGGAGGAGCCGGTGAGGCCGAGCACCAGCCAGTCCTGGGCGATGCGCTGCATCCAGGTGCCGGTGTTGGAGACGACCTGGCCGACGAAGAAGAGGCGGTAGTTCCGGATCCTCAGCGAGCTGAACATCGAGGACTTCGCGGAGGTACCGATGTGAGGGGCGGGCGGGGAGTAGTGGGCGGCTGGTGCGGGGGCGGAGTCTGCTCCGGGTCCCGTACTCAAAAGGGTCGCCTCCTCGATGGGCGTGCTTACAGGTGCGCGAGCTTCTCCAGTACGGGGGCGGCGGCGCGCAGTTTCGCCCACTCGTCCTCGTCGAGGCCGTCGACCAGGCCGGCCAGGAACGCGTTCCGCTTGCGGCGGCTCTCCTCGAGCATGGTCTCGGCCTGCTCGGTCCTGGTGACGACCTTCTGGCGCCGGTCCTCGGGGTGCGGCTCCAGACGGACCAGGCCCTTGGCCTCCAGCAGCGCCACGATGCGGGTCATCGACGGCGGCTGGACGTGCTCCTTGCGGGCGAGCTCGCCCGGGGTGGCGCTGCCGCAGTTGGACAGGGTGCCCAGCACCGACATCTCGGTGGGGCTGAGCGACTCGTCGACGCGCTGGTGCTTGAGCCGACGGGACAACCGCATCACGGCGGAGCGCAGGGCGTTCACGGCGGCAGCGTCGTCGCCATGGGTAAGGTCCGGCATGTTCTTTAGCGTAACTCATTACTCTGACTAAAGACCAACGGGGATGCCTCCCCATGCCCGTGACCCTGGCCACTGCGGGGGCGGATCGCCCATAGATCACCCATACGGGTGATCCCGGCGCGGAACATGACACGTCGCGCGGAAGCGTGCGGCGACCCTCGTTGCCATGGGGACCAGCGTGCTCAGCCTGCGTATGGACCGTGAGCTGCTCGAACGGCTCCGGTGCCACGCCGCGAAAAGGGGAATGAGCGTCCAGGACTATGTCGTCCGAACGCTCATTCGCGATGACTTCGACGAGCGGTTCCAGACCGCCGTCGAGGAGACGGAGAAGTTCTACGGGGTCACGTGAGCGCGGGCGCCGCGTGAGCGCGGGCGCGGGTCTCGCGTGACCCCGTCGAGCCGGATCAGGTCAGGCCCAGGGCCGGCATCAGGTAGTAGAAGCCGAAGACCGCCGCCACCACGTACATCGCCGCCGGGACCTCGCGGCCGCGGCCGACCGCCAGGCGCAGCACCGCGAAGGTGATGAAGCCCATGCCGATGCCGTTGGTGATCGAGTAGGTGAACGGCATCATCACCATGGTGATGAAGGCCGGGACGGCGATCGTGAAGTCCGCCCAGTCGATGTCCTTGACCGAGCCCGCCAGGATCAGGAAGCCGACCGCGAGCAGGGCCGGGGTGGCCGCCTGGGACGGGACCATCGTGGCGATGGGGGTCAGGAAGAGCGCCACGGCGAACAGCGCGCCGGTGACCACGTTGGCGAAACCGGTGCGGGCGCCCTCGCCGACGCCGGCCGTGGACTCCACGAAGCAGGTGGTGGCCGAGGAGGAGCTGGCGCCGCCCGCCGCGACGGCGATGCCGTCGACGAAGAGGACCTTGTTGATGCCGGGCATCTGGCCCTGCGCGTCCGTGAGCTTGGCCTCGTCGCTGACGCCCATGATCGTGCCCATCGCGTCGAAGAAGCACGACAGCAGCACGGTGAAGACGAAGAGGATGCCGGTCAGCAGGCCGACCTTGGAGAAGCCGCCGAAGAGGCTGACCTTGCCGATCAGGCCGAAGTCGGGGGTGGAGACCGGGTTGCCGGGCCACTTCGGGGTGGTCAGGCCCCAGGAGGGCACCTTGACGAGGGCGTCGACGACCATCGCGAGCACCGTCATGGCGACGATCGAGATGAGGATCGCGCCGGGCACCTTGCGGATGATCAGGGCGAGGGTGAGCAGCGCGCCCAGGATGAAGATCAGGACCGGCCAGCCGGTGAGGTGACCGTCGGCGCCGAGCTGGAGCGGGACGGTGGTGTGGGCGGCGTCCGGGATGCGGGAGACGAAGCCGGAGTCGACCAGGCCGATCAGCATGATGAACAGGCCGATGCCGATGGCGATGCCCTTGCGCAGGCCGAGCGGCACCGCGTTCATGACCCGCTCGCGCAGGCCGGTGGCGACCAGCAGCATGACGACGAAGCCGGCGAGCACGACCATGCCCATGGCGTCGGGCCACGACATCCGCGGGGCGAGCTGGAGGGCGACGACCGTGTTCACGCCGAGGCCGGCGGCCAGGGCGATCGGGACGTTGCCGATGACGCCCATGAGGAGCGTGGTGAACGCGGCGGTCACGGCGGTGGCGGTGACCAGCTGGCCGTTGTCGAGCTGGTGCCCGTACATGTCCTTCGCGCTGCCGAGGATGATCGGGTTCAGCACGATGATGTACGCCATCGCGAAGAAGGTGGCGAAACCGCCGCGGATCTCGCGGGACAGCGTGCTGCCCCGTTCCGAGATCTTGAAGTAGCGGTCGAGGGCGCCGTACGCGGGCGGCGTGCCGGGCTGCTCGGGAGCGGGTGCCTTGGCGGTGGCCGAGGTGGACATGCGGGTGACCTCAGGGGTGCGGGGGGTACGGGGGTACCGGGGCCGGAAACATGATCGAGTCTCGCCACCTTCGGGTCACCAGCAGGTCTCCCCCAGGGCTCTGTTGGTGTTTCCTACGAACAGAAGTGGCCAGACTCAGACCGTTTCAGTATGAACATATGAAGGCCAAAAGGCCATCTCCGCGCGTAGACCCTTGGTGGGCAAGGGATCCGAAATGATCAACGATGGCCGCGAGGAGCCGGCGCACGGGGGCCGTAAGCTGAGGGCCATGGCGAAGTGGACCCCCAAGCACGAGGCGCCGGAGCCCCTGGAGGGCCCCGTGGTAGCCACCATCATCGGCGGCACGATCGTGTGGTTCGTCCTCTTCCTGGTCCAGCTCCCCTTCTACGGCCGGCTCGAGGACCACGGCCGAGCCTGGTGGGTCTGGACCTGCCTGGCCGGCGCCGGCCTCGGCCTCATCGGCATCTGGTACGTCCGCGGGCGTGACGCCGCGCTCCGGCAGGCGGCGGACTCGCCCGCGCCCGAGTCGGAGCAGCAGCCGACGTCGGCGGAGTGACGCCCCGGGTCCGACCGCCGTACGACGCCCCCTCCTCCCCAGGTCGGATCTTCCGCCCACTCGGCGGGTGAAGCCGCACATCGGCACGTACCGTCGAAGGCATGACGCACATCGACGCGGGCGCCGGGCCGGCCGAGGTGCACCCCTCGCGCGCGCCGGTGCGGGCGGGCGGCCTCACCGCCGCCGAGGTCGCGGAGCGCGTCGCCCGGGGGCAGGTCAACGACGTACCCGTGCGCAGCAGCCGCTCCCTGACCGAGATCGTCCGTGCGAACGTCCTCACCCGGTTCAACGCGATCATCGGTGTGCTCTGGCTGATCATGCTGTTCGTCGCGCCGATCCAGGACAGCCTCTTCGGCTTCGTGATCCTCGCCAACACCGGGATCGGCATCGTCCAGGAGTGGCGGGCGAAGCAGACCCTCGACTCGCTGGCCGTGATCGGGGAGGCGCGGCCCACCGTCCGGCGGGACGGCACCACCGCCGAGGTCGGCACCGGCGAGATCGTCCTCGACGACCTGCTGGAGGTCGGCCCGGGCGACAAGATCGTCGTCGACGGCGTCTGCGTCGAGGCCGACGGTCTCGAGATCGACGAGTCGCTGCTCACCGGCGAGGCCGACCCGGTCCTCAAGCGGCCCGGGGCCACCGTCATGTCCGGCAGCTTCGTCGTCGCCGGCGGCGGCGCCTACCAGGCGGCCAAGGTCGGCCGCGCGGCCTACGCCGCCCAGCTCGCCGAGGAGGCCTCCCGCTTCACCCTCGTCCACTCCGAGCTGCGCACCGGGATCTCCACCATCCTCAAGTACGTCACGTGGATGATGGTCCCGACCGCGATCGGCCTGGTCGTCAGCCAGCTCGCGGTGAAGCACAGCGACCTCAAGGACTCCGTCGCCCGGACCGTCGGCGGGATCGTGCCCATGGTCCCGGAGGGGCTGGTGCTCCTCACCTCCGTCGCCTTCGCCATCGGCGTCATCCGGCTCGGCCGCAAGCAGTGCCTGGTCCAGGAGCTGCCCGCCATCGAGGGCCTCGCCCGCGTCGACACGGTGTGCCTGGACAAGACCGGCACCCTCACCGAGGGCGGCATGGACGTCAGCGAGCTCAGGGCCCTGGACGGCTACGACGAGGCGTACGTCCGCCGGGTGCTCGGCGCCCTCGGAGAGTCCGATCCGCGCCCGAACGCCTCCCTGCGGGCGATCATCGACGCCTACCCGGACAGCGAGGAGTGGCGCTGCGTGGAGTCGCTGCCCTTCTCCTCCGTCCGCAAGTACAGCGGCGCCACCTTCAGCGAGGGCGACGGGCAGGCGAGCACGTGGCTGCTCGGCGCCCCCGACGTGCTGCTGCCCGACGGCTCCCCCGCCCTCGCCGAGACCGGACGGCTGAACGAGCGGGGCCTGCGGGTGCTGCTGCTCGCCCGCGCGGCCGGCGACCTCGACGACCCCGGCATCACCCGGTCCGTCACGCCCGCCGCCCTGGTCGTGCTGGAGCAGCGGCTGCGTCCCGACGCCGCCGGGACGCTCGGCTACTTCACCGCGCAGAGCGTGCGCGCCAAGGTCATCTCCGGCGACAACGCGGTCTCCGTCGGCGCGGTCGCCGCGAAGGTCGGCCTCACCGGCACCGCCGTCGACGCCCGCCGGCTGCCCGCCGACCGCGACGGCATGGCGCGGGCGCTGGAGGAGGGCACGGTGTTCGGGCGGGTCACCCCGCGGCAGAAGCGGGACATGGTGGGAGCCCTTCAGTCGCGGGGGCACACGGTCGCGATGACCGGCGACGGCGTGAACGACGTGCTCGCGCTGAAGGACGCCGACATCGGCGTGTCGATGGGCTCGGGGTCCGAGGCCACCCGGGCCGTGGCGCAGATCGTGCTGCTGGACAACAGCTTCGCCGGCCTGCCGTCGGTGGTCGCCGAGGGGCGCCGGGTCATCGGCAACATCACCCGGGTCGCCACCCTGTTCCTGGTGAAGACGGTCTACTCGGTGCTGCTGGCCCTGCTGGTCACCGCCTGGCAGGTGGAGTACCCGTTCCTGCCCCGGCACCTGACCCTGCTGTCCACCCTCACCATCGGCGTCCCGGCCTTCTTCCTGGCGCTGGCCCCCAACACGGAGCGGGCCCGCCCGCACTTCGTCCGGCGGGTCATGCGCTACGCGGTGCCGGGCGGGGTGGTCGCCGCCGTGGCGACCTTCGCCGCCTATCTCGTCGCCCGGCACCACTACACCGGGCCGGGCTCCCTGGAGGCGGAGACCAGCGCGGCGACGCTGACGCTCTTCCTCGTCTCGATGTGGGTGCTGGCGATCATCGCCCGGCCGTACACCTGGTGGCGGATCGCGCTGGTGGCGGCCATGGGGGCCGCGTTCCTGTGCGTGCTCGTCGTCCCCGGGCTCCAGCGTTTCTTCGCGCTGGAGCTGGTGGGGACGACGCTGCCGTGGGTCGCGGTGGGCATCGCCGCGGTGGCGGCGGCCGCCCTGGAACTGCTGTGGAAGTGGGTCGGCCGCCGCTTCCCCGCCTAGGGGCGTCTTACTGCACGTCGACGTAGTCGCCGGCGGCGTTGACCGCCGGGGTGGTCGAGGTGCCGGCGAAGCTGAAGCGCCAGTAGCCGTCGTAGTTGGCGGTGGTGGTGGTCTTCACGTTGCCGTACGAGTCGGAGTACACCGTCTTGACGGTGGTGTACGTGGTCGTGCCCGCCTTGCGGAACTGGAGCTTGACCGGCTGGTTGGTGTAGCCGTGGTACAGGCCGTCCTCCCAGTTGGCGCGGGAGAGCTTGCCGGTCGCGGTCAGGGTCTTGCCCTTGGCGACGGGCTCCGGGCCGGCGTTGACGGTCAGCTTGGAGTAGCGCTGCAACAGGGTGCTGCCGAGGCCGTCCTGGTCCTTGTAGCCGACCTTGCTCATGTCCGGGTTGCTCTGGTCCTGGCCGTTGAAGGCCACGGCCTCGGCGGCGGCCTTCCAGCTGCCGGCGTCCGCGTTCACCAGGTCGCCGTCGGCCGGGTAGATGTCGATGGTCGCCGTGCAGTCCGCGGTGGTCGACGAGGTGGCGGTGCAGGTGGCGGGGTTGTCGCCGTAGAGCTCCTTGTCCGGGGCGTCGAAGGAGCCGCGGTACAGGAACGGGTCCGTGTAGAAGTCGCTCGCCGTGATGTCGACGGCGGAGCCGTGGGTCAGCGTGTAGGTGACCTTGGTGCTGACCTTGTTGGTGGTGCCCACCTTGATCGCCGAGGCGATCTTGTAGTTGGAGAAGCTGACGTCCAGGGTGTACGGCGTGCCGCTCGTCCCGGTGGCCGGGGCCGAACCGGCGGCCTGCGCGGCCGGCACGACGAGGGCGGAGAGGGCCAGGGCGCCGGAGACGGCGGCCACGGTGGCTCGTATGCGCATGTGCGTTCCCCAAGGGTTGGAGAAAGGGGGCCCGGGCGCCGGTCGGCCGTACGGTCGTTCCGCCCGGCTCGTCGTCGGCGTGGGCGGGCCCATGTGATCGTGGAGTCTGTTGACTCACGCGATCAGATACACGACCGGCGTGGAGAGTTGTAGGCGGACCGCACGATTTTGTCTCCGGATGCACAACGCTTGACGTGTCCATTGCGCGACGCACCGCCGCTCCCGGACAAGTCGGGAGCGACGGTGCGCCAGGGTCTTGCGGGAACGACGGTGCGCCGGGGTCTTACTTCACGTCGACGAAGTCACCCGTGGCGTTGACCGCCGGGGTGGTCGTGGTGCCCGCGAAGCTGTAGCGGTAGTAGCCGTCGGCGCTCGCGGTGGTGGTGGTCTTCAGGTTGCCGTACGAGTCCGACTTGATGGTCTTCAGCGTGGTGTAGGTGCTGGTGCCCGCCTTGCGGTACTGCAGCTTCACGTACTGGTTGGTGTAGCCGTGGTACAGGCCGTCCTCCCAGTTGGCCCGGGAGAGCTTGCCGGTGACGGTGATGGTCTTGCCCTTGTAGACGGGCTCCGGCGAGGCGTTGACGGTCAGCTTGGAGTAGCGCTGCACCTTGGTGGTGCCCAGGCCGCCCTGGATGGAGTCGTCGCTGGTGCTGTACTGCAGGGCCAGCGCGCCCGCCGACCAGGTGCCGGCGTCGGAGTTGAGCAGTTCGCCGTCGGCCGGGTAGACGTCGATGAGGCCCTTGCAGGAGGCGGTCGTCGACGAGGTGGCGGTGCAGGTCGCCGGGGCGTCGCCGAACAGCATGTTGTCCGGGGCGTCGAGCGAGCCCTTGTAGATGAACGGGCCGTTGTCGAAGTCGTCGCCGTTGAGCTGGTAGCCCGCCCCGAAGGTCATCGTGTAGGTGACCGTGGTGGAGACGTGGTTGGTCGTGCCGACCTTGACCGCGGAGGCGATCTTCAGGTTCGAGAAGGTGACGCCCAGGTCCGCGGCCGTGGTGGCGGTGTAGGCGGACTTGCCGGAGGCGGAGAGGGCCTTCTCGGCCTGCGCCTTGTAGGACGGGGCACCGGTGGCGTGCGCGGCGGGCACGGCGAAGGCGGCGAGGGCCAGGGCACCGGAGACGGCGGCCACAGTGGCTCGAATACGCATGCGTTCCCCAGGTGGGAGAAGGGGCCCCGCCGCAGGTCGTTCCGTACGGCTCGTCTTCGGCGGCGCGGGGCCCAAGCGATCTTGGAGTCTGTTGACTCATGGGATCAGATCCGCGACCACCAGGGATGGTTGTACGTCGGTTGAAGATTTTATGAAGGTATGGCCGCGGCCGCGATCACGGGCCTGGCCGGCGGGCATGGCCGACGCCCGCCGGGAACCGGCCCGCCGCGCGTCAGTCGAACCAGCGGTCCCGCGCCAGCTCCTCGGTCCGGGACGGATCCTCCAGCAGGGCCGCGACCTCGAACCGGCGCGGCCACTGACCCGCCGCCCAGGCCAGACCGGCGGCCACGCCCTCCAGGGTCGCCGCGTGCAGCACCCCGTCCGCCGTCAGACGCCAGTCCAACTCGGTCCCGTCCACGACGAGTTCCTCGTGCTCGACGTAGGTCCCGGGGGTCCGCGGCCCGAGCAGCGCCCGCACCGGCCCCGGTACGTCGTGCTCGGTGCCCTCGGAGTCCACCTCGCCGGTGACCGACTCGCTGAGCCGGCGCACCTGGAACAGCTCTGCCAGCTCGGCAGCCCGCGACGGCCGTACGGGCAGCAGCGGAACGCCCTCGGTGAACGGCAGCAGGTCCGGCGAGTCGCACACCACGGCGTCGGCCGCGTCCACGACCTCCACCCGCCCGTCGACCACGGCCCGCAGCTCGTCCGGCAGCGTCACCTGATCCGGGTCCAGCTCGGCCAGCGCACCGTACAGGGCGTGCAGTTGGGCGGAGGTCACCGGGCGCTCGGGGTCGGCGAGCCGGTCGAGCAGCTCCGCGGCGCCGCCGGGCTCGTCGAGCAGGGCCGCGACACTCGTCCGCACGCCCAGCGCGCGCAGCACCTGCTCGTCGTCGAAGCCGGTCGCGTCGGCCTCGTCGTACAGGCCGCGCAGCAGCGGGTCGGAGCCGGCGGCGCGCAGACCGGCCGGACGGCGTCCGCCGAGCACCGGGTGCCCGCGCAACCACCAGGCGGTGTACGGCCGGACGATCTCGTGGGTGCCGTCCGGCAGCAGGATCCGCACCGGCTGGACCAGCGCGTCCCGCAGCGGCGGCCGGGCCAGCTGGGCGAGGGCGTCGGGCCACTGGTCGTCGTCGACGAGGTCCAGGTCGCGCACGGCGACGATCTCGGTGGCGACCGGCGGCACGGGCGTGTCCGGGAACCGGTCGAGGACGTCCTCGCACCACACGTCGACCGCGTCGAGCAGTCCGGGGTCGTCCGGCTCGGGGAAGTCGCCCTCCCGCGGCTCCAGTTCGTCGGGGTCGAGAACCACGTCGGTGGCCCGCACCAGGGCGAAGTGCGCGAGCACCCCGCAGGCGGCCAGCGGCTGCTCGCCCCAGCGGGCGGCCAGTTCGGCGTCCACGGCGGGCAGTTCGCCCTCCCGCATGACCTCCGCGAACGGGGCGCCGGGCAGGACCAGTTCACCGGCCGGGGCGAGTTCGCCTTCCTCGTCGGGCAGGGCGAGCGCGCCGAGCCAGGGTTCGTCGCCGGGCGCCAGGCGCGCGTCCCGCACCAGGGCGAGGACGGTGTCGGCGAGTTCCTCGGCGTCCGGGGTGTCCTCGTCCCACGCCCCGGCGTCCTCGTCGAGGGAGGCGGCGACGGCGGCCCGCACCTGCGGGGTGGTGAGCACCGCGCGCGGGGTGGCGGGCAGGGCGCCGAGCTTCTCCAGGATCGGGTGGGCGGCGTCCGGGTGGGCGACCTTCAGGCCGAGCCGGGCGAGCGTCTCCGGGTCGGCCGGGGCGGCCTCCGGGGTGGGCAGCAGCACCTGCCGGGGCCCGAGCGTCGTCCGCCCGTCGGCCAGCGGCACCGGCAGTCCCGACAGCCGGTCCGGATCGACGCCCGCGAGGGAGTCGTACAGCCGCCGCCACCAGCCCGGCTCCTTCTCCAGCCCGGCCAGCCGGTCGATCGCGTCGGTCAGCGGCACCCGGGCCACGCCCAGCGTGCGCAGCTCCACGCGCCGTTCGAGACCGGCGGGCAGCAGGGTGGGCAGCACCTCGGCGAGGACGCGCACGGTGTCGGCGCCCGCGCCCTCCACCACCTCCGCGTCCCGCGGCCGCAGCGACTCGGGCAGGTCGGAGTCGGGCTCCTTCGGCTCGGCGGCGGGCGGCAGGAAGGACGTCCGCGGCAACCGGTCGAGGACTGCCTGGCGCAGCGCGCCGTCCAGCTCGCCCTTGCCCAGCGGGCCGGGCACGAGGCCGATGATCCCGGCGGTCACCGGCCGCCAGCCGGCGAGGAGTTCGGCGTAGGCGTCCGCCGCGCGGGCGACCATGAAGTCGGTCAGCGGGCCGGGCGCGGCGCGGCGGCGGGTGGTGTCCAGCGGGAAGGAGGCGATGAGCAGGGCGGGGACGCCGAGCGGCTCGTCGCTGGGCGTGGGCGCGTGGACGACCGGGCTGGTACGGGGCCGGGCCGGGCCGCCGTCGGCGTCGACGGGCACCGCCCAGGTGACCGACCAGTGCGGGCGCAGGCGCTCCTCGACCGGCCGGCCGGCCAGCAGCTCCGGGGTGAGCGGGCCGTGCGCCTGAGCGGTGCGCCAGCGGGTCGTGCCCTCGCGGGTGTCCTCCACGACGGTCAGAGCGCCCTCGGTGCGGCGGCGCAGGGTGCGCGGACCGGCGTCGCCGATCTCCACGACGACCTCCTCCAGCCCCGGCAGGGCGAGGAGCAGGGCGTCGTCGACGGCGAGCAGCAGCCGTTCGGCGAGGTCGGCGGCGGCCGTGTCGCGCAGCGGCAGGATGACGACCGTGTCGTAGGGGTCGGGCGCGGTGCCCTCGGCGGCGAAGGGCAGGCGCAGCAACGGTACGTGCCCGTCGCGGCGGCGGATCTCGTCGCCCAGGCCGGGGCTGTGCCGGGCGGTCTCCTCGGCGAGGCCGCGGGCCTCGGCCAGGGACCAGCGCACCCCGCCGTGCCGGCCGACGACCGCGGGCTCGTCGGTGACGGAGAGGACGGCGGCGAACCCGACGCCGAAGCGGCCGACCGACGGGGTGTCCCGCTTCGCGGAGGCGCGCAGCGTGGACAGCGACTCCACGCCGGCCGCGTCCAGCGGGGCACCGGTGTTGGCGGCGACCAGGACGTCGTCGCGGAGGGTGAGGCGCAGCCGCCCGGGGACGCCGGCGCGGGCGGCGGCGTCGGCGGCGTTCTGCGCCAGCTCGACGACGAGACGGTCCCGGTAGCCGCCGAGGACGAGGTCCTCCTCGGCGTTGGCGTCCTCACGGAACCGGGCCGGGCTGGTGGCCCACGCGTCCAGCACGCCGCGGCGCAGACGCGCCGTCCCGAAGGGATCGACACCCTCGGCCGGCGACGGCACGATCATGCTCACGTTGCATCTCCTCGCATATGTGAGGTCGACGGTACCGCCCCGCCGGACACCGTCCGCACCGTCCCGCACCGGCCGGGCTTCCGCCCCCGGCTCCCCGGCCGAAAGCAGGCCCGTCGCCGCGCCTCGGCCGCCGAACGGCGAAAAGCCCCGCTCCCGGTATGGACCGGGTGCCGGGGGCACCCCGGTGACCGAGCCGGCGGCCAACGCCGTCACGCACGGCCGCGTCCCCGGGCGGGACTTCCGGCCGACGCTCTACCCGACCGGCGGCATGCTCCGTATCGAGCTCTCCGATACGCGCGGTGACCGCCTTCCCGCGCCTCAACACCTCACTGAAGCCGCCGAGTCGGGCCGCGGCCTGCTCCTCGTGGACGCACTCGCGGACCGCTGGGGCGTGAGCGAGGACCGGTTCCCGCGCAAGGCCGTGTGGGCCGAACTGCGCTGCTCAGCACCGGAACCCGCCCCCACGGTCCCCGGTGCCGCCGACTCCTTTTCCCAAGGAACGTGAGGGAGAAAGAACCCCACCAAGCCCCACCCCTCCGCCCGTGGCGCACGCTCACTCGGGCGGGTGAACATCACCGGCTCGGCTGGATTTCAGGGCCCCCAACTCCCCTACTCTCAGCGAAAACAACCGCACACATGCATCGGCCCCCGGCCGGGACTCGCAATCCCGATCGAGGGCCTGACCACCGAGGAAGTAGGGCTTCCCGATGGGTACCCAGAACCCTAGCGTGCCCCCGCACGCCCAGTCAGCCGTTGCCGCGAGCGAACCCCCCTCCCGGGCGAATCCACGCACGCACACTCGCCCCCGCGCCTTCGGCGTCACGCACGACAACACCCGCCACACCACCCGCTTCACGGTGATCGGCAACCACCTCGCCCAGCACCCCGAGCTGTCGCTCGTCGCCATCGCACTGGCCGTACACATCCAGTCCCTGCCGGCCAACGCCCCCGTCGACATCAAGACCCTCGCCGAACGCTTCCCGGAGGGCCGCACCCGAATCGCCGCCGGACTGCGCGAACTGGAGGCCCACGGCTACCTGCGCCGCGTCCGCGAACACACTCCCGCCGGCCGGATCATCACCCGCACGATCTCCTGCAACCAGCCGAAGACCCGCGACACCGCCCTCCACCACGCCCCGGCCCCGGCTCCCGTTCCGGCCGCCCCCGACAGGCAAGCGGTCCGCGAGGAGCCCGCAGAAAGGACCAGGAAGCCCCGCGAGACCCGCAAGAAGCAACACCCCCTCCCCCGGTCCCCCAGCCGGCGCACCCCTCCCCCACCCTCCTCCAGCAGGCCACCGACCTCCTCGCCTCCCTCCACCGCGAGAACCCCCGCCTCCTGCTCAGCGCCTGCGACACCGCCCACCTCGCCCCCGGCGTCGTCGCCTGGCTGCAACGCGACGTACCCGCCACCGCCGTACGCCACGCCCTGACCACCGACCTCCCGCCCGAAGGCGTACGCCGCCCCGCAGCGTTACTGGCCCACCGCCTCACGGCCCGGCTACCGCCCCCGCCCCCGTTCCGCGCCCCGGCCGAACCCCCACCCGTCCGCCACGAGATGCGCAACTGCGACGGCTGCGACCGCGGCTTCCGCGCACCCGAGCCCGAAACCCTCTGCCGCGACTGCCGCACAGCCGCCGCGCCTGTCTGAATCCACAAGGAGCTCCATGGTCAGCCCGCCCCACGAGGCGATGCACCGCATCTTCCAGCACGACCCCGGGCTGTTCAGCCGTGTCTCGCGCTTCCTCGGGGTCGACATTCCCATCCCCGTGAAGGCGACAGCCCTGCCGACCGACCTCACCGAGGCCAACCCCGTCGAACGCCGGGTGGACACACTGCTGCGTTTCGAGACCGCGGAGCAGGGCCCGTTCCTCCTGGCCGTCGAGGCCCAGGGCAAGAAGGACCCGGGCAAGCCCGCGAGCTGGGCGTACTACGCCGCTTACCTGTGGACGAAGTACCGACTGCCCACGGCCCTCCTCGTCGTCTGCCAGGACTACGCGACGGCCAGATGGGCCCAGCAACCGGTGAGCAGCGGGCCACCGCAGCTGCCCACCCTCACCCTGCGGCCCCTGGTCGCCGGCCCGCACAACATGCCGGTGATCACCGACCCGGAGGAAGCCCGCGCCGACCTGGTCCTCGCCAGCCTGGCGGCCATCACACACGCCGCCGACCCGGCGGTCGATGCGATACTGAAGGCCCTGTCCACAGCACTGCGGGACGCACCCGAGAACATCGCGGACCCCATCGTCGAATTCACCGCACAGGGCCTGGGCAGCCGCCCGGCCAAGCACCTCTGGAGGAATCTGGTGGCCGTGGACCTCTCCTTCTACAAGTCCTACATCTCCGAAGAAATCCGGGACGAGGGCCGCCTCCAGCGGGGCGCCGAAGACGTACTGGTCGTCCTGGAGCAGCGCGGCCTCGACGTCTCCGACGACGTCCGCGGGCGCATCACGGACTGCACCGACCCGGAGGTGCTCCGGCGTTGGCTCGCCCGCGCGGTCACCGCGCCGAAGGCAGAAGAGATCTTCGAGGACGAGTGACCGGGCTCGTTCCACACCGTGCGCGGGCCCGCACCGGCCGCCGCCGGACCTGACCGCGGCCGACCGCCGCCGTGCGGCCCCTGACCGCCCATCACGCACGGGCCGACGCCGCCCGGGCCACCCCGGCCCCAGCGGCGCGCGGGCGCCGGACACGCGGGTCCCACGGACCCCCGCGGTGCGCGGGCGCCAGACACCGGGCGCCACGGGTGCCAGGGGTGCGCGGGCGCCACGGCTACGCGGGCGCCACGCTCACGCGGGCCGCGGGCCGCGGCCCCTACGAGTGGCCCAGCTCGGCCGTCTCCTCGTCCGCGGCCGCCGGGGGGACCGATCCGGAGTCGCGGGCCGGGCGCAGCGGGAAGGGCTCGACCTGGGTCTCGTCGACCACCGGCGGGGGCGGCTGCGGCGGCCTCGGCATGACAGCGGCCTCGGAGTGCCCGCCGCACCCGTACGCCAGCGACACCACATGTCCGTCGGCCGGGGAGAACTCGTTCGCGCACACGCCGAAGGCCTGGCCCAGGGAACCGCCGATCGGCATCAGGAAGCCGCAGCTCACACAGGGTGCGGGGGCCGCTTGCGCCATCGGCGTCTTCGGCCCGAAAACCTCCTCCCAGCGGTCGGCGGCGACATGCAGGCCGTACCGGGAGAGCACCCGCGCCCGGCGCATCCCGAGCTCCTCGGCGACCGCCGCGATCGAGCCGCGCAGGGGCGCCGCCGGGAGGTTGCGCGGCGTGCCGGCGGTGACCTCGGCGTCCTCCGCCTCGACCAGTTCGGCCATGTCCGAGGAGACCGCGGAGCTCGGCACCGGCTCGTCCTCGCCGCTGTAGCCGGGCTCCAGCCGGAGGTCCTCGGCGTCCGTGGGCAGCAGGTCGCCGGGGCCCATGTCGCCGGGGCGCAGGCGCTCGCTCCACGGCACCCACTCCGGGGCGAGCAGCGCGTCGGGGCCGGGCAGCAGGACGACCTCGTCCAGGGTGACGATCTTCGCGCGGGAGGCGCGGGCCACGGTCGCGGCCCAGCGCCAGCCGCGGTACCCCAGCTCCTTGCACTCGAAGAAGTGCGTGACGACGCGGTCGCCCTCGGACACCATGCCCGTGTGCTCCCCGACGACGCCGGGCGCGGCAGCCTCCTCGGCTGCGGCGCGGGCGAGGTCGACGGCCTCGGCGCACAGGCGGTCGGGGGTGCGGCTTCGCGTGGTCGCTGCGCTCACAGGTATCGCTTCTCTCCTACGCCGTCTCTCAGGGTGCGCCGGCCTGAAGGCGGGCGGGGCGGACGGAGCGGAGCCCGGGGACCGCGTCGACGTCCGCGCCCGATCGCGCTCGGGCGCACCTACGTCATCCATTCTGCGGTATGCCCGTAAGGCGCGCGGCCGAGAACGTTCGCCACGGCGCGCTGTGCACGCTACCTTCTCGCGTGCCGTCGGCCTACACCGACGGGTGCTTCGCCGCTGCGCGGCGGCACTTTTCTTCCCGCCCCTCCACCTGGCCCGCTCCGCCGGAGGCACCGCAAAGGTGTGTTCCGGCGGGCCCTTCGGTCCCTTCCGTGCCGTAATCGCACTACCCGTGCCCGTCTCGGGGCACTATGACGGGGTGGCAGCCGCGAGGACGCCTCCGGGAGCCGCCGGGCTCGGTGAGACCAAGGGGCTCAAGGGGATGAAGGGAAGTGGCCGGGGAAGCGGTTCGGGCCGGTTCGGCGGGTCCGTCCGTGCGGTCGGCCGTGCCCTGCGCCTCCCGTTCACCGGCGCGGCCCGGGGCATCCGGAAGGCCACTCACGCGCACGGCGCGGGTGAGTCCGGGCTCGGCAAGCTGATCGAACTGCACGCGGTGAACGGCGCGGGCGACGTCATGATCACCGTCGCCCTCGCCTCCACCGTCTTCTTCTCCGTGCCCACCGACGAGGCCCGCGGCCGGGTCGCCCTCTATCTCGCCGTCACCATGGCCCCGTTCACGATCCTGGCACCCGTCATCGGCCCCCTCCTGGACCGCCTGCCGCACGGCCGCCGGGCCGCGATGGCCGGCGCGATGCTCGCCCGCGCCCTGCTCGCGCTGATCATCTCCGGGGCCGCGGCCAGCGGCAGCCTGGAGCTGTATCCGGCCGCGCTGGGCGTGCTGGTCGCCTCGAAGGCGTACGGCGTGGTCCGCAGCGCCGTCGTGCCCCGGCTGCTGCCACCCCGGTTCTCGCTGGTGAAGGCGAACTCGCGGGTGACGCTCGGCGGGCTGCTCGCCACGGGCGTCGCCGCGCCGATCGGCGCCGGCCTGCAGGCCCTCGGCTCCCCCTATCCGCTCTACGGCGCCTTCGTGATCTTCGTGGCGGGAACCTTCCTGTCCCTGTCGCTGCCTCCGAAGGTGGACTCCGCCAAGGGCGAGGACCGGGCCCTGCTCGCCGCGGACGCGCAGCACCTGCACGGCCCGCACCGCAAGCCGGTCAAGCGGCCCGGCCTGCGCACCGTCGGCGCGGCGGTCACGCACGCCCTGGCCGCGAACGCCACGCTGCGCTGCCTGTCCGGCTTCCTGATCTTCTTCCTCGCCTTCCTGCTGCGGGAGCATCCGCTGGCCGGGTCCAGTGCCGCGGTCTCCCTGGGGATCGTCGGCGTCTCGGCGGGCGCGGGCAACGCGCTCGGCACGGCGGTCGGCGCGTGGCTGCGGTCGCGGGCGCCGGAGCTGATCATCGTGACCGTCGTCGCGATCGTGCTGGGCACGGCGATCACGGCAGCCATCTTCTTCGGCACGTTCGTGGTGGCCTGCCTGGCCGGGATCGCCGGCTTCGCGCAGGCGCTGGCCAAGCTGTCCCTGGACGCCCTCATCCAGCGGGACGTGCCCGAGCTGGTGCGCACCTCGGCTTTCGCCCGCTCCGAGACGCTGCTGCAGATGGCCTGGGTGCTCGGCGGCGCGATCGGCATCGTGCTGCCGCTGAACGGCACCCTGGGCCTGTCGGTGGCCGCCGCCATCGTGGCCGCCGGATGGCTGACCACCGTCCGCGGACTGCTGGCCTCGGCCCGGCACGGGGGCGCGCCCCGGCCCCGTGTGGCCTGACGCGCCGTACCCCGCCGCTACCGGCCGCGCCGCACCTCGGCGTACCGGCCGGGCGGCACCCCGGCGTACCGGCCGGGCGGCACGCCGTACCCCCGCGTGGGCGGTCCGCCCGAGGTGCCCGATAGCCTTCGACCATGACCACGCTGCAATCCGCCGTGCGACGCCGCCGCGCCGTCGCCGCTGCCGGTGCCGTTTTCGCCGGACTGCTCGTCCTCACGGCCTGCGAGAAGCCGACGCCTCTGGCCACGATCACCGTCGGCCGGTCCTCGGTCAGCTCGGAGGCCAGCTGCTACAACGACGGCAAGTCGCTGCAGACGGCCGACCTGGCCAAGTGCCTCAAGGACACCGACATCAAATCCATCAAGGTCGACCCGGACGAGACCGTACGCTTCGGTGTCGACCCGAAGATCGCCGACAAGGGCTGGACCATTCTGATGAACGGTCAGCCGCTCACCGACGCCAGCACGAAGACCTACCGCACCATCCCGGGCAGCGTGTTCTTCAACGCCCAGTACGGCGCCAGCGGCAACTCGACGCTGGTCTCCGTCAAGGAGGGCGACAAGGAAGTGACCGGTCTGTGGTCCTTCAAGCTCCAGAAGAACTCCTGACCACGTCCTCCGTACGCGTCCTCGTGGCCACCGCGGTCCCCGCCGAACGGGACGCGGTGGCCCGGGCGTTCCCGGGGCCGTTCCACGAGGTCGCGCTGCCCGGGGCGACCCTGCGCCGCGCCGCCGGCTGCGACCTGCTCGCCGCCGGGGTCGGACCGGCCCTGTCCGCCGCGTCGACCGCCGGCGCCCTCACCGCCGCCGCCCTCGGCGGCACCCCCTACGACCTCGTCGTCTGCGCCGGCATCGGCGGGGGCTTCCCGCCCGTCGCACCCGTCGCCTCGCTCGTCGTCGCCGACGAGATCACCGCCGCCGACCTCGGCGCCGAGACCGCCGACGGGTTCCTGCCGGTGACCGAGCTGGGCTTCGGCACCGTCACCCACCGTCCGCCCGAAACACTCGTACGGGGGATCGCGGCCGCCACCGGAGCCCGCACCGGCACGGTGCTCACCGTCTCCACCGTCACCGGGACCGCCGCCCGGGCCGACGCACTGCGCGCCCGGCACCCCCGCGCCCTCGCCGAGGGCATGGAGGGGTTCGGGGTCGCCGAGGCGGCCGCCGCGCACCACGTGCCGGTGCTGGAGATCCGCGCCGTCTCCAACCCCGTTGGCCCCCGGGACCGCGCCGCCTGGCGCGTCGGCGACGCCCTCGCGGCCCTGACCGAGGGTTTCGGGAAGCTCGCGCCCGTCCTCACGAGTTGGAATCCACATGAGCCCTGAGAGCCGACCCCTGCAGATCGCCTACTCCCCCTGCCCCAACGACACCTTCGTCTTCGACGCCCTCGCCCACGGCCGCGTCCCGGGCGCGCCCGCGCTCGACGTCACCTTCGCGGACATCGACATCACCAACGGCATGGCCGAGCGCGGCGAGTTCGACGTGCTGAAGGTGTCGTACGCGGTGCTGCCGTACGTCCTGCGGGAGTACGCGCTGCTCCCGTGCGGCGGCGCGCTGGGCCGGGGCTGCGGGCCGCTGGTGCTCACCCGGGAGCCGGGGGCCGGGGGCGTCTTCGGCGGTGCGGGACTGGCGGGCCGCACGGTCGCGGTGCCGAGCGAGAGGTCGACCGCGTACCTGCTCTTCCGCCTGTGGGCCGCGGACACGGTCCCCGGAGGGGTCGGGGAGATCGTGGTGATGCCCTTCCACGAGATCATGCCCGCCGTACGGGACGGCAAGGTGGACGCGGGACTCGTGATCCACGAGGCCCGTTTCACCTACCAGAACTACGGCCTGCACAAGCTCGCCGACATGGGCGAGCACTGGGAGAGCACCACCGGCCTGCCGATCCCGCTCGGCGCGATCGTCGCCAGGCGGTCGCTGGGCGCCGAGCGCCTGCACCGGCTCGCCGAGTCCATTCGCACGTCCGTGCGCATGGCCTGGGACGACCCGGAGGCGTCCCGGCCCTACGTCATGGAGCACGCCCAGGAGATGGACCCGGCCGTCGCCGACCAGCACATCGGCCTGTACGTCAACGAGTTCACCGCCGGCCTCGGCGAGGACGGCTACGCGGCGGTCCGCGGGCTGCTCACCCGAGCGGCGGCCGAGGGACTCGTGCCGCCCCTCGGCCCGGACGCGCTGGACTTCCCGTAGCCGGCGCCCCTGTTCCTGTGGTCCGTCCGTGCAGGCTAGACGTCCAGCTGGTCGGCGACCGCGCGCAGCAGGCCCGCGATCTTCTTGCCGGAGGTCTTCTCCGGGTAGCGGCCCTTCTCGAGCATCGGAGTGATGTTCTCGAGGAGGGTCGTCAGGTCCTGCACGATGGAGGCCAGCTCGTCCGGCTTCTTGCGCTGCGCGGCCGCGACCGAGGGGGTCGGGTCGAGGAGCGTCACCGACAGCGCCTGGTCGCCCCGCTGACCGGCGACGACGCCGAACTCGACGCGCTGTCCCGGCTTGAGGGAGTCGACTCCGGCGGGAAGGACGGAGGAATGGACGAAGACGTCACCGCCGTCGTCGCGGGAGAGAAAGCCGAAGCCCTTCTCACTGTTGAACCACTTGACCTTGCCGGTGGGCACTTCCGTCCTCGTCCTCGTAATCGTCGGAAAACTGCTTCTGCAACGGGCTCTTGATAGCACTGGGGCGGGCCGCGTCAGGACCCGCCGGTATCCAGGCTAATGGTCTTGGGGCGGGTGACAAGACGTCGCCCGCTTGTTCCTTCGCGCCAGGAACTACCCTGGTCCGGTGCGTGACAAAACCCAAGCGAATTCCGCCGCGGCCGGTGACCGGCTGATCCGGGCCGGTGCCGTCGTGTTCTTCGTCGGCGCGCTGGCCACTCTGGTCACGGTGGCCCCGCTGTTCCTCGGCGCGAAGCCTTTCCCGACCTACATGTTCGGCCTGAGCATGCTCATGGGCGTCGGCTTCCTGATCGCGGGGGCGGGTGTCCTCCAATCGATCGCGGCCGGCCGCCGGCAGGCCCGCGAGGGCACCCGGTAGGCGACGCCCCCGCGCACGTTCGTCCTAAAAGGCCGTGCGGAAGGCCGAAAACCAATTCGGAAACTCGTTCAGATCGGCGAGTACGACGTCCGCGCCCGCCTCGCGCAGCTCCCCCGCGCCGCACGGCCCGGTGGCCACGGCCACCGACAGGGCGCCGGCCGTCCGGGCGCCGCGTACGTCCCCGACGTGGTCGCCCACGTACACCCGGGCGCCGTGCTCGCGCAGCGCCAGCGCCTTCTGCTCGGCCCACAGGTCGCCGACGACCGCGTCCGGGTCGAGGCCCAGGTGCTCCATGTGCAGCTTGGCGTGCGGCTCGTTCTTGGCCGTGACCACGATCGCGCGCCCGCCGGCCCGCCGTACGGCCGCGATCGCCTCGCGGGCGCCGGTCAGCGCGGGCGAGGCGGTGACGGCCATCGCCGGGTACATCTGGCGGTACAGCCCGATCATGCGCTCGATCTGGTCGGCCGGGAACCAGTTGCCCAGCTCCTGCGCGAGCGGCGGCCCGAGCCGCGTGACGGCGAGGTCGGCGTCGATGTAAGTCCCCGTCCGCTCGGACAGCGCCAGGTAGCAGGCGCGGATGCCGGGCCGGGAGTCGATCAGGGTCATGTCGAGGTCGAAGCCGACGGTCAGCGGGCGCGAGGTCATGGGGGCCATTGTGCCCAGGGCGCGGAACGGGGAGACCACCGGCCCGTGTGACCTACACCTTTCCGCACCGCGCGACCGGTTCCGCCGGCTCGCCCGCCCGCCGGCCCGGCACCGACGCCCGCGACCGCCTCCCGCCCTACCGCTGCCGCTGCGAGCGCCACACCAGGAAGAGCGCCGACAGGACGGCCGCGCCCCGGACCACCCACGGCCAGGTCTCGGCGATCGCCGCGTTCATGTGGCCCTGGGCGACGGGCGTGCCCCAGCGGCCGTCGCCGCGGCCCCACAGCCAGACCGCGCCCGCCACGACCGCCAGGCCCGGCATCCCCATGACCGCCCACTTCGACTCCAGGGCCGTCAGACGGCGGGAGGCGTACGCGATGACCCAGCCCAGCAGCAGGGCGAACCAGTTGCCGAGGACCGCGCCGGCCACGAGCAGCCCGGCCGCGAGCAGCAGCAGGGGGTTGTTCCACCGGCCCGTGCGCAGGGTCGGGAGGCGGCGGCGCAGGGAAGGGGCCTCCGGTACGGCCGTGGCGTCCTCGGCCGGTTCCACGGGCGGGGCGCCCCCGGTCCGCGCCTGTTTCTCCGGCCCCCTGGCCGGCGGGGTCTTGAGCAGTTCCGGGATCTCCACTCCGCCGACGAAGCCCGGCACGTCGTCGCCGATCCCGAAAGGGCTGCCGTCCGTCCGCCACCAGTCGGGCCGTGCGGTGGCGCCCCCGAGTTCCGCGGCGGTCGCCAGGTGGGGCGGGGCCGGGCCGTCGAAGGGCGCGGGGTCCTCCCGCGGCCGGGCGGGACGCGGCCGCGGCACCATCCGGCGCAGCCCCTTGGGCCGCTCCGGCTCCTCCTCGTCCCCGTCACGCTGGACGGGGACGGCGGAGGCCGACTGCTCGTACGGGCTCGTTCGGGCGTCCGTGCTCCGGCCGCCGGCGGCGGCCACGACCTCGTCGGGGCTGCCGAGGCGGTCGAGGATGCGGCGGACGGCGGCCGGGCTGTCGACGGCGGCCCTGGAGCGGCGCCGGTCGATCTCGTTGCGCAGCTCCGAGACCAGGCGCATCCGCGTGGCGGACGACAACTGCCGCTGGTGGGCCACGTCCCCGACGCGGCTCAAGTACTCGTAGACGACCTGGTCGCTCTCGATCCCCACGGAACCCCTCCGGGGCGACGGCGATGAACCCCGTGGGCACGAAGGTAGCGCAAGGCCCCCCTTCCCCTGGATCTCCGGCCCGCCCAACCAGCCCGTCCGGCGCTTGAGGACGAGACCGCCAAGGCCGAACGGGGACCGGGACACAGCCCCAGAGACGAAAACTCTCCGGCACCCGAAGAACCCGGCCGACCCCAACCAGCCCGTCCGGCGCTTGAGGACGAGGCCGTCAAGGCCGAAGGGGGTCTGGGGCACAGCCCCAGGGACGCGCACCCCCACCCACCCGCACCCCCGTCACCCCATCCGCCGGAGGCAACCACCCGCTAACGTGGACCGGATGAGCAGCGATGAGAAACCGCCGGCGCCGCGCTCGCTCGCCGAGGCGCTCCGCGCGCGCGACGACGCCTCCCTGGCCGCCCTCCTGCGCAGCCGGCCCGACCTCATCACCCCGGTCCCGACGGACCTCACGCAGCTGGCCACCCGCGCGGGGACCCGCGCCTCGGTGGTCCGCGCCCTGGAGCGGCTGAACCGCTTCGCCCTTCAGACGGCGGAGGCCCTGGCCGTGGCCGGCGACCCGGCGACGTACGACGAACTGCTCGGTCTGCTGGCCGGGGACGCCGGTGACCCGGCCGTCGCGGCGGCGCTGCCGCACGCCCTCGCCACCCTGCGCGAGCAGGCCCTCGTCTGGGGCGGCGACGACCGGCTGCGGCTGGTGCGCACGGCCCGGGAACTGCTCGCCCCGTCGGCGCAGCACCCGTCCCCGACCGGGCTCGGCCCGACGGTGCGGGAGGCGACGGCGGGCATGTCCCCGGGCCGGATCCAGGAGATCGTGACCACGGCCGGGCTCACCTCCACCCACGACTCCGTCTCCGCGGTGGCCGCGCTCACCGGCCTGTTCACGGACCGCAGGCGGATGGCCGCGCTGCTCGACGCGGCGCCGGCCGACTCCCTCGACGTACTCGACCGCCTGGTGTGGGGACCGCCGTACGGGCAGGTCACCGCCGACCCGGCAGCCCGGCTGCGCTGGCTGCTGGACCGCGGGCTGCTGCTGCCGACGGCGCCCGGCACGGTCGTGCTGCCCCGCGAGGCGGCCCTGCATCTGCGCGCGGGCCGCGCCCACCGCTCGCCCGAGCCGGTGCCGCCGCCGGTCGAGGCGGTCGCGGCGCACCGTCCACAGATGGTGGACAGCACGGCGGCCGGGCAGGCGTACACCGCCCTGGCGACCGTGGAGGAACTGCTCAAGGACTGGGACGAGGGCGGGCCGAACGTACTGCGCGCCGGCGGCCTGAGCGTGCGCGACCTCAAGCGCACCGCCGTCGCCCTCGACGTGAGCGAACCGGTCGCCGCCTTCTGGGTGGAACTCGCCTACGCGGCCGGTCTGCTGGCCTCCGACGGGGACGCGGACGAGCGGTACGCGGCGACCCCGGAGTACGACGACTGGCTGGAGCGGCCCGCCGCCGACCGCTGGGCGCAGCTCGCGCAGGCGTGGCTGGCGGCGACGCGGACGCCGGGGCTGGTCGGCGGCCGGGACGCCAAGGAACGCGCGCTGTCGGCGCTGGGCCCGGGGCTGGACCGGTCGGCGGCCCCTGAGGTGCGGCACCGGGTGCTGATCCTGCTGGCGGGGCTGCCTCAGGGCGCGGCTCCGTCCGCCGAGTCCCTGCTGGCCCGGCTGCGCTGGGAGCGCCCCCTGCGCGGGCCCCAGCGGGAGGACGACCTGCGCGGCCGGCTGGCGCGGTGGACGCTGTCGGAGGCGGAGCTGCTCGGGGTCACCGGGCGGGGCGCGCTGTCCGCGCACGGGCGGGCGCTGCTGGGGCTGCCGCCCGCGCCTGCGCCGGCCGAGGAGCCCGAGCCGGCGGGCCCGGGCGACAAGCTTCCCGTCCACCGGCACCACCGGCCGGCCGGCGGCCCCGAGACGGCCGCACCGGAACCCCTCTCCCCCGCCGAGCGGGCCGCGGCGGGCGCGGCGGCCGCCCGGGTGCTCGCCCCGCTGCTGCCCGAGCCGCTGGACCACGTACTGCTCCAGGCGGACCTCACCGCGGTGGCTCCCGGACCGCTACGGCGGCCGCTGGCCGGGCTGCTGGGCGTGCTGGCGGACGTGGAGTCGAAGGGCGGGGCGACCGTGTACCGGTTCACCCCGGCCTCGGTACGGCGGGCCCTGGACGCCGGCCGGACGGCGGCCGACCTGCACGCCTTCCTCGCCGAGCACTCCCGTACGCCGGTCCCGCAGCCGCTGGCGTACCTGATCGACGACGTGGCCCGCCGCCACGGCCATCTGCGGGTCGGCGCGGCCTCGGCGTACGTCCGCTGCGACGACGACGCGCTGCTGAACGAGATCCTCGCCGACCGCCGCTCCGCCGGTCTGCGCCTGCGCCGTCTCGCGCCGACCGTGCTCGCGGCGCAGGCCGACCCGGCGACGCTGCTGGAGGGCCTGCGGGCGATGGGCTACGCCCCGGCCGCCGAGTCCGCCGAGGGCGACGTCCTGATCACCCGCGCCGACGCGCACCGCACCGGGCCGCGCGCGGCGCCCGAGCCGGTCCCGGAGGGGCCGCCGGCCCCGGACGCCACCCTGCTGTCCGCCGCGATCCGCGCGATCCGGGCGGGCGACCTGGCCTCCACCGCCCCGCGCAAGCCGTCCGCGTCCGCGGCGGCACCGGCCGACGGGGAGCTGCCGCGCACCAGCTCCGCGGAGACCCTCGCCACCATGCAGGCCGCCGTGCTCACCGGGGAGGCCCTGTGGATCGGGTACGTCAACGCGGAGGGCGCCGCCAGCCAGCGGGTCATCGCGCCGATCCGGGTCGAGGGCGGCTTCGTGACGGCGTACGACCACACCGCCGACGAGGTCCGCACCTACCCGCTGCACCGCGTCACGGGCGTGGCCGAGCTGGCGGACGACCAGCCGTGATCGCCCGCCGGTAGGGCACACTGGACGTTTGGCCGCACCATGAAGGCCGTAGCGAAAGGGTGCCGCGCGTGAATGGTCCGCTGATCGTCCAGTCCGACAAGACCCTGCTCCTGGAAGTCGACCACGAGCGGGCCGACGACTGCCGCCGGGCCATCGCCCCGTTCGCCGAGCTGGAGCGTGCGCCCGAGCACATCCACACCTACCGGGTGACCCCGCTCGGCCTGTGGAACGCCCGCGCGGCCGGGCACGACGCCGAGCAGGTCGTGGACGCGCTCGTGGAGTACAGCCGCTACCCGGTGCCGCACGCGCTGCTCGTCGACATCGCCGAGACGATGGACCGCTACGGGCGGCTGACGCTCAGCAAGCACCCGGCGCACGGGCTGGTGCTGACCACCACCGACCGGCCGGTGCTGGAGGAGGTGCTGAAGTCCAAGCGGATCGCCCCGCTGGTCGGCGCCCGCATCGATCCCGACACGGTGGCCGTGCACCCCTCCGAGCGCGGGCAGATCAAGCAGACGCTGCTGAAGCTGGGCTGGCCCGCCGAGGACCTCGCCGGGTACGTGGACGGCGAGGCGCACCCGATCGAGCTGCGCGAGGACGGCTGGACGCTCAGGCCGTACCAGAAGCAGGCGGTGGAGAACTTCTGGCACGGCGGCAGCGGCGTGGTCGTGCTGCCCTGCGGCGCGGGCAAGACGCTGGTCGGCGCGGGCTCGATGGCGCAGGCGAAATCGACCACCCTGATCCTCGTCACGAACACCGTCTCCGCCCGGCAGTGGAAGCACGAGCTGGTGCGGCGGACGTCGCTGACCGAGGACGAGATCGGCGAGTACAGCGGCACGAGGAAGGAGATCCGCCCGGTCACCATCGCCACCTACCAGGTGCTGACGACCCGGCGAAAGGGCGTCTACCCGCACCTGGAGCTGTTCGACTCCCGCGACTGGGGGCTGATCGTCTACGACGAGGTGCACCTGCTGCCCGCGCCGGTCTTCAAGTTCACCGCGGACCTTCAGGCGCGGCGGCGGCTGGGCCTGACCGCGACGCTGGTGCGGGAGGACGGCCGCGAGTCGGACGTGTTCTCGCTGATCGGGCCGAAGCGGTTCGACGCGCCGTGGAAGGAGATCGAGGCGCAGGGCTACATCGCGCCCGCGGACTGCGTCGAGGTCCGGGTGAACCTGACGGACTCCGAGCGGCTGGCGTACGCCACCGCCGAGACCGAGGAGAAGTACCGCTTCTGCGCGACGACGGCCACCAAGCGGCGGGTCACGGAGGCGATCGTGCGCCGCTTCGCCGGGCAGCAGATCCTGGTCATCGGCCAGTACATCGACCAACTCGACGAGCTGGGCGAGCACTTGAACGCGCCCGTGATCAAGGGCGAGACGTCCAACGCGCAGCGCGAGAAGCTCTTCGACGCCTTCCGGGAGGGCGAGATCAGCGTGCTGGTGGTCTCCAAGGTGGCGAACTTCTCGATCGACCTGCCGGAGGCGACGGTCGCCGTCCAGGTGTCGGGCACGTTCGGCTCGCGCCAGGAGGAGGCCCAGCGCCTCGGCCGGGTCCTGCGGCCCAAGGCGGACGGCCACCAGGCGCACTTCTACTCGGTGGTGGCCCGCGACACCATCGACCAGGACTTCGCCGCCCACCGGCAGCGGTTCCTGGCCGAGCAGGGCTACGCCTACCGGATCGTCGACGCGGACGAGATCCTGTCCGAGGGCTGATCGCCGCTCCCCGTTCCGCCCGGCCGGAACGGGGGCAGGCGGAGCGCCGCCGCCGCGAGCAGGGCCAGCCCGAGCAGCGCGTAGGGCGAGGCGAACGGTTCCTGCCACCACGGGATGCGCAGGTCAAGGTCGCCCTCGCGGGGGATCAGCCACATCGTGCGGGCCGTGAAGAGGACCGTGGTGAGTGCCGCCCAGCCGTGCCGGCCCTCCGCCAGCAGGACGGCGATCAGCGGGACGCACCACACCCAGTGGTGGGACCAGCTGATCGGTGAGACCAGCAGCGCGGTGAACGCCGTCAGCAGGACGCCCCACCGCTCGTCGGGCGCCCGGCGCGCCAGCCACAGACCGGCCGCGGCCACCGCGAGCGAGGGCAGCACCCAGGCCAGGCCGGGTGCCTGCTCCCGCAGCGCGCGGGCGACCAGGCCCTGGAGGGACTGGTTGGCGATGATCCACGGCTTGCCCACGCGGCCGGTCTCGTACAGGTGGCGGGTGAAGAAGTCCCAGGTGGCGGTGGGCACGACGAGGCCGCCCACGGCGACGGTCGCGGCGAACGCGGCCGCGCCCCCGGCCGCCTCGCGTCCGCGCCCCCGCAGGAGCAGGTACACCAGGAAGATGCCCGGGGTGAGTTTGATCCCGGCGGCGATGCCGAGCGCGACGCCCCGGGCGCGGGCGCCGGGCGGCCGGGTGAGGTCCCACAGGACCAGGCAGGCGACGGCCAGGTTGACCTGGCCGTAGATGAAGGTCTGGAAGACCGGTTCGAGCCAGAGGGCGAGGGCGGTGGCGGTGCACAGCAGGGGCAGGCCGGCCGGGCGGCCCGCCAGCCGGGCGGAGAGGTGCACCAGCCAGACGAGCAGGAACGTGTTGCCCACCAGGAACGCGGCCTTCAGGACCGGCACCGGCAGCCAGGCCAGCGGCACGAACAGCACCGCGGCGAACGGCGGGTAGGTGGCCGACAGTTGCCCCTCGGTGACTCTCAGTCCGTACAGATCGCCGCCGTGGACGACGGCACGGCCCTCGGCCCGGTAGACCACCGCGTCGGGCATCGGCACGCGCAGTACGGCGAACAGCACTGCCAGCGCGACGAGGGAGACGGCGAGGAGGACAAGGGACATTCCCGCACGTGACCGCAGGGCCACCGTCGTCCGATCTTCCACGGACCCGACCCTAGTTGGTCACTTGCGGCGGACGCCCGCCTCCTCGCCGTATTCGCCCAGGACGACCACGTCGAACGCGGCGCCCGCGAAGACCTTGACGGCCCGCAGGGCGTCGCCCAGACGGTGGTGGTGGTCGCCCAGGACGGCGGTGGCGCCGGCCGGGCGTCCGGAGGAAGCGGGGTGAAGGGTCGCTGCGCTCATGGCTCAATGGTGGAACTCGGGGCACTGGGCCGGCATCGGTCCGCGGTGCCGGCCCCTTCGCCCGCCGTGTACCCCTCCGGAGGGATCGCACCCCTCCGGAGGGCGGACGCCCCCGGGCGGCTTCCCGTAGGGGGCGCCTCACCACGGCCGGCTTCCCCGGAGGGTGGAAGGCCGCACAATTCATTGGCCTCCGCCACCCGGGGCGTCCTAGAATCTCCGCTCTTGCCCGCCTCCCCACACGGAGCGCCGCCGTCCGGACGGAAACCGGTCGGCCCTCACCGCAGCCGCCCGTCCCGCAGGTCCACCGGAGGCACCCCCTTGTCGTCCTCGTCCCCGCCCGCCGGCCCCGATGTCCCACCCGGCTCCGCCGACGACCCGCTGGCCCGTGAAAGATCCCATCTGACCGCGTCCCGCGGCGCGTTGCGGGCGATGCGCGAGGACGTCGAGTCGCTCGACATCCGCGACGTCACCGCGAACTGGGTCAACGCCGCCGTCCTCGCCCGGCAGATCGACGACCGCATCAAGGCGCTGGCCGACCTCAGCGACACCCCGCTGTTCTTCGGCCGCCTCGACTACCTGCGCCCGCCGGGCGCGGACCGGGCCGAGGGCGCGGAAGGGGAGCGGTTCTACATCGGGCGCCGGCATGTGCACGACGCGGGCGGCGACCCGATGGTGATCGACTGGCGCGCGCCGGTCTCGCAGCCGTTCTACCGGGCGTCCAGGAAGGACCCGATGGACGTCGGGCTGCGCCGCCGCTTCGGCTACACGGGCGGCGACCTCACGGCGTACGAGGACGAGCACCTTTCCGACCCGGCGGAGACGGCCGGCACCAGCAAACTGCTCCAGCAGGAGATCGAGCGCCCCCGCGTGGGCCCGATGCGCGACATCGTCGCCACCATCCAGCCCGAGCAGGACGAGATCGTGCGCGGCGGCCTGTCCGGCACCGTCTGCGTGCAGGGCGGCCCCGGCACCGGGAAGACCGCGGTCGGCCTGCACCGGGTCGCCTACCTCCTGTACGCCCACCGGGAGCGGCTCGCCCGCACCGGCACCCTGGTCATCGGGCCGAACCGGTCCTTCCTGCACTACATCGAGCAAGTGCTGCCCGCGCTGGGCGAATTGACGGTGCGCCAGGCCACGGTGGACGACCTGGTGGCCCATGTGGAGGTACGCGGCGCGGACGAGGCGGCGGCGGCGCTCGTCAAGGGCGACGCCCGGATGGCCGAGGTGCTGCGGCGGGCCGTGTACGCGCAGGTGGCCCTGCCGGACGAGCCGGTCGTCGTGGTGCGCGGCTCACGCCGCTGGCGTGTCCCGGCGTACGAACTCCAGGACATCGTGCGCGAGTTGCTGGACCGCGGGATCCGCTACGGTGCGGCCCGCGAGGCCCTGCCGCAGCGCGTCGCGCACGCCGTGCTGGTGCAGATGGAGCGCGCGGGCGAGGCCCCCGACGACCGGGTGCAGGACGCCGTGGCCCGCAACGCGGCGGTGAAGGCCGCCGTGAAGACGATCTGGCCGCCGGTCGATCCGGCCAGGCTCGTCCTGCGGCTGCTGACGGACGCGGACTTCCTCGCCGAGCACGCGGCGGGGATCCTCACCGAGGAGGAGCGCAAGACGATCCTGTGGGCGAAGCCCGTGCGGTCGGTGAAGTCCGCCCGGTGGTCGGCCGCGGACGCGGTGCTGGTCGACGAGGCGGCCGACCTGGTGGAGCGCACGCACTCGCTGGGGCACGTGGTGCTGGACGAGGCGCAGGACCTCTCCCCCATGCAGTACCGGGCGGTCGGGCGGCGCTGCACGACCGGTTCCGCGACCGTCCTCGGCGACCTGGCGCAGGGCACCACGCCGTGGGCGACCCGGACCTGGGAGGAGGCCCTGGCCCACCTCGGCAAGTCCGACGGCCTGATCGAGGAGCTGACGGCGGGGTTCCGCGTGCCGACGGACGTCATCACCTACGCCTCCCGGCTGCTCCCGCACATCGCCCCGGGCCTGACGCCGGTCGCGTCGGTGCGGGAGAACCCGGGCTTCTTCGAGGTCCGCCCGGTCACCGCGGACGCCGAAGTGGTCGCCGCCTGCGAGGAGTTGCTGCGCAACGAGGGCTCGACGGGCCTGATCGCCGCCGATGCCCGCGTCCCCGCCCTGGCCGAGGCGCTCACCGCGGCGGGCCTGACCCACCTCTCCCCCGGCGAGGAGACGACCCGGCGGACCCGGCTGACCCTGGTCCCGGCCTCCCTGGCCAAGGGCCTGGAGTACGACTACGTGGTGCTGGACGAACCGGGCGCCGTGGTCGACGGCGAACCCGACGAACGCACCGGCCTGCGCCGCCTCTACGTCTCCCTGACCCGAGCGGTGTCGGGCCTGATCGTGACCCACGCGGCCCCGCTGCCCGAGCAGCTGGCCGAGGCCGGCGGTGCGATTGCGGTCCTCCCGGCGACGGTCTGAGGTACCTGGCCCGCACCTGGCGGTAAGCGCCTGCCCGGCGGGCGGCTCCGGCCCGGCGGCCGTCCCGCGCCGTCCCGCGCCCGGCGGGCGTCCCGCGACCGTCGCTCGACCGTGAACCGGCGGGCGTCCCGTGACCGGCGGGCGACTCCAGCCCGGCGGCCGACCCGCGACCGGCGCTCGACCCGCGACCGCCGCTGGTCCCGTGACCGGCGGTCGTCCCGCGACCGGCGGGCGACTCCGGCCCGGCGGCCGTCCCGCGACCGGCGCTCATCCCGCGTCGAGGACCGCGCGCCACCGCGCCACCGCGTCGGCGCCGACCGGGCCGGTCCAGCCGTCGGGGCGGGCCGCGCCGCCGATGTGGAAGGCGTCGATGCCGGCGGCCCGCAGCGGCGGGACGTGTTCGAGGCGCAGTCCGCCCCCGACCATGATCCGCTGCTCGTACCCGGGCTGCCCGCTCCGGGCCGCCTCCGCGACCAGAACCGGGAGCCCGTCGTCCACCCCGCCCGCCGCGCCGGCGGTCAGATAGGTGTCCAGGCCGGGCAGACCCTCCAGCCGCTTGCGCAGCGCCTCGCGGTCGGCGGCCCGGTCGATGGCCCGGTGGAAGGTCCACCGGCACCCCTCCAGTACGGCGACCAGCCGCTCCACGGCCGCCAGGTCCACCCCGCCGTCCGCGTCGAGGAACCCGAGCACGAACTCCTCGGCGCCCGCGGCCCGCAGCTCCCCGGTGATCCCCGCCAGCCGCTCCACGTCGTCCGCGGCGAACCCGTCCGCGAGCCGCAGCATCACCCGCAGCGGGATGTCGACGGCGGCACGGATCCCGGCGAACGTCGCGGCCGACGGGGTGAGCCCGTCGGCCGCCATGTCGGTGACCAGTTCGAGGCGGTCCGCGCCCCCGGCCTGGGCGGCGACCGCGTCCTCGGCGTCGAGGGCGATCACCTCCAGGACTGCACGCGTGCTCATAGGACCCCTTTCCTCGGCTTCCCCTGGAGCGGACAGGTCTAGTCCAATCTCAGGGTACGCCCGCGGGGTCCGGGAGCCGAGGACCGGTCACCCGAAGATGTTCAGTTCCCCCTTCTCCGCGCCGGCGAGTTCGTATCCGGCGCCGCCGTCCGGCACCGGGCGGCCCGCGTAGAGCCGTACCAGCGTGGCGGAGCCGCCGATGTAACGCGCCGGGGGCCGCTCCCCGCTCAGGTCGCCGAAGCGCAGCGGCTCGTCCCGGTCGTCGAGGTCGGCGTGCAGCGGCAGATGGCCCTTCTCGCGGGTGGCCCGGGCCAGGAGCACGAGCGCGTGCGGCTGTCCGGGGCCGGCGTACGCCCCCGGCTCGCCGAGCGTCTCGCGCACGTCACCCGAGTGCACCCACTCGCCCAGCGCCAGCGTGTCCAGCACCCCGCCGGCCGCGGCGATCACCGGCCCGGCCTCGGTCATCCCGCGCTCCAGCTCGTCCACGACCATCGCGTTGGTCCAGTCGGCCCGCTCGGCGATGTCCCGGTCGTTGCTCTCGGGCGAGAACACGCCCCGGCCCAGCCGGCCCTCCACCGCCCTGAGCAGCGCGGCGGAACAGTGCGCGAGCACGTCCCGCACCGTCCAGCCCGGACAGGCCGCGGTCGGCAGCGCGAAGTCCGCCTCCGGCCTGGCCCGCAGCAGCGGGATCAGCACATCCCGCTCGGTCGTGAGCAGCCGCCCGGGCAGCTCGGGGTCCCGTACGTCGTGCGCGTCGACAGAAGTCATACCGTCCACGCTAGGTCCTGTCGTCAACCCGCACGGGAGAGGACCGCCCGGAAATGGGCCGCACGGGAGGGGACCACTCGGGAGAGGACCACTCGGGAGAGGACCGCACGGGAGAGGACCGCACGGGAGAATGGGACGCATGGCCGATCACGCCGACCTCGACGCCCTGCGCGACCGTTTCACCCGCGCCCTGGAGAACGCCCGCGGCCCCGGCGGCGGACCCGACCCGGTGCCGTACGCCGACAACCTGCTGGCCCGCTGGCGGGAGCCGCAGCGGCACTACCACACGCTCACGCACCTCACCGCGGTCCTCGACCACATCGACGTACTGGAGGCGCACGCGGACGATCCGGACGTGGTCCGGCTCGCGGCCTGGTTCCACGACGCGGTGTACCTCCCGGAGCGGTCCGAGAACGAGGAGCGCTCGGCCCGCCTCGCCGAACGCGCGCTGGCCGAGGCCGGCGTCCCGGCGGAGAGGACCGGCGAGGCCGCCCGGCTGGTCCGGCTGACCGTCACCCACGACCCGGCCGAGGACGACCCGAACGGCCAGGTCCTGTGCGACGCCGACCTGGCGATCCTCGCCGCGCCGCCGTCCGCGTACGCCGCCTACACCGCCGCCGTGCGCGAGGAGTACCACTTCGTGCCCGGCGACGCCTTCCGCGCCGGCCGCTCCGCGATCCTGCGCGAACTCCTCGCCCTGCCGAGCCTGTTCAGGACCCCGCACGGGCGGCGGGCGTGGGAGCCGACGGCCCGGTACAACCTCCGCGGCGAGCTGGAAATGCTCTCGCTCCCGGACCGCCCGTATGCCTAGGCTGCGCCCCATGCGTGCATGGGGCGGGGAACAGGTGGAGGCGGCCGTCGCGGGCGCCGTGGCGCTGCTGCGGACGGCGACGGACCGGGACTGGGACGGTGTAGCGGCCGGGCGGCTGGAGTGGAGCTGCCGGCGGACCGCCGAGCACATCGCGAGCGATCTGATCGCCTACGCCGGGCAGTTGGCCGGGCGTGCGCAGTCCGCGTACGTCCCCTTCGACATCACCCTCGACGAGGGCACCGGCAACGCGGGCGTCCTGGACGTGATCGAGGCCACCGGCACCCTGCTCGCCGCCGCCGTCCGCACCACCCCGCGTCAGGTGCGGGCCTTCCACCCGTACCCCTTCCGCAGCGCCGACCGCGAGGGCTTCGCCGCGATGGGCGTGGCCGAGGTACTGCTGCACACGCACGACATCGCCCAGGGACTGCGCCTGCCCTACGAGCCGCCCGCCGAGCTGTGCGAGGACCTGCTCACCCGCCTCTTCCCGCACGTCCAGCCGTGCGCCGCCCCCTGGCCGACCCTGCTGTGGGCCACCGGCCGCGGGGAACTGCCCGGCCGTGCCCCGGTCACCGGGTGGAAGTGGACCAACCCGCTCGCGATTCCCGCCGGGCGGCTCACCCTGGAGGGCGTCACCCCGGCCGCCGCCCGCGATCTGAGCGCCGGCGGGGACGGCGGTTTCCCGTGGGTGGAGGGCGGCCCGTGCCAGGGCACCCGGGAGGCCGCCGGGATGGTGGCGAAGGCGTACGAGGCGGGGCTGCACCGGCCCGAGTGGGGGATGTTCGTGCTGGTGCGGCGGGAGGACGGCCGCGCGGTCGGCGGGATGGGCTTCCACGGACCTCCCGACGAGGAGGGGCGGGCCGAGATCGGCTACGACCTCGCCGTGACCGCCCGCGGCAACGGCCACGCCACCGAGGCGCTGCGGGCCCTGACGGCGTGGGCGCGGGCCCGGGACGAGGTCCGGACGCTGTTCGCCACCGTCGAGCCGGACAACCTGCCCTCGCAACGGGTCCTCGGACGCGCCGGGTTCACCCGGGTGGGCACGGACGGGGAACTTCTCGCCTACGAACTGCGCGGCTGAGCACGGCCCTTGGGGCGGCGGAGCCCGGACGCGTGCAGCAGCCTCACCACTTCGCGGCTGCCGACCTCGACCGCTCCGGCGGCGACCGCGTCCGCGTAGCGGTGGGACGGGAGGTCGTAGTGGTCGCGTTCGAAGGCGCGGCGCGGGACGCCCAGGCGCTCGGCGAAGCGGTGGAGTTCGTCGTAGGAGACGTCGCTGACGAGGTGGGACCACATCCGGCCGTGGCCGGGCCAGGTCGGCGGATCGATGTAGACGGTCACGGGGCGACCGCCGGGCGCCCGGGCGCTCCCCGCCGCGCCACCGCCGGGTCGGCCGCCCTCACGACGACGGCCCCCCGCCGATCGCCCGCCCGAGGGCCCCGACCGGAGCGACCTTCACGCCCGCCTGGGCGCACACCCAGTGCGGGTCGGGACCCAGCTCCGGTTCGACGTCCAGCGCGTGCGGGTCGCCGGAGCCGCACACCGGGCACAGCGGCCAGCGGCCGTACCGCTCCAGCAGCGCGTCCTGGACGTCCTGCGCGACCAGCCCGGCCACGTACGCCGCGCCGTCCGGCCACTGCTCCACCCACCAGCGGCGCTGCACCACGGACTCCTCCACCAGCGAGACCACGTCCGCCTCGGCCACCTCCCCCGCGACCAGATCGGCGAGGACGAGGGCGCGGGCGGCGTGCAGGGCCTGCTCCAAGGGGCTGATGGGGTCCATGCCTCCATTGTGCGCACTCTTGACCGCACCCCCGAAACGAAAATATCTTTCACCATGTGACCCAGCACGTGAAGGAAACTTTCGCAAGCGGCAGCGTCCCGGGCGGCGCACTCCCCGCTCCCCCCGCGCCCGCCGCGCTCGCGGCCAAGGTCCGCACCCTCGCCCCCTCGATGACCCGCTCCATGCAGCGCGTCGCCGAGGCCGTGGCGAGCGACCCGGCCGGCTGCGCGGCCCTCACGGTCACCGGCCTCGCCGAGCTCACCGGCACCAGCGAGGCCACCGTCGTGCGCACCGCACGCCTGCTCGGCTACCCCGGCTACCGCGACCTGCGCCTGGCCCTCGCCGGGCTCGCCGCCCAGCAGCAGTCCGGCCGCGCGCCCGCGATCACCACGGACATCGCGGTGGACGACCCGATCGCCGACGTCGTCGCCAAGCTCGCCTACGACGAGCAGCAGACCCTCGCCGACACCGCCGCCGGGCTCGACACCGTGCAGCTCGGCGCGGCCGTCACCGCGCTGGCCGCCGCCCGCCGCACCGATGTGTACGGCATCGGCGCCTCCGGCCTGGTCGCCCAGGACCTCACCCAGAAACTGCTGCGCATAGGGCTGATAGCCCACGCGCACAGCGACCCGCACCTCGCCGTCACCAACGCCGTGCAACTGCGCGCGGGGGACGTGGCGATCGCGATCACCCACTCGGGCTCGACCGGCGACGTCATCGAACCGCTGCGCGTCGCCTTCGATCACGGCGCCACCACGATCGCCGTCACCGGACGGCCCGACGCGTCCGTCGCCCAGTACGCCGACCACGTCCTGACCACCTCGACGGCCCGCGAGAGCGAGCTGCGCCCGGCGGCGATGTCGTCCCGGACCAGCCAACTGCTCGTCGTGGACTGCCTGTTCGTGGGCGTGGCGCAGCGGACGTACGAGACGGCCGCACCGGCGCTCGCCGCCTCCTACGAGGCACTGGCCCACCGGCACCGCAACTCGTCGCGGTAGACCTGCCGGGACCGGCCGTCGTGGGGCCGAGGGGGCGACCGCCCGGGGACCGTCCGCATCCGCCCTCCGGGAGACCGCCCGCGACGTGCCGCCCTGCCGTTCTGCCGTCCTGCGCCCCGACGGCGTCGCACCACCCGCACCGAAAGCACTGGAGAGAGCCGCTCCCATGACCTCCACGCCCCACTACCGTGAGCTGCGCGCCGAGTTGGAGGCGCTGACGACCGAGGCGTTCCGTCCCGAGCTGTCAGAGATCGACCGGCTGCCCACGCAGGAGATCGCCCGGCTGATGAACGCCGAGGACGCGACCGTGCCCGCGGCCGTGGCCGAGCGGCTGCCGCAGATCGCCGCCGCCATCGACGCGGTGGCCGAGCGGATGGCGCGGGGCGGCCGGCTGATCTACGCCGGCGCCGGCACCGCGGGCCGCCTCGGCGTCCTGGACGCCTCCGAGTGCCCGCCCACCTTCAACACGGACCCCGCACGGGTCACCGGCCTGATCGCGGGCGGCCCCGAGGCCATGGTGACCTCGGTCGAGGGCGCCGAGGACTCCCGGGTCCTGGCGGTCGAGGCCCTCGACGCGCTCGGCCTCACCCCCGACGACGCGGTGGTCGGCATCTCGGCCTCAGGACGCACCCCGTACGCCATCGGCGCGGTCGAGCACGCCCGGGCGCGGGGCGCGCTGACGATCGGCCTGGCCTGCAACGCGGACAGCGCGCTGGCGACGGCCGCCGAGCACGGCATCGAGATCGTCGTCGGCCCGGAACTGCTCACCGGCTCCACCCGGCTGAAGGCGGGCACCGCCCAGAAACTCGTCCTGAACATGCTCTCGACGATCACGATGATCCGCCTGGGCAAGACCTACGGAAACCTGATGGTCGACGTACGGGCCTCCAACGAGAAGCTGCGGGCCCGCTCCCGCCGCATCGTCGCCCTCGCCACGGGCGCGCCGGACGACGAGATCGAACTCGCCCTGGCCGCCACCGACGGCGAGGTGAAGAACGCGATCCTGACCCTCCTGACCGGAGTCGACGCCCCCACGGCCGCCCGCCTCCTGCGCGACTCCGACGGCCACCTGCGCGCGGCCCTGGAGGCGACACGGGGCTGAGGGGCCCCGGACAGGGGCGAGGCCCGGAGCGGGGGGACCACGCCCAAGGCAAGGGGCCCACGCCCGGGGCAACGGACCGACGCCCCGGGTCAGCTGCCGCGAAGCCACCTCTGTGGCCCACCGGCACCCGGATTGCGCACACTGGCTCCATGAACCACGCCCAGCTCACCGCCCTCGGCCGTGCTCTCCGTCTGCTCGGGGAGCACGGGGAGGCGCTCGGTGCCGACACGGCCGATGCCAAGCTGCACGAGATCAGGGCGGACGTGCGGCGCGCGCTCGATCTGCTGGAGGAGAGCGTCAGCGGCGCCGCCCCCACGACCCGGTGTCCCGAGCACCCGAACGGTCCGGTGGACGAGGGCGCCCCGGATCTGTGCCTGCTCTGCGAGACCCGGCGGCGGGCCGCCCGCCGGTCGCAGGTGGACGGGGCCTATCCGGCGTACGAGCGTCCCGCCGCCGAGCCCGTGGAGCGCACCCCCTCCCGCTACGGCGTCCGCGGCGACCGTCCGCAGCCCCAGCAGCGGTGGCTGCCGGAGCTGTGGAACGGGCGGGAGTGGCAGTTGTGCGGGACGCCGCGCCGGGACCGGCGGGAGGCCGAGGCGTTCGTCAACGCCCAGCGCCGCGCCCCGCGCGCCGCCATGGCCTACCGGCTCGTGCACGAGTTCACCGACTACGAGGTGGTGCGGATGTGGGGCACCCCGGTACGGGTGGACATCGAGCCGATGGGGAATGCGTAGGACCTGTCCGGGCGCCGCGCGTCAGCTCAGCGTCTTCAGCGCCGCGGCGTCGTAGGGCTTCAGCTCGTCGAGGCGGCCGGCGAGGACCTTCGCCGCCCACTCGGGGTCCTGGAGCAGCGCGCGGCCCACGGCCACCAGGTCGAACTCGTCGTTCTCCATACGGTCCAGCAGGTTGTCCAGGCTGCCCACGGCCGCGCCCTCGCCCTGGAACGCCTTGATGAAGTCGCCGTCGAGGCCGACCGAGCCGACGGAGACGACCTGCTTGCCCGTCAGCTTCTTCGTCCAGCCCGCCAGGTTGAGGTCCGAGCCCTCGAACTCCGGGAGCCAGTAACGGCGGGTGGAGGCGTGGAAGACGTCCACGCCGGCCGCGGCGAGCGGGGTGAGGATCGCCTCCAGCTCCTCCGGGGTCTCGGCCAGGCGCGCGTCGTACGCCTCCTGCTTCCACTGCGAGTAGCGGAAGAGGACGGGGAACTCGGGCGACACACGCTCGCGCACCGCCGCGACGATCTCCGCGGCGAACTGCGTACGGGCCACGGGGTCGCCGCCGTAGGCGTCGGTGCGGCGGTTGGTGCCCGCCCACAGGAACTGGTCGAGCAGATAGCCGTGGGCGCCGTGCAGCTCCACGCCGTCGAAGCCGATGCGCTCGGCGTCGGCCGCGGCCTGGGCGAAGGCGCCGATGACGGCGTCGATGTCGGCCTGGGTCATGGGCGTGGCGTCCTCGGTGCCGTTCACGCGCAGCCCGGAGGGGCCGTGGGAGGGGGCGTCCGGGTGGGGGTTCTGGCCCTGCTTGCGGACCGTGCCGATGTGCCACAGCTGCGGCACGATGGTGCCGCCCGCCTGGTGCACCGCCTCGGCGACCTTCGCCCACCCGGCCAGCTGCTCCTCGCCGTGGAACCGGGGCACGCGGCCGCTGCCGCCGGCCGAGTCGTGCCCCACGTACGTGCCCTCGGTGACGATCAGGCCGACGCCCGCGGCGGCGCGGCGGGCGTAGTACGACAGCACGTCCTCGCCGGGGACGCCGCCGGGCGAGAACATCCGGGTCATCGGCGCCATGACGATCCGGTTGGGGACGGTCAGGCCGTTCAGCGTGACGGGGCGGGAGAGGATCCTGGCCGCGCGGGAGGCGGACTCGGAGGCGGTGACGGTCATGCGGGGGGTCTCCTCTTGCAGAGCAGTCGGGTACCAGACGGTATGTGCACGCGCATGAAGTGCACGCACCAACGTCAACCCCGCCGCCCCGGCACGGCATTCCGGCCCGGCACACCTGTGACCCGGAACACGCCCGAGGGCGGCGCCCCCTGTCGGAACAGGGGACGCCGCCCTCGGTACGTGAAGGACGGTACCGATCCTCGGAAGGATCAGAAGTCCATGTCACCGCCCGGCATGCCGCCGCCGGCCGGCGCGGCGGCCTTCTCCGGCTTGTCGGCGATGACGGCCTCGGTGGTGAGGAACAGCGCGGCGATGGAGGCGGCGTTCTGCAGCGCGGAACGGGTCACCTTCGCCGGGTCGATGATGCCCTCGGCGATCATGTCGACGTACTCGCCGGTCGCGGCGTTCAGGCCGTGGCCGACGGTCAGGTTGCGGACCTTCTCCACGACGACGCCGCCCTCGAGACCACCGTTGACGGCGATCTGCTTCAGCGGGGCCTCCAGGGCGAGCTTCACGGCGTTGGCGCCGGTCGCCTCGTCACCCTGGAGCTCCAGCTTCTCGAAGACCTGGGAGGCCTGCAGCAGGGCCACGCCACCACCGGCGACGATGCCCTCCTCGACGGCCGCCTTCGCGTTGCGGACGGCGTCCTCGATGCGGTGCTTGCGCTCCTTGAGCTCGACCTCGGTGGCGGCACCGGCCTTGATGACCGCGACGCCGCCGGCCAGCTTCGCCAGGCGCTCCTGCAGCTTCTCGCGGTCGTAGTCGGAGTCGCTGTTCTCGATCTCGGCGCGGATCTGGTTCACGCGGCCCTGCACCTGCTCCGGGGAGCCGGCGCCGTCGACGATCGTGGTCTCGTCCTTGGTGATGACGACCTTGCGAGCGCGGCCCAGGAGGTCCAGGGACGCGTTCTCCAGCTTGAGGCCGACCTCCTCGGAGATGACCTCGCCGCCCGTGAGGATGGCGATGTCGCCGAGCATGGCCTTGCGGCGGTCACCGAAGCCCGGGGCCTTGACGGCGACGGACTTGAAGGTGCCGCGGATCTTGTTGACGACCAGGGTCGACAGGGCCTCGCCCTCGACGTCCTCGGCGATGATCAGCAGCGGCTTGCCCGACTGCATGACCTTCTCGAGGAGCGGGAGCAGGTCCTTGACCGAGGAGATCTTGGAGTTGGCGATGAGGATGTAGGGGTCCTCGAGCGCCGCCTCCATACGCTCCATGTCGGTGGCGAAGTAGGCGGAGATGTAGCCCTTGTCGAAGCGCATGCCCTCGGTGAGCTCGAGCTCCAGACCGAAGGTCTGCGACTCCTCGACGGTGATGACGCCTTCCTTGCCGACCTTGTCCATGGCCTCGGCGATGAGCTCGCCGATCTGGGTGTCGGCGGCGGAGATGGAGGCGGTGGAGGCGATCTGCTCCTTGGTCTCGACCTCCTTGGCCTGGTCGAGCAGGGCGGCGGAGACGGCCTCGACGGCCTTCTCGATACCGCGCTTCAGCGCCATCGGGTTGGCGCCGGCGGCGACGTTGCGCAGGCCTTCCTTGACCAGGGCCTGGGCGAGAACGGTCGCGGTGGTCGTACCGTCACCGGCGACGTCGTCCGTCTTCTTGGCGACTTCCTTGACCAGCTCGGCGCCGATCTTCTCGTACGGGTCCTCGAGCTCGATCTCCTTGGCGATGGAGACACCGTCGTTGGTGATCGTGGGGGCACCCCACTTCTTCTCGAGGACGACGTTGCGGCCCTTGGGGCCGAGGGTCACCTTGACGGCGTCCGCGAGCTGGTTCATGCCGCGCTCGAGGCCTCGCCGCGCCTCCTCGTCGAACGCGATGATCTTGGCCATGTGAAGTGGTCCCTCCAGGACTGGGGGTGATTCCTTCGGACCGCGCCCGCGCCCGCGACGGACGGCTCGCCGGCCTTGTGGTTCCTTGCCCCACCCGGCCTGCGGGCCTCACCGACCCGGTCCTTCGCTGTCACTCTCACCTTCAGAGTGCTAACGCCAATGATTAGCACTCGGCACCCGAGAGTGCAAGCGCCCGCGAAGCGGGCTCGTTGAGGGGTGACGGCCGGGCGACGGGTGTGCGCAAGCGACTCAGGCGGGGCGGAGGGCGACTCGGCCGCGCGCGAACAGGCGCGAGCCGCCCGCCCCGAGGCGGAGGGCGGGCACGCCGAAGGGCCCGCACCCCACGAGGTGTGCACCTCGGGGCGCGGGCCCTTCGATCAGAAGAATGTCGCTTGCGGTGGTCGCGCGATTCAGGCCGTGACGCGGACCATGTCGGCCTGCGGACCCTTCTGGCCCTGCGAGATCTCGAACTCGACCCGCTGGCCCTCTTCCAGCGTGCGGTAGCCGTCCATCTGGATCGCGCTGTAGTGGACGAAGACGTCCGCACCACCGTCGACCGCGATGAAGCCGTACCCCTTCTCCGCGTTGAACCACTTGACGGTGCCCTGAGCCATGCCTAACTCCCCTATTACTGGCCCTTGCACAGATCCACACTTCGCGGATCCGGGTCAGACCTCCGCCCCCATGGATTGGGGGCGTGCGCCGGAACGCGTCGACCGCGGCTGAATGTATCTGTCCAACTGCCGTCTGCAACAGGTCAGTCGGACGAGAAATCTGGGCACGACCGATCCGGAATCTCCCGAGAATTCGCCTGAATTCAGGTCAAGTCGGGCCGGGCAAAGGGAGCGTATGACGCAAAAGACCCGCACAGTTTGGCTACTTCTTGTCGCCCGTGCGGCGGGTTTCCAGGGCCACCGATCTTCGGATCAGCGACGCGTTCCCCAACTGTACCGCGCTCAATCACGCTGAATTGCCCCCTCCGCTTCTCTTACGGAGGGGGCAATTCCATGAACTCTCGGTGACGACGGTTACCGAAGGTAATGATCAGCCGCCGGCGACCGCCGGAATGATGGACACGCCCGCGCCCTCGGGGGTGGCCGTCTCCAGGCCCTGCTCGAACCGGACGTCGTCGTCGTTGACGTAGACGTTGACGAAGCGGCGCAGCCTGCCCTGGTCGTCCAGGACGCGCGTGGCGATGCCGGTGTGGTTCTTCTCCAGGTCGGCGATGACCTCGCCGAGGGTCGCGCCGTCGGCGCTCACCTCGGCCCGGCCGCCGGTGTAGGTGCGCAGGATGGTGGGGATGCGAACGGTCACGCTCATGCGAGGCCAGCCTCTCGGAAGGAGTCCAGGTTCGGGCGGATGGTCGCGGTGAGGCCGGTGCCCGCCACCGCGTCCAGGGTCTTCAGGCCGTCACCGGTGTTCAGGACGACGGTGGTCTTCGCCGGGTCCAGCACACCGTTCTCGATCAGCTTGCGCGTGACGCCCACCGTCACACCGCCCGCCGTCTCCGCGAAGATGCCCTCGGTCCGGGCGAGCAGCTTGATGGCGTCCACCACCTGCTCGTCGGTCACGTCCTCCACGGCACCGCCGGTGCGGCGCGCGATGTCCAGGACGTACGGGCCGTCCGCCGGGTTGCCGATGGCGAGGGACTTGGCGATGGTGTCCGGCTTCTGCGGGCGGACCACGTCGTGGCCCGCCTTGTAGGCGGTCGACACCGGGGAGCAGCCCTGGGCCTGGGCGCCGAAGATCTTGTACGGCCGGTCCTCGACCAGACCGAGCCTGATCAGCTCCTGAAGGCCCTTGTCGATCTTCGTGAGCTGCGAGCCGGAGGCGATCGGGACCACGATCTGGTCCGGCAGCCGCCAGCCGAGCTGCTCGCAGATCTCGTACGCCAGCGTCTTGGAGCCCTCGGCGTAGTACGGCCGCAGGTTGACGTTGACGAAGCCCCAGCCCTCGCCGGCCGGGTCGCCGATCAGCTCGGAGCAGAAACGGTTCACGTCGTCGTAGTTGCCCTCGATGCCGACGAGCTCGCCGCCGTAGACCGCGGCCATGACGATCTTGCCCTGCTCCAGGTCGTGCGGGATGAACACGCAGGAGCGGAGGCCGGCCCGGGCGGCCGCGGCGCCGACGGCGCCGGCCAGGTTGCCGGTGGAGGAGCAGGACAGGGTGGTGAAGCCGAAGGCACGGGCGGCCTCCAGGGCCTGGGCGACGACCCGGTCCTTGAAGGAGTGCGTCGGGTTGCCGGAGTCGTCCTTCACGTACAGCCCGCCGGTCACGCCGAGCTCGCGGGCCAGGTTGTCGGCCTGCACCAGCTTGGTCCAGCCCGGGTTCAGGTTCGGCTTGGTCGCCACGTCGGCGGGGACGGGCAGCAGCGGCGCGTAGCGCCAGATGTTCGCGGGGCCCGCCTCGATCCGCTTGCGCAGCTCCTCGGTGTCGTACGCCGAGAAGTCGTAGGCGATCTCCAGCGGGCCGAAACACTCCTCGCAGGCGAAGACCGGGCCGAGCGGCACCCGGTGGCCGCACTCACGGCAGCTCAAGGACGCGGCGGGACCCAGGTCGACGGTGGAGTCGGTGCTGCTTGCAACAGTCTGCACAGCCATGGAGGCGAGGCCCTTTCTCCTCATCTTCCTCACGACGCATCTCGCCGTGAGACGGATTTGGCACCTTCCCTAGCCGGGAGCCTCGCGGTGACGATCGACCGTGCGCGCACAGCGATGGATACGAGAACCGGCTGGAGGGTTGCCGGGGCTTCATCGGGCCGTGTCCCTCTGCCCCTCTGGATGAGCGGTATGCGGTTGTTGAGCGGCGGCGACCCCCGACATGCGATGGTCATCCGCGTTGTTCAAGACTGTAACCGAAGGCCAGGACAGTTGAGATAGTCGTCCGAACCGCGAGACGGAGCACAGGACCCGTGTGATCCGTTCCGTGATCCGAATCAGTGAGGAGCCGCCGACCGTGCTGGAAGAAGTCGAGGGCTGGCTGAGGACACGCTCCTGGTCCGTGACCGATCGCCCGCTGCACCGGATCCTGGCCGCCAAGCGCGCGAGCGGCTCGTCGGTCAGCGTCGTGCTGCCCGCGCTGAACGAGGAGGAGACGGTCGGCGAGATCGTCGCCGTGATCCGTCACGACCTGATGCGGCAGGCCCCGCTCGTCGACGAGATCGTCGTCGTCGACTCGGGCTCCACCGACCGCACCTCCGAGGTGGCCGCCGCCGCGGGCGCCCGGGTCGTCCACCGGGACGACATCCTGCCGCGCATCCCGGCCGTCCCGGGCAAGGGCGAGGTGCTGTGGCGCTCGCTGCTCGCCACCGAGGGGGACATCGTCTGCTTCGTCGACGCCGACCTGAGGGAGTTCTCCTCCGACTTCGTCACCGGGATCGTCGGCCCGCTGCTCACCGACCCGGACGTCGACCTGGTGAAGGCGATGTACGACCGTCCGCTCGGCGGCGCCGCCGGGCAGGGCGGCCGGGTCACCGAGCTGATGGCGCGCCCGCTGCTCAACATGCACTGGCCGCAGCTGGCCGGCTTCGTGCAGCCGCTCGGCGGCGAGTACGCGGCCCGCCGCTCGCTGCTCGAACAGCTGCCCTTCCCGGTCGGCTACGGGGTCGAGCTGGGGATGCTGGTCGACGCGCTGCACCTGGTCGGCCTGGACGCGCTCGCCCAGGTGGACGTCGGCGTGCGCAAGCACCGGCACCAGGACGGGCAGGCACTCGGCCGGATGGCCGCCGCGATCTACCGCACCGCCCAGCTCCGGCTGGCCCGCGGCCATCTGATCCGGCCCGCCCTCACCCAGTTCGAGCGGGGCGAGGAGGGCTTCGAGCCGCGGACGTACTCGGTGGACACCGAGGAGCGGCCGCCGATGGTCGAGATCGCGGAGTACGCCGCCCGGAAGGTGGCGTGAAACATCGGCCCGGCCGTATACGGCCACCCACCAAGCGGAACCGTACGTTTGAGCGTTTGAGGGCCGGGCTAGGTTGAGGCGTATGGCTTCTACGCACGGTGCCGAGGTGCTGGTCGCGTCCAATCGCGGCCCGGTTTCGTACGAGCTGCGCGAGGACGGTTCGCTGCAGGCCCGACGCGGAGGCGGAGGGCTGGTGTCCGGGTTGTCGGCGATCGGGCCGGAGGCGGGCGCGGTGTGGGTGTGCGCCGCGCTCGGCGACGCCGACCGGGAGGCGGCCCGCCGCTTCGAGGGAGGCCGCCGATTGCCGTCCGACGCGACCGGCGGGCAGCAGGTCCGGATGCTCGACATCGACGCGGCGGTCTTCGCGGACGCCTACAACGGCATCGCCAACTCGGTGCTGTGGTTCGTCCACCACATGCTCTACCAGACGCCGCTGGAGCCGGTCTTCGACGCGGAGTTCCGCCGGCGGTGGGCGTCCTACGAGGCGTACAACCTGGCCTTCGCCGAGGCGCTGGCGGAGGAGGCCGCCGAGGGGGCGGCCGTGGTGGTGCAGGACTACCACCTGACGCTCGTCCCGGGGATGCTGCGCGACTTCCGGCCGGACGTGCGGATCGGCCATTTCTCGCACACGCCGTGGGCGCCGGTGGACTACTTCCGGATGCTGCCCGACGACATCGCCGAGCAGGTGCTGCGCGGGATGCTGGGCGCGGACCGCCTCGGCTTCCTCACCCGGCGGTGGGCGGACGCGTTCACCGGCTGCTGCGAGGCGCTCGTCGACGGGCTCGGCGGCACCCGGGTCGGGGTGCACGGTCTCGGCGCGGACGCCGAGTTCCTGCGGGAGCGGGCGCACCGCGCCGACGTCGACGAGCGGATGGCGGCACTGCGCGAGGAGATCGGCACGGCTCCCGACGGGACCCCGCGCCGCACCGTCGTGCGCGTGGACCGCACCGAACTGTCGAAGAACATCGTGCGGGGGCTGCTGGCCTACGAGCAGCTGCTGGAGGACCGCCCCGAGTGGCGGGAGCGCGTGACGCACCTCGCCTTCGCCTACCCCTCGCGGCAGGACCTCGCCGTCTACCGGGACTACACCGCCGAGGTCCAGCGGGTGGCCCAGGAGATCAACGACCGGTTCGGCACGCCCGGCTGGACCCCGGTCGTGCTGCACGTCCGGGACGACTTCGCGCGCTCGCTCGCCGCGTACCGGCTCGCCGACGTGGCCCTGGTGAACCCCATCCGGGACGGCATGAACCTGGTCGCCAAGGAGGTGCCCGTGGTCTCGGACGCCGGGTGCGCGCTGGTGCTCTCCCGGGAGGCGGGGGCGTACGCGGAGCTCGGCGAGGACGCGGTCGTCGTCAACCCCTACGACGTGACCGGCACGGCCCAGGCGCTGCACGAGGCCCTGACCATGCCGGCGCACGAGCGGGCGGAGCGCTCCAAGCGGCTGGCTGCGGCGGCCACCGCGCTGCCGCCCGCCCAGTGGTTCCTGGACCAGCTGACCGAGCTGAACGGCCGACCGGACTGAACCCGGGGCGGGGGGTGGGCCGCCCGGGCTGAACGACCGCGGTGGCCGACCGCCGTGCCTGAACGGCCGACCGGGCTGCACGCCCGCTCAGGGCCGAACAGCCACCGCGGCTGAACAGCCGCCCCAGGCCGGACAGCCACCGGGGCTGTACGGCCCGCCCCGGCTGAACGGCCACCGGGGCTGAACGGCCCGCCCGGGCTGGACAGCCACCGGGGCTGTACGGCCGACCCGGTCGGTGGGATGACCGGGCCGGCCCCGCCGGGAGCCGGTCCGGCGCCGGAAACTCAGTCCAGATTCTCCGCCAGCTCCCGCAGCAGGGCCACCACCCCGGCCGGCCCGTCCACGACCAGGTCGGCCCGCTCCGCCAGTTCCGTCACCTCGCTGCTGCCGCTGCACACCAGCAGGCCCGGCACGCCGTCGGAGCGGAGCTTGTCGACCGTGGCGAAGGCCGACAGATCGCCCAGGTCGTCACCGGCGTAGAGGACCGAGGTGGCGGCGACGTCACGGGCGTAGTCGAGGAGGGCGACGCCTTTGTCCATGCCCGGCGGGCGCAGCTCCAGGACCATGCGGCCGGGCTCGACGATCAGGCCGTGCCGGGCGGCGAGGTCGGTGAGCGGTTCGCGGAGCAGCTCGAAGGCGGCCTGCGGGTCGTCGGCGCGGCGGGTGTGCACGGCGACGGACCGGCCCTTCTCCTCGACCCAGGTGCCGTGCCCGGCGCCGACGCGGTCGAGGAGCCCCGGCAGCTCGGCGCGGACGGCGGCGACGCCGGGGTGCGGGGGCGGGGCGGTGACGGTGCCGGTGGCCGCCTCCCAGCGCTCGGCGCCGTAGTGGCCGAGGACGACGAGGTGCTCCAGGCCGGGGACGCCCGCGAAGCCGCCGTGCCGCACGGCGACGTCGGCCGGACGGCCGGTGACCACCGCCACGGCGGCCACCTTCGGGGCGAGCGCGGCGATCGCGGGCACCGCCTCCGGGTGCGCCCGGGCCTGGTCCGGGTCCGGCACGATCGGCGCGAGCGTGCCGTCGAAGTCGAGTGCGATCACCGCGCTCCGGGGCCGCGCGAGGATCGCGGCGAGCCCGTCCCGCCCGGCCTGCGTGGCGGGCGTCGGCAGGGAGGGGGTGGGGTTGGGGGTGGTCGAGTCTGCTGCGTGACTGTCCTGGCTGCCCATACGGCGAACCTATCCACGCGCGGCCGGACGCACTCCTCGACGCCCCGTTCCCGGCCGGTCCGGCCCCGCTCTCAGCGCTCGCCGCGGCGGGCCTCCCGCACCCGGCGCAGGCGGTTCACCGTGACCGGGTCGTGGGCCAGCGCGCGGGTGTCGTCGAGGAGGGCGTTGAGGAGCTGGTAGTAGCGGACGGGGGACAGGCCCAGCTCCTCGCGGATGGCCCGCTCCTTGGCGCCGGGGCCGGGGAACCCGCGCCGCTCCAGGGCGAGGATGTCCCGCTCCCGCCGGCCGAGCACGTCCTGGTCGTCGTCCATACCGGCACGGTAACCGCCGCCACCGACAATGCGACTCGCGCGCCCGCTCGACCGCCACGGCCTCGGGAACACGGAAGCCCGCCCGATGCCCGTGCCGCGTAACGGCACAGCACCAGGCGAGCAGGCCGGAATCTCCCTCCTTCTTCAGGAGGGAGAGCAAGTCAACGCTCCGCACTCTCCGCCGAGGACGCCCGCGCCTGCAGCCCGCCGAGCACCCCCGCGGGGCTCCCGCCGGGGGTGACCGCCTCGCCGATGCGGCGCTTGACGTCCGCGCTGACCTGGGCCCAGGAGGTGTTCCCGACCGGGTAGAGCTGCGCGAGCGGAAGCTCCTCCAGGAACGGCCGGAGCTTGGCGTCCTCCTCGGACGCGGCCATCGCCTCCGAGGCGGAGGTGGTGACCGGCAGCAGGTCGTAGCGGCGGGAGAAGTCGAGGACGTTCCCGCGGCTGTAGACGAAGTCGAGGAAGTCACCGATCTCGTCGCGGTGGCCGTTCTTCTTGAAGGCCATCATCCAGTCGGCGACGCCCATGGTGGCCTTGGCCGCGCCTTCGCGCCCCGGCATCGGCACCATGCCGAACTTCACGCCCTTCCTCGCGGCCTGCTGCATCAGCGTGGGGTGGCCGTCGAGCATCCCGACCCGGCCGTCGGCGAAGGCGGCGAACGCGTCCGCGCGGTTGAGCCTGCCCGGGGCGACCGGCCCGGTCAGGTCCTTGCCGACGAGTTCGTCCTTGAGCCAGTCGAAGGTCTGGACGTTCTGCGCCGAGTCGATGGTGTAGGTGCCGATGTCGTCGGTGTAGCCGGTGCTGCCGCCGCTGAGCATCCACTGCATGGTCTCGGCCTGCGCCTCCTCCGGGCCGAGCGGCAGCGCGTAGGGGTACTTCACGCCCTCGGCCTTCAGCGCCCGGGCGTCGGCCGCGAGCTCGTCCCACGTCCGCGGCGGGGTGAGCCCGGCCTTGGCGAAGAGGGTCTTGTTGTAGAAGAGGACGCGGGTGGAGGCCGCGAACGGGATGCCGTACTGCACGTGCCGCAGTTCCCCGGCGTCGGAGAGCTGGCCGATGAGGTCGGCCTGGACGGGGATGGAGAGCACGTCGTCGGCCTTGTAGAGCAGGTTGTCGGCCGCGTAGTCGGCGTACGCGCCGATCTGTGCCAGGTCGGGGGCGTGGCCCGCGGCGACCATCTCCTTGACCTTGCGGTCGACGTCGTTCCAGGAGTAGACGCTGACCTCGACCTTCACGTCCGGGTGCCGCGCCTCGTAGTCCTTGACCAGCCGGTCCCAGTACTTCTGCGAGCCGTTGGCCGCGGAGTCGCCGTAGTCGGCGGCGACGAGCCTGAGGGTGACGTCGGAGGAGCCGGTGCTCCCGCAGCCGCCGAGGACCGCCGTCATGCCCAGTGCGGACACCACCGCGATCATTCCTGTCCTACGCCGCTGCACTGCCTGTTCCGCCCCAACCACTGTCGCCCGCCGAACGCGAACGCACATAAACAGAACCTGTGTGCTCGCAAGGCGAAACCTTTCGAATCGTCAGCCATAAGGTCTACACCACGCGAGTGGACTAGACCTCTTCCGGGTCAAAGGGTCACACTGTCCCCCGTGAGACACGTCATCGCCCTCGATGTGGGCGGCACCGGCATGAAGGCCGCCCTGGTGGCGGCCGACGGCGGCCTGCTGCACCAGGCGCGCCGGGCGACCGGCCGGGAGCACGGGCCCGACGCCGTGGTCGAGCAGATCCTGGGCTTCGCCGCCGAGCTGCGCGCGCTGGGCGCGGAGCGCTTCGGCGAGCCCGCCCGCGCCGCCGGCGTCGCCGTCCCCGGCATCGTCGACGCGGAGCACGGCATCGCCGTCTACGCGGCCAACCTGGGCTGGCGCGACGTCCCGCTGCGCGCGCTGCTCGGCGAGCGGCTGGCCGGCGTCCCCGTCGCCCTCGGCCACGACGTGCGCACCGGCGGGCTCGCCGAGGGCCGGATCGGCGCGGGCCGGGGCACCGACCGGTTCCTCTTCGTCCCGCTGGGCACCGGGATCGCCGGGGCCATCGGCATCGAGGGCCGGGTGGAGGCGGGCGCCCACGGCTTCGCGGGCGAGATCGGGCACATCGTCGTACGGCCCGGGGGCACCCCCTGTCCGTGCGGGCAGCGCGGCTGTCTGGAGCGGTTCGCCTCCGCGGCCGCGGTCGGCCAGGCCTGGGCCGCGGCCTGCGGGGACCCCGGCGCGGACGCGGCGGACTGCGCGAAGGCCGTCGAGTCCGGGGACCCGCGGGCGCGGGCGGTCTGGCAGGAGGCCGTGGACGCGCTGGCCGACGGGCTGGTCACCGCGCTCACCCTGCTGGACCCGCGCACACTGATCATCGGCGGCGGGCTCGCCGAGGCCGGGGAGACCCTGTTCGCGCCCCTGCGGGAGGCGGTCCGGCGGCGCGTCACCTTCCAGAAGCTGCCCGTCGTCGTTCCCGCGGCCCTCGGGGACACCGCCGGCTGCCTGGGCGCGGGCCTCCTCGCCTGGGATCTCCTGAACACCCCCACGACTCCTGCGGAGGTAACCGCCTGATGGCCCCTAGCAAGGTTCTCGCCGGCGCCCGGGTGGTCCTGCCCGGCGGAGTCGTGGACGACGGCCGCCTGGTCGTCGAGGGCACCCGGATCGCCGAGGCCGCGCCCGCGGGCGCGCCGGTCCTCGACCTGCGGGGCCACTGGCTGGTCCCCGGCTTCGTCGACCTGCACAACCACGGGGGCGGCGGCGCGTCCTTCACCTCCGGGACCGTGGACGAGGTCCTCCACGGCATCCGCACCCACCGCCGGCACGGCACGACCACGCTGGTCGCCTCCACCGTCACCGGCGAGATGGACTTCCTCGTCCAGCGGGCCGGGCTGCTGTCCGAGCTGGCCGAGCAGGGCGACCTCGCCGGGATCCACTTCGAGGGGCCGTTCATCTCGCCGTGCCGCAAGGGCGCGCACTCCGAGGAGCTGCTGCGCGACCCGGACCCGGCGGAGGTGCGCAAGCTGGTCGACGCCGGGCGCGGCCAGGCCCGGATGATGACCCTGGCCGCCGAACTGCCCGGCGGCCTCGACTCCGTACGGCTGCTCGCCGAGCACGGGGTGATCGCGGCGATCGGGCACACCGACGCGACCTACGAGCAGACGGTGCGCGCGATCGACGCGGGGGCGACCGTGGCCACCCACCTGTTCAACGCCATGCCCGCCCTGGGCCACCGCTCCCCCGGCCCCATCGCCGCCCTGCTGGAGGACGAGCGGGTCACGGTCGAGCTGATCAACGACGGCACCCATCTGCACCCGGCCGCCCTTGAACTGGCGTTCCATCACGCGGGCGCGGAGCGGGTCGCGTTCATCACCGACGCGATGGACGCGGCCGGCTTCGGCGACGGCCGCTATCTGCTCGGCCCGCTGGAGGTCGAGGTCGCCGACGGGGTGGCACGGCTGGTGGAAGGCGGCTCGATCGCGGGTTCGACACTGACTCTGGACCGGGCCTTCAAGCGGGCGGTGACGGTCGACCGGCTGCCGGTGCCGGACGTGGTGGCCGCGCTGTCGGCCAACCCGGCCCGGCTGCTCGGCCTGGCCGACCGGGTGGGCTCGCTGGAGCCCGGCAAGGACGCGGACCTGGTGCTGCTGGACGAGGAGTTCGACCTCAAGGGGGTCATGCGGCGCGGCGAATGGGTGGTCGATCCCCAACTGGGCTGATCCGTCCGGCCGTACGGCGGCGGTGGCCGGTCGGGAGGGCTGGGCCCGCCGCCGTCTGTTTGGCATGATCGAACCTCCGGAACGTCGCACCAGGCGCCTGCACTCGGGGGAGGTCCGCCCACGTGATCCTCACGGTCACGCTGAACACCGCTCTCGACATCACCTATCGGGTGCCGTCGCTGCGGCCGCACACCGCGCACCGGGTGTCCGAGGTGGTGGAGCGGCCCGGCGGCAAGGGACTGAACGTGGCCCGGGTGCTGGCCGCCCTCGGCCACGAGGTGACGGTCACCGGCTTCGCGGGCGGCGGCACCGGGCGTGTCGTGCGCGACCGGCTCGCCGGGGTGCCGGGCGTGGCGGACGCGCTGGTCCCGGTGGCCGGGGCGACCCGGCGGACCGTGGCGGTCGTGGACCAGCGGACCGGCGACACCACCCAGCTCAACGAACCCGGGCCGCTCGTCGCGCCCGCCGAGTGGGCCGCTTTCCAGAACGTGTACGAGGAACTGCTCGGCTCGGTCGCGGCGGTGGCGCTGTGCGGCAGCCTGCCGCCGGGGGTGCCGGTGGGCGCGTACGCCGGGCTGGTGCGTACCGCGCGCGCCGCGGGCGTGCCGGTGCTGCTGGACACCAGCGGGGAGCCGCTGCGCCGGGCGGTGGCCGCGCGCCCCGACATCATCAAGCCGAACGCGGACGAGCTGGCCGAACTCACGGGCGCACACGAGCCGTTGCGCGCCGTCCAGGACGCCCGCCGGCGCGGTGCCCGCGCGGTCGTGGCCTCCCTGGGCGCCGACGGCCTCCTCGCCCACACGCCCGAGGGCCACTGGCGGGCCACTCCCCCGGCCCATGTCCGGGGCAACCCCACGGGCGCCGGCGACTCGGCGGTCGCGGGGCTGCTGTCCGGCCTGGCCGAGCACCTCCCCTGGCCGAGCCGCCTGGCCCGCGCCGCCGCCCTGGCCACGGCCACGGTCCTCGCCCCGGCGGCGGGCGAGTTCGACCGCGCCACCTACGAGGAACTCGTGGGCCGGGTGTCGGTGACGGGCGAGGTCAGCGCGGCCTGAGGGGCAGTCGTTGGATCAGCCCTTGGCCAGCCAGAGCTGGTCCAGGTTGGCGTCGCACTGGTTGCCGTCGTTGCAGGCGATCTCGATGGTGTTGGTGCCCTTGTTCAGGTTGACCAGGGCCCAGGTGGACTGCCAGCCCTTCTCCCAGTCGCCCGCGGGCTGGTGGGAGAAGTTCGCCATGTTCAGCGGCTTCGGGTTGGCCTGGCCGTTGACCACCAGCGTCGCGTTGGCGTCCACACCGGGGATGCCGTAGCCGACGTAGAGCCGGTAGGAACCGGACTTCTGGATCCCGTTGACCGTCCACGAGACCTTGGCGCCGACGTGGTTGAAGCCCGCGACGTAGACCCCGCCGTCCGCCTTCGCGCCCTTGATGTCGGACGCCGTGGTGGTGCCCGTCAGGTTCATCGCCTTGGCGTCGATCTTCGGGAGTTCGCCGTCCTCGGCCACGCTGCTGGTGGCCGAGGGTGCCGTGGTGGGGTGCTGGGAGGCCGTGGGGGCGGTGCTCGCCCCGGCGTCGTCCTTCTTGTCGTCCGAGGAGTCGCCGAGCATCGCGATGCTGATGCCGATCACCACCGCGGCGACCACCGCGACGGCGCCGATCAGCAGGCCCTTGGTGTTCGGGCCCCGGCCGCGGCCGCCGCCGCCCTGCCGGCCGGTCGTGGGGGCGCCGCCCGGAAGGGTCTCCGGCGCCGCGTAGTGGGCGTTCGGCTGGGCGTGGGTGCCCTGCTGCGGCACCTGGCCGTAGGACGCCGTGGGGGCCTGCTGGCCGTACTGCCGCTGGCCGACCGCGCGGACCCGGCTGACCGAGTTCGGGTAGCCGTAGCCGCCGGACGGCGGCTGGGCCCCGTTGGCCTGGCCATCGGCGTACAGGTAGCCGAACGGGTCGTCGTTGTCCTCGGGCGTGCTCGCGCCGTTGTTGCCGGGCGTCATCCCTTGGTACTCCTCAACAGGTGCGGGTCGGATGCGGGACGTGGTGAGAGTGGCGAGCCTACCCGTTCCACGGGCACCAAACGGGTGACTCCCACCGCATCAGCACGGTGACCTGCGATCATCCGGCCCGACGATGTTGTTTGGGACGAGATCGTTTCTCGACGTACATCCGTTCGTCAGCGGATTTCAACACTTCGTCCGCCGTCATTCCACAGTGTGCCCATCCGATGCCGAAGCTGGCCCCGACCCGCACCGCGCGGCCCTCGGCCCGGATCGGCTGGATGATCTCGTTGCGCAGCCGTACGGCGAGGTCCTGGGCGTCGGCGCGGCCGAGGCCGTTGGCGAGGATGACGAACTCGTCACCGCCGAGCCGGGCCACCGTGTCGCCGTCGCGCACGCCGTTGCTGAGCCGCCGGGCCACCTCGATGAGGACGGCGTCGCCCGCGTTGTGCCCGAACCGGTCGTTGATCGACTTGAAGCCGTCGAGGTCGCAGAAGAGGACCGCGAGCCCCTTGGCGCCGTCGTCCCGGTCGTCCTCGGGGGCGATGGTGTGCACATGGTGGTCGTAGGTGTCGTACGCCGGCACGTCCGGCTGGAAGTCGAAGCCGTGGCCGCCGACGTCGTACGCCGGGTGCCCGTAGGCCGCGTCCAGGGAGTCGAGCTCCGCGTGCGCCGACTGGGGGCGCCGGCACAGCCGGGCGGAGAGGCGGGCGCGCAGCTCCGCGGAGTTCGGCAGGCCGGTGAGGGAGTCGTGGGAGGCGCGGTGGGCGAGGTGGAGCTCGCGGCGCTTGCGGTCCTCGATGTCCTCGACGTGGGTGAGCAGGAAGCGCGGGCCGTCGGCGGCGTCGGCGACCACGGAGTTGCGCAGCGACACCCAGACGTAGGTGCCGTCGCGGCGGCCCAGGCGCAGCTCGGCGCGGCCGCCCTCGGCGGAGGTGCGCAGCAGGGTGCCTACGTCCTCGGGGTGGACGAGGTCGGAGAAGGAGTAGCGGCGCATCGCGGAGGCCGGGCGGCCCAGCAGGCGGCACAGGGCGTCGTTGGTGCGCAGGATGCGGCCGTGCTGCTCGCCGCCCATCTCGGCGATGGCCATGCCGGAGGGGGCGTACTCGAAGGCCTGGCGGAAGCTCTCCTCGCTGGCGCGCAGGGCCTGCTGCTCGCGCTCCAGGCGGACCAGGGCGCGCTGCATGTTGGCGCGCAGCCGGGCGTTGCTGATCGCGATGGCGGCCTGGAAGGCGTACATCTGGAGCGCCTCGCGCCCCCAGGCGCCGGGCCGCCGGCCGTTGCGCGGCCGGTCCACCGAGAGCACGCCGAGCAGCTCGCCGCGCCGGCCGTCCGGCGCGCCGGGGGTCCACATGGGCGCGAAGAGCCGGTCGGAGGGGTGCCACTCGTCCTCGAAGCGGGGGGCGGGCCCGTCGGTGTACCACTGCGGGACGTCGTCGTCGTCGAGGACCCAGCCCTCGGTGTGCGGGATGAAGACGAGGTCGTCCCAGTGCTCGCCCATCCCCAGCCGGCGCTCCCAGGAGTCGCGGGAGCCGACACGGCCGGTGATGAGCGCCTCGGCCGCGGAGTTCCCGGCGAAGGCGGCGACGACGAGATCGCCGTCGGGGCGTACGAGGTTCACGCACGCCAGCTCGTAGCCGAGGCCGTTCACCACGCCGTCGGCGACGGTCTGCAGCGTGTCCGCCAGGCTGCGCGCGGTGTTCATGTCCGCCATGACCTGATGCAGTTGTCGCAGGGTCGCAAGGCGGACGTACGGCTCCGACTCGGTCTCCATGCTCGCCCTCCCCCCGAGACCTCGCAGCGAATCCAGGGTTCTCATCGGCGTATCGTCTGTGCAGCGTCCCCGCCACTGAATCACAGCGCGAAGCCCACTCGGTACACAGGGTCAACAATTCAGGGCCCTTGTGACTCAAGTCACAGGCAAACCTGAACAATTGAGTGAAGATTCCGCGCTTTACCCGCGCTTTTTCCGATCGCAAATGGTGTGGATGTGTGGACATGATGCACGAGAAGGACCCGTGACACGCCCGGAACGGGGGGAGAGCGGTCCGCCGCTGGTCCTAGGACCGGGCTCGGGCGGAGGCCCGATGCGGCCGGTGCTGGCCGGTGGTTAGCGTTTCGTGTGTGCTGAACTCTTCTTCCCCGCCCGCCTCCCCCGTCCGGCTCTCCCCCGCCGTCCCGGTCCCCGCCGCCCCGGCCGCCGGCGGGCATCCTGAGGGGGTGACCAACGACGAGTTCCGCGCCGCGATGGCCCGGCTGGCCGCGGGCGTGGTCCTGGTGACCGCGCAGGAGCCGCCGCTCGACCCGGACGACCCGGGGGCGCCCGCCGGCGAGGACGTGGGCATGACGGCGACGGCGTTCCTGTCGGTGTCCCTGGACCCGCCGCTGGCCATGGTCAGCCTGCGCGCGGGTTCCCGCATGGACGACCTGCTCGCCGAGCAGCCGCTGTGGGCGGTGTCCGTGCTGGCGGAGAGCCAGCGCCACATCGCCGGCCGCTTCGCCATGAGGGGGCGCATCAGCGACCGCCTGCTCTTCGAGGACATCTCCTACGTCCGCGGCGAGGTGTCCGGCGCCCCGCTGGTGGGCGGCGCCCTGGCCACCCTGGAACTGCGCAGCGAGCAGCGGGTGACGGCCGGGGACCACACCCTGGTGATAGGCCGCGTCCTGACCGCCCGGGTCCCGAGCGCGGACGGCGGCCCGCTGCTGTACTTCCGGGGCCGCTACCGGCACCTGGGCTGATCCGCGCGGCGCCCGCCGCTTGCTGGGACCCGTCCGGCCGATCATGCCGCGGGCGCGGGGGCCGGCACGCGCACCGGCCGGACGGGTCCTACGTCCAGTTGCGGCCGGAGCGGCCCTGCTTTCTCTCCGAGCGCTGCTTCTTCTCCCGCAGCCGGCGCTCGTTGATCCCGCGCGGGATCCGGGTCGGCCGGCGCGGCCTGGGCGGGGGCGCGGTCGCCTCGGCGAGGAGCGCCGCGAGCCGTACGGCGGCGGCCTCGCGGTTGCGCCACTGGGAGCGGTGCTCGGAGGCGCGGACGCTGACCACGCCGTCGACGAGCCGTCCGGCCAGGCGCTCCAGCGCCCGCTCCTTCCACACCTCGGGGAGCGCCTCGGTCCGCGCCAGGTCGAAGCGCAGCTCCACCTGGGAGTCGCTGGTGTTCACATGCTGTCCGCCGGGACCCGACGAGCGCGAGAAACGCCACATCAGCTCGGCCTCGGGAAGCGAGACGGAGCCGCGGACGACATAGGGACCGGACATGTCCTCCATGTTCCCGGGTCCGTCCGGTCCACGTCATCCGGATTTCGCGGGGCGCGTCCGCCGAGATGCGTAAAAAAGGTAAAGAGATCCGGAACCCCGGGGACCCCCCTTGGCGTTCCTATGGGTGGCGGTAGCTTCGTCCGCACACGTAACGAGGGAAGGGACTCCCAACAATGGCTGTAAGCCTGTCCAAGGGCGGCAATGTCTCGCTCACCAAGGAAGCTCCGGGCCTGACCGCCGTCACCGTGGGCCTCGGCTGGGACGTCCGCACCACCACCGGCACGGACTTCGACCTCGACGCCTCCGCGATCGCCGTGAACCCGCAGGGCAAGGTGTACTCGGACGGTCACTTCGTCTTCTTCAACAACAAGCAGACCCCGGACAACTCCATCGTCCACACCGGCGACAACCGCACCGGCGAGGGCGCCGGCGACGACGAGGCGATCAACGTCAACCTCGCCGCGCTCCCGGCCGACATCGAGAAGGTCGTCTTCCCGGTCTCCATCTACGACGCCGAGAACCGCGGCCAGAACTTCGGACAGGTCCGCAACGCCTACATCCGCATCGTGAACCAGGCCGGCGGCGCCGAGATCGCGCGCTACGACCTGTCGGAGGACGCGGCCACCGAGACCGCCATGATCTTCGGCGAGCTCTACCGCAACGGCGCCGAGTGGAAGTTCCGCGCGGTCGGCCAGGGTTACGCCTCGGGCCTGGTCGGCATCGCCCAGGACTTCGGCGTCAGCGTCTGACGGACACCGCCCCGCGCCCGGACCCCGGCTGCCCCGTGCGGCCGGGGTCCGCGCATGTCCCGCGCCCTCTTTCCCCCGGCGCCGCGGCCGGTCCGCGATACGTTGCCCTGGTGATCCTCGAGCCCCTTCGCGTCGCCCCCGACCACGACCTGCCGGGCGAGTTGCTGACCGAACTCACCGCGCTCTACGCGTCCAACCGCGGCTTCCACGCCCTCAGCGGGGACTTCCCCGACCCGGACGACATCCGCCCGGAGCAGGTGGCGACCGAGCTGGCCGACGAGTTGGCCAGCCCGGACGTGGAGGTGCTGCTCGCCCGCAGCGAGGGCCGGCTGGTCGGCGTCGCCATCACGCTCGCCCATCACCCCGACCCGGCCGACCCGGACCCGTGGATCGGCCTGCTCATGGTGGACGCGGCCGCGCAGCGGCAGGGCCACGGGCGCCGGCTGGCCCGCCTGGTGGAGGAGCGCCTGCGCGCCGCGGGCCGCACCGCCGTACGCCTGGCCGTCCTCGAGAACAACCCCGGGGCCCTGGCCTTCTGGACCGCCCTCGGCTACACGGTCGTCGACCACCGTCCGGACCGCCGGCTCAACCGCCCGTGCGCGGTGCTGCGCAAGGAACTGCGGTGAGACGGCAGCGAGGGGCGCGCCCCGGGGCGGCGGGGCTCAGGGGCGCGCGGCCCGGGGCGGCGGGGCTCGGGGCGGCCCGTCTCTAGGGGTGCGCCGGCTTTCCCTCGCCGTACAGCCAGTTCTTCCAGATGCCGCTGAAGTCCTCGTCCGGTGCCTTCTTCTCCACGTACGCCGTGAACTGCGCGGTGTCCGCGGTGCCGTGGCGGTGGGCGGCGGCCCAGCCCTGGACGATGTCGTAGAAGGTCTCGTCGCCGACCTTCTGCCGGATCTTCTGCAGCACCATCGCGCCGCGGATGTAGACGGGGCTGTCGGAGATGTGCGCGGCGTCGCTCGGCTTCGCGGGCGGGAACGCCCAGACCGCCTTGTTGTCGGCCTCGTCGTCGTAGTGGTCGCCGCGGTAGACGGAGTCGAAGGTCCGCTGGGCGCTGTCGCCGCCGTGGTCCTCCGCGTACAGCCACTCCGCGTAGGTGGCGAAGCCCTCGTTGAGCCACATGTCCTGCCACGTCCTCGGGGTGACGGAGTCGCCGTACCACTGGTGGACGAGCTCGTGGACGAGCGTGGTCGTGTCGGGGGCGCCGGCGAAGACGGGGCGGTTCTGGGTCTCCAGGGCGTACCCGGCGTCATCGGGACGGTCGACGATCGCGCCGGTGGAGGAGAAGGGGTAGGGGCCGAAGTTGGTCTCCGCCCAGTCCATGATCTCGGGGATCTTCGCGAGCACCGCGCGGCTCGCCTTCGCCTGGGTGGGGTCGACGGCCACGTACACCGGCAGGCCGTTCTTCAGCGTGGAGCGGGTGACGGTCCAGCGGCCGATCGCGACGGTGGCGAGGTAGGTCGCCATCGGCTCGGCGGTGTGCCAGTGGAAGGTGGTCCGGCCGCCGCTGGTCGTCTCGCTCTTCAACTCCCCGTTGGAGACGGCGCCCAGGCCCTTGGGCACGGTGACGGTGATGTCGTAGGCCGCCTTGTCGGACGGATGGTCGTTGCCGGGGAACCACGCCATCGACCCCACGGGCTCGCCGAGCGCGAGCGCGCCGTCGGCGGTGCGCAGCCAGCCCTCCTTGGAGCCGTCGGGGTCGGTGAGGGTGCGCGGGGTGCCCGCGTAGCGGACCGTGGCGGTGAACGTCTCGCCCCGGTCCAGCTCGTCGTGCGGGCGGACGGTGAGCTCCTGGCCGGCACGGCTGAACAGGGCGGCCCGGCCCTCGACGGTGACCGAGCCGACCTCCATCCCCGCCAGGTCGAGGTCGAAGGCGGACAGGTCCTTGGTGGCGCGGGCGGTGATCACCGCGGTGCCGGAGAGGCGGTGGCCCTTCGGGTCGTAGGCGAGGGTCAGGCCGTAGTGGGTGACGTCGTATCCGCCGTTGCCCGCCTTCGGGAAGTACGGGTCGCGCACGCCCGCCCCGCCGGGGGTGCCGTGCACACCGCCGCCGCACGCGGTCAGCGCGAGGGCGAGCAGGACGGAGGTGCCGGCTGCGGCCGTGCGGACAACGGGTGCGGATCGGGACACGTGCGTGATCCTATGCGGGGGCGTGACACCATCGCCTGTGTGCTCGACATCGGCTACGCCCTCTCCCCCCGCTTTCCCGACCCGCCGCAGACGGACTACCGGCGCGCGGACGTCCACGCGCTGCGCCACGACCTGTTCAGCGGGGACGTGTACCTCGCCGACACCAAGGCGGACCGGGAGCTGGCCACGGCCTGGGGATGGGTGCCGGTGCTGGACTTCGCGTGGGCGCTGTGCGACATCGTGGAGCGGCTGGACCGGGACCCGGCCGGGTCCCGGGCGTCGCGGCCGCAGCGGGCGGAACTGGACTTCACGGAGTCGACCGACCGGATGCTGTTCGAGCGCCGCTTCGGCTGGGTGGACATCGAGGCCGACTGGATGCCGGCCGAGGAGCCCCCGCTGACCTTCTCCCACGCCGAACTGCGCCGGGAGGCAAGGGACTTCCTGCACGATCTGATCGCCGACCTGTGCGACATGCACGAGGACCTGGCGGAGAACCCGGCCGTCTGGACCCTCCAGGCCCGCTTCCCCCGCCTGCCCTGAACCGGCGGTTCCCCGCGCTGCCCGAACCGGCCTCCGGGCCGCGGGCGCGCCCCGGTACGATCATCCCTCGTGCCTGAGACCATCTCCCGCCATCAGCGTTCCGCCCAGGGCCACTTGAGCCCCGGGGAGCAGCTGCGCACCTACGCCGTCGTCATCCCCGCGAAGAGCGCCCGGGGCATGAAGATGCGCGTCCACGGATTCGGGCGGCTCGGCGGGGAGCTCGGGGACTACCTGGCGCAGAACATCGGTGCCCAGTCCGGCGGGCACGGAAGCGTCGCGGCCGGAGTGCCGGCCACCTCCGGCGCCCTGCTCCTGCGTGTCACCGACCAGCGGGTCGGACTGGTGCACCCGCTGGACGGGACTCCGGTGTGGGAGGTGCCCCGCACCTGGGTGGCCCGGGTCGAGCGCCGTCCCCGGCTGCAGCTCATGGCCCGCTTCCGGCTGCACTTCGCCGACGGCTCCTGGCTCGCCCTGCTCACCATGCGCCGCCGGACGATCGAGCGGTTCCGGTCGGAGATCGGCTGAGAAGGCTCCGGGAGGGCGCTCCGCTCAGCCCTCCACGGCGATCCCCAGCTCCGCCGCCAGCAGCGGTGCCAGGTCCAGGAGCTGGGCCGGGCTGATCACCGCTCCGGCCAGCCGGTCCAACCCGCGCGTGATGTCCAGCGGCGCGGCGTCCCGCAGGTCCACGTCGGTGAGGACCGCCGCGGTGAGGTCCGCGCCCCTGAGCGCGCAGTCCACGAACTCGACCCGCTCCAGCCGGGCTCCGCCGAAGTCCGGCTCGACGAGGACGCACCCCTCGAAGACGACGTCCCTGAGCCGCGCGTCGCGCAGGTTCAGACAGTCGATCTTGCCGCCCCGGATCCACACCCGTTCCAGGACCGCCCCGTGCAGCCGCACCCCGCCGAGGCGGGCGTCGACCAGTTCCACATCGCGCAGGGTCGACTCCGCGAGGTCGGTGCCGACGCCCCGGACGCCGGTGAGGACCGAGTCGAGGAAGCGCGCGTGGCGCAGCGACGTCTCGTCCAGGGCGCAGCCGGTCAGCGCGCAGTCCAGGAAGCGGGCGCCCGCGCCGTCCTGGCCGCCGAGATCGGCCTCCCGGAAGTCCAGTCCGTCGTAGTCCCCGTCCGGGGCCAGCGCTCGGCCGTCGTACGCCGCCAACGGAGGCAGCCGCACCTCCGGCCGCCGCGCCGCCTTCACCGCGGCCCCGCGGCCGCCGCCCGCACCGGTCCCGTTCGCACCCGCGCCGCCGGTCCTGCCCGTCACTCGCCTCGCCATGCGCCCATCCTGCACCCGGCCACTGACAGTCCCGCCGACCTGCGCGGACGACGCACAGAGATGCGGTACGTCCTGATTCATGGTCTTCTGACCAGGTGCCCCTCACCCGAACAGGTGAGCCGGATTCCGTGCACCAAGGTCAGGCGGCCGAGGCGGTGCCGCCGGAGTCCGTGGCCTGAGGCCGGGGGGGAAGCCCGCGAGGGTGGGGAGGGGTCCCTGCCGGGGCCCCTCCCCGTGGGAATCAGCGCAGGCGCCGCGGGTCGACGGCCCAGATGCCGCGCCCGTGCGTGGCCGCGTACAGCAGGCCGTCGGGACCGGTCCGCAGCTGCAGCACCGCGGTGGTCGGCAGGTTCTCGCCCGCCACCTTCCAGCCGGCCGACCCCGGGGTGCGCACCAGCACGCCGAGGTCGGTGCCGAGGACGACCGTCCCGTCCTTCAGCAGCGCCACCGCGTTCGCCGGGACGTCGGGCAGGTTGCCGGAGACGTCCTTCCAGGTCACGCCGCCGTCCCGGGTCTCGAACAGGTGGCCGTAGCCCGCGCCGGGACCCTCCGTCCACTTGCGGGAGAAGCCGTTGACCGCGAGCAGGACGTGGTCGGCGTCCGCCGGGTCGATCGCCAGCCCGGACAGATAGCGGTTGGGCACCGTGCCGTCGGCCGGCAGGGTCAGCTGGTGCCAGCCGGTGCCGTCGGCGTTGCCGACCGCGATGCCCCGGGTGAAGCCCTGGTTGTTGCAGGGGCCGCACCAGGCGGCGTACACCCGGCCGCCGGAGGAGGCGACCGCCGTGGCGGTGTGGCCCGCGCCGAGGTCGAAGGCGCCGGTCCACTCGCTGCCGCTGCGGATCGCCCAGCCCTTGGTGTTGATCCACACGTGCCGGCCGCCGGCGACCCAGGTGTCGCTGTCCTTGATGTCGGCGTTCAGCGGCGCGATGAAGCGGGCCTCGCCGGTGGCGCTGTCGGGCGGAGCGACGGAGTACGAGGTCGCCTTGGACGGGTCGGTGACCCAGCTCCCGTCGTTGACCGCGCAGTTCTGCGTCACCGAGACCGCCAGGTAGACGTACTCCTCGGCGATGTTGCAGCCGTTGCGCGGGTCGGTGATCGTGTCGCCGCCGTCGCCGCCGAAGTTCGAGCCCATCACGCGGTCGCCCGGGCGCAGGACCGACTGGCCGTTGTCCTGCAGGCCGCCGGTCACGGCGACCCCGCGGCCGTCGGTGCCGACGCCGACCGAGTAGTACTGCAGGACGTCCATGGTGCCGTCGTTCAGCGAGGTCCAGTCGGTGGCGTGGCCCTCGGCGTTCGCGCTGCCGTTCAGCGGGCGGCGGAAGGCGCCGCCGTCGTCGCCGACGATCACGTACGGCTTGCCGTGGAAGCTGCCGGTCGTCACCGCGTGCTGGTCGGCGTGCACGGTGGACGGGCAGTCGCCGGACTGCTTGGCCGGGTCGATGGACCAGCACTTGAAGCCGAAGTTCCAGTACGGTCCGGGCACCGTCCAGGACCTGCCGCCGTCCTTGGTCTCGAAGACCTCCTCCAGACCCGCGTACACGTGGTCGGGGTTCTTCGGGTCGACGGTGAGGAACTGGTTGTACCAGGCCTGCACACCGGGCTGGTAGCCGTCGTAGGTGAGCGCCGAGCCGGAGTCCCGCAGCTGCTCGTACCCGGCGATCTTCGTCCACGGGCCGGTCGGTGAGCCGGACTTGGAGACGAAGATGCCCTCCAGACCGCTGTCGGGGTTGGTGTTCATCTGCTCGGGCGACTGGTCGATGGCGTAGTACCGGGAGCCGTCCGCGCTGTGGGCGAAGGTGACGTTGCCGACGTTGTCGCTGTCGCTCGGCAGGTCGCCGAGCCCGGTCACCCGCTCCCAGCCGTGGCTGCCCTTGGTGTAGAAGCCGTTGTAGGTGTCACCGCTGCGCCAGCCGACCGCGAGGACGACCTTCGAGGGGTCCTTCGGGTCGATCGCGATGTCGTTGGCGATGTTCTTGTACGGCGCGTTCGGGTCGGAGGCCTTCGAACCACCCGGGAGGTAGTCCGGGTTGGGCGCGAACTCCTGCTTCCAGGGGCCCTTCAGCGTCCTGGTGGAGTGGCTCCACACCCCGCTCGTGGTGGCCGCCCACACCTTGTCGCCGCCGAAGCGCAGCGCGTGGATCGAGGTCGACTCCAGCTCGTCGCCGCCGACCCGGTCGCGTCGGCCGAACTCGCCGTGCCGGGGGTCGGCGAGGACGTAGACGCCGGTGCCGAGGAAGGAGGTGGCGCTGGTGTTGGCCTCACCCGTCGCGTACCAGAGCCGTCCGCGGCCGTCGAGCTGCAGGTCGCCGGTGGACAGCGCGGGCAGCCGGTCGGAGATCGGGGTCCAGTGGCCGCCGCCGGTCCGCGACCGGAAGACACCGCCGTTGGCCGAACCGGCGTACACATCGCCCTTGTTGTCGGCCGCCAGTCCGGTGACCCGGCCGGACACCCGGCCCGCGCCGCCGCTGGAGTTGGAGTTGATGTCCCGGTAGCGGGGGTCGTCGCTGTCGTAGGGCAGCCGGGTGACGTCCCGCCATCTGCCGTCCGTGTGCGGCAGGTTCTTCAGCGCCGCGTAGGCCGCACCGTAGGCGCCGGGCGCGACGATGCCGGGCGAGGTGCGGGCCTCGGCGTACTGGTCGGCCTGCTCGGCGATCTCCTCGCCCTCGTTGCCCCCCTCGTCGTCGCCCTCCGTGGCGAGGGAAACCCGGCCCGGCTGCTGCTCGTTCAGCCGGGCCTTGTGGTGCTGTGCGCGGACGCCGAAGGGATCGACCCCGCGTCCCGCGGCCTGGGCCTGGGTGATGGTCAGCCCCAGTGCGGCGGTGGTGATGAGAACCGCCGCCGTTCTTTTTCTGCTTCGCCGGCTTGTGGCCGCCATGAAGTGCCCTCCCCTGGGAGCGGTTGCGTGCATGACACACTCGGCACACAGCTTCGACGGGATGGGCGTGACGGGAGACGTCCGTGCGGGCAATCAGAGCGTAAAGTTTCGGCCGTGGCGTGAAAGGCCGTCAGTGACGCCCGGCCACCCGGTCCGCCAGGCGGGCGAGCCTCGACGACCGCGCGCTGTGGGTGAGCAGTTCACGCCGGTCGGCGGTGCGGTAGGTGGCGTACATGCCCCGCACACCCAGCCAGCGCAACGGCTCCGGCTCCCACTTGCGGACCTTGTGGCCGACCCAGGGCAGGCCGGTCAGCTCGGTCGGGCCCGACTGACCGGAATCCAGCTGGACCAGGTCGCGCAGGGTACGGGCGGCGAGGTTGGCGGTGGCGACGCCGGAACCGACGTAACCGCCCGCCCAGCCCAGGCCGGTCGCGCGGTCCAGGGTGACGGTCGCGCACCAGTCGCGCGGCACGCCGAGGACACCCGACCAGGCGTGCTCGATCCGCACCCCGGCCAGCGCGGGGAAGAAGCCGACCAGGATCTCCCGGAGCGCCTCGACCGTCGCCTCCTGGGTGCGGCCGTCGTGGTCGGTGCGCGAGCCGAAGCGGTACGGCACCCCGCGCCCGCCGAGCGCGATCCGGCCGTCGGCGGTGCGCTGGGCGTACATGTAGGCGTGCGCCATGTCGCCGAGGGTCTCGCGGCCCTCCCAGCCGACCGCCGCCCACTGCTCGTCGGTCAGCGGCTCGGTCGCGATCATCGAGGAGTTCATGGGCAGCCAGGTGCGCCTCTGCCCCTTGAGCGACGCGGTGAAGCCCTCGGTGCAGCGCAGGACGTAGGGCGCCCGGACGGTGCCGTAGGGGGTGACCGCGTGCTTCGGGCGGATCTCCGTCACCGGCGTCGACTCGTGCAGGGTGACGCCGAGCGCCTCCACCGCCGCGGCGAGGCCCTTGACCAGCTTCCCCGGATGCAGGCGGGCCCCGTGCGGGGTCCAGGTGGCGCCGACGGCACCGGCGACGCGGACGCGCTCGGCGGTCTCGCGGGCACCGTACAGCTCGCGGTCCTTCTCGCCGTACGACAGCTCGTGCTCGTGGAAGGCCTTCAGGCGGGCCAACTGGGCCGGTGTCCGCGCCACTTCCAGGACGCCGCCGCGGTGCACGCCGGCGTCGACGCCTTCCTCGGCGGCGGCTCGGATCACCTCGTCCACGGTGTCGTTCATCGCCCGCTGGAGCCGTACGGCGGCCTCGTGGCCGTGCAGCCTCGCGTACCGGTCGCGGCCCGCGACGCCGTTGTAGAGCCAGCCGCCGTTGCGGCCGGAGGCGCCGTAGCCGCAGAACCGCTGCTCCAGAACGGTGATCCGCAGGAAGGGCGCCGCCTTCTTGAGGTAGTACGCGGTCCACAGTCCCGTGTACCCGCCGCCGACGATCACCACGTCGGCGCTCGCGTCACCGGTGAGCGGCTCCCGCACCGCCGGGAGGCCGTCGTCCGCGAACCAGAAGGAGATGCCGCCGTTGACGGGGCCGTGTGCCGCGCTGCTCATGGCCGGACGTTAACGCCTCAGGACGGCCAGTGTCTCCTTCGGATTCCATGCTTCTCCACGGCCCTTGACCAGCGGATGGCAGCCCAGTCCGAGCAGCACGGCGGTCACGTGCCCCAGATCGGTGAAGGTGCGCCCGGTCAGCAGCGGCACCCCGTAGCCGGCCAGCACCACGGCCGCGTACAGGTACCGCCAGGGCGTGGCGATCCGGTACGTCAGCACGCCCATCACCCCCGCCAGCGCGTAACTCACGCCCACGTCCAGGGTGTTCACGGCGCCCACCGGCGCCACGCCGCCGCGGACCGCCCACAGCAGCGCGCCCTCGCTGATCAGCGTGGCCAGGGCGTGCGCCGCCACGCACACCAGCAGCCAGCGCAGGGTGCCCAGCCAGCGCTCGGCCTGCGCGTGGAAGACCGTGTAGAGCGCCGCGTACGGCAGCCAGTGGCCGCTGTCGATCCACATGGCACTGGCGACCAGCACCCGCACCGGATTGTTCGACAGCTCGCGGATGTTGGTCGAGCGCTGCCGCAGGAACTGGTCCTCGAACTCGGGCGGCATGTGGTGCAGCGCGACGGTGGTGACGAACAGGATCAGCAGCCACACGTAGGTCCCCGGGGCGCTGCGGACGTACCGCGCCACGGCCCCGGTCCCACGCCGTATCCGGATGAACCCGTTCATAGTGCAAGTACCGCCGGGCCCGGCCGGCCGCTGCCGCGGCGTCCTGAGGGGCTACGGCGGCCGGGTGACGGCGGGCCCGCCCGGCCCCGCGGGCATGACACGCCGCCGTACGGCCCATCTCGGGATGCATCGGGTCGTAGGGTCATAGCGTACAGAATATGACGAAACGCCATATTGCTTACCTCGCCTGCGCCGCGGCGCTGCTCGGGGCCGGAGTCGGGGCCGCCCCGCCGATCAGCGTCCCCCGGGTCCACGTGGTGCACCCGGGACAGTCGATCCAGAAAGCGGTGAACGCCGCGCATCCGGGCGACACCGTGCTGGTGTACCCCGGCACCTACCACGAGAGCGTCAAGGTGACCACGCAGGGACTGACCCTGCGCGGCACGGGACGGCTCACCGTCATCGAGCCGCGCGCCAAGAAGGCCGTGCCGAGCGGCCGCAAGGACACCAAGGGCACCAAGGGCACGCGGGCGGCGGCCAAGAGCTGCGCCGAGCTGGGCAACGGCATCTGCGTGGTCGGGGCGAAGGGCCACCCCCTCAAGAACGTCACCATCACCTCCCTGACCGTGCGGGGCTTCGCCCGGACCGGCGTGATGGCCGTCGGCACCGACCGGCTGACCGTGCGGAGGGTGACCGCCGAGAAGAACGGGCAGTGGGGCATCGCCGAGGAGCGCGCCACCCGCAGCCTGTACCGGGCGAACACCGCCCGCAACAACGGCGACGCGGGGCTGTTCCTCGCCAACACGATCACCGCCGAGCAGGGCGCCAAGGACGCGCGGGGCACGGTGGTCGACCACAACCTGCTGACCGGCAACCGGATCGGCGTCACCGTCCGGCGCCTGCGCAACGTCGCCGTCACGGGCAACCGCGTCACCGGCAACTGCGCCGGGGTGTTCCTCGTCGGCGACGAGAACAAGCCGAAGGCCGGCCTGCTGACCGTGTCCGGCAACCGCGTGGTCCAGAACAACAAGTACTGCCCCAAGACCACCCGGCTGGCCTTCCTGCAGGGCTCGGGCATCGTCCTGACCGGCACCGAGCAGGTCACGGTGACGCGCAACCTGGTCGCCGGCAACAAGGGCAGGTCCCCGCTGTCGGGTGGCGTGGTGCTGTTCAAGAGCTTCGTGGGAGCCTCCAGCGAGCGGAACCGGATCAGCGAGAACCTGCTGGCCGGAAACGCCCCGGCGGACCTCGTCAACCAGGAGGTCGCCCGCAGCCGCAACACCTTCCAGGACAACCTCTGCCAGACCTCCAAGCCCGCGGGGCTGTGCTGACGGACCCTCCTCACCCGTTCCCGGCATCAGCGTTCAGAAGGAAGGAAGGCGGCACATGACGACCACACCCCCTGCCCCTCCGCCGTCCATGCGGCTCAGGGAGCTCGCGTTCGGGGCGGCTTGTGCCGCCGCCCTCCGCGCGGCGGCCCGGCTCGGGGTCGCCGACGCACTCGGCGACCGCCCCATGGCCGTGACGGACCTCGCGGCCGCGGTGAAGACCGAACCCAAGCCGCTGCGGCGGCTGTTGCGCGCCCTGGCCTGCTACGGCGTCTTCGCCGAGCGGCAGGACGGCACCTTCGAGCACACCGACATGTCCCGGCTGCTGCGCGAGGACGACCCGCACAGCCTGCGCTACATCACGCTCTGGTGCACCGAGGCGTGGACCTGGGACGCCTGGCCCAAGCTGGACGAGGCGGTGCGCACCGGCCGCAACGTCGTGGAGGACCTCTACGGCAAGGAGTTCTTCGTCTACCTCAACGAGGACGCCCCCGAGTCGGCCGACGTCTTCAACCGGGCCATGACGACCTCCAGCAGGCAGTCCGCACAGGAGGTCGCCGACCTGCTGGACCTGTCCGGGGCCTCCTCGGTGGCCGACATCGGCGGCGGCCAGGGGCACGTGGTGGCGAGCCTGCTGGAGAAGTACCCGGCCATGCACGGCACCCTGCTCGACCTGCCGCGCGTGGTGGAGAACGCCGACCCCCGGCTGCGCCCGGGCGGCTCCCTCGCCGACCGGGTGCGCATCGTGCCCGGCGACTGCCGCGAGGCGATCCCGGTCACGGCCGACGTCTACATCATCAAGAACATCCTGGAGTGGGACGACGACAGCACCGCCCGGTGCCTGCGCAACGTCATCGAGGCGGGCGGCCCCAAGGCGCGCGTCGTGGTCATCGAGAACCTCGTCGACGACACCCCCTCCATGCGGTTCAGCACCGCCATGGACCTGCTGCTGCTGATGAACGTCGGCGGGGCCAAGCACACGACCGAGAGCATGGTCGGCCGGCTCGAGGCCGCGGGCCTGGTCATCGACGACATCAGCCCGGTCAACCCCTACCTGCACGCGTTCGACTGCACCGTGCCCGGGTGACCGGCGGCACGGAGCACGCACACCGGTCGCCGGGCCCGCGACGCTGCGGGCCCGGCGACCGGTGTGTCCGTCTGTCCGGCAGACGGTCGGGGCGGACGGCTCAGTCGCGCTCCCAGACGTAGAAGCGGCGCGCCATCGCGTCCTTCGGCGACCGCCACGTCTCCGGGTCGTACGCGCTGACGTACGCCGACAGCCGCTCGCTGATGCCCCGGAACTCGGGGTGCCCCGCGACCTTGGCGATCGCGGGAGCGGGGTCCCGGTCGGCCTCGACGAGGTGCATGTACACATCGCCGAACTGGAAGAGGCTGCGCCGGGTGACGCCGACGAGGTGCGGCAGCTCCCCCCGGTCGGACTCCTCGAAGATCCTGGCGATGTCCGGGGCCGAGCCGGGGGCCATCCGGGCGACGATCAGTCCTTGGTGCATGGGCCTGTCCTCCGTCCGGCTCAGTCGGTGCTCAGGGCCGGCTCGCCCCGGTGGCCCGCGGCGGCCTTCTCGATCCTGTCGCGGATCAGGGCCATCTGGATCTTGGAGTTCCTGTTGATGTTGTCGGTCATCCAGTCGTCGTCGACCGGAGCGTCCGGCTTCATCGCGAAGTCCTGCGTCCACACCATCCGGGTGCCGGCCGGCACCTCCTCGTACCGCCAGTGGATGTCCATGTGGTCGAACGGGCCGGTCTCGACGCGGCGGGCGCGGACGGTGAGCGTGTCACGGTCGGGCTCGCGCTCGGAGACCCAGCTCCAGACGGTGCCGTTCTCGTCGGGGTGCATGGTCAGCCGGAAGGTGCACTTGTTCCCCTCCCGGGACAGGATCTCGGCGGAGGCGTACTCGCTGAACAGCTGCGGCCACCTCTCCACGTCGTTGGTCATGTCCCAGACCAGGTCCACCGGCGCGGCGATGGTGATCTCGTTCTGCGTGTGTCCGGCCATGTCAGGCTCCTGCCAGGAAGGTGCTGTTGACGAGGGCGAGGAACTCCCGCGGGGTCTTGCAGCGCTCCGCGTCGGCAGGCATCGGCGTGCCGTGCCGGTTCTCCAGCTCGCCGACGATGCCGAGCAGGCCGAGCGAGTCGATGCCGAGCTCCTCGAAGCCGGCGTCGGCGCGACCCTCCAGTTCCTGCGGGCCGACGGTGATACCGGCGGCCTTCTTCATGAGTGCGGACAGTTCTTCCACGGTGATGCGGTCGCTCATGCGGATCCTCTCCTTGTCGCTCCCGGCGGCCTCGCCGGGAGGCGCCGGTTTCTCGGACTCGTTCGCCTGCCGGGCGCCACGGCCCCTCCGGCTCAGCCGGCGCCGTGCCGCAGCACCAGCGCCGAGTTCGAACCCATGAGGCCCCGGCTGAGGACCAGCGCGGTGCGCACCTCGGCGGGGCGGGCCCGGACGGTCACCAGATCGAGGTCGTGGCAGACGTCGAAGACATTCGGGGTGGGCGGGATCAGTCCGTGCTCCATCGCCAGCACGGCCGCCGCCGCGTCCAGCACGGGCGCGGCGCAGTAGCCCCGGCCGGTGCCGGTCTTCGGCGCCGTCACCGGCACGCGCCGGCCGTGGGCACCGAGGGCGTCGGCGATCGCGAGCGCCTCGGCCCGGTCCGCCTCCGGGACCCCGAGGGCGTCCGCGAAGACGACGTCCACCTCCTCCGGAGCGCAGCCGGCCTCGGCCAGCGCACCCCGGACGGCCTCGGCGAGTCCCTGCCGGGACAGCTCCCACCGGGAGGCGCCCGTGAAGGTCGCCGCATGACCGGCGACGAAGGCGCGTACGGGCATGCCCCGCTCCCGGGCCACGCCCGCCTCCTCCACGACGAGCATCGCGCCGCCCTCGGCGGGCACGAACCCCGAGGCCGCGTCGGTGAACGGCCGGTAGGCGCGCGCCGGGTCCTCCACCCGGCTCAGCTCCGGGTAACCGAGCTGGCAGACCATCGAGTACGGCGCGAGCGGCGCCTCGGTGGAGCCCGCCACGATCACGTCGGTGCCCCGCCGCACGGCCCGCGCCGCGTGGGCGAGGGCGTCCAGCCCGCCGGCCTCGTCGGCGGCGACCACCGAGCACGGGCCCTTGAACCCGCGGCGGATGGAGATCTGACCGGTGCTGGCCGCGTAGAACCAGGCGATGGACTGCCACGGTCCGACGAAGCGGCTGCCCCGGCCCCACAGTTTCTGCAGCTCCCGCTGGCCGAACTCGCCGCCGCCGGACCCGGCGGCGGTGACCACGCCCGCGGAGAACGGGGCCTCCCCGGTGTCGGCCCGGCTGAGCCGGGCGTCCTCCAGGGCCAGGTCGGCCGCGGCCATCGCGAAGTGCGTGAAGCGGTCGGTCTGGACGAGGTAGCGCTCCTCGACGGCCGCGGCCGGCTCGAAGGCGCGGACCTCGCCCGCCACTTTCAGCGGAAGGTGCTCACAGCCCTCCCGGGTGACGCGGTCGAGGACGCTCAGACCCTCCTGGGTGGACTTCCAGAAGGTCTCGGTGCTCGTTCCGTTGGGCGCGACGACACCGATTCCGGTGACGGCCGCGCGCCGTTCATGCGGTGCACTCATCGTGTCCTCTCCCTACGGCCGGGTCAGGATCACCGCGGACTGGAAGCCGCCGAAGCCGCTGCCCACGGAGAGCACGCTGGACAGCTTCCGTTCACGGGCCACCCGCGGGACGTAGTCCAGGTCGCACTCGGGGTCGGGGGTCTGGTAGTTCGCGGTCGGCGGGACCACCTGGTGGGCCAGGGCCAGCACGCAGGCCACCACCTCGATCGCCCCGATGGCCCCGAGGGAGTGCCCCACCATCGACTTGATGGAGCTCATGGGGGTGTCGTAGGCATGGTGGCCCAGCGCCCGCTTCACCGCGGCCGTCTCGTGACGGTCGTTCTGCCGGGTGCCGGAGCCGTGCGCGTTGACGTAGTCGATGGCGGAGCCGTCCAGCCGGGCGTGGTCGAGCGCGGTCTCGATGGCCCGCGCCATCTCCAGGCCCTCACTGGTCAGGCCGGTCATGTGGTACGCGTTGCCGAAGGTGGCGTAGCCGCTGAGCTCGCAGTACACGTGCGCACCGCGGGCCCGGGCGTGCTCCAGCTCCTCGAGGACGAGCACCGCGCCGCCCTCGCCCATGACGAACCCGTCACGCTCGTTGTCGAAGGGGCGGGAGGCGTGGGCGGGATCGTCGTTGTTGGGGGAAGTGGCCTTGATCGCGTCGAAGCAGGCCATGGTGATCGGGGAGATGGGCGAGTCCGAGGCACCCGCCACGCAGATGTCCGCCCGGCCCTCCTCCACGGTGTGCAGGGCGTAGCCGACCGCGTCGAGCCCGGAGGTGCAGCCCGTCGAGACGGTCTGCACCGGACCGCGCGCCCCGAACCGCTCCGCCACCGTCGAGGCGAGGGTGCTGGGCGAGAACGCGCGGTGCAGGTACGGCCGCGCCCGGCGGTGGTCCACGTCCCAGTGCTCACCGCCCTGGCTGACCAGGACGTAGTCGTTCTCCAGGCGGGTGGTGCCGCCGACCGCCGTGCCCAGGGACACCCCGACCCGCCAGGGGTTCTCCGCGGCGAGGTCGAGCCCCGAGTCGCGTACCGCCTCCGCCCCGGCGGCCAGCGCGAACTGGATGTAGCGGTCGCAGCGTGCGACCTGCTCCTCGTCCAGTCCGCAGGCCACCGGGTCGAAGTCGCACTCCGCGGCGATCCGGGAACGCAGGCCCGCCGGGTCGAAGAAGGTGATGCCCCGCGTCGCGGTCCGCCCTTCCGACAGCAGTCCCCAGAAAGCCGGGGCACCGATGCCGCCCGGTGCCACCACACCTATCCCGGTGACCGCGACACGCCTGGTCATGACCGGACCTCTGCCGCGCCGGCCTCCCCCTCCACGGCGGCCGCGGCCGGAACGGTCTCGGTGCCCTCCGTGTCGACGTGGCCGAGCTGCGGACGCGGGGCCAGCGGCCCGAGGTGGAAGACGATACGGGCCTCCACGTCGCCGACGTTGCGGAAGCGGTGCCGCATGTAGGCGGGGATCATCAGCCCCTGCTCCGGCTTGAGCGGGTGCGGATCGCCGTCCAGGTCGACCTCCAGGTCGCCGCAGACGACGTACACGAACTCCTCGGAGTACGGGTGGTAGTGCTCGCCGATGCGGTCGCCGGGCTGCACGATGGCCACACCCATGAAGCCGCTGGTGGAGCCGACCGTCGCCGGAGTGAGCATGGCGCGCAGATCGCCTCCGCGCTTGGTGTTGGGCTCGGCTTCGTCGAGGTTCACGATCCTGGGCCGGGGTTTGATCACGTCGTTCCTCCGATGGTGTGGTGCGGTCGGCAGCCTCGGGGGCCGCCCGTCAGGACTCCGGTGCGGACCGGCGGTCGGTGATGAGGTCCATCCGGGCGAGGGTGAGCAGCTGCGCGGCGTCGCCGCCCCGTGCCGCGCCGTCGGCGAGGGTCGTCAGCTCGGCCACCTGCGCGGGGTCCAGACCCAGGGCGACGGCGGGGTCGGCGTCGAAGCCCTCCCGCACGTCGACCAGGCGCACCACGACGTCGTCGCGCTCGTAGACCGTGCTGCGCAGGACCGGCCCGTGCGGGTCCTCGGCGGCGCGGTCGTCGTGCTGGGAGAGCAGCTCGGCCAGCCGCATGCCGAGCCCCGGCCGCGCCTGGTAGTACAGGGCGTGCCGCTCGACCTCGGACGCGTCGTCCGCGGTGACGTGGTGCACGGCCGGCAGCGCCGCCCGGGTGAAGAACACCCGTGCGGACTCCTGGTCGTTGAGGTCGCGGTGCTCCTCCAGGAAGGGGTTGATGGCCTCCTCCACGGCACGCACCTCGGGCTGCCGGGCGACGTGGCGCAGCGCGGCCAGCAGGTCGCCGCGCACCTCGATGGCCCGTACGACCCGGTTGCCGCGCATGAACAGCGACGTGCGGCACAGCTGGGTGGTGTCGTCGACCCGCGCCTCGGGCGAGGCGTAGTTCGAGAGGATCTTCGCGACCTCCCGCTCGCTGCCCGGCTTCACCGTGAAGGTGAGCGCGTGCCGGATCACGCCGTCACCGATGCGCGGGGAGGTCTGCAGCCGCCGCTCGGCCCCCGCCGCCTCGCCGCCGGTCTCCCGCACGATGTGGAAGCGCAGCGAGCGGGTGTCGCGGATGCAGCTGTGCATCGGCTGCACCATCTGCACGTGCTCCTCGCTGTTCACCCAGGCGAGGAACGGCGGGGCGCTCTCCCACTCGCTGGTGATCAGCCACTGGGAGGGGTTCTCGATCGACTGGCACAGCTGGTCGCTGACATGGCCCGGAACGGACGAGACCTGCTTGCCCATCTGCTCGTAGGCCTCAAGGAACTGCTGTTGAGCGCCGTCGTAGACGTCGACCAGCAGCACGACCCGGAGCCGGGATCCGTCGAACACCGACTGGGAGACCCGCTTGGCGGCCTGTCGCAGCGGTGGTTCTGAGGCTCGTTCAGACGTAGTGGTCATCCTGCGCACGTCTCCTTCGGGGGGCAGCGGGGTCAGAGGGACGTCGGCCGCGTGTGACGCGACGTCAGCATCTCGATCCTGAGCCCGTCGCGACCGGTGCGCGACTCGTATGAACCACGTGGGTGATCACACGGGTGATTGGGCGCGCACATGCACGCGGACCGGCTCCCCAGAGGGCATGGAACCTGCGATGCGCCCCGCTCCCGCACCCCTGCCCTGGAGGCATCGATGCACCAAGAAGCCGACCACCGGGTTCCCGTCCTCATCGTGGGCGGCTCCCTGGTGGGCCTGTCCACGTCGCTGTTCCTGGGCCGCCTCGGCGTGCCGCACCTGCTGGTCGAGCGCCACTCCGGGACCTCCATCCACCCGCGCGGCCGCGGCAACAACGTGCGGACGATGGAGCTGTTCCGGGTGGCCGGCATCGAGCCGGACATCAGGACGGCGGCCTCGCTCCTCGCCGACAACCACGGCATCCTGCAGACCCCCACCCTGGTCGGCGACGCCGGGGAATGGCTGTTCAAGCACATCGACCCCGGTGGCGGGATGGCGCGGTTCAGTCCCACCGGCTGGTGCCTGTGCAGCCAGAACGACCTGGAGCCCGTCCTGCTAGAAGGCGCCCGCGCCCTCGGCGGCGATCTGCGCTACTCCCACGAGATGGAGTCCTTCGAGCAGGACCGCGACGGAGTCACCGCCGTCGTCCGGGACCGGGCGACCGAGGAGCGCTACACCGTCCGCGCCGACTACCTCGTCGCGGCGGACGGGCCGCGCAGCCCGGTCCGGGACCGGCTCGGCATCGGCCAGACCGGGCCCGGCGAACTCTTCGCCAACGTCAGCCTCACCTTCCGCTCCAAGCTGCTCGCCGACGTGGTCGGCGGCCGCCGCTTCATCTGCTGCTACCTCACCGACCCCGAGGCCGACGGAGCCCTGCTGCCCGTCGACAACAAGGAGCACTGGGTCTTCCACGCGCCCTGGCACCCCGAACGCGGCGAGGAGCTGGAAGAGTTCACCGAGGAGCGGTGCGCCCGGCACATCCGCCGCGCCGTCGGCGTGCCCGACCTCGACGTGGAGATCACCGGCAAGGCGTCCTGGCGCGCGGCCGAGCGGGTCGCCGACCGGTACGCGGCCGGCCGGGTGTTCCTGGCCGGCGACTCCGCCCACGAGATGTCCCCGACCGGGGCGTTCGGTTCCAACACCGGCATCCAGGACGCGCACAACCTGGCCTGGAAGCTGGCCGCCGTGATGCAGGGCTGGGCCGGACCCGGCCTGCTGGAGACCTACGACACCGAGCGCCGCCCGGTCGCCCGGGCCACCAGCGCCCGCGCCTCGGCCCGCTCCGTGGAACACAGCCACCCCGGCTTCGCCCCCGCCCCCGGCGTCGGCGGCGGCCCGCGCGGCGGCATCCTCAACGTCGTCCTCGGCTACCGCTACCCGCAGGGCGCCGTCGTGGGCGCCGACCCGGCGCAGGAGGCCGTACCGGAGAACCTTCGGCTGACCGGGGAGCCGGGCAGCCGGGCCCCCCACCTGTGGCTGCGCCGCTTCGGGCAGCGGGTCTCCACGCTCGACCTGTACGAGCGCTCCATGGTGCTGCTCAGCGACGCCCAGGGCACGGGCGGCTGGCACGAGGCGGCCCGGCGCATCGCCGCGGAGGACGGCGTCGCGCTGCAGAGCTACCGGATCGGCACGGGCGCCGAAGCCGACCTGACGTACGACCCGACGGCACCGGGTGCGGGCGCGGGACGGCCGGGCGGCGCACCGGGGGCTGGGTCCGCGGCCGGGCCCGCGGGGACGCCGGGCGGCGAGAGCGGGTCCGGGGGCAGGCCGGGCGGCGCGGGTCGGCCGGGGGCCGGCGACGGCGCGGGCAGGCCCGGCGGGGCACCCGGGTCCGCGGGCGGGCCAGGCGGCGCGCCCGGCTCGGCGGGCGGGCCCGGCGGCGCGGGTCGGCCCGGGCCCGGCGGCGGCGCGGGCGGGGACCAGGCGCCCGACTGGGCGCGGGTCCACGGCACGACGGCCGACGGGGCGGTCCTGGTGCGGCCGGACGGCTTCGTGGCCTGGCGGGCGCCGGGCGCGACCCCGGACCCGGAGGCGACCCTGCGCTCGGTCCTGCGGGCGGTGCTCAGGACCGACTGACCCGCGGAAAGCGACACACACGGCCAAGGCCACCCGCACCGGACGGTGCGGGTGGCCTTGGCGTGGGGAGCCCCCTGTCGGATTCGAACCGACGACCTACGCATTACAAGTTGTCGGGTCCTGGTCCAGGGGCATCCATCAGCATTCGCGTAGCAGGCATCGCGCCTGCTCAGAGGAGTTTTCGGACTCCAGCGGACGACAGTCGACGTGATCAGAATCAGCGGCGATCGAGACCACGAGTGAGACCAGGCCCCGCCTGACTGCTGTGCGGCAACCGATCCACCGGCCTTACCTGACGGCATCTGGGAGACCGCGATTTGCGATGCATGAAATAAGCGCAGGGTTGCTCCACAATCACGTGACTTCAGTCATCCCCGGGGCGATTGCAGATCTTCATTAGGGATCGATAGGTTCTCTGTGTCGAGCTCTGACCAAGACGACACTTCGGGGAGAAAAATTGAAAATCGCAGAACGAGTGGCGGCTATCGGCCTTGCCATGCTTGCCGCGTTGTCGGTGACTGCCTCCGCTTCAGCGGCCGAGCAGGGAGGCGATGCCCCTCGGCAGCCGCTCCGCGCAGTCAAGGTCATCGTGAATGAGCACACCGAGACCAAGACCGTTATCGACGGAAAAGTGGCCAAGGTAGAGAAGTCAGGCATACCGGGGGCCTCGCACTACTTTAGCCCGCAGGCGCCCGACTTCAGGGGTGACTCGCAATACGGGCACTTCACGGGGCAAGTGCACTATTACGACCCTCATATGACTTTCGCATGGAGCCTGAAGCTCCACGCGGGGGTGGCCGCAACGGCAACTGGCCCAATGGCAGAGAGTGCCACGGCGACTCGGAACGGCCGCAGTTTCGGCTACTCTGACAGCCATCCCTCCATAGGCGCGAACTACCTGGTCCATTCGTCGTTCCGGGTCAACACCAGTCACTACGTACTCACAGTCAACGAGCACTTCCGTAGCGGCAGAAGCACAAAGTACATCACGACCGTTTTCGCCTTCACCGTGACGCTGATTTGAACTAGAATAGGCGCCCCTCCACCAATGGAGGGGCGCCTATTCTATCTGCCAGGGGATGCACTCATGTCAGACCTGAAGGAACTTTCCGGGCGCGTTCTTCGTGACCTATCGATGGGCATGAAAGAAACGCCCGCCATCACATTCTCCGCGCCGGACGGGGAAGGTTATGTGGAAGTGCTACTGCAAGAGAAATCAGGGATGGGCGTGGGCTTCACCGTGAACCCCTCGGCACCCGAAGTGGAAATTCTATTTGAAATGGCCTATAGGATCCCGGATGCCTATGTTGAAATGTATGCTGTCGGGCTCCCCGTAGTTCCGGGTACCGAGCGACCCGCCACTCCGAAAATTCTGGCGGATGCGGTCGTTTGGGAAGATCCAAACGCAAACGGCACATGGTCCTGCGTGATTGGGCAATACGAGCACGCCTGGAAGCATTGGCGGGAGGGCAGGCACAGCTGACGGCAGTGCTTCTTCCTCGCTATCGAGCCGCCTGATTGGCGAGTTGCCAGTGCCGTACTCGTCCCGAACGTACCAGGCCATTCCGCCCGGCTTGCGCCATGCGCTCACAGGCCGGTTCGGCCCAGCTGATCGAAACGGTCCGCAAGACCAGCCGGTTTCCCGCACCGACACCTCGGTGACTCGCACCTATAGCTCTGCGGCGTCCCATGCCGACCGGAGGATGGCCACTACACCACTCGCCGGGCTCGCTTGGCGCCGTCACTTCCGCTCGGCGGTGTCCGGCACGAGCCGGCTCGTGAAGCCGCCGTCGCGCAGGCGTTCGTACGCTACTGCCACCTCTTCGGGAATGCTCTGCTCGATCATGAACCCCTGCTGTGGGTAGACCATGAGCCGCTGCTGCGCGCCGACCAACATGTCGATCACCAACCGTGCGTCCCCGATGGAATCGACATACTCGGCGAGGGCCATGGGTGTGGACGCGCAGAGCCACTCGACTTGAGGCCACAGCTTGCGCGCGGTCGCGTAGGACCGTCGTTCCTCATACGGCTTGCTGATCAGCAGGACGGACGACACAGGAACGCGGCGCTCTTCGAGCAACGCGCGGGAGAAGCGGATGTTCTCTCCCGTGTTCCGGGCCTGCGGCTCAACGAGGATCGCATCGGCCGGTACCCCCAGCTCCATCGCTCGTTCGCGATAGTGCTCGGCCTCTCCGCGCGGCATGCGGTCACGTGTCGTACGGCTCGTGGCCCCGGTGAACACGATCAACGGCATCATGCCGCGGTGGTATAGATCGGCGGCCACGTCCGCGACTCCGAGGTCATGACTACCGAGTCCAATCGCGACAGAGCATGGCCGCAGCTCGTGGCTCATCTGCTGGAACTCCCAGAGCCGTTGAGCGTCGGCCCATGCTTGTGCTGAGATCACTTGCTCTCGCCCCCCGCTTTAGCTGAGTCGGGAACCTTGAAGTCGACGAGATTGACCACATGCAGGAAACGCTGTTCGCACGCATCCCTACGGCGGACGTACCCGCGTGGCGGCCGGCGAGCTGTGGCAGGAGCACCGCCTCGTCTTCACGCGCCCGGACGGCCGCCCGCTCGACCCCCGACAGGACTGGCAGGAGTTCAAGGAACTCCTGGCGGAGGCCGGCATCGACGACCGGCGCCTGTACGACGGCAGCCGACACACCGCCGGCACGATCCTGAATGAGCTGGGGGTAGATATGCCTACGATCATGGAGATCCTGCGCCATACCCAGATCAGTCAGACCCGCCGGTACGTGAAGGGGCGCTCGCACCTCTCGAAGGACGCGATGCGCCGCATGGGCGACACCTTCATGCCCCCGGCCGAGGCCCCGAATGAGACCAGAACTGAGACCGGAGACAGCAGGGCAGCCCGTGCCCGCCGCCGTCGCCGCCTGCGCTGAATCACAAGATCCCAGGTCAGGAAGTACCTGGCCTGGGATCTCAGGGGAGCCCCCTGTCGGATTCGAACCGACGACCTACGCATTACAAGTGCGTTGCTCTGGCCGGCTGAGCTAAGGAGGCAGTGCACGGACGTGCCCGTGCAGTGTACCCAGGTCCCCCGAGCGTGCCGTCGAGAATTTCGACGAAGGTCACAGGGCCCGGAGTGCTGACAGACGAGGTGGACGCCAGGTAGCGTCCTGTGCCAGTTCACCCTTGTGGACTACACCACAACGGCACCGCCCGTAGTGGACCACCACCTTCCTACAACGGATCGTCCGGCACGTTCCTGCCGGTAGAAGGGGGCCCATTCACCATGGCCACTGTCCAGTTCGACAAGGCGACCCGGATCTACCCGGGTTCCGAGAAGCCCGCCGTCGACGCGCTCAACATCGACATCGAGGACGGCGAGTTCCTCGTCCTGGTCGGTCCGTCCGGCTGCGGCAAGTCCACCTCGCTCCGGATGCTCGCGGGGCTCGAGGACGTCAACTCCGGCGCCATCCGGATCGGTGACCGCGACGTCACCCACCTGCCGCCGAAGGACCGGGACATCGCCATGGTGTTCCAGAACTACGCGCTGTACCCGCACATGTCGGTCGCCGACAACATGGGCTTCGCGCTCAAGATCGCCGGCGTCAACAAGGCGGAGATCCGGCAGAAGGTCGAGGAGGCCGCGAAGATCCTCGACCTCACCGAGTACCTGGACCGCAAGCCGAAGGCGCTCTCCGGCGGTCAGCGCCAGCGTGTCGCCATGGGCCGCGCCATCGTGCGCGAGCCGCAGGTGTTCCTCATGGACGAGCCGCTGTCCAACCTCGACGCCAAGCTCCGCGTCTCCACCCGTACGCAGATCGCGTCGCTGCAGCGCCGGCTCGGCATCACCACCGTCTACGTCACCCACGACCAGGTCGAGGCCATGACGATGGGTGACCGGGTGGCCGTGCTCAAGGACGGTCTGCTCCAGCAGGTCGACACCCCGCGCAACATGTACGACCGGCCCGCCAACCTCTTCGTCGCCGGCTTCATCGGTTCCCCGGCCATGAACCTGGTCGAGGTCCCGATCACCGACGGCGGCGTGAAGTTCGGCAACAGCGTCGTCCCGGTCAACCGCGAGGCCCTCAAGGCCGCCGCCGACAAGGGCGACCGCACGGTGACGGTCGGTGTCCGCCCCGAGCACTTCGACGTCGTCGAGCTGGGCGGCGCCGCGGCCTCGTCCCTGTCGAAGGACACCGAGGACGCCCCGGCCGGTCTCGCCGTCTCCGTGAACGTGGTCGAGGAGCTCGGCGCCGACGGCTACGTCTACGGCACCGCCGAGGTCGGCCGCGAGCGTAAGGACCTGGTGGTCCGCGTCAACGGCCGCCAGGTGCCGGAGAAGGGCGCACAGCTGCACGTCGTGCCGCGGCCGGGCGAGACCCACGTGTTCTCGACCTCCACGGGCGAGCGCCTCTCCGACTGACACGCGTGACTGCCGCTCCCGGGTGACACCTTCGGGTTGAAACCCCCGACAACCCGGGGCAATTCACCCAGGTTGACGAAAAGGGCCCCGCGAACTGCCGCGGGGCCCTTCTCCGTGCCCTCCAGATACCCCGGCGCACCGGACGTTTCGAGCAGCGTGCGTCAACACGTCACTCCGGGATGGAGGGCTCCCCATCCCCCGAAGAGGTGACTGAATGTCGCCAAATCATTACCGGGCGCTACCCTCACTCGCGTGAAGCACTCCACCACCCCACAGACGCGACGCGGCCGGGGCCCCGCCCGCCGGATCGGCCGCTCCCTCGCCCTCGTCCTGCCCGTCGTCCTGGTGCTCTCCGGGACCCTCGCGGTCACCCGAGTCAACTGGTCGGGGGCCTCCTCGAACTCGGTGCTCACCGCGTCCGACACCGCCGTGACCGGCGCCGTGACCGGCGTCTCCCCCCGCACCCGCGCCCGCGCCCCGCAGGACGTGCTGCGCGACCGGCTCATGACGGAGCTCCAGGAGAAGGACCCGGGCGTCGTGCTCACCCATCTCCAGGAGGCCGTCAACGGGCGCCCGTCGCTGGCCCGGCACTGCTCCTCCATCGCCCGCGCCCTCGGCCGCGCCGCGGTCCGCATCTACGGACCCGCGCACGCGCAGTCGTACGCGCGCCCGGTGTGCGACACGTCCTTCGCCTCCGGCGTGCTGAACGCCGCGCACAGCTGACCGGCGCGCACGCCTGAAGACCGCGCACCACCGAACACCGGGCACGGCCGACCGGCACCCGTATCGGCACACGGGCACGGAAGCACGGCACTCGCATCCGCACGCCGGGCACGGCCGACCGCCGCCCTTCGCCCGTCCTCGCCCCCCTGCCGGGGAGCCCCGGCAGGGGGGCGAGGGCGGTCGCCGAACACGGAACGGCCGTGGACGAAGGCGGCGTGCGGGGTCCCACGTACAGTTCGGTCATGACCCATCCGAACGCGGCGTCCCGCCCCACTCAAGCCGTCATCCTGGCCGGCGGCCAGGGTTCCCGGCTGCGCCCCTACACCGACGACCGGCCCAAGCCGATGGTCGAGATCCCCGGCACGGGCACTCCGATCATCGGCCACCAGATCGCCTGGCTCGCCGAGGAGGGCGTGACGGACGTGGTGGTCTCCTGCGGCCACCTCGCCGAGGTCCTGCAGACCTGGCTGAAGTCGGCGGCCCTGCCCGTCAAGGTCACCACCGTCGTGGAGACGGAGCCCCTCGGCCGCGGCGGCGGCCTGAAGTTCGCCGCCGCTCATCTCCCGCACCCCGATCAGCCCTGGTACGCCACCAACGGCGACATCTGGACCCGCTTCTCGCTACGCGACATGGCGGACTTCCACACCGAGCGCGACGCGGTCGCGACCCTCGCGCTGGCCCGCCCGCGCCTTCCCTGGGGTGCCGTGAAGACGGACGGCTTCGGCCACATCACGGACTTCATCGAGGCACCGCCGTCCACCGTCGAGATCAACGCCGGCGTCTACGTCTTCGCCCCCGAGTTCGCCGGTCTGCTCCCGGAGCGCGGCGACCACGAACGGACGACGTTCCCCCGGCTGGCCCGCGAACGCCGCCTGGCGGGCTTCCCCCTCCCCCAGGGTGCCTACTGGCGCGCCATCGACACCGCGAAGGACCTCACCGAGGCCGCGAAGGAACTCGCCGCCCTGAACCGCTGACCCTCATCCCCGCGGGCCCCCGGAGCTCGGGTGAGGCCACGGCCGGGGCTGCCGGGACCTCGTCGCCCCGTACGCCGACGGGGTCCCGCGCGTCGTGCGTACGGGACCCCGTCGGCGTGCTTCGGTACGAGTAGGGCCTGTCCGGCGGATCGGGTCGGATCATGCCGCGGCGTCCGGTACTGGGGGCACCTCCCACGCCGTTCAGGCTGTGGGGGAACATCGCAAGGCGGAGGACTGCCCGCGTACTGGATGTACTCGGGTGGGCCTACTGGATGTACTCGGGTGGGCCGACAACGCGGCGAGGTGCCGTTCCGGGCGTCGCGGACCCGGGCTGATCCGGACGGAGCCCCCTAGCCCAGAAGGCCGCCCACCAGGCCCGGCTGGCCGGAGGAGGTGCCGGTGGAACCCTGGCCTGCGTCGGAGCCCGTGCCGCCGGTCGCGGAGCCGCCGGAGGTCGGGCCCGAGCTGGTGCTGGGGGCCTGCTGGACCGGGGCGGAGTGCCGCGGCGGGGTCTGGCCGGTGCCCTGGGTCTCGCTGGGCGAACCGCCGGTGGCGGTACCGCTCTCGCGGGCCGAGCCCGGCGTGGTCGCCGGGCCGCCGGACGGGCCGGCCGACGAGCCGTCGCGGGTCGGCGAGGTGGAGGCCGACGGCGCCTTCTTCTGCCGCTGCCCGGGCTCCTGCGGGAGCGGCGAGCCGGGCAGCTCGTTGCGCGGGGCCTCGCCGGGGCCGGGCACGACCACCCGGCCGGCGTCCCGCACCGCGCCGCCGAGCAGCGACCCGACGAGCAGCGTGAGCCCGGCGACGACGAGGGTGAGCAGGGCGCCCCGGCGCAGCACGAACTGACGCAGCTCCCAGATGTCGGAGCGCGGCCCGAGCCGCCGCCAGGCGGAGGCGGCGAGACGGCCGTCGACCGAGTAGACGGGGGCGCCGGCGATGATCAGCGGCGACCAGGCGGCGAGGTAGATGATGTCGGGGGCGTCGTAGGCGGGCACCGTCTTCCAGCTGACGGTGACGATGAGCGCGGCCGAGAGCAGCGCACCGCCGATCGCGGCGACCCGCTGCCAGCAGCCCAGCACCGTCAGGACGCCGACGACGACCTGCAGGAAGGCGATGACGAGCCCGGAGCCGACCGGGTGGTGGAGCGCGAACTGGCGCAGCGGCTCGGCCACTTCCCACGGGTGCAGGGTGTTGAGCCACTTCACCATCGAGCCGCGCCTGCCCCCGTCGAAGTAGAGCGGGTCGCACAGCTTGCCCATGCCGGCGTAGACGGAGATGAAGCCGAGGAAGATCCTCAGAGGGAGCAGGACCACCCCGAGGTTCATCCGGCGCCCCGGATAGTAGGCGTGCCGGGCCGGGTCGTCGGCGTGCCGCCGGCCCCGGCCGAACTCGTCCTCGGCCGGCTCGTCGAGGTCGTCGTCCGCGAAGTCGTCCTGGTCGTAGCCGGGTTCGGCGTGACCGGGGCCGGCGTAGGCGCGATCGCCGTAGGGCGACCCGCCGTACGGCGTTTCCCCGTACGCCGAGTTGCCGTACGCCGGGTCTCCGTAGGCGGGATCACCGTACGCCGGGTCTCCGTAGGCGGGATCGTCGTAGGCGGGATCGTCGTACGCGCTGCCGACGGTGCGCATGTGCGGCAGGAGCCGGGTCCCGCCGGTCCCGGGCGTGCGCTGGGCGCCCACGACGGGGGTCTCGACGGTCTGGTCCGGATCGCCGTACCCGTCGCGGCCGTAGCCCTGGCGGCCGTAGTCCTGGTCGACGCCGATGCGGGGGATGACCCGGGTCGCCCCGGCGGCGGCGGACGGCTCGTCGGAGTGCCGGACGCTCCCGCTCCGCGCGGCCTGCAGCAGCCGGTGGGCGCCGGTGTCGTCGGGCGCGGACCTGCCGCTCCAGACGACCGGACGGCGGTGGGCGGCGGCCCCGGCGCGGCGGGCCGTGCCGGCCACGGGCACCCGGAAGGGGTCATCCGTGGCGCTCGGGTGGCGGGCGACGCGCGCGGACTGGATACGCCGCGTCGCGGCGCCCAACTGCACGCGGAAACTGGCGTGGTTGACGATGACCTGCGCCGGATCGCTCGGCACCTTCACCATGCTCAGCGCGGGAGCGTCGTCGATTCCCGACGAGCGGTCCCCCGTGGGTGTGCGGGGTGTTCTGGTGTCCACACTCATCTAACCGAGTGATGTGGAGTTAGGACACTGCCTTGACCCGGCCGGAACTGTCCGGACCGCGTCAAGGTTGTACCGCTCGCCCTGATTTACCCGGGTGGGTGACCGGACGGACTCCCGTTCGGCCACCCGGCGCCGACCGGTTCAGGCGCGCCTGCGGGCCGCCTCGTACAGCACGATGCCCGCCGCCACACCGGCGTTGAGCGACTCGGCGCCGCCGGGCATCGGGATCCGCACCCGGAAGTCGCAGGTCTCGCCGACGAGCCGGGACAGCCCCTTGCCCTCGCTGCCGACCACGATGGCGACCGGGCCCCCCAGGGCCTCCAGGTCGCCCAGCTCGACCTCGCCGTCCGCGGCGAGACCGACCACCGTGATGCCCGCCTTCTTGTACGCCTCCAGCGCGCGCGTCAGGTTGGTGGCGCGGGCGACGGGCGTCCGGGCCGCCGTACCGGCGGAGGTCTTCCAGGCACCGGCGGTCATGCCGGCCGCGCGCCGCTCCGGCACGACGACGCCGTGGCCGCCGAAGGCGGACACCGAGCGGACGACGGCGCCCAGGTTGCGCGGGTCGGTCACCCCGTCCAGGGCGACGATCAGCGGGTCCGCGCCCTCGTCGTAGGCGGCCTCGGCGAGGTCCTCGGGGTGGGCGTACTCGTACGGCGGGACCTGGAGGACGAGTCCCTGGTGGTTGAGCCCGTTCGTCATCCGGTCCAGCTCCGGGCGCGGGGCCTCCATGAGGTTGATGCCGCCGCGCTCGGCCGCGAGCTGGAGCGCCTCGCGGACCCGCTCGTCGTTGTCGATGAACTGCTGGACGTAGAGGGTCGAGGCGGGCACGCCCTCGCGCAGCGCCTCCACGACCGGGTTGCGGCCGACGACCAGTTCGGAGGTGGAGCGGCCGCCGCCGCGGCGCTGCTGCGGGCGCCCCTGGGTGCGGCGGACCTTCGACGCGGCGGCGCGCTGCTTGGCGTGTCCCTTGCGCATCTCGGCGGGGGGCGTGGGGCCCTTGCCCTCCAGACCCCGGCGCCGCTGGCCGCCACTGCCGACCTGCGCGCCCTTCTTGCCGGACATGCGACGGTTGTTCGCGGCCATGACCTACCTGTCTCTGTGTTGCGTTCGAATGCGTACGTCTATGCAGTGTGCCGCTCGGAAGGCCGGGCGGCACAATCGATCAACCGCTCGAAGCGGGATCAGCGGGGGCCGAGGCTCCAGCGCGGTCCCTGCGGGCTGTCCTCGATGACCAGTCCGGACTGGTTGAGCTGGTCGCGGATGGCGTCCGCGGTGGCCCAGTCCTTGCGGGCGCGAGCGGCCTCGCGCTGGTCCAGCACCATCCGGACCAGTGTGTCGACCGCCCCGTGCAGGTCCTCGCCGCGGTCGCCCTCGCCGGCCCAGTGCGCATCCAGCGGGTCGAGACCGAGGACGCCGAGCATGGCGCGCACCTCGGCGAGCCGGGCCACGGCGGCCTCCTTGTCGTCGGCGGCCAGCGCGGAGTTGCCCTGCCGGACGGTGGTGTGCACGACGGCCAGCGCCTGCGGGACACCCAGGTCGTCGTCCATCGCCTCGGCGAAGGCGAGCGGGACCTCGGTGGCCGGCTCGACCACTCCCCCGGCCTTCTCCACCACGCGCTGCACGAAGCCCTCGATCCGCGCGAACGCCGACTCGGCCTCGCGCAGCGACTCCTCGCTGTACTCGATCATCGAGCGGTAGTGCGGGGTGCCGAGGTAGTAGCGCAGGACGATGGGGCGCCACTGCTTGACCATGTCCGCGACCAGCACGGAGTTGCCGAGCGACTTGGACATCTTGTCGCCGGCCATGGTCACCCAGGCGTTGTGCACCCAGTAGCGGGCGAACTCGTCGCCGAAGGCCTTGGCCTGGGCGATCTCGTTCTCGTGGTGCGGGAAGATCAGGTCCAGGCCGCCGCCGTGGATGTCGAAGGCGGAGCCGAGGTACTTGTGCGCCATCGCCGAGCACTCCAGGTGCCAGCCCGGCCGGCCCCGGCCCCACGGCGTGGGCCAGGAGGGCTCGCCCGGCTTGGCGCTCTTCCACATCGCGAAGTCGCGCGAGTCGCGCTTGCCGCTCTCCCCCGTGCCCGAGGGCTGCTGGAGGTTGTCCAGCTCATGGCGGGACAGCTCCAGGTAGCCCGGATAGGAGCGCACGTCGAAGTAGACGTTGCCGTCGGCCGCGTAGGCGTGCCCGCGGTCGATGAGCGTCTGCATCATCTCGACCATCTCCGGCACATGGCCGGTGGCGCGGGGCTCGTAGGTGGGCGGCAGGCAGCCGAGGGCGGTGTAGCCGTCGTCGAAGGCGCGCTCGTTCTCGTAGCCGATCGACCACCACGGACGGTGCTGCTCGTGCGACTTGGCGATGATCTTGTCGTCGATGTCCGTGACGTTGCGGATGAACGTCACGTCGTAGCCGCGGTACGCGAACCAGCGGCGCATGATGTCGAAGTTGAGCCCCGAGCGGATGTGCCCGATGTGCGGTGCCGCCTGCACGGTGGCGCCACAGAGGTAGATCGAGACGCAGCCCGGCCGGAGCGGGGTGAAGTCACGGATCTGCCGGGCGCTGGTGTCGTACAGGCGAATAGTCACCACTCCAGGGTAGTGGGCGCCGGGCAGTGCCCCATGCCCCTTCCCGCGCGTGGCCACCGTTTCGTGACGTCGCCCGCCTCACAGCGCCGCGCCGGCTCCGGCGGGGCGCTCGCGGTGCCCCTCACAGGCTCCCGACGACCTTGCGCGGGGTGATCCGCACGACCACCCGCTCCGCGTCCCGCACCGAGGCCGGGTTGAACTCCGCGTACTCCTTGCCGGTGTACTTCACGGAGAGTTCGTCGATGAGTTCCCGGCCGCCCCGCGTGGTCATCTCCACGGACCCGCGGATCTCGGCGTACTCGTAGGGAGAGCGCGGGTCCAGGACGACGACGTCGACCCGGGGGTCGGCGTCCAGGTTCTTCTTCTTGCGGCGGTCCACGGTGGTGGAGAACAGGAGCTGGTCGCCGTCCCGCTTCACCCAGACCGGCGACATCTGCGGGCTGCCGTCGGGCTGGAGGGTGCCCACGACGACGAAGACGGGGCTGTCGAGGAGAGCCTTGAGCCGGTCGGACAGAGCGGCGGACATGGGGGTACCTCCGGAGATCTCGGTCGGCGGTGACTCTCCGGGTACCCTCGCACGCCCTCAGCGCACCCGCACCACGAGCGCCGTGGCCACCGCCATCAGCCCCTCGTCGCGGCCCGGGAAGCCGAGCCCGTCCGTCGTCGCGCCGGAGACGGACACCGGCGCGCCGGCCGCCTCGGACAGGAGCTTCTGCGCCTCGTCCCGCCGCTTGCCGATCTTCGGCCGGGGGCCGACGACCTGCACCGCGACGTTCCCGATCCGGAACCCGGCCGCGCGTACGATCCGCGCCGCCTCGGTCAGCAGGACGACCCCGGACGCCCCCGACCACTCGGGGCGGCCGGTGCCGAAGTGGTGCCCGAGGTCGCCGAGCCCGGCGGCCGAGAACAGCGCGTTGCACGCGGCGTGCGCGACGACGTCGGCGTCGGAGTGCCCGGCCAGCCCGGGTCCCTCGCCCTCCCACCTCAGGCCCGCGCACCACAGCTCGCGGCCCTCCTCGAAGGCGTGGATGTCGGTGCCGATGCCAACCTGCGGCAGTGGCGCCTCCGCGAAGCCGGCGGGGGTCTCAGAAGCCATCGTTCAGCCTCCTGCGGGCCAGGACCGCCTCCGCCAGGACCATGTCGAGGGGGCGGGTGACCTTGAAGGCCTCCTCGTGGCCGGGCACGGCCACCACCCGCTCGCCGAGCTGCTCGACCATGCTCGCGTCGTCGGTGACGTCGTCGGTGACCGTCTCGTGGGCGCGGACCAGGGTCGCCCGGTCGAAGCCCTGCGGGGTCTGCACGGCGCGCAGCAGCGACCGGTCCGGCGTCGCGACGACCGGCTCGGGCGCACCGGGCTCCGTCGCGGGCTCGACCTGCTTGACGGTGTCCGCGAGCGGGAGCGCCGGGACGACGGCCCGCGCCCCGTCCCGTACCGCCTCGATGACCGCGTCGACGGTGTCGACGGGCACCAGCGGTCGGGCCGCGTCGTGCACGAGGACGACGTCGTGGCCGGGCGGCAGCGCCTCCAGGCCGAGCCTGACGGACTCCTGGCGCGACTCGCCGCCGGGGACGACGAGGACGTCGGTCCAGTCGGACAGCGCGTGGGCGTCCAGCAGGGACTTCACCTCGGCGGCGTCGTCGGGCGGGGCGACGACCACGACGAGGGAGACGGCGCGGGAGGCGGCCAGGGCGCGCACCGCGTGGACGAGCATCGGCGTGCCGCCCAGCGTGCGGAGCGCCTTCGGGGCGCCCGGACCGAGGCGTACCCCGCGGCCGGCGGCCGGGATCACGGCGGCGACGGGCGTCACCCGCGGGCCGCCCGCCGGCGAAGGGCGCGAATCGTCAGACATCGGTTCCTGTTCAGGTTTGTGTGCTCGGCCTACGTGGGTATGGCCACAGGCAGCACCCCCGGCCGCCGGCCGGGGGACGTGCCGGGCGCGACGCCTTGACCGGACCCTTCCGTGACCCCGGTCGAGCCGCTCGTCCGGGCCCGGCACGACAGTAGCGGGGGCTTTCCCCCGTTGTGGGGGACGTGGGCGTCGTCGTAGGACGTCTGCGTCATGCGCGCGGGTACGAACATGCCGCAGCGCCCGGCGACTGGAGATGTGTCATCGGGCACCGCGGCATCGCAGTGTGCTGATCTGAGGCGGGTGTCGCAGCCTCGCGTCAGGACGTGCCTCGCGTCAGGACGCGAGAACCTCGTCGAGCAGGGCCTCGGCCTTGTCCTCGTTGGTGTTCTCCGCGAGAGCGAGTTCGCTCACCAGGATCTGGCGGGCCTTGGCGAGCATGCGCTTCTCACCGGCGGAGAGCCCGCGCTCGCGCTCGCGGCGCCACAGGTCACGCACGACTTCCGCGACCTTGATGACGTCGCCGGATGCGAGCTTCTCCAGATTCGCCTTGTAACGACGCGACCAGTTCGTGGGCTCCTCGGCGTACGGAGCGCGTAGCACCTCGAAGACCCGGTCCAGCCCGTCCTGACCGACCACATCACGCACGCCGACGAACTCCGCATTGTCCGCTGGCACACGCACCGTCAGGTCACCCTGGGCGACCTTCAGCACCAAGTAGGTCTTGTCCACGCCTTTGATCTGGCGAGTTTCGATAGCCTCGATCAGCGCGGCCCCGTGATGGGGATAGACCACGGTGTCGCCAACCTTGAACGTCATGTGACAGGTACCCCTTCCGTGGCTATCCAGGGTAACACGGATACGGCGTCTTCTGAATGGCGTTTTCGCAGGTCAGGGCATATCTCGGGGCTTGACAACAGCAACAGGGACGTGCTTCGGGAGGGTCGGACGCGCCAAGAGGAAGCAGGTATTCGCAGGTCGGAGGGGTACTTCACGCGGAGTGAAACCCGTACGTTACACACATCCGGCGGCCCCTCCAAACGGCTGAACATCCCGATTTGTCCGGTTCCAGATGCTCGACTTCCGCTACTCCGTTCGGTGAGACGAGTCGCGTCCCGGACGATTCCGGAATTGATCACGACCGCCGTCACAAGCGCGGCGGAACGGCGGTGATCAATTACCGGGAGCCGCCCCGCTTTCCCGCACGGATAATCCCGGCCCGCGGCGCGGGGGCCGTACCACTGGGACTTATGTGAATGGAGGGTCGGCACACGACCAATGTGACTGGGGAGTCACATGTGAGCGTGGCGACCAGGGGGACAGAGGGTGAGTTCGGGCGGTCCCGGAGCACCCTGGCGGCCATAGGGGCGGGTCGGGTGCGAAGGCCCGGGAACGGCTCGGTAACCTAAGGCCGCTGACAGACACTTAGGGTGGCTTTATAAGGGAGCCGCCCTGTACCGCCCACGTTCAAGGAGTTGCCGCCGCCGTGAGCAGCAGCCTTCGACGCGGCGCCCTCGCCGCCGCCGCCATCGCGTTCTCGATCGCCTCGCTCGCCGCGTGCGGCGCCGGCAACAACGCCCAGACGCTCCAGGTAAAGCCCGACAACGCGGCCACCAAGGTCGGCGACATCGCGATCCAGAACGCGGTGGTCATCACGCAGCCGGACACCTCGCAGACGAAGGGCCCGGCCGTCGTCTCCGCGACGCTCTTCAACTCCGGCAGCACCGACCAGACGCTGGACTCGGTCCGCGTCGGCGGCAACGGCACCGCCCAGCTCACGCCCGCGAAGGGCAAGAGCAAGCTGGTCGTCCCGGCGGGCGGCTACCTGGTCATCGGCGGCAAGGGCAACGCGTCGGCCGCGCTGACCGACCCGGGCACGGCCGTCCAGAACGGCAACGCGCAGCAGCTGACCTTCAGCTTCAGCAAGACCGGTGACGTGAGCCTGCGCGCCTTCGTCGTCCCGGCCGTGAGCTACTTCGACAAGTGGGGCCCGAGCAACATCCCGGCGGCGCCGGGTGCCACGGGCTCGCCGTCGGCGTCCGCCTCCGAGTCGGCGTCGGAGTCCGGCCGGCCGTCGAAGCCCTCGAAGTCGTCGGCCGCCTCGCCGGCGGCGTCGGAGTCCGCCGGCGCCACCGCGACCCCGAGCGACTCGGCCTCGCAGTCCGCGGCCGGCAACTGAGTCTCAGGACGAACGCCGAAGGGCGGCACCCTCTCCGCGAGGGTGCCGCCCTTCGGCGTTCGTACGGGCACGGGGTCCCGGACGCGGTCTACGGCTCGAACTTGTAGCCGAGGCCGCGGACCGTCACCAGGTAGCGCGGGGCGCCCGGGTCCGGCTCGATCTTGGCGCGCAGGCGCTTGACGTGGACGTCCAGGGTCTTGGTGTCGCCCACGTAGTCCGCGCCCCAGACCCGGTCGATGAGCTGCATCCGGGTCAGCACGCGCCCGGCGTTGCGCAGCAGCATCTCCAGCAGGTCGAACTCCTTCAGCGGCAGGTCGACCTTGGAGCCGGAGACGGTGACCACGTGCCGGTCGACGTCCATCCGGACCGGACCGGCCTCCAGCGCGGCCGGGGTGACCTCCTCCGGCTCGCCGCGGCGGCGCAGCACGGCACGGATCCGGGCGACCAGCTCACGGGAGGAGAAGGGCTTGGTGACGTAGTCGTCGGCTCCTATCTCCAGCCCGACGACCTTGTCGATCTCGCTGTCCTTGGCGGTCACCATGATCACGGGGACGTTGGAGCGGCCGCGCAGCTGACGGCACACCTCGGTGCCGGGCAGGCCCGGCAGCATCAGGTCGAGGAGGACGAGGTCGGCGCCGTTGCGCTCGAACTCGTCGAGTCCGTCGGGCCCGGTCGCCGCGACGGCGACCTCGAAGCCCTCCTTGCGGAGCATGTACGACAGGGCGTCGGAGAAGGACTCCTCGTCCTCGACGACGAGCACTCGGGTCACGGAAGGACCTCCGGGGCGGGAAGCGAAGCGTACGGGGATGACTCGGTGGACTGCCCGGCCTCGTCGTCGAGGTCGGGGTGCTGCTGTGCACGGTCGCGGGCCGCAGCCGCCTCCGGCAGCCGCAGGGTGAAGGTGGAACCCTGGCCCTCGGCGCTCCACACCGTGACCTCCCCGCCGTGCGAGGCGGCCACGTGCTTGACGATCGCCAGTCCCAGGCCGGTGCCGCCGGTGGCGCGGGAGCGGGCCGGGTCGACGCGGTAGAAGCGCTCGAAGATGCGCTCCTTGTCCCTGTCCGAGATGCCGATGCCCTGGTCGGTGACGGCGATCTCGATCATGTCCCCGCCGGGCGAGGTCACCGTGCGGGCGGCGATGCCGACACGGGTGCGGGCCGGGGAGTAGTTGACGGCGTTCTCGACGAGGTTGCCGAGCGCGGCGGCGAGCTGGCCGCGGTTGCCCCACACATGCAGGTCGGCGGTGCCCCCGGCAGCCATCGTGATCTGCTTGGCGCCGGCCTGGTGCCGGCAGCGGTCGACGGCCTCGGCGACCAGTTCGTCCACGCGGACCGGCTCGGCGTCCTCGAGGGGATCGTCGTTCTGCACCCGGGACAGGTCGATGAGCTCCTGCACCAGGTTGGTGAGCCGGGTCGCCTCGATCTGCATGCGCCCGGCGAACCGCTCCACGGCCTCCGGGTCGTCGGAGGCGTCCATGACGGCCTCGGACAGCAGCGAGAGCGCGCCGACGGGGGTCTTGAGCTCATGGCTGACGTTGGCGACGAAGTCGCGGCGCACGGCCTCGATACGGCGGGCCTCCGTGAGGTCCTCCACGAGCAGGAGGACCAGCCGCGAGCCCAGGGGGGCGACTCTGGCGGAGACCGCCAGGGCCTCGCCGCGTCCGGTCCCGCGCCGCGGAAGGTCCAGTTCCACCTGGCGTATCTCGCCGTCCCGCCGGGTGTCCCGCGTCATCTGGATCATGGGCTCGACGGCGAGCTTGCCGCCGCGGACCAGCCCGAGGGCGTACGCGGCGGAGCTCGCCTTCACGACGCCGTCGGCCTCGTCGAGGACGACGGCGGAGGAGCGCAGAACGGACAGCACGGTGTCCACTCCGGGCGGGAGCACCGCGTCGGTGTGCAGGGAAGTACGAGTCGGGCGCTTCTGCTCGCGCTCGCTCCAGCGGAACGCCAGCATGGCGATCACACCGGTGAGCACACCGGCGATCGCTGCCGCTGCGGCGACCGCCGCGTTCACGTCCATGCATCCAGGTTAGGCATGGCGTGCGAGGTGACCACAGCCGTCCGAGTGCGAGCTCGAACACTCGTCGCCCAGAGTTCACCTTGGAGCCAGTATTGGTTCATTTGGGAGGTCGGAAACGGACGCGTACGGGCCGGAACGTGGGAGCGTGGGGTTCGTACCGCTGGTTCGACCAGGGGCTCCGGCCCCGAACCCCGAACGAAGACGCACGAGAGGGAAACCCTGATGCGGGACGCGTACCACGAGGAACTGGACTCGATCGGCGACGGTCTGGTGGAGATGGCCCGGCTGGTCGGGTCGGCGATCGGGCGCGCCACCACGGCCATCCTCGACTCCGACCTCAAGCTGGCCGAGAGCGTGATCGAGGCCGACAAGAAGGTCGACGAACTCCAGCACGACCTGGAGGCCAAGGCCATAGCCCTGCTGGCGCGCCAGCAGCCGGTCGCCACCGACCTGCGGATCGTCGTCACGTCGCTGCGCATGTCCGCCGACCTGGAGCGCTCGGGCGACCTCGCCCAGCACGTGGCGAAGCTCGCCCGGCTGCGCTTCCCGCAGCGCGCGGTCCCGCAGGACCTGCACGCGACGATCCTGGAGATGGGCCAGCTCGCGCAGCGCCTGATGGCGAAGGCGGCCGAGGTGATCGTGACCAAGGACGTCGACCTCGCGCTCCAGCTGGAGCAGGACGACGACGAGATGGACCTGCTCCACCGCACCCTCTTCCAGCACCTGATCGACGACCGCTGGAAGCACGGCATCGAGACCGCCGTCGACGTCACCCTGCTCGGCCGCTACTACGAGCGTTACGCCGACCACGCGGTCGCGGTGGCCAAGCGCGTCGTGTACCTGGTGACGGGCGAGCACGCGGACGAGATCCAGGCCGCGGACATCCCGCCGGTGGCGGGGGTCGAGGGGGCCTGAGAGCCGAGGGGGCTGCCTGGCCCGGGGTGCTCGGAGGGCTTTCCCGGGCTCGGCGCGGGCTGCCCCGGAGCCCGGCGGGACCGCCCGACGCGGGACTCCTCGGGTCTGAACAGGCGCGAAGGGGTGGTGGCTGGGCGTGCGCGAGCCACTGTGCGCCGTTGATGCGCCCAGTGCGGTGGGCGTCCAATGGGCACAGGCACCAGCCTCTAGGAGGACCCATGGCCGATTCCCCCAGCACCACGCCCGACCCCACGCAGGAACGCGAGACCGAGCAGCCCACCGAGATCAGGAGCCTCCCGCTCTTCGGCGCCTGCGGCTGCGGCTCGGGCTGCGGCTGCGGCTGCCAGTCGGGCGGCCCCTGCCAGTGCGGCTGACGGAACGACCGACGGCTCGTGCGTACGCACCTGACGCACATACGCCGTACAGGGCCCCGGCGCACGTGGATACGCCGGGGCCCTGCCGTCTCCACGGTGACGGACCCGCGAGTCAGCCCTTGCCGCGGCTCTGGGCCTCGGCCTCCGCCATGGCCTGCGCCTCGGCGTCGGCCAGGGCGATGGTGAAGCCGAGGGCCTTGGTGATGTGGCCGGCCGCGGCCATCACGCGCGCCGTCCCGATGACGGGGGCGACCGCCACGAGGACGTCCTGCACCTGCTCGACCGTCAGGTTGGCCCGCACGGCCGGACCGACGTGGGCGAGGTAGGAGACGGCCGGTGCGTCCATCGCCGCGAGGGCGGCGATCCGGGTGCAGATGAGTGTGCTCTCGTCCAGGCCGCAGCGTTCGAGCGAGTCGATGGTCATGGCGGCGAGGGTGTCGAGAACAGGGGTGTCCGAGCTGGTGGTCATGGTGGAGCCGCCTTCCGGGCGTGCTGAGCCGGCACGCGCGCCCCGCGGAACGGGGCCCCTCACACGCCGGCGACTGGCATTTCCACCGTAAGCAGCAGTTGAGCACCCCGCATGCCGGGCCATCCGGGTGAATCACCCTCCGAAACGGATGGACCCTTCAGGGTGGATGCCCGCCGACACGGGCCTTTGCATGCGCTCCCGCTGGGACCTCACCATGGGCGGATGACGAACATCGACGAGACCGCCCCGGCGGAGCGGGCATGACGGCCCCGGCGGGAGCGCGTGTCGTGGCGATGGGCCCCGAGCACGCCGACGAGGTCCTGGCGATCTACCGGCTCGGCATCGAGGAGGGCGACGCGACCTTCGAGACGGCGCCGCCCACCTGGGAGCAGTTCGACGCCGCCAAGCTGCCCGGCCACCGGTACGTCGCCGTGGCCGGGACGGGCCGTGTCCTGGGCTGGGTCGCCGCGACCCGGGTGTCGGACCGGGGCGCGTACGCGGGCGTCGTCGAGCACTCCGTGTACGTCCACCCCGACGCCCGCGGCCGCGGCACCGGCCTGATCCTGCTGAACGCCCTGATCGACTCGACCGAGGCGGCGGGCGTCTGGACCATCCAGTCGGGCGTCTTCCCCGAGAACACCGGCAGCCTCGCCCTGCACGAGAAGGCCGGGTTCCGTGTCATCGGCACGCGTGAACGCATCGGCCGGCACCACGGTGTATGGCGCGACGTCGTCCTGATCGAGCGCCGCAGCCATACGGTCGTCTGACGCCCGCTGGAGGGCCGTCCGGCCCTGGGCCGGGGAACGATGGCCCACTCCCGGCGAGGCGCCGCCGCCCCATCCTGGAAACCGGAGATCGGAAATCCGGAATCGGCCGGAAGAAGTGATCGTCATGATGTGGTACGACGGCGGATGGGGCTGGGGCGGCTGGTTCATCATGGCAGCGTTCATGGTGCTGTTCTGGGCGCTGGTGATCGCCGGTATCGTCGCGCTGGCGCGCTACTTCGGCGGTTGCCGCCATCAGCAGTCCGGCCCGCCCACACAGTCCGGTGCCCCCGGTGAACAGGGCTGGGGGAACCGCCGGGCGGAGGACCTGCTCGCCGAGCGCTTCGCCCGCGGGGAGATCGACGAGGAGGAGTACAAGCGCCGCCTCACGCTGCTGCGGGAGCACCGGTGAGCACGCGCCGCCGCCCGGGGGTGTGGCAGGTCGTGGCCGCGGCGGCCGCCGCCCTGGTCCTGGGCATCGCCTCGACGGTGCTGCTGGCCGCCACCCACCCCTTCCCCTCCATGGGCCCCTCGTCCTGGAGGGCGCACGGGGGACGGTGCGCTCCCCCCGCGCCGGGCGCCCGCACGGTCGACGTGCTCGCCGGCGACATGGGGCACATGGGGCCCGGTCCGGGCCCCAGGCACGGCATGCGCATGATGAACCTGACCGTCCACCCGGCGACGGTCCCGGCCGGGAAGGTGACGCTGCGGGTGTTCAACGCGGGACGGCTCGCCCACGAGGTCGTCGTCCTGCCCCTGCTGGCCGGCCAGTCCGCGGGCAACCGGGCCATCGGCTCCGACCTGCGGATCGCCGAGACGGGCAGCCGCGGCGAGGCCTCCCGCACCTGCGGCGCGGGCACCGGCGACGGCATCGCCCCCGGCACCCGAGGCTGGACGACCCTGACCCTCGCGCCCGGCCGCTACGAACTGGTCTGCAACTTCCCCGGCCACTACGCGTCCGGCATGTACACCGAACTCGACGCCACCCGCTGACACCCCGGCTCGGGGCCGCCTGTGGCCCGTGGAGAAACGTAAGCCCCTTGCGGCTGTGCGCTCACGGCTGCCCGGCGGAGGAGTCAGTGTGCCCCCGGCCATCTGCCGGGGGCACACCGCGCGCTTCCGCCAGTCGAGGTCACGTTGCTTCAGCGGGCCGCACGGCGGGCACGTCTGGCGTACGTACCTGGGGCACGAAGCCTCATCGAATCCTGAAACGGATTGTCGGCCCCCCTGCCGTCCCGATGCCCCGGCCTGCGAGAGTGGTCCCGTGCTGCTGGATCCTGAGAAAACTCTGTTCGTCCGTGGTGCCACGCCCGTGCTTCTGCTGGCCGCCGCGCCCGTCCACGATGCCCTGCCGCTCCTGACCGCGCCGGACGGGGCGGTGCCGTTGTGCGAGGGCTGGAGCATCGTTCCTCGACTCACCCTGTGCGTCGTGGACGGACCTGGGGACCACGGGCTCGTCGTCCCCGCCCTCGCCGCGCCGGTGGTCGGCGGGGCCGACGAGGGCACGGCACCGAGCGGCATGGGCGACTGGTGCGCGGATGCCGAGCAGGCCGGCGGAGCAGTGGTCCTGTCTTTGGAACACCTGCCCGAGGCACTCGACTGGTCAGCCCTGCTGTCCTCGGGCACCACCCGCGGCGGCTTCATGCCCGCGCCCGCCTGACCGGAGCAACTGCCGCAGGCCAACCGGTGCTGCGGCACGGACGCCGTCCGGGCCTCGCGAGGCTTCGACACCACCCTCTCGCAATGCATCTGCCGCCATTTCGTAAATTCCTCACCTTTCGATTGTTCAACCTCTCGACGCTTGAATAATCGACTACATTGCAGCGCCTTCGACATGCACCTAGGCCCCAGCACGCTTAGAATGCTGTGTACCGAGCAGCGCGCGGGCGTGGCGACAGAGACGGACTCCGATTAACCTCCGGGATTGCCGGGAGGTCAGTCATGCCATTTACCAGGAAGGCTGCGCTGGACCCGGATAATGATGTGGCTGGATACGCCAGGTCCTCATGGTGGCAGCGCATGGTTGCACACATTGCAGAATTGCAGTGTCAGCTCAACCGGATCAAGTCGCTCAACCCTCACGGACTTGCGCCGCACGAGGTGGAGATCGCCGCAAAGATTGAAACGCACCTCAACGCTGCACGGCAGGCGGCAGATCGCAAGAAGAATCTATGGGCCATAATCACCGGAGCCGATATCGATCGAGCATTCGCCAATATACACAGGGCGGAAACGAAACTTATTCGCCTGACCCCCGAGGGGGAACTGGGCGAATTGGGACCATTCGTGCTGGCGAACGCCCGACAGCATCTGGGCGGCGAAGATCCTCGGCGCGCCAGGCTAGAGGCGCAACTCCGGAGCAACGGCCACAGGCTCACCGAAGACATGCGTGAACTCGCCATCACCACGCTGCTGGCTGCTCAGATGGCAGAAGAAAAGGAGCGGGCGAAGGCTCGGAGTTTTCGCAATATACTGCTGGCGTCCGTGATGGCAACAGCGGTCATTGCTGGACTTTTCATTTTTTGGGGATTTTTCTCTCCATCGACGATCGTGTCGAACATCTGCTTCAAACCAGATCCGGCAAAGCCCCAAATCTGCCCGATCGGCAACTCGGCAACCGGTCAGGACATGTTGATGGTAATGGCGTTCGGATCAGCTGCGGCGGCCTTCGCAGCGGCGGTCTCCCTGAAAGGGATTCAAGGGACGTCTACCCCGTATTCGGTCCCCTTGATGCTGGTGCTTCTTCGGATCCCAGTGGGAGCCTTGGCTGCACTGATGGGTCTCGTCCTGATCCACGGTGGCTTCGTTCCAGGTCTTTCAAACCTGGATAGCGGGCCGCAGATCATCGCCTGGGCGATCTTGTTTGGCATACTGCAAGAAAGTGTCACGCGACTGGTGGACCGACAGGGTAAGGACGTCCTGAACAACGTACGCGGAGCCGAACGCGAGTTCCAGAAGAGCTCAAGTCACAAAACCTGACGTGACGCGAGAAGTGATCTGGGCTTCCTGCCGTCGGGCAGTCCGTGAACCTGCGGAGCCGGAACCGCACTCCCCCGGTCCTGCCGCCTGACGGCCCGGTCAGCAGCTCGCGGCCCAGAGACGGCCCCAGCACAGCGACAAGCCCCCTGCCGGCGGAAAAACCGCAGGCAGGGGGCTTGATCAGCTCTGCTTACTTCTTCTTGCCCTGGTTCTTGACCGCCTCGATCGCCGCCGCGGCCGCCTCGGGGTCGAGGTAGCGGCCGCCGGGGGTGACGGGCTTGAAGTCGGCGTCCAGCTCGTAGAAGAGGGGGATGCCGGTCGGGATGTTCAGTCCCGCGATGTCGGCGTCCGAGATGCCGTCCAGGTGCTTGACCAGGGCGCGCAGGCTGTTGCCGTGGGCGGCGACGAGGACCGTGCGGCCGGCCAGCAGGTCCGGGACGATGCCGTCGTACCAGTACGGGAGCATCCGGAAGACGACGTCCTTCAGGCACTCCGTCCTCGGGCGCAGCTCCGGCGGGATGGAGGCGTAGCGCGGGTCGTCGGACTGGGAGAACTCCGTGCCGTCCTCGAGCGGCGGCGGCGGGGTGTCGTAGGAGCGGCGCCACAGCATGAACTGCTCCTCGCCGAACTCCGCGAGGGTCTGCGCCTTGTCCTTCCCCTGCAGGGCGCCGTAGTGGCGCTCGTTCAGGCGCCAGGAGCGGTGGACCGGGATCCAGTGCCGCTCGGCGGACTCCAGCGCGAGCTGCGCGGTGCGGATCGCGCGCTTCTGGAGGGACGTGTGGACCACGTCGGGGAGGAGATCGGCGTCCTTCAGGAGCTCGCCACCGCGGACTGCCTCCTTCTCGCCCTTCTCGTTCAGGTTGACGTCCACCCAGCCGGTGAACAGGTTCTTCGCGTTCCACTCGCTCTCGCCGTGGCGGAGGAGGATCAGCTTGTACGGTGCGTCGGCCATGCCTCAGAGCGTAATCCACGCATTCGAACCCCTGCGTGGCCTGCCCGGCAGGCGGACGGTTGACGGCTTCTGTTAATTGAGTGGCTCCTTCGGGTCGCCCGGTCGTAAGTTGTGCTCGCCGCATGAGCCGCTTACATCACCGCCGCAGCCGTAGGGGGATCCCGTCATGTCCGTCGCCCGTCTCAGAGGTGCCGCCCGGGAGACCGTCTCGGGACTCCCCCGTGCGTTCTGGTGGCTGTGGACCAGCACCCTGGTCAACCGGCTGGGCGCCTTCGTCGCCACCTTCATGGCGCTGTACCTGACCCTGGACCGCGGCTACTCCGCCACGTACGCCGGTCTCGTCGCCTCGCTCCACGGGCTCGGCGGTGTCGTCTCCTCCCTCGGCGGCGGTGTGATGGCCGACCGGCTCGGGCGGCGGCCGACCCTGCTCGTCGCGCAGTCCGCCACCGCCGTCTCCGTCGCGGTGCTCGGATTCGTGCACGACCCCGTCGCCATCGCGGCCGTCGCCTTCCTCGTCGGCCTGAGCAGCAACGCTTCCCGGCCGGCCGTGCAGGCGATGATGGCCGACATCGTGCGGCCCGAGGACCGCGTGCGGGCCTTCTCGCTCAACTACTGGGCGATCAACCTCGGCTTCGCCGTCTCCTCCATGGCCGCCGGCTTCATCGCCGAGTACAGCTATCTCGCCGGTTTCCTGATCGAGGCGGGGATGACCCTGGTCTGCGCCGTCGTGGTCTTCCTGAGGCTGCCCGAGTCCCGGCCGGCCGTGCCGTCCGGTGCGCAGGGCGGCACGCCGGACGCCGTCGGACTCGTCACCGTGCTGCGCGACGGGCGTTTCATGGCCGTCGTCGGGCTGTCCTTCCTGGTGGCCCTGATCTTCCAGCAGGGTTCGGTCGGCCTGCCGGTGGCCATGGGCACGGCCGGGTTCGCCCCCGCCGACTACGGCATGGCGCTCGCCGTCAACGGTGTGCTGATCGTGGCGCTGCAGATCCCGGTCACCCGGTTCATCGAGCACCGCGACCCGCGCCGGCTGCTGGTCGTCTCGTCCCTGCTCGCCGGGTACGGCTTCGGGCTCACCGCCTTCGCCGGGTCGGTCGGCGCGTTCGCCCTGACGGTCTGCGTGTGGACGCTCGGCGAAATGCTCAACGCGCCCACGCAGACCGGGCTGGTCGTGCGGCTGTCCCCGGTGCACGGCCGCGGCCGCTACCAGGGCGTGTACACCCTGTCCTGGTCGCTGGCGGCCCTGATCGCCCCGCTGATGTCCGGCTACGTCATCGACCACCTCGGCGCCGGGTGGCTGTGGGGCCTGTGCGCGCTCGTCGGCACGGCGGCGGCCGTCGGCTACGGGGTGCTGATGCGGAGCCTGCCCAAGGAGCAGCCGACCGGTGCCGTGGTCCCGGAGAGCACCGAAGTCCCCGAGAGCACCGAAGTCCCCGAGAGCGCCGCGGTCCCGGAGAGCGCCGCGCCCCGGGTCGCGGCCGCGTGAGCGTGCGTCCGGAAGCCGTCCGAGCGTGATCGCGGCGGCAGGCCCGCGCGGGCCTGCCGCCGGCGTCACGCCGTCCCCGCGCCGGCCCGCCGCTCCCGGGACGCGTCCGCGGGCGCCTTCACGCCAGCCGTCCCGGACGTGTCCGCGGGCACCTTCGCACCCGCCCTCCCGGAAGAGCGCGGGTTCGCAGATTCCCGTGCGCTCCGTACGCGGAACCCGCACGCGATCCTGCGGCTTGCGCAGTTGTGCGTACGGGTTCCCGCTCACTTCGGAGCGCGGCTCAGTTCCCGGGCCTCACTTCAGGTGCCGGTCGTAGAACCGGCCCCCGTCCTCCACCTCGAACCACGGGGTGCCGGTGTGCCCGCCCAGATTGGCGTGCAGCGTCTTCTCCCTGGTGCCGAAGGCGTCGAACAGGTCCAGGGCCCGCTGCCGGGGGTTGCCTTCGTCGTCCCACTGCAGCAGGAACAGCAGCGGAATGGTGACCTGCCGGGCCTCCTCGCGCTGGGCGCGGGGCACGTAGCCCCCGGCGAAGAGACCGGCGGCCGCGATGCGCGGGTCGAGGACCGCCAGCCGAATGCCGACGGCGGTCCATCCCGAGTACCCGACCGGGCCGCCGATCTGGGGCAGCGAAAGGAGGGCGTCCAGAGTGGTCCGCCACTCCGGGACCGCCTTTTCGACCAGCGGGCCGATGAAGGACTCGAAGATCTCGTCGACCGGCTCCCCGGCCCGCATCGCCCGGCGCAGGTCGGCGCGGGCCCGCTCGTCGGCGGCGGAACGGGGCCGGTCACCGCACCCGGGGGCGTCGACGGCGGCCACCGCGTAGCCGTACGCCGCGTAGTGCCGGGCCCGGGCCACCAGCCGGGATTCCCTCCGGGGCAGGCCGTTGTTGTGGGCCATCAGGATCAGCGGAGCCGGTGCGGTGGATTCAGGCGTCCACAGGGTGCCGGGGATCTCGCCGAGGGTGAACTCGCGTTCGCGGACGCCGTCGTCGAGGCGCCGTTCAGAAGTGAACTGCATGGTCGTGCCTTTCGGGAGGGCTCAGAGACGGCGCTCCCGGACGACCTATCGCCCGACCGTGACCCCGAAGGAGAGCACCCATGTCGAAACTGCGTTCACGGGTACCACCTCCTCGTTCTCTCGCACGGCCTCCGGGAACGTAGCAGCGGCCCCCGCGGTCCGCCAACGGGTTTTCTTGCGGGAGCTCGTGGCCGCACACCGCGGGCATGGCGCCGCGGCCGGGCAGACCGCCACGTTCGACGGCTCCGGATGCGTCCGCGCGCGCCTTCGCACCCGCCCTCACGGATGCATCCGCGCCCCCTTCAGCACCTTGTCCACCGCGTTCCGCGGTCCGTACACCGCAAGTCCCACCAGGTCCAGCCCGCCGGTCGGTACGGCGCGCACCGCCGCGCGGTTGTCACGGTCGTTGCCCGTCGTGAACAGGTCGCCGGTGAACACCGCGCGGGGCAGCGCCCGCGAGAGCGCCCGCCCGTGCGCCGCCGTCAGGGTCTCCCCGGTGCCCTCGAACACCAGGACCGGCTGGCGGAACATCGAGAGGTACGGCACCCCGTCGCCGTCCTCGTACGGCTCGCCGACCACCTCGGGGACCGCCGTGCCGAGGCCGCTGACCAGGAAGGCGGTGACGTTCAGGCGCTGCCAGGACTCCAGGTCCGCGCGCAGCAGGACGGCGATCTTGGTGTCGAAGCGGACGGGGGCCTCGCCAGAGGTCTCGGCAGGGGGCTGGACGTGGGTCTCGATGCTCATGCCGTGAGACTGCCGTCCGCCGTACGGCATCGTCTTGTACGTTCTTTGCATGGCCGCGCAGCCCGAGGTCACCGCCTGGCGCCCTCACGTCCCGGGGGTCGTGGAGGTCTTCCACGCGCACTTCACCGAGTACGCCTATCCGATGCACGTGCACGAGGCGTGGACGCTGCTCGTCGTGGACGACGGCGCCGTACGGTACGACCTGGACCGGCACGAGTACGGCACCCCGCACGACACGGTCTCGCTGCTGCCGCCGCACGTCCCGCACAACGGCTCCCCCGCCACCCCGCACGGCTTCCGCAAACGCGTCCTCTACCTGGACGCCACGATCCTCGGCACCGACCTGATCGGCCCGGCCGTCGACGGGCCCGGCCTGCGCGACCCCTTGCTGCGCCGACGCGTCGGGCAGCTGCACACCGTGCTCGCCCGCCCCGGCGACGAACTGGAGGCCGAGAGCCGGCTCACCCTCGTCGGCGAGCGGCTGCGCACCCATCTGCGGCCGCGGCCGGCCGCCGGGCCCGCCCGCGACGACGGCACCGTCGCCCGCCGGCTGCGCGAGCTCCTCGACGAGCGGGTCACGGAGGGCATCGCCCTCGGCGAGGCCGCGCGGCTCGTCCAGGCCCATCCCGCCCACCTGGTACGGGCGTTCAGCGGCGCCTACGGCATCGCGCCGCACCAGTACCTCATGTCCCGCCGCGTCGACCGCGCCCGGCGGCTGCTGCTTGAGGGGCTGCGTCCGGCCGAGGTGGCCACGACGACCGGTTTCTACGACCAGGCCCATCTCACCCGGCACTTCAGAAGGCTGGTGGGGGTGACGCCGGGCCGCTACGGCGGGAGCTTCCGGCCCGGCGCGCGCTGAGCCTCGTACGGCTGCCGTCAGTGCCGTACGAGCCGTCCCGGGTCCGGCGCCAGTCCGCCCGAGTCCGTGGTGAGTCGACCCGAGTCCGTGGTCGGTTCGCCAGGGTCGGTCGTCAGTCGGCCGGGCGCTCGGTCAGGTGCGCGAACGCCTCCAGGTTCCGCGTCGACTCGCCGCGGGACACGCGCCAGGCGTACTCCCGGCGGATCGCGGAGGCGAAGCCGAGTTCCAGCAGGGTGTTGAAGCTGCCGTCGGCGGCCTCCAGCACCTGCCCGAGCAGCCGGTCGACCTCGTCGGGCGTGACGGCGGCCAGCGGCAGGCGGCCGGTGACGTACACGTCGCCCAGCTGGTCGACGGCGTAACTCACGCCGTACAGCTTGAGGTTGCGCTCCAGCAGCCAGCGGTGGACGGCGTCCTCGTTCTCGTCGGGGTGGCGGATGACGAAGGCGTTGAGGGAGAGCGAGTGCCTGCCGACGATCAGGGACAGGGTCGTCGACAGCTTGCGGGTGCCGGGGAGCTTGGTGACGTACGTGCCCGACTCCGGGCTTTCCCAGTCCAGTTCGGCGTCCTTGAGCACGCCCTCGATGACCTGCGCCGCCCGCTGCTGCTCTGCCTCACCCATGGTGCGAGCGTACGCGACGGCGGTGGGCCTGCATCGCGGCCGTGTAGACGTCGGCCGTGGCGGCGGCCGAGGCGTCCCAGCCGAAGGACCGCGCGTGCCGGGCGGCGGCGGCGCCCATCCGGTCCGGTAGGTGCGGGTCGTCGGCGAAGCCGCGCAGCACGCGCGCGTAGTCGGCCGGGTCGTGCCCGCGCACCAGGTACCCCGTCTCCCCGTCCCGCACGGCCACCGGCAGCCCGCCGACCGCGGCCGCGAGCACCGGCGTGCCGGCGGCCTGGGCCTCTATCGCGACCAGGCCGAAGGACTCGCTGTAGGAGGGCATGACCAGGACCGAGGCGGCCCGGAACCAGTCCGCGAGCTGTTCCTGCCCGACCGGCGGCCGGAACCGTACGACGTCGGCGATGCCGAGCCGGGCCGCCAGCTTCTGCAGCCCCTCCGGCTTGGCCAGGCCGCTGCCGCTGGGGCCGCCGACTATGGGCACGATGATGCGGGAGCGCAGCTCGGGCCGCTCGTCCAGGAGGGCGCCGACGGCCCTGAGCAGCACGTCGGGCGCCTTCAGCGGCTGGATGCGGCCGGCGAAGAGCGGGACGAGCGCGTCCTGCGGCAGGCCGAGGCGCTCGCGGGCGGCGGCGCGGCCGTCGCCGGGGCGGAACCGGCCGAGGTTGACGCCGGGGTGCACGACGGCGACCTTGGCGGGGTCGGCGGCGTAGTGCCGGACGAGTTCGTCGGCCTCCTCGGCGGTGTTGGCGACGAGCCGGTCGGCGGCGGCGACGATCTGGGTCTCGCCGATGACGCGGGCGGCGGGCTCGGGGGTGTCGCCGTCGGCCAGGTTGGCGTTCTTGACCTTGGCCATGGTGTGCATGGCGTGCACCAGGGGGACGCCCCAGCGCTGGGCGGCGAGCCAGCCGACGTGGCCGGAGAGCCAGTAGTGCGAGTGCACGAGGTCGTAGTGGCCCGGGCGGTGGCCGGCCCAGGCCTGCATCACACCGTGCGTGAAGGCGCACAGCTGGGCCGGGAGGTCCTCCTTGGCGAGGCCCTCGTAGGGGCCGGCGTCGACGTGCCGGACGAGGACGCCGGGGGCGAGTTCGACGGACGGCGGGAGGCCGCCCGCGGTGGCCCGGGTGAAGATCTCGACCTCGATGTTGATCGCGGCGAGGCGCTGCGCGAGCTCCACGATGTAGACGTTCATGCCGCCGGCGTCGCCCGTGCCGGGCTGGTGGAGCGGGGAGGTGTGCACGGAGAGCAGGGCGACCCGGCGGGGCCGCCGGTGCAGCCTGAGCCGCGAGGGCGCCGCCGCGGAGCGACGCCCGAGCCTGCTGACGTACTGGCTCACGTGGCGTTCCTCCTCGCTGCGGGCATGCCGTACGGCGGGCGCGGAGCGCCCTTCAGGGGCTAACGCCGGAGGAGTTGGCTCCATTTCCGGTACGGTCCTCTTTGCTCAATCATTACTTGATCTCGATCAATCGTTCGACCGGGCGGCGGATGAGGTCGGGAGGGTCCCCGATGGGGGCCGGAGCGGGGCCCGGGCGAGGCTCGGGGCGTGGGCTCCGGGGCGGGGGCTGGGCTGGTGCCGGGGCGGGAGCCAGGGGTGGCCGGGACGGAAGCCAGAGGGGGCGGCCTACGGCCCCGACCGCGGCGCGCGTCCCCTTCCGGGTGCCCGCCCGGGGCCCGCATACCCTCGTATCCATGACATCCCGCGCAGCGACCCGCCCCGTGGGCACGGTGACGCGCGGGACGACCAACCCGAACCGGCTCCGCCGGATGGACCGCTGGATCGCGGCCACGCACGGCGCCGAGCTGCGCCGGGCCGCCGCCCCGGTGGCCGTCGACCTCGGCTACGGCGCCGCCCCGTGGACGGCGGTCGAACTGCTGCACCGGCTGCGCACCGCCGCGCCCCGCGCACGTGTGGTGGGCGTCGAGATCGAACCGGCGCGGGTGGCGGCCGCGAAGCCGTACGAACGCGAGGGGTTGGTCTTCCGGCACGGCGGCTTCGAGGTCCCCGTCGCCCGGCGGCCGCACCTCATCCGCGCGGCGAACGTGCTGCGGCAGTACGACGAGGCCGAGGTCGCCGCCGTCTGGGAGGGGCTGTGCGCGCGGCTCGCCCCGGCGGACGGGCACTCGCGCGGAGGGCTGCTCGTCGAGGGGACCTGCGACGAGATCGGCCGCCGGCACGTCTGGGTCGCGCTCGGCCCCGAGGGCCCCCGCACGGTCACCTTCGCCACCCGCCTCGGCTCCCTGGACCGCCCCTCCGACCTCGCCGAACGTCTCCCGAAGGCGCTCATCCACCGCAACGTCCCCGGTGAGCCGGTGCACGCCTTCCTGCGAGACTTCGACCGCGCCTGGGCGGCCGCCGCGCCCTACGCCTCCTACGGCGCCCGCCAGCGCTGGATCCGCGCGGTGCGCGACCTGACGGCCGGCTGGCCGGTGACGGACGGGCCCGCGCGGTGGCGGCAGGGCGAAGTCACGGTGGCCTGGAAGGCGTTGGCACCGCGCGGCTGACCGCCGTACCCGCCCCGACCTGCGGGGAACGATCTTCGTGAGTCGTTCGTCACACAGGCGGGGAGATCGTCATGCCCGGTGTCCGCCGTGGGGAGGGAAGTCGTCGTACGGCCGGGTTCCGTCCGCGCAACGCCGAGCGCGCCTCTGTCGCTTTTCGCCCGGACATGGCACTATCCCCCAGGTGTCGTAAGTTACTGACGGTAAATCAGCTTGGGGGCTGAGTATGGGACGGGGCAGGAGCAGCGTGCTCGCGGCGGCCGTGGCCGTGGTCTGCGCGGTCACCGTGCTGGGGGCGCCGGGCGTGGCGTTCGCGAGCGCGGGGCCCGCGCCCACTCCTCCCGCCTCCGCCTCTCCCGGCGCGCCGGCCGGCTCACCCAAGGCCCCGCCGTCCGGCTCGCCTTCCGCCCCCGTGAGCCCGCCCGCGGACAAGGACCTCGAAGCCGTCCGCGCCAAGCTCGACAAGCTCTACCACGACGCCGCGGTGGCCACGGACGCGTACAACGCCGCCGAGGAGAAGGCCCGCAAGCAGTCCGCCGAGATCGTCGACCTGGCCCGGAAGATCGTCAAGGGACAGCAGCGACTGGACGAGTTGAAGGACCGGGCCGGTGCCGCCGCCCGCGCGCAGTACCGCACCGGGGGACTGCCGCCCGCGGCGCAGCTCGTGCTCAGCGACGACCCGCAGCAGTTCCTCGACGGCGCGGGCCGCGTACTGCAGGGCGAGCGGGCCACCAAGGGCCTGCTCGCGGAACTGGCCCGCACCCAGAAGGACTTGAAGCAGTACGCGAAGGACGCCGCCGACCGCTGGCAGAGACTGGAGGCGAACCGCAAGGCGAAGGCCTCGGCGAAGAAGGAGATCCAGCAGCGGATCAAGGCGGCCGAGGAACTGCAGTCCACGCTGGAGAAGCGGCAGCAGGAGCGCCTGGAGCGGCTGGAGCAGGAGGCCGCCCTGAAGGCGCAGACGGCCTGGCTCGACACGGGTGTCCTCAAGGAGATCAGCGGCAAGGCTTCCGAGGCCGGCCGCAGGGCGGTGGAGTACGCCACCGCCCAGATCGGCAAGCCGTACGAGTGGGGCGCCGAGGGGCCGAAGACGTACGACTGCTCCGGGCTGACCTCGCAGGCCTGGGCCGCGGGCGGCCGCCCCATCCCGCGCACCTCCCAGGAGCAGTGGAAGCAGCTCCGGCACGTGGACGTGAAGGACATGCGCCCCGGCGACCTGATCATCTACTTCGACGACGCCAGCCATGTGGCGATGTACGTCGGCGACGGCACGATCGTGCACGCCCCGCGGCCGGGGCGGACGGTGACCGTCGCGGGCGCGGGTTCGATGCCGATCCTGGGGGTCGTACGGCCCGACGCGGGCTGACGGGCCCGGCGGGGACCCGGACCGACCCGGACGCGGACCGAACAGGACGCGGACCGAACAGGAATGCGGCCGTGACCTGGACCATGTGACGGATCGCACCCGGGTGCGCCGTCAAACCTCCCGCCGAAGTGAGCTACGTCATGCCCACCCCTGGGGGGCCCTGTACAACTCCGGCAGGAAACGCGGCATATGACGGTGGCCGCGGCCCGAGCGACGCGCCTCACACCATTCCGCTGCGGCGCCTACTACCGCTAGTGTCCCCGTCGGTGGAGCGAGATCCCTCGTGCCCACCGTGCCCTCGGGGGGAGGGAAGGAACCAACACGATGCCCGTGCCCGTACCGCGGCAGAAAGCGTTCCCGGCCGCGGAGAGCGGTCAGGCGCAGACCGTGCCCCACGGCGGCGGCCCCTCCGCCGCACAGGCCCTGCCCAAGGAAGCCACGGTCGAGAACAACACCCGCGACACCGCCCACGCCCACAGCACCAACCTCACGCTGCTGCTGATCGAGGACGACCCCGGCGGCTCACCGATCGTGCCCGACCTGCTCGACCAGGCGGGCAAGCCGATCCGTATCCGGACGGCCCGCAACCTCACCGAGGCCGGACGGCTGCTCACGGACGACGTCCACTGCATCCTGCTGGACCTCGCGCTGCCCGCGCCCGGCCGGGCGGGTGCCGACGACGAGCTGGCCGTGCTCAAGCACGTGCTCGAGATCGCGCCCCGGCACGCCGTCCTCGCGCTGACCGCGTCCGGCGACGCCGAGCGCGGCGCGGAGGCGGTGCGGGTCGGCGCCCAGGACTACCTGTTCCGCGACGAGCTGGACGGGCGGCTGCTGAGCCGCGCCATCCGGTACGCGGTGGAGCGCAAGCGCTCCGACACGGCCGAGCGCCGGCTCGCCGAAGGCAGGCTGCGCGCGCAGGAGAACCGCCGCCTGGAGCGCGGTCTGCTGCCGACCCCCCTGCTGGACGGGGCCTCGCTCCGCTTCGCCGCCCGCTACCGGCCCGGCCGCTCGCGCGCGCTGCTCGGCGGCGACTTCTACGACGCCGTGCGCACGCCCGACGGCACCGTGCACGCCATGATCGGCGACGTCTGCGGGCACGGCCCGGACGAGGCCGCGCTCGGCGTGGAGCTGCGCATCGCCTGGCGGGCGCTGACGCTGGCGGGGCTGTGCGGCGACGAACTGCTGAACACCCTGCAGCAGGTGCTGGAGCACGAGCGCGCCGACGACGAGATCTTCGCGACGGTCTGCACGGTCGACATCGCACCCGACGGACGCCGGGCGGGCCTGTGCCTGGCCGGCCATCCGGCACCGCTGGTCGCCCGCCCGGGCCGATCCGCCAAGCTGCTGCCCTACGACAACAACGGCCCCGCCCTCGGCCTGCTGCCCGGGGCGCGCTGGCCCCGGATGCAGGTCGAGCTGGGCGCCGAGTGGAGCCTGATGCTCTACACCGACGGCCTGATCGAGGGCCGGGTCGGCGCGGACGGCGAGCGGCTCGGCCAGGACGGCATGGTGGAGATGGTCCGCCGCCAGCTGGCCCAGGGCCTGCGTGGCGAGGCTCTGCTGCGCGCGGCGGTGAACGAGGTCCGTGACCTCAACGGCGGCGAGCTGACCGACGACGTGGCGGTGGTCCTGCTGGACCGGGAGCCGTAGGGGCTCGGATCGGGCCCCTCAGCGGGCCCGCCGCGTGCCGAGAAGCGGGTCCGGAGCCCCTGAGACCGCCCCGATACGGCCCCCGGGCTCAGCGTCCGCCGTTGTAGGGGCCGTACGGGCCGTCGCTGCTGCTGCCACGGCGGCGGCCCCAGCCGCTGCCGCCCGACACCTGCTTCAGCGCGGGCCGTACGTCGACGATGTAGACGATGCTCGCGATCACGCCGATGATCGGCAGGAACGACAGGATCGAGAACAGGTAGCTCACGACGAGCGCCAGGGCCAGGATGATCAGCCAGAACACCTTGTTCTGCTTGTCGGCCGCGCGGAAGGCGTCCTCGCGCCGGAACGCGGCGTCGAACAGCCCGAACGCGGCCAGGGCCATGAGCAGGATCTTCAACAGCCCCAGGAACCCCGCGAAGCCCAACATCAGCATGCTGTCCACCGCCCGATCTCTCCCGTTTCACTTGCGGCCACCGTACCCGTAGAACGGGCCGGACACCCCCAGGGTGCCCGGCCCGCGGAACCCGCCCGGAAGCGCCGGGCGCGGGTGCCCTCTACTTGGCGGGCGGCGTGGTCCTCTTGGCGGCCGTGGTCTTGCGGTTCACCGGAGCCTTCTTCGCCGGCGCCGGCTTGTTCGCCGCGGCGGCCTCGGCGGGCTTGGCCTCGGCGGGCCTGTCCTGCTTGACCTCGACCGGCTCGGTCCTCGGCTCGACCGCGATGGCGAGCTCCTCGACCTCCTCGGCGATGTCCTCGATGCCCTCGGCCGCCTGGCCGCGCCAGGTCCGCACGGTCTGCTCGCCGTGCTCGGCGACCTTCTCGTAGGTCTCACGGGCCTTCACGGCGTACTCGGCGGCGACGCCGACGCCGCGCAGGGCGAGGTCCTGGGCGGTCTCGCCGAGCTTCTTCAGGTCGGCGTCGAGGTTGGTGGAGAGCTTCTTGAGGTCGGAGTCCAGGGAGTTGATGAACTCGCCGACCCGGGTCTGGAGGGTCGACTGCGTCTCCCGGACGCGGTTGCCGGCCTCCTTGGCACGGGCGGCGGCCCGCTCCTGGACGACCTTGGGGTCGGTGTTGCGCACCGCGTCGATACGGGCCGGGGCCTCGGCGCGCAGCTGCTCCACCAGGGCGGGCACCTTCTTGGCCTGCTGCAGGGCCAGGTCCGCGGTGCCCGCGGCGAAGTAGAGCGGCGTCGGGTCGCTGAGGGTCTTGCGCAGGTCGTCGGTGATGGCCATGGTGGTGGACCTCCCGGTCACTTTCGGCTGAGGGTTGTGGTGTTCCGCGATCGGCCGGCCGCGCGGCCCCTGAGGGCGCGGGTTCAGCCGGCCTCCTTCCGCGGATCGGCGTCACTGCCGCGGGACGTGCGGGTGCCGGTGGCGTCACTGGTGTCCTCGGCGCCGCCGCCCCGGGCACGCGGGGCGCCGGGCACGTCCGGAACGTCCCCGCCGGGCGGGCGGACACCGTCCGCGCCGCGGACCTCGTCGTCCGTCCGCCCGTCCGCCGGGCCGTCCGCCTTGGTGATCCCGAACCCGTTCTCCTTGCGGAAGGACTCGTAGATCTGGAGCAGCACCTGCTTCTGCCGCTCGTTCAGCGAGGGATCGGCGAGGATGACGGCGCGCGTCTCCACCTCGTCCCGTTCGCGCTCGGCGTCGAGGATGCCGGCCCGCACGTACAGCGTCTCGGCGGAGATGCGCAGCGCCTTGGCGACCTGCTGGAGCACCTCCGCGCTCGGCTTGCGCAGCCCGCGCTCGATCTGGCTCAGATACGGATTGGACACCCCGGCGGCGTCGGCGAGCTGCCGCAGCGACAGCTGCGCGTTGCGCCGCTGCTCGCGCAGGTACTCACCGAGATTGCCGACGTTGAGCGATGCCATGCCTCTACCTTGCACCACCCTCGCTAACAATTGCAAGCACCCCGCTTGCAAGAGTGCGCCACGCCACCCGGCGGTCAGGGCACCGAGCGGTCCACGTCCTGCCTCCGCGAGTGCGGACGGCCCCTCTTCGCCCCCGACGGCACGGCCGCACTCACCGCCGACCCGGACGGGACGGCCCGGTATCGGTCGAGCCACCGGACGCAGCCGAGCGGAACGCGTGGTTGACCTTCACCTTGGGGGAGCCCACAGCATCGGTGAGGCCGGGCGACGTGCCCGGAGGAGGAGCGAGGCATGGGGTTGCTGACCATCGGAGCGTTCGCCAAGGCATCCCGGCTGTCGCCGAAGGCGCTGCGGCTCTACGACGAACTCGGCCTGCTGACCCCCGCTCGCGTCGACCCGGTGACCGGCTACCGCCTCTACGCACCGGAGCAACTGGACCAGGCCCGACTGGTCGCCTGGCTCAGACGCCTGGGAATGCCTCTGGCCCGCATCCAGAAGGTCTGCGCGCTGGAGGCGGGTCCCGCGTCCCAGGAGATCCGCTCGTTCTGGGCCCAGGTCGAAGCCGACACCGCCGCCAGGCGGGACCTGGCCGCCTTCCTCATCGACCACCTGTCCCGGAAGGACCCTGCCATGTCCCCGACCGCCAAGCCCCTCGGAATCCGTTGCGCTGCCCTGTCCGACACGGGCCTCGTCCGCGAGAGCAACCAGGACACCGCCTACGCCGGGTCCCGCCTGCTCGCCGTCGCCGACGGCTACGGCCGCCGGGGAGCCCCCGCGAGCGCGGCCGCCGTCGACGCACTCAAGCACCTCGAAGCCGGCAGCATCCCGGCAGGCGATCTCCTCAACGTCCTCGAAGACGCCGTCGAACAGGCCGAACACGCGGTGCACGGCGTCGCCGGAGCCGGCTCTTCACCCGAAGAGGCCGGCACGACACTCACCGCGATGCTCTGGACCGGATCGCAACTGGCCCTCGTCCACGTGGGCGACTCCCGCCTCTACCTCCTGCGCGACGGGGAGCTGTTCCAGATCACCCACGACCACACCATGGTGCAGTCGATGGTCGACGAAGGGCGCCTCAGTCCGGAAGAGGCCGCCTCCCACCCCCAGCGGTCACTGCTGATACGAGCCCTGGGCCAGGGAGCCGGCGCCACCCCCGACATGCGCCTCCACGACGCCCGGCGGGGAGACCGGTACCTGCTCTGCTCCGACGGTCTGTCGACAGTCGTGCCGACCGAGGAGATCCACCGAGTGCTCTCCCGGACGACGGAGCCCGAACAGGCGGTCCGCGAACTCGTCACCCTCGCCAACGACTCCGGCGGCCCCGACAACGTCAGCTGCGTGGTCGCCGAGGTCATGGAGCTCCAGCGGTAGGAGCGAGCGGCATGCACCGACGAGTACCGGCTCGCGGGAGCACGACGCCGGCGGACCGTCACATCCCCGGCCGACCGGCCTTCCGGTCCCGTCATGGTCTCCCTAGGCCAAAGCGCGGGCAAGACAGGGGTTCGCCGTCGGGCGGATGGGCAGGCCCAGGGAGCCCGTGGCCACCGCGAGGGTCATCGCGTACGAGTCGACGACGCGGCGGACGTTGGGGGCGTCCAGGCTCGCCCCGGTCACCAGACGGTCCAGGTCCACGTATGCGGACCGGACGGTCTCCAGCCCCCGGTACACCCGCCAGTCCTCCCGCCAGCCTGCCGTGTACTCGGCGGGCAGGAGACGCTCCCAGCGCCGGAACATCCGCTCGCGGATCTCGGGGCGGGTGGGGGTGAGGTGCATGTGCCGGACGAGGTCGTACAACGGGTCCCCGACCAGGGCCATCTCCCAGTCGATGATGGTCAGGGCCTGGAAGTCCCTGGGGCGCACGAGGTTCCACGGGTTCAGGTCGCCGTGCAGCAGGGCCGGTCGGCGGTCGCTCACCCGGTGGCGGGACAGGATCTGCCGGAGCCGGGGCGCGTCGGGCAGCCCGAGGAGGCGGGCCAGCTGCTGGGACTCCTTCGGCAGGCCGGCCACCAGGATCACGAGTTGATCGCACAGCCAGGCGAAGAAGGCCCCTTCGCCTGCGGCGGGATCGAGTTCCGTGTAGTCCACACCGGTCAGCGCGCACAGCTGATCGACGAGCCCGTCCGCCTCGTGCGGCAGGAGCCCGTGCACGGGATGGCTGGGCGGGCGGTCAGTGTCCTCGGGGCCGACATAGGTGTGGATGGCGAAGGGCTGCCCCCCGTGGCTGTGTCCCAGCGCGAGGGCCCTGGGGGCCGCCACCGCCACCCCGGACTGTTCGATGGCCCGCAGCACGGCGTGCTCGCTGAGGAAGCACGGCTCGCGACGGCAACTGTTGGCCACCTTCCGCCGCACCACGACCGGGTGGCCGAACCCGGGCACGCGGACCACCGAATTGAGGTGGGCCGTGCCCTTGAACACCCTGCTGGCCGACGCCATGCCTTCGGCGAGCAGGGCGTCACCCACGGCGGTCGCGGGAAAATCGTCGCGCGTCGGGAGACGCGCGTCCCAGTCCCACGAGATCCTCTCGGCTGCGCTGCCGGAGCCGCTGCCCCGGAACACCGTGCGGGGGGCGCGCCACCGGTAGAGGATCCGCTCCACCTCCGCCGCGTCCGGGATGTTTCGCAGCCCGAGCGGTTGTGCGGCCGCTTCCAGTGCCCGGTGCACGGAGGCGGTCGCATCGTCCAGGCTCTTCGGGTCGGGCGCGTTCGCCAGGGCCTCGGCGGCACGCATCACGTCCGGGTAGACGGACTGTGCCCGCTCGAAGGCCACGTAGTGGCGCAGATCCTTGTCCAGGCCGTTCACCGCTGCGGGGCGGATCCGCTGCATCGCCTCCGCCCATGCGCCGATCACCTCGTCCCACTGGTGGGCGGGGTACTGCATCCGCACAAGGTGCGTGGCGAGGTCGTGCAGCGGGTCGCCGTAGGTCGCCAGTTCCCAGTCGACGCAGATCAGGGGCGGCACGCCTCCGTACGACATGATCAGGTTGTCGCGGTGCAGGTCCGCGTGGAGCAGGCTGTACGGCCGTCTCGCCATCGCGGGGACGCGCTCGGCCAGCCGGATCATGGCGTCCTCCGGGATGCCCAGCTGCGCGAACAGTCCTCCGAAAGCGGGCCAATTGGGCTGACGGATCTGCCGGTCCGCAAGCCTGGCCAGCGTCTGCAGGAACCCTTGGCTGTCCGAGTGGTTGCCGGGCCAGCCGGCCGGCAGGGGAGGCAGCGCCCCCCTGCGCACCTGGGCCATCCGGGCCAGCAGCCCGGCCAGCGCCCTGATCAGGAGCGTGTCGAGGGGTTTGCCGTTGGCGCAGACGCTGGAGAGCGGTACGCCTTCCACATGGCTGTGGATGGTGAAGTCGTCCCCGTCCAGGAGGCACTGGGGTGCGTGCGGCAGGACGCCATTGGCGGCGTCCAGGATCCGGGCCTCGTCGTCCCACGTCCTGATCACCACGGGCAGCACCTCGGCGCGACGGATCCGCACGGTCACCTTGGTGCCCGCCGGCTTGCCCAGCAGGTTCGCCACACGGTCCGTCAGGGGCAGCACATAGTTCTCGTTGTGGTGCCCGCTGCTCGCCTCACCGCGTTCGACGGCGAGCCGTACGAACGTCCGGACGTCGCGCGCGGCAAGCTCCCCGAGGGAGGGACGGGGGGGAGGAGGTGCGCCCACGGCCGCTCCCTGACTCACGCAAGCACGAACGAAGGTATGGCAAAAGGTACGACATCAGGACATACTGCGCACTGTCGGAGCGCGGCTGGGGTGAGTGGAAGGGTGGTGCACCCTCAGCTGGGCGTCCGGCGGGTCAGGCCAGTGCGGTGGGACGGAGCGGTTGCTCACGCGGTGCCGGAGATGCTACCGGAGACCTCCGGTGCTTTTGAGCCACTCAGGACACACGGCCTCGGCCGCTACTCGGACAGCAGCGTCCGGGGTCACTTCTTCCTGCTCGAAGGCCTCACTGATGAGCGGTCCCAGCGTCACGCCCCGGCGCGATCGGGTGGCCTTGGCCGCCGGGGACTGTATGCGCTGGTTCTTGAGGACACGGGAGCCGCTGCCCCGCCGCGACTGGATCCAGCCCTCGTCACGGCCGTCCGTATCGTCGGCGCAGCCCCGTCAACCTCCTCATCGGGCCGGGAGAGGTGGACGTCGAGGGCTCAGGCGCGGCCCCGTGGCTCCCGCAGGGTGCGCAAGGTGCGCAGGAGGGGTTCCAGGGAGTCCACGATGGTTTCGGCGCCGGATTCGCGGAGGAGTTTGGCCTTGCGGGGGTTGCGGGCGTAGCCGAGGAAGGGGACGCCGGCGCGGAGGGAGGCCTCGTGGTCCGAGGGGGTGTCGCCGATCATCAGGGCGTCGCGCGGGGCCACGCCGGTCGCGGTGAGGGCCCGGTTCAGGCAGTGCGGGTCCGGCTTGAGGTGGTGCAGGTCCTGGGTACGGCCGTAGATGTGGGGGGCGAAGCAGGAGAACACGCCGCGGCTGTCCAGATACCTGCGGACCACCACCGGCGAGTTGTTCGTGGCGATGGCCAGACGGGAGCCGAGCGCCGTCCAGGTGCGGATCAGCGGGTCGGCGTACGGTGTGGGCCAGGCGGAGGCGGCGGCCCGCAACTCCTCCTGGGTGAGGCGCTCCTCCAGTTCGGCCACGAGATCGCTGCCGGGGTGCCGGCGGTCGACGGCGCGCAGGACGACGTGCGGGTCCAGCGACTCCCGTTCGGTCCCGGTCAGCAGCCCGTGCAGTCCACGCCCCTCCAGCCAGTCGACCAGGTCGGTCGCCACCCGGTCCGCCGAGTGCCCGGCGAAGAGGCGGCAGATCGGGCCGTCGAAGTCCCAGAGCACGACACGTGCGCGCGTGATCAGGTCCCGCAGGTTCTCGGTCTCCGCTGTCACCGGTTCGGTCTGTGTCGTATCAGAAGTCACTAGGAGAGTGTCAGGTCCGTGGTGATGGTTTCCCAGAGGGCGTCGAACCACTTCTGGGATTCCTCCACAAACGCCGCGTCCCGCCGGCCGGCATCCCGCTCGAAGGAGAACAGCAGGGACTCCGTGCCCATGACGTCGTACATGTCCAGCGTTCCGCCGTCGGACGGCTCCTCGCGGCGGGTGATCATGTAGTACGCGATGAGCGCCTCCTCGCCGTTGAGCAGGTACAGCTTCACCGGCGGGGTGAAGGGCAGGGCGCGGAACCTCACGCGGACGTCGACCCCGTGGGTGGCGCGCAGGGCGTTGAGGTTGTGCCGCAGGACGTGCCCCTGGGCGTTGCGCTGGGCCAGCCAGCGCTGGTGGACCGGGTCGTCGTCGCTGCCGCGGTCCACGGAGATAGGGAAGGCCAGGTTGATGTCCCGGGACGGCAGCAGGATGCGGACGTCGATCGACTCGGGCCGTATGCGGCCCTCGTGGATCAGGCGGACCGGCTCGCCGAGCGCCAGCATCAGCGTCTCGGCGGTCAGGCATGCCGCGTCGATCCGGACCTGCCGGGCCGCGAAGGCCGCCGCGAGCCGGGGGGCGAGCCCCACCATCGTGGGCTGGGGCTCCGCGCGGGCCGGGGTCGGGGCCGCGACCCTCGGCGGGCTGCCCTTGCTCACGTTGCTGAGCAGGCCGCCCTCCTGGAGTGACCGCAGGGCCTGACGGACGGCGCCGCGCTCCACGCCGAACTCCTGGGCGAGTTCGGCCTGGGTGGGCAACCGGTCGCCCGGCCTGAGCTCGCCCGCGCGAATCCGTTCCCGCAGGTTGTCGGCGATCTCCTGAGGGGAACTCCTTCTGCTTCCGTTCACGGCCACGCTCTCCTGAGTCACGACCAAACGCTACAACTTTGATCCATCTAAGGGGAGTTGTTTGGAACTTGTTTATGAGTAGGTGCCAAGTGGGCACAACTTAAGCAGAGTTGGTTGCCAACTTGATTGAGTTGGCGGAAGTTTTGCCTCCCGATTTCCGCACTCCGCACCCAGCTCCGCGCTCTCCGCTCTCCCGCCCGCACCGCCCAGGCAGCCCGAAGGGGGAATCGCCGTGCCTGCTCTCGCTCTTGTCTCCGCCGTCCTCGTCCTCGGCTTCGAACAACTCGTCCAGTGGAAGTTCGGGGCGATGGGCATCATCGGCCTGCTGCTGCTCACCATCGGCGTCAAGGCCAAGAACCCGACCATCGGCTCCATCGGGGCCGTGGTGCTGGCGATGCTGGTCGCCGGCCCCATCCTGTGAGGCACGCCGCCCGCGAGGTGCGCCGCCTACGAGGTGCGCCTCCTGGGTGGCGCGGCCGCCTCAGCTCGTGAGCAGCAGCTCCGAACTGATCGTCTCCCACAGTGCGTCGAACCACAGGTGCGACTGCTCGACGAACGTCGTGTCGCGCGACCCGGCCCCCTGCTCGAAGGCGAACAGCATCGACTGCGTGCCCTCGGCGTCGTACAGCTCCAGGTGCTCCTGGTCGATCTCCTCCGCGCGCCGCCGCAGCGTGTAGTACGCGAAGAGCGCCTCCGCCCCGTTGAGCAGGTACAGCTTGACGGGCGGGGTGAAGGGCAGGGCGCGGAAGGTGACCCGCACGTCGATGCCGTGGGTGGAGCGCAGGGCCAGCAGGTTGTGCCGGAGCACCTGCCCCTGCGCGTTGCGCTGGGCCAGCCAGCGCCCGCGCAGCCGGCCCGCGGCCGAGGCGGCGTCCACCGGCGCCGGGAAGGCCAGCTCGATGTCACGGCTGGGCAGCAGGACCCGGACGTCGACCTTGGCCGGTTTCAGTCGCCCGGCGTGGATCTGGCGCAACGGTTCGCCGATGGCGAGCGTGAGCGAGATCGCGGTCAGGCACAGGGCGTCTATCTCCACGTGCGGGGCCGCGAAGGCGGCGGCGATGTGGCGCGCGAGGGCGGCCGAGGTGGGCTGGGGCAGGCCGGCCGGGCCGGTCAGGGCCAGGGCCGGGTCGGGCACGACGGTCGCCGGGCTCCCTTTGGAGACGTTCGTCAGCAGGTGCTCGGCCTGCAGGATGCGCAGGGCCTGCCGTACGGCCCCGCGTTCCACGCCGAACTCGTGGGACAGCTCGGCCTGCGTGGGCATGCGCTGCCCCGGCCGCAGCACGCCGGTCCTGATCCGGTGCCGCAGTTCGTCGGCCACCTCACGGTGTGACGGTTGTGGCCGTTGTGGCCTCTTCCGCCCACTGGCGGAGGCGTGTTCCGGGTCCACGGCCAAACAGTACAACTTCCCGCCATCTTCAGGCAGTTCGCGGAAAGGTGGTTATGAGTCGCTTCCAAGCGGAGATAAGAGGAGTGAAGTTGGTAGCCAACTTCTACGACATGGTCAAACTTCCCGAGTGTTGGCCACCAGGGTGACAGTCGGGGAACGTCGGATCGGGCTCCCTTCCGGAGGGGAGCCGGGAGCTCGGCCCACGCGCACCGCCACAAATGAACAGCCGTCGCAGCCACAACCGAACATCGGCACAGCCACAACAGAACATCGTGCACAGCCACAACCGCATACGGGCACAGCCACAACCGAACAGCCAGGCTACGGATGCCTCAGCCCCTGTCGGCGACGGGAAGGAGGGCTCAGAAGACGTCCGGGCACCAAGGGCGCCTGGACGTACGCAGCAGGGCGTCGGCCACTCGGCCGGCGCCCGCTCGGTCTTCCCGGACCCTGCCGAGCGCCGCCAGCCGCACCGCCGACTCGTCGCCGAGCCACAGCGCCGACAGCTCCCCCACGCCCAGCGTCAGGTCCGGGTTCTGCCTCGTCGGCGTGCAGGACGCCCCGCCGGCCGAGGCCTCCAGCCGCAGCCGCCCGCCGGTCAGCCCGTCCGGGTCGACGACCTCGAGCACCAGCGTCCCCTCCCCGTCGTACGTCCGCGCCTCCAGCGCCCGTACGACGTCCAGGATCCGCACCCACAGCCAGTCCGCCTGCGTGGTGATCCTGGCCGCCCGCGGGTCCGGCAGGAAGAGGGGGAGCAGGTCGTCGGGGGACCGCCAGCCGCTCTTGACCGTGGTGATCCAGTCGATCGAGCACAGATAGCGCCACAGGGCGCGCTCCGCGGCCGGGCTCACGGCGATCAGGCCCCTCACCGTGGCGGTGTTCAGGGGCTGCTTGGCGTCGGCCCAGGTGTCGTCGCACACGTAGGTGACCAGTCCCTCGACCGTGCCGTCCGCGGAGCGGTACACGGCGTAGAAGGGCTCGGTCCACGGAAGGCGGTCCTGGCGCAGCGCGCCGGTGCTGAGCTGCCACCAGCGCTCGTCGCGATCGATCACGCCGGGCCGGCTGCCGCGCAGCCGCTCGTGCAGTTCGGGACCCAGCTTGCGCACCTCCTCGCCCGTCACGAGGTCGATGCGGCCGCCGTCCGGCGGGCCGGACAGGCGGGGGTCGAGACCGGCGCGGGGCACGTCGACGGTCCACTCGGTCGCCCAGGTGGCGGGGCCGAAGCCGTAGCGGCCGTAGATCGGGTACTCGGCGGCGATCAGGGTGGCGACGACGTCACCGCGCTCCTTCGCGGCCGCCAGGTCCTGGGCCATCATGCGGGTCAGCAGACCGCGGCGGCGGTGGGTGGCGGTGACGGTGACGTTGGTGATGGCGTCCGCGGGGACCGGGGCGCCGCCGACGGCCGTGAGCTCCTGCGCGAAGGAGCGGAACGTGGCGACGCACCGCCGGTCGTCGAAGGCGCCGAGGGTGCGGGAGGGAACGATGTACGTACTGCGCTCGGCGACCTCGCGGTCGGAGACCTCGGGCGCACGCAGAAAGCCGGTGTGCACCGCCCGGATCCAGTCGGGTATCTCATCCTCGCGGATCGGACGGATGTCGATGTCGGGGCGGCCAGTCATGGGTCGACGGTAGGGGGCGGCGGTGGGAGGTGTCGCGGGATTTTCCCGCGCGCCACGCACCACGCGCCACACACCGGCACACCACGCGCCACACACCGGCACACCACGCGCCACACACCGGCACACCACGCGCCACACACCGGCACACCGCGCGCCACACCCCGGCACACCGCGCGCCACAGACCGACCGGCACCGACCGGGGGCGGGCGGTCCGCGGGACCGCCGCGGCCGCCACGTCCCCGGCGTCGCCCGACCAGGTCGTCACATGAGCAGATCGTCCACCTGGGCCTCCCCCTCCCGGTACCGGCGGGCGATCTCGGCGCTGCAGTCGTCGGCCGTGCGCTGGAGGCGCTGCCGGCGCCGGGACACCTGCTGCTCGTAGCGCACCAGCCGCCCCATCGCCGCGTTCAGCTCCAGGTCGGTGCGGGCGCCGAGGTCCGACAGCTCGACCTCGCCGAGCATCTCCGCGGCCAGCCGCCGGTACTCCTCGCTGTGCGGGGGGCCGAGCGTCACATGCCGCGCGGAGGAACGCTGCCGGGCGGGCGCGTCCCGCAGGATCTCCGCGAGCCGCTCCACGACCGACCCCGGCCCGGACCCGGCCCCGGACGACCGCCCGGGCGCCCCGCTCTCCCCGGTCGTCCCGCCCACCCCCGGGGCCTGCCCGGCCCCGCACGCGCCGGCCGTCCCGGCGGGCGCGGGCTGCGCGGGTCCGCGCCGGACCAGTTCCGCGCGCAGGATGTCGATGCGGCCCTGCAGCAGCCGCCGTACGTAGCTCAGGTCGGCCTCGTCGCGCTGGGCCTGGCGGCGCAGGGTGCGCAACTCCGGCAGACTGGGCACGGTCAGGTCGCGCTCCGGCAGGTCCGTCGGCAGCCAGGGGCTGTCCGTGCGCTGCACGGGCGGCCGGTGGGTCTCCCCACCGGCCGCCCGGACCAGCGAGACCGCCACGGGCGGCTGCCCGGTACTCGATGTGCTCATGCGCCCCTACCGTCCCCTCGACCGGCGCGTACGGGAGCATCGTGCCACCCCGAGTGGCCAGTATGTGACCGAGTGCCCCCGATCGGCCCCAGATGGGGGGTTACGGAGCAGAAAGAAGCACGATATGGCCGGACCGGTCCGGCCGCGGGCCATGACCGACCGCCCGGCATGATGGTCCCCATGCGTGCAGTGGTGCAGAGGGTGGACGGCGCGAGCGTCGTCGTGGACGGCGAGACGGTGGGGGCCATCGAGGGCGAGGGGCTGTGCGTCCTCGTCGGGGTCACCCACGAGGACACGAAGGAGAAGGCGGCGCAGCTCGCCCGCAAGCTCTGGTCGATCCGCATGCTGCACGACGAGAGGTCGTGCAGCGACACGAACGCCCCGCTCCTGGTGATCAGCCAGTTCACCCTCTACGGCGACGCCCGCAAGGGCCGCCGCCCCACCTGGAACGCGGCCGCCCCCGGCGAGGTCGCCGAGCCGCTCGTCGACGAGGTGGTCGCCCAGCTGCGGTCCCTGGGCGCGACGGTGGCGACGGGCCGGTTCGGGGCGCGGATGCGGGTGGCGCTGACGAACGACGGCCCGTTCACCGTCCTGCTGGAGATGTGAGCGGGCCCCGAGGCTTTCGGGGCCCGGGCCGCTACGGCTCGACGACGACTTCCTGCGCCGCCGCGGTGTCCCCCGCCAGCAGCGGCGCGTCCACCGGGACGTTCCGCTTGACCAGGGCGAGCGCGATCGGGCCCAGCTCGTGGTGGCGCACGGAGGTGGTGACGAAGCCGATCTTGCGGCCGTCCGGGCCGTCGGCGGCGAGGCGGACGTCGGTACCGTGCGCCGGCAGGTGCACCTCGCTGCCGTCGAGGTGCAGGAAGACCAGGCGGCGCGGCGGCTTGCCGAGGTTCTGCACCCGGGCCACGGTCTCCTGGCCGCGGTAGCAGCCCTTCTGCAGGTGCACGGCCGTGCCGATCCAGCCCAGCTCGTGCGGGATGGTGCGGTGGTCGGTCTCGAAGCCGAGGCGCGGGCGGTGCTGCTCCACGCGCAGGGCCTCGAAGGCGAGCAGCCCGACGGGCGGGCCGGCCTTCTCCGCGTACGACTCCAGGTCCGCGCGGGGCAGGAAGAGGTCACGCCCGTACGCCGTCTCGCGGACGACGACGCCCTCGGGGACCTCGGCGATCGAGCCGGCGGGCAGGTGCACCACCGCGAAGTCGGCGGTCCGGTCGGCCACCTCGACCCGGTAGAAGAACTTCATCGACTCCAGGTACGCGACCAGCGCGTCCTGGGTGCCGGGCTCCACATGGGCCCAGACCGTCTCGCCGTCGTCCACCAGGTACAGGGCGTGCTCGATGTGGCCGTGCGCGGAAAGGATCAGCGCCTCGGTGGCCTCACCCACGGGCAGGTCGCTGACGTGCTGGGTGAGCAGCAGGTGCAGCCAGCTCAGCCGGTCGGCGCCGCTGACGGTGACGACTCCGCGGTGGGAGAGGTCGACGAATCCGGTGCCGTCGGCAAGGGCTCGCTGTTCGCGGAACAGGTCGCCGTAGTGGGCGGCGACCCCTTCGTCGACGCCCTCGGCGGCGACGGCGCCGGGCAGGGACAGCAGGGGGCTCTTCATGGACACAAGCCTAAGACTTGGCAGTTGAACTCTTGAGCGAGCAGTCCCGGCAGCGACCGAAGATCGCGAAGTGCTTCATGTCGGTCTCGAAGCCGAACTCCCCGCGCAGCTTGGCGGTGAACTCGGCGGCCACGTCCAGGTCGGCCTCGATGACGTTGGTGCAGTCGCGGCAGACCAGGTGGAGGTGGTGGTGCCGGTCCGCCAGGTGGTAGGTCGGCGCGCCGTGCCCGAGGTGGGCGTGGCTGACCAGACCGAGCTCCTCCAGGAGCTCCAGGGTGCGGTACACGGTGGAGATGTTGACCCCCGACGCCGTCTTCCTCACCTCGCCGAGGATGTCGTCGGGGGTCGCGTGCTCCAGGGTGTCCACGGCTTCGAGCACGAGTTGCCGCTGCGGGGTCAGCCGGTAGCCGCGCTGCCGCAGGTCCGTCTTCCAGTCGGTGCTCACCACACTGAAAGTCTAGGACGACCCGGACCGGGGGCTTACTTGAAGAAGGCGATCCCGTCGTCCGGAAGGTCGTCCGGGAGGGCCTTGGCCCAGCGCTCGACCTCCTCGGGGGTGACGACCTTCTTCAGGTGGGCGGACATGTAGGGGCGCAGCTCCACCTCGGGGGTCTGCTTCTCGCCGACCCACATCAGGTCGCTCTTGACGTAGCCGTACAGCCGCTTGCCGCCGCTGTAGGGGCGGGCGGCGGCGGTGCGCGCCATGGTGTCGGTGGCGAGGTCGATCTGCGGCTTCTTGTCGGCCATCTCGCCGTACCAGATCTCGATCACGCCGTCGTCGCGGGTCATCGTGACCTCGACCCTGCGGTCGCTGTCGATCCGCCAGAAGCCGGACTCGGACTCCAGCGGACGGACCTTGTTGCCGTCCTTGTCCAGCACCCAGGTGTGCGAGTGGTACTCGAGGAAGTCCCGCCCGTCGTGGGTGAACGTGACCTCCTGACCGAAGTTGCACTTCTCGGCGCCGGGGAAGTCGTGCACGCCCGCACCGGCCCAGTTGCCGAGCAGGAAGGCGAGGGGGACCAGGTCCTTGTGGAGGTCGGACGGGATCTCGATCATGAGCAGCTCTTCGTCGTGGCCGTCTGGGAGGTCGGGGTCAGCGCTGGCCCTGGTACAGCTTCTTCACGGTCAGCCCGGCGAAGGCGAGGACGCCGACGCAGACCAGGACCAGCAGGATTTCGTAGAAGAGTTCCACGGGGGTGTGCTCCTTGCGGTGAGCGTGGTGCGGTACTTACGGGGCCGGGCCCCAGCTTACGCGGCCGGGGCCCGGGCCTCTCGACGAGGTGCTCCCGCGGGAGCTCAGCCGAGCAGCTCGCTCTGCAGGGTCACCGTCTGCTGGAACGGCACGGCCGGTGCGCCGCCCTTCCGGGACTGGGTGATCACCGCGACGGTGTCGCCGGCGGAGAGGTAGGCCTGGCGCACCTGCTCGGTGCCGTACGGCCTCGGCTCGACGTACACGGTGCGCGCGATGCCGTCGACCGCCGCCGCGTCGGGGAACGCGTCGTCGTGGACGGCTGTCTGCGCACCGACGCAGGTGCCGGCGGCGAGGCCGAGCGCGGCCGCCGCGGCGACCAGAACCGCGGTACCGCGGCTCCGGCCGCGCGGGACCCGGGCGCCCCCCGCTGCCCCCGCGGCTTCTCCGTCTCCCTCCCCTGCTGCTGCTTCCGCTTTTTCTGCCTCTTCGGGCACTTCCACAACGTCCCCAGCAATATGAAGCGCACATGCCATACGTGCGCTCCACGGGAGACCCCTGGCCGAAGCCCGTGGTTGTAGAGGCGGTGATTACGATTCAGCCATGGCGAAGAAGCTCGTGATCAAGGTGACGGCCGGGGCGGACGCCCCCGAGCGCTGCTCGCAGGCGTTCACGGTGGCGGCGGTGGCGGTGGCCAGCGGGGTCGACGTCTCGCTGTGGCTGACCGGCGAATCGTCGTGGTTCGCGCTGCCGGGCCGGGCCGCGGAGTTCGAGCTGCCGCACGCGGCCCCGCTGCCCGACCTGATCGAGTCGATCCTGGCGGCCGGGCGCATCACCCTGTGCACGCAGTGCGCGGCCCGCCGCGAGATCACGGAGAAGGACGTCCTGGAGGGCGTGCGGATCGCCGGCGCGCAGGTCTTCGTGCAGGAGGCTCTGGGGGACGGGACGCAGGCGCTCGTCTACTGAGAGACCGGCGGGCGCCCCGGAGTACCCGGCGCGGCTAGTGGCGCTTCTTGCCGTCGAGCTCGTCCCACCACTCGTCCGACTGGGGGTCGCCCGACGGGTCGTCCCACCAGCGGTCCTCGGGGCCGCGCCGGTTGGCGATCACCGCGGCCACGGGCGGGATCACCATGGCCACCACGCACATGGCGACCGCGGCCGGGACCGACCACAGGCGCACCACGCCCCACGCCAGGACGAACAGCGTGATGCAGATGCCCATCATGGCGAAGTACACGTGACGCCGTCGTGCGTACATGGGTCCAGCGTAGGTCGCCCCGGCGGGGCGGGGCACGCCGGAGGGCCGCACCCCAGGCGTCCAACCCGGGGGGTGCGGCCCTCCGTCGTACCGGTCGTCCGGAGTCCGGATCAGACCGCGATCGCGACCTCCGCGAGGCCGCCCTTCTGGGCGACGACCGTGCGGTCGGCGCTGCCGCCGGGGACGAGGGCCCGCAGGGTCCAGGTGCCCTCGGCCGCGTAGAACCGGAACTGGCCGGTGGCGGAGGTGGGCACCTCCGCGGTGAACTCGCCGGTCGAGTCCAGCAGCCGGACGTAGCCCGTCACCGGCTCTCCGTCGCGGGTCACGTGGCCCTGGATCGTCGTCTCACCGGGCTTGATCGTCGAGGCGTCGGGGCCACCGGCCTTCGCTCCACACATGTGCTTCTCCAGAGGTCAGATAGGTCGAGAGGTCTTACTTGCCGGCGCCGAGCTCGATCGGCACGCCCACCAGGGAGCCGTACTCGGTCCAGGAGCCGTCGTAGTTCTTGACGTTCGGGACCTCGAGCAGCTCGTGCAGCACGAACCAGGTCAGCGCGGAGCGCTCACCGATGCGGCAGTAGGCGATGGTGTCCTTGGCCAGGTCCACGTCCTCGCCGGCGTAGAGCTCCTTGAGCTCCTCGTCCGACTTGAAGGTGCCGTCGTCGTTGGCGTTCTTCGACCACGGGATGTTCCGGGCGGTCGGGACGTGGCCCGGGCGCTGCGACTGCTCCTGCGGCAGGTGCGCCGGGGCGAGCAGCTTGCCGGAGAACTCGTCGGGGGAGCGGACGTCGACCAGGTTCTGGTTGCCGATGGCCGCCACGACGTCGTCGCGGTAGGCGCGGATGGACGCGTCCTGCGGCTTGGCCTTGTACGAGGTCCTGGCGCGCTCGGGCACGTCGGTGCCGTCGACCAGCTCGCGGGCGTCCAGTTCCCACTTCTTGCGGCCGCCGTCGAGGAGCTTGACGTTCTCGTGGCCGTAGAGCTTGAAGTACCAGTAGGCGTACGAGGCGAACCAGTTGTTGTTGCCGCCGTAGAGGATCACCGTGTGGTCGTTGGCGATGCCCTTCTCCGACAGGAGCTTCTCGAAGCCCTCCTGGTCGACGAAGTCACGGCGGACGGGGTCCTGGAGGTCGTCGGTCCAGTCGATCCGGATGGCGTTCTTGATGTGGTTCTTGTCGTACGCGGACGTGTCCTCGTCCACCTCGACGATGGCGATGCTCGGGTCGTCCAGGTGGTCCTGGACCCAGTCGGCGTCGACCAGGACGTCGCTGCGGCTCATGCTCAATCTCCTCCGGGGCAGTTACGGCGGGGCGTGCGAGTGCGAAGGGCGCGGGTACGCGGCTGGGCGCCTGTGTACGCGGCGCGCGGAGGGCCCCGGTTCGGACGGCGGGGCCGGGGATACGGGAGGCGGAGCTCCCGCTCAGAAGGGGCGACAGAGCATGGCGGCGACGCGGCACAGGTCTACTGCCCGCCGCTTCGTGAGATCCGCCTGTCCCCGCGACCGGAGGACGCTTGTCTGACACTGCATGGGCTCGATCGTAGGGAGGTACGGGCGGACATGTCACCGGCGTGTCGCATGGTGAGATGCGATCGTCCGTGATGTGAAACGCGAGCGGCGCCCGAGCCGTCGCCGCGCGGCCGCCGGGCCTCCGGGCCGTCCGCGCATCTACGGTGCGGACGGGCCCGTCTCACCTGCCGGACGTCCGTCCCGGCACCGTCCACCGCAAAGGGTCCTACCCGGCGAGCTTGACGTGCGCGCCCTTCACCGTGATCTCGACGCCGTCCCGCGCAGCCCGCACCGAGTCCAGCCGGATGCCGCCGGGCAGCTGGTCGATCGCCTGCTGGAAGTCGGTGATCGCGCGGATCCGGCCCTCGGCGAGCCGCACGCCGCCGAACGCGGGCAGGGCGTCGGCCTTCACCCCCACCTCGTTGCCGCGGACCGTGACGGAGCTGAGCACCGAGACCGGCTTGGGCAGCCGGGTGCCGAGCACGGTGGCCTCCACCGCGACCTTGATCTTGCCGTTGCCGCCGTCGGACAGGCCGACCACGCGGGCGGTGATGCCGGGGGCGACCCGGGTGGGCTGGAACTTGGCGGTCCTCAGCAGTTCGTCGTAGCCGATGGTCGCGGTGCCGGTGGCAGTGGCGGCCGTGGCGGAGCTGTAGTCGCCGGAGAAGGTGACGCCCCTCATGTCGGCCTCGAGGTCGTCGATACGGATCGTCTGCCCGCCCTTGCCGGTGGCGGCCTCGTAGTCCTTGATACCGACCTGGACGTCGTCCAGCTCGCCGTTCGCCACCTGGGTGAGGAAGGGGAAGCCCTTGATGGACACGTCCGGGGTGCGGTCCAGGTTCTCGGTGGCCTTCAGCTTGTCGGCCGCCTTCCCCTCGGCGAAGTGCACCGCGAGCCGGTCGGCCGCCACGAACAGCCCGCCCAGGATGACGACGACGACCAGAAGTATTCGCAGCGCGCGCATGTTCCCCCAACCCGGACGGTCCTCGACGACCGGATGGCCGTCACGCGCGAGCGTAAACCCCGGGACGGGACCGGCCGGGAATCTGTCGATCATTTGTGACAGGCGGCCGGCCCGCACCACCGGCCGGAACGGCCGCCCCCGGCCGCTACCCGAGCGCCCGCCCCAGCACCCACACCGCCGGGGCCGCGGCCGCCAGGGGCAGGGCCACGCCGGCCGTGAAGTGCACGAAGCGCGAGGGGTAGTCGTAGCTCGCGGCCCGGTGGCCGGCCAGCGCGCACACCGCGGCGCCCGCGCCGAGCAGCGCGCCCCTGGCGCCCAGGCCGGTCATCCCCCCGACCGCGATGCCCGCTCCCGCCGCCGCCAGCAGCGAGACGACCACGGAGACCGGCGTCGGCAGCGGCAGCGCGCGGGCCAGGACGGCGACGGCGACCGCCGCCCCGCCGACCGCGACCGCGTCGGCCCCGGCGGCGAGGTAGCCCGTCGCGATGATCGCCAGCGCCGCCGCGGCGACGGTCGCCATCAGGCCGTGCATCCGCTCGTCCGGGTCGGCGTGGGAGCGCAGTTGCAGGGCGAGGGCGAGCAGGACCCACACGCCGAGCGTGCCCAGGATCGCGGCGGGGGCGTGCGCCCGGCCCGCAACCAGCAGCGCCGCGTCCGCGGCGAGCGCGCCCGCGAAGCCCAGGGCGATGCCCTGCCGCGCGGGCCACATGCCGTTCAGCCGGAACCAGCCCGCGGCCGTCACGGCCTGGAGCGCGACCAGCGGGACGAGCAGGGCGTAGGAGCCGAGCCCCGCCGCCCCGGCCAGCAGCAGGCCGAGGAGCGCGGTGAGCGCGGCCGGCTGCATCCCGGGTTCGATGATCGGCGAGCGGCCCTCGGCGCGGGCCCGCTGCGCGTCGGTGACGCGGGTGTTGCCGGCGAGGGTGGCGGGGCCGTACGTGGGCTGCGCCTCCGGGGACTCCCCTGGCGCCGCGCCGCGCGCGGCGGCGGACCGGGCCGGGGCGGTGGGCGCCGCCGTGGGGCCCGCGCCGCCCGGGGCGCCGTGGGCCGCCGCCGGCTCCTGGTGCCGCACCGGCGGCAGGTGGGCCGTCTCCGCCGCGGGGGCCGGCTGCTGTGTGGCGTGCGTCTGGGTGTCCCAGGTCTGCCCCTGCCACTGCTGCGTGTGCTGCTGGGCGGCCCTCGGGTCGTCGTACCCCTGCTGCTGCCCGGGCCACGCCTGCGGCTGCGGCTGCGGCTGCTGACCGCCGTACGACTGCTGGTACTGCTCCTGCGGACCGCCGTCCGGCTGCTGGTACTGCCCCTGCGGCTGCGCCCCGCCGTACGCCTGCTGGTGCTGCTGGTGCTGCTGGTGCTGCTGGGCGTACGGGTCGTATCCCTCGTACCCCTCGTGGGAAGCCCCGGGGGACCCCTCATACGGCCGATCGGTCATCGCTCACCCTCCTGCGAACGGGGGGAGCACCTCGACCGTGCCGCCCTCGATCAGCCGAACCGTCTCATGCCCGCGGGTCCCCACCGGGTCTCCGTCGACGAGGAACGAGCACCGCCGCAGGACGCGGTCGAGCTCGCCTGGGTGGCGTTCGCGCACCGCGTCGAGCGCCTCGGCGAGCGTCTCCGCCTCGTACGGCTCCTCGGCGACCCCGGCCGCGGCCTTCGCCGCCGCCCAGTAGCGCACCGTGACCTTTGCCATCCCGTCCCTCGTGTCATTCGGCAATGAACAGGCTCAGGCTAGCCCGCCTGTGCGACCGCCCAGTCCCCGATGCGGTGCAGCAGCTCGTCGCCGGCCGCGTTCTCGGCGTGGCCCATGCCGGGCTCCAGCCAGAGCTCGCCGTGGTCACCGGCGGCCGCGGCCAGCGTCCGGGGGTGGTCCAGGGGGAAGTAGCCGTCCCGGTCGCCGTGCACGATCAGCAGGGGCGTCGGGGCGATCCGGGCGACCGCCTCGACGGGGGACAGCGGGACCGGGTCCCAGTCCCGATGGTGGATCCGGGTGCGCAGCCCCGTAGCGGCCCAGCAGCCGGCCCTCGGGGCGCGTCACCAGCCAGTGCAGCCGGCGCATGGGCGCCGTGCCCCGGTAGTACCAGCGGGCCGGAGCGCTCACCGAGACCACCGCATCCGTCCGCGCCTCCGTGCGCCCCTCGGGTCCGGCACCGCCGCGAGGACCCCACAGGGCCGCGTGCCGCAGCACCACCGAGCCGCCCATCGAGAAGCCGACGGTCGCCACCCGCGTGTGCCCGAGCCGCCGCGCCCACGCCACCGCCGCCGCCAGGTCGAGCACCTCCCGGTCACCGACCGTGGACCGCCCGCCGGAGCGACCGTGGCCGCGGAAGGAGAAGGTGACCACGGCCCCGCGCCGGGCGAGGGCCCGCGCCGCCCGCCGCACGTGCGGCCGGTCCAGGTCGCCGGTGAAACCGTGCGCGATCACGAACACCGGAGCGCCGGAGGACCGCACGGACGGAGCGGACGACGGCACGGACGGAGCGGACGACGGCGAGCCGTATACGACGGGATCCGGCCCGTATACGACAGGCCCCGGCTCGTACACGGCGTCGATCGGCACTCCGTCCGCCGTGTGCAGAAGCGTCCTCACACGCGCACGTGGAGGCGTCTCAGACTCCGGGACGATCGACGAACGCGCCACATGACCTGCCGAACCCGAGCTCATGTCGGCTATTCTGCTGGGAAGAGGACTCGGGCAGTGAAGCCCCCGGGTCCTTTTGTGCTTTCGGGGAGGCGTTGTATACGACGCGGGAAACCGCAGGTGTACGGGCCGCCGGGCGCACAGTGGCCCCCTCCTGGGGCCGCGGCGGGTCCCAGGGGCGCGGGATTCGCACCACCGTACGAAGCAGTGCCGCGATGTCCTCGCCGGGACCGAGGAGGAACCAGACGACATGGGCGAGCCAACCGTGCACGGACGTATGACGACCCAGGCAGGTGGGGTGCGATGAGTTCTCTGCTGCTCCTGACCAATGCCCTCCAGCCGTCGACGGAGGTGCTTCCCGCCCTCGGCCTGCTGCTGCACAACGTGCGTGTGGCCCCGGCGGAGGGGCCCGCACTGGTCGACACCCCGGGCGCCGACGTCATCCTGGTCGACGGGCGGCGCGACCTGCCGCAGGTGCGCAGCCTGTGCCAGCTGCTGCGTTCGACGGGCCCCGGCTGTCCGCTCGTCCTCGTGGTGACGGAGGGCGGCCTCGCGGCCGTCACCGCCGACTGGGGCATCGACGACGTGCTGCTCGACACCGCCGGCCCGGCCGAGGTCGAGGCCCGGCTGCGGCTCGCCATGGGCCGCCAGCAGATCGTCAACGACGATTCCCCGATGGAGATCCGCAACGGCGACCTGTCGGTGGACGAGGCGACCTACAGCGCCAAGCTCAAGGGCCGGGTGCTGGATCTCACCTTCAAGGAGTTCGAGCTCCTGAAGTACCTCGCGCAGCACCCGGGCCGGGTCTTCACCCGCGCCCAGCTGCTGCAGGAGGTCTGGGGCTACGACTACTTCGGCGGCACCCGGACCGTAGACGTCCACGTGCGGCGGCTGCGCGCCAAGCTCGGCCCCGAGCACGAGTCGCTGATCGGAACCGTCCGGAACGTCGGTTATCGATTCGTTACTCCTGAAAAGGTGGACCGTGCCGCCGACGAGGCGAAGGCCAAGGCGGCCCGTCCAAAGGCGGACGATGCGACCGCCCCGGTCACTGCGGAGGCACGGGCCGAGGCATAGGGCCTGTCCGGCGGATCAAGTCGCAGGGAGGCAACGGCGCGTCATCAGCGCAGGTGAGCGGGGTCTGGGGCGTCCAGCTGCGAGGCGGAGGAGGGAGTCGACGCGATGGGGGTCCCCCCTGCTCGAGCGAAGCCGAGAGCTTGGGGAAGTCGGCGACCGACGACAACGCCGCTGGGGGTACCCCCTGCTCGAAGAGCTTGGGGGAGGGCGTGCCGGACCCCGCGTCTGCGGCATGATCCGCCGGACAGGTCCTAGCGGGCGCGCGGGCAGGGCATTGCGCCCGCACATCCAAGGGGCGATACGCCCTGCCCAGAGCGGGTCCATCCGCGTAGACTCCGCGCGTGGCCAAGGTGACTCGGGACGACGTGGCGCGGCTGGCGGGGACTTCGACCGCCGTGGTCAGCTATGTCATCAACAACGGACCCCGGCCGGTCGCCCCGGCCACGCGGGAGCGTGTGCTCGCCGCGATCAAGGAACTGGGATACCGGCCCGACCGGGTCGCCCAGGCCATGGCCTCGCGGCGCACGGACCTGATAGGCCTGATCGTCCCGGATGCCCGCCAGCCCTTCTTCGGGGAGATGGCGCACGCCGTCGAGTGGGCCGCCGCCGAGCGCGGAAAGATGGTCCTCGTCGGCAACTCCGACTACGTCGCCGAGCGCGAGGTCCACTATCTGCGGGCCTTCCTCGGGATGCGGGTCTCCGGCCTCATCCTGGTCAGCCACGCGCTCAACGACCTCGCCGCCGCCGAGATCGACGCCTGGGACGCCCGGGTGGTGCTGCTGCACGAACGTCCCGAGGCCATGGACGACGTCGCCGTCGTCACCGACGACCTGGGGGGCGCGCAGCTCGCCGTGCGGCACCTGCTGGAGCACGGCTACGAGTACGTCGCCTGTATGGGCGGCACGGCGGAGACGCCCTCCGTCGGCGACCCCGTCTCCGACCACGTCGAGGGCTGGCGGCGCGCGATGACCGAGGCGGGCATCCCGACCGAGGGGCGGCTCTTCGAGGCGCCGTACAACCGCTACGACGCCTACCGGGTCGCCCTGGAGTTCCTCTCCGGGCCGGACCGCCCGCCCGCCGTCTTCTGCTCCACCGACGACCAGGCGATCGGCCTGCTGCGGGCCGCGCGCGAGCTGCGCATCGACGTACCGGGCGAGCTGGCCGTGGCCGGCTTCGACGACATCAAGGAGGCGGCGCTCGCGGACCCGCCGCTGACGACGGTCGCCTCGGACCGGTCGGCGATGGCGCGGGCCGCGGTGGACCTCGTCCTGGACGACGGCCTCCGGGTCGCCGGGTCCCGCCGGGAGCGGCTGAAGGTGTTCCCGTCGCGGCTGGTCGTCCGCAGCTCCTGCGGCTGCGCGTAGCCGAGCCCGGGGCCCCCGGCCTGGTCCCTGAGAGCGCTCCGGCCTGATCCCTGAGGGCGCCCCGGCCTGATCCCCGAGGGCGCCCCGGACGCGCCTTTATATCGGGCATACGAGGTTCTGTCGGGCTTCTCAGCGGGGACTCAGGAGCCTCTCATGATCGCGGGTCATTTTTATAGTCATGACCGAGAGCATCCGCCGCGGCGGCGCACACGAGCCCTCCCAGGGTGACGCGCGCCAGCCGTCCGCGTATCCCCAGCAGCACGCCTCCTCTCCCGTGCACCCGGAGTGGCCGCCCCGGCCGGCGTACGCGCCGACCCCGGCCGCTTTCGCCGAGGGTGACGGCGGACACGGGGCGCAGGGGACGTACGGCGGTCCGCTCGTGGACGGTCAGGGGGGCGGCACGGCTCTCCCGCCCCCCATTCCGTCAGGTCCCGCGCCCGCGCCCCGCGAGCGCGCCAAGGGGCCGACGGCGCTGCTCGCCGCCGTGGCGATCGCCGCCGCGGCGGTGGGCGGCGGCACCGCCTACGCCTTCCAGGAACTGACCGGCCAGGACGCGGTCGCAGCCGCGAGCAGCACCGGCACCAACGCCGTGCCCGCCGGCCGGCGGGGCAGCATCGCTGCGATCGCCGAGGCGGTGACCCCGAGCGTGGTCGAGATCAACGCGACCCTCGGCAACGGCTCGTCCACCGGGTCCGGTGTGATCATCACCAGTGGCGGCGAGATCGTCACCAACAACCATGTGGTGGCGGGCGCCTCGTCGGTCAAGGTGCGCACCAGCGACGGAAAGCAGTACGGCGCGCGGGTCGTCGGCACCGACAGCTCCAAGGACCTCGCCCTTGTCGAACTGGAGGGCGCCTCCGGTCTGAAGGCGGCCTCCCTGGGTGACTCCGCCGGTGTCTCGGTCGGCGACCAGGTCGTCGCCATCGGCTCCCCCGAGGGCCTGACCGGCACCGTCACCAGCGGGATCGTCTCCGCCCTCGACCGTGACGTGACCGTCTCGACCGGCGAGGGCCAGGGACAGCAGGACGGTGGCGGCGGACAGTGGCCGTTCGAGTTCGGCGGCCGGGAGTTCAACGGCGACACCGGGTCCTCCACCACGACCTACAAGGCGATCCAGACCGACGCCTCCCTCAACCCGGGCAACTCCGGCGGCGCGCTGATCGACGCGAACGGCGACGTCATCGGGATCAACTCCGCCATGTACTCCGCCGCCTCGAGCACGGACTCGTCCGGCGCCGGCAGCGTGGGCCTCGGTTTCGCCATCCCGGCCGGCACCGTCAAGGCCGACCTGGCCGAGCTGCGGTCCGGCTCCCGGACCTGAGGCACCACGGGCCCGGAGCACCACGGCACCTGAAGCACCTGAAGCACCTGAGCGAGAAGGAGAACGTCATGATCGAGCAGGTTGTGCACGAGACCACCGAGACCGTCGACGCCGCCACCCCCGTTGGCGTCGACCTGGGCCTGGCCGTCGCGAAGGAGCTGCACAGCCCGGTGAACCGGGTCCCCGAGGTCGCCGTACCGCAACTGATGGGCCTGCGTCTCCCGGCCGCCCGCCCCCACCGCCACAAGGTGCCGCTGCGCCGGCTGACGGCGGTGCACTGCTGACCGCCCCGCCCACCGGCCCCACGGCCCCGAGACGTGCGAGGCTGAGAACGTCCCGCCCACGCCCCCACCGCACCCGAGGAAACGCGAGCGATGAGCCCCGCCGATGGCGACCGTGACCCCCAGCGCATCCTGATCGTCGACGACGAGCCCGCCGTACGCGAAGCGCTCGAGCGCAGCCTCGCCTTCGAGGGGTACGGCACCGAGGTGGCCGTGGACGGCGCGGACGCGCTGGAGAAGGCGGCCGCGTACCGGCCGGACCTGGTGGTCCTCGACATCCAGATGCCCCGCATGGACGGCCTGACCGCCGCCCGCCGCATCCGCGGCACCGGGGACATGACCCCCATCCTGATGCTGACGGCCCGCGACACGGTCGGCGACCGGGTCACCGGGCTCGACGCCGGCGCCGACGACTACCTGGTCAAACCGTTCGAGCTGGACGAGCTGTTCGCCCGGATCCGCGCGCTGCTGCGGCGCAGCTCCTACGCGGCGGCCGTGGCGGGCGCGGCCGACGACACGGACGTGCTGTCCTTCGCCGACCTGCGCATGGACCTCGCCACCCGCGAGGTCACCCGCGACGGGCGGCCGGTGGAACTGACCCGCACGGAGTTCACCCTGCTGGAGATGTTCCTGGCGCACCCGCGCCAGGTGCTCACCCGGGAGCAGATCCTGAAGGCGGTCTGGGGCTTCGACTTCGAGCCCTCGTCGAACTCGCTCGACGTGTACGTGATGTACCTGCGCCGCAAGACCGAGTCCGGCGGCGAGCCACGCCTCGTGCACACCGTGCGGGGCGTGGGGTACGTCCTGCGGCAGGGCGGCGCGGAGTGAGGCTCGCGGTACGGCGGCTGCGCTCGCTGCCCATCCGGTCCCGGCTGGCGCTGCTGGTCGCGGCGGCCGTGGCGTTCGCGGTGGCCGCGGTCTCGGTCACCTGCTGGTTCATCGTCCGGAGCCGGCTGTACGACGAGGTCGAGAACCGGCTGGCGAGCGCCAACACCCGGCAGCTCCTGGACGACACCCCCTATGTGACGGCGCTGCTGACCAGCTGCCCCCCGACGGCGGCGGGCGACTCCGGCGGCAGGCCGTCGTACTTCTACATGCAGCTGGTGAGGGCGGACGGCAAGGCCTGCGTCCTGCCCCAGTCCGAGGGCGTCCTCAAAATCACGCGCACGGACCGGCAGGCGGCCGCCAACCCCGACCTCACCGTGCGCACCTTCCACAACAGCACCGACAGCGAGGGCAACGACGTGCGGGTGGCGGTCCTCGCCATCCCCCTGGAGGGCGGCCCCGACCTGCGGCCGTATCCCAATGCCGTGTTCACCATCGGGCTGTCCCTCAAGGACACCGAGAAGACCCTCGACGACCTCGCCCTGCTGCTCCTCGTCGTCTCCGGCGTCGGCGTCCTCGGCGCCGGGGCCGCCGGTCTCGCGGTGGCGCGCGCCGGTCTGCGGCCGGTCGACAAGTTGACCGAGGCGGTGGAGCACGTCGCCCGGACCGAGGACCTGACCATCCGGATCCCCGTGGAGGACGACAGCGAGGACGAGATCGCCCGGCTGTCCCGCTCCTTCAACTCGATGACGTCGGCGCTGGCCAGCTCCCGCGAGCTGCAGCAGCAGCTCATCGCGGACGCGGGCCACGAGCTGCGCACCCCGCTCACCTCGCTCCGCACCAACATCGAACTCCTCACCCGCAGTGAGGAGACCGGCCGCCCGATCCCGGAGGCCGACCGCAAGGCGCTGCTCGCGTCGGTGAAGGCGCAGATGACGGAGCTCGCCTCGCTGATCGGCGACCTTCAGGAGCTGTCGCGTGCGGAGGGGCAGCGGGGCGAGCGGGTCCAGCTGATCGCCTTCCAGGACACCGTGGAGGACGCGCTGCGCCGGGCCCGGCTGCGCGGGCCGGAGCTGACGATCACGGCGGACCTGAGCCCCTGGTTCGTCCGGGCGGAGCCGTCCGCGATGGAACGGGCGGTGGTCAACATCCTCGACAACGCGGTGAAGTTCAGCCCGGAGGGCGGCGCGGTCGAGGTGGTCCTGGACGAGGGCGTGCTCACCGTCCGCGACCACGGGCCGGGCATCCCCGCCGACGAACTCCCCCATGTCTTCGACCGCTTCTGGCGCTCACCGAGCGCGCGGGCGCTGCCGGGCTCGGGCCTGGGCCTGTCCATCGTCGCCCGCACCGTCCAGCAGGCCGGCGGCGAGGTCGCCCTGGCACCGGCGCCGGGCGGCGGCACGGTGGCGACGGTACGCCTGCCGGGCGCCCCGACCCCGCCCCCGGAGGGGCCGTACGGCACGGCCGCCTGAGGTCAGGGGGCACTTGGGCGCCTGGGGTCGGGGGGCAATGCGCGCCTGGGGCCGGTGCTCGACGTGCGGAAATGCGCGGCCGGTGCCCGGGGGTGTGCGCGACGTCGTCGGCAAGGGGTGCGGAGCGCGCCGCGGACGGCCGGACGGCGACCTCGCGCAAGGCCCGGCGCGGAGCGCGGTGCGACGCGGGACGGGCCCTGCGACCGGTGGCCTCAGGCAACCGACGAGCCGCTTCTCCTCAGGCGGGGCGGCGCACCCTTACTCTCATACGCATGACCAGCGACGACACCGCACCGATCGCCCGCTCACTGGACACCTGCTCCGTGCTCTCCCCGGACCAGGCCGACGCCGTGCTCGGCCTGCTGGCGGCGGCCGCCCGCAACGACGGCCAGCAGGCGGTGTCCGAGCAGGGCCGGCTCCAGCTGCGCGGCGGCGCCCGCGAGGGCGTGTCCCACATGCTGCTCACCGTCGACGGCGAGCTCGTGGGGTACGCGCAGCTGGAGGACACCGATCCCGTGGAGGCGCCCGCCGCCGAGCTGGTCGTCCACCCGGCGCACCGCGGGCACGGCCACGGGCGGGTGCTCGGCTCCGCCCTGCTCGCCGCCTCGGGCAAGCGGCTGCGGGTGTGGGCGCACGGCGGGCACTCCGCCGCCCGGCACCTCGCGCAGGTCCTCGGGCTCACCCTCTTCCGTGAGCTGCGCCAGATGCGTCGGTCGCTCACCGACTTCGATCTGTCCGAGCCGCCGCTTCCCGAGGGCGTGACGGTACGGACCTTCGTCCCCGGCGAGGACGACGCCGCGTGGCTCGCCGTCAACGCCGAGGCCTTCGCCCACCACCCCGAGCAGGGCTCGCTCACCCAGCGGGACCTCGACGCCCGCGAGGCGGAGGCCTGGTTCGATCCGCACGGGTTCTTCCTGGCCGAGCGGGACGGACGGGTGGTCGGCTTCCACTGGACGAAGGTGCACGCCGAGGAGCGCCTCGGCGAGGTGTACGTGCTCGGCGTGCGCCCCGGCGCCCAGGGCGGCGGCCTCGGCCGGGCCCTGACCGTGATCGGGCTGCGGCACCTGGCCGCGCAGGGCCTGCCGACGGCGATGCTGTACGTCGACGCCGACAACAAGGCGGCGGTCTCCGTGTACGAGCGGCTGGGGTTCAGCACCTACGAGACCGACCTGATGTACCGGACGGAGACCTGACCGGAGCCCTGCCCGGAGACCCCGGCCCGGACCTCTGGCCGGGGAGCTGCCCGGAGACCTGGCGGGGGACCTGGCCGGTGGTCCGGCCGGCCCGGCAGCCCCCCGCGCGGTCTCCGGGGCGTCCCCGCCGCCCCGCCCCACCGCCGTACGACCTGAACGCCCTTTCCCCGCACCGCCCTTCGAAAGGGGCGGCCGGGGCCGGACGCGGCCGTGCGGGGCGGCGGGGACGCCCCGGGGCCGCTCCCCGCTATCCCGCACGTCATGTCTCCGTAACCATCGATTCAGACGGGCTTGCGACGCTCGGGCAATGAAGCCCGCCGCGCCAGAGCCTTCGCCGCCCCCCGAGGGCGCCACGGGGGACGGGAACGCTCCCGCCCCCTCGCGGCCCCGGCAGGCCGGGGGGACCCCCGTCGCCGCGCTCCCGCCCGCGGCCTCCGACGCGCCTGTCTTCCGCCCGGCGCGGAAGAATGGGTTCATGAGCCAGCCAGACACCCAGGCACAGGTCCAGCACCCGCAGCCCTCCGTGGGCTCCATAGCCGCCCACCGCCCGCACACCGTGGCGGCGGCGGTCTCCGACCTGGAACCCGACATCGATGCCGACCTCGACGGCTACGAGGAGTCGCAGGTAGACGGGGTACAGCTGCCACAGGGTCGTTTCCTCGACCGGGAGCGCAGCTGGCTCGCCTTCAACGAGCGCGTCCTCGAACTCGCCGAGGACCCGAACACGCCCCTCCTGGAGCGGGCCAACTTCCTCGCGATCTTCGCCAGCAACCTGGACGAGTTCTTCATGGTCCGGGTGGCGGGCCTGAAGCGCCGGATCGCCACCGGGGTCGCCACCCGCTCCGCCTCCGGCCTCCAGCCCCGCGAGGTGCTGGAGATGATCTGGGCCCGCTCCCGCGAGCTCATGGCCCGGCACGCCGCCTGCTACCACGAGGACGTCGCCCCCGCCCTCGCGGAGGAGGGCATCCACCTGGTCCGCTGGAGCGAGCTGACCGAGAAGGAGCAGGCCCGCCTCTTCACGCTCTTCCGGCACCAGATCTTCCCGGTGCTCACCCCGCTGGCGGTCGACCCGGCGCACCCCTTCCCGTACATCTCCGGCCTGTCCCTGAACCTGGCCGTGGTCGTACGGAACCCGGTCACCGGCCACCGCCACTTCGCCCGCGTCAAGGTGCCGCCGCTGCTGTCCCGCTTCCTGGAGAGCTCCCCGGGCCGCTACGTCCCCGTCGAGGACGTCATCGCCGCCCACCTGGAGGAGCTGTTCCCGGGCATGGAGGTGCTCGAGCACCACGCCTTCCGGCTCACCCGCAACGAGGACCTGGAGGTCGAGGAGGACGACGCGGAGAACCTGCTCCAGGCGCTGGAGAAGGAGCTCATGCGGCGCCGCTTCGGGCCGCCGGTGCGCCTGGAGGTCGAGGAGTCCATCGACCGCGAGGTCCTGGACCTGCTGGTGCGCGAGCTGAAGATCAGCGAGGCCGAGGTGTACCCGCTGCCGGGCCCCCTGGACCTCACCGGCCTCTTCCGCATCCACAGCCTCGACCGGCCCGAGCTGAAGTACCCGAAGTTCGTCGCCGGCACCCATCGCGACCTCGCCGAGGTCGAGTCGGCCTCCGCGCCGGACATCTTCGCCGCGCTGCGCAACCGGGACGTGCTGCTGCACCACCCGTACGACTCGTTCTCGACCTCCGTCCAGGCGTTCCTGGAGCAGGCCGCCGGCGACCCGGACGTGCTGGCGATCAAGCAGACCCTGTACCGGACCTCGGGCGACTCCCCCATAGTCGACGCGCTCATCGACGCGGCCGAGTCCGGCAAGCAGGTCCTCGTCCTGGTCGAGATCAAGGCCCGCTTCGACGAGCACGCCAACATCAAGTGGGCGCGCAAGCTGGAGGAGGCCGGCTGCCACGTCGTGTACGGCCTGGTCGGCCTGAAGACGCACTGCAAGCTGTCCCTGGTGGTCCGCCAGGAGGGCGACACCCTCCGCCGCTACAGCCATGTCGGCACCGGCAACTACCACCCGAAGACGGCCCGCCTCTACGAGGACCTCGGCCTGCTGACCGCCGACCCGCAGGTGGGCGCCGACCTGTCCGACCTGTTCAACCGGCTCTCGGGCTACTCGCGCCGCGAGACCTACCGCCGGCTGCTGGTCGCCCCCAAGTCCCTGCGGGACGGCCTGGTCGCACGGATCAACAAGGAGGTCCAGCACCACCGTGCCGGGCGTCCCGCCTTCATCCGCATCAAGGTCAACTCGATGGTCGACGAGGCCGTCATCGACGCGCTGTACGGCGCGTCCCAGGCAGGGGTGCCCGTCGACGTCTGGGTGCGCGGCATCTGCGCCGTGCGCCCCGGGGTCACCGGGCTGTCCGAGAACATCCGCGTCCGGTCCATCCTCGGCCGCTTCCTGGAGCACTCCCGGGTGTTCGCCTTCGGCAACGGCGGCGAGCCCGAGGTGTGGATCGGCAGCGCCGACATGATGCACCGTAACCTCGACCGCCGGATAGAGGCCCTGGTCCGCGTCGTCGACCCGGCACACCGGGCGTCGCTCAACCGGCTTCTCGAGACCGGCATGTCCGACACCACCGCCTCCTGGCACCTCGGCCCGGACGGCGACTGGATCCGGCACGCGACCGACGCCGAGGGACAACCCCTGCGGAATATCCAGGAGATGCTCATAGACGCCCGGAGGCGCCGGCGTGGCAATGCAACACCCTGACCCGACGGACCCCACCGCCGGGCCGGTCCCCACCGACGCTCTCGCGGCCTATCTGCGGGCGCAGGCCACAGAGTTCCTCCGCGCGCTGCGCCTGCACCGCCAGGCGGGCCCCGGCGGCGGATCCCCGTCCCGCGCGGAGGCGCGGGCGGCGGACAGCGGCCCGGCGGCCAACGGCCCGGCAGGCAACGGCTCCGTGGAGGCCGTCGACGCGGCGCGCGCCCTGCGCCGCTCGGCCCGCCGCATCAGCGGCAGCCTGCACACCTTCCGCCCCCTGCTGGAGGAGGGCTGGGCGGAGGAGCTGCGGCCCGAACTGGCCTGGCTGTCGGGCACCTTGGCCCGTGAGCACGCCTACCAGGCCCGTCTGGAGCGGCTGTTGCTGGCCCTGCACCGGCTGTCGGGGTCGGCGGCCCTGCCCGCCCAGCCGGTGGGCGCGCTCGGCGCGGCCGTGGCCCGGTCCGGCGCGGCGGACCGGACGGGCGCCGGTGCCGTCCCCGGCTCGACGACCCCGGCGGAGGCGCCCGGCGGCCACCGCGCCGCGGCCCCGGCGCCGGACCGCGGCAGCCTGACCGTCGGCGCGGCGAAGGCGGGCGCCCTGCTCGACCGCCAGCTGACCCTGGCCCGGACCCGGGCGCACTCCACCGCCCTCCAGGCCCTCGGCTCCTCCCGCTTCCACGCGGTCGCCGACAAGGTGGCCGTACTGGCCAGCGACGTCCCGCTGGTCCCCGGCGCGGCCACCGCCGACCTGCGCCCGCTCGCCGCCGCCGCGCGGGAGCGGCTGGCGGACGCGGTCGCGGCGCTGCCGCTGCTCACCGCGGGCAGCCCGTACAACGCGGAGGCGCTGATCCACGGCCTGTCCCCGGACCCGTCCCCGCACCCGCAGGACGCGCCCTGGCACCAGGTCCGCCTGCTGCTGCGCCTGCACCGGTACGCCCGCGAGGTGCTGCACGGCGACAGCGCGCCCGTCGACGTACGGCTGCCGGCGGCCGGCCAGGCGCTCAACCGGCACCGTGACGCCTCGGAGGCGGCGGCCGCCGCGGCCGCGGCCGCCCGCACCCCGCGGATCGCGCCGGCCACCGCGTACGCGCTCGGCGTGCTCCACGCCGACCAGCGGCACGAGGTGGAGGCGGCGCGGTTCGCCTTCCAGCAGTCCTGGCAGAAGCAGACGGTCAGCGCTCCCTGAGGAGGCGGTGAGCTACCGGTGAGTCCCGCGAAGGACACCGTCGTCCGGGCGTCCGGGTGCGTCCTGTGGCGCCGTTCCCCGGTGGACGGCACGCTCGAGGTGTGTCTGGTGCACCGGCCCAAGTACGACGACTGGTCGTGGCCCAAGGGCAAGCTCAAACGGGGCGAGGACCCGCTCGCGGGTGCCCTGCGCGAGGTCGAGGAGGAGACCGGCCACACCGCCGTGCCCGGCGCCGAGCTGCGCGCCGTGCGGTACATGGCGGGCGGGCGTCCCAAGCGGGTCCGTTACTGGGCGGCCGAGGCCACCGGCGGCCGCTTCACCCCCAGCAGCGAGGTGGACCGCGTGCTGTGGCTGTCCCCCGCCGCCGCCCGCAGCCGCCTGACCCAGTACCGCGACCGCGACCTCGTGGACGACCTGCTGGCCACCCTCCGCCACGCCTGACCGGCCGCTCTGCGGGAGTCTGAACGGATCAGGGCTCCGACCGCCGCCCAAGGGGCCGGACCGGATCCGGCGTCACGCAAGAGGCCGGACGGGATCAGGGTTCCGCCCCCAGGGGCCCGGACGGATCCGGCTCCCTCCGCCGCCCAAGGGGCCGGGACCGGATCAGGGCTCCGTCGCGTGTCCCCGGGCGTCCGTGCGGGCCAGGCTGCGGGCCCGGCGGGCCGGACCGCGCCAGCCGCAGACGCAGTGGGCCACGCAGAAGCGGCCCTGTTCGACGGTCGTCGTGCTGTGAACCTGATCCTCACGGTCAGGGCCGAGCCCCTCCTGCTGCGCCACGCCCCCACCGTACCCACACCGGGTGAACGGCTCACATCCCCGTGCGACGGATGGCACCGCCGCGTGACGGGGCTCCCTACCGGTCGTTAACCGGAACGACAGGGGGTCCCGTGACGGACGTACCGGCTGGGGGTAGGCAGGCGATGGCGGAGCGACAGCGGCGGCAGGCGAGCGGGGCGGTGCTCGCGGCGGGACTGATGGTCTGTACGTGCGCCACGGGCTGCGCCGGCGGCGGCGCGGCCGCTCAGGACGGGCGCGCCGCGGCCGACCCGGTGCGGACCCTGCGCCAGGCCCCCGAGGCCCTGCTGACGGCGGGCAGCTCCCAGGCCCGTACGTCGATGGAGATGGCCACCGGCGGGACCAGGGTGACCATCCGCGGCGAGGGCGCCTACGACTTCCGCGGGCAGCTGGGACGGCTGACGGTGATGCTGCCGCAGGACCCGGCCGGCACCGTCCCGCACCGGCCGATCACCGAACTCCTCGCGCCGGGCGCGCTGTTCATGAAGAACCGCGGCGCCGGTGTGCCGGCCGACAAGTGGGTGCGGGTGGAGACCGCCACGCTGTCCGACGGCAATCTCGTCACCGGTGGCGCCACCGACCCGTTCGCCGCCGCCGAGGTGCTGCGCGGGACGCGCACGGCGACGTACGTGGGGAGGACCGAGCTGGCGGGCGTCGAGGTGCGGCACTACCGGGGCACCGCCGATCTCGCCCTGGCCGCGAAGAGCGCCGGGGCGGCCGGCGGGGCGGCCCTGCGGGCGGCGGCGAAAGGGTTCGCCACGGCCGCCGTCCCGTTCGACGTCTACCTCGACGACCAGGGGCGCATCCGCAAGGTCCGGCACCGGTTCAGCTTCGTCAACGGGCAGCACGAGGGCACGGTCGCCGTCTTCTCCACGACCCTGCTGTACGCCTTCGGGACCCCCGTGACCGTACGGCTGCCGAAGGCGGAAGACATCTACGCCGGGCGGATCGCCGAGAAATGACCGGCGAACTAGCCCGTCCGTGCCATGCGCGCCGTGCAGGCCGCTCCCTACCCTAGGAAGTCGGTGACGGCAGAGACGAGGTGACGCACGTGGCTCCGGTCGGCGGTACGGCAGTTCAGGACCACGTGGCCCTCGCCGAGATCGAACTGTGCGGGGAGCTGATCATCGCCGCCTCGGCGGCCGAGGATCGGCTCAGCCTGGAGAGCATCGACGAGGTGCTCAGGGTGGCCGAGGAGCGCGCCGACGCCCCGCGCGGCTGACCCGGCGCGGCCGCCCCGCGCGCCCGGCCCGGCACGCACGCCGTCCCGAGCGACGAGAACCGGCCACCCGCGCACGGGGCGGACGCGCCCCGTACGGCGCTCAGGTGCGCAGCAGCCGCCCGATCGCCTTCGTCGCCTCCTCGACCTTCGCGTCGATCTCGGTACCGCCCTTGAGGGCCGCGTCCGCGACGCAGTGGCGCAGGTGCTCCTCCAGCAGTTGCAGGGCGAAGGACTGCAGGGCCTTGGTGGAGGCGGACACCTGGGTGAGTATGTCGATGCAGTAGACGTCCTCGTCGACCATCCGCTGCAGGCCGCGGATCTGGCCCTCGATCCGGCGCAGCCGCTTGAGGTGCTCGTCCTTCTGCTGGTGGTAGCCGTGCACACCGCGGTCGTGGTCCGTCACCACGTCGCCCGCGCCATCGGAGGGCACCGCCGCCCCGGCCTCGGTGGTCGTCATAGCGGCCTCCCTCTCAGATCGATCCCGGAACGCGATCCCCGACATATACCCCCACAGGGTATATCCTAGCGAACTTTGCTGGGTATACGCCCTGTGGCCGAAGCCGAGCGCGGAGGCCGGACCGGCCCCCGGTACCGCCCCCGTGCGGAGCACCGTGCCCGATGGGCGACACTGGGGGACGGCCCCTTAGCCGTGGCCGGATGATGCGCTTAGCATCACCCTGACCGAAACCGAAGCATCCTGAGGACCCCACGTGCGCTTTCGTCTGACCCCCAGGGAGACGAGCTTCTACGACATGTTCGCCGCCTCCGCGGACAACATCGTCACGGGCTCGAAGCTCCTGATGGAACTGCTCGGGGCGGACTCTTCCGCCCGGGCCGAGATCGCAGAGCGTATGCGGGCAGCGGAACACGCCGGTGACGACGCCACGCATGCGATCTTCCACCAGCTGAACTCCTCCTTCATCACGCCCTTCGACCGCGAGGACATCTACTCCCTCGCGTCGTCCCTCGACGACATCATGGACTTCATGGAGGAGGCCGTCGACCTGGTCGTCCTCTACAACGTCGAGGAACTGCCCAAGGGCGTCGAGCAGCAGATCGAGGTCCTGGCGCGGGCGGCGGAGCTGACCGCCGAGGCGATGCCGCACCTGCGGACCATGGACAACCTCACCGAGTACTGGATCGAGGTGAACCGTCTGGAGAACCAGGCGGACCAGATCCACCGCAAGCTGCTGGCGCACCTGTTCAACGGCAAGTACGACGCGATCGAGGTGCTCAAGCTCAAGCAGATCGTGGACGTACTGGAGGAGGCGGCGGACGCCTTCGAGCACGTCGCCAACACGGTGGAGACCATCGCGGTCAAGGAGTCCTGAGGCGTCCATGGACACCTTCGCTCTCATTCTGACCATCCTGGTCGCGCTCTTCTTCGCCTATACCAACGGCTTCCACGACTCGGCGAACGCCATCGCCACCTCGGTGTCGACGCGTGCGCTCACGCCGCGCGCGGCGCTGGCGATGGCGGCGGTGATGAACCTCGCCGGCGCCTTCCTCGGCAGCGGGGTCGCCAAGACCGTCAGCGAAGGCCTGATCGCGACGCCCACCGGCGGCAAGGGCATGGGCATCCTCTTCGCGGCCCTGCTCGGCGCCATCGTCTGGAACCTGGTCACCTGGTACTTCGGCCTGCCCTCGTCCTCCTCGCACGCGCTGTTCGGCGGCATGGTGGGCGCGGCGCTCGCGGGCGGTACGCAGGTCCACTGGTCCGGGGTGCTGGACAAGATCGTCACCCCCATGTTCCTGTCTCCGGTCGTCGGCCTGATCGTCGGCTACCTGGTGATGACCGCGATCATGTGGATCTTCCGCCGGGCCAACCCGCACAAGGCCAAGCGCGGCTTCCGCATAGCGCAGACGGTGTCGGCGGCCGGCATGGCGCTCGGCCACGGCCTGCAGGACGCCCAGAAGACCATGGGCGTCGTGGTGATGGCCCTGGTCATCGCCGACGTCGAGGACTACGGCGACCCGATCCCGGTGTGGGTGAAGCTGGTCTCCGCGCTGATGCTGTCGCTCGGCACCTACGCGGGCGGCTGGCGCATCATGCGGACCCTCGGCCGCAAGATCATCGAGCTGGACCCCCCGCAGGGCTTCGCGGCGGAGACGACGGGCGCGTCGATCATGTTCACCACGGCGTTCCTGTTCAAGGCGCCGATCTCGACCACGCACGTGATCACCTCGGCGATCATGGGCGTCGGGGCGACGAAGCGGGTGAACGCGGTGCGCTGGGGCGTCGCCAAGAACATCGTCCTGGGCTGGTTCATCACCATGCCGGCGGCGGCGATCGTGGCCGCCTGCACCTTCTGGCTGATCGACCTGGCGATCCTGTAGGACGGCACCGGTCGGCCGATCCCGCGGGGATCGGCCGGCCGGACCGCCGGGCAAGACAGCGGGCCCGCCCCCGGGAGCCGGGGGCGGGCCCTTCTGCGTCCTCGCGGTGGCACCGCCATGCAGCACCGCGAGGGTTCCGGGCGGGCCGCCGATCAGCCGAAGCGGCCCGAGATGTAGTCCTCCGTGGCCTGCACGGACGGATTGGAGAAGATGCGCTCGGTGTCGTCGATCTCGATCAGCCGGCCCGGCTGGCCGACCGCGGCCAGGTTGAAGAAGGCCGTACGGTCCGAGACGCGCGCCGCCTGCTGCATGTTGTGCGTCACGATGACGATCGTGAACCGTTCCTTCAGCTCACCGATCAGGTCCTCGATGGCGAGCGTCGAGATCGGGTCCAGGGCCGAGCAGGGCTCGTCCATGAGCAGCACCTTGGGCTCGACCGCGATCGCCCGGGCGATGCACAGCCGCTGCTGCTGACCGCCGGAGAGGCCCGAGCCGGGCTTGTTGAGGCGGTCCTTCACCTCGTTCCAGAGGTTCGCGCCCTTGAGCGACTTCTCCACGATGTCGCTGAGCTCGCTCTTCCTGTGGTTGCCGTTCAGCCGCAGGCCCGCCGCCACGTTGTCGAAGATCGACATGGTGGGGAAGGGGTTCGGGCGCTGGAAGACCATGCCGACCTCGCGGCGGACGGAGACCGGGTCGACCCCGGTGCCGTACAGGTCCTCGTCGTCGAGGAGCACCTTGCCCTCGACCCGGCCGCCGGGGGTGACCTCGTGCATCCGGTTGAGCGTGCGCAGGAACGTCGACTTGCCGCATCCGGACGGTCCGATGAACGCCGTCACCGAGCGCGGCTCGACGGTCATCGAGATGTCCTCGATCGCCTTGTGGGAGCCGTAGTACGCGGTGAGTCCGCTGACGTCGATTCGCTTGGCCATGACTACTTCTTCACTTCCAGTCGTCGGTCGCTGAGTGGCCGCGTCAGCGACCGGTCTTCGGGGCCTTCCAGCGGGCGATGCCGCGGGCCACCAGGTTGAGGATCATCACGAAGGCGATGAGGGTGAGGGCCGCCGCCCAGGCACGGTCGTAGGCCGCGCCGGAGCCCGAGCTGTTCGCGTACTGCTGGTAGATGTACAGCGGCAGCGAGGCCTGCGGGTCCTTGAAGGGGTTGGTGTTGATGAACTGCGTTCCCCAGACCAGCAGCAGGACGGGTGCGGTCTCACCGGTGATGCGCGCGATCGCGAGCATCACGCCCGTGACGATGCCGCCGATGGAGGTCGGCAGCACCACCTTGAAGATGGTGCGCCACTTGGGGACGCCCAGCGCGAGGGAGGCCTCGCGCAGCTCGTTCGGTACGAGCTTGAGCATCTCCTCGGTGGAGCGGACCACCACGGGCATCATCAGGATCGACAGGGCGAGCGAACCGGCGAAGCCGGAGTAGCCCATCTTGAGGATCAGGATCCAGAAGCTGAGGACGAACAGGCCGGCGACGATCGACGGGATGCCGGTCATGACGTCGACGAAGAAGGTGATGGCCCGCGCGAGCCTGCCGCGGCCGTACTCGACCAGGTAGATCGCGGTGAGTACACCGATCGGCACGGCGATCAGGGTGGCCAGGGCGACCTGCTCCAGGGTGCCGAGCAGGGCGTGGTAGATGCCGCCGCCCGGCTGGGTGTCGGCGACGCCGGCCATCGAGTGGCTCAGGAAGTACCCGTCGAGGACCTTCACGCCGCGCTTGGCGGTCTCCCAGATCAGGGAGGCCAGCGGGACGACGGCAACGAGGAAGCAGACCCAGACGAGGCTGGTCGCGATGCGGTCCCGGGCCTGCCTGCGGCCCTCGACGCGGGCCGCGACGACGTAGGTGGCGAGGACCGCGAGCACGGCCGCGATCAGGCCCCACTGCGCCTTGCTCTGCAGGCCGGTGCCCAGGCCGATGCCCACGGCGACGGCGACGGAGCCCGCGAGGACGGCCACCGGGAACCACTTGGGCAGGCTCGCGCCGCGCAGGGAACCGGTGGGCTTGTCGGTGACGGCTGGCGTGGTCATGCGTTGGCCCCCGAGTACTCCTTGCGGCGGTTGATGATCATGCGGGCCGCGCCGTTGACGAGCAGGGTGATGACGAACAGGACGAGGCCGGAGGCGATCAGCGCGTCCTGGCCGAACTCGGTGGCCTCGTTGAACTTGCTCGCGATGTTCTGGGCGAACGTGCCGCCGCCCGGGTCGAGCAGGCTGGCCTTGATGTCGAAGGTCGGGGAGAGGACGGTCGCGACGGCCATCGTCTCGCCGAGGGCGCGGCCGAGGCCGAGCATCGAGGCGGAGATCACGCCGGAGCGGCCGAAGGGCAGCACCGACATGCGGATCACCTCCCAGCGCGTGGCGCCGAGGGCCAGGGCGGCCTCCTCGTGCATCCGCGGGACCTGGCGGAAGACCTCACGGCTCACGTTGGTGATGATCGGCAGGATCATGATCGCCAGCAGGATGCCGACGGTGAGCAGCGAGCGGGCGGCACCGCCCTGCCAGGACAGGACGCCGGTCCAGCCGAAGTAGTCGTCGAGCCAGGCGTACAGGCCGCTCAGGTGCGGCACCAGGACGAGGGCGCCCCACAGGCCGTAGACGATGGACGGCACGGCGGCCAGCAGGTCGATCACGTAGGCGATCGGGCCGCTGAGCCGGCGCGGGGCGTAGTGCGTGAGGAAGAGCGCGATGCCGACGGCGATCGGGACCGCGATGGCCATGGCGACGATCGAGGAGACGACCGTGCCGAAGGCCAGCACCGCGATGCCGAACTCGGGCGGCAGCACGTTGGTGTTCCACTCGAAGGTGGTGAGGAAGTTCCCGTGGTCCTTGCTGATGGCGAGGGAGGCACGGTAGGTGAGGAAGACCGCGATCGCGGCCATGATCACCAGCAGCACGATGCCCGAGCCGCGGGAGAGACCGAGGAAGATCCGGTCGCCGGGTCGGCTGGCGCCGCGGGCGGCGCGCTTCTGGGCGCCCGGGGTCGGCCGGGGCGTCGGGGGAGCTGCGTCGGTTTGCTGTGTGGATATGTCCATCGGGTTCTCCGGTCTGCGGAGCCGTTCTCAGCGTTCGGCCCCTGGCGGCGGTGCACCGGACGGTGCGGCCCGGCCCCGACTCAGGGTCGGGGGGCCGGGCCGCACTCCTGGATCAGCTCAGGCCCTCGATGGTGGTGCGGACCTTGGAGATGATCTCGGCGGGGATCGGGGCGTAGGAGGCGTTGGTCAGCAGCTTCTGACCCTCCTCGGACGCGGTGTAGGCGAGGAAGGACTTGACGGCCGGCAGGGTCGCGGCCTTGTTGCCCTTGTCGCAGGCGATCTCGTAGGTGACCAGGGTCAGCGGGTAGGCGCCGTCCTCCTTGGGCTCGTAGTTGAGCTTCAGGGCGAGGTCCTTGCCGGTGCCGGTGACCTGGGCGGAGGCGATCGCCTTGGTGGCGTTCTCCACGGTGGCCTTGGCCGGGGAGGCGGCGCCGGTCTTCAGGTCGACGGTCTTGACGCCGTCGGCGGCGTAGGAGAGCTCGAAGTAGGAGATCGCGCCCGCGGTCTGCTTCACCTGCTGCGCCAGGCCGGAGGAACCCTGCGCGGACTGGCCGCCCTTGGCCTGCCAGGCCTTGCCGCCCGAGTACGGCCAGTCGCTCTTGGCGGTGGCGATCAGGTACTTGGTGAAGTTGTCCGTGGTGCCGGACTCGTCCGAGCGGTGGAACGCCTGGATCTTCAGGTTGGGAAGCTTGGCGCTCGGGTTCAGCTTCTTGATCGCCGCGTCGTTCCAGTTGGTGATCTTGCCGTTGAAGATCTTGGCGAGGGTGGACGGGTCCAGGACCAGGTTGTCCACGCCCGGCACGTTGAAGCCGATCGCGATCGGGCCGCCGACCATGGGCAGGTCGATGGCCTGGCCGCCGGAGCACACCTTCTTCGACTGGGCGATCTCCTCCGGCTTCAGCGGGGAGTCCGAACCGGCGAACGCGGTCTGGCCCTGCAGGAAGGCGGTGACGCCGGCACCCGAACCGGTCGGGTTGTAGTTGAGCTGCACACCCTTGCAGGCCTGGCCGTACTGCGTGTTCCAGGCGTCGATGGCGTTCTTCTGCGCCGAGGAACCGGAGGCCTGGAGCTGACCCTGGGCGTCGCCGCACTTGATGTTGCCCGGAGCCGCCGCGGCGGAGGAGCTGTTGCCGCTGCCACCGCCGCTGTTGTTGTCGGAGCCGCACGCCGTGAGGGCCAGGGCGCCGGAGACGGCGAGGACGCCGAGAGCGAGGGCCCGCCGGTTCTTGCGCTGAAGCATCACTTGAGGGATTTCCTTCCTGAAGCCGCCGTCCTGATCGGCGGCGTGCGAAGTGTGAGTGACGCCGATGCGCAGACATGCGCATCAGCACCGCGTACGGCCGAAATTAGGCAGAAGAGGTGAAGCCGCCGATGGCCGGAAGTGAACGCGGGGTGAACCCCTGCCGTCGGTGTGGTGAGGTCACGGAATGCTTACGGGGAGGGCACGTCCCGGTCCCGACGCCTCCTGTTCCCACCCGTCTCCGGCGGCCGTGGAACCCCCGGGTACCCGTTTCCGTCTCGATCCACGGAAGTCGACGGGGGAGGCACGGGGACATGGAACGGCGTGTGTTCATCGGGGGCGGGGCCGCGGCGGCCGCGGCGATCGCCACGGCCGCGTGCGGCGGCGGCGCGCAGGGCGCTCCGGCCGGGACGGGCCGGAGCACCATCACGGGGAGGTCCGCCTCCTCGCGCACACCGCTGAGGACGGCCGGCGCGGCCGCGGCCGCCGACTGGGCCGCCCTCGGCCGCGAGCTGGACGGCACCCTGCTCCGGCCCGGCGACGCCTCCTGGACGACGGCCCGCACGCTCTACAACACCCGCTTCGACACCCTCCGCCCCGCGGCGGTCGCGTACGTGGCGCACGCCGGCGACATCCGCACGGCCCTGTCGTACGCCCGCGCCCACCACGTCCCCGTGTCCATCCGCAACGGCGGCCACTCCTACGCGGGCTGGTCGTCCGGCGACGGCCGGCTGATCCTCGACGTCTCCCGGCTGAACCGGATCCGCGCGAGCGGCGGCTCGGCGGTGGTCGGCGCCGGCGCCAAGCTGATCGACGTCTACCGGGCGCTCGCCGTGAAGGGCGTGACCATACCCGCCGGCTCCTGCCCCACCGTGGGCGTATCGGGCCTCGTGCTCGGCGGCGGCCACGGCGTGGTGTCCCGGGCCTACGGCCTGACCTGCGACAGCCTCACCCGGGCGACCCTGGTCACGGCGGACGGCAGGCAGCTGACCGCGAGCGCGACCGAGAACAAGGACCTCTTCTGGGCGCTGCGCGGCGCGGGCAACGGCAACTTCGGCGTGGTGACGGAACTGGAGTTCCGCACCCACCCCGCGCCGCAGGCAGTGTCGGCGTACCTGACCTGGCCGTGGGCACGGGCGGCCGCGGTGGTGCGGGCGTGGCAGGAATGGGGTCCCGGCCAGCCGGACGAGATCTGGTCCTCGCTGCACCTGGCGAACACGCCGGGCGGCACTCCGACGGTGTCCGTGGCCGCGTTCTCGCTGGGCACCTACGGCGAACTGCAGAACGCGGTGGACCGGCTGGCCGCCGCGATCGGCGCCCGCGCGAGCCGCGTCTCGCTCAGGCGTCACTCGTACGAGGAGGCCATGGAGGCCTACGCCGGCTGCTCGTCCTTCCCGACGGAGGCCCAGTGCCACCTGCCGGGCTCCACCCCGGGCCGCTCCCCGCGGGGCGCGCTCGGCCGGGAGACGTACGCGGCCCGCTCGGACTTCTTCGACCGCTCCCTGTCGGCGGCCGGCATCGGCACGCTGCTGGCGCAGCTGCGGTCGGTGCGGGGCGGGGCGGGCAGCGTCGCGCTCACCGCGCTCGGCGGGGCGGTCAACCGCGTCTCCCCCACGGCGACGGCCTTCGTGCACCGCCGCTCCCGGATGCTGGCCCAGTACATCGCCTCCTGGCGGCCGGGCACGAGCGGCGGCCCGGCCCAGTCCTGGCTGACCTCGGCCCACGACGCCATGCGGCCGTACGCGTCCGGCGCGGCCTACCAGAACTACACCGACCCCACGCTCCGCGACTGGCGCAAGGCGTACTACGGGGACGCGGCGGCCCGCCTGGCGAAGGTGAAGCGGCAGTACGACCCGGAACGCTTCTTCTCGTTCCCGCAGGCGCTGTAGGGGACGGGCTCCCGTACGGGGCTCCGTGGAAGTGGCCGCCGGTGGAAGTGGCCGCCGGTGGGAGCGGCCGCCGTGCGGGCACAGCCGCCGTGCGGGCGCAGCGGCCGGTGGGAGCGGCCGCCGTGGAGGCGGCCGCAGCGGAGGCTAGGCGGCCAGGTCCCGCTCTCCGGTGGCGCCGGTGCGCTCGTCGGCCCGGGTCTCCTGGACCAAGGCGTCCCTGCCGCCGTCGGACCGCCGCCGCGCGCGCACCAGCCGGCCGCCCCACGCCGACCCCTCGACCGCCTTGAGCACCGGCGTCAGCAGGGCCATGGCGAGCGGCGACAGCAGCAGCGCGACCGCCGTGCCGAGGGCGAAGCCGCCGACGACGTCCGTCGGGTAGTGCACCCCCATGTAGACCCGGCAGAACCCTTCGAGCAGCGCGAGCCCGATCCCGGCCAGCCCGAAGCGCCGGTTGGCCACGAACAGCGCGACGCCCATCGCCATGGTGATCGTGGCGTGGTCGCTCACGAACGAGTAGTCGGTCTTGCCGGAGACCAGCACGTCCAGGCCTCGATGGGCGAGGAAGGGCCGGGGGCGCTCCACGAAGCCCCGGATCGGCACGTTCACCAGGACCGCGAGGCCGGCCGCGAGCGGCGCCCACACCAGTGCGGCGATCTGCGTCGCCGCGTCCTCGCCGCCCCGGCGGCGCACGGACCACCAGCACCACAGCACCAGCAGCACCATGGCGAACAGCAGCCCGAACTCGCCGACATACTCCACGACCCGGTCGAACCAGTGCGGTGCGTCCTTGGCCAGGCCATTGATGTCGTAGAGCAGGTTGACGTCGGGGTTCGACCCGGATTCGGCGAGTCCAGCCATGGTGCTGCGGCCCCTTCGTCGCGTTCTGACGGGCGCACCCTGTGTGCGCCCCTCCTGCCCACCCCCGTGGTCGTAGATCCGCTTCCGCTGCCCGCGCGTGGGACACGCGCTCCGTACGACGTCCGCTCGGCTACGTCAACAGGAACGCACGACCCCGATTGATACGTTCCGCACTCCACCGAATGATCACGCAGACGTTATCGAAGAGAGACTCGTCATCGCAGCTCAGGGGGTGGGTTCACGCTCGGTTTCACACCTTGGTGGGGAGCGCTTTCGCGCCATCCTCGGTTACCCGGGTGGCCCCGAAGTAGTCCGGCGTGTCGATGGGGTCGAACCGGATCACGGCCCCCGGCCGCGGCGCGTCGATCATGTAGCCGCCGCCGACGTAGATGCCCACGTGCCGGATGGCCCGCGAATTGGTCAGGTCGTCCGAGAAGAACACCAGGTCGCCGGGGAGGAGTTCGTCCCGCTCCGGATGCGGCCCGGCGTTGTACTGGTCGTTGGCGACCCGTGGCAGCGTGATCCCCACATTCTCGTACGCGGCCTTGGTCAGCCCCGAGCAGTCGAACCGCCCGCCCTGGTCGGCGGTGCCGTTGCCGCCCCACAGATAGGGCGTGCCGAGCTTGCCCTGCGCGTAGGAGATGGCCCCGGCGGCCTGCTCGGACGGATCCACCCGGGCGACGGGCGCCGCGAAGCTCTTCTCCAGCGTCGTGATGGTCTTCACGTAGTTCTGGGTCTCCGAGTACGGCGGCACTCCCCCGTACCTGATGACCGCGTCCGCACCCGCGTTGTACGCGGCGAGCATGTTGTGCGTCGCGTTCCCCGGCACGGTCCGCACGTACCTGGCGAGTTCGCAGTCGTAGGAGGCGGCCGACGGGATCGCGTCGGCCGGGTTCCAGACGTTGCGCTCGCCGTCGCCGTCGCCGTCGATGCCGTGGGTGGCCCAGGTGCCGGGGATGAACTGCGCTATGCCCTGTGCCGCGGCCGCGCTCCGGGCGTTCGGGTTGAACCCGCTCTCCTGGTACAACTGGGCGGCCAGCAGGGCCGGGTTGATGGCGGGGCAGAGGTTGCCCCATTTCTGCACCAGGGGCTGGTAGGCGGCGGGCACGGATCCCTTGGCGAGCCCGACGGTGCCGCCGGCCACGCCGTTGACGATGTTCCCTGCGACGACGTACACCCCGACGACGAGCAGCGTCACGAAGGCGAACGTGGAGCCGACGGCGGCGATCGTCACGATCCATGCCTTACGCACCGTCAACCGCCCTCCGTGGCCCGGGAGTCCGCCCACGTCAGTCTAGAGGCGGCCCCCGCACTTCGGGGATGATCACACACACGGGGAAAACGGCACGTGGCGGCGCCGCAGCCGGCGTTTCGGCCGGCCCCGGGCAACCCGGGGGCGGTGCAAGACGCTTACACGCCAAACGCGGCCGGGCCGGGGGGCCGGATCCGCGGGGCCGCGCCGACCGGGAAGGTCACGATCGGCCGGCGCCCCCCGTCACGGGTCGCCCGCCGCGTCCGCGTAGAGGTGCGCGGCCTCCGCGCCGAAGGCGACGCTGTAGGAGGTGTCCGCGGTCGTGCCGCCGTCCTCGTGTCCCCCGAGCACGCCGACGACCTCGCGGTCACCGTTGATCCACGGGCTGCCGCTGGTGCCGCCGGTGAACCCGGGGCAGTCGATGCGCTGCTGGGTGCTGCTGTGGGCGCGTGGCTTGTTGGTGCAGCTGATCGGCGCCTCGCGGGAGTTGGGGTAGCCGGTGAGCGTCACCGCGGTGGCGCCGGTCGCCATGCCGGTGACGAAGCGGTTGCCGCCGACCGTGTCCTCGACGCCCCTGCCGCCCTGCTCGTCGAGGACGGCGAAGGCGACGTCGCTGTCCTCGTCCTGGTCCCTGGTCCATCCGCCGGGCAGGAAGCGCCTCTTGACCCGCCAGACGCCGAAGGGCGCCCTGCCGTCCCGGTAGCCGGGCGCGAACACCAGGTCCTTGTCGCCGCCCAGGCAGTGGGCGGCGGTGACGATCAGGTTGCGGTGCGGACTGTGCACGACGGACGCGGTGCAGTAGTGGTGTCCGGCGAGGTCGCCGGCCTTGCCCGCGGAGAACAGCGCCCCGACCCGCGCGCTCTGCGTGGTCGTCTCGGCCACGGCGGTCACCCCGAGCGGGCCGGGCCCGTCGTCGGCGGCGGCGACGGACGCCGAGGTGGCGGCCAGCAGCACCAGGGCGCCGAACAGCGCGTACTGCCGGGGGCCGGTACGGGAGCGGGCGTGATGGGCGGGGCTCTTGGTACCTGAGGTGCGCTTCATCAGGCCCCACTCTGTCCCACGAAGGTGAGAAACCCGTCCCGACTTCACCGAGATTTTTCCCAGAACGCCCGATCACAGCAGCCTGAACCCACCGGTCCCGCCGGAACTGGAACCCACCGCTCTTCTCGGGGCAGAACCAGCCGGGCCCGCAGGAGCCCGCCCGAGCCGGGCCCCGCCCGGTCGGCGTGAGCCGGACCGGTCGAAACCGTCGTGGCCGGATCCGTCGTGGCCGCGACCGTCGCGGCCCGACCGACCCGCTGAGCCCCGAATTCCCCGTCCGCGCCTCCGTCACACCCCGGCCGTCAGGGGGAAGCCCACCCCCGTCAGCTCCTCCGAGACCGTCCACAGCCGGCGGGCCGTGTCGGGGTCGCTCGCGGCGGGCGTGCGGCCCACCAGCGTGGGGGCACCCCGCATCTCCGCCGGGCCGCTGGGGCCCACATAGCTCGCCCCGGGCAGGTCCTGGGTCGCGGCGTAGAGCGTCGGCAGGGCGCCCGCCCGGTCGTCCTGGGCCAGGAACCGGTTGCCGAACTGCATGACCGCGCGCACGACCGGGTTGGCGGTGTGGCTCTGCAGATTGGTGGCCGCCCAGCCGGGGTGGGCCGCCACGGCGCGGACGGTCGAGCCGGACTCGGTCAGCCGGCGCTGGAGTTCCAGGGTGAAGAGCAGGTTGGCCAGCTTCGACTGGGCGTAGGCGCGTTGCGGGGTGTAGCCGGCGTCCTGGTTCAGGTCGCCGAAGTCGATCCGGACCCGACCCCAGCGGTGGGCGCTCGAGGACACCGTGACCACGCGGCCGGTGACGCGCGGCAGAAGCAGGTTCGTCAGCGCGAAGTGGCCCAGGTGGTTGGTGCCGAACTGCGTCTCGAAGCCGTCCTTCGTCCGCTGCTTGGGGAGCATCATGACGCCGGCGTTGTTGATCAACAGGTCCAGCGGGGCCGTCCAGGAGGCGGCGAAGTCCCGCACCGAGGCCAGGTCGGCCAGGTCCAGGCGCCGGACCTCGGTGCTGCCGGGCATCCGGCTCGCGGCCGCCCGGCCCCGCTCCGGATCCCTTACGGCGAGGACCACGTGTGCGCCCGCCCGCGCCAGCGCGTCGGCGGCCGCGAAGCCGATGCCGCTGTTGGCGCCGGTGATCACGGCGGTACGGCCGGCGAGGCCGGGAAGGTCGGTCGTGTTCCAGGTGTGCTCGCGCGGGCGGCGCGCGCCGCCCGCGGCGGAGGTGGTGTCAGCCATACCCGCAATGTAGGCGTCGCCAACAATGCTGTCAACGACAACAATGATGACGGCGACAACTATGCTGGCATCGACTACATCGGGTTACCATGACACCCATGCCATCCCAGCGCCCCTACCACCACGGAGACCTGCGCGCCGCCCTGCTGACGGGCGCCGAGCGCACGCTGCGTGACCGGGGAGCCGCCGCCCTCTCCCTGCGCGAACTGGCCCGTGAGACCGGCGTCAGCCACGCCGCCCCGGGCCGGCACTTCAAGGACAAGCAGGCGCTGCTCGACGCCCTGGCGCTGGCCGGTTTCGAACGGCTGGCGCAGACCCTGGAGAGCGCCGACGAGCCCGCGCGGCCACTGGAGCGGCGGCTCGCCGCGCTGGCGCGCGCCTACCTCGGGTTCGCCGTCGACAACGCGGCACTGCTGGAGCTGATGTTCGCCCGCAAGCACGACCCCGACGTCTCCGAGCAACTCGCCGCCGCCGTCGACCGGTCCGTGGGGTCCTTCACCCGGCTCATCGCGGACGCGCAGCGGCGGGGCGAGATCGTGGCGGGCGACCCCGAACGCATCACCCTCGCGGCGGCCGCCGGCATCCACGGCCTCGCCGCCTTCGTGGCCAACGGGAGCCTGCCGCCCGACGAGGCCCTCGCCGGCCTCGACGAGCACGTCCACCTCCTGCTGCACGGACTCCGGCCCCGCTGACGCCTCCTCAGCCGCTCGGCCGGGCCGCTCCCCCGACTCCGAAGCGTGAGAACATCGAGTCGACCCCTCACTCGACCGGCCGTCAGAAACCGCACCCAGCCGGAAAAGGGTCAACGACGGAACCACACGACAGGTTCCGGTCCTACTTCATTGCCCGGCGTGACCTGCCGTGATACACAGAGTGACCACACCCGCCTTCGTTCACCTCCCTACGTCCGTCCGACCGCTCGGCACGCGGCGGTGGCAAGGTATTCGTACGAAACCCGCCAACCAATGACGCCAAGTCGACATGCCTGGGCGTGATTGTCGGCGAGAATGAGGCCTGACCTCTGCACGCTCGCAGGGGGACGCGGAACTACCCAACAGGGGCGGTGACTTACATGCTCTTTGCGGCCGACAAGGGAGACATCAACACCATCATCGGCGGGATCGCTCCGGACTGGGGGCCCTTCGGCAGCCTGGGCAACGAGGCGAAGGTGATGATCGAGGTGGTGATGGCGGTGGCCATCCTGCTCTGCCTCGGCATCGCCGTCTGGGGCGCCGCCAAGCAGCGCATCGGCGCCACGGCCCTGCGCGACACGTTCAGCGCCGAACAGGGCAAGGGCCTCATCATCGCGGGGCTGACAGGGGTGTTCATCATCGGCTCGCTCGGCACGCTCTTCACCATCGTGTACGGCATGGCCGTGTAACCGGCGCATGACCCGCGCGTGCGTGCGCATGCCACCCCACCGGCGTCGTCGGCCGGTGCCCCCGGGCGCGCCCGGTGCCCCCGCTGCCCCCACCCACCCACCGTGCCCACCGGCCGAGGTTGCGTTTCCCTGATGTCGAGTCATTACACCGCGCCCGCGCGGGAACCAGCACGGCTACCGTCGTACTTCTACGCGTTCCGGTACGAGGTCGAGGGGGCGTACGGGGCATGAGTCTCGGAGACGAGCACGGATTCGGCGATTCCGCGCGCGCCGACGACGGGTACGGGGGCAGCGGGCAGACCCGCACACGGCTCCCCGAGCGGGCCGGCGACCCGTACGGAGGCGCGCGGCGCGGGGGCCGCTCGTCATCGCGCAGCCTGGTCACGGTGGTCGGCGTGGTCGTGCTCCTCATCGCCGCGATCGCCTTCGCGAACCGTGGAGGCGACGGTTCCGCCGCCCAGGACGCCACTCGCGACCAACCGAGAACAGCCCCGACGGCGGCCTCGGGGGACCGTCCGGTGCGAACGAAGACGGGGGCCATCCCGACCGGCTACGCGCACGACGCGCAGGGAGCTCAGAGCGCGGCGGCGAACTACTCGGTGGCGCTGGGCTCCGCCGAGATGTTCAGCACGGACCCACGGCACGCGATCGTCGACACGGTGTACGCCCCCGACGTCGCGGCCCGCCGCCGCAGCGAGTTGGACAACGCTTACTCGAGCGAGAAGTTCCTCAGCAACATCGGCCTGGACAAGGACGGCACCGCGCCGTCCGGCCAGACGTTCGTCTCCCGGATCATCCCGGTCGGAACCAAGATCATCTCACTGAGCGGGAACACCGCGAGCGTCGAGGTCTGGTACACGTCGCTCTTCGGTCTCTCCGGAGAAGCGTCGACCAACCCCGTGTCGGAAAGCTGGTACACCACCACCTACCAGCTGGCGTGGGTCGGCAACGACTGGAAGATCACCGACTTCCAGCAAAAGGACGGCCCCGTTCCGGTCGGCCGCGACCAAAAGGCCTCCACCGCCGACGACATGACGAAGGCCGTCGAGGAGTACGGAGGGTTCACGTATGCGCGCTAACCACCGCTTCCTCAAGGTCACGGCCGCCCTGGCCGCCGTCCAGGCCAACGCGGTCGTCCTGGCCACCCAGGCCTTCGCCGCGCCCAGTCCGACCCCCTCTCCCACGGGGAGCAAGGACCCCTGCGGCCTGATCCGCGGACCCGCCAAGGACTACTGCGAGAAGGGCAGCGGGTCGGGCTCCAAGGGCTTGACCACCGACCCCTCCGCCCCCACCTCCGCCCTCGACCCCCTCTCCTCCCTCGCCAAGGGCTGTGCCGACGCCGCCTCCTGGACCATCGGCAAGCTCAGCAAGGCCGTGAAGGAGACCGCGAACGTCGACTTCACCAACCCCAAGTTCCTTCAGCAGTACGCCGTGGTGTTCGCCGCGTCGACGATCCTGACCCTCCTGCTGTGGCTGCTGGCCGTGGCCAAGCGGGCCGTCCGCGGAGTCCCCCTCTCCACCGCGATCTCCGAGGCCGTCGGCTTCCTCTGGCTGACCGTGCTCGCCTCCGCCTTCACCCCGCTGATCCTCTACACCGTCGTCTCGGCCGCCGACGGCGTGTCGGACGTCCTCGCCAGGGCCACCGGCGACCAGGCCGACACCTTCTTCGGCACCTTCTCCGCCGCCCTCGACAAGGGCGACAGCATCGGCGGCGGCCCGATCATGCTGATCGTCGTCTCCCTCGTCTCCATCCTCGCCGCCGGCGTCCTCTGGCTGGAACTCGTCCTGCGCGCCGCCCTGCTCTACGTCGGCGCCCTCCTCGGCACCGTCGTCTACTCCGGCCTGGTCGACAAGAACCTCTGGGGCCACGTCCGCCGCTGGGCCGGCATCATGATCGCCGTCATCCTGGTGAAGCCGGTCATCGTGATCGTCCTCGGCCTGGCCGGCGCCCTGTCCTCCGGCGACGACGGCCCCGGAGCCTTCTCCGCGGTCGTCTCCGGCCTCGCCATCATCCTGCTCGCCATCTTCGCCAGCGCGATGATCTACCGCTTCGTCCCCGGCTTCGGCGACGAGATCGCGGCCGGCCGCAACAACCGCATCATGCAGGGCGCCGAGGGCAAGGCCGCCGCGGTCATCAGCTCCCCGGCCACCCTGGTCGCCCAGGGCATCAAGACCCACAGCACCCGGGCCGACAGCAACGGCGGCGCGGGCGGCGGCCAGTCGTCCACCCCCCGCCAGACCAACCCCGCCTCCGGCGGCGTCGCCGCGCACAGCTCGCGCGTCCCGGACGGTGGCGGCGGATCCGTCCCCTCCGCCGCCCCAGCTCCCCGCGCCCCCAGCCCGGTGAACACCCCGCACGCCAGCAGTACCCGCAACAGCAGCAGCAAGAGCCCGGGAGGTGAAGGGCGTTGACGGCCGAGTCCCACGTGTCCCATACGGTCACGCCCCGCCGTACATATCTCATCGGCCGCGCCCGGCCGAACGCCATCGTCGGCCGCAACCGCGAGTCCGGCGAGATCGCCCTGATCATCGCCGGGGCGTTCCTCGGCATGATGTGCGGACTCCTCGTCCCCGTGCTGTCCGCGCGCATCGTGCTGCTGACCGGCTTCCCACTGCTGGCACTGGCCGCGGTCTACGTGCCCTACCGGCACCGCACGTTCTACAAGTGGTTCGAGATCAACCGCACCTACAAGCGCACCGTCAAGCGGGGCGCCGCCTACCGGTCCGGCGCCGTCGAGGCCGGCACGCGCCTGGACGGGCGGGAGATCGAGATCGGCCCGCCGCCCGGCATCGGACGCATCAGCTGGCTCGCCGCCCCCTTCGGCCCCGACGAGATCGCCGTCCTGCTGCACGCCGACCGCAAGACGGTCACGGCCTGCATCGAGATCGAGGGACCCGGCGTCGGACTGCGTGACTCCGAGGACCAGGAGGCCCTCGTCGACCGCTTCGGCACCCTGCTCAAGCACGTGGCCAACGGCGACGGCTTCGTCACCCGCCTGCAGATGCTCGCACGCACCCTGCCCGCGGACCCCGACGCCCACGCCAAGGACGTCGCGGTCCGCGGCGACGAGCGGGCACCGCGCTGGCTCACGCGCTCCTACGACCAGTTGCAGTCGATGGTGTCCACCAGCAGCGAGCAGCACCGCGCCTACCTCGTCGCCTGCATGCACTACACGCGCGACCTCGCCGCCGAGGCCCAGGCCATGGCACGCGCCGTCCGGCCCCAGGGCGGCCGCAAACTCGACCGGGACGCCGGCCTCGCGGTCGTCATGGCCCGCGAGCTCACCGACATCTGCTCCCGGCTCCAGGAGGCCGACATCCGCGTACGGCAGCCGCTCGGTCAGGGGCGGCTGGCCTCGCTGATCCACTCCATGTACGACCCGGACCACCCGATCGACCACATCCAGGCGATGACCCAGCGCAACGCCTGGCCGGCCGAACTGGACGCCATGGAGCCGACCTACCTCCAGGCCAAGACCCGCGAGTCGTCCACCCGCGAGCCCTGGTGCCACGCCACCGCCTGGATCAAGGAGTGGCCGCTGACCCCGGTGGGCGTCAACTTCCTCGCCCCGCTGCTCGTCCACACCCCGGACGTCATCCGCACCGTCGCCGTGACGATGGACCTCGAACCCACCGAGGTCGCCATCGAGCGGATGCTGACGGAGAAGACCAACGACGTCGCCGACGCCAGCCGCGCCGCCAAGATGAACCGCACCGTGGACCCGCGCGACGTGGCCGCCCACCAGCGCCTCGACCAGCGCGGCGACGACCTCGCCAGCGGCGCGGCCGGCGTCAATCTCGTCGGCTACATCACCGTCTCCGCGCGCTCCCCCGAGTCCCTCGCCCGCGACAAGCGGACCATCCGGGCCTCGGCCGGGAAGTCGTACCTGAAGCTGGAGTGGTGCGACCGCGAGCACCACCGCGCCTTCGTGAACACGCTTCCGTTCGCCACCGGAATCCGACGGTAGGGGCTGATGCTCTGATGCGGGACCCGCTGACCGCCCTCACGGACGCCTTCACGTCCTTCCTGTTCGGGAAGGTCGAGACGACCCGGCTGCCGGTGCGCACGTCGACGGGACAGGCCCAGGCGGTCTACCTGCCGACCGCCGCGCCCGGCCTCGGCGACTCCGGCGTCATCATCGGCCGCGAGGTCTACTCCGGAAAGGGATACATCTACGACCCCTTCCAGCTCTACGGCCAGCAGCTCCCCGCACCGCACTGGCTGGTCCTCGGCGAGTCCGGCAACGGCAAGTCGGCGCTGGAGAAGACGTACGTCCTGCGCCAGCTGCGCTTCCGCGACCGCCAGGTCGTCGTCCTCGACGCGCAGGGCGAGGACGGCGTCGGCGAGTGGAACCTCATCGCCGAGGAGCTGGGGATAACGCCGATCCGGCTGGACCCGACGGCCGCCCTGAACCACGGCATCCGGCTCAACCCGCTGGACCCGTCGATCACCACCACCGGGCAGCTCGCCCTGCTGCGGACCATCATCGAGGTCGCGATGGGCCACGGCCTCGACGAGCGCTCCGGCTTCGCGCTCAAGGTCGCGCACGCCCACGTCAACGAGACGATCGTCGAACGCCAGCCGGTGCTCACCGACATCGTCGAACGACTGCGCCACCCCGAACCGGAGTCGGCGGAGGCGATGAACGTCGCCATAGACGACGTACGGGCCTGGGGTCTGGACGTGGCGCTCGTCCTGGACCGGCTCGTCGACGGTGACCTCCGGGGCATGTTCGACGGCCCCACGACGGTCGGCATCGACCTCGACGCCCCGCTGATCGTCTTCGACCTCTCCCACATCGACCGCAACTCCATCGCCATGCCGATCCTGATGGCGATCGTCGGCGTGTGGCTGGAGCACACCTGGATCCGTCCCGACCGGAAGAAGCGCATCTTCCTGGTCGAGGAGGCCTGGCACATCATCAACAGCCCCTTCGTGGCCCAGCTGTTCCAGCGGCTGCTGAAGTTCGGCCGCCGGCTCGGCCTGTCCTTCGTCGCGGTCGTCCACCACCTGTCCGACGTGGTGGACGGAGCGGCGGCCAAGGAGGCGGCCGCGATCCTCAAGATGGCCTCGACCCGGACGATCTACGCCCAGAAGGCCGACGAGGCCAGAGCGACCGGACGGGTCCTCGGCCTGCCCCGCTGGGCGGTGGAGATCATCCCCACCCTGACCCCCGGCATCGCGGTGTGGGACGTGAACGGCAACGTCCAGGTGGTCAAACACCTGGTCACCGAGACCGAACGCCCGCTGGTCTTCACCGACCGCGCCATGACCGAGTCGTCCAGCGACCTGGCCGACGACGCCCTGCGCGCCGCCGAACGGGAGGCGGAGGAACGGGCGGCCGCCTTCATGGAACAGCACATCACCGACCTGGACGGCTCCTCCGAGTCGACGGTCGCCTAGGAGGAGGCGCGTGCGACCGGACGACCGCGAGCGGGGACAGGGCCGCCCAGACGGCCAGGGAGGCATCCCCGACGGACTGCTGCTCGGCCTCCTCGCCTTCCTCCTCGGCATGACGGTGCTGGTGTGGACGGCCACCGGCCTCGCGGGCCTGTTCGCACAAGGCGCCTGGCCGGCCGGCGTCACCTTCGCCCGTACGCCCCTGGCCATGCGCCACCTCATCGGCGCGCCGCACGACATGCCCGGCGCCTGGCCGGACTCCCCGCCCGGCGGGCTGTCGGGATACGGCCTGTTCTGGGGGCTGTTCATCGGCCAGTTGATGGTGCTGCTGGTGCTGACCGTGTTCGTGATGGGCACGGTGGCCCGCTGGAGAGCGGGCCGGACGCGCAGACGCGCGGACCGAGCGGCGGCACGGCACCAGCCGGCGCCCGCGGAGACCGCCTCGGCTCCGGCTCCGGCCCACCACGAGGTCCCGACCCAGAGAGCGACCTCAGCGCCCGGCCAACCGCCTCTCCAGCCCCACCGGACGCTCCCCCAGCCGGAGATCGAGGGCACCGGGGCACAGCAGCCCACGGACGTGCCGAAGCCCGCGCCGGCGGCACAGGTGACGACACCGGCCCTGGACCCCGCGCCCGCCCCGGCACCGGGTCCCGAGCCCTCCGCCGCCCCGGTCGCCGCCGAACGAGTGGGCAGCCGGGAGCGCGTCGTCGTGGCCCCGAGAGAGAGCCGTCAGGCCGCAGCGGCCCAGGCGATCCGCGACGCCGAGGGCCCCACTCTGGTGGTCACCTCGAACCCCGTCCTGTGGCAGGACACCAAGGACTCCCGCGCCAAACTGGGCCCGGTCCTCCTCTACGACCCCGCCCACCTCTGCGACACCCCGGCCCGCCTGCACTGGTCCCCCACCTCGGGATGCGAGGACCAGACGACGGCGGCCGCCCGGGCCGCCGCGCTGCTGGCGCCGGTCCGTCCCACGGCCAAGATCGACCAGATCCTGGCGGACACGGCGGAACTCCTGCTGCGCAGCTACCTGCACGCCGCCGCGGTCGACGGCCGCACCGTCCGCCACGTCCACCGCTGGTCCCAGGGCATCCAGGTGCAGGAGGCGGTCCGCGCCCTCCGTACGAATCCCAAGGCGGCGCCCGGATCGGCGGGCGAACTCGAGTCCGCCCTCACCTCGCACCCCCAGCGCCGCGACATCGCACAGGAGTTGACGAGCCGTGCGCTGTCCGGGCTCCTCACGGTCAACATCCGGGAAGCCTGCACTCCAAACCGAACTGATGCGATCGCCTTGGATTCCTTCGTGAGCGAAGGGGGCACGCTTTATGCGGTGGGGGAATCCATCGAGGATCCCCGGACCCACCCGGGTGCGATGCCCTTCCTGACGGCACTCGCCTCAAGCGTGGTCGAGCGCGGCCGGCGCATGGCCGAACGGTCATCCTCCGGTCGGCTCGACCCACCACTCTCCCTGGTCCTGGACGACGTGGCGGCCGTGGCTCCCCTCCCCCGGCTGCCCGAGCTGCTGGCCTCGGGAGCGGACCGGGGCCTGCCGACCCTGGCTCTGCTCCGCTCCCGCGAACAGGCCCGCAGCCGCTGGCCGCACGACGAACTCCCCGTCTGAAGAGGGAAACCCACCACCGCGGCGGACAGCTTCAGGCAACCCCTCAGGGACGCTCGAGCACGTACTCCAGCTCCGACTCCGCCGAGCCGCCCGCCAGCGGCACGGTCACACCGCTCGGCAGGAAGCCCACCCTGCGGTAGAAGCGCTGCGCCCGCCCGTTGTCCTCGTGCACGATCAGCCGGACGCGCTCCACCCCGATGCCCCAGGCCCACTCCAGGGCCTCCACGAACAGCACCTCGGTCAGGCCGCACCCCCGGTGTTCCGGTTGCACGAACACGCCGACGACATGGCCCTGTCGCCGCTCGACCGGGAACCCGGCCCAGTCCGTCGTGCCGGCCTCCTCCACCAGGACGGTGACCGTCCCGACCCATGTGCCGTCCGGCGCCTCGGCGACGAACTGCCGGGCACCGGTCGCGCCCTCAGCGGCGCCGGTCGCCCGGTCCTGCCAGAAGGAGTCCGGCTCGGCCACGGCCTGCTCGTGGGTCTGTAGGAACGCCAGGTGCGCCACCGGGTCCTGGAGCGCGAGGAGCCGCAACGCCTTCACCGCGGGCCACTCTTCGGCCCGTATGGCTCGGACCAGGTACTTCTCGTCGCTGTCGAGGCTGCTCATGGGCGCAACCGTAGTGCAGCAAAAAGAAAAAGGCCCACACCATTTGTGGTGTGGGCCTTCTATTAAAATTTGTTCGGCGGCGTCCTACTCTCCCACAGGGTCCCCCCTGCAGTACCATCGGCGCTGTGAGGCTTAGCTTCCGGGTTCGAAATGTAACCGGGCGT
>NZ_JBIWFW010000006.1:202206-592784 GCF_044763235.1 Streptomyces sp. NPDC096152 | reverse complement strand
AAACGCCCGGTTACATTCCGAACCCGGAAGCTAAGCCTCACAGCGCCGATGGTACTGCAGGGGGGACCCTGTGGGAGAGTAGGACGCCGCCGAACTACCTTTAGAGCTCCGGCTCCTGGGCACACAGCCCAGGAGCCGGAGCTTTTTTGCGTTGAGGTAGGGTCGGGGGGAATCGATCGGTACGTTTCCCACAGGAGGCCCCCGGGTGGAGGTCCAGGAGACCCGTGTCCAGACGGACCGGGTCCTCACCATCCCGAACATCCTCAGCATGGCGCGGCTCGTTGGTGTGCCGCTCTTCCTGTGGCTGATTCTCCGGCCGGAGTTCGGCGGTCCCAAGAGCGATGGCTGGGCCCTGCTGGTGCTCGCGCTGAGCGGCGTCAGCGACTACCTCGACGGCAAGCTCGCACGGCGCTGGAACCAGATCAGCAGCCTCGGCCGGCTTCTCGACCCCGCGGCCGACCGCTTGTACGTCCTTTCGACGTTGCTCGGGCTCACCTGGCGTGAGATTCTGCCGCCCTGGCTGACCGCGCTTCTCCTGGCGCGGGAACTGATGCTGCTGGTGGCCGTGGGCGTTCTCCGGCGCCACGGGTATCCGCCGCCGCAGGTGAACTTCCTGGGCAAGGCCGCGACCTTCAACCTGATGTACGCCTTCCCGCTTCTGCTGCTCAGCGACGGAAGCGGATGGATCGCGTCACTGGCCGCTGTTTTCGGATGGGCGTTCGCCGGATGGGGTACAACCCTCTATTGGTGGGCAGGAGTCCTCTACGTGGTACAAGTCCGCCGCCTGGTCCGTGCGGACGCCATGGCCGACTGAGCCTGCCAATGGGGGCGGCTGCGGTGGCTCGATGGCCCGCTGGGGAAAAGTGCGGGACAATCTTGACGGGTGAAGTCGGCTAGACCGTCGTCTCTGAGGAGGACGCTTCCGACATGAAGGCCGTCGTGATGGCCGGAGGCGAAGGCACTCGCCTTCGTCCCATGACTTCGAGTATGCCGAAACCGCTCCTGCCGGTGGCCAACCGGCCGATCATGGAGCACGTTCTCCGGCTGCTCAAAAGGCACGGGCTGAACGAGACCGTCGTCACCGTCCAGTTCCTGGCCTCCTTGGTCAAGAACTACTTCGGTGACGGTGAAGAACTCGACATGGAGCTCACCTACGCCAACGAGGAGAAGCCTCTCGGAACCGCCGGAAGCGTCAAGAACGCCGAAGAGGCGTTGAAGGACGATGCCTTCCTGGTCATCTCCGGCGATGCCCTGACCGACTTCGACCTCACCGACCTGATCCGGTTCCACAAGGAAAAGGGCGCGATGGTGACCGTGTGTCTCACCCGCGTGCCCAACCCCCTGGAATTCGGCATCACCATCGTCGACGAAGAGGGGAAGGTCGAGCGTTTTCTCGAGAAGCCGACCTGGGGCCAGGTCTTCTCCGACACCGTGAACACGGGCATTTACGTGATGGAGCCCGAGGTCTTCGACTATGTCGAAGCCGATGTTCCGGTCGACTGGTCCGGTGATGTCTTCCCGCAGCTGATGAAGGAAGGCAAGCCGATCTACGGCTATGTCGCCGAGGGCTACTGGGAGGACGTCGGCACTCACGAGAGCTATGTGAAGGCCCAGGCGGACGTCCTGGAGGGCAAGGTCGACGTCGAGATCGACGGCTTCGAGATCTCGCCCGGCGTCTGGGTCGCGGAGGGCGCCGAGGTGCACCCCGACGCGGTGCTCCGGGGCCCGCTCTACATCGGCGACTACGCCAAGGTGGAGGCCGGCGCCGAGATCCGCGAGCACACGGTCGTCGGTTCGAACGTCGTCGTGAAGAGCGGTGCCTTCCTGCACAAGGCCGTCGTCCACGACAACGTGTACGTCGGGCAGCACAGCAATCTCCGCGGCTGCGTCGTCGGGAAGAACACCGACATCATGCGGGCGGCGCGGATCGAGGACGGCGCCGTCATCGGCGACGAGTGCCTCATCGGCGAAGAATCGATCGTGCAGGGCAACGTGCGGGTCTACCCGTTCAAGACGATCGAGGCCGGCGCGTTCGTCAACACCTCCGTCATCTGGGAGTCGCGGGGCCAGGCACACCTCTTCGGGGCGCGCGGGGTCTCCGGCATCCTGAACGTGGAGATCACCCCGGAGCTCGCCGTACGGCTCGCCGGCGCCTATGCGACGACGCTGAAGAAGGGCTCCACCGTCACCACGGCCCGTGACCACTCCCGTGGTGCCCGTGCGCTCAAGCGGGCGGTCATCTCCGCCCTCCAGGCCAGCGCCATCGACGTACGGGACCTGGAGAACGTTCCGCTTCCGGTCGCACGGCAGCAGACCGCCCGGGGCAGTGCCGGCGGCATCATGATCCGGACCTCGCCCGGAGTGCCCGACTCCGTCGACATCATGTTCTTCGACGGGGAGGGCGCCGACCTCTCGCAGGCCAAGCAGCGGAAGCTGGACCGGGTCTTCGCGCGGCAGGAGTACCGGCGCGCGTTCCCGGGCGAGATCGGAGACCTGTACTTCCCGTCCAGCGTCTTCGACTCGTACACCGGATCGCTGCTGCGGAACGTCGACACGACCGGGATCGCCGAGTCGGGACTGAAGGTCGTCGTCGACGCGTCCAACGGCAGTGCCGGCCTCGTCCTGCCCAGCCTGCTGGGCAAGCTCGGTGTGGATTCGCTGACCATCAACCCTGGTCTCGACGAGTCACGGCCGACCGAGACCGCCGACATGCGGCGAGCGGGGCTGGTGCGCCTCGGCGAGATCGTGGCGTCCTCCGGAGCGGCCTTCGGCATCCGGTTCGACCCGGTGGGCGAGCGGCTGTCCCTGGTGGACGAGAAGGGCCGCATCATCGAGGACGACCGGGCTCTGCTGGTCATGCTCGACCTCGTCGCGGCCGAGCGGCGCAGCGGCCGGGTCGCGCTGCCGGTGACCACCACCCGGATCGCCGAACAGGTGGCCGCCTACCACGGCACGCAGGTGGAGTGGACGACCACCTCTCCGGACGACCTGCAGCGGGTCGGCGGCGAGGAGGGCACGATCTTCGGCGGTGACGGCAAGGGCGGCTTCATCGTTCCGGAGTTCAGCAGTGTCTACGACGGCACGGCCGCCTTCGTCAGGCTCATCGGCCTGGTGGCGCGGACTCAGCTCACGCTGAGCCAGATCGACGCGCGGATCCCGCGGGCGCATGTCATCAAGCGGGACCTGGCGACGCCGTGGGCCGTCAAGGGACTGGTGATGCGCCGGGTCGTGGAGGAGGCCGGAGACCGCTCCGTCGACACCACGGACGGTGTGCGTGTGGTGGAGACCGACGGTCGCTGGGTGATGGTTCTGCCTGACCCCGCCGAGGCCGTCACGCACCTGTGGGCCGAGGGTCCGGACGACGCCTCCGCCCAGGCCCTGCTGGACGAGTGGGCCGAGGTCGTGGACAGCGCCGGGCGCTGACCGGTAGCAAAACGGACAGCGCGCACGCGTGCCGGACAAGTGTCCCCAAGGGGGCCTGTCCGGCACGCCGGTGGGGCCATTCGGAGGACACGGCCGCCCCGTGCGACTATGTGCGACATGCCGCAGCAACCCCCCATTCGGAGCACCCCCTCGCGGCCCTCCCGTCCGGATGCCTCCATGTCGTTGATCACGAACGTCATGGACCACAGTCTCGACGACGGTTACGCCGAGGCGGCCGCGCGGAAGAAGGCCGCGGGCGAGAGCGGGATGCCGAAGACCCTCAGGGCGCGCCTGGGACTGGCCGCCGGTCTGGTGCTGGCGGCGCTCGTGGTCACGGTGGGCGCGGCACAGGCGAGGGTGGCCGCTCCCGTCGTCGCCAAGGAGCGCCAGGAGCTGGTCGACCGCATCGACCGCGAGACGGCGGCGGCGGACGACCTCGAGGGCACCGTGGACAAGCTGCGTGACGACGTGAGCGCGCGCCAGCGGCAGGCGCTCCAGAAGAGCGGCGGCAACGCGCGGGCCGACCTCGTGGGCATCCTGGCGGGCGCGACCGCGGTGCACGGCCCCGGGGTCAAGCTGGTCGTGAACGACGCCAAGGAGGCCAGCTCGGGCGGCGGCGGCAACCCGCGTGAGACGTCGGGTTTCTCCGACACCGGCCGGGTACGCGACCGGGACATGCAGCGCGTGGTCAACGGACTGTGGCAGTCGGGCGCCGAGGCCGTCTCCATCAACGGGCAGCGGCTGACCGCCCTGTCCGCGGTCAGGGCGGCCGGTGACGCCATACTGGTCGACAACAAGCCGCTGGTGCCGCCCTACACGGTCCTGGCGGTGGGGGACGGCGACACGCTGAGCACCCGGTTCCAGAACAGCCCGGACGGGCTGTACCTCCATGCCCTGCAGGAGAACTACGGCATCCGGACCAGCATCTCCACGGAGGGCGACCTCCGGCTGCCCGCCGCACCGAGCGTGATCGTACGTACAGCACAGCCGAGCACTGAGAAGGGCACATCGTGATCGCCGTACTGGGCCTCGTCGTGGGAGTCGTGGCCGGCCTTTTGGTCCGGCCGGAGGTTCCGGCGGTCGTCGAGCCTTATCTGCCGATTGCCGTCGTGGCGGCCCTGGACGCCGTCTTCGGCGGTCTGCGGGCGATGCTCGACGGCATCTTCGACGACAAGGTCTTCGTGGTGTCGTTCCTGTCGAACGTGGTCGTCGCCGCGCTGATCGTGTTCCTCGGCGACAAGCTGGGCGTCGGGGCGCAGCTGTCCACGGGCGTCGTGGTCGTCCTCGGTATCCGCATCTTCTCCAACGCCGCGGCGATCCGGCGCCACGTGTTCCGGGCGTGAGACCGATGAGCAACCAGGACGAAAGGCCCCAGGTGTCCCGCGACGGCCTGTCCCGCGAGCAGGCCGGGAGCGAACCGCACCGCGATCATTCCGGCAACAGGCTGCGCAAGGAGCTCCCCCAGGAGGTTCCCGCGGCGGCTTCGGATACCGCCCCCGAGGCCAACGCCGAGGCCGAGGCCGCGACGGAGCCCGGAGCCGAACAGACCTCCGATCCCGGCCGCCCCTCCGGAGACGAGGAGCGGACCGAGCCGACGCTGACCGGCCGTCAGCGACTGGCCGAGGGACTGTGGCCGCCGCGCGTCAGCCGGGCCCAACTCATCGTGGCCGTGCTGTTGTTCGGCCTCGGCTTCGGGCTGGCCGTCCAGGTGGCGTCCAACAGCGACAGCGACAGCGCGCTGCGTGGCGCCCGCCAGGAGGATCTCGTGCGCATCCTCGACGAACTGGATGGCCGCACCCAGCGTCTTGAGGACGAGAAGCAAGGTCTCGAGAAGCAGCGCCAGGAGCTCCAGAACAGCTCGGACCAGGCCGCGGAGGCCCGCAAGCAGACGGCCGAGAAGGAGAAGCAACTCGGCATTCTGGCGGGGACCGTGGGTGCGCAGGGACCCGGCATCACGATCACGATCGAGGACGCGAAGGGGACGGTCCAGGCGGACATGCTGCTCGACGCGATACAGGAGCTGCGCGCCGCCGGTGCGGAGGCGATCCAGGTGAACGGTGTGCGGGTCGTGGCGGGCACCTACCTGACGGACTCCGGGAAGAGCGTGGACGTCGACGGGAACAAGATCAACGCCCCCTATCGTTTCAAGGTCATCGGCAAGCCGCAGGACCTCGAGCCGGCGCTCAACATCCCCGGAGGCGTGGTGCAGACCCTGGAGAAGGAGCAGGCCACCGTTACCGTGGAGCAGTCGGGCAAGATCGTCGTCGACGCCTTGCGGGCGGCGAAGCGGCCTGACTACGCTCGGTCGTCCTCCCAGTGAACCGGGGGTGCATGGCGGCCGTCCGGCAGGGGCAGGAGGTTGCGGGGGGTCGGCGCACCGATTGGGTGGTGCGTGATGGAAACTGTTTGGTGGATACGGACGTTGTGAGGATGTCCGGGTCGACCGGTGTACGCAATCAGGGTTCGTCCTGCCCCACGGGCGGGTCTGTTTCGGTCAAGGGGAATCGCCCGTGAAGTTGTTTGCGAAGTTGTTCGGCAAGAGCGCGCGAGAGGACAGCGACAACGCGACCGCTCGGCATCGCGCACAGCCCGACGCGGAAGGCCGGCGCCCGCTGTTCCGGGACCAGGTTCCCGGTCCGGGCGGCGACATTTCCGGTGGTCAGGGCGTGCCGTCTGTTGACCCTGCCCACGCGGGCGACATAGGTTTCGGGCAACCGTCAACCTCAGGTACGGGTGGAGGGTTTGCCTCCGACCCGTACGCGTCCCATGCCCCTGCGGGGCAGCCTCGGCAGGAGGATCCGTCCATGTCGGCCCTGGTGTGTACGAGGTGCGGTAACCGCAACGCGGAGAACAGCCGCTTCTGTTCCAACTGCGGTGCCCCGCTGCGTCCGGGCGTCGCTCCGGAGCGTCCCTCGGAGACGACGTCCACGATCTCCATCTCGGGCCTGGAGGCATATGACTCCGAGGCCACCGGCCAGACCCCGATGCTCTCTCCGGAGGCGCAGGCGGCCGTCGACGCGCTGCCGCTGGGCTCCGCCCTGCTGGTGGTGCGCCGTGGCCCGAACTCGGGCAGCCGCTTCCTCCTGGACGGCGAGCTGACCACGGCCGGGCGTCATCCGCAGAGCGACATCTTCCTGGACGACGTGACCGTCTCCCGTCGCCACGTGGAGTTCCGGCGCAGCCCGGACGGCTCGTTCACGGTGGCCGACGTGGGCAGCCTGAACGGCACGTACGTCAACCGGGAGCGGATCGACTCGGTGGCACTGTCCAATGGCGACGAGGTGCAGATCGGCAAGTACCGGCTGGTGTTCTACTCGAGCCGGCAGGCCATCTGACCCTCTCCCGGACCGGTTCCGGGGGGATGTCGAGGGAAGGTCCATGCGTCAAACACCGAGCGGCGGTGCCTGGCACGGCACCGCCGCCGCGGACAGTGGGCTGATGAGCATCGGCGCGGTGCTGAACGCGCTGCGCGACGAGTTCCCCGAAGTCACCATCTCCAAGATCCGGTTCCTGGAGTCGGAAGGGCTCATCGACCCGCAGCGCACCCCCTCGGGGTATCGCAAGTTCAGTGCCGAGGACGTCGAGCGCCTCGGGCACGTCCTGAGAATGCAGCGGGACCACTACCTGCCGCTGAAGGTGATCCGCGAACACCTGGACGCGATGGAGCGCGGGGAGGCCGCCCCGCTGCCGGCCGTGGGACGCCAGCGCGACGGTGAGCCCGTGCCGGCGTCCGCCGAGGCTCCCGCGGTGGCCCGGGTCGGGCGGGCCGAGCTGCTCGCCGCCGCCGGGATCGACGACACGGACCTGCGGGAATGGGAGTCGTACGGGCTCATCACCCCACTGGAGGGTGGGGCCTACGACGCCGAGGCGATCACCGTGGCCTCGCTCGTCACCGAGCTGGGGCGGTTCGGGATCGAGCCACGGCATCTGCGCGTGATGAAGGCGGCCGCCGACCGTGAGGCGGGCCTCGTCGACCAGGTGGTGGCCCCGCTCAGGCGCCACCGCAACCCGCAGACCCGCGCCCATGCCGAGGCCCGCGCGAGGGAACTCGCGGCGCTCACGGTGAAGCTGCACGCCGCGCTGGTGCAGACCGCGCTGGGGCTGCGCCTGCCCTGAGCGCCGGGCGTCGCGGCGGCCGGATCGGCCTCCCGTTTCCGGCCCGACTACCCAAACCTTGCGGGCACGGCCTAGGGTTGCTGTGTGAACGAGCTCGATGTCGTAGGTGTCCGGGTCGAAATGCCCTCCAACCAACCGATCGTGCTCCTGCGTGAAGTGGGAGGCGACCGCTACCTCCCCATTTGGATCGGGCCCGGGGAGGCCACGGCCATCGCCTTCGCCCAGCAGGGCATGGCGCCCGCGCGGCCGCTGACCCACGACCTGTTCAAGGACGTGCTGGAGGCCGTCGGCCAGGAGCTCACCGAGGTGCGCATCACGGATCTGCGCGAGGGTGTGTTCTACGCCGAGCTGGTCTTCGCCAGTGGGGTCGAGGTGAGCGCCCGGCCGTCCGACGCCATAGCGCTGGCCCTGCGCACCGGGACGCCGATCTATGGCAGCGACACGGTGCTCGACGACGCGGGGATCGCGATCCCGGACGAGCAGGAGGACGAGGTGGAGAAGTTCCGCGAGTTCCTCGACCAGATCTCGCCGGAGGACTTCGGCAGCAGCAGCCAGTGACCGCCGGGCTTGAGAGGGGCCGCGGCCTGCCGGAGCGGTCGTCCGGTCGGGGCCGAGCCGGCCGTCGGCACATGCCGTCGGCCATTGAGGGCGTCCTGCGGGTTTCCGCGAGGCCATTCGGCTAGCCTTTCCCCGCGGTGGGGCACGGGAAACCACTCTTAGGGTGATTATCACTCGGCGTGCCGAGTGTGGCGATCGTTGACGCACCCCAGGTGACTGCCTACCGTCGAGGAGGCAGGTCAAGGACGGAGGTCGGCGTGAGAAGCAGCGGCGACGGTACGGCTGGGGGTGCCCCCGAACGCGGTGTCGGGGGGAACGACCCGTACCCTCCCACGCACTCTCGGCTCCGCGCGAGCAGGGGATATCCCCCTCACGGCGGCGCGGCCGACCACGTTCCGCAGCGGCCGGCAGCCGTGCCGAACAGCGGAGGGGCGACGTCCGTGGCGTCCGAGCAGATCGGCTATCGCGGCCCGACGGCCTGCGCGGCCGCCGGCATCACCTACCGGCAACTGGACTACTGGGCGCGCACCGGCCTGGTCGAGCCGAGTGTGCGGCCCGCCCACGGGTCCGGCACGCAGCGGCTGTACAGCTTCCGCGACGTCGTCGTCCTCAAGATCGTCAAGCGGTTCCTGGACACCGGGGTCTCGCTGCAGAACATCCGCACCGCCGTCCAGCACCTGCGGGAGCGCGGCTTCAGCGACCTGGAGCGGATGACGCTGATGAGCGACGGCGCCACCGTCTACGAGTGCACCTCGCCGGACGAGGTCCACGCCCTGCTCCAGGGCGGCCAGGGCATCTTCGGGATCGCCGTCGGCGTGGTGTGGCGCGACGTGGAGAACGCGCTGTCGCAGCTGCACGGGGAGCGTGTCGACACCGGGGAGACCCTGGTGGGTCACAACCCCGGTGACGAGCTGGCCCGGCGGCGCAACCGGGCCGTCTGACAGCGCTCCGGCCGCCCCGCCGGGGGCACTTTCGCCGCATTGTCAGTGGTGTGGTGCAGCATCGGACATGTGAGAAGTGCGCCCACGATCCTGCATCTCGACATGGATGCCTTCTTCGCCTCGGCGGAGCAGGCGTCCAAGCCGAGCCTGCGCGGCAAGGCGGTCGTCGTGGGCGGCCTCGGGCCGCGCGGGGTGGTCGCCACCGCGTCGTACGAGGCACGGGTCTTCGGCGTCCACTCGGCGATGCCGACGGCCCAGGCGCGCCGTCTGGCGCCGAACGCGGCGTACCTGGTGCCGCGCTTCGCCTTCTACCGGTCGATCAGCGAGCAGGTCATGGGGCTGTTGCGGGCACTGTCGCCGCTGGTGGAGCCGCTCAGCCTGGACGAGGCGTTCGTGGACCTGGAGGCCGGGGGAGCGGCCCGGGACGAGGAGTCGGCCGGACGGGTGGGGAGGCGGCTGCGCGACGACATACGGGCCGTCACGGGCCTGACCGGGTCCGTGGGGCTGGCCGCGTCCAAGATGCTCGCCAAGATCGCCTCGGAGCAGGCGAAGCCGGACGGGCTGGTGCTCATCCGGCCCGGCACCGAGCGGGCCCTGCTCGGTCCCCTGTCGGTGCGCGCCCTTCCGGGTGTGGGCCCGGCCACGGGTGACCATCTGCGACGGGCCGGGATCCACACCGTCGAGGAGCTCGCCGAGGCGGGCGAGGACGAGCTCGTCCGGCTGGTGGGCAGGGCGCACGGGCACGCGCTGTACGCCATGGCGCTGGCCCGTGACGAGCGGCCCGTGGTCGCCGAGCGCGAGGCCAAGTCGGTGTCGGTGGAGGACACCTACGACGTGGACATCCACGACCGGGTGCGGGTGGGGTTCGAGGTGCAGCGGCTCGCCGACCGCTGCGTACGGCGGCTGCGCGGGGCCGGACTGTCGGGGCGGACCATCGTGCTGAAGGTCCGCCGGTACGACTTCTCCACCCTCACCCGGTCGGAGACGCTGCGCGGGCCCACGGACGATCCGGCGGTGGTGCGGGAGGCCGCGGCCCGGCTGCTGGACTCCGTCGACACCACGGGCGGGGTGCGGCTGCTCGGCGTGGGCGTCTCCGGGCTCGCCGACTACACCCAGGAGGACCTGTTCGCCCAGGCGGCGGGAGCCCGGCCGGACGGGCCCGAGGAGGAACCCGCGGTCGAGCCGGCCGTGGAGCGGCCGGCGCCCGCCGAGCGGCGCTGGCCGGCGGGTCACGACGTGCGGCACACGGTGTACGGCCACGGATGGGTCCAGGGCAGCGGGCTCGGCCGGGTCACGGTCCGCTTCGAGACTCCCGACTCGGAGCCCGGACGCGTGCGCACGTTCCGCGTGGAGGACCCGGAACTGGAGCCGGTGGATCCGCTGCCGCTGGTGGCGCGAAGACCGGGATCGCACGGGGCGGGGGAAACCTCGGCGGGTTCGGCCGATCGGGGTTCGGACGCGGCCGCGAGGACGTCGCCGGAGGCGGTCGACGTGATGTCGCCGGACGGTGAGGCGATGTCGTCGGACGGCGACGGGACGAGGGCGCCCGACGCGGCCGAAGGGGCTGCGGCGGAGGCGGCCGGCGCCGTGGCTCAGGCCTCCTCCGAGCCCGCCAGCTTGCCGAAGTCACGGTCCGGAACGGCCGGAGGAGCGGCCACGTCGAGGCCGTAGTGGTGATAGAGCTGCAGTTCCTGTTCGGGGGAGAGATGGCGGCCGACGCCGAAGTCGGGGGCGTCCCTGATCAGGGCCCGGTCGAAGGGGACGCGCAGGGCGCCTTCGACGAGCTCGCTCGGCTCCAGGGGCACGAAGGCGTCCCTGGAGAACAGGCCGGTGCGTATGGCCGCCCACTCCGGCACCCCGGTCGCGTCGTCGAGATAGACCTCGTCCACCGTGCCGATCTTGATGCCTCTACGGTCGAACGCCTTGCGGCCGATCAGGTTGCGCGGATCGATGTCGGTCTGCACGGGCCCTCCACATGGTCGCAATACATCCGTTAGCACTACAAAAGAGCACATCACGATGGGCGGCCACTCGAAAGCCCGTGTGGTGGGCCCGCTGGTACGCTGGCAGCGGCTGCTGACCCCGTGCGGGAGAGTCCTCCAGCATCATCGGAGGCGCCGAAGGAGCAAATCCTCCCCGGAATCTCTCAGGCCCACGTACCGCACGGACGAGGTCACTCTGGAAAGCAGGGCGGGTGTCGACGGCTTCCGCTCTCACCGACGGTGAAAGCCGGGAGCCCCAGTGCGACCCGGTGAAGCTCTCAGGTCGAGATGACAGAGGGGGAGGCCGTTCGGGCACCCGCGCCGTGGTGCCCTCGAAGGTCGCGTCAGACCAGGAGGCCTCCACATGACCGCCCATCGCATTCCGCTCTCCGAGCTCGAACAGGGAATCCCCTTCGAGCAGCGCCACATCGGCCCCGATCACGAGGCCCGGGCCAAGATGCTCGCGCAGGTCGGCTACGGCTCGCTCGACGACCTCACGGCCGCCGCGGTCCCCGATGTGATCAAGAACGCCGGCGCGCTGGACCTGCCGGACGCGCGGACCGAGGCCGAGGTGCTCGCCGAGCTGCGCTCGCTCGCCGACCGCAACGAGGTCCTCGGCTCCATGATCGGCCTGGGGTATTACGGGACCTTCACGCCCCCGGTGATCCTGCGGAATGTCATGGAGAACCCGGCCTGGTACACGGCGTACACCCCCTACCAGCCGGAGATCTCCCAGGGCCGCCTGGAGGCGCTGCTGAACTTCCAGACGATGGTCGCCGAGCTGACCGGCCTGCCGACCTCCGGCGCCTCCCTGCTCGACGAGGGCACCGCCGCGGCCGAGGCCATGGCCCTGTCCCGACGCATGGGCCGCAACAAGAAGGGCCTGTTCCTGATCGACGCGGACGCGCTGCCGCAGACCGTGGCCGTCATCCGGACCCGCGCCGAGCCGTCCGGCGTCGAGGTCGTCGTCGCGGACCTGAGCGAGGGCATCCCGGCCGAGGTCGCCGAGCGTGAGATCAACGGCGTGCTCCTGCAGTACCCGGGCGCCTCCGGTGCCGTACGCGACCTGAAGCCCGTCATCGACCAGGCGCACGAGCTGGGTGCGCTGGTCACCGTCGCCGCCGACCTGCTCGCCCTCACGCTGCTGAAGTCGCCCGGGGAGCTCGGCGCGGACATCGCGGTCGGCACCACGCAGCGCTTCGGTGTGCCGATGGGCTTCGGGGGGCCGCACGCCGGCTACATGGCGGTGCACGAGAAGTTCGCCCGCAGCCTTCCGGGCCGCCTGGTCGGCGTCTCCGTCGACGTGGACGGGAACAGGGCCTACCGCCTGGCCCTGCAGACCCGCGAGCAGCACATCCGCCGGGAGAAGGCCACCAGCAACATCTGCACCGCCCAGGTGCTGCTCGCCGTGATGGCGGGCATGTACGCCGTCTACCACGGCCCCGAGGGGCTGCGGACCATCGCGCGCCGCACCCACCGCTACGCCTCCGTGCTCGCCGAGGGGCTCACCGCGGGCGGTGCCGAGGTCGTCCACGGCGCCTACTTCGACACGCTGACCGTCCGGGCCGAGGGCCGTGCCGCCGACGTGGTCGCCGCCGCCCGCCGCAACGGCGTCAACCTGCGCCTCGTCGACGCCGACCACGTCTCGATCGCCTGCGACGAGACCACCACCCGTGCCCAGTTGGACGCCGTGTGGTCCGCGTTCGGGGTCGAGGGCGACGTCGAGGCACTGGACGAGACCGCCGCGGACGTCCTGCCGCAGTCGCTGCTGCGCACCGACGACTACCTCACCCACCCGGTCTTCCACCAGCACCGCTCCGAGACCGCGATGCTGCGCTACCTGCGCAGGCTGGCCGACCGCGACTACGCGCTCGACCGCGGCATGATCCCGCTGGGCTCCTGCACCATGAAGCTCAACGCGACCACCGAGATGGAGCCGGTGACCTGGCCGGAGTTCGGTCAGCTGCACCCCTTCGCGCCCGCCGAGCAGGCGCAGGGCTACCTCACGCTCATCCGCGAGCTGGAGGAGCGCCTCGCCGAGGTCACCGGATACGACAAGGTCTCCCTGCAGCCGAACGCCGGCAGCCAGGGCGAGCTCGCCGGTCTGCTCGCCGTCCGCGGCTACCACCGCGCCAACGGCGACGCCCAGCGCACCGTCTGCCTCATCCCCTCCTCCGCGCACGGCACCAACGCCGCCAGCGCCGTGATGGCCGGCATGAAGGTCGTCGTCGTGAAGACCGCCGAGGACGGCGAGATCGACGTGACGGACCTGCGGGCGAAGATCGAGCAGTACCGGGACGAGCTCGCGGTGCTGATGATCACCTACCCGTCCACGCACGGTGTCTTCGAGGAGCACGTCGCCGACATCTGCGCGGCGGTGCACGAGGCCGGCGGCCAGGTGTACGTCGACGGCGCCAACCTCAACGCCCTCGTCGGCCTCGCCGAGCCCGGCCACTTCGGCGGCGACGTCTCGCACCTCAACCTGCACAAGACGTTCTGCATCCCGCACGGCGGCGGCGGTCCGGGCGTCGGCCCGGTGGCGGTCCGCGAGCACCTCGCGCCGTACCTGCCGAACCACCCCCTCCAGCCCGAGGCCGGTCCGGAGAGCGGGGTCGGCCCGCTCTCGGCCGCGCCCTGGGGTTCGGCGGGCATCCTGCCGATCTCGTGGGCGTACGTCCGTCTCATGGGCGGCGAGGGCCTCAAGCGGGCCACGCAGGTGGCCGTGCTCTCCGCCAACTACGTCGCCAAGCGCCTGGAGCCGCACTACCCGGTGCTCTACACCGGCCCGGGCGGCCTGGTCGCGCACGAGTGCATCATCGACCTGCGGCCGCTGACCAAGGCGACCGGGGTGAGCGTCGACGACGTCGCCAAGCGGCTGATCGACTACGGCTTCCACGCGCCGACGATGTCCTTCCCGGTGGCCGGCACGCTGATGATCGAGCCGACCGAGTCCGAGGACCTGGCCGAGCTGGACCGGTTCTGCGACGCGATGATCGCGATCCGCGCCGAGATCGAGAAGGTCGCCTCGGGCGAGTGGCCCGCGGAGGACAACCCGCTGCGGCACGCGCCGCACACCGCCGCCGCGCTCGGCGGGGAGTGGGAGCACGCCTACAGCCGTGAGGAGGCGGTCTTCCCGGCCGGGGTCTCTGCCGCCGACAAGTACTGGCCGCCGGTGCGCCGCATCGACCAGGCCTTCGGCGACCGCAACCTGGTCTGCTCGTGCCCGCCGCTGGACGCGTACGAGGACTGAACACCGTGACGGGGCTCCGCCCTGGCCCCTCGGAGGCCGGGGCGGAGCCTTCGCCGTGCCGCGGTCCTGCCCGGCAAGGGCCCGGCTCCCTCGGGCAGGTGCCCCTCGGCGTCACGTCAGGGCGTCGAGAGCGCGACCTCGGTCGACTTGATCAGGGCGACGACGGGGGAACCCGCCGTGAGGCCCAGCTCGGTGACGGCGTCCTGGGTGATCGCGGCGGTCAGTTCCCCGCCGTCGACGCCGACCTTGACGGACGCCATGGCCCGGCCGGTGGCGATGCCCGTGACCGTGCCGGGCAGCCGGTTGCGGATGGACAGGCCCTCGACCGGCCCGGTGGCCAGGGACACCTCGGTGGACTTCACCAGGGCGCGGACGGCGGAGCCCACGGTCAGGCCCAGTTCGTCGAAGGACTCGCGGGTGATCGCGGCGGTCAGGTCCTGCCCGCCGTCCAGACGGACCCCGACCGTGGCCATGGCCTCGCCCGGGTTGACGGCGGTGACGGTACCGGGCAGTCGGTTGCGGATGCTCAGGCTCATCGGTCACGCCTCGCAGAGGTGAGGAGGAACGGGAGGTACCGGGGTATTTCACCCCCTGGCGGTCCTCACCGTAGCCGCGGCGGCCGGCTCAGGCCGGGTAGGCGTGGGTCTGCGCCGCCTTCACCGTCGCCCAGACCGGTGCACCGGGGTGCAGGTCGAGTTCGGCCGCGGCGACCGTGGTCAGGTCCGCGGTGAGGGGCAGCTCGCCGGTCAGGTCCGCGCGGATCTGGTCGCCGTGGGTCTCCAGACCGGCGACCTCGCAGCGCCACAGGTTCCGGGCGCTGGAGCCGATGGGCCGGTCCCGGTGGAGGGTGACCGCGGCGGGCGGGAACGCCACGAAGACCGGACCCGTCAGGATCTCGGTGGTGGTGAGGGCGGCACCGCCGTCGAGCCGGACCAGGTGGCCCTCGGCCCGGCCCCGGTACAGATTGAGCCCGACCAACTGGGCCACGTAGTCCGTCCGCGGGTGGCGGGCGATGTCGGACGGGGTGCCCTCCTGGACCACGCGGCCGTCCTCGACGACGACGAGCCGGTCGGCCAGCACCATCGCGTCCAGCGGATCGTGGGTGACCAGGACGGCGACCGCCTCGAACTCGGCGAGATGGCGCCGCAGCCCGGCACGGACCTCCAGCCGGGTACGGGCGTCGAGCGCGGCGAGCGGTTCGTCCAGGAGCAGCAGCCGGGGCCGGGTGGCCAGGGCGCGGGCGAGCGCGACGCGCTGCGCCTGGCCCCCGGAGAGACGGCGGGGCCGGGCACCGGCGTGGTCGGCGAGACCCATCCGCTCCAGCCAGGCGGCGGCCTGAGCGCGGGCCTCCGTCTTGGAGGAGCCCCGGCAGCGCGGCCCGAAGGCCACGTTGTCCAGCGCGGAGAGGTGCGGGAAGAGCAGGTAGTCCTGGAAGACGACGCCGACCGGGCGGGCCTCGGGCGGCGTACGGTCCAGCGCGGCACCGTCCAGGCGCAGGTGCCCGGCGGTGAGCGGGATCAGACCCGCGAGCGCGCGCAGGGCCGTGGTCTTGCCGGCGCCGTTCGGGCCGAGGAGCGCGACGACGTCGCCGGGGGCGGCGGTCAGCCGTACATCGAGTCGGAAGCCCCCTCGCTCGACGACGAGACGGGCGTCGAGACCCAGGGCGCGGGTGCCCGCGGCGAGAGCGCCGCGCGTGGTGTCGTCGAGGTCGGTCATGACGCGGTCATCCATCGGTCGCGCAGCCCCGCCAGGACCGTGATCGACACGGCGAGCAGCACCAGGCTCAGGGCGATGGCGGCGGCCGGGTCGTTCTGCAGTGCCAGATAGACCGCCAGCGGCATCGTCTGGGTACGGCCGGGGAAGTTGCCCGCGAAGGTGATCGTCGCGCCGAACTCGCCGAGCGCCCGCGCCCAGGCCAGCACCGCACCCGCCGCGACGCCGGGTGCGATCAGCGGCAGGGTGACCCGGCGGAACGCGGTGAAGCGGGAGGCGCCGAGTGTGGTGGCCGCCTCCTCGTAGCGCGGGTCGGCGGCGCGCAGGGTGCCCTCGACGCTGATGACGAGGAACGGCATGGCCACGAACGTCTCCGCGACCACCACCCCGGCCGTGGTGAACGGCAGGGTGAGCCCGAACCAGGAGTCCAGCCACTGCCCGACGACACCGCCCCGGCCGAGCGCCAGCAGCAGCGCCACACCGCCCACCACCGGCGGCAGGACCAGCGGCAGTGTCACCAGTGCCCGCACCAGTCCGCGCCCGGGGAAGGTCGTGCGGGCCAGCAGCCAGGCCAGCGGCACGCCGAGCACCAGGCTGACGGCGGTGGCGGCGGTCGCGCTGACCAGGGACAGCCGGAGCGCCTGCCAGACCTCGGGGCTGGTCAGCTGGTCCGGCAGGCTGCGCCACGGCGCCCGTACCAGCAGGGCGAGCAGGGGCAGCAGCAGGAACGCCAGGCCCACGAGCGCGGGGACCAGCAGGGGCAGCGGGACGGGGCGGAGGAGGCGCTCGCGCCGCGACCCGCCCGCCGGGGTCACCGCATCGGACCTGGCGGTTGCGGTCATGGCTTGAGGAATCCCGCCGCGGTGAGGACCCTCTGGCCCGCCGCGGAGCGCACCAGCGCGACGAACGCCTTGGCGGCCGGGGCGTTGGGCGCGTTCTTCAGCAGGGTGATCGGGTAGTCGTTGACGGCCTGGGCGGACTCGGGGAACTCCACGCCCTCGACCTTGCCCCCGGCCGCCCGCACGTCGGTCTTGTAGACGACGGCCGCGTCGGCCTCCTTCAGCTCCACCTTCGTCAGGGCGCTCTTGACGTCCTGCTCGTAGGAGACGGGGGTCAGTTCGAGGCCGCCGGCGGCGAGCGCCTTCCGGGCCGCGGCGCCGCACGGCACCGTCCTGTCGCACAGGACGACCTTGAGCCCGGGCCTGGTCAGGTCCTTGAGGGAGGAGACCTTGTCCGGGTTGCCGGGCAGGGTGGCGATCTCCAGCTGGTTGCGGACGAAGGTGACCGGCGGGCCGGCCGCGTCCCGCCGGCCCGTCACCATCGCCATGGTCTTGGGGCTGGCCGCGGCGAACACGTCGGCGGGGGCACCGCCGGTGATGCCCGCGGCGAGGCTGTCGCTGCCGCCGAAGCTGAACGTGACCTTCGTGCCGGGGTGCTGCTTCTCGAACTCCTTGCCGAGCGCCGTGAAGCTCTCCTTGAGGGAGGCCGCGGCGAAGACGGTGACGGTCCCGGACAGCTTCGCGGGGGAGGACGGGCCGGAGCCGGCCGGCTTCTGCGACCGCGCCGAGTCCGACGAGTCCGACCCCGAGGAGCAGGCGCTCAGGGCCAGCAGCGCGGCGGTCGCGGCGCCGGCCGCCCGCAGGGTGCGGCGGGTCCGGCACACGGGACGGATGATCACGGTCGACTCCCTCTGGTGGCGCTCACCAGGACCCCCCGGTCCTGCCACGGCCTCTCGGCGGCCATGCGGCGATCATACTGCCGCATGTGCGAGGCAGAAGTCCCTTGTCGCATCGCATGAGCCGGGCAAGAGGTGCACAGGGAGCTGCATGTGCGTTCGTACGGCCTTCCGCTCAGGTCCGGTCGATGTGGACGTTCGTCGACTTCACCCGGGCCGTGGCCTCCATGCCGACCTCCAGGCCCAGCTCCTCCACGGCCTCCCGGGTCAGCAGGGAGACGAGACGGTGCGGTCCGGCCTGGATCTCCACCTGGGCGGCGACGTCGCCCAGCTTGACGGCGGTCACGATGCCGGGGAAGGCGTTGCGGACCGAGGTGCGGGAGGGGATCTCCTCGCCGTCCCCGGACCGGGCGAGCTCGACGGAGAACGCGGCGAGGTCGCGGCCGTCGATGAGCCGCCGCCCGGTGTCGTCGCGGTGCGTGGCGACCCGGCCCGCGTCCGCCCAGCGGCGGGCGGTGTCCGGGCTGACGCCGAGCAGCCGGGCCGCCTGACCGATCGTGTAGGACTGCATGCCGGTCACGATAGGGCCCTGTGGGAGCCCACCGCGGACGTGGGGCCGCAGTGGGGCCCCTGTCACCGGGCGCGGGCCCCGCCCGTGCGGATCGCTCAGCCGGTGTGCACCCGTGGCCGCTTGGCGCGGTCCGGCTCCGCCTCGCGCAGCACCTCGCGGGTGACCGGGGCGACCTCGCCCTGCCCGAAGAGGAAGAAGCGGAGGAAGTTGGCGAACGGGTTGCCCTCGGTCCACTCGAAGTAGATGTGCGGGGTGCAGCCCGTGCGCTCGCGGATGTGCAGCAGGAGGGCGGCCAGCGCGTTGGGAATGGAGGCGGATTCCAGGCTCAGGACGCGGTAGCGGTTGTGCAGCACCTCGCCGCGCACCGTGAGGCCGGCCTCGAACTCGGACGGGTCGGTGACCGTCACCTCGACGAACACGAAGTCCTCGGTGGCCGGGATGTCGTTGTCCTGGCGGATCTGCTCGACCTTGTCGCGGTACTCGGCCTTGTCGCGCAGTCCCGGCTTGTTGGCGATGAGCCGTATCTTGCGGGTGGCCATGTCCCGGACGAAGCGCTCCGCCATGGGGTCCAGCGTCACGCTGGTCACCCGCAGCTCGAAGGACCGGGCCAGCCGGGACAGCAGCGAGACCAGGATGATGCCGACGATGAAGCAGGCGCCGATCTTCACGCCGTCCGGCCGTTCGACGACGTTGGCCACCGTCGTGTAGAGGAAGACCGCGGCGATCCCCCCGAAGGCGACGGTCCACCTCCGCTGGCCCGCCTTGCGGGCGGCGATGGTCACGGCGATCGCCGCCGAGCTGATCAGCACCAGCACGCCGGTGGCGTAGGCGCCGCCCTGCTTGTCGACGTTGGCGTCGAAGATCCAGGTGACCAGGAAGCCGATGAGGGTGAAGACGATGACCATCGGACGCACGGCGCGCGCCCAGTGCGGTGCCATGCCGTACCGGGGCAGGTAACGCGGCATGAGGTTCAGCAGACCGGCCATCGCGGAGGCGCCCGCGAACCACAGGATGGCGATGGTGGAGACGTCGTAGACCGTGCCGAAGGCGTTGCCCAGGTACTCGTGCGCCAGATACGCCAGCGCGCGCCCGTTGGCCTGGCCGCCGGCCTTGAACTCCTTCGCCGGGATGAGCAGGGTGGTGATGAAGCTCGTCGCGATCAGGAAGACGCTCATGATCAGGGCGGCGGTGGTGAGCAGCTTCCTGGTGTCCCGGATCCGGCCGGTGGGGTGCTCCTCGGTGTCGTCCGGATTGCCCCGCACATGCGGCATGACGGCGACGCCGGTCTCGAACCCGGAGAGGCCGAGGGCGAGCTTGGGGAACACCAGGAGGGCCACACCGACCATCGCGAAGGCGTTGCCGTGCTCGGCCGTCAGCGCATGGGACCAGTCCGTGACCAACTGGCCGGCGGTCATGACGTGCCACAGGCCGACGGCCACCACCACGGCGTTCAGTGCGAGATAGACGCCCACCAGAGCGACGGCGACACCGACCGCCTCCAGGAACCCCTTGAGGAAGACCGCGCCCAGCAGCGCCACGAGCAGGAGGGTGATCAGCATCTGCTGGTTCTGCAGCACGCCCGTCAGATGCGGGTTCTCCACCAGGTGGGTGGAGGCGTCGGCGGCCGACAGGGTGATGGTGATCAGGAAGTCGGTGGCGGCGAAGCCGAGCAGCGTCAGGACGAACAGCTTGCCCTGCCAGAAGGACAGCAGCCGCTCCAGCATCGCGATGGAGCCCTCGCCGTGCGGGCTCTCCGCGGCCACGCGCCGGTACACAGGCAGCGCGCCCGCGAGGGTGACGATCACCAGCACGAGGGTCGCCACCGGCGAGAGGAGGCCGGCCGCCAGCGCGGCGATGCCCGGCTGGTAGCCGAGGGTGGAGAAGTAGTCGACACCCGTCAGGCACATCACCCGCCACCATCGCTGGCCCTTGTGCGCGGGCTCGGGTGCGGCGTGCGGCGCCTGCTGCACGCCCTTGCCCATGTCGGACAGGCCCTCCAGCATCCAGGCGCGCAGACGACTGGGAGGGTGATCGGTGGTGGCCATCGGCCCGGCTCCTGGTGTGCGGTACGGGAGTGCGCCATCACGCAGACGGCGGCACCAGCGTATGCGGAGGGTGATGTGAGGGCCCACGGATGTCTGGCCTCGCGGGCGTCAATCTTCCGTTAAGAACGGGCCCCAGTGCGGGAAAGGTGCACCAGGGAGGGCCGGCGAGCCCCGTCTCGCAGGGGATCGGCCGTGCGGGGACGCACGGCGGACGGGCCGGAGGTGCGCACTCAGCGTCATCTGCGCACGGGGGCCGGGCGTCGTCGGACGCAGGGGCCCCCGGCCGGGGGCGGCCACCCCGGCAGCCCTCACTCCAGCCCGGAGATCCGGAACACGGACAGGGCGGTCTCACGCTCGACCCGCTCCGCCAGGCTCCGCAGCCCGTCCGGGTCGTACGGCGGGGAGCCGCGGACCGGCGATGTACGCGCGTCCGCGTCGAGCCGGTACCAGAGGTCCGGGTTGTCCACCAGGACCTCGGGGTCCATCTCCACGCGGCCCCCGAGGGCGTCGCGCAGCACCACGCGCCGGCAGACGCCGTCCGGGCACCGCACCGACACCAGCAGATCGGTGCGCACCGCTCGCTCGCACAGCAACGACCGGGAGGCGAGCCAGCCCTCGCCGGCGGAGACCCGGGCCGGGCAGAGCACCAGGAAGAGCAGTACCGCGAGGGCGCCCCACAGAGCGGCATGCCACCAGGTGAGGCTGCCCGAGGCCCAGTCCAGCAGGAGCAGCAGGGCGAGGAGGGCCGCCGCGCAGCCGGTCGAGCCGCGCACGTCCCGCGCCCAGTGGCGGTCGTGGAGGGCGGGTCCGCCGGTTCGAGTGCCGGTCGGGCTCGTCGCGCCTGCAGCGCCTGCCGTGCCGGTCCGGTCCGCCGCGCCCGGCCGCGCGTCGTCACGATGTCGCATACGACCCACCGTAGGGCCGGGTGGGGCCGGTGCCGCGCGCGTTGATACGTCTCTGACGGCCGGGGGGTCTTTCTTGACGCCCTGACAGCGGCGAATCTCGGCCGCCGCGGGGAGCGCCGGCCTTCATGACCGGATCCGGACATCTCCCCGGCGTGCGCACGGATCCGGGTGGACCGGGTCGCGGTGAGGGACCATCTGCCCGCCACCCGGGTGGAGTGGCTGGTCAGGGACCACGTCCCGGGGCGCACGCGCGGTCTCCCGGGCGAGCCCCGGGTGAACGTCGTTGAAATCGATACCGTGCCCTGGGAGCCGACCGAGGGCGACCGGGGACCGGGCGCCGACCGTGGCGGACGGCCCCCCACCTGGTGAAGCGCGTCCGCGCCGGGTGGCCGGGGTGGGATCCGCCACCCGGGTGTCACCGCCGTGTCCGCGGCGGGCCGATCACCGTCAGCATCGCGTCGGGGGGATGTCCGGGAGCGGGGTGCCGGGCATAGGGTCGGGCCCAGCCCCGGTCCGCCTCCCCGCGTCCGGGGCGCTTCGCTCGCCGGCGCGGACGTGCCGGGCCGCCTCGGCGTGTTGACGCACGTCAGCCCGCCTCAGCACGTGAGTGCCCGTCCGGCCGGCGCGTCGCGACGGGCGCGCTGGCCGGGGTGCCGCGTTCCCAGTCGGCTACCCGGAGTAGTCGCCCCCGGACATGCGTCGGGGCCGGTGCGCACCGCGTGGGTGCGGGCCGGCCCCTGGAAATCACGGACGGCCGCGCGGGCTGTCCGGGCCGCCAGTGCCCTTCCTGCGGATCAGGCCGGCTCCGGGCGGCGGTGCCTTCTGAGATGCCAGGCCCCGTGGCCCCGGCAGGATCCGAAAGAGAGGCTCTAGGCGGCCGTCATCACCTTGTCGCTGCCGAGCGGGCGGTGCGGGGCGATGATCTGGCCGTCCGGCAGGAGCTCACCGGTGTCCTCGAAGAGCAGAACGCCGTTGCACAGCAGGCTCCATCCCTGCTCCGGGTGATGCGCCAGGAGGCGGGCGGATTCCCGGTCGGCGGAGTCGGCTGACGGGCACGGTGGCTGGTGCTGGCACATTGGTGGGATCTTTCGCTCTGTCGTGTGGTGTGGGCTGGATGTCGTACGTGTCCCGCGGCTAGAGACATTCTCCATGGCCGCCCCCCGTTTGATAAGTCGGTCTGAACCCAGTGTTGCCCCACGGGCGTGATTCCGCAGGCATTTCGCGGCACCGCTTCTCACAGGATGAGGACGCGTCACCCACCTGGGCGGTTCATCCCAACTGCCCTGTCCCTTTGGGTGGTTCGGCGTGGCCGGATGGGGCTAGTCCGGTGGAGGTGCACTCTTTTCCGGCTCATGCGAGCGTAATCCGGCTCGTCCGAGCGTAATTCTGTGCCAAACGCCTGCGTACCCTCCGTAAAAAGGCGACGTACCCCGCCTCCGGGAAAACCGGCGGCGGGGTACGAGGCGAGGGAGAAGCGCGTTGTCAGGCGGGTGATCCCATGAGCCGGACGGGAGTCACCCGGTGGGTGAGGACCGGGAGCAGTTCGGCGACCCGCAGGGGCCGGTTGGCCGCGATGCCGGGCGGAGCCGGCGCCAGCGGGACGAGCAGGTCGGTGGCGGCCGGGTGACCGGTGGCACCGTCGGCGGAGAGGTCGCCGTGCAGCCACAGCGTCAGCATGTACAGGCCGGGGACGGACAGCAGACGCGGCTGGTAGGGCTGGCTCATGGTCTCGGCCTGCCGCAGCGCGCGTTCGGTCGAGGTGACGTAGGGGCCCTCGAAGAAGTGGGAGAAGGCCCAGCCGTCGGGCGTCAGCATGGTCTCCGCGGCGGCCACCGCGTGGCTGCCGCACCGGATCTGGAAACGCCAGCCGGCCAGTCTGGTCGCGGAGACCCCCTCGGGGGTGATCCGGTCAAGTACGTGCACGGGCAGCGGAAGCTCGGCGGTGGCGGGTTCGTGGGCGGCGCGGAGGGCGGGGGTGCGGGCCTCGCGGACGGCGGTGGGGGACGCGAGGGCCGTGAGGACGGAACGCAGTGCGGGCGCGGGAGCCGGGGGGACGTGCAGGGGCATGGTGGGTCGCCTCTCTTTCGACAGGCACGGTGGCGCGAGGGCGCGGGGCGGGGGCGGACGGCGCTGTCAGCTCTCGAGGCAGGGGAGGGTGGGGCCGGGAGCGGCGAAACGAGGGAGTGCGAAGTGCGGCCTGCACACGTGACCTTGGCGGCAGGATCCAGGGCCGTGGGCGCCAACCTTCTGCCTGTGGTGTGGAGTTTATACGACGCATGTTCAGACGGTGTTTCGTCTAGCCGTTTCCGGCGCGCAGAACAAGGGTCTATTCGGCCGCGGATATGCGGGAATGGTCCCGTTTCCGAACCGGCTTCGCCGCGCTGACCTCGGGTTGTGCCCGCGGGGCGGTCGGCCCGTTCTCGTCGGCGTTTTTCACGAGTTCCCCGGGGAACGGAAACTGCTTCATGCCCCATGCCTCGTGAATGTGCCTCTGGTCACCTGGATCCAGAGTAGTCGGTGCGGGGCCGCCGTGGGACGTTATCGATCGCGTTCGCGGGGCATCATCACACCTGACCGGGACCCCAGGCGGCCGTACGTGCGGCCCGCCCGTGCAAGGAGGGACACTGCGATGGGCGAGAAGGTCGTGGCAGGCCAGTTCGACCTGTCCGATCGCAACCGCTACCGCGACAAGCTCAAGCGGTGCCTGCAGGGGCTGGAGCTGCTCCTGGAGGAAAAGCGGTTCGATCGCCCCAAGAACCTCATGGGGTTGGAGATCGAATTGAATCTCGTCGGCTCCGACGGGACGCCGAAAATGCTGAACGCGCAAGTACTGGAGCGCATCGCGAGCCGGGACTTCCAAACAGAACTCGCCATGTTCAACCTGGAAGTCAACATCGCTCCCCACCGGCTCGGCGGCCGGGTATTCGACCGGCTCGCCGAAGAGGTGACGACCTCTCTGGCATATGCCCACCGAAAAGCGGGAGAGGTCGACGCCGGAATTGCGATGATCGGCATCCTGCCGACCCTCGACCGGGACGACCTGGTCTCCTCGAACCTTTCCGACGTCGACCGCTACACCCTCCTAAACGACCAGATCGTCGCGGCCCGCGGGGAGGACTTCACGCTCGACATCGAAGGGGTGGAGCACCTCCGCTGCACCTCGAAGTCCATCGCTCCCGAGGCCGCGTGCACCTCCGTGCAACTGCATCTCCAGGTCACCCCGGGCCGTTTCGCCGACGTGTGGAACGCGGCGCAGGCCGCATCCGCCGCGCAGATCGCCATAGGCGCCAACTCGCCCTTCCTCTTCGGCCGCGAGCTGTGGCGCGAGTCCCGGCCCCCGCTGTTCCAGCAGTCCACCGACACCCGCCCGCCCGAGCTCCAGGCCCAGGGCGTACGGCCGCGCACCTGGTTCGGCGAACGGTGGATCTCCTCGGCGCACGACCTGTTCGAGGAGAATTTGCGCTACTTCCCGGCCCTGCTGCCCATCTGCGACGACGAGGACCCCCTCGACGTGCTCGACAAGGGCGGCGTCCCGAAGCTCGCCGAGCTCGTGCTGCACAACGGCACCGTCTACCGCTGGAACCGCCCCGTCTACGACATCGCGGACGGCGTCCCCCATCTGCGGGTGGAGAACCGCGTGCTGCCCGCCGGGCCCTCCGTCGTCGACGTGGTCGCCAACGCGGCCTTCTACTACGGCTTGGTCCGCGCCCTCGCGGAGGAGTCGCGGCCGGTGTGGACCCGGCTGCCGTTCGAGGCGGCGGCCGCCAACTTCGACGCCGCCTGCAAGTACGGCATCGACGCCCGCCTCAGCTGGCCGCGGCGCGGCCGCCATTCCGGCACGGCCGAGGTCGACGCCGTCAGCCTGGTCCGCGACGAACTGCTGCCGCTCGCCGAGTCGGGCCTGAACGCCTGGGGCGTGGAGCCCGCCGACCGGGACCTGTACCTCGGGGTGATCGAGGAGCGCTGCCGGCGCCGGGTCAACGGCGCGTCCTGGCAGGTCGCCACCTTCCACCAGGCCCTCGAACAGGGGCTCGGCCGGGAGGCCGCGCTGGCCGCCACCACGCGTGAGTACTGCCGGCTGATGCACCTCGGCGAGCCCGTGCACACCTGGCCGGTGGGCCTGCCGCAGCCCGTGCCGACGGGGTGAGCCGCCGGGTGTGACGTCGATCCTCCGGTCGCACGGTCCCCGGTTCACACGTGTTTCCGGGGCCGCCGGTGTGCACGCCGGGCGGATGGGGCAAGCTGTGACGTCCTAGGACGGTCGTACCCCTGCCTACGACGGCCTTGTCACCGCGTGTTCCCATCGGCCCGGTCGCCTCTGTTCGGCCCGGCGCGGACAGGGATGCGGACCGGGTGAGGACGGGGGACGAGGCGGGACTACGCGACTGGAGGCAGGTGTGGACGCGGAGGCGGGACCGAGGGCCGATGCCGAATGGCGGGAGCGGCCGTCGCGGCGGATCCTGCGCGACGAGACCCTGCTCGTGCTCGCGCTCTCGCTCGGGGCGAGCGGGGTGTCCGCCCTGATCAGCTTCGTCGGGTCGGTCACCAAGCCCGGCGGCCTCAAGGACCAGGCGGCCACCCTCAACGCCTCCGCGGCCCCGGGCCGCCCCTGGCTCGACCTCGCCTGGCAGCTGTTCGGGATCGCGTCGGCGCTGGTGCCGGTCGCACTCGTCGCTCACCTGCTGCTGCGGGAGGGCCGCAGTCTGCGCACGATCGGTTTCGACCGCACCCGGCCGTGGCCCGACCTCGGCCGGGGCGCCGGGATCGCCGCGGTGATCGGTGGCACCGGCATCGCCTTCTACCTGGCCGCCCGCGGCCTCGGCTTCAACCTCACGGTGGTGCCGGAGGCGCTGCCCGACGTGTGGTGGAAGTACCCGGTGCTGATCCTGTCGGCGCTGCAGAACGCGATCCTCGAAGAGGTCATCGTCGTGGGCTATCTGCTGCGCCGGCTCGGGCAGCTCGGCTGGACCCCGGGGACCGCGCTGGTGGCCAGCTCCGTGCTGCGCGGCTCGTACCACCTCTACCAGGGCATCGGCGGCTTCGTCGGCAACATGGTGATGGGCGTGGTGTTCGTCTGGCTGTACCGGCGCTGGGGCCGGGTCGGCCCCCTGGTGGTCGCGCACTCCCTGCTCGACATCGGGGCCTTCGTGGGGTACGCGCTGCTGGCCGGGAAGGTGGGCTGGCTGCCCACCGCGTGAGCCGCCCGGGAACAGGCCCTAACGGGCAGGCCCGGGCCCGGCGAGCAGTTCGCCGTCGATCACGGTGACGGCCCGGCCGGTGAGGAGGGTGCGTTCGCCGCGCAGGCCGGTGCGGACCAGGCCGGAACGCGGGGAGGCCTGGAGTCCGGTGAGGTCGGGGCGGCCGAGCCGTTCGGACCAGTAGGGGGCCAGCGCGGTGTGCGCGCTGCCCGTGACGGGGTCCTCGTCGATGCCGACGTTCGGGAAGAAGCACCGGGAGACGAAGTCGTAGCCGCGGGCGGGGTCCTCGGCACGGGCGGTGGCGATGACACCGCGGGTGGAGTACGCGGCCAGGGCCCTGTGGTCGGGGGTGAGGCCGCGGACGGTCTTCTCGTCGGCGAGCTCCAGGACCAGGTCACCCACGTTCGGACCGGTGTCGAAGGCGGTGCGCGGCTCGGCGCGGAGGGCTTCGGCGACGCCGTCGGGGACCTCGACCGCGGTGAGCGGCGCGGTGGGGAAGTCCAGGGTGATCGAGCCGTCGGCGGCGGGTGTCGCGACGAGTACGCCGCTGCGGGTGGCGAAGCGCACCGGGCCGTCGTGGGCGCCGGTGGCGTGCAGCACATGGGCGGTGGCCAGGGTCGCGTGGCCGCACATCGCGACCTCGGTGGCGGGGGTGAACCAGCGCAGTGCCCAGTCGGCCTCACCGCCCTCGGGCAGCCGGTGCGCGAACGCGGTCTCGGCGTGGTTGACCTCCAGTGCCACCTTCTGGAGCCAGTCGTCCTCGGGAAAGGCGTCGAGGAGCAGGACCCCCGCCGGGTTGCCGGAGAAGGGACGGTCCGTGAAGGCGTCGACGATTCGTATGCGCATGTTCCGACGCTAGGCGGTCGGTGAAGTCGCAGGCCAAGGCCAATTCGCGGTCGGCGGCCCCCACGGGGGAGTCGACAGGGGCCGGCGGGGGATTGTCGCACGAGCTATTCCGATATATCGTTGAGGCATCGCGAACGGTCAACGATGGAATGGAGCGTGACAATGCGCAGCCATGGATTCGAGCATGGCCACCGGCAGGACGGCCCCCGGGGCGGTCGGGGCGGCTTCGAGGGGCGGCGGGCAGCCTTCGGCCCCTTCGGTCCGGGCGGTCCCGGCTTCGGGCCGGGTTTCGGTCCGGGGTCCTGGGGTGGGCGAGGGCGCGGCGGACCGCGCGGGAGGGCCCGGCGCGGTGACGTACGGGCGTCGATCCTGGCCCTGTTGAAGGACCGGCCCATGCACGGTTACGAGATGATCCAGGAGATCGCCGAGCGCAGCGGCGGCGCGTGGAAGCCCAGCCCGGGCTCGGTCTACCCCACGCTCCAACTGCTGGAGGACGAGGGGCTGATCGCCAGTGAGAGCGAGGGCGGCAAGAAGCTGTTCTCGCTCACCGAGGCGGGGCGTGCCGCGGCCGCCGAGGGGGCGGACGCCCCGTGGGAGGAGGCCTCGCGCGGGGTCGACTGGGAGGCTCTGGGGGAGATCCGCCAGGCCGGCTTCGGTCTGATGGAGGCCTTCGGGCAGGTCTGGAAGACGGGGAGCAAGGAGCAGCGCGAGAAGGCGCTCACCGTCATCAACGAGGCCCGCAAGAAGCTGTATCTGATCCTCGCCGAGGAGGACTGACGGGCCGCCGGGCCCGGCTGGCAAGGGCGGCCGACCGGCCCCACCGGCCCACCCGGACGCAGGCGGGCACAGGCGCCCCGCGGACCGTCCGCGGGGCGCCCTCGCATGCGATGCGAGCCGTCGTCCGGGCGCAGCAAGGGCGTGTCGCGGAACGCGGCGGCCGGAACGGCGATGTTCCGTACCGATGAACCGTCAGGAAGGTGTGGCGGTCGGCCTGATCTCATCCGCAAGGAGGAGATTTCGCCGGCCCGAGTCCACTCTCCGTGGGACGCGAAGATGCTTCCCGCCGGGGATGCCCCGGGCCGCCGGGGGCTGATGAGGTGGGGGATGTGCACCCCCGTATTCCGCGGCAGTCGGCCGATGAGCAGGGCGACCGCCGCCCTGACGGCGATGCCGGACTGCTCAGCGCCGAACTGGCGACGGTGGTCGCCGGTGCCCGCCGGAGGGCCGTCCGGGACGGGGACCGGCAGATCGACACCGCCCACCTGCTGCACTCGCTGCTGGAGGCCGACCCCGGGGTGCGCGCCGTCTTCGTCGGCCCGCAGGTCGCCCGGCTGCTCGGCTATCTCGTACAGCGCAGCATCGGCTACGGCCTGCGCTGGCAGAGCGCGGTGGAGGACTTCGGCGCCGGACCGACGGCGACCGGACCCCTCGTGTCCGGACGGCTGGTGACCGGGCCCGCGGGGGACCGGCCCGCGGTGACGGACGCCGACGGCTTCTCGCCCCTGGCCGCGGCCGCCCTGGAGTGCGCTCGGGCGCGGGCCGGCCGGCGCGGCGACGTCCTGGCGCGCGGCGTCGACCTGCTCGCCGGCAGCGTCGCGCACCCGCGGGCGCGTGCCGTCGAGGTGCTCAGGCGCGCCGGCATCGACGCCGAGGATCTCGCCCTCCGGCTCGAGAACGAGCTCGGCAACAAGCTCGACGGCGAGCTCGGCGACGATCTCGGGACGGGCCTCGCCAACGATGCCGAGGGCCGCGTGGGGGAGTGTGCCGGAGGCGGCGGAACCGGCCGCGTGGGGGAGTGCGCCGGAGGCGGCGGAACCGGCCCCTGAGCGCCGCCCGGCGCAGGGAGGTGTGCCTGTCCAGCCGATGAGACAGGTGCCATCGGGGGTGACGCTCATGTCATCCCCTGTCATCATGTGCCGATGCGTACGTCTGAGAGCAGTCGGGGCCGCTCCGGCAAGGGTGCCGGGCTCGGCCTGGCGCTCGTCTCCGCGGTGGCCTTCGGCGGGTCGGGTGTGGCGGCCAAGCCGCTGATCGAGGCGGGCCTGGACCCACTGCACGTCGTCTGGCTGCGTGTCACCGGCGCGGCCCTCGTCATGGCCCCGCTCGCCGTGCGGCACCGCGCGCTGCTGCGCCGCCGCCCCGCCCTGCTCCTGGGCTACGGGCTGCTCGCCGTGGCGGGCGTCCAGGCGTGCTACTTCGCCGCGATCTCCCGCATACCCGTCGGAGTCGCCCTGCTCGTCGAGTACTTGGCGCCCGCCCTGGTGCTCGGCTGGGTGCGGTTCGTGCAGCGACGGCCGGTGACCCGGGCCGCCGCCCTCGGTGTGGTGCTCGCGGTCGGTGGACTCGCCTGTGTCGTGGAGATCTGGTCGGGCCTGGGCTTCGACGCCCTCGGGCTGCTGTTCGCGCTCGGCGCCGCGTGCTGCCAGGTCGGCTACTTCATCCTCTCCGACCACGGCGGCGAACCGGGTGGCGCGGCCGCCCCGGACCCGCTCGGCGTCATCGCGTACGGGCTGCTGGTCGGCGCCGCCGCGCTGACCGCCGTGGCACGTCCCTGGACCATGGACTGGACGGTGCTCGCGCACCCCGCGCGCATGGACGGCACCGCGGTCCCGGCGGCCGCGCTGCTGGCCTGGATCGTGCTGGTCGCCACGGTCCTCGCCTACGTCACCGGAGTGCTGTCCGTGCGCCGGCTCTCGCCGCAGGTGGCGGGCGTGGTCGCCTGCCTGGAGGCGGTCATCGCCACCGTGCTGGCCTGGGTGCTGCTCGGCGAGCACCTCTCGGCGCCACAGGTCGTCGGTGGTGTGGTCGTGCTGCTGGGCGCGTTCATCGCGCAGTCGTCGGCGCCCGCGAAGAGCTCCGCGGAGCCGGTGGCGAGCGGCGGCGCGGAAAGGGAGTTGGCGGCCCGGGGAACGGCGGCCTAGGGTGACGGTCATGCACCTGCACGCACTCGTTCTTCCGCCGCCGGCCGCCTGAGGCGGGCCCTCCGGTGACCGAGCCCGGCGCTGTGCCGGGCCGAACGGTGCTGCCCGCAGAAGAAGTCCGCCGACCCCGCTCGACCGGGGTCCCTTCCCGAACTTCTGCACTCTGCGGAGAAATCTCGTGTCCGAAGTTTCCTCCGGCCTGCCCGTCGGGCGTGGCCTCCTCTACCTGATCGTCGCCGGCGCCGCCTGGGGCACCGCGGGCGCGGCCGCGCTGCTGGTCTACCGGACCAGCGACATGGGCCCGGTCGCGCTGTCCTTCTGGCGCTGCGCCACCGGGTCCGTGCTGCTGATCGCCGCCCGGCTGCTGCGTCCGCGCGACCGGTCCGCACCCTCGGTGCCCCTGCGGCGCAGGGCGGTGCGGGCCGGTGCCACCGGGATCGGCCTCGCGGTGTTCCAGACGGCCTACTTCGCCGCGGTGTCGGCCACCGGCCTCGCCGTGGCGACCGTCGTGACGCTGGGCGCCGGTCCCGTCCTCATCGCGCTCGGGGCCAGGCTCGCGCTGGGCGAGCGGCTGGGCCGCGGCGGCCTGATCGCCGTCGCCGGGGCGCTCGCCGGTCTCGCGGTGCTGGTGCTCGGCGGCCAAGGCGCCACGGTGCGCCCGTGGGGTGTCCTGCTCGCACTGGCGTCGGCGGCCGGCTACTCACTGATGACGCTGCTCACCCGCTGGTGGGGCCGGGACGGCGGCGCGGACAACTCCGGTACGACCGTGGGGGCGTTCGCGGTCACCACCCTGTGCCTGCTGCCGTTCGCGTTCGCCGAGGGGCTGGTGCCGCACACCGCCGACCCCGGGCGTCTGCTGTGGCTGGTCGCCTACATCGCCACGGTCCCCACCGCCCTGGCCTACGCCCTCTATTTCGCGGGCGCGGCCGTCGTACGGTCGGCCACCGTGTCGGTGATCATGCTGCTGGAGCCCGTCAGCGCGGCCGTGCTCGCCGTCGCCCTCGGTGAGCGGCTGACGGCGGCGACCCTGGCCGGCACCGCGCTGATGCTCGGCTCGGTCACGGGCCTGGCATACGCCGAGGCACGCGGGGCGCGGGTCGTGCGGGCGGAGCGGGAGCCGGTCCTGGTGTGACCGCGGGGGCCGAACCCTGGCCGCCAGGGCTCGCCCCCCGCCTTCACGGCGTCATGCCCCGCCGCGGCGCAGCAGGTGCTCGCGCGCCGCCGCGTCGCGCGCGCCCCCGCGCTCCCCGAGCCCCACCGCGATGCGGTCCCGGACCTGCTCGGACCTCTTTCCCGCGTACTTGAACTTGGCGCTTACGCCGGTGACGGCCAGCCGCAGTCCGCGGATGCCGGACAGCAGACGCCCGTACGGTTCCTCGTCCGCCGCGGCCCGGGCCGAACCGCCCTCCGGCTGGAAGTGGCCCGTCTGCCGGTTCAGCAGCTCGGACTTCTCCCGCGGATCGTCCACGATCCGCGCGGTGCAGGTGAGTTGGACGGCCGCGTACAGGCTCGTCGGCACCCCGTGCTCGGGCGGGGAGTCCGGAGCCGCCTGCCAGGGGCCGGGGACGTACACGTAGTCGTCGACCACGCTCAGCAGCACCGTCGGGTTCGCCTCCAGGGCGGGCCACAGCGGGTTGGGGCGGGCGAGATGGGTGACGGCCTCGCCCCGCCGCGGGTCGTAGGCGAAGTGGACCGGCTGGACGAACGGCGGTGCGCCGGCCGGGCCGTTGACGGCGAGCTGGCCGAAGTCGTGGGCGGCCAGCCAGCGCTGCCACTCCTCGTCGTCGCGGGGCGCGTCCCAGGGGTGTATCAGCATCACAGGCTCGTCAGGTAGTCCGGGAGCGCGGTGCCGGGAGCCAGGCCGGGGTCGGGGACCGGGGCGCCGTACTGCCTGCGGACGGGGACGAGGCCCGCCCAGTGGGGGAGGGGGAGGTCCTCGGGCTCGTCGACCACGCCCCCGGTGTGCACCTTGGCGGAGACCTCGTCCAGATCGAGCCGGATCACCGCGGTCGCGGCCAGCTCCTTGGCGTTCGCGGGCCGGGAGTCGGCCGAGCGGCCGGCCACCACGTGGTCGACCAGCGCGTCCAGCGCCGTGCGCTTCTCCTCGGGGTCGGTGACCTGGTGGGCGATGCCGTGCACCACGACGGAGCGGTAGTTGACCGAGTGGTGGAAGGCGGAGCGGGCGAGGACCAGTTCGTCGACCAGGGTGACCGTCAGGCAGACCGGGAGCCCCGGGTCCGCCTTGCCCGTCATGCGCAGGGGGCGTGAGCCCGTCGAGCCGTGCACGTAGAGCCGTTCGCCGATCCGGCCGTAGAGCGTGGGCAGCACCACGGGCGCGCCGTCGCGGACGAAGCCGAGGTGGCAGACGTAGTCCGCGTCGAGGATCGCGTGCACCAGTTCCCTGTCGTACGACGCCCGCTTCGCGGAGCGCGTGGGGACCGTCCGGTCGGTCGGAGCGTAGGCGCTGGGCGGTGACGTCGGCTGCTGGGTCCCCTGCATTGCGGTCTCCATTGCACTAGTGCATAATCACGTTTGTGCTAGGAGGATATCGGATCGAGGGGCGAGGCGCAGCGGAGATCGCGGCGAGCGTCGAACGCGCGGTCGGTTCAGGAGAGCTGGAGCCCGGTCAACTGCTGCCGCCCATGCGGGAGTTGGCGCTCGAAGTGGGCGTGAACCCGAACACCGTCGCGGCCGCCTACCGCATCCTGCGGGAGCGTGGAGTCATCGAGACCGCCGGGCGCCGGGGCAGCCGGGTGCGGCCCGCGCCCGCCACGACCGGGCGGGACCACATCCGCGTGGACGTGCCCGAGGGCGTGCGCGACGTATCGAGCGGCAACCCGGACCCGGCGCTGCTGCCGCCGCTGGCGCCCGCGTTCACGGCGGCCGCCGCACAGGGCGACCGCAAGCCGGTGCTCTACGGGGACGACGCCGTGGAGCCCGAGCTGGCGCGGATCGCGCGCGCCGGCCTGGACGCGGACGGAGTGCCGGACGGCCCGCTCGCCGTCCTGTCCGGCGCGCTCGACGGCGTGGAACGCGTCCTCGCCGCCCACCTCAAGCCCGGTGACACGGTCGCCGTCGAGGACCCGGGCTGGGGCCGGACCCTCGACCTCGTCCCCGCCCTCGGCCTGCGCACGGCCGGCGTCGGCGTCGACGACGAGGGGCCGCTCCCCGACGACGTACGGCGCGCCCTCGAGGGCGGCGCGCGGGCCCTCATCGTCACCGACCGCGCGCAGAACCCGACGGGCGCCGCGGTGACCGCCACGCGCGCGCGTGCCCTGCGGGCCGTCCTGCGCGAGCACCCCGAGACGCTGGTCATCGAGGACGACCACGGCCACGGGATCGTCGACCTGCCCCTGCACCCGCTCGCCGGGGTCACCCGGCACTGGGCCTTCGTACGATCGGTCGCCAAGGCGTACGGGCCCGACCTGCGTCTCGCCCTGCTGACCGGCGACGACGTCACGGTCGACCGGGTCCGGGGCCGGCAGCGGCTCGGACCCGGCTGGGTCGGTCTGCTGCTGCAACGGGCCGTGGTGCGGCTGTGGGCGGACGGCGTGCTCGACACGCGGGCGGTGGCGGCGGAGTACGGCAGACGGCGCGACCTTCTGATCGGCGCGCTGGCCCGGCGCGGGGTGCGGGCCCACGGGCGCAGCGGGATGAACGTGTGGGTGCCCGTGCCGGACGAGACGGGGGCCGTCGCCCGGCTGCTCCACGCCGGCTGGGCCGTCGCACCCGGCGCACGCTTCCGCATGAGCGCCCCTCCGGGCATCCGGATCACCGTCTCGGCACTGACCGACGAGGACATCGCCGTACTGGCGGACGCGGTCGCCGCCGCCCTCGGCCCGGCGCCCGCCCGCAGCTACGTCTAGGAGTGCAGGAGCCTCCGGTCTCCGGGCCGGGCCTCAGGCCTGGGCCGCCGGGGCCGTGCAGGCCGTGAGTTCGTCGCCGGAGCGGGGGACCTCGTCCTCGGGCCGCGGGGCCGGCTCCCGGGCAGGCTCCCGGGCGGGCTCGGTCCGCCGCTTCGGGCGGGCCTGGGTCAGGGCCGCGCCCGCCAGGACGATCGCCGCGCCCACCGGGGTCGACCAGGCCAGATGCTCGCCGAGCACGGCGACACCCGCGGCCGTGGCGATGATCGGGACGAAGTAGGTGACCATCTGCGCCGTCGTCGGGCCGACCTCGGCCACCAGGCCGTACTGGACGAGCATGGCCAGGCCGGTGCCCAGGGCGCCCAGCGCGGCGACCGCCAGCAGGGGCAGTGCGGACACGTGGCTCGGCAGGCTGGTGAACAGCGGTGTGACGACCGCCAGTTGCAGCGTGGCCAGCAGCAACTGCCCGCCGGTCAGCGCCAGGTGCGACTCGGTGGAACCGGCCAGGGTGCGCCGGACGTAGATCCAGCCCACCGGGTAGCTCAGCGAGGCCAGCAGGGCCATCGCCGTGCCCGCGGCGTCCAGGCCGTGGAAGCCCTGCCAGGCGCCCAGCACGGTGAGCACCCCGAGGAAGCCGAGCCCGAGCCCCGCGACCCGCACCCGGCTCGGGCGGTCCTCCGAGAGGGCGACCAGGGACAGGGCCATGCCCCACAGCGGCGAGGTGGCGTTGCAGATGCCCGCGAGCGTCGACGGGATCGTGAGCTCCGAGTAGGCGAAGAGCGAGAACGGCAGCGCGTTGAGGAAGAACGCCGCGACGGCCAGATGCATCCAGGTCCGCACCCCGCGGGGCAGCCGCTCCCGCTTCACCGCCATCGCGGCCGCGAGCACCGCCGTGCCGAACAGCAGCCGTCCGAACGTGACCTGGAAGGGGGCGAACCCCTCCGTGCCGACCTTGATGAACAGGAAGCTGAAGCCCCACACGGACGACAGGAAGGCGAAACGGACCCGCCACGGAAGAGGCCCGCGGGCGCGTGCGGCGGGACGGGACGGGGTCGACGGGGCGGCGGGCGCGATGGTCATGACCGTAACCATGCCGCCCGGCAACCTCGTAGCACAAGCGAGAATTCGAGCGCTGTATCTCGTAGCATCGCTTACATGTTGAACTTGGAGCGCCTGCGCACCCTGGACGCGCTCGCCCGCCACGGCTCGGTGAGCGGCGCGGCGGAAGGGCTGCACGTGACGACGTCGGCCGTCTCCCAGCAGATGGCCAAGCTGGAGCGGGAGGTGGGCCAGCAGCTCCTCGCCAGGAACGGCCGGGGGGTGCGGCTGACGGACGCGGGCCGGCTGCTCGCCGAGCACGCGGCGCGCATCCTCTCCCAGGTGGAGATCGCCCAGTCCGATCTGGAGGCGCAGCGCGGGCAGGTCGTCGGTGGGCTGCGGCTCGGCGCGTTTCCCACCGCCGCGCGCGGGTTGTTCCCCGCCGCGCTCGGCCATCTGCGCGACCGGCACCCGGGCCTGCGGGTCACCACCACCGAGATGGAGCCGGCGGCGGCCGTGCGCGCGGTGCTGCGCGGCGACGTCGACCTGGCCGTCGTCCTGGACTGGTACAACAAGCCGCTGCCCGTCCCCGACGGGCTCAGCCGGGCCCCGATCCTCGACGACCCCGCCGATGTGGCCCTGCCCGCGGCCCATCCCCTCGCGGCCCGCGCCGAGGCGGACCTGGAGGAGTTCGCGGACGACGACTGGATCACCTGGGGCGAGGCCGAGTTCTGCCACGAGTGGCTGCTGGACACCCTGCGCTCCAAGGGCGTCGAACCACGCATCGCGCACCGCGCCGAGGAGCACGCCACGCAACTCGCCCTGGTCGCCGCCGGACTCGGAGTCTGCGTGGCCCCGCGGCTGGGGCGCGGTCCGCTGCCTGCGGGCGTGCGCACGGTCCCGGTGCGGCAGGCGGTGCGGCGGCACGTCTACGCCATGTGGCGGGCCGACGCCGACCGCCGCCCCTCCATCCGCGCGGCGGCCGACGCCCTGCGTGCGGCGGGGGAGGGGATCGCCTGAGCCGCGGCCCGAGTCGACGGGCGGGTCCCGAGGGCCCTCAGTCGGGATCAGGCCGAGCCGAGTTTGCGGAAGTCCCAGGAGACGGTCTTCTCCGGGGTCAGGCGCAGCCACGCGTGCCGGCCGTCGTGGGGCATCTCGTCCAGCCCGAAGTTCTTGCGGGCGAACAGGGTCTCCGGCACGTCGAGTTCGGCGTGCAGCTCCCCGGTGCGGGGGATCTCGCCCACGAACTCCACCGTGCCGGACAGCTCCACACCGCGCAGCTGGTCGTACTCCTCGCCCGTGTCGACCACGACCGCCACCCGGGGATCGCGGCGCAGGTCGGCCCAGCGCCTGCTGCGCACCACGGAGTACAGCCACAGCGAGGTGCCGTCCCAGGCGAACCAGAGGGCGCTCACGTGCGGGGCGCCGCCGGTGGACACCGTGGCCACCCGGCAGGTGCGCTGGGTGGTGAGGAACTCGTCCAGCTCGCCCGGCGTCATCATGATCTTCCGGCCCCGGCGCTGTGTGGCGGTCATGCGGCCCCCTCCATGTCTCACGTCGTGCCAGAGGGGAAAGTCCCCCGGCCCGCCCGGGAGAGATTCTCTGACATCACGTCAGAAAAGGATGGGTCGTCTTCCCTCCGCACGCAACGGTGGCCACTCTCGCCCGGCCGCACCGCCCGCGGCAAGGGGAGACCGGTCGGCGGGCCGGGCGTGAGCGTCAGGCGAGCGTGATCTCCTCACCGGACACCGTGATGTTCTTGGCGGGCAGCGGCTGGGTCGCGGGACCCTTCTTGACGCTGCCGTCGGTGGCCGAGAACTCGCTCTTGTGGCACGGACAGCTGATCACACCGCCGGCGATCCGGTTCACCGCGCAGCCCTGGTGGGTGCACTTCGACGAGAACGCCTTGAACTCGCCCTTCGTCGGCTGGGTGACGACCACGCCCTGGCTCGCGAACACCTTGCCGCCGCCCTCCGGGATGTCGGCGGTCTTCGCGAGGACCGCGCCGCCGGCCGCGGCCCCGCCGCCCGAACCGCCGCTGCCACCAGTGCCGTTGCTGTCGTTGCCGGTGCTGGAGGAGCCGGACGACTCGTCGTCCGACCCGCACGCGGCCAGCGCGGCGGCGAGTCCCGCCGCGCCCACCGCCGCCACGACGGTGCGGCGGGCCGGTGACCCCGGGGGCTGAAGCGATTCGCTGGTCATGCTGATGTTCCCTTCCGCGCAGGCTTCGTGCGTCCGCACAGGGGTACGGCCGGCGGGCCCGAGGTGTTCAGAGGGGCCCCGCGGGCCGCCTGCCGCCGGGGGGCCCGGGCCCGGCCGCGCGCCGGTGACCGGCCCCGCCGCACGCCGGTAACCTGGGGCGATGCTCAAGGAAGTCACCGCGACCCGCTTCATCACGCCGCTGCGCGAGGGTGGCTCGCTGCCGGGACTCGTCGAGGCCGACGACTTCGGTACGTACGTCCTGAAGTTCACCGGCGCCGGGCAGGGCCGCAAGACGCTGGTCGCCGAGGTGGTGTGCGGGGAACTCGCCCGGCGGCTGGGTTTCCGGGTGCCCCGGCTGGTGACCGTCGGCCTCGACCCGGTGCTGGGGCTCGGCGAGCCCGACGAGCAGGTGCAGGAGCTGCTGCGGTCCAGCGGCGGCACCAACCTCGGCATGGACTTCCTCTCCGGCGCCCTCGGCTTCGACCCCCTCGCCTTCCCGGTGGACCCCGAGGAGGCCGGGCGGATCGTCTGGTTCGACGCGCTGGTGAACAACGTGGACCGCTCCTGGCGCAACCCCAACCTGCTCAGATGGCGGGGCGGCCTGTGGCTCATCGACCACGGCGCCACCATGATCTGGCACCACAACTGGCCCGGCGCCGAGACCTCGGCCGCCCGTCCCTACGACGCCTCGGAGCACGCCCTGCTGCCCTTCCACCCGGATGTCGCGGCCGCCGCCGCACGCCTCGCGCCCCTGGTCACCGAGGACCTGCTCGCCGAGGTGACCGCCGAGATCCCGGACGCCTGGCTGACCGGCGAGCCCGGCTTCGCCGGCCCGGACGAACTGCGCCGGGCCTACGCGCGGCCCCTGCTCGCGCGGGCCGCCGTCATCCACGAGCGCGTCCGGGGCATCGGGGAGGCCGCATGAGCGGGCAGCGCGGCGGCCGTCCGGACGACCGCCACATCATCAGGGGCGGCCCGGCGAGCGACCGGCACGTCTTCGAGTACGCCCTGCTGCGCGTGGTGCCGCGCATCGAGCGCGGCGAGTGCGTCAACGCCGGCGTGCTCGTCTACTGCCGGGCCACGGCCTACGTCGGCGCCCGCACCCACCTGGACGAGGCGCGGCTGCTGGCGCTCGACCCGGAGGCGGACGTCCCGGGCGTGCGGGCCGCGCTGCGTGCCGTCGAGGGCGTGTGCGCGGGGGGCGAGGCCGCCGGGCAGGCCGCGGGCGACGACGCGGGACGGCGTTTCCGCTGGCTGATCGCGCCCCGCTCCACCATCGTCCAGCCGGGACCCGCGCACACCGGACTGACCACCGATCCGGCCGCGGAGACGGAGCGGTTGCTGGACCTCCTGGTGAGGTAATGGATCACACGCACCGGGTGTGCCGTTGACACCGGGTGCCAGGGCTTCTAGCGTCACGTCTGCTGAAGGTACTAAGCGGTCGCTCACCTGAGGGGCGTACCGTTGCAGCCGCAGATGTTCCGAAGGTGTTCCAGGCTTTCCAAGGGCGAGGAGAACCAGCAATGTCCACCACTGAGCAGCGGGTGGCCGTCGTCACCGGTGCCGCGCGCGGCATCGGCGCCGCGACCGCCGTACGACTGGCCGCCGAGGGGCGCGCGGTCGCCGTGATCGACCTCGACGAGGCCGCCTGCAAGGACACCGTGGAGAAGATCACGGCGGCCGGCGGCAGGGCCATCGCGGTCGGCGCCGACGTCTCCGACGAGGCGCAGGTCGAGGCCGCCGTCGCGCGCGTCGTCGAGGAGCTCGGCGCGCCGACGATCCTCGTCAACAACGCGGGTGTGCTCCGCGACAACCTGCTGTTCAAGATGAGCGTCTCCGACTGGGACACCGTCATGAACGTGCACCTGCGCGGTTCGTTCCTGATGGCCAAGGCCTGCCAGAAGCACATGGTCGACGCGGGCTTCGGGCGCATCGTCAACCTCTCCTCGTCCTCCGCGCTCGGCAACCGGGGCCAGGTCAACTACTCCGCCGCCAAGGCCGGTCTGCAGGGCTTCACCAAGACCCTCGCCAAGGAGCTCGGCAAGTTCGGCATCACCGCCAACTCCGTCGCCCCCGGCTTCATCGCCACCGAGATGACCAAGGCCACCGCCGAGCGCGTCGGCATGGGCTTCGAGGACTTCAAGGCCGCCGCCGCCACCCAGATCCCGGTGCACCGCGTCGGCGAGCCGGAGGACATCGCCAACGCGATCGCCTTCTTCACGGGCGACGCGGCCGGCTTCGTCTCCGGCCAGGTGCTGTACGTCGCCGGCGGACCGCTCGACTGAGGCAGGGGGACGGGAACATGACTTCCGTGGAACTTTCCGGCAAGGTCGCGCTCGTCACGGGCGCCAGCCGGGGCATCGGCTACGGCGTCGCCGAGGCGCTGGTGGCCAGGGGCGACCGGGTGTGCATCACCGGCCGCAACGAGGAGGCCCTGAAGGAGGCCGTCGAGAGGCTCGGCGCCGACCGGGTCATCGGCGTCGCGGGCAAGGCCCATGACGAGGCGCACCAGGCCGAGGCCGTCGAGCGCGTCATGGAGGCCTTCGGCCGCGTCGACCACCTGGTCAACAACGCCGGCACCAACCCGGTGTTCGGACCGATCGCCGACCTCGACCTGAACGTGGCGCGCAAGGTCTTCGAGACCAACGTGATCTCCGCGCTGGGCTTCGCCCAGCGCACCTGGCACGCCTGGCAGAAGGACAACGGCGGCACGATCGTCAACATCGCCTCCGTCGCCGGCCTCGCGCCCTCGCCCTTCATCGGCGCCTACGGCGTCAGCAAGGCCGCGATGATCAACCTGACCCAGCAGCTGGCGCACGAGTTCGCGCCGAAGGTGCGGGTCAACGCGATCGCGCCGGCCGTGGTGAAGACCAAGTTCGCCCAGGCCCTGTACGAGGGCCGCGAGGCGGAGGCGGCCGCGTCCTATCCGCTCGGCCGGCTCGGCGTGCCCTCGGACATCGGCGGCGCGACGGCCTTCCTCACCTCGCAGCAGTCCGACTGGATCACCGGGCAGACGCTCGTCGTCGACGGCGGCATCTTCCTCAACGCCGGAGTCGGCTGACCGGCCCGGGCGCCGTTTCCGTTCCCGTGACGATTTCCGCGGAACTCTTGACGGAAACGGCGCCCGCGTCGATGTACGACCCGTGCCGCGCACGGATGACAACGTAGTCAATCACGTGCTGATCAAGGTCTGGTTCAGACCGGGTTCACCCGGCGGGGCACTGCGGTATGGTCTGCCAACCCTGGGTATGGCGGATCGAGGAGCGTGCGCGTGTTCAACCGGAACCGATGCCTGCGGCCCGTAATGGGCCTTGCGTCCATATCCCTGGTCGCCGGGTGCAGCGTCTTTTCCGACGGCACCCCGGACGACCAGGGACCGATCGTCGTGGGCACCACCAGTGCCCCGAGCACGCTGGATCCGGCCGCCTCCTGGGACGGTTCGTGGGAGCTGTTCCGGAACATCTACCAGACGCTGCTGGCCTATCCGAACGGTGCGACCACGCCCCAGCCCGACGCCGCCGAGAGCTGCAAGTTCACCGACAGCGCGAACACCACCTACAGCTGCGTGCTGCGCTCCGGGATGAAGTTCGCCGACGGCGACCCGCTCGACGCGCGGGCCGTCAAGCACTCCATCGACCGCATCCGCACCATCAACGTGGCCGGCGGCCCGGCGGGGCTGCTCGGCAGCCTGGACCGGGTGCAGGTGCTGGGCGACCAGCAGATCGTCTTCCACCTGAACAAGCCCGACGCCACCTTCCCGTTCGTCCTCGCCACCCCGGCCATGTCGATCGTCGACCCCGACGAGTACCCGGCCCGCACCCTGCGCAAGGACAACAAGGTCTTCGGCTCGGGGCCGTACGCCCTCAAGTCGTACGAGGACGGCAAGCAGGCCGAGCTGGTCAAGAACGGCAACTACAAGGGATTCGCCCAGCGCAGAAACGATGCGGTGACCATCCGCTACTTCCAGGACTCGGCCACCATGGTCAAGGCGCTGCGAAACCGGCAGATCGACGTCACCTACCGTGGCCTGGCCGCCGACGACATCATCGCCCTGCAGCGCAAGGACGCCAAGGACCTCCAGCTCGTCGAGGGCGCCGGCACCGACATCAGCTACCTGGTGTTCAACCCGAAGGACCCCTGGGCGGACAAGGTCGCCGTCCGCAAGGCAGTCGCCCAGGTCGTGGACCGCGGGGCGATCGCGCACAAGGTCTACAAGGACACCGTCGACCCGCTGTACTCGATGGTCCCCAAGGGCCTGACCGGCCACACCACCGGCTTCTTCGACGACTTCGGCGACCCCAGCGTGGCCAAGGCCCGCAAGATCCTCTCCGCGGCGGGCATCGACCAGAAGGTCCCGCTCACCCTCTGGTACACCACCGACCGCTACGGCTCGGAGACCGCCCTGCAGTTCCAGGAGCTCAAGCGGCAGCTGGAGGCGTCCGGCCTGTTCACCATCACCCTGAAGAGCCGCCCCTGGAAGACCTACGTGGTCGGCTACCAGAAGGGCGAGTACCCGGTGTTCGGGCGTGGCTGGTTCCCGGACTTCCCCGACGCCGACAACTTCATCGCCCCGTTCGTCGGCCAGCAGAACGCGCTCGGTACGCCCTACCCGGCGCCGAAGATCACCACGGAGCTGCTGCCGAAGTCGCGCGGGGAGAGCGACCGCGGGGCCGTGGTGAAGGAGTTCGAGCAGGCGCAGCAGATCCTGGTGAACGACGCGCGGCTGCTGCCGCTGTGGCAGGGCAAGCAGTACGTGGCCGCGAGCGACGACATCTCCGGCGGCGAGCGGGCGCTCGACCCGTCGACCATCATGATGATGTGGGAGCTGTCCCGGAAGACCAGCTGGTAGGCGGGGCGTTCTCCGGGGCGGAGGTCCGCTGTCAGTGGTCGCCGGTAGGTTCTGAGGCCTGGAAGTGACCGCACATCGTGAGGACGTTGACGTGACCGACATCGCCATGCTGCCCGAGTCCTGGCGCGGGGTTCTGGCCGACGAACTGCAGCAGCCCTACTTCAAGGAGCTGACCGAGTTCGTCGAGGAGGAGCGGGCGAAGGGTCCGGTGTACCCGCCCCGGGAGGAGGTCTTCGCCGCGCTGGACGCCACGCCGTACGACGAGGTGAAGGTCCTGATCCTCGGTCAGGACCCCTACCACGGCGAGGGGCAGGGCCACGGCCTGTGCTTCTCCGTCCGGCCGGGAGTCAGGATCCCGCCGTCGCTGCGCAACATCTACAAGGAGATGCACGAGGAACTGGGCACGCCCGTCCCGGACAACGGGTATCTGATGCCCTGGGCCCGGCAGGGAGTCCTGCTGCTGAACGCGGTGCTCACGGTCCGCGGCGGCGAGGCCAACTCGCACAAGGGCCGGGGCTGGGAGAAGTTCACCGACGCGGTGATCCGGGCGGTGGCCGGCCGTCCCGACCCGGCGGTCTTCGTGCTGTGGGGCAACTACGCGCAGAAGAAGCTCCCGCTGATCGACGAGTCCCGGCACGTGGTCGTCAAGGGCGCGCACCCCTCCCCGCTGTCCGCCAAGAAGTTCTTCGGCTCCCGGCCGTTCACCCAGATCAACGAGGCGGTCGCCCGGCAGGGCCACGAGCCGATCGACTGGCACATCCCGAACCTGGGCTGAGCGTCCCGCCCGGCAACGGGGCCGGGGGGACGCGGGGGCGCCGCGTGCCCGGGCCCGGCCGGGTGAGGCGCCGCCGGGGCGGTGTTCTTCGGGGGTGCCTGAGCCGGATCGGTGTGCGCTGCGGTTAGCGTCGGGGGATCGGGTCCGGGACTGGGCTGGAGGCGCTGGTGGTGGAGCGACAGGAGCAGGCGGCGCCGGACGCCGTGCTGACGCGGATCGGGCAGAGCGTCCTGCTGCATCACGCCGGGGACCGAGAGGAGGCCCGGGGCCGTTTCCTCGACCTGTGGGGGGAGATCGGCGAGGACGGCGACCCCCTGCACCGCTGCACCCTGGCCCACTACCTCGCCGACACCCAGGACGACCCCGAGGACGAACTGGCCTGGGACCTCAGGGCGCTGTCGGCGGCCGAGGAGCTCAGGGACGACCGGCTCGCCGGCGCCGAGGGCGCGCCGGCGGTCCGCACCCTCTACCCGTCCCTCCACCTGAACCTCGCCGCCGACTACGTGAAGCTCGGCCGCGCCGAGGCCGCCCGCGTCCACCTCCACCGGGCCCGCTGCGCGGCCGGCGCGCTCGGCGACGACCGGTACGGCGACGGGGTCCGCGCGGCGATCCACCGCCTGGCACTGCGGCTCGGGGAGGGCGGTCCCACCGGGGGCAGGTGGAGCCCGCCCCGCCAGCGCCCGGAGTAGCGGCCTCCCGCCCGATCCGCTTCGGAAGTGCCGGGGCCGCCGGACGCGCCGGAGCCGCCGGATCTGCCAAACCCGCCAAACCTGCCAAACCCGCCGGACGCCCCGGCCGCGCGCGGTGTCCGCGCCCGTCTCACCGGCCGTACGCCTGCCCGCAGATGACCGCCTCCGGGCTGCCCGGCTTCCAGCCGCCGTACTTCCGGCCGAGGGCGCAGACGTCCGCCTTCTTCCGCGCCGCCTGTGGCGGGAGCTTCGGGAGGTCGATGCGCGGCGGTGGCGGTGCGTGGCGGTGCCGTGGTGCCGGGAGGGGCGGGTGGGGTGCGGGGAAGTGCGCTGGGGGGTGGGAGCGGTCTTCCGCCGGGGCGGCCGGGACGTGGGCGGCCACCCCGGGCGTGCGCTGCGGGCTGATCAGCTCCAGGGCCTCCCGGGCGGGCGCCTGCACGTCCCGCGGCTCGGCGCTCCCGTCAGGGCGGGGCGCCGACGGCCGGGAGGGAGCCGTCTGCGGGTCGGAGACGGGCGGCCGCTGCTGGACCGTGACACAACCGGAGAGGGCCGAGACGGCCACGGAGAGCAGGAGCGTTGCGGTGGTCGTCGTTCGATGCACCCGCGCCACTCTGCTGGGTCAGGGCCACCGGGGGACGGCGGACCGCCGGAGGATGCCCCGCACGAGTGATCTCCTGACCCCCTGCGAGTGCGGGCGGCCCGTCCGGCTGACGCCGGGCGCCGCGCTCAGTCCCCGGTCGCGCCGTCGAGGCGCTCCCGGATCAGGTCGGCGTGGCCGTTGTGCCGCGCGTACTCCTCGATCATGTGGGTGTAGATCCACCGCAGGCTGAACTGCTCGTTCGTAGATCTGCTCCGGCCCTTGGAGAGGTCGTCCAGGGCGAACGGGACGCAGTTGCGCCGCGCGACCTCGATCTCGGCCTGCCACGCGGCGTACGCCTCCTGCCACCCGTCCTCCTCGCCGAGGTGGAAGTCGCGGTCCCGGTCCTCGTCGGTGCAGTAGATCGGTCCCGCGTCCTCTCCCACCAGCACCTTGCGGAACCATCCCCGTTCCACCTCCGCCATGTGCCGCACCAGCCCCATCAGGGACAGTTCGGACGGCTCAACGGCCGCGGTCCGCAGCTGTTCGTCGGTCAGGCCCTCGCACTTCCAGGCCAGGGTCTGCCGGTGGTAGTCCAGCCAGCCCTCCAGCATGGTGCGTTCGTCGGCGTTCAGGGCGGGTTCTCGGCGCTCGATCGTCATGTCCCGATCCTGTCCCGGGCCGAGCCGTCACACCAGCCGTTTTCCGGCACCGAACATCCCCTCCAGCAGTTCGCGCAGCCCCGCCCGCACCTCGTCCAACCCCGGCACCCGGGTGTGGAAGGCCCCGGCCACGCAGGAGAACATCAGCCCGTCCGCCCAGGCGACCAGGGACAGCACGTGCCGGTCGGCGTCCGTCGAGCCCATCGCCCGTACCAGCGCGTCCAGTTGGTCGCGGAAGCGGGCGCCCGCCGCGTCGAAGTGGGCCCGCAGCTCCGGGCGGCGGGTCGCCTCCAGGGCCAGTTCGTAGCGGGCGACGGTCAGTTCGCGGTTGAGGGTCAGCGCGCGGTGCGTGGCCAGGGCGAGCCCGTCGGTCAGCGCGTCGAGTCCGCCGCGCGGGTCCGGCATCTCGTGCAGGGCCAGCACCCGCGCCTCTCGGTCGGCGAGCCGCCGCACCGCCAGCTCGAGCAGGGCCAGGCGGGTGCGCGCCACGTTGGAGGTGGAGCCCTGCGGCAGCCCGGCCGTCTCGTCGACCGCCCGGTGCGTCAGACCGCGCATCCCGCGTTCGGCGAGCAGGGCGAGGGCGGTGTCGGCGACGAGGTCGGCGCGCGAGGCGCTCGGGGGGTGTGCGGCCATGGAGAAGAACCTACCCGCGGCTCCCTCGGGGAACTACGTCCGTAGTTACCGCGCCCACTACGGCCGTAGCCGTGCTCACTACACCCGTAGTACAGTCGGCGGACCGGGACACTACACTTGTAGTCAGCGCACCAGGAGGAGCCATGGCCATGGCCCAGTCGTCACGCGTGGTCGTCATCGGCGGCGGCATCGCGGGCCTCGCCGCGGCCGCCGCGCTGCACCTGGCCGGCCGGCAGGTCATCGTCCTGGAGCGGGCCCGCTCCCTGGAGCCCGTGGGCGCGGCCATCTCCCTCTCCCCGAACGCGCTGCGTGCCCTGGACGTGCTCGGCATCGGCGACGCGATCCGCGACCTCGCGGCCTGGCAGGGCGACGGCGGGCTGCGCACCCCGGGCGGCCGCTGGATCGCCAGGACCGACGCCGCCGCGGCGGCCGAGCGCTTCGGCGGCCCCCTCGTCCTGCTGCACCGCGCCACCCTGATCGACCGCCTGGCCGCGCTCCTGCCGCCCGACGCGGTCCGCACGGGCACGGCCGCGCACCTCGCCGACCCCGGCGACGCCCACCGCCCGGCCCGTGTCCGCACCCCCGGCGGCGAACTGGAGGCAGACCTGGTGGTGGGCGCCGACGGCCTGCACTCCGCCGTACGCCGGGCCCTGTTCCCCGGCCACCCCGGACCCGTCTACTCGGGCTTCACCACCTGGCGGCTGGTGATCCCGGTCCCCGGCGCCGAGTTCGCCGCGCACGAGACCTGGGGAAGGGGTTGCCTGTGGGGCACCCACCCCCTCAAGGACGGCCGGGTCTACGCGTACGCCGCCGCCGTCACGCCCGCCGGGCAGCACGCGGCCGACGACGAGCGGGCCGAACTCCTGCGCCGGTTCGGCGGCTGGCACCACCCCGTCCCGGCCGTGATCGAGGCGGCCCGCCCCGAGGACGTGCTGCGCCACGACGTGCACCACCTCGCCGAGCCGCTGGCCGCCCACCACCGCGGCCGGGTCGCCCTCCTCGGGGACGCCGCGCACGCCATGCCGCCGACCCTCGGGCAGGGCGGAAACCAGGCCCTCGAGGACGCGGTCGTGCTCGCCCACCATCGCGACGACCTCGCCGCCTACACGGCGGCCCGGCTGCCCCGTACGACCGCTGTCGCCCGCCGGGCCGTGCGGGCCGCCCGCCTGAACATGACGAGCAGCCGCGCCGGGGCCGCCGTGCGAGACACCGCCCTGGCCGCGTTGTCGCGGGCCCGCCCGGCACTGCTGCTGCGCGGTTTCGACGGGATCGCCGACTGGCGTCCGCCGCAGCCCCCGTATGCTGCGACGCAGGCGGGGACAGGCGAGCGGTGAGGGAGCCCCCAGTGAAGGTCGGCTGCGTCGGACTCGGCGACATCGCGCGGAAGGCGTACCTGCCGGTGCTCGGCACCCTGCCCGGGGTCGAGCTGCACCTGCAGACCCGGACACCCGCGACCCTCGAAAGCGTCGCCGACAGCCTGCACCTCCCGGCCGGCCGACGGCACGCCGGCCTGGACGCGCTGCTCGCCGAGGACCTCGACGCCGCCTTCGTGCACGCCCCCACCGCCGCCCACCCGGAGATCGTCACCCGGCTGCTGGAGGCGGGCGTCCCGACCTACGTCGACAAGCCGCTCGCCTACGAACTCGCCGACTCCGAGCGCCTGGTGACCCTCGCAGAGGAGCGCGGCGTCTCGCTCGCCGTCGGCTTCAACCGGCGCCACGCCCCCGGATACGCGCAGTGCGCCGAGCACCCGCGCGAGCTGATCCTGATGCAGAAGAACCGCATCGGGCTGCCCGAGGAGCCGCGGACGATGATCCTCGACGACTTCATCCACGTCGTGGACACCCTGCGGTTCCTGGTGCCGGGCCCGGTGGACGACGTCACCGTGCGCGGCCGTGTGCGCGACGGCCTGCTGCACCACGTCGTGCTCCAGCTCGCCGGTGACGGGTTCACCGCGCTCGGCGTCATGAACCGGCTCAGCGGCTCGGCCGAGGAGATCCTGGAGGTCTCCGGGCAGGACACCAAGCGCCAGGTCGTCAACCTCGCCGAGACCGTCGACCACAAGGGGCAGCCGTCCGTACGGCGGCGCGGCGACTGGGTGCCGGTCGCCCGGCAGCGCGGCATCGAGCAGGCCGTGCTGGCCTTCCTCGACGCGGTGCGCTCCGGCAAGACGCTCAGCGCCCGGGACGCGCTGGAGACCCACGCCCTGTGCGAGCGGGTGGTACGAGCCGTGCTGGAGCGTTCCGCCGCGGCCTGAGCGCCCGCACGCCCTCCGCGGCGCAGGTCGCGAGCAGCACGAGCAGGGCGCCGTACACCGGCCAGTCGCCGAAGCGGACGTAGACGGTGGTCCCGTGGGCAGTCGGCACGTCGTACACCGCGGCCGTGCTCGCGTCGGTGCCGAGCCAGGACCCGATGCGCTGCCCGCCCGGGCCGTAGACGGCGGAGACGCCGGTCAGCGTCGCGTGCACCATGGGCCGGCCGGTCTCGGCGGCGCGCAGCGCGCCGAGCGTCGCGTGCTGCTCGGGCGCCCAGCTGTGCTGGAAGGTGGAGGTCGAGGACTGCGCGAGCAGGACCCCGGCGCCGTCCTCGGCGAGATGCCGGCTCATGTCCGGGAACGCCGTCTCGAAGCACACCATCGGGCCCACCCGCAGGCCGTGGCCGACGTCCATCACGACCTGCGCGGTGCCCCGCCTGCGGTCCTCGCCGGCCGCCTTGCCGACGGACGTCGCCCAGCCGAGCACGGAACGGGCGGGCACGTACTCGCCGAAGGGGACCAGCCGCATCTTGTCGTAGCGCTCGCCGGTCGGGCCGTTCGGGCCGACGAGCACGGAGCTCTTGTAGATGCCGGGCTGGTCGGAGCGCCGGGCGTCGACGTTGACCAGGACGTCGGCGCCGGTCTCGCGGGACAGTGCGGCGATGCGGCGCGCCAGGTCGGGGCGCCGGGCGAGGTCGTAGCCGACGCTGCTCTCGCCCCAGACGACGAGGTCGACGTGCCGGCCAGCCAGTCGGCGGGTCAGCCGCTCCTCCAGGTCGAAGCGTTTGCCGGGACTGTCGACGCCGTCGACGACGCCCGGCTGCACCACGGCCATCCGGACCCGGCCGTCGACGTGCGGGCGCGGCGCCCAGACCCAGACCGCGGAGGTCAGCGCGGCCGTGGCCACCAGGCCGGCCACCGCGGGCACCCGGGACGCGCGGACCGAGACGAGCACGGCCACCGCCACGTTCACCGCCACCACGAGGAAGCTGACCAGCCACACGCCGCCGACCGAGGCCAGCCGCAGCGCCGGAGCCACCTGCCACTGGCTGGCGCCGAGCATCCCCCACGGCCCGCCCAGCCCCTGCCAGGAGCGCACGAGTTCGACGGCCAGCCAGCCCGACGGCAGCACGACCAGGGCGGCCGCGGCGCGCCCCGGTGAGGGAGTACCGGCCAGGAAGCGGCGCACGAGCCACCCCCAGGGGGCCCACAGGGCGCCCAGCAGCCCGGCTATCACGACGGTGAAGACGTGCAGCTCGGGCAGCAGCCAGTGGTGCACGGCCAGCATGAAGCCCAGGCCGCCGCACCAGCCGTCGTACGCGGCCCGCCTCCCGGTCGGGGCGGCGCGGGCGAGCAGGATCCACGGGACCAGGGCGACGTAGGCGAACCACCACAGCGAGGGCGCGGGGAAGGCGAGCATGGGGAGGGCACCCGCGAGCGCGGCGAGGAGCGAGCGCCGCCACGGGGAGGCCGGCCAGTTGCCGAAAATCTTCATACGGCGCCCTCCTACCCCGTGGTCATTCCAGTGTGCGTGCTGTGGGCGATCTCGCACAGAGGGCCCCGGCCCACTCGCCCGGCTCGCACAGCGGGACCCGGTTCACCCGCTCGGCCCGCACAACGGGAGCCGGGTCAGCCGGGCACCGGCGCCGACCGGGGGCCGGGCAGGGAGCGCCACTTCTCGTGGACGACCACCTCGCGCACCCGCCAGCCCTCGTCCGTGCGCAGCAGCGCGAACGCGTACCGGCCGCCGCACACGAGGTCGGGCGCGGTCCCTCCCGCGTCGTCCCCGGCGAGGCGCATCGGGTTGACGTAGTCGGCCTGCACCCGGGCGGTGTCGCCCGTGTCCTGGTCGAGGATCCCGAACCGCAGCCGACGGTTCGCGATGAGGTGCTGGCGCACCGGGAACCGCCGCATGGTCTCGGCGAGCCACCCGGCGACCTGCCCGGCGTCGCCCTCGATCCCGCCGGCCGACCGGTAGTCCGCGCGCCCGTCCGGGGTGAACAGCCCCCGGTAGGCGGCCCAGTCGCCGTCGTCCACCGCCACCGCGTACTCCGTGATCAGGCCGTCCACGGCCAGCCGGTCCATCACCGTCGCGAGCTCGATCCGCTGCGTCATCGGCTCAGTGTTGGGCACCGGACGCGAGGAGCCAAGGGGTGCGGCCGGGACTGTGTGAGGCGGACGGCCGCTCGCGAGGAGGAACGCGCTGCGCCGGACGGGTGATCCGGCCGGGGCGGGCGGATGCGCGGGGCGGCGCGGGGTACGGCGGTGGAGCGCGGGGCGGAACATCAGGGCGGAGACCGACGGGGTACGGCGATGTGCCCGGCCGCCCGCGGGCCTAGGGTGATCACGTGCGGGGGTGTCGGTGGGTGGAGCGGAGGTCCGTATGAAGCGTCTCGTCACCGTGGTCACCGGGGGCAGCCGGGGCATCGGCGCCGCGGTCTGCCGGCGTCTGGCGGCCGACGGGCACGACGTGGTCGTGGGGTACGTCCGGGACGCCGAGGCCGCCGAGGCGGTGGCGGACGAGGTGCTCGAGGCCGGGGCGCGCAGCGTCACCGTGCCGGTGGACACGTCGGCCGAGGCGGACGTGGAGCGGCTCTTCGCCACCGCGGAGGAGCGGCTCGGCCCGGTGACCGGGCTGGTGAACAACGCCGGGGTGACCGGCCCGCTGGGCCGCCTCGCGGACGCGGACGTGACCGACCTGCGGCGGGTGGTGGACGTCAACCTCCTGGGTACCCTCCTCTGTTCGCGCCGCGCCGCGCAGCTGATGACGCCCCGGGGCAGCGGCGTGATCGTGAACGTGTCCTCCGCCGCCGCCACTCTGGGCAGCCCCGGGGAGTACGTCCACTACGCCGCGACCAAGGCCGCCGTGGACGCCCTGACCGTGGGCCTCGCCAAGGAGCTCGGCCCGGACGGCATCCGTGTCAACGCGGTGTCGCCCGGCGTCGTCGACACCGGGATCCACGCGGCGATGGGCGATCCGGACCGGGCCCGGCGCGCCGCCGAGACGATCCCGCTGCGCCGCGCGGGGCGCGCCGAGGAGATCGCCGCGGCGGTCGCCTGGCTGATGTCTCCGGACGCCTCCTACACGACGGGAGCGGTGCTGCGGGTGGCGGGCGGGCGGTGAGTGCCCGGCGCGTGGCCGGAAGACGTCAGGCCGCCTCGATGACCTCGCCCCGGAGGGCGGCGGCCCACTCGACCACCAACAGCTCGTACTCCGCGCGCTCCTGAGCCGACAGGGAACCGCCCGAGCGCAGCCACAGCGCCCGGATCCGCTCGTTCAGCTCGGCGGCGGACCGCACGGAACCACGGGCCATGGATTCGGGGAACATGGCGACCAGCCTAGGGGCAAGAGCTGACTCTGCGCTACCGGACGGCTACGCGGACCGCATGGACTCGGTCACCCGCGCCGCGCCCCGGCCGCCCGCTTCCCACGGGTGTCGATACCGGCCGCCGGGACCGATCGGGAGCACCATGGCCTGGACGACGTCGCAGCCGTCGTCCCACGGCGACAGGGAGGAGGCCGACATGGCCGCACCCATGACGGCCACTCAGGTCGTCGACCAGCTGAAGAAATGGCGGATCGGGCACGCCGGGATCTCCGGATGGGCCACCCACAACCGCAACCACAAGGGGCCCTGGGGCCCGGTCAACGGATTCGTCTGGCACCACACCGGCGTCGACGTCCCCGACGCGCGGGCGTACGCCGCGGGGCACCTCTTCAACGGGGACGCCAGCCTGCCCGGCCCGCTGTGCCACTTCTCCATCGGCGCCGACGGCACCGTCTACCTCGTCGGCTGGGGCCGCACCAACCACGCCGGCGGCGGCGACCCGGTGGTGCTGCGGCACGTCGTCGAGGAGGACTACACCGGGCAGTTGCACCCGGCCAAGGGGGACCGGGACGGCGTCGACGGCAACGCCCACTTCTACGGTGTCGAGATCCAGTACAGCGGCAGTCACCCGATGGCCGAGGTCCAGTACCGGACGGCCCTGCGGCTCTCGGCGGCCGTGCTCGACTTCCACGGCTGGTCCGAGAAGTCCGTCATCGGGCACGGCGAGTGGTCGAGGGACAAGTGGGACCCGGGGCAGGCCCGCGACACCATCATGGCGATGCCGCAGGTCCGGGCGGACGTGAAGGCGACGCTCGCCGCCGGTCCGGCACCGGCCGCCGCCCTCGCCGGGACGGGCACGGCCGACAGAGTGGGCCCGGGCCGGACGGTCGAGGGCGCGGCCGAGCCCGCGGCGGTGACGCTCGCGGACGCGGTCACGGTCGCGGAGTGGGCGCGGGCCCGGTGGCCGGAGGACGGCGCCCTGTCGGACGGTTCGGTGCCGGTGAGCACCGCGCTCGGCTCGGGCTACGCGCACGCCCGCGCCGCGCACGAGGGCGTGGACGCGCTGCGCCGGGAGGTCGCGAACCTGCGGGCTGCGGTCGCGGAGCTGACCACCCTGGTGGCCAGGGGGTCCTGAAGCGCGCTCAGCCCGCGGACTCCGCCGCGTGCGGGCTCAGGAAACCGGCGCCGACCAGGGCGATGATCACCGCTCCGAGGGCCACCCGATACCAGACGAACGGCATGAAGCTCCTGGTCGAGATGTACTTCATGAACCAGGCGATGACCGCGTATCCGGACGCGAACGCGATGACCGTGGCGAACAGGGTCGGCCCCCACGCCACGTGGTCGCTCTCCATCGCGTCCTTCAATTCGAAGACACCGGAGGCCAGGACCGCCGGAACGGCAAGCAGGAAGGAGTAGCGGGCCGCCGACTCCCGCTTGTAGCCCATGAACAGCCCGCCGCTGATGGTGGCACCGGAGCGGGAGACGCCCGGGATGAGGGCCATGGCCTGGCAGCAGCCGAAGACCAGACCGTCCTTGACGCCCAGGTTCTCCAGCGTCTTGCGCTGCTTGGGCGCGCGGTGCCGGCCGCCCGCCTCGTCGCGCGCCGCCAGCCGGTCCGCGATGCCGATGACCACGCCGACGACGATCAGCATGGTCGCGGTGATCCGCAGATCGCGGAACGGCCCCTCGATCTGGTCCTTGAGCGTCACCCCGAGCACGCCGATGGGTATCGAGCCGACGATCACCAGCCAGCCCGTGCGGGCGTCGTGGTCGCGGCGCATCTCCTTGTCGGCGAGCGAGCGGAACCAGGCGGACAGGATCCGGCCGATGTCCTTGCGGAAGTAGATGAGCACCGCCGACTCCGTGCCGATCTGGGTGATCGCGGTGAAGGCCGCGCCCGGGTCCTTCCAGCCCGAGAAGGCCGCGGTCAGCCGCAGGTGCGCGCTGGAGGAGACGGGGAGGAACTCGGTCAGCCCCTGGACGAGTCCGAGGATGAGGGATTCAAGCCAAGACATGGAGGTTGGGAGTCCAAGTGCCGATCGGGAAAAGGGAGATGGACACACCGGGCCGCCGTGCGCGGTGATCGGGTGTCGTGAGGGGCAGCGTAGCGCCCCGTGAGCACGGGGCCTGCACAGGGCTGTGCGGGCCGGGAGGTGCGGTTCTCCTGCCGCGACGGAGGGAGTGCCGCCGGGGCGCGCGGGCGGTCAGGGGCGGCGCAGTTGGTGGTGCGGGCGTCCAGGGCGGCGCGAGGGCGGCGCAGTTGGTGGTGCGGGCGTCCAGGGCGGCGCGGGGGCGGCGGAGGTGGTGGTGCGGGCGTTCAGAGGCCGCGCAGGTGGTGGCGCTTGCGCCACGCCAGCACCGCGCCCGCCACGGCCGGTACGGCGATGAAGGCCAAGGCGACCAGGAAGGCCGGCGAGGTCGGCGCGGAGGCACGGGCGCCCGCGACGGCGTAGGCGGCGGTGTTGGGGACCGATCCGAGCGCCGTCGCGAGCAGGAACGCCGGCCAGCTCATGCGGGAGACGGCGGCACAGTAGTTCGCGGCCCAGAACGGCACGCCCGGGAACAGCCGCGCCGCCATCATCGAGCGGAAGCCGTGCCGGCTCAGCTGCCCGTCCGCCGCCGTCAGCCAGCGGCCGCGCAGCAGCCGGCGCAGCGCGTCCTGCCCGAGCACCCGGCCGAGGCCGAAGGCCAACCCGGCCCCGAGGACGGTGCCGGCCAGCGCCGACGCCAGTCCCAGCTGGGAGCCGAACACCGCGCCCGCCGCGAGGTTGAGCAGCGGACGCGGCACGAACGCCACCGTGCACAGGCCGTACGCCACCGCGAACGCGACCGCCGCCGCGGCACCGCCGAGCTGCGGGGGCCAGCCGTCCGCCAGCAGCCGCTGCGGCTCGAAGAGCAGCACCGAGGTCCCCGCCGCCGCGAGCAGGACCACCAGCAGCGTCAGACGCGACCAGGGCGAGAGCAGCGCTCTGGAGCAGCGGGCGAGCGGCCCGCCCGGGACGGCGGCCGGGGCGGCCCGAACCGGCTCGACGGCCGGGAACGGCGAGGCCGCCGCGCCGGGCGCGGCGATCGAGACGGGCAGGGGCGTGGCCACGGCGACGGAGTGCTCCGTGGCGGCGGCCCGGGGAGAAGCCGTGGCGGTGCCCCCAGAGCGGGTGGTGGCATCGAGCATCCGGCGACACTAACCGACACCTGTGTGTGATCGCCGTATGGTCCGTCCCCCGGGCGGCGCGGATGCGGGCGCTCTGCGGGCGGCGCGCGGAAAAACCGGTCGACGCGCGGGGACGTGTCGGACATGATCGTCCCATGTTCCGGTACGCCTTCCTCCTCGCAGCATCCGCCGCCGCGGATGCCCCGAAGGCTGCCGTCCTGATCCTCGCGGCCGCAGTCGACGGCGCCCGAAGCTGACCCTCCCCGGATCGTCCGGCGGACCCCGCAGGGGGAGGGTCGGGGAGTTCCCGGGGTCCCCGTCCCGGCCGCGTGTCCGCATCCGCGCCGGGACCCTCACCGAGCACCACCGAAGAGGCTTCGAGGTACAGCCATGCCCAAGACGGCGTACGCGCGCACCAAACCGCACCTGAACATCGGCACGATGGGCCACGTCGACCACGGCAAGACCACCCTGACCGCCGCCATCACCAAGGTCCTCGCCGAGCGGGGCGGCGGCACGTTCGTGCCGTTCGACCGCATCGACCGGGCCCCGGAGGAGGCCGCCCGCGGCATCACCATCAACATCGCGCACGTCGAGTACGAGACCGACACCCGGCACTACGCGCACGTGGACATGCCCGGCCACGCCGACTACGTCAAGAACATGGTCACCGGGGCCGCGCAGCTCGACGGGGCGATCCTCGTCGTCTCCGCGCTCGACGGGATCATGCCGCAGACCGCCGAGCACGTGCTGCTCGCCCGGCAGGTGGGCGTCGACCACATCGTCGTCGCCCTGAACAAGGCCGACGCGGGCGACGAGGAGCTGAACGACCTCGTGGAGCTGGAGGTCCGCGACCTGCTCACCGCGCACGGCTACGGCGGGGACGGTGTGCCCGTCGTACGGGTCTCCGGGCTGAGGGCCCTGGAGGGCGACCCGCGGTGGACGGCGTCGATCGAGGCGCTCCTCGACGCGGTCGACACCTATGTGCCCATGCCCGAGCGTTATCTCGACGCGCCGTTCCTGCTGCCGGTGGAGAACGTGCTCAGCATCACCGGCCGAGGCACGGTGGTCACCGGCGCGGTGGAGCGCGGCACGCTGCGCGTCGGCGACCGGGTCGAGGTGCTCGGCGCGGGCGTGGAGACCGTGGTGACCGGCCTGGAGACCTTCGGCAAGCCCATGGAGGAGGCGCAGGCCGGGGACAACGTGGCGCTGCTGCTGCGAGGCGTCCCGCGCGGCGCGGTCCGCCGCGGCCACGTCGTCGCCGCTCCGGGCAGCGTCGCGCCCAGCCGGCGCTTCACGGCGCGGGTGTACGTCCTGTCGGCGCGCGAGGGCGGCCGGACCACCCCGCTGGCCACCGGCTACCGGCCGCAGTTCTACATCCGCACGGCGGACGTGGTCGGCGACGTCGACCTCGGCGCGAGCGCCGTCGCCCGGCCCGGCGACACCGTCACGATGACGGTGGAACTGGGCCGCGAGGTGCCGATCGAGCCGGGCCTGGGCTTCGCCGTCCGCGAGGGCGGCCGCACCGTCGCCGCGGGCACCGTGACGACCGTGGAGTAGTCCGGCCCGCCGCCCGAGCCTTCGGCGCCCCGAACTCCCCAGGAAGGGGGGACCGGGGTGCCGGGGGCTCGGCGAGGTCGGGCCCTGCGCGCTTCGGCCGGGGGCTGGCGTGCGGTGTCCGGCGTGCGGGTCCGGTGGGCTTCGGCCGGGGTCTGCCGTGCGGGTCCGGTGGGCTTCGGTCGGTGTCCGGCGTGCGGGGATCGGGGCCGGCCCGTCCCCGGCACAATGGAGCGGTGACCGAGCCGATACCCGTGCTGCGCGACGTCGATCACGGGACCGCCAAGCTGATGCCCGACGTGGACCGTGAGCGGGCCTGGCTGCTGACCGTGGACGGGGCGCCGCAGTCGTACGTCGACCTGGACGCCCCCACCCACCTGGAGTTCGAGTACGCGCGCCGGCTCGGGCACGTCCTGGACACCCTCGCCGAGCCGGGCCGCCCGCTGGACGTGCTGCACCTCGGGGGCGGTGCGCTCACCCTGCCCCGGTACGTGGCCGCGACCCGCCCCGGCTCCCGGCAGGACGTCGCCGAGGCGGACCGCGGCCTGCTGGAACTGGTCGTCGCCCATCTGCCGCTGCCCGACGACGCCGGGATCGCGCTGCACGCGGCCGACGCCCGCGCCTGGCTGGAGGGCGCCCCGGCCGACTCCGCGGACGTGCTGATCGCCGACGTCTTCGGCGGCTCCCGGGTCCCGGCCCACCTCACGTCCCTCGCCTACGCCCGTGAGGCCGAGCGCGTGCTGCGCGCCGGCGGGGTCTATCTGGCCAACCTCGCCGACGCCGCGCCCTTCGCCTTCCTGCGTTCCCAACTCGCCACCTTCGCGGTGGTGTTCGAGGAGATCGCGATCATCGCCGAGCCAGGTGTGCTGCGCGGCCGCCGGTTCGGCAACGCGGTGCTCGCCGCCGCGCACCACCCCCTGGACACGGCCGCCCTGGCCCGGCTCACCGCCGCCGACGCCTTCCCCGCCCGGGTCGAACACGGCGACGCCCTGCGCGTGTTCATCGCCGGGGCCGAGCCGGTACGGGACGAGGACGCCGTCCCGTCACCCGAGCCCCCCGGCGGGGCGTTCGGCATCGGCTGACCCGCTCTCCGCCGGGCCCCAGGACTCGGTGCGGGCCGGGCGGGTCCGGCCGTCGCCGGTCAGCCCGTGGGGTCGCCGTGCAGCCGGACCGTGCTGAGGACCTTCTGGATCGTCGCGTCCGGGATCTCCTCGCGCACACCCCTGGCGCCGTAGAGGGTCCAGGAGACGAAGTCGCCCTGCGAGTTCTTGAAGGCGAAGGTGGTGGCCTTGCCGTCGCTGTCGCACTTGTGCGTCTTCCTCACACCCGACGTGTACGACGTCGCCACGCTGCCCTTCACCCCGGACTTCGTGGTGTAGGACTTGGCCGCCCCGATCTTCAGGTACTTCTTTGCGGCGTCGCTCTGGTCGGTGTACCCGCCGAACGCGAACGCGGCCGCGTCGCCGCGGGCGATGCTGGCGGTGTCCTTGCCGCCGTCCTCACCCTTGGTGCCGCCGGCCGCCAGCGACGACGACTCCTCCGTGCCGTCCTTGTCGTCGTCGGACGTGCACCAGTTCTCCTTCAGGAACGCGGGCGCGGAGAAGCCGATGTACGCCGAGCCGTCGCCCTTCTTCTTGTCCTCGAAGAAGGTGAAGATGCCGGGGGAGTCGACCGACCAGGTCGGGGGCACGTCGAACGCGGTGCCGTACTTCGGATTGACGACGACCTTCCAGCCAGGCACCGTCGGCTTCTCGGTCTCGTTGCCGCGCGGGTTGTCCTCCGACTCCGAAGCCGACGCCGAGACGCTCGGGTCCGCGGACGCCGACGGGCTGCCCTTGTCGCTCGTGCCGCCGCCGGCGCTGTCCTCCTTGTCGCCGCCCAGGACCAGGAAACCGGTCACGCCGGCGGCCACCACCACGGCCGTCGCCGCGATGATCGCGACGAGCTTGGTGCGGTTGCCGCCGCCCCCGCCCTGCGGCGGTTGGGGTGCCCCCGCCGGCCCGGGCGCCCCCCACTGCGGCTGCTGCGCATAGGGGTTGCCCTGCTGATAGCCGGGCTGCTGATACGGATTCGGCTGCTGGTATCCCGGCTGCTGATACGGGTTGTTCTGCGGGTTCTGCTCGCCCCCGGGCGGCTGCTGTCCTGGCCACATGGCCAGTAACCCTAGTGGCGCCGCGGACACGATTCGGTCACCGGGTCTTGTCAGGGACGTACCAGAAATGGGAGCCGGCCGGCGGCCTCCGCTCTGGCCAGCGCGGGCTACCCATGAGTAACATGCCGCCATGAGCGCAGATCAGATGTCCATCGGCGAGATGCTCGCCGCCACCGTGCCGATGGCCCGGACGCTGAACCTCGAGTTCGTGGAGACGGCGCCGGACAAGGCCGTGGTGGCCCTGCCGGACCAGGGCGCCTACCACAACCACGTGGGCGGCCCGCACGCCGGAGCGATGTTCACGCTCGGCGAGTCCGCCAGCGGCGCGATCGTGCTGGCCGCGTTCGGCGAGCAGCTCTCGCGGGCCGTGCCGCTCGCCGTGCGCGCCGAGATCGCCTACAAGAAGCTCGCGATGGGCGCCGTCACCGCCACCGCGACCCTGGGCCGGCCGGCCGCCGAGGTCGTGGCCGAACTGGACGCCGGGCAGCGGCCCGAATTCCCGGTCACCATCGAGATCCGCCGCGCGGACGGCGCCGTGACCGGGGAGATGACCGTCGTCTGGACCCTGCGCCCCAACGGCTGACGCGCCCGGACGCCCCGCCGTTCGTCGGACCGCCGCGCCCCCGCGCGCGGCGGGCCCGGTTCCGGTGCCGGCCGGGCCGAGTTCCGCCACGAACTCCTTGAGCCAGGCCACGAACTCGGGCCCCAGGTCGGGCCGGTCGCAGGCGAGCCTGACCACGGTGCGCAGATAGTCGGCCCGGTCGCCGGTGTCGTAGCGCGACCCGGTGAAGACGACCCCGTGCTCGGTGCCCCGCGCGGCGAGTTCCCGCAGGGCGTCGGTCAGCTGGATCTCGCCGCCGCGGCCGGGCGGCGTGCGTTCCAGGACGTCGAAGACGCCGGGGTCGAGGACGTAGCGCCCGACGACCGCGCAGGCGCTGGGCGCCTCCTCGCGTGCGGGCTTCTCCACCAGGCCGGTGACGCGTACGACGCCCTCCTCGCCGGTCGGTTCGACGGCCGCGCAGCCGTAGAGGTGGATCTGTGCCGGATCGACCTCCATCAGGGCGACCACGCTGCCCGCGTACCGGTCGCGGACCTCCATCATCCGGCTCAGCAGGGACTCGCGCGGGTCGATCGGGTCGTCGCCCAGGAGCACGGCGAACGGCTGGTCGCCCACGTGGCGGCGGCCGCACAGGACGGCGTGGCCGAGACCGAGCGGCTCGCGCTGCCGGACGTGGTGGACGGCCGCGAGGCGCGCCGGGGCGCGCACGGCGTCGAGCCGCGCGGTGTCCCCCTTGGCCGCCAGCGCCTGTTCCAGTTCCACGGCGTGGTCGAAGTGGTCCTCGACGGCCCGCTTGTGCCGCCCGGTGATCATCAGGATGTCGTCGAGCCCGGCCGCCGCGGCCTCCTCGACGACGTACTGGACGGCCGGCTTGTCCACGACCGGCAGCATCTCCTTCGGGGTCGCCTTGGTGGCGGGCAGGAACCGGGTGCCGAGCCCGGCGGCCGGGACGACGGCCTTGCGCACGGCGCGGGCGGCAGCGGCCGCGGACGCGTACGGAGAGGAGGACGGGGGCGAGGTGCCGGGGGGTGATCATGCGGCCCATGCTGGTCCACCGGGATGAGAGCGAGCCGGGTGGAACGTAGGGGCGGGCTGTGAGCGGGGAGTGGGAGATTTCGTGTGCCGTCCGCCGCCGGGCGGCACAAGGTGACGCCGTTGCGACGGATTCGGCGAATGCGGGTGGGGATGTGCCGGGCGACGCCGTTCATTTTCCGCCCTTCGCGGCGCCGCCTTTCGTCCTTCTTGTTGGGCGCGATCGCTTGTGCGAGGGTGAGCGTCCCCGTCGGGAATCGGGAAAGGCGACGGCCGGCCCCGTTTTCCGGTCAGGTACGCACCAATCAGGCACCTGCTTTCCAGTGGACGCGCATTGCGCATGCCCGTCCTGCGTCTTGGAAGGAAATGCTTTCGTGCAATATCCCCACCCCCCACGTCCTCCTCATCCACCCCACCCCGGCCTGGTTCCGGGGGAGTCCGACCGCGCTCTCGTCTCCCGGCTGCGGGACACGGACGGCGGCCACCACGCCGTCGCCCTGCTGCTCGCCCGGCACTGGCGGGCGGCTCACGATTACGCGGTCATCTGCCTTGCCGGCTCCGGAAGTTCGGCGACGATGGTGGCCACCGCCGCCTACCACCGGGTGCTGCGGCGGCTGGCCGGCGGAGCGGTCGGCGGCGCCCTGCGCCCCCAGCTCCTCGTCGCCGTCCGGGACACCGTCCGCGCGTGGGCCGCCGACGACGCCGCATGTGTCGTCCTGCCGGAACTGTGCAGGCCCACCGGCGGTCGTGGACTGCGTGCGGCCAGGTCCATGACGTCCGAAAAGCGGCAACTCGCCGCGTGGGCATTCCAGGCCCTTCCCGGAGCCTCCCAATGCCTGTTGTGGCACACCGAGGTCGAGGGCGAACCCATAACCGTACCGGCCGGTCTGCTGGCGATGGACACCGATACCGCGACGGTCACGCTGGAGCGGGCCCGCGAGCAATTCCGGGCGAGCTGCGTGCGCGCCCACCGGGAACTCGCGCCCACCCGGGAATGCCGTTTCCACAACCGTCTCCTCGAGGCCCCCGCGCGCCGCGGCGGGGCTCTGCTGCCCGACGTCCGACGGCACCTGAGGGAGTGCCGCCACTGCCGCCACGGCGCCGAGCAGCTCGGCCTGTGCGAGGACGGCCTGCCGCTCCTGCTCGCCGAGAGCGTGCTCGGCTGGGGAGCCCGCCGCTACCTCGGCTCCCGGCAGGCCCGCGCCGCCTCCCCGGGCGGGCCGTGGGCCGCCGGGCGGGTCCGGGGCGCGCCCGGCGGCCGCCACCGCACCCCGCCGGACGACGTGGACGAGAGGGTGCGCAGGCACCGGGCGTCCGTCGCCGCCGGTGTCGGCCTCGCGTCCCTCGTCCTGCTCGCGACCGCGCTCGCCGTCGGGGGCCGGACCGACGACCACACCACCCCCGGCCCGCACGCCACCGTGTCCGGCCGGCAGCTCGTCGTCGTTCCGGGAACCGGCCTGCTCGTAGGGCCGCCGGCCGGCGGCTGACCTGCCACCGGGGCCGTGGGAGCCGCCCCGGGCCGGCTCCTGACCGAACCTGCCGACGGAACCGGGCGCCGCTCGTGGACGCCTCCCGGTTCGGGTCGAGCGGGTAGGCTTCCCGGGGGCGCGTCCTTGCGGGCGCCCCCGGGAAGCACGGAAGCACGCACGGACGCGAAATCGGGGAGGAACCGGCGGTGCACGTCCAGGAATGGCTCGACACGGTACCCGCGGCCGCCGTCTACGCAGTGGTGGGCCTGGTCATCGGTCTGGAGAGCCTGGGCATCCCGCTGCCGGGCGAGATCGTGCTGGTCTCCGCCGCGCTCATGTCCTCCCAGCACGCGGGCATCGACCCGGTCGTTCTCGGCGCCTGCGCCACCGTCGGCGCCGTGGTCGGCGACTCCATCGGCTACGCCATCGGCCGCAAGGGCGGCAGGCCGCTGCTCGCCTGGCTGGGGAGGAAGTTCCCCCGGCACTTCAGCGAGGGGCACGTCGCCACCGCCGAGCGGTCCTTCGAGAAGTGGGGCATGTGGGCCGTCTTCTTCGGCCGGTTCGTCGCCCTGCTGCGTATTTTCGCCGGCCCGCTCGCGGGTGTGCTGCGGATGCCGTACTGGAAGTTCCTCGTCGCCAACGTCCTCGGCGGCATCTGCTGGGCCGGCGGGACCACCGCCGTCATCTACTACGTCGGCGTGGTCGCCGAGTCCTGGCTGAAGAAGTTCTCCTGGCTGGGTCTGGTGGCGGCCGTGCTCATCGGGCTCACCTCGATGCTGGTGCTCAAGCGCAGGGCGAAGCAGGCACAGGCCGCCCCGCGGACGGCCGAGGAACCGGAGCCGGTTCCCGCCGGGGAGTGAAGCCCGCACGGGTGAAGCCGCACGGGTGAAGCCCGCGCGGGGCCCTCTCCGCCCCCCGGGTACGCGCGTCTCCTCCGCTCCCCGCACACCGGCCGGAGCCCGAGACCTCGCGCGGGCGCCCCCCTACGCGTGCACGTCGCGATGCGCCTTGGCCAGCTCCGCGTACATCGTGCCGTTCAGGGTGATCCCCTGGCGCTCCTCCTCCGTCAGCTCGCGCCGGACCTTGGCCGGGACCCCCGCGACGAGCGACCCCGGCGGCACCGTCATCCCCTGCGGGACCAGCGCCTGCGCGGCCACCAGCGACCCGGCGCCGATCACCGCGCCGTTGAGCACCGTCGCCCCCATGCCGATCAGGCAGTCGTCCTCGACGGTCGCGCCGTGCACCACGGCGTTGTGCCCGATCGAGACGCGCTCGCCGACGCTGACGGGGAAACCCGGGTCGGCGTGCAGGGTGCAGTTGTCCTGCACGTTGCTGCTCGCGCCGACGGCGATCCGCTCGACGTCGCCGCGCAGCACCGCGCCGTACCAGACGCTCGCGCCCGCGCCGAGCGCCACGTCACCGATCACCGCGGCCGTGGGCGCCACGAACGCCCCCCGATCGACCTGCGGCTCCCTGCCGCCGATGCCCGCGATCAGCGCCTCGTGCGTCATCCCGGTCCTCTCCCTAGTCCGGTCCTCCTGGATGTACCCGCACCGTACGTCACCCGGTGGGGCGAAGATCACAGGCGTCCGGTCTCATGGGCGCGGCCCTCGCTGAGTACCGTGAGCGGGTGCCCAAGCGCAAGAACACGTTCTCATCATGGCGGCGCCGCCTCGCGCAGCGCGCCGTCCACGCGGGCTGGGCCTGGGTGCGGCGCGCGGGCTCGGTCTCGGCCGAACACCCCGGCCGGCTGCGCTTCGGCGCGATAGGAACGGGTACCGGACTCGCCTTCCCGCTCGGCACGGTCTTCGGTGAGCCCTGGATCCACCTCGGCTCCTACTGCATCATCGCCGAACAGGTCACCCTGACCGCCGGCCTGATGCCCGATCTCGACCTCGGCCCGGACCCCATCCTGCGCATCGGCGACGGCGTGGTCCTCGGCCGCGGCAGCCACGTCATCGCGGACACGACGGTCAGCATCGGCAACGACTGCTACTTCGGGCCGTACGTCTACGTCACCTCCACCAACCACTCCTACGACGATCCGCACCAGCCCATCGGCAGGCAGTGGCCCCGGATGGAGCCCGTGGAGATCGGCCCCGGGTGCTGGATCGGCACCGGCGCGGTGATCCTGCCGGGGGCGCGGATCGGGCGGAACGTGGTGGTGGCGGCCGGCGCCGTGGTCCGGGGCGAGGTGCCCGACCACGCGGTCGTCGCCGGGGCGCCCGCCCGGGTCGTACGACGCTGGACGTCCGCCGAGGGATGGCAGCCGCCGCTGCGGACGCCGGCCCCGAAGCCGATTCCGGAGGACGTCACCCCGGAGCAGCTCGCCGCGCTGGCGGATCTGGACGAGGAGAGTGTGGCCCGGCTGGCCGCCCTCGACGAGGCGGCGGCCGCAGGGCTCGCCGCGCCGGCCGCGCAGCCGGGACCCCGGCTCGCGGAGGCCGAGGCCGAGGGCTGACCCAGGGGGGCGTTTGGATCAGGTCGGATCAGGCCGCGGCGTCCGGTGGGGGCACCTCCCACGCCGTTCAGGCTGTGGGGGGGGGCATCGCAAAGCGGAGGATCGCCCGCGTACTGGATGTACTCGGGTGGTCCGACGACGCGGCGAGGTGCCGTGCCGGGCGTCGCGGACCCGGGCTGATCCAGGCGAAGCCTCCTAGCCCGTCGCCAGCAGCAGCGTCCCCACCAGGGCCAGGCCCGCGCCCGCCGCCTGGATCGCGCGCAGGCGCTCGCTGAGGAAGCCGCGGGCGGCCAGGGCGGTGACCACCGGGTAGAGGGAGGCGAGGACCGCGGCCACGGTGACCGGGCCGTGCTGGGCGGCCACCGAGTAGGTGCCGTTGGCCGCGACGTCGGCGAGGCCGACGAAGGCCAGCGCCGGGAGCGAGGACCAGGGGAAGCCGCCCTCCGGCAGCGCGGGGGCGCCCCGCCGGGTGGAGAGCCACAGTGCCGCGCCCCCGGCGGCGACGTTCGTCACGCGCTGCACGAACAGCGCCAGGAAGAGTCCGGTGACCGTGGTGGACGCCTCGGCGATCAGCGCGAACACCGTGCCGAAGCCGAGCGCGGCGACCAGCGTCAGCCCGATCGTCCGCCGCTCCACGGCGGCACCCCCGAGCTGCGGGCCGCCCGCCAGCACGACGCCCGCGACGGCCACCGCGATCCCCGCGACCTGCACCAGGGCGGGCCGCTCGCCGAGCACCAGGCCGACCCCGACGGGAACGGCCACGCTCAGCGTCGCGAGCGGCGAGACCACGCCCATCGGGCCGAGGGCCAGCGCCTTGTAGAAGGAGAGCATCGCCACCGGCCCGGCCAGGCCCGCGGCGACCGCGAACCACAGCCGCGGACCGGCCTCGCTCCAGCCGCCGGTGGCGAACACGATCGCGCCGAGGACCACCGCCGCGATCGTCTGGGAGACCACGACGACCGTGAGCGCCGGGCTGCGCCGGGTGAGCAGGCCGCCGCCGAAGTCGGCCAGCCCCCACAGGAGGCTGGTGGCCAGGGCGAAGAATGCTGTCACGACGTGCCTCGCAGTACAGTTCGGTGAACGATCGGGTGCACCCCACCGTAGTTCAATGCAGTGAACTCTGTCATCCATGATATTGGACGGAATGTGTCGGACCTCGACCTGCTGACCCAGTCCCTGGCGCGGAACGTCAAGCGCTGGCGCACCGAGCGCGGCTTCACCCTGGACACGCTCGCCGCACGCGCCGGAGTCAGCCGCGGCATGCTCATCCAGATCGAGCAGGCCCGCACCAACCCCAGCCTCGGCACGGTCGTCAAGATCGGGGACGCGCTGGGGGTCAGCATCACCACCCTGCTCGACTACGAGCAGGGCCCGAAGGTCCGCATCGTCCCCGCCGACCAGGCCGTCCGGCTGTGGCACACCGACGCCGGCAGCTACAACCGGCTGCTCGCGGGCGTCGAGGCGCCCGGCCCGCTGGAGATGTGGGAGTGGCGCCTGATGCCGGGTGAGGGCAGCCCCTCCGACCCGCACCCGGCGGGCACGGTCGAACTGGTCCATGTCACCGCCGGGGAGCTGACGCTCACGGTCGACGGAGTGGAGTACCGCGTGCCGGAGGGCGCGAGCGCCTCCTTCGAGGCGAACACCCCGCACACGTACGCCAACACGGGTGCCGGGCCGGTGGGCATGGTGATGACGGTGTCGGTCCCGCCCGTGCACTGAGACGCGCGGCCGGCCCGTCCCGCCGTGCTGTTAGCGTGCGGTCATGCGCGCTCCCCTCGGGAACTTCGACCACGCCGCCCCCGCTCCCGACCGCCTCGACGAGCTGCCCCGCCCGGTCGCCGACGCCGTCCGCCACTGGCGCGGCAGCGTCCCCGCCGAGCAGATCGTCCACGTCGACACGGACCCCCGGTGGGCCGACACCGCCGTGTTGGTCGAGCACTACGGGCAGGACCTGCTGGAGCGCTCCGCGAACTGCGTGGTGGTCTCCGGACGGCGGGGCGCCGAGACCCGCATGGCCGCGTGTGTCGTGCTGTCCACCACCCGAGTCGACGTCAACGGCGTCGTGCGCCGCCGACTGGACGCCCGCAAGGCCTCGTTCGCCGCGATGGACGTGGCCACGGGGCTGACCGGCATGGAGTACGGCGGCATCACCCCCCTCGGGCTGCCCGAGGGCTGGCCGCTCCTGGTCGACCCGGCCGTCGTCGACCTGCCGTACGTCCTGGTCGGCAGCGGACGGCGCCGCGGCAAGCTGCTGGTACCGGGCAAGGCGTTCGCGGAACTGCCGGGGGCCGTGGTGCTGGAGGGGCTCGGAACCTGACCGCGCCGCCGGACCACGGCCGGGACGCGGCCAGGCCGGGGCCCGGCGGGCCCGGGCCCGGGGTGGACCGGCTCAGGTCGCCGTGTGGTGGGCCAGGGCCCGGTGCGGGTCGCCGGCGCCCGGGGCCGGTGCCGGGTCGGCGTGCACCAGGGCCGCGGTGAGCCTCGGCACGGCGTGCAGCAGGGCGTGCTCGGCCTCGACGGCCACGTCGTGTGCCTGGCGCACCGTCGTATCGCCGTCCACGACGACCGCCACCTCCGCCCGCAGCCGGTGACCGATCCAGCGCAGCCGCAGCTCGCCGACCCCGCGCACACCGGGCACCTCGCACAGTGCCCGCTCGGCCCGGTCCACGAGGGCGGGGTCGACCGCGTCCATCATGCGGCGGAACACCTCACGCGCGGCGTCCCGCAGCACCAGCGCGATCGCGGCCGTGATGGCCAGACCCACCAGCGGGTCGGCGAGATGCCACCCGAGCGCCGAGCCGCCCGCGCCGAGGAGCACGGCCAGTGACGTGAAGCCGTCCGTGCGCGCGTGCAGGCCGTCGGCGACCAGCGCGGCCGAGCCGATCGCGCGCCCCACGCGGATGCGGTGACGCGCCACCCACTCGTTGCCCGCGAAGCCGACCAGGGCGGCCGCGGCCACGGCGGGCAGGTGCTGGACCGGGCGCGGATCGAGGAGCCGTTCGACGGCCGCCCAGGCCGCGAACACCGCCGACGCGGCGATCGTCAGCACGATCACCAGGCCGGCCAGATCCTCGGCGCGGCCGTAGCCGTAGGTGAAGCGGCGGGTCGCCGCGCGACGGCCCACCACGAACGCGATGCCGAGCGGTACGGCGGTCAGGGCGTCCGCGGCGTTGTGCACCGTGTCGCCGAGCAGCGCCACGGAACCGGAGGCGACCACCACCAGGGCCTGCACCACGGCCGTGGCACCGAGCACCGCGAGCGAGATCCACAGGGCCCGCATTCCCCGTGCCGAGGACTCCAGCGCGGAGTCGAGCTTGTCGGCGGTCTCGTGGGAGTGGGGGGTGAACAGGTGCGCGAGGCGGTGCCGGAGGGAGACGGAGGCCGGGCCGTGGTCATGTCCGTGCTCGTGCCCGCGGTGATGTCCGTGCGCGTGACCGTGCTCGGGGGTGCGGGCGTGGCTGTGGCCGCGTTCGTCCCGCCCGCGACCATGACCGCCGTGGCCGCCGTGCGCCTGGTCGTCGCCGTGCTCGTGGTCGTCGCCGTGCTCGTGGTGGTGCCGGTCGCTCACGTGGTTCCCCTTCCGGTGCGCGGACAGTGGACGCTCGGCGTCCCTGACGCCATTATGTGCGTATGAGCGCACGCATGCACCTATCACCTGCGCATCATGCGCACCCGCACCACCCGGGCGAGGAGCAGTTCACGCTCGCCGCGGAACTGCTGGCCCTGCTCGGCGACCGTACGCGGCTCGTCCTGCTGCACGCGTTGACGGGCGGGGAGGCGGACGTCACGACGCTCACGGAGGTGTGCGGTGCCGCGCGGCCCGCGGTCAGCCAGCACCTGGCGCGGCTGCGCCTGGCGGGACTGGTGACCACCCGCAAGGAGGGGCGCCGGGTGGTCTACTCCCTGCGCGACGGCCATCTGCGCCGCCTGGTCGACGAGGCGCTCAGCGTCGCGGACCACCGCATCGGCGACCGGCCCGTGCACGACTGAGCCCGCCCGAGGGCGGACGGCCGTACCGCCGGGTGTCGCTCCCTCGGTGCGGGTCCGGTCCCTCAGAAGCGGGCGGCGGTGCCGAGGTACTGCTCCGCGAAGGAGGCCGCGGCGGCGGGGGAGGTGAACAGCCGGCGCAGCCGGGCGAGCGTGGTGCCCGCGCGGTACGGGTCGCCCGACCCGGCGCCGTGGTACACGTCGGAGAGCCACTGGGAGAACTCCTGGTAGTCCCACACGCGCCGCAGACAGGCACGCGAGTAGTCCTCCAGGCCCGCGCCGTCGTCCTCGGTGAGGCGGGCGGCGAGGGCGTCGCCGAGCAGGAAGGCGTCGTGCAGGGCGAGGTTCATGCCCTTGGCCGCGATGGGGGCGGTGAGGTGGGCCGCGTCGCCGGCCAGGAAGAGCCGGCCGGACGCCATGGGCTCGACGACGTAGTCGTGCATGTCGAGGACGCGCTTCTCCAGCAGCCGCCCCTCGGCGAGCGGGGGTGCGTCCGCCGCCGCGAGCCGCTGCCGCAGCTCGGCCCAGACCCGCTCGTGCGGCCAGTTCTCCGGGTCGTCCCCGGCGGGGATCTGGAGGTAGTAGCGGGTGACCTCGGGGCCGCGGGGCATCTGCCCGGCGAACCCGCGCGGGTGCACGCCGAACAGCACGCGGTCGGAGGACGGCGGCGCCTCGGCGAGCAGCGCCAGCCAGCCGATGCCGTAGTCGTGCCGTGCGAGGCGGGTGCGCTCCGGCGGCAGCGCCGACCGGGTCACCCCGCGCGCTCCGTCGCACCCGGCGACGAAGTCGCAGTGCAGCACTTGGCGTTCGCCGGTCTCGGGGCACAGGTAGGACACCGAGGGCCGGTCGGTCTCCGTGTCGTGCAGCCTGATGTCCCGCACGCCGAAGCGGATGTCGCCGCCGCGGACGTCGGCGTACTCGCGCACGAGGTCCGTCACCAGCATGGGCTGCGGGTAGACGAAGTGCTGATGGCCGGTCAGCTCGGCGTAGTCGAAGTGGTGGGAGCGGTCCTCGAAGCGGAACTCGCAGGCGCTGTGCCGCAGGGCCCGCTCCGTCAGGTTCTTCGCCAGGCCGCGCTGTTCGAGCCCGCGCACGGCCCACTCCTCGACGAACCCGGCACGGGGCCGTTGTTCGATGAAGCGGCGGGTCTCGGTCTCCAGGATCACGCAGTCGACCGAGGCGGCCCGCAGGATGTTGCCGACGGTCAGGCCCGCGGGGCCCGCACCGACGACGACCACCGAACGGCGTTGCGGGGAAGGGGAGTCGGGGTGGGGGGAGGTGTGCGTCACCCGAGCATTATGACGGTGTCCCGTCAGCCACGACTGGGTGCCGCGACCGACGGGACACGTCGGGGTCATGCGGGTCCGGATCCGATCACGAGTGGATCTTGATGGGCGTGGTGCACAGGCTCTTGGCGGGGATGTCGCCCGAGACCTCGCTCAGGCAGATCTTCATGGTGGTCCCGTTGGCGTACTTCTTGTCGAGCTTCTTCGGGAAATCGACGCCCCAGTCGTCCCTGGACTTGGGAGCCTTCTGGCTGGAGGCCAGCTTGCCGTTGATGTACAGCGTCAGCTTGGGCCTGCCCCAGATGCCCATGTACCGCCCGTAGATCGACTTGACCGTCAGGCCCTTGCCCTGGACGTTGAGGCAGATCGTGTTCGACTCCTCGCGCGTCAGCTGGTGAGTCGCGCACTCCTGGGCCGACGCGGACGCGGCACCGGCGCCGACGGCCACGAACGTCGAGGCCAGGAGCGGCACGAGCAGGGCAGGCACGGACGCCCGCAATCCCTTGGTCTTCATGTGGATTCGGTTCTCCGATGATGTTGAGTTGTTCCACCCGTTTTCAGGTCAACATTGATCATCTTATGTAGGGATCATGGGGTCTGAGCGTGTCCTTGACCAGTATGTGAGTGATCTTTGGTGCGCTCATGCCACAAACCTCGGGAGCCGGTGGACCGGGTGCGGACGAAGGGAGCTCAGGGCCACGGGAGGTGCTGAAAAGCCGTCAGCCACGGCGAAGGCCGTGGCTGACGGACGGATGTGCTGTCGGGGCGCGGCGGAGGTCAGTGCGTGGGTACGTCCACGACCACGATCTCGTCGATGCTGCGCTGGATCTCGTCGGGGCGCGAGGAGACGGCACGTGCCCAGTAGTAGATGCCGAGGGAGAAGGCGGAGACGACCGCGATGTCCCACCAGAGCGGGATGTTGCCCTGGCCGCCGAAACCGCCCTGCCAGGAGATCACACCGATGCCCAGGAGGTAGGCCGGAAGCCACTGTGCTGCCTTGAAGTCCATCCGGGGCGCGTCGGGCAGACCCTTGCGCTGGGCGTAGAGGGCGTAGCCGCCGAGAAGCAGGTAGCCGAGGAGGATCGCCACACCGAGCCGCCAGAGGATGTCCCAGGTGGCCCAGTAGATGATCAGGTTGGCGACGACGAAGGACAGGGGGGCGATGACCTTGCCGGCGGGCAGGCGGTAGGGGCGCTCGTGGTTCGGCAGCTTGTCGCTGAAGACGCCGTAGGCCAGCGGCGCGCCCGCGTACATCAGGACGCTCGCCGAGGTGATGAATCCGACCAGCTTCTGCCAGCTCGGGAAGGGCAGGAAGCAGATGATGCCGGTGAGGAAGGACAGGATCAGGCCGAACCACGGAACACCGCGCGCGTCGACCTTCTCGAACAGCTTCGGGGCGTAGCCGTTCTTGGCGAGTCCGAAGGAGACGCGAGAGGTGGCGGTGGTGTAGATCAGGCCGGTGCCGCCGGGGGAGACCACGGCGTCGAGGTACAGCACGACGCTGAGCCAGCCCAGACCCACGAGGGTGGTCAGACCCGCCCACGGGCCGTCGATGCCGGGGAAATTGAGGTTGGCCCAGCCGTGCGCGAAGGTGCTGAGCGGGAGCGCGCCGATGAACACGACCTGGAGCAGGACGTAGATGATCGCGCCGATCGCGACCGAGCCGAGGGTCGCGCGCGGCAGGTCACGCTTGGGGTCGCGGCTCTCGCCGGCGAGCTGGATCGCCTGCTCGAAGCCGAGCAGGGCGAAGATGATGCCGCTGGTGCTGATGGCGCTCAGTACGCCCTTGGCGCCGAACGGGGCGAACCCGTGGGAGGTGAAGTTGCCTCCGTGGAAGTGGCCCACCGCGACGACGAAGATCGTGGCCAGGGGCACGGCGATCTTCCACCAGGTGGCCGCGCTGTTGGTGTGCGCGAGGACCTTCACACCCAGGAAGTTGACCGCGACGAAGACGGCCATCAGCGCGATCGCGACGATCAGGCCACTGGTCGTCAGAGTGCTGTCGTGGTTGAGGAAGCCCTTCGCGAAGTCCCAGTGACCGGCGTAGCCGATCATGGCCTCGACCTCGATGGGGGCGACGGTCGCCGCCTGCAGCCAGGAGAACCAGCCGAAGGACATGCCGGCCAGGCCGCCGAAGGCGTAGTGCGGGTAGCGGGCCGTGCCGCCCGCGACCGGGAACATGCCGCCGAGTTCGGCATGTACCAGGGCGAGCAGGACGATTGCGACAGCGCCGATCAACCACGAGATGATCGCCGCGGGGCCCGCCGTCATCACAGCGCTCTTGGCGCCGTAGAGCCAGCCGGAGCCGATGATGGAGCCCACCGAGGCCCACATCAGTCCGATCAGGCCGACGTCGCGTCGCAGGCCGGGTTTGTGCCGCGTGACGTCGGGGGCGGCATGGTCCAGGTTCACCATGTCAAGGGGCCTCTCACTATCTGGTCACCGAATTAACACTCAACGGCGGCTCAGATTAGGAATCGAACCCGCTTCACAGAAGGCCATACTTCGAAATTTGCTCTCCCATGGGGACTTCCTTTGTGCGGCCTTTACACAGGTCAAGCTATGTGGCGGAATGTTTCTATTCAGTCGCGCTATGTGAGAAGAGAGTGACACAGGTCACGGCAGGCGCGGAATTTCGATCGCCGGACAGCGGTCCATGACCATGTAGAGTCCCGCCGCGCGCGTGCGCGCGAGCGCCGCGTCGTCGACCACGCCGAGCTGGAACCAGACCGCCCGGGCGCCCACCGCGACCGCCTCGTCGGCCACCGGCCCCGCCAGCTCGCTGTTGACGAAGACGTCGACGACGTCCACCGGGAAGGGGATGTCCGCCAGCCGGGCGTAGCCGGGCTCGCCGTGCACGGTCTCCGCCTTCGGGTGCACGGGTACGATCCGCTTGCCGAACCGCTGCAGCACCTCGGCGACGCCGTACGCGGCGCGGTCGCGGTTCGACGACAGGCCCACCACGGCCCAGGTGTCGCCGAGTTCGGTCAGGATCGTGCGGATCGTCGCTGCGTCGCCGTGCACCACGGGTCTCCTCGGTCTCGGTCGGTCTCGAACGCCGTCGGCCGCTCCCGGGCGGAGCCGCCGACCGGTCAACAGTGGGCGCCGCCGGGCGATTCCCCGCCCGGCGGCCTCCGCGCGCCGCCCCGCGCGGAGAGGGCGCGCTGGTGCTTTCGTACCGCCCCGGGCCGGGTGGAAACCCGCCAACATGTCCGGACAGGGCGCGACATACCTGCGCGCGGCCCCCGGCACGCCTACGCTCGGGCCGTGCTGCGCATCATCGACGCCCGAACAGGCGAGCCCGTGGAAGCCGCCCCCGCCCGCCGCGGCCTGACCCGTGTCGAGGCGCACGCGTCGGGCTTCGACGCCTCGGGGCTGCGCGTGCTGCTGGTCGCCGACCTCCTCGTCCGCGCCCTGGAGCTGGGCGGCACGCCGGTGTGGACGCTGCTGACCGGCGACCGGGAGCAGGCGGAGCTGCGCGCCGCCGCCGCGGCCCTCGGCATCCGGCCCTTCGAGGACAGCCGCGACCTCGGCGCCGCGCTGGGCGAGGCGCAGGTCGTCCATGTCGTCAAGGAGGACGGCGCCGCGGCCGACGGCGTGCGGATCGCGGTCGCGCCCGTCGATGCCGAGGTGACGGTCGCCCCCGCGGCCGCCGGCGATGCCGCCGTGCTGCGCCTGGCGCTGCTCGCCCGCCGCCGCGAGTTGCCGCTGCGGCTCGACGCGGACGCGCTGGACGACGCCCGCCGCACCGTCGCCCGCTGGCGCCGCGCGGTCGCCGCCTGGGCGATGCGGCCCTCGCGGCCGATCCCCGAAGAGGTGCGCGGGCGGCTGCGCGGGGCCTGGGAGGACGACCTGGACGTGCCGGCCGTGCTGCGCGTGCTGGAATGGGTGGAGACCCGGCCGGACCTCGCGGACGGCGCCCGCTTCGAGACGTATGCCTACGCGGACCGCCTTCTGGGCCTCGACCTCACCCGCGACCTGGGGAGCATGCCGTGAGCGCTCGTGGGAAAGGGCGGCCGCTGCGCCGCCTGGTGGTGCTGCGGCACGCCAAGTCCGCCTGGCCCGCGGGTGTCGCCGACCACGAGCGGCCGCTGGCGCCCCGCGGACGCCGGGACGCGTCCGCCGCCGGCCGCGCGCTCGCCGAGGCCGACTGGCTGCCGGACCTCGCGCTGTGCTCCACCGCCCGGCGCGCCCGCCAGACCTGGGACCTGGCCTCCGCCCAGTGGGGCACACCGCCCCCGGTGCGGTTCGACCGGCGACTCTACGCCGCCGACGTGCCCGCCCTTCTGACGGCCGTGCGCGAGACGCCCCCCGAAGTCGGCACCCTGCTGCTGATCGGGCACAACCCGGGCCTGGAGGAACTGGTCCTCGACCTGGCCGGGGACGGCCTCGACGACACCCTCGACCGGCTCCGGGCGAAGTTCCCGACCTCGGCCCTCGCCGTACTGGCCTGGCACGGCGCCGGCTGGCGGGCGCTCGCCCCCGGCGCCACCCTGCTCACCGACCTGACCGTCCCCCGGGGCGCGAAGCACTGATGCCGCGGCCCGGCCGCGCCGGGCCGCGCCCGGGCGCCGAGGCACCGCCACAGGCGGCCGGACGAGGCCGGCCCGCGTGCGCGCACGACCGGCGGGTGTCCCCCGGCCGGGCCCTCGCACCTGCGGCGGGGGCTGACGCCGGCTGCGCATAGGCTGGCCGGATGCAGGACGAGTACCGCACCGTCGCCCGCGCGGGCGTGCACGAGACCGAGATCAACCGTTCCCGCTTCCTGTGCGCCCTCGCCCCGGCGGCCACCGAGCGGGAGGCCCAGGACTTCGTCGCCGCCGTACGCAAGGAGCACGCCGACGCCACCCACAACTGCTGGGCGTACGTCATTGGCGCCGACGCCTCGGTGCAGAAGGCCAGCGACGACGGCGAGCCCGGCGGGACCGCGGGCGTGCCCATGCTCCAGATGCTGCTGCGCCGCGACATGCGGTACGTCGTCGCCGTCGTCACCCGCTACTACGGCGGCGTCAAACTCGGCGCGGGCGGACTCATCCGCGCCTACGGCGGAGCGGTCGGCGAGGCCCTGGACACACTCGGCACGGTCACCCGGCGCCGCTTCCGGCTGGCCACGGTGACCGTCGACCACCAGCGAGCCGGCAAGCTGCAGAACGACCTGCGGGCGACCGGCCGCGCGGTGCGGGACGTGCGCTACGGCGAGGCGGTCACCCTCGAGATCGGCCTGCCGGACGCCGACGTGGACGCCTTCCGCGCCTGGCTGGCCGACGTCACCGCCGGGACGGCCGGCTTCGAACCGGGCGGGGAGGCCTACGGAGACATATGACAGACCGGGCGAATCGGTCACAACGGGCGTATGTGTACGGCTCGTAGGGCTCGTACGGCTCATGGCGGGCCGATACGGGAGTAACCGCCCGTGATGTCAGACCCGGCCGTTAGTCTTCGAGGATCATGAGGCTGCTGCACACTTCCGACTGGCACCTGGGCCGGGCGTTCCACCGGGTGAACATGCTCGACGCCCAGGCCGCGTTCATAGCGCACCTCGTCACGACCGTGCGCGAGCGCGGCGTCGACGCGGTGGTCGTGTCGGGAGACGTGTACGACCGCGCGGTGCCCCCGCTGGCCGCGGTCGAACTGTTCGACGACGCGCTGCACCGGCTCGCGGAGCTGGACGTGCCCACGGTGATGATCTCCGGCAACCACGACTCGGGCCGCCGCCTCGGCGTCGGTGCCGGGCTGATCGACCGCGCGGGCATCCACCTGCGGACCGAGCCGTCGGCGTGCGCCACCCCCGTGGTCCTCGCGGACGCCTTCGGGGACGTGGCCTTCTACGGGCTTCCGTACCTCGAACCGGCCCTGGTCAAGGACGAGTTCGGGGTGGAGAAGGCGGCCCACGAGGCGGTCCTCGCCGCCGCCATGGACCGGGTCCGTGACGACCTCGCCGCCCGCGCGCCCGGCACGCGGTCCGTCGTCCTCGCGCACGCCTTCGTCACCGGAGGCGAGGCCAGCGACAGCGAGCGGGACATCACCGTCGGCGGGGTGGCGGCGGTGCCCGCGGGCGTCTTCGACGGCGTCGGCTACGCGGCCCTCGGCCATCTGCACGGCTGCCAGACCATCACTGAGCGCGTCCGCTACTCGGGCTCCCCGCTGCCCTACTCCTTCTCGGAGGCCGGTCACCGCAAGACCATGTGGCTCGTCGACCTCGACGCCGACGGCTCCGTCACCGCCGAGCGGGTCGACTGCCCGGTCCCGCGGGCGCTGGCCCGGATCCGGGGCACGCTGGAGGACCTGCTCGCCGACCCCGGCCTCGCCGGACACCGGGAGGCGTGGGTCGAGGCGACCCTCACCGACCCGGTCCGCCCGGCCGAGCCCATGGCACGCCTCACCGAGCGCTTCCCGCACACCCTCAGCCTCGTCTTCGACCCCGAACGCGCCCCGGACGACCCCGACGTCTCCTACGCCCGCCGGCTCGCCGGACGCGGCGACCGGGAGATCGCGGAGGACTTCGTGGCCCACGTCCGGGGCACCGGCCCCGACGAGCACGAACGCGCGGTGCTGCGCGAGGCCTTCGACGCGGTGCGCGCGGACGCGACGGCGCGGGAGGTGGCCCGGTGAGGCTCCACCGGCTCGACATCACCGCCTTCGGCCCCTTCGGGGGCGCGCAGACCGTCGACTTCGACGCGCTGTCCGCCGCCGGGCTGTTCCTGCTGCACGGCCCCACCGGCGCCGGCAAGACCTCCGTGCTGGACGCCGTCTGCTACGCGCTGTACGGGTCCGTGCCGGGCGCCCGGCAGAGCGGGCAGGGCACGACGCTGCGCAGCGACCACGCGGCGCCGGCCACCCGCACCGAGGTCACCCTCGAACTGACCGTCGCCGGACGCCGGCTGGAGCTGACCCGCCAGCCGCCCTGGGAGCGCCCCAAGAAGCGCGGCACCGGCACCACGCTCGACAAGGCCCAGAGCCTGCTGCGCGAGTACGACCCCGCGGGCGGGACGTGGAAGGACCTCAGTCGCTCCCACCAGGAGATCGGCGAGGAGATCACGCAGCTGCTCGGGATGAGCCGGGAGCAGTTCTGCCAGGTGGTGCTGCTGCCGCAGGGCGACTTCGCCCGCTTCCTGCGCGCCGACGCCGAGGCCCGCGGCCGACTCCTCGGCCGGCTGTTCGACACCCACCGCTTCGCCGAGGTGGAGAAGCGTCTCGCCGAGCGCCGGCGCGCCACCGAGGCGCAGGTGCGCGAGGGCGACACGGCCCTGCTCGCCGACGCGCACCGCATGCAGCAGGCGGCGGGCGACGCCATGGAACTGCCGGAGCTGGCGCCGGGCGAGCCCGGCCTGGCCGAGGCCGTCCTGACCGCGGCGGCCGTCGCCCGCAGCACCGCCCGCGAACAGCTGACGGTCGCCCACAGCCGGCTCGCCGCCGCCGAGTCCGCGCAGTCCGCCGCCGAGCGCGCCCTGGACACCGAACGCGAGGTGGCGCGGCTGCAGCGGCGGTTCGCTCAGGCGCGGGAGGGCGCCGCGCGTCTCGAGGAGCGGGCCGACGCCCACCGCGAGGCGCAGACCCGGATGGAGCGCGGCCGCAAGGCCGAGAAGGTGGCGCCCGCGCTGGAGCTGCGGGAGGCCGCCGAGACCGAGCACCGGCGGGCGGCCGCCGCCGAGGCACGCGCGCGGGCCCTGCTGCCGGAGCGGCTCGCGGGCGAGGGCGCGGCCGGACTCGCGGCCGCGGCCCGCCGGGCCGCCGAGGAGCTGGGCGGGCTGGAGTCGGCCCGCCGCGCCGAGCGCCGCCTCACCGACCTCGTGGCCGAACGGGCCGACGCCGACCGGCAGGAACGCGCCGACGAGGACGTGCTCCAGGAGTCCGGGACCTGGCTCGCCGCATGGGACACCACCCGCGCGGGACTCCAGGCCCGTATCGAATCCGCCCAGGAGGCGGCCACCCGCGCCGAGCAGCTCGCCGTGCGCCGCGAGCCCGCGCAGGCCCGTCTGAAGGCCGCCCGCCTGCGCGACCGGCTCGCCGGGGACACCGACGACGCCCGGCGGCGGGCCCACGCCTCCGGGGAGCGCGCCCTGCGGGCCAAGGCACACTGGCTGGAGCTGAAGGAACAGCGCCTCAACGGCATCGCCGCCGAACTGGCCGGAAACCTCGTCGACGGCGAACCCTGCGCCGTCTGCGGCGCCACCGCCCACCCCGCGCCCGCCCGCAAGGTCGCCGGGCACGTCGACCGCGAGGCGGAGGAACGGGCGCTGGCCGCCCACCAGGAGGCCGACGAGCGGCGCGCCGAGGACGAACGGCGCCTGGGCGTCGTACGGGAGGCGCTGGCCGCCGCCACCGCCGAGGCCGGTGACACGCCGGCCGTCCGGCTCGCCGAGGAAGCCGAGGAGCTGGAGCGGCAGTTCGCCGAGGCCCGCCGGGACGCCTCCGCGCTGCACCCGGCGCGCGAGGAGCTGCGCGCCGCCGAGCAGGAACGCGAGCGGCGGCTGGCCGACCGCCGGCAGGCCGAGGTCCGGTCTGCCGCACGGCTGACCCGCAGGGACGCCCTGGACCGCGAGGAGGCCGCGCTGGAGGAGGAGCTGGCGCAGGCCAGGGGCGGCGCCGGCAGCGTGGCCGAGCGCGCCGCGCACCTGGAGCGGCGGACGGCGCTGCTCACCGACGCCGCCGACGCGGCCCGAGCCGCGGAGGAGAGCGCCGAGCGGCTCAAGGACGCCGACGGGCGGCTCGCCGAGGCCGCCTTCCGGGCCGGCTTCGACACCCCGCGGGCCGCGGCGGCCGCCCTCCTCGACGACGCGGCCCACCGCGAACTGCAACGGCGCCTGGACGCCCGGCAGTCGGAGGAGGCCGCCGTACGCGCCGTCCTCGCCGAGGCCGACACCGCGGCCGCCGCCCAGCAGCCGCCCGCCGACCTCGCCGGGGCCGAAGGCGCCGCCGCTGCCGCCGCCCGGCGCCTGCGGGAGGCCGCCTCCGTGCGGGACGCCGCCGCCCGGCGCTGCGCCGAACTCGACCGGCTCTCCCGGCAGGCCGCCGCGGGGACGCGACGGCTGGCCCCGCTGCGCGAGGAGTACGACCGGGTGGCCCGGCTGGCCTCCCTCACCGCCGGCACCGCGGCCGACAACGAGCGCAAGATGCGACTGGAGTCGTACGTCCTCGCGGCCCGCCTGGAACAGGTGGCCGCCGCCGCGACCGTTCGGCTGCGGCGGATGTCGTCCGGCCGCTACACCCTGGTGCACTCCGACGACCGGGCCGGACGCGGCCGCAGCGGTCTCGGTCTGCACGTCGTCGACGCCTGGACCGGACGGGAGCGGGACACCGCGACCCTGTCCGGAGGCGAGACCTTCTTCGCCTCCCTCGCCCTCGCGCTCGGCCTCGCGGACGTCGTCACCGACGAGGCCGGCGGGGTGCGTCTGGACACGCTCTTCATCGACGAGGGGTTCGGCAGCCTCGACGACCAGACCCTCGACGAGGTCCTCGACGTGCTCGACTCCCTGCGCGAGCGCGACCGCAGCGTCGGCATCGTGAGCCACGTCGCCGACCTGCGGCGGCGGATCCACGCCCAGCTGGAGGTCGTCAAGGGCAGATCGGGGTCGGCGGTGCGGCAGCGGGGCGTGGACTGAGCCCGCCGGCCGCCGCGACCGGGGGCCGCACGGAGGGGCGGCCGGACGCCGGCCGCCCCTCCCGGCTCACAGCCGCGCCAGCTCGTCGACCAGGTCGTCCAGCCCGAGGGAACCCTGGGACAGGGCCGCCATGTGCCAGGACTTCAGGTCGAAGGAGTCGCCGTGCCGCTGCCGGGCCTTCTCCCGGCCCAGCAGCCAGGCCCGCTCGCCGAGCTTGTAGCCGATGGCCTGGCCCGGGATCGTCAGATAGCGGGTCAGCTCGCTCTCCACGAAGTCCGCCGGGCGGCTGCTGTGCGCGCCGAAGAACTCCTGAGCCAGCTCCGGCGTCCAGCGCTCGCCCGGGTGGAAGGGCGAGTCGGCCGGGATCTCCAGCTCCAGGTGCATGCCGATGTCGACGATGACACGGGCGGCCCGCATCATCTGCGCGTCCAGGTAGCCGAGCCGGTGCTCCGGGTCGGTGAGGAAGCCCAGCTCGTCCATCAGGCGCTCCGCGTACAGCGCCCAGCCCTCCGCATTGGCGCTGACCATGCCGACGGTGGCCTGGTAGCGGGAGAGGTCCTGGGCCACGTGCGCCCACTGCGCGAGCTGGAGGTGGTGACCGGGGACGCCCTCGTGGTACCAGGTCGAGACCAGGTCGTAGGCCGGGAAGCGGGTCTGGCCCATCGTCGGCAGCCAGGTGCGGCCGGGACGCGAGAAGTCCTCGGACGGCTGCGTGTAGTACGGCGCCGCCGCGCTGCCGGGCGGGGCGATGCACGACTCCACCTTCCGCACCCGCTCGGCGAGTTCGAAGTGCGTGCCGTCCAGCTCGGCGATGGCCCGGTCCATCAGGTCCTGCAGCCACTGGCGGACCTCGTCGACGCCCTCGATGTGGGTGCCGTGCTCGTCGAGGTGCGCGAGCGCCACCCACGGCGTCTCGGCGCCGGGCAGGATCTTCTCCGCCTCCTGCCGCATCTCGCCGAGGATGCGGTGGAACTCCGCCCAGCCGTACGCGTACGCCTCGTCCAGGTCCAGGTCGGTGCCGTTGAAATAGCGCGCGAAGCGGGCATAGCGCTCGCGGCCCGCCGTGTTCGGCGCGCCCTCGACGGCCGGCGCGTAGACGTCGCGCATCCAGTCGCGCAGCTCCACCACGGCGGCGGCCGCGGCGCGGGCCCCCTCGTCCAGCTCCGCGCGCAGGGAGTCCGGGCCCTTCGAGGCGAAGTCCTCGAACCAGCCGCGGCCCTTGCCGTCGGTGTCCGACCACTCGGTGAGCTGTTCGACGAAGGTGGCCGTGGGGCGCGGGCCCGCATACAGCTTGCGCTCCAGGCCCAGCGTCAGGGAGGCGCGGTATCCCGCCAGCGCGGCCGGAACCGCGCGCAGCCGCTCGGCGATCGCCGCCCAGTCCTCGTCCGTCTCCGTCGGCGTGACCGTGAACACCTCGCGGACGCTGTGCACGGGTGTGGCCATGTTGCCGACGGCGCGCAGGCCCTCGTCGGCCTCGTGCACGGCGAGTTCCGCGGTGAGGCGCTCGCGCAGCAGACGGGCGCACCGGCGCTCCACGTCGCTGTCCGCGCCGGGCCGCCGCTCGGCCTCGTCGAGCCGGGCGAGCGTGGTGCGCGCCAGCTCGGCGAGCGCCTCCTGACCCGCGGGCGAGAGGTCGGGCAGCCGGCTGGAGCTCTCCTTCACGCCGAGATACGTACCGGTGACCGGGTCGAGGGCGATGAGTTCGTCGACGTAGGCGTCGGCGACCTGTCGGGGCAGCTGGCTCTTGGTCTCTGACATGCGGACCATCCTGGTACGGGGACACGGTCCATGTCAGTCCCGTTTTCCGCTCGTGGGGCTGTCAGCGGTCCGATTTCGCCGAGGGCGTGGCCGCCTCCGCGCCGGGCGGCAGCAGCGGGCCGCAGTCCCACTCCTGGAATATCAACCGCGTCTCCACCCGCGCGACTTCGCGCCGGGCCGTGAACTCGTCCAGGACCAGCCGCTGCAGATCCGCCATGTCCGCGACCGCGACATGGACGAGGTAGTCGTCGGGCCCGGTCAGATGGAAGACGGTCCGCGCCTCCGGAAGCGCCCGTATCCGCTCCACGAACGGCCCGACCAGCTCCCGCCGGTGCGGCCTGACCTGCACGGACAGCAGGGCCTGCAGCCCGCGGCCCAGCTTCGCCGGATCCAGCCGCAGCTGGTGGCCGAGGATCACCCCCGAGCGGCGCAGCCGCGTCACCCGGTCCAGGCAGGTCGACGGCGCCACCCCGACCTGGGCGGCGAGATCGCGGTAGGTCGCCCGGGCGTCGTTCTGCAGCAGCCGCAGCAGATGAAGGTCCACCGGATCCAGTACGACAGATTCAGCCATTGGCCGAACGTAACACGGTCTCCCGCCCCGACGCCCCGGCCGGTGTTCACCCTTCCGCCCATGGACTCAGCGAGCACGCACGCGTACGACGACGTACGCACCGCACCCAGGGCTCTGGCCACCGAGGCCGTGCACGCCGGACGTGACGACCTCGCCCGGCAGGGGCTGCACGCCCCGCCGATCGACCTGTCCACCACCTATCCCTCCTACGACAGCCGTGCGGAGGCCGCCCGCATCGACGCGTTCGCCACGGACGGAGCCGACCCGGAGGGCCCGCCGATCTACGGGCGGCTCGGCAACCCGACCGTCACCCGCTTCGAGACCGCCCTGGCCCGGCTGGAGGGCACCGAGGCCTCCGTCGCCTTCGCCAGCGGCATGGCCGCGCTCAGCGCCGTGCTGCTCGCCCGGTCCGCCATGGGCCTGCGGCACGTGGTCGCCGTGCGCCCCCTGTACGGCTGCAGCGACCACCTGCTCACCGCCGGGCTGCTCGGCACCGAGGTGACCTGGACGGATCCCGCCGGGATCACCGACGCGCTGCGGCCGGACACCGGGCTGGTCATGGTCGAGTCCCCGGCCAACCCGACGCTTGCCGAGGTCGATCTGCGGGCCGTCGCCCACGCCTGCGGTTCCGTGCCGCTCCTCGCCGACAACACCTTCGCCACGCCCGTGCTGCAGCGACCGGCCGAGCAGGGTGCGCGGCTGGTGCTGCACAGCGCCACCAAGTACCTGGGCGGGCACGGTGACGTGATGGCGGGCGTGGTGGCCTGCGACGAGGAGTTCGCCGGGCGGCTGCGGCAGGTGCGGTTCGCCACGGGCGGTGTGCTGCACCCGCTGGCCGGCTATCTGCTGCTGCGCGGGCTGTCCACGCTGCCGGTGCGGGTCCGGGCCGCGTCCGCCACGGCCGCGGAACTGGCGGCGCGGCTGGCGGCCGACCCGAGGATCACCCGCGTCCACTACCCGCGCATCGGCGGCGCGATGATCGCCTTCGAGGTGCACGACGACCCGCACGCCGTCATCGGCGGGGTCCGCCTGGTCACCCCGGCCGTCAGCCTCGGCAGCGTCGACACCCTCATCCAGCACCCGGCGTCCATCAGCCACCGCATCGTGGACGCGGACGACCGGCGGGGCGCCGGGGTGAGCGACCGGCTGCTGCGGATGTCTGTGGGGCTGGAGGACGTCGAGGACCTCTGGGCCGACCTGGACCGGGCCCTGGGGGAGCGGCCCCCGGCGCCGGGGGCGGCCAGGGAGCTGCGCGAGGCGCTGGCAGAGTCGGGTTCCGTGAGCCCGGCCGCCTGAGGCCGGTTGCGTGAGGTCGGTCGCCTGAGGTCGGTTGTGTGAGCCCGGTCGCCCGAGGTCGGTTGCGTGAGACCGGCGCCGTGAGTCCGGCTCTTGGAGGCGGTTTTGTGAGACCGGCTTCATAGAGTCCGGCTCTGCGGGCGCGGGTTGCGGGGGACCGGTTCCGTGAGACCGGCTCCCGGGTACCGGCCCCGGAACGGAGAACGGCCCGGCGGGACTCCCGCCGGGCCGTTCTCCGCGACCGTGACCCGCCGTCAGTCCCGCACGCCGGGCCCGTCGTACTCCTGCTGCCTGCCGCCGTGCGACGGCAGCGAGGTCACCGGGGCCGCCTCCAGCCGGGCCGTGATGACCAGGGTGCCCTCCTCGATCTGGTAGTCGAGCGGGAGACCCAGGCCGCGCATGGCGGCGACCATGCCGGTGTTCGACGCCTGCGTCACGGCGTACACGCTCTCGCAGCCCGCCTCGACGGCCAGGGCCACCAGCCGGCGCAGCAGTTCGGCGCCGATGCCGCGCCGCTGCCACTCGTCCTCGACGAGCAGCGCGATCTCCGTCTCGTCGCCGTCCCACAGCAGATGGCCGAGGCCGACGATGCGCCCGGACGCGGTCCGCACCGCGAGCGTCCGCCCGAACCGGGGGCTGAGCAGGTGGTGCAGATAGCGGTCCGCGTCACCGACCGGGCCGTGGTAGCGCATGCTCAGCGTCCGTGCCGAGCACCGCTCGTGCATGGCGCGGGTCGCCGGCAGGTCGCCGGTGTCGGCGCGGCGCACGGTGATGGCGTTGCCCTCCGGCAGCGTCAGCACGTCCTGGCTGCGCGGGATGCGCGGCCCGAGCCGGGCGTCCAGTTCCACCAGGGCCCGCGCCCGGGCGAACTCCGTGGGCGTGAACGCCAGATACGGCCGCTCCACGGTGATCACTCCGCCCTCGGGCGCCCGCAGCCGCATCACGGTGCCCTCCAGCGCGCCCTCGACCGGCACCTCCTCGGGACCGCGGCCACCGGCCGGCGGCCGGCCGGGCAGCGAGCGGATCGTGCACCGTCCCAGCAACTGGCGCAGTGCCAGGGGGAGTTCCGCCGCGTCCAGGGCCGTCCGCGCGGCTAGCCCGAGGACCCGGGTGGGCGCGTCCACCAGATCGTGCGGGTCGGCCCGCTCGATCCAGGTGTCGCTGCCGCCGGCGAGCGTGACCGCCCGGGCGACCCCGGCGGCCTCGACCTCGCCGGGGGCGCGCAGCAGGAACTCGTCCACCGTGCCCTCGGCCAGCGGATGCGTCTGCAGGCTGAGGATGTCGACCCGGTGCGCGGCCAGCGCGGCGCACAGCGCGGCCAGTGACCCCGGCTCGTCCTTCACCGTCGTCCGCATCCGCCACAGGGTGCTCGCGGCCGCCGCCACCGGCAGCCCCGGGGCGGTGGCCGACTGCCCGGCCTGGCCCCGCCGCGGGGCGGGCGGCCGGGCACCGGTATGGTCCGTCGGCGGCGCGTGCCCGTGGCGCCGTGCCCACCAGGTGTGGAACGCGGCCGTCGCGACCAGCGCCATCGCCGAGATCACCAGCAGGGCCGGGCCGTCCGGTCCGTGGCCGATCAGGTTCGCCACCGCGTCCGCGACCGCCACGGCCGTGAAGAGCGCGGCGAGTTCTATCACGTCCCGCCGCCAGTGGTGCACCGGGCGACCGTGCTTCGCACGCGTCACATCAGAGAGTTCACGAGTCATGCATCCACTGTGAAGGAATGGTGTTGCGTGATCACGAACGCTTTGTGACTGATGGGTAAAGCGTGCTTCTGTAGCTTTTTGCCGTTTATTGGACCTCCGGGCGGTGGTGCTCGGGGGCGAGCGGGGCGGGGCAGTTCACGCGGCCGCCTCCGCTGCCAGCGCGCTGCGCAGCCGGCGCGCCTGCACCGCCAGGCGGGACGAACCGCGCCGGTCCGCCGTCCGTGCCAGGTGCGGCAGCTCGCCCCGCGCCCCCGACCGCTCGGCGCACTCGGCGGCGACGGCCAGCAGATCCCCGAGCCCGCGCACCGGCCCGGCCCGGCCTTCGGCCGCGAGGTCCGCGAGGAGCACCGGCAATGCGTGCCGGAGCATCTCCCAGATGGTGGCGTTCGCCCCGGTCGACGCCGCGGTGCGCAGTGACTCGGCCAGCCGCAGCGGCTTGACGGTGCCGCTCCGCCCCAACTGCCCCAGGTCCGCGCCCAGTGCGGCCGCGTCCAGCTGTCCCCGGGCCGCGAGGACCAGCAGCGCGTCCACGGCGGCGAGCCGGTCCTCCGGATGCCGGGCGCCGAGGCCGTAGGCCACGCACAGGTGCGTCGCGTCGCCCGCCGTCCCGCCGGACTCGGCCAGCGGCGGCAGTACGGCCGCGGCGCCGCGGGTGTTCTCGGCGGCCGGTCCGGACATGTCCCGCAGCATCCGCGCCGCCACCAGTTCCCTCCGCTCGGGCAGCACGGCCAGCCAGTGCCGGCGTATCTCGTGGCTCCAGTGGTGGCAGTACCAGCGCTCCCGGAAGACGCTCACCGGGGTGCCCAGCGGCTTGAACGCCGCCGGGAAGTCCTCCCGCAGCTCTCGGAGTTCACCGAACTCCACCAGGACCCGGCCGTGCGAGGTGCGCCGCCGCCCGATCGGCAGCTCCTCGCCCTCGGCGGTCAGCCAGCGGGCCAGGCGCGTCCCCTCCGCCGTGCCGAGGGCCAGCGCCCGCCGGGCCGCCGCGGAGGCCGCCGCCCGGTCCGTCCGCCGCACCCGCAGCAGGGCCTGGGCGAAGTCGGCCGCCGAGGTCCTCGCCCCCAGCCGCCGGTACGACTCCAGCCGTGTCACCAGTTCGTCAGGTTCCAGCAGGCCCGTGCTCCAGGTGGGCGTCGACAGCAGGAACGGCAGCGGCTCGGTGCGGACCCGGTACGCCACCTCCCACAGCCGGGCGTCGAACGCGCGGGAGAGCGGCGCGTGCACGCAGTCGGGAGGCGTCGTGCCGTGCTGGACCGCCCGGTGGAGCGTGACGGTCGGCAGCCTCCCGGCCAGGGTGGCGAGGATCATCTCCAGCCCGCCGCGCGCGCCGAACGCTCCCTCGTACGCCCTCGCGAAGTGCTCCTCGGCGCCGTAGGCGCGCCCGGAACCCGAAGGGGTCCCGCTCCACCACTGCCGCGCGATCACCGGGACGAGCGCTTCGAGCAGTCCGTCCCGGTCGTCGTGGGCCAGCCGCACCAGTCCGTCCAGCGCGCGCTCGAAGGCCGCCACACCGCCGTCCGACGCCAGCAGCGCGCCGACCTCTTCGGCGGCCTCGGCCGCGGACCGCGGCGGAGCGGCCAGCCGCTCGGGCTCCGGCACCGGCGGCAGCACCTCCTCGTACCGCTCCGCCGACGGGTCCGAGGGCGCCGCGCCCAGCGTGCCCACCGCCCGGGCCCGCAGGGCCGGGGCCAACTGTGCAGCAGCCGCGGCCAGTTCGGCCCGGGCCTCGCTCGAGCGGGTCTTCCGCAGATGCCGCTCCACCAGCTTGAGCGCGCGCTCCTGCACGTCCGCGTCCTCGTGCGCGAAGGCCTGGGCAGCCGCGGGCAGCAACACGTCCGCCGCCGACGGGTCCCGGGTGAGCACCTTGCCCAGCAGCACCAACTGCGCCCGCACCAGCTTCTTCTCGGTGCGGAAGAGCACCGCGCCGCACATGTCCGCCAGCCGGCGGGGCGCCAGCCCGCCCTCCAGCGCCAGGTCGCCCAGGACCGACTGGGCGTGCGAGGCGACCACGGACACCGCGTCCGAGGCGAGCGCCAGCCAGTCCGCCGTACGCTCCCGCCGTTCCTCGGGGGTGAGCGCCAGGGACGTCAGCACGCGCAGGAACACCCGGTGATCGGCGGCCGTGCCGCCCCGCAGCAGACGGGCCACGCACGCGTCGACCGTCGCCCCGCGGTCGAGCGCGCCCTCCAGGGTGAGCCGGGCGAGGGCGCGGGGCCAGCTGTCGGGCCCGTCGGCGGCACCCCACTCCAGCGGGCCGCCGATGTCGTCCGTGACGAAGAGGGCCGCCACGAGCTCGCGAAGGTGCGGATCCCGGCGCAGTCTCTCGAAAACGGTGTCTCCGCGCTGCCAGGTGCAGCCGATGTGCCGCACCCAGCCCCGCACATAGGCGTCGGTCGTCGGCGCCGGGCAGCCCGCGAGCCGCACCAGGGCCGCCATGAGGTCGTACGGCACCCGGGCGCTCGCCGGGCGCTCGGCGAGCCGGTGCGCCACGTCGGCCAGCCACTGGGGGTCACGATCGCCCAGGAGGTCGACGAGCACCGCCGGCGAGGCGCCCGAGGACCGCATGTCGGCGGCCGCGATCCAGCCGGCCACGGCCGCCGCGCCGGTCTGGCACGCCGCCCCGGCCACCCGCAGGGCCGGATAGGCGCGCCGGGCCCCGGCGTCCCAGCGCACGGGCCTCAGCTCCTTGCGCAGCGCCTTCAACTCGGGGAAGGCCGAACGCCGTTCGGTGTCGGTCATGCCGTCCAGCAGCCCGACCACCTCGGCCGTCCGTCCCGCTCGTACCGCCTCGATCAGCGAACTCATCGCACACCCCCGTCGACCCGTGCCCTGCCCCGCTCCACCGCGGCGCCGTCCCGTCGCACCATGCGCACCGCCAGCGCGTGCTTGCACGGCCCGCGCCCGCCCCGGTACCTGGCCCACCACAGGCAGCTGCAGCTGAGCGCGCCCGCCTCCTCGCGCACCCGGTGCACATGCCCGTCCTCGGCCGTGACCGTGCCGAGCGCCCCGTCCAGCGCGACCGCGCCCGAGACGGCGAGGGCGCGCGCGGCCCGCAGCCGCGGGTTGTGCCGCTCCGCGCGTTCGCCGTCGTACGGCAGCTCCCGGTGGAAGTAGGCCGCCTCCGCCGTGTCGTAGCCGACGCGGCCGGAGGTGCCGAGGCGGATCAACGCGGCCCGCACCCGCTCCGGCGTGAGGCCGGAGGATGCGGCGAGGTCGGCGACGTCGATACACGGCTCCCACGCCAGCAGCACCGCGATCAGCTCGGCGTCCTCGGCGGCCTCGTCCGTGGCGAGCGCCTCCAGCACCCCGCCCTCGCCGGAGAACCCGCGGGAGGCGTCCGGCGACAGGGTGAGGGTGAGCCGCATGCCCGGCAGCACGGCCTCCCAGGCACTCGCACCACCACCGGAACCGGAGCCGGCGCCGGTGCCCGCACCGGTCACCGTGGGTCCGTACACCCGCAGGGCCGTCGCGTGACGCAGCACCCGCCGGAGTGCGACCAGCCGCTCCGGACCCGGCAGGCACACCGCGCCGGGTACCGGACGGGTCGTCGGCCGCAGTCCGCGTCCGGCCGGCACCACCCAGCGCGGGCCGCCCGCCGTGCCCCGCGACCCGCCGCGCGGCAACGACCGGAGGAACCGCGCCGCCTCGGCCGCCGGTAGTTCGGCGCACAGATCGAAGCCGATCGCGATGACCTGGGCCTCCGCGAAGCCGCGCAGCCAACGGTCCGGGAGCGGCACCTTCTTCTCCACGACCCGGCCGGCCTGCGTCGTGACGGCGAGTTCCTCGGGTCCGACCCGCAGATGCAGGGGATCGTCCGGGCCGATCCGGGAAAGTGCCTCCCGCAGCGGGTTGTTCACGTCGACATTGGTCGTGCCGTGCCCCACCTCGCCGCCGTCGAGGCCGGACCGCAGCACGTCCAGGCGTGCATACACCCCGCCGCAGCCGGAGAAGGACTCGAAGCGCAGCCGGTCGCCGTTACCCGTCACCACCGGGTCGAGGGAGGCGCGCAGCTGCGGCTGGTAGTAGCGGGCGGCCGCCACGTCCGCCACGGCCAGCAGTCCGGCGGCAGCGACCTGAGGGGACGTCAGGAAGCCCGCGAAGAACCGCGGATGGTCCTGGACGCCCGAGGGCGTCGCACCCCGCGAGGTCTCCAGCCCCAGGCGCTGTCCGCCCGCGGCGGACTCCAGCACGGAGGGTCGGCGATAGGCCACGGCCTGCAAAGATCGCGTCATGGGAAAACCGTAGAAGCGACCACTGACAATCGGCTTCGACCTGCGAAAACACCCCGCTGCCGGGGGAGTTGGGAGGGGCCGGCCCGGGCCGCGCACCGGGGGATGACGCCGGTGCGCGGCCCGGGGGGAGAGGGCACGGGAGTTACTGGCCGACCCGGCCCGGCTGGAGCGTCTTCGTGAACAGGACGGTGCCGTCCTGCTCGCGCAGCCGCACCGTCAGCTCGCCGCTGTCGCCGTCGATGTCCACCTCGCCGAAGAACTGGTAGCCCTCGGCGGGCGAGACGTTCGCGACGCTCGGCGCCTTCACGAATACCCGGTCCGGGCCGAACGTGCCGTCCAGGGCGCTGGCCGGGAAGGCGCCGGCGTTGAGCGGGCCGGACACGAACTCCCAGAACGGCTCGAAGTCCTTGAAGGCGGCCCGCGACGGGTCGTAGTGCTGGGCCGAGGTGTGGTGGACGTCCGCGGTCAGCCACAGCATGCCGGTGATCCGCCGGTGCTTGATGAACCGCAGCAGCTCCGCGATCTGGAGTTCGCGGCCGAGCGGCGCGCCCGGGTCGCCCTGCGCGACCGCCTCGAAGTTCGGCCTGCCCTCGACCCCGTCGGGCACGACCAGGCCCAGCGGCATGTCCGCGGCGATGACCTTCCACGCCGCGCGCGACCGGGTGAGCTCCCGCTTGAGCCACTCCAGCTGCTCGGCGCCGAGGATGCCCTGCGGGTCGGTCGTCCGGTCGTCGGGCGAGTTGGCGTCGCGGTAGGTGCGCATGTCGAGCACGAACACGTCGAGCAGCGGGCCGTGGTGGACGACCCGGTGGATCCGGCCGTCCGGCCGTCCGGAGAGGGTGGAGACGGGGAAGTACTCGGAGAAGGCCTGCCGGGCGCGGAGCGCCAGGTCGTCGAGCCTGGTGCCGGCCGGGTAGGGGGTGCCGGACCCGATGACCTCGCCCGGGTACCAGTTGTTGCGGACCTCGTGGTCGTCCCACTGGACGATGTTCGGCACCTGGGCGTTGAACCGGCGCAGCGCGGCGTCCAGCAGGTTGTAGCGGAAGTTGCCCCGGAAGTCGGCGAGGGTGACCGCGACGTGCGACTTCTCCTCGGTGGTGACGTTCCGGTACACGTCCCCGTCCGGGAGTGTGGCGGTGGGCTTGATGGGGCCGTCGGCGTAGATGTTGTCCCCGCTGCACAGGAAGAAGTCCGGATCCAGCTTCGCCATGGCGTCGAAGATCCGGTAGCCGCCGATGGACTCGTTGATGCCCCAGCCCTGTCCGGCCAGGTCGCCCGACCACACGAACCGGACGCCCTGACGGCGCCGTGCGGCGGCCGTGCGGAACGTGCCGGTCACCGGCTCGCCGGCGCGGCGCGGGTCGTCCGGGTCGGTGAGGAGCACGCGGTAGTGGATCTGCTCGCCCGGCGGCAGCCCGCGGAGCCGGGTCGTGCCGGTGAAGTCCGTGTCCGCGCCGAGCAGGGGTCCCTGCCACCTGCGCGGATCGCGGAACGACTCCGTGGCGGACGTCTCCACGACCATCCTGGCCGGGCGGTCGGCACGCACCCACACCAGGCCGGAGTCGGCGGTCACGTCTCCCGCCTGCACGCCCCAGTCGGCCCGGGGCCGGCCGGACAGGGCGAAGGCCGGTGCGGCGCCGAGGGCGCCGGGCAGGGTCAGGGCCGCCGACGCGGCCAGCGAGCCGCGCAGGACGCTGCGGCGACCGGGCAGGGGACGGTGGGACATGGGGACGCCTCCGGGGACGGGATCCGGCCAGTGTGCAGAGCCACACCTACTGGTGCGGCGCGGCGCGCACGGAAACCACGGGTGAACAACCGCCCGCGCGAGCAGCCGAACTGGCGCGCCGTCGCGGACACGGGGCACACCTCGGCGGCGGTCGCACCGGGGCCCTCCGGAGTCGCTCTGGGAGCCGGTGCGCCGGCGCGGGCCGTGCGGCGGTCAGCGGCTGCCGTCGAGGATCACCCGTGCGACCAGGGCGGGGTCGTCGTTCATCGGGACGTGCCCGCAGCCGGGCAGTCGCACCAGCCGCGCACGGGGGATGATCTGCTTGGCCCGGACCCCCTGCCGCCGCACCAGCAGTCGGTCCTTGGTGCCCCAGGCGATGGTGACCGGGAGGCCGGCGACGTCGTCGGTGAACTGGACGGCGACGCCGGCCCGCAGCGTGTCCTCGAAGCCGGTGGCTCCCGCCAGCGCGAGTGTCTCGGCGACCACGGCCTCGGGTGAGCGGCGGGCGGGCCGGGCGTAGATGGTGCTCGTGAGGGCCGTGCGGCCGGCCGCCGTGCGCGCGAGCCGCTCCACCAGCGGCAGCGGCATGCGGCGTGCGATCTGCCGCATGCCGAGCAGCACGCCGAAGGCGTAGCGCCGCTCGGCCTGCGTCCAGAACCCCGCCGGGGACAGGGCCGTGACGGACCGTACGAGCTTCTCCCGGCCCAACTCCAGCGCCAGCAGGCCGCCCAGGGAGTTGCCCGCCACATGGGGCCGCTCGATCTCCAGCGTCTCGCACAGGGCGCCGAGCGCGGCGTTCATCGTCGGCAGGTCGTGCCGCAGTCCGCCGGGCAGCGCGGGGGAGGCGCCGAAGCCGGGCAGGTCCACGGAGATCACGTCGCGCTCGGCGGCGAGCAGGTGGACGACCGGGTCCCAGGCCTGCCGGTGGTGGCCGATGCCGTGCAGCAGGAGCAGCGGCGCACCACTGCCCACGCGCGCGTAGGACAGGGTCACGGTCCGCGGGCCGTGCTCGGTGGGGACGTCGAAGGACACGGTTGCGGACATGGATACTCCTCGTCGGGGGATCGCCGGCCAACGCCTCGTAGACAGCTTGTCAGCAATTACTACCGACGGGTAGCCCCGGGTTCGGTCGTCATGTCACGAACATGGCCGGGTGCGAACGCCTCGTGAACGCTCGGCGGCACCGCGTCCGCGCCGCCCTCGGGGGACGAGGATTGGTCTTGACCAAGGGTGGGGGCCGCCCTATGGTCGCAGACAAGTACAACAACCTTTAATAAACAAGGGCGCTGAAACGCCGCCGTACCACGGCGATTGCGGAGGACAGGGTGGGGACCACGCAGCTGGAGACGGTGCCGGAGCCGAAGTACTGGCATCTCAAGACCGTGCTCAGTGAGGCACTGGACTCCGAGTTCTCGGTCGGCGAGATCCTGCCCAACGAGCGGGAGCTCGCGGCCCGTTTCGGCGTCGCCCGCGCCACGCTCCGCCAGGCCCTGGAGCAGCTGGAGCTGGAGGGCCGGCTCCAGCGCCGCCGCGGCGTCGGCACGACCGTCGCCCCGCCCCGCGTCGGCGTCGCCGTCGGCACCGAGCAGCACACCTGGCCGGGGACGGCCGACGACGCCTGGCAGCCCGTGGACTGCGCGCGGGCGGTTCCGCCCGCGGCCGTCGCCGCCGCCCTGGAGACCGGCCGCGAGGAGGCCGTCCACACGCTGCGCCGGTCCCGTGTGAGCCACGGACAGCCGGTCGCTGCGGAACTGCTGTACATCCCGGCCTCGTCGGTGCCCGACCTCACGGCGATCGACGCGCCCGAGGGGCCCGCCCGCGCGCGTGCCGTGCTGCGCGAGCTGCAGCGCCTGGAGCTGGAGGGCCAGGACCGCGCCGTCGAACTCGGCTCGGCCCGCGCGGACGACGCCAGGGAACTCGACCGGCTGCCCGGCGCGCCCGTCCTCGTCGTCACGACGCGGTTCCTCGCCGGGGGCCGCACCGCCGCGCTCTCGGTCGCCACCTACCGCGCCGACACCTGCCGCCTCACCTTCGGCGACTCGGGCGGCGTGGAGATCCACGACGGCCCGGAGCGCCGGGCGTCCTAGGACCCGGACGCAACGCCGCCCGGCGTCCTGAGACCGGGTGCAGCGCCGCCCCGCGTTCTGGGGCCCGGGTTGCCGGGCCGCCGTACGTCTTGGGGCCCGCGTGCGCCCGGCGCCGTACGTCCTGGAGTGCGGGTGTGCCAGGCCGCCGGACGTCTTGGAGCCCGGGTGTGCCGGGCTGCCGGACGTCTTGGAGCCCGGGTGTGCCGGGCTGCCGTACGTCTTGGAGCCCGGGTGTGCCGGGCTGCCGTACGTCCTGGGACCCGGGTACCAGGACGCCGGACGCCCAGCACCCGGGCGCACCGCCGCCGGACGTACCGGCCCCCGGCTCGGCCGCCGTCGCCGCCCCGACTTCGCCCGGAGCTCAGCGGCGGGCCGTGACCGTGCCCTCCACCGCGAACAGTTGCTCCTCGACGTGGTCGAGGGCCAGCCGCAGCGCGCCCGTCGCGACGGCCGCCTCGCCGAGCAGCGAGAGCGTCACCCTCGGCGGGCGCAGGCAGTAGCGGGCGAGTTCGCGCCGCAGCGGATCCAGGACGCCGTCCAGACCGGCCGCCCAGCCCCCGATGACGACCAGCTCCGGATCCAGGGCCAGCGCGAGTGCCGCCACGTCGTGGACCAGGCGCCGGATGAACCGGTCCACGGCCGCACCGGCCCGCTGGTCGCCGTCGCGGGCCAGGGCGAACACCTCGGTCACCGCCTGCTCGTCCAGCGGGTGCAGCGGCTGGTCCGTGGTCGACAGCAGCGTCTCGGGCGTCGCCTCCCGGCCCAGCAGGTGCAGCGCGCCGATCTCGCCGGCCGCCCCGCCGTATCCGCGGTGCAGCCGCCCCCCGATCAGCGAACCGGCGCCCGGGCTGAGTCCGGCCAGTACGAAGACCACGTCGTCGGACTCGGTGGCGGCGCCCTTCCAGTGCTCGGCGACCGCGGCGGCGTTGGCGTCGTTCTCGACGAGGACCGGGCACTTGAAGGACCGGCTCAGCCGTTCGCCCAGGCGCAGGCCCGTCCACCCGGGCAGCGCCGTCCCCAGCCGTACGGTGCCGTCCGCCTCCACGATCCCCGGCGTGGCGACCCCCACGGCCCGCAGCGAACCGCGTGCCACCCCGGCCCGGCGCAGCAGTTCGGCGACCGCGCCGCGCAGCCGCTCCAGGCGCTCGTCCGCGCCGGCGGTCTCGTCGACGTCCTTGGCCTGGGCGCCGATGACGCGGCCGTCCAGGTCGGCCAGCAGCGCGGCCACCCGGTGCGGGCCGATCTCGAGACCGAGCAGATGCCCGGCCTCGGCGCGGAACCGGAACCGCCGGGCGGGCCGGCCCTGGCGCCGGGCGGCTCCCTCCTCGGCGGCCTTCTCGACGACGAGCCCGGCCGTGATGAGATCCTCGACCACGCCCTCGACGGTCGGCCGGGACAGTCCGGTCACGCGGGTGATCTCGGTGAGCGTCGCACAGTCCGTGGCCCGCAGCGCGTGGAGCACCACCGCGGAGTTGATCCTCCGCAGCAGCGAGGGGTCCCCGCCGGTCAGCCGCCCCACCGTCCGTCCTCCCAGCTCGTGCGCGTGTTGGCCGGATCGTACTCGGCACCGGCCGGAGCAGCGAGGGCCGGGCCGCCGCGCAACCGGGCGGCGCCCCGGCCGCCGAACGTCCCGCGCGCGTAGCGGCACGCGACCGCTCAGCCCGGCGCCACGAACCCCGACTCGTACGCCGTGATCACCGCCTGCGTGCGGTCACGCGCCCCGAGCTTGGCCAGGACGGCGCTCACATGGGACTTCACCGTCTCCGTGCCGACGACGAGCCGGCCGGCGATCTCCGCGTTGGACAGCCCCCGGCCATCAGGCGCAGCACCTGGACCTCGCGGTCCGTCAGCCGGGCCCGCTCCAGCGCCGCGCGGGCCGCCCGGTTCCCCCCTCCGTCGCCGTACCGGGCGGCGAGCTGCCGTACCGAGGCGGGGAACAACAGGGACTCGCCCTCGGCGACCAGGCGCACCGCGTGCACGATCTCCGCGGGCCGGGCCCGTTTCAGCAGGAAGCCGTCGGCACCCGCGCGCAGGGCCTCGTACACGTATTCGTCGTTCTCGAAGGTGGTCACCACCAGGATCTTCGGCGGGCCGTCGACGGTGCGCAGCACCGCGCGGGTGGCCTCGAGGCCGTCCAGCAGCGGCATGCGCACGTCCATGGCGACCACGTCGGGCCGCAACCGGCGCACCAGCGGGATCACCGCGGCCCCGTCCGCCGCCTCCCCCACCACCTCGATGCCGGGCTCGTGTCCTTCGTGATCGGTGATCTGTCGGGCGGTGTCGCGGACCTGCTGCCCGACCGGGCGGGGCGGATCGCGCTGCACCACCGCTGGGAAGGGGACCTGGGTCCGTGGACCGGGCTCGCGGTGACCGCGCTGTGGACGGCGGCCGCGCTGCTGGCGGGGGCGTGGAGTCTGCGGCGCCGGGACGCCTGACGCCGTCCCGCCCTCCGATGTCCGGCCGGCTGGTGTCCGGCGGGCTGACGCTCCGCCAGTTGTCAGTGCCGGCCGGTTTACTGGAACGTATGGACATCGAGCAGTGCCTCGTCACGATCGATCTGCTGTGCGGCCGGGACTTCCCCGAGCAGCGCGGCAGGACGGACCGCGGCTCGGCCGGACCCGGCTACCACACGGCGGAGCTGGCGGCGAGTCACGGGCTGCGGGCGGGCGACGGCGCGGAGCGGGAGGCGACGGCGGACGACTTCCGTGCGTGGATGGAGCTCGTCGCGGACCGGTTGAACGGCCGGCTGGGGCAGGCCGAGCACCTGGGTCTGGTGACGCTCGGCGTGCGCATCGCGCGCGGCGAGGAGATACCCGAGCCGTGGGCCCTGCTCAGCCATGTCGTGCGGGACGTGTACGTATGGCCTCCGCGGCGGCGCGACCGGTGGGTCGCCCTCGGTGTCGCCGATCTCGACGACTCGGACGAGGTGCACCTGCTCGTCGCCGTCACCGACACGGACCCGCCCTGACCGGACCCGTCCTGACCGGACCCGTCCTGACCGGACTCGCCTCTACTGGACCCGTCCTGACCGGACTCGCCTCGAGCGGACACACCCTCACCGGAGGCGTTCAACCGGATCCGCTCGGACCGGCCCCGCCCCCTGCCATCCGCGTCCCGGCCGGTTACGCCTCCGCCGCCGCCCTGAGCCGGGCGAACTCGTGCGCCATCGTCTCCGCCGTCCAGTGCGCGTTCAGCCCGCTCGGATTGGGCAGCACCCATACGCGTGTGCCGCCGATGGTCCGCTCCTGCGGCCCCACTTGGGCCGTGCGGTCGCCGAAGGCCGCCCGGTACGCCGTCACCCCCACCACCGCCAGCCATCCCGGCCGCAGCCGCGCGACCTTCAGCTCCAGCAGCCGCCCGCCCTCGCGGTACTCCTCCGCGGTCAGCTCGTCGGCCCGCGCCGTGGCCCGGTCCACCACGTTCGTGATGCCGAGCCCGTACGACAGCAACTCCCGCTGCTCCGCCGGTCTCAGGAGCCTCGGCGTGAAGCCGGACAGGTGCAGCACCGGCCAGAAGCGGTTGCCGGGGCGGGCGAAGTGGTGGCCCGTCGCCGCCGTCATCAGGCCGGGGTTGATGCCGCAGAAGAGCACCCGGAGGCCGGCCGCGACCACGTCGGGGACGAGGCGGTCGCGGGCGGCCTCCAGCTCGGTCCGGGTGAAGCGCGTCAGAGGATCGCTCCCGGGGTGTATCCCGCCGCCTCCGGGTGCCGCTTCACGATCTCCTCGACCCGGCCGACGACCGTGCCGACCTGGTCGGCCGCCGCTCCGGTGAAGGAGAGCTTGTCCGCCATCAGCGCCCGCAGCTGCTCGTGGTCCAGCGGGAGGCGCTCGTCGGCGGCGAGCTTGTCCAGCAGGTCGTTGCGCTCGGCGCCCTGCTCGCGCATGGCCAGTGCCGTGGCCACCGCGTTCTCCTTGATCGCCTCGTGGGCGACCTCGCGGCCGACACCCGCGCGCACCGCGCCCATCAGCACCTTGGTGGTGGCCAGGAACGGCAGGTACCGGTCCAGCTCCCGGGCGATCACCGCGGGGAAGGCGCCGAACTCGTCGAGCACCGTCAGGAAGGTCTCGAGCAGACCGTCCAGCGCGAAGAACGCGTCCGGCAGCGCGACGCGGCGCACCACCGAGCAGGACACGTCGCCCTCGTTCCACTGGTCGCCCGCCAGCTCGCCCGTCATGGACGCGTAGCCGCGCAGGATCACCATGAGACCGTTGACACGCTCGCAGGAGCGGGTGTTCATCTTGTGCGGCATCGCCGAGGAGCCGACCTGGCCCGGCTTGAAGCCCTCGGTGACCAGTTCGTGCCCGGCCATCAGCCGGATCGTCTTGGCCAGCGACGACGGGGCGGCCGCCAGCTGCACCAGCGTCGTGACGACCTCGTAGTCCAGGGAGCGCGGGTAGACCTGGCCGACCGACGTGAAGGCCTGCGAGAAACCGAGGTGCCCGGCGATCCGCCCTTCCAGCTCCGCCAGCTTCGCGGCGTCGCCGCCGAGCAGGTCCAGCATGTCCTGAGCCGTGCCGACCGGGCCCTTGATGCCGCGCAGCGGGTAGCGGGCCAGGAGCTCCTCCACCCTTCCGTACGCGACGAGGAGCTCGTCGGCGGCGGTCGCGAAGCGCTTGCCGAGGGTGGTGGCCTGGGCGGCCACGTTGTGCGAGCGGCCGGCCATGACCAGCTCGCCGTACTCGGCGGCCGCCTTGGCCAGGCGGGCGAGGACGGCCACCGTGCGGTCGCGCACCAGCTCCAGGGAGAGCCGGATCTGCAACTGCTCGACGTTCTCCGTCAGGTCGCGGGAGGTCATGCCCTTGTGCACGTGCTCGTGCCCGGCGAGGTCGTTGAACTCCTCGATCCGCGCCTTCACGTCGTGCCGCGTCACCTTCTCGCGCTCGGCGATGGAGGCGAGGTCGACCTGGTCGAGGACGCGCTCGTAGTCGGCGAGCGCCGCGTCGGGCACCTCGATGCCCAGGTCCTTCTGGGCCCGCAGCACGGCGAGCCAGAGCTGCCGCTCCAGCTTCACCTTCTGCTCGGGGGACCAGAGCGTGGCGAGCTCGGCGGAGGCGTAGCGTCCGGCGAGGACGTTCGGGATGCGGGGCTTGGCGGGCGCAGAAGTCACGTGTACGGATTCTACTGGCGATTCGTGCAGGCCAGCGCCACGGGGGTATTCGTCGGAAGCTACGAGAGGGAGCGGGGGGGCGTGCGGGCCCGGGCCGCTCCCGTGTCCGTCCTGGCTAGAGGACCTGCTCCTCGTACGGCAGCAGCTCGGGGCGCTTCGCCGGGCGGCCGTCGCCGGAGGAGCGGCCGGTCAGCCGCCGGCCTATCCAGGGCAGCAGGTGCTCCCGGGCGAAGCGGACGTCCGCGGTCCGGCGGGCGACCCAGTGCAGGGGCGCGGTCGGCGGCATGGGCGTGTGCCACTCGGGGTCCTCGGCGGAGTACCCGAGCGCCTGCCACACCCCCTCGGCGACCCGGCGGTGCCCCTCGGCGGTGAGGTGCAGCCGGTCCACGTCCCACAGGCGCGGATCGGCCAGCGAGGGCGCCCCGTACAGGTCGACCACCACCGCGCCGTGCCGCTGCGCCAGCTCGTCGACGCAGGCGAACAGCTCCTCCATGCGCGGCCGGAAGCGCTCCAGGACCGGGCCCTGGCGGCCGGGGCTGCGCATCAGCACGAGCCGCTCGCAGGACGGCGCCAGCCGCTCCACGGCCTCGGTGAGCAGATCCCGGACCCGGCCCATGTCGCACTTGGGGCGCAGGGTGTCGTTCAGCCCGCCCACCAGGGTCACCACGTCCGCGCGCATGGCCGCGGCGACGCCGACCTGCTCGTCGACGATCTGCTGGATGAGCTTGCCGCGCACGGCGAGGTTGGCGTACCGGAACCCGGGGGTGCGGGACGCCATCCGGGTGGCGAGGAGGTCCGCCCAGCCCCGGTAGGAACCGTCGGGGAGCAGGTCCGACATGCCCTCGGTGAAGGAGTCGCCGACCGCGACCAGGCTGGTGTACGTGGGATTCGTCTGCATGGCGTGAGCGATGGTATCCCGCGCGGGAACGGCCATACCAAGCGGTCGGTCCGCCTCCGCGCCCCCGCGCGGAAAGCCTCGCCCACCCCCGCCGGCCGGGCCTCACCCACCCGCGCAAGGCCGGCCCTCGCCCCCCGCAGGCTGCCTCACCCACCCGCGCCGGCCGGGATCCGACGCCCCGCCGGCCCGGCCTCGCTCACACCTGCTGGCCGAACAGCTCCCGCAGCACGTCCTCCATGGTCACCAGGCCGGCCAGCCGCCCGTCGGCCCCGAGCACGGCCGCCAGGTGCGTACGGCTGCCGCGCATGGCCGTGAGCACGTCGTCGAGCGGTGTGCTCTCCCGGACCCGGGCGATGGGCCGCATGTCCTGCAACCGGAACGCCTCGTCGCGCGGGGAGGCGTCCAGGGCGTCCTTGACGTGCAGATAGCCCACGATGCGGTCGTCCCCGTCCACCACGGGGAACCTGGAGTAGCCGGACTCGGCCGACATCCGCTCCAGCTGCTCCGGAGTGACGCCCACGCGCGCGTGGACGACGCGTTCCAGCGGGACCACCACGTCGCGCACGGGCCGGCTGCCCAGCTCCAGCGCGTCGTGCAGCCGCTCCTGCGCCCGGTCGTCGATGAGGCCCGCCTTGCTGGCGTCCCGGACGATCTGGGCCAGCTCCGTGTCCGTGAACGTCGCCGAGACCTCGTCCTTCGTCTCCACCCGCAACAGCTTGAGCAGGCCGTTCGCGAAGGTGTTCACCGTGAAGATCACCGGGCGCAGGGCCCGGGACAGCGCCACCAGCGGCGGGCCGAGCAGCAGCGCGCTGCGCACCGGCTCGGCGAGCGCGATGTTCTTCGGCACCATCTCGCCCAGCAGCATGTGCAGATAGGTCGCCAGCGTCAGCGCGATCACGAACGACACCGCGTGGCCCGCACCCGACGGCACGCCCAGCGTGTGGAACACCGGCTCCAGCAGATGCGCGATGGCGGGCTCGGCGACCACACCGAGGACCAGCGTGCACAGCGTGATGCCGAGCTGTGCGGCGGCCAGCAGCGCGGACACGTGCTCCAGCCCCCACAGCACGCTCCTCGCGCGCCGGTCGCCCTCCTCGGCGTACGGCTCGACCTGGCTGCGGCGCACCGAGATCAGCGCGAACTCGGCGCCCACGAAGAAGGCGTTGACGACCAGGGTCGCCAGACCGATCAGGATCTGCACGGCGGTCACCGGCCGTCCCCCTTCGCCTCGTGCCTCGCCTCGTGCTTCGGCTCCCACCGCTCCCGGCGGCCGTCCAGGCCCTCGTGCGGTGCGTCGTCGAGCGGTGCGTGCAGCAGGACGCGCGCGGCGCGGTGCCCGGTCGCGTCCACCACGTCCAGCCGCCACCCGGCGACCTCCAGGGTGTCCCCGGTCCGCGGTATCCGGCCCAGCTCGGTGGCGACGAGGCCGGCGAGGGTCTCGTACGGGCCCTCCGGCACCCGCAGGCCGACCCGGGCGAGCTGGTCGACGCGCGCGGAGCCGTCCGCCGAGTACAGGGCGCGGCCCTCCTCGTCGGCCCCGGCGGGGGCGAGGTCGGGCGTCTCGTGCGGGTCGTGCTCGTCCCGCACCTCGCCGACGACCTCCTCGACGATGTCCTCCAGCGTCGCGACGCCCGCCGTGCCGCCGTACTCGTCGATGACGACCGCCATCGTGCGCTTGCCCGAGAGGCGGTCCAGCAGCCGGTCGACGGTCAGCGACTCGGGGACCAGCAGGGGCTCGCGCATGATCTCGGAGACGGGCATGAGCCTGCGCCGCTCCGCGGGCACCGCCAGGCAGTCCTTGATGTGCGCGACGCCCGCCACCGAGTCCAGGCTTCCCCGGTAGACGGGGAAGCGGGAGAGCCCGGTCGCCCGGGTCGCGTTCGCCACGTCCTCGCAGGTCGCCTGCGCTTCCAGGGCGACCACCTGCACGCGCGGTGTCATCACGTTCTCCGCGGTCAGGTCGGCGAGGTTGAGCGTGCGGACGAACAGCTCGGCGGTGTCCGCCTCCAGCGCGCCCACCCGGGCGGAGTGCCGGGCGAGCGCGGCCAGCTCCTGGGGGCCGCGCGCGGAGGCCAGCTCCTCGGCGGGCTCCACGCCGAGACGGCGCACCACCCGGTTCGCCGTGTTGTTGAGATGGGTGATGAAGGGGCGGAAGGCGGCGCTGAACCAGCGCTGCGGGTTCCCCACCCGCTTGGCCACCGGCAGCGGCGAGGAGATCGCCCAGTTCTTGGGCACCAGCTCGCCGACGACCATCAGGAACACCGTGGACAGGGCCGTGCCCAGCACCAGCGCCACCGACGCCGCCGCGGAGCCGGACATGCCGAGCGACTCCAGCGGGCCCGCGATCAGCGTGGCGATCGACGGCTTGGCGAGCATGCCGACCACCAGGTTGGTGACGGTGATGCCGAGCTGGGCGCCGGAGAGCTGGAACGTCAGATTCCGTGCGGCCTTGAGGGCGCCCGCGGCACCGCGCTCGCCCCGCTCGGCCGCCCGCTCGAGGGCGCCGCGATCGACGGTCGTGAGCGAGAACTCGGCCGCGACGAAGGCGCCGCAGGCCAGGGACAGCAGGATCGCCACGAGCAGCAGGAGCACTTCGGTCATCGGGTCACCCCTGTCCCATGGTCGGACAGGGCAGTCGGAAGCGCGCGGGGTCGCGCACAGGGAGGCTCGCCCATCGGCGGACGCTCACAACCTTTCATGGAGAACCGAGTGATCCTCCAAGAGTAAAGGATGGGCAAAGAAGTGTTCGGCCTCGGTCCGGTTCAGTCCCGCAGCGCCCGGAGCACCGGGGCGAAGGCCTCCATGGACGGCTCCAGGACCGTCAGGTACGAGAAGCCGAACCGCTCGCGATACGCCCGCAGCCGCCCGGTGATCTCCTCCAGGGTGCCGATCAGGACGATGGGCAGGGCCAGCACCTGATCCGCGGTCAGGTGCGGGAGCCGTTCGAGGAGCGGGCGGACCGCGGCCTCGGGGTCGTCGGTGACGACGACCTGCTGGACGAGCAGGTTGAGCTCCGCGGGCTCCGCGCGGCCGGCCGCGAACTCCCGGTAGCGGGCCACACGCTCGTCGAGCTGGTCCGCGGTGATCGGGTCGAGCTTCCCGGAGGCGCTGCCCGGCACCGGCCGCGCGCCCGTGAACGCCGCGATGTCGGCGTGCTCCGCGGTCAGGCGCAGCATCCGGTCCCCGTTGGCGCCGATCAGCAGCGGAACCCCGGGCCGCTGGACCGGCCGCGGCCGGTGCTCCGGGGAGCCGAGCAGCCGGTCCAGCTCCTCGACCGTGTGCCGCAGGTGGTCGACGCGTACGCGCGGGGAGCCCCAGGGCAGGCCGGAGCTCTCGTGCTCCGCCTGTACGTATCCGGTGCCCAGGCCCAGTTCGAGGCGGCCGCCCGTCAGGGCGTCGGTCGTCGCGACCTCGCGGGCCAGCAGCGCCGGATTCCAGAAGCCGGCGTTGAGCACGAACGTGCCCAGCCGCGGCCGCTCGGTCGCCTCGGCGGCGGCCACCAGCGCCGGGAAGGGCGCCGGCATCCCGAGGTGGTCGGGGACCAGGATCACGTCGTAGCCGAGCTCCTCCGCCCGGCGGCACTTGGCCCGCCACTCGCGGCCGGGCGCGGGCTCCAGCAGATTGACCCCGAAGCGGAACGGACGCGGCATGAACTTCCCCCGATGAAAGGCGATTCCGGCTTCCGCCGCGATTCCATCACTCGTGCGCGATGGCCGCCAGCACATTCATGCGCGACGCACGCAACGCGGGCAGCAAGGCCGCCACCACCCCGACGACCGCCGAGCCGATCACCACCGCCACGATCGTGCCCCACGGGATCGCCAGCGCCTTCATGCCCTGCAGCGCCAGCACCCGCTGGACGCACAGGCCCCAGACCAGGCCGAGCCCCAGCCCGAGCACCGCGCCGAACACCGCGATCACCACCGACTCCAGCCGGATCATCCGGCGCAGCTGCCGGCGGGCGAGTCCGATGGCGCGCAGCAGCCCGATCTCCCGGGTCCGCTCCACCACCGACAGGGCGAGGGTGTTCACCACGCCCAGCACCGCGATCACGATCGCGAGCCCCAGCAGCGCGTAGACGAGGTAGAGGAGCACCGCGATCTGGTCGTGCACCAGCTTCTTGTAGTCGGCCTGGTCGCGGACCTGCACCTGCGGATATGAGGCGAGGGTCCTCTCCAGCCGGGAGCGCAGCTCACCGGCGCCCGTGCCGGGGGCCGCGTTCACGTACAGGGCCGCGTCCGGCGTGCCCGGCACGAACCTCTCCACCGTGTCCAGGCCGAAGTACACCCCGCCCTGCACCCCGAACCCCTGGGCGTTGTCCTGGTCGGTCAGCGCGCTCACGGTCAGCCGCGTGCGGCGCCCGCCCTGGAACTCGAAGGGCAGCACGCTGCCCAGCCGCACCCGGTGCTCGCGCGCGAAACCGGAGTCCATGGCGACGTGCCCGCCGGCCAGCGCGGCCGCCGTGTCACCGGCCGCGTACGTGAGGTGGGCGACGGCGTCCAGCCGCGGGTCGTACCCGGACGCGGTCGTCTCCACCCGCCTGCCGTCCGGCAGCCGCACCGCCACCGCCGCGAACCTCTGCCGTACGACCGTGCCGGCGCCCCGCGTGCCGCGCACCCGGTCCGTGACCTCCCGCGAGAACGGCAGGAAGTTGCGGTTCTGCACCACGAAGTCGGCACCGAGCGTCTTGTCGATCTGGTGGTCGAAGGACCGGTTCATCGAGGCGCTGGCCACCGACATCCCGCCGACCAGGGCCAGGCCGACCATCAGGGCCGCCGCGGTGGCACCCGTACGGCGCGGATTGCGCAGCGCGTTGCGCTGGCTCATCCGGCCGATCGAGCCGAACAGCGCGGGGAACGCCCCGCCCAGCACCCGGATCAGCGGACGGACCAGGAGCGGTCCGGCGATCACGGTCGCGACGAGGGTGAGGACGACCCCGAGCCCCAGCAGGGAGGCGGCGGTCGCGGTCCGGTCGGCGAGCGCGCAGCCCGCCAGCGAGGCCGCGCCGGCCGCCCCGAGGACCGCGCCGACCACCGCCCGCACCCGCAACGGGCGCCCCGCACCGGCGACCTCGGCTTCCGCCAGGGCGGCCATGGGGGAGACGGCCGCTGCGCGCCGGGCCGGGAGATAGGCCGCCACGAAGGTGACGCCGACGCCGACGACGTACGCGGCGAGGGGAGTGGTCCACCCGATGACCATCTCGGTGGTCTTCAGGTTCATGCCGAAGGCGCCCATGAGCCTGATCAGCCCGGCCGCCAGCCCGATACCCGCCGCGAGGCCCAGCGTCGAGCCGACCAGGCCGAGCAGCACCGCCTCGGTCAGCACCGACCGGCGCACCTGCCGCCGGTCGGCCCCCAGGGCGCGCAGCAGGCCCAGCTCGCGCGTGCGCTGAGCGATCAGCATCGAGAAGGTGTTGACGATCAGGAAGATGCCGACGAGCACCGCGATCCCGGCGAAGCCGAGCATGACGTACTTGATGACCTTGAGGAACCCGCCGAGGTCGGCAGCGGCCGACTTGGCGTGCTCGGCGGCCGTCCGCAGGTCGTAGGCGCCGCTGCCGACCGCCGAGGCGAGGCGGCTCTTGAGCCCGGCGTCGGTGACCCCCTTCGCCGCGTCGACCGAGATGCTCGTGGCCCGGTCCGGGGAGCCGAGCAGCCGGGTCTGCGCGGTCGGCGTGTCGAGGAAGAGCCGGGCGGCGCCGGGGTTGGTGGTGGTGAAGGTGGCGATGCCGACCACCCGCACCCGGAACGTGCCCGGCGGCGCCTGCACCGTCAGCACGTCCCCGACCCGCACGCTCCGGTGCCGGGCCGTGTCGGCGTCCAGGAGGGCCTCACCGCCGCCGTGCGGGGCGTGACCCGAGGTCAGCCGGACCGGGCTGCGCCGGGTGGGCTCCCAGTTCGAGGCGATGGTCGGGGCACCCGTGGTCGGCCCGACGGGCTCGTTCCTGCCGTTGACCACCACCACGTTCTGGATCGCCGCGTCCACATGGGTCGCCGCGACCCCGTCGACCTTCGCCAGCCGCCCGGCGAGCGCGGCGGGCACGGTCTGCACCGCGCCGGTCGGCACGGACGACCTCAGGTCCCGCTTCGGCTCCACCGTCACATCGGCGGAGGTCGAGGCGAAGAGGCGGTCGAAGGTGCGGGCGACCGTGTCGGAGAAGATCAGGCTGCCCGCGACGAACGCCACGGACAGGATCACGGCCAGGGCCGAGAGCAGCAGCCGCCCCTTGTGGGCGAGGAAGCTGCGGAGCGTCGCCTTGAGCACGGGTCAGGCCTCCTCGGGTACGGCGGCGTCCCCGTCCAGCCGGCCCCGGATCACGTCGAACCGTTTCATCCGCTCCAGCACCGCCTCCGCCGTCGGATGCTCCATCTCGTCCACGATCCGCCCGTCGGCGAGGAAGAGCACCAGGTCGGAGTGGGCGGCGGCGCCCGGGTCGTGGGTCACCATGACGACCGTCTGGCCGAGCCGGTCGACGGCGCCGCGCAGGAATCCGAGCACCTCGAGACCGGCCCGCGAGTCGAGGTTTCCGGTGGGCTCGTCCGCGAAGATCAGCTCGGGGCGCGAGGCGAGCGCCCGCGCGCAGGCGACGCGCTGCTGCTGGCCGCCGGAGAGCTGGGCGGGCCGGTGCCCGAGCCGGTCCCGCAGGCCCAGTGTGTCGATGACCTGGTCCAGCCACTTCGGATCGGGCCGCTTGCCCGCGATGTCCATCGGAAGGGTGATGTTCTCCAGCGCGTCCAGCGTGGGGATGAGGTTGAACGACTGGAACATGAACCCGATCCGGTCCCGCCGCAGCCGGGTCAGCTCCCGGTCCTTGAGCCCGGTGATCTCGGTGCCGCCGAGCCACACCTGCCCCGCGGACACGGTGTCGAGCCCGGCCAGGCAGTGCATCAGGGTGGACTTCCCGGAGCCGGACGGGCCCATGACCGCGGTGAACCTCCCGCGCGCGATGTCCACGTCCACCGAGTCCAGCGCGAGCACGGTGGTCTCGCCCGAGCCGTACGCCTTGGTCAGGCCTCGGGCGCGGGCCGCGATCCGGTCGGCCGGCGCCCCGTCCGGCGCAGCGGGTGTGGGCACGGCGGCCTCCTCGGTGATCCTGCGACCCTGCACGTTCTGGCTCATGTACTGCTTTGTCCCCGGCCGAGCGTAGTGTGACCGGGTCCACAGCCGGTATCCCCCGTCCGATATCCCCCGTTGAGCCGAGGCGGCCGGGTCCGGGCCCGGAGGGGGGCGTCGGCGCGCGAGCGGTGCGGGGGGTACGACGTCGTCCGCGCCGAGGGGGACGGGGGCTTACGGCGTCGTCCGCGCCGAGGGGTCCGCGCCCAGCGGCACGGGGCATGACGATGCCGTCCGCGCCGAGGGGGCCGGAGCGGACGATGAGGGCGCGGTCCGGTGTCCGGAGGTAGCGACGGCCGTCGTGGGGACCCGGAGCGGAGGGCGAAGGCCGCCGCGGGGTGCCCGGAGCGGGCGACGACGGCCGTGGCGGGGGTCCGGAGCGGACGATGCGGGCCGTGACGGGGTGTCCGAGGCTGACGGCGAAGACGGTGGGGACGGCGAAGGCGGTGGGGACGGCGAAGACGGTGGGGACGGCGAAGACGGTGGGGACGGCGAAGGCGGTGGAGACGGCAATGACGGTGGGGACGGCGAAGACCGCGGCCGAGGGGTGGGAGCGGGCCGAGATGGCCGTCGGGTCCGTGGCCTGTGGTCAGTTCCGGGCGGTGGGTGTGCCGGTCCCAGGGCGCCAGGCGGTGCCCAGCACGCAGTACGAGGTGGGCAGCGCCGGACCCTTCTCCGGCATCAGGACTCGGCGGTAGGGGCCGAGCCGGAACCCGGCGTCGCGCAGGGCGGCGACCGGGTCGCGGGCCAGATGGCAGCCACCGCTCAGCGGCGGCCACAGGGTGCGGTCCAGCGCCCGCTGGGTGAGCCTCATGGCCGGGCCGCCGCCCCTGCCGTGCTCGAAGAACCGCACCTCGCCGCCCGGCCGCAGCACCCGCCGCGCCTCGGCGAGGGCGCGCGGCACGTCGCGCACACTGCACAGCACCAGCGCGAGCACCACCGCGTCGAAGGCCTCGCTCTTCACCGGCAGCGCCTCCGCGGCGCCCGGCACCACGTCGACCGGGACGTCGGCGCGCAGCGCGGCCCGCACGGCGTGCCGGCGCAGCAGGCGTTCCGGTTCGATCGCGACGACCTCCGAGACCGTGCCCGGATAGTGCGCGAAGTTCAGGCCGTTGCCCGCGCCGATCTCGATGACGCGCCCGGTCAGCCCGGCGAGCAGCCTCTCGCGCACCCCGGCCATGCCCAGCCGGGTCTCGGCGGCCACGCTGACGCGGGCGTAGTAGCGGGCGAACAGCGGATGGTGGACGGGATCCCGGGCCGGCTTGCCGGAACCGGTGGACCGCAGCCGCATGGCGACCTCCCGGACAGGACGGGGCTACGGAGATTGTCCCCCGCAGGGCCGCGCCACACGCCCGTCCGCACCGACGGCCCGAAACGACCGGCGGGCCCGCGAGAGCGCGGGAGCGCGAGGTCCCTCGGCCCCGCAGTCCCGCCGGACCCCGCGGACCGACGTCTCCGAGGCGAACACCCAGCTGTACAGGCGCCCCTGGAAGGATGCCCCGCCGTACCGGCGTCCCTCGGGCGAAGGCCCGGTTGTACCGGCCCCCGGGGCGAACGCCCGGCTGCACCGGCGCTCCTGGGAGGACGCCCCCCCGTGCTGGCCTCCCCGGGGCGAACGCCCGGCTGTACCGTCGCCGCCGGGGGCGGGAGCCCGGCGACGCCGACGGGCCGGGCACCTCTCCCCTCGTGCACCGGCGCATCCGGGGCGACGGGCCCGCCTTTACCGGCGCTCCTGAGGCGGGAGCCCCGCTACGCCAACGGCGCCGGTGCCTCCCGTGTCGTGAAGGACTCCGCCTCCCAGCGGCCGTTGAGACGGGGCGCCAGCCAGTTCGGGGCCGCTGCCCGGAAGGCGTCGGGGGCGAGGGTGCCGGCGCCCGCGGGCAGCGCGCCGAGCAGGGGCGCCCCGGCCACGTGGGGCAGGTCGGCGAGGTTGCAGCGCGAGGCGAGATCGGGTTCCTCGGGCCAGCTGCCGATCACGACGCCCAGCAGGTCCAGCTCCCGGGTCCGCAGTTCACGCGCCGTCAGCTCCGTGGTGTTCAGCGTGCCCAGCCCGGCCGACGCGACGACGAGGACCGGCGCCCGCAGCAGCCGGGCCGCGTCCGCGAGCGTGCCGCCCGCCTCGTCGAACCGTACGAGCAGTCCGCCCGCGCCCTCGACCAGCACCAGGTCGTGCTCGGTGGCCAGCTTGGCGGCGGCCTCGGCCACCTGCTGCGGACGGACCGGCGGCCGTCCGGACCGCCGCGCGGCCGTCGCGGGCGCCAACGGCTCCGGATAGCGGGCGGTTTCGCGGGCGGTCACGCGCCCCGCCAGCCGCGCCACCTCGTCTGCGTCGCCGCGCTCGTCGGGCCCCACGCCGGTCTGGGCGGCCTTGAGCACGGCCACCGACCGGCCCGCCGCGACCGCGGCGGCGGCCACGGCGGCCGTCGTGACCGTCTTGCCGACCTCCGTGCCCGTGCCCGTGATCACCAGTACCGGCATGTCATCCCTCCCGCGCCGCCGCGCACACCGCGCGCGCGACGCGTGCCAGATCCGCGTCGTCCGTGACGTACGGCGGCATCGTGTAGATCAGGTCCCGGAAGGGCCGCAGCCACACACCCTCGCGCACCGCGGCCCGCGTCGCCGCCGCCATGTCGACGTCGTGGTCGAGCTGCACCACCCCGATGGCGCCCAGGACCCGTACGTCGCGGACTCCTTCGAGGTCCGCGGCGGGAGCGAGCCCGTCCCGCAGTCCCGTCTCGATGCGCTTGACCTCCGCCCGCCAGTCCTGGCCGAGCAGCAGCTCGATCGACGCGCACGCCACCGCCGCCGCCAGCGGATTGCCCATGAAGGTCGGGCCGTGCGCCAGCACCGGCACCTCGCCGCGCGAGATCCCGTCGGCCACGCGCGCGGTGCACAGGGTGGCCGCCATCGTCATATAGCCACCGGTCAGCGCCTTGCCCACACACATCACGTCCGGTGTCACGGCAGCGTGCTCCGCCGCGAACAGGGCGCCGGTGCGCCCGAACCCGGTCGCGATCTCGTCGAACACCAGCAATACGTCATGGGCGTCGCACGCCTCGCGCAGCACCCGCAGATAGGCGGGGGAGTGGAACCGCATCCCGCCCGCGCCCTGCACCACCGGCTCGACGATGACGGCGGCCAGCTCGTCGGCGTGCCGCTCGATCAGCTCGCCCAGATGGGCGGCGTAGGCCTCCTCGTACCCGGCCGGGGGCGCGTCCGCGAACACCTGACGCGGCAGCACCCCGGTCCACAGCTCGTGCATCCCGCCCTCGGGGTCGCACACGGACATCGGCTGCCAGGTGTCGCCGTGGTAGCCGCCCCGCCAGGTGAGCAGCCGCCGCTTGTCCGGGCGGCCGAGCGAGCGCCAGTACTGCAGGCACATCTTGGCCGCCACCTCGACCGACACCGAACCGGAGTCGGCGAGGAAGACATGCTCGAGTCCCTCAGGCGACATGTCGACAAGGAGCTTCGCGAGCCGGACGGCGGGTTCGTGGGTGAGCCCGCCGAACATCACATGACTCATCCGCGCCAGCTGCGCGCGGGCCGCCTCGTTGAGCACCGGGTGGTTGTAGCCGTGGATCGCCGACCACCACGACGACATGCCGTCGACCAGTTCGCCCGCGCCGTCGGCGAGCGTCAGCCGCACCCCGCTCGCCGACTCCACGACGAGCGGCTCCTGCCGGCCGGGCATCGGGCCGTACGGATGCCACACGTGCCGCCGGTCCAGCTCCAGCAGGTCGGGCACGCGCCGGCCGGACGGATCAGGCATTGGGCGCGAGGTCCGTTCCGGCCCCCCGGCGGCGTACGGCGACCAGGTCGGTGCGAGGCTCACCAGCGGCCGGCGCCGACGCCGGGGCGGTACCGCAGACCCCGCCGCCCTCGTGGGACCCGCAGCCGCCGCCCTCGTGGGACCCGCAGCCCGCGCCCGCGTCCACGCCCTCGCCGGACTCGTGCCCGGCACCCGCGTGCGCACCGCAGCCCGCGCCCGCGCTCTCGTGCGAGCCGCAGCCGCCGCCGGCCGTCGCGCGGTGCTCCGGCAGCGTGACCTGCTCGGCGCCCTCCACCTCGAACCCGGCGTCCGCGATCATCTCCAGGTCGGCCTTGCCCGCCTGGCCCTCGCTGGTGAGGTAGTCGCCGAGGAAGATGGAGTTGGCCAGGTGCAGGGCCAGCGGCTGCATGTGGCGCAGATGGACCTCGCGGCCGCCCGCGATGCGCACCTCCACGTCCGGGCAGACGAACCGCGTCATGGCCAGGATCCGCAGGCAGCGCTGCGGGCTGAGGTTCCACTCCTGGGCGAGGGGGGTGCCCTCGAACGGGATCAGGAAGTTCACCGGAACGGAGTCCGGGTCCAGCGCGCGCAGCGAGAAGACCACGTCGACGAGGTCCTCGTCGCTCTCGCCCATGCCGGCGATCAGACCGGAGCAGGCGGACAGCCCGGCCGCGTGCGCCTTCTGCACCGTGTCCACCCGGTCGGCGTAGGTGTGGGTGGTGGTGATGTCGCCGTACGTCGCCTCGGAGGTGTTGAGGTTGTGGTTGTAGGCGTCGGCGCCGGCCTCGCGCAGCCGCTCGGCCTGGCCGTCGGAGAGCAGGCCGAGGCAGGCGCACACCTCGACGCCCTCGTTCTGGTCCTTGATGGCCTTGATGGTCTGGGAGACCCGGTCCACGTCCCGGTCCGTCGGGCCGCGCCCGCTAGCCACCAGGCAGACCCGCTTGGCGCCCCCGGCCAGCCCGGCGCTGGCCGCCTGGGACGCCTCGTCCGGCTTGAGCCAGGTGTACTTGAGGATGTCCGCCTTGGAGCCCAGCCGCTGGGAGCAGTAGGAGCAGTCCTCGGGGCACAGGCCGGACTTGAGGTTGACGAGATAGTTGAGCTTCACCCGTCGGCCGAACCAGTGGCGGCGTACCTTTCCGGCCGCGGCCACCACATCGAGCAGGTCGTCGTCGGAGGTGGCCAGCACGGCCAGAGCTTCCTCGCGGGTCGGCAGCTCGCGCCGAAGCCCCTTGTCCACCAGCGTGTTCAGCAGGTCCATGAGAGCCGATCCTGTCCTACGGGAGTGCCCGGGGCCAAGGAGAGTTTGCACAACAGAGACGGATCGACGTGTGGGTATTGCCACACCATGGGGTGTCGGCCGCGCCGCTAGGGTCTGTCCACTGCCTACAAAAGCCCCGGAGGACCCATGGCGTTCGGCTGGATCGACGAGCAGGCCCGGGCGCGCCGCCGCGCCGGACTCGTCCGGACCCTGCGGCCCCGTCCGGCCGAGTCGCCGCTGCTGGATCTCGCGAGCAACGACTACCTGGGGCTGGCGCACCACCGGGAGGTCACGGAGGGGGCGGCGGACGCGGCCCGTACCTGGGGCGGCGGCGCCACCGGCTCGCGGCTGGTCACCGGCACCACCGAGCTGCACACGGAACTCGAACGGGAATTGGCCGACTTCTGCGGCTTCGAGGCGGCGCTGGTCTTCTCCTCCGGGTACGCCGCCAACCTCGCCGCGGTCACCGCGCTCGCCCCGCACGGCTCGCTGATCGTCTCCGACGCGGGCAACCACGCCTCGCTGATCGACGGCTGCCGGCTGGCCCGTGGCACCACCCAGGTCGTGGAGCACGCCGACCCGGAGGCCGTGCGCAAGGCCCTGGGCACGCACGACGGGCCCGCGGTGGTCGTGTCGGACACCGTCTTCTCGGTCGACGGCGACGCGGCCCCGCTGACGGGGCTCGCCGCGGCCTGCCGGGAGTACGGCGCCGGGCTGGTCGTCGACGACGCGCACGGCCTGGGCGTGCTCGGCGCCGGTGGGCGCGGCGCCCCGCACGCGGGGGGACTCGCGGGCGCCGACGACGTGGTCGTGACGGTCACGCTGTCCAAGTCGCTCGGCAGCCAGGGCGGCGCCGTGCTCGGGCCCGCCCGGGTGATCGACCATCTGGTCAACGCGGCCCGCACGTTCATCTTCGACACCGGGCTCGCCCCCGCGGCGGTGGGCGGCGCCCTGGCGGCGCTGCGGCTGCTGCGCCGGGAGCCGGAGCGGGCGGCGCGGGCACGCGCGGTGGCGGCGGAGCTGCACGCCCGCCTGACCGCCGAGGGCCATCAGGCGGTACGTCCGGACGCCGCGGTCGTCTCCGTACGGGCACCGTCCCCGGAGGGGGCCGTGCGGTGGGCGGCCGACTGCCGTGCGGCGGGCCTGGCCGTGGGCTGCTTCCGTCCTCCTTCCGTGCCCGACGGCATCTCACGGCTCAGGCTGACCGCCCGCGCGGACCTCTCCGCGGCGCAGATCGAACGCGCTGTTCGGGTGATCGGCGAGACGCGACCATGAGTCGGCGTGACACGGCCGTTTCTCGCGCGATGCGGACGTGGTCAGTCGGTTCGGGGGTACGGGGTGTACGTCCGGGGGGTACGGGGGGCCGTCACCGCAGCGCGGTGAGGAACCCCGCCCAGCTCTCGGGGGAGAAGAGCAGCGCGGGCCCGGCCGGGTCCTTCGAGTCGCGCACCGCGAGCAGGCCGGTTCCGGGGCCGGAGCGCGGCGTGGCCGTCTCGACGCAGTTGTTCGCTCCCGTGCTGTAGCTGCTGCGCAGCCATCGCACGCCGTGCAGATCGGTACTGGAGGGTACGTTCCGAGGCAGAGCAGACATGGTGCCTCCCAGCGCTGTTAGGCGCCCTCACCCATCGCGGCGATGAAATCCAACGAGTCCTCGGGGGAAAGGGCGTGGATTTGAAGGGTGTTGAAGGCCTCGGTGTAGGCCTCTAGGTCTTCTTTCCGTTCGAGGTAGAGGCTACTCGTCAAGTGGTCGAGAACAACCACATCCAGATCAGAAGTGCTCAGGAATGAGAAGACAACGAAAGGCCCGGTGATGCCGACGTGCGCCCCGGCGCCGAACGGCAGTACCTGGAGCCGCACTTGGGGCAGCCGGGCCGCCTCCACCAGCCGGTTCAGCTGCCGCGCCATCACCTCGGGTCCGCCGACCTCCCGGCGCAGCACGGCCTCGTCCAGCACCGCGGCCAGTTCTAGCGGCGGCCGCGCGCGCAGCACGTCCTGCCGGGCCAGTCGCACCTCCACCAGCGCGTCCAGGCGCTCGTCGTCGAGCCCCTCGACGGCGGCACGGGTCACCGCGCGGGCGTATTCGGGGGTCTGGAGCAGTCCGGGGACGACCGAGGTCTCCAGCGTGCGCATCCCGCTCGCCTGGGACTCCAGGCTGATGAAGTCCCGGTAGGTGGGCGGCAGTACACCGCGGTACGCGTGCCACCAGTGATGTCGGCCGCCGCGGTCCTCGGACCCGGCCAGCGCCATCAGCAGCTCGCGCAGCTGGGCGTCCGCGACGGCGTACGCGTCCAGAAGCAACCGCACGTCGGCCGGTTTGACCCCACTGGCGCCGGTCTCGATCCGGCTTACCTTCGACTGGTGCCAGCCCACCAGCCGGGCCGCCTCACCGCTGGTGAGACCCGCACCGGTGCGCAGAGTGCGCAGTTCGGCGCCCAGTTTCCGACGGCGCACCGCGGGACCGTTCTGCATGCGCTCCCACCTACTCCCTCCGGGCCGCCCAAATACGCTCTGCCGTCGCAGAGTTCACCGCTTCGAGCGACAGATATATGCATATCCTGGTGGATCGCCACCGCGAGCGACGCGGTAATGGCAGTCTGACGACGAAGCACCAGTCCGGGACCGTACTCGAACCATCCGCTCCGTGTCGGACTGCGGTCCCGTGGGAAAGGGACGACGTCGCCATGGCAGACCATCTGGAAGCATCCGTCACTCTGCCGAGCGGTCCGGCCTCGGTCGCCGCGGCCCGCGCCTTCGTGGTGGGAACCCTGGCGGAGTGGGGCCTGCCGTCGGACTCGGAGACCGCCGACACCGTCCGCCTCATGGTGTCCGAACTCGCCACCAACGCCGTGCAGCACACGTTCGGGCAGTCGCCCACCTTCACGGTGGACCTGGTGCTCGCCCGCGAGGAGCAGTTGCGCATCGGGGTCACCGACAGCCACCCGCGGTTCCCGAAACGACTCCCGGCCGCCGTCCAGCAGGACAACGGCCGGGGCATGGTGATCATCCGGTGGCTCACCGTCGAGTGTGGCGGCAGTATGACCGTGCGGCCCACCCGCGAAGGCGGCAAGACCGTCTGCGTCGAGCTTCCGTGGACGGCGCGGGTCCGTCCGGGTCCGGTCCCGGCCGCCGGTCAGCAGGAGCCGTAGGCCGGCGGCCCGCGGAGGCCGGACAGAGCGGGCCCACCGGGGGACTCGCGGGGGCTGGGGCCCTCCGGGGCCTGCGGAGGCGGTGCGGAGCGGTCGGCGCGGGCCGTGGCGGAGCCGGGGCGCCGGGCGCCCCGGCGGGTGGCGACGGCGCCCAGGGCGCCGTCACCGTCTCCAGGAGGGTCAGCTGACCCGGCCGTACCAGACGCTCCTCGTCCAGATCCTCTCCAGCCTCACCACGTCCCCGGACTTCGGTGCGTGCCAGATCTTGTTGTGACCCGCGTAGATGCCGACGTGGTACACGTTCGAGCCCGAGTGGAAGAACACCAGGTCCCCGGCCCGGCGGCTCTTCGCGGAGATGTGGTGGGTCTTGTTGTACTGCTGGGCGGCGGTGCGGGGCAGCTTCTTGCCCGCCTTCTTGAACGAGTAGAGGGTCAGCCCCGAGCAGTCGAACCTCCGCGGGCCCGACGCGCCCCACTTGTAGGGGGCACCCTTCTTGGAGGCCGCGACCTGGAGGGCCTTCGTCGCCGTCGTGGCGGCCGCGGCGTCGGTGGCGACGCCCGGTACCACGATGGAGCCGCCCACGGCGGCGATGGTCAGCGCCGAGGCGGTGCCGGCCCGGGCCATCAGCGACGGGACACGATTGAGCGCAGTCATGCGCAACCCTTCGTCAACCGCCTGTGAAGGATGACCTGTCGGATTCGGGCTGGCGAAGTAGCCCGGCCGCGTTGCCGCGGCTTCACCCCAAGGGCTGCTCGGCCCGGCCATGGTGTGACCGTTCCGGCGACCCGTCGTGCTTGGGTCCTCCACTCCTGCCGATGCACTTCTGTCGACCGGTCATCCGGGCGGCGGCAGGACTCGGCGTCCGCCCGGACCGCCCCGCCGCTGTGGCGGGGGCTTGTCGTCAGACAGGGATCTTCACCTACTCATGTCCGAAAATCCCAACGGAATCGGGGATTTGTGTTGTTACTCACCACTCACCCGTTCGGGTGGACACTCACGCGATCGAATGAATGTCTCGCCCCCTGACGACCCTCGGACCAGCGCCGGAAGGGGTCATTCCGCCAACCGGGCGCGCGTGTTGCGCAACTCGGAGGGCCCGGAAAAAGCAGCGGCACTTACGCCATTGAGCGGTAACCCGTTCGGCCCGTTTCGGTTCGGCCGCCAACGTCCCGTGCGGAGCGCGGACATGGCGGCCCGCGGAGCGCGGCGGCGCCCGCCGGGTCAGTCCGACGGCAGCGTGACCCGGGCCGTGCGCCGCTCGCCGTCCAGCACGCGCAGCGCCCGCGCCAGGGTGTCCGAGTGCAGTTCCGTCTCACCCCGCTCGTGCATCAGCGCGAGGGCGTCGCGAAGCTCGATCGCCTTGCGGGCGAGCGCCTGAGCGGCTCTCAGGGCCCGGTAGGTGCCCTCGTGACGGGCGGGGTTGACGCGGCCCAGCAGATCGACGGCGTCCAGGTAACGGTCGATCAGCTCGGCCTCCGCGCGCGTCAGTGCGGGCAGCGGCGGCAGCTCGGGAGGCAGCATCGGAGGGTCACCTCGCGTCCGGTGTGGTGACGGGCCCCTTGCGGCTCTCGACGATCCGGTCCACCAGCCCGTACTCCAGCGCGCCCCGGGCGTCGAGGACCGTCGTCCGTTCGAGGTCCGCGTGTACCTGCTCCGGCGTCCGCCCGGTGTGCCGGGCGAGCAGCTCCTCCAGACGGGCCCGGGTCCGCAGCAGCTCCTCGGCCCGGATGGCCAGGTCGGACGCCTGACCCTCCGTCGGCTCGGGCAGCGCGGGCTGGTCGAGGACCACACGCGCGCCCGGCAGCGCGTACCGCTTGCCCGGGGTGCCCGCCGCCAGCAGCAGCGCGGCGGACGAGGCGACCTGGCCCAGGCAGATCGTCTCCACGTCGCAGGTCACGAAGCGCATCGTGTCGTAGATGGCCGTCGCCGCGGTGAACGAGCCGCCGGGGGAGTTCAGGTACAGCGAGATGTCCCGGTCGGGGGACTGGTGTTCGAGGTGGATGAACTGCGCCGCCACGTCGTTCGCCGAGGTGTCGTCGACCGGGGTGCCGAGGAGGACGATCCGCTCCTCGAGCAGCTTGGAGTACGGATCCAGGGTCCGCCGGCCGGCACTGGTGTGCTCGGTGAACTCCGGCAGGACGTAGCGGGCGGACGGTCGGATCATGACGTACCCCTCCATGCGACAGGCCGTGGCCGGCAGAGCTGCTGTCTGTAAAAAATGTACAGGACGTACGTAAGTCTGTGGGGGGTCGCCGGCCCGGCGGGCGGGCGTCGGGTCGTGCTCGGCGCCCTCCTGCGCGAAGCTGGGGGCACGGCCTCTCGACCACCCAGGGGACTGCCATGGCGTTCTCCGAGATTTCCCGGCGGCACCCCCGCCCGCGGCTGCCCGTCTCCGGCCTGGCGCGGGAGAACGAGCTGCTGCGCGAGGAGGTCGCCCAGCTGACGTGCGCCCTGACCTCGCGAGCCGTCATCGACCAGGCCATCGGGGCCGTGGTGACCCTCGGCCGGATCGCGCCCGAGGACGCCTGGCAGGTCCTGCGGGACGTCTCCCAGCACACCAACACCAAGGTGCGCACGGTCGCCGAGCACGTGCTGAAGTTCGCGCAGGGCGGCGCCCTGCCGGACCCCGAGCTGGACGAGCTCAGGAAGGCGCTCGGCCGGCGCGCCCTGCGCTTCCGGGGCGGCGGGCGCGAGCGCTGAAGCCGGACGGAAAGGCCCGTAGGCTGGAGGTATGGCCTACGAGATTCCGGTGACGCAAGCCAGGGCTGAACTCGCCGACCTGATCAACCGGGTGGTGTACGGCGGTGAGCGCGTGGTGGTCACGCGGCACGGCAAGCCGCTGGTCGCCCTGGTCTCGGCCGCCGACCTCGAACGGCTCGAGGAACTGGACGAGTCCGCCGCGCAGTCCGCCGACGGGCAGGTGGCCAGCGCGGTCTCCCGGGTTCGTGATCTGCCGTCCGCGCCCCGGGAGCGGCAGCGCTTCGGCATCACGGCCGAGCACCGGGGGCCGGACGCCCGGTAACGGCGACGCGGCGCCCGCGCGTGGGGGCGCGTAACGAACGGACCGGCTCCCGGTCATGAGGAGCCCAAGGTCCGGTTAACGTCGCCGAAACTCCGGCGAACTAACCTGCCCCTCCACGCCACCTGGGGTTTTTCCGTCCGGATTGCCGAAGATCGCGCAGTTCGTCCGTGTGTTACACCTGTCCCCGTAGCGGTGGCCGCGGCAACCGGACCCCGCACGGTCCGGAGCGAGGACTGTGAGGTGGGCACGTGCAACTGACCCCGCACGAACAAGAGAGGCTGCTCATCCACGTGGCGGCCGACGTGGCCGAGAAGCGCCGGGCCCGCGGGCTGAGACTGAACCACCCCGAAGCGATCGCGCTCATCACGTCGCACATCCTCGAGGGCGCCCGCGACGGGCGCACCGTCGCCGAGCTGATGGCGTCCGGACGCAAGCTGCTGACCCGGGACGACGTCATGGAGGGCATCCCGGAGATGATCCACGACGTCCAGGTGGAGGCCACCTTCCCGGACGGCACCAAGCTCGTCACCGTCCACGAGCCGATCGTCTGAGGGGGCGCCGGTGATTCCCGGAGAGATCCTGTTCGCCGAGGGGCCGATCGTCTGCAACGAGGGCCGCGAGGTCACCCGGCTGACCGTCCTCAACGCGGCCGACCGGCCGGTCCAGGTCGGCTCCCACTACCACTTCGCCGAGGCCAACCCCGGCCTGGACTTCGACCGTACCGCGGCCCGCGGCAAGCGGCTGAACGTCGCCGCGGGCACCGCCGTGCGCTTCGAGCCCGGCATCCCCGTCGACGTCGAGCTCGTGCCGCTCGCCGGCGCCCGTGTGGTGCCCGGGCTGCGCGGGGAGACCGGAGGCGCCCTCGATGCCTGAGATCTCGCGCGCCGCCTACGCCGACCTGTTCGGCCCCACCACCGGCGACCGCATCCGGCTCGCCGACACCGACCTCCTGATCGAGATCGAGGAGGACCGCTCCGGCGGCCCGGGGCTCGCCGGGGACGAAGCCGTCTTCGGCGGCGGCAAGGTCATCCGCGAGTCCATGGGCCAGTCCCGCGCCACCCGGGCGGACGGCACCCCCGACACCGTGATCACCGGGGTCGTCGTCGTCGACCACTGGGGGATCGTCAAGGCCGACGTCGGCATCCGCGACGGGCGGATCACCGGCATCGGCAAGGCGGGCAACCCCGACACCATGGACGGGGTCCACCCCGACCTGGTGCTCGGCCCGGAGACCGAGGTCGTCGCGGGCAACGGGCGGATCCTCACCGCCGGGGCCATCGACGCGCACGTGCACTTCATCTGCCCGCAGATCGCCGACGAGGCGCTCGCCGCGGGCATCACCACCCTCGTCGGCGGCGGCACCGGGCCCGCGGAGGGCTCGAAGGCGACCACCGTGACGCCCGGCCCCTGGCATCTGGCCCGCGTCCTGGAGGCGCTGGAGGCCCACCCGCTCAACATCGGCCTGCTGGGCAAGGGCAACACCGTCTCGCACGAGGCGATGCTCTCCCAGATCCGCGGCGGGGCGCTGGGCCTGAAACTGCACGAGGACTGGGGATCGACGCCCGCCGTCATCGACGCAGCGCTCACCGTCGCCGACCGGACGGGCATCCAGGTCGCCATCCACACGGACACGCTGAACGAGGCCGGGTTCGTGGGCGACACCCTCGCCGCGATCGGCGGCCGCGGCATCCACGCGTACCACACCGAGGGCGCGGGCGGCGGACACGCCCCGGACATCATGACCGTGGTCTCCGAACCGCACGTGCTGCCCAGCTCGACGAACCCGACGCGCCCCTTCACCGTCAACACCGCCGAGGAACACCTCGACATGCTGATGGTGTGCCACCACCTGAACCCGGCGGTGCCCGAGGACCTGGCCTTCGCGGAGTCGCGGATCCGCCCGTCGACCATCGGCGCGGAGGACATCCTGCACGACCTGGGCGCCATCTCCATCATCTCCTCCGACTCCCAGGCCATGGGCCGGGTCGGCGAGGTCGTCCTGCGCACCTGGCAGACCGCGCACGTGATGAAGCGGCGCCGGGGCGCGCTGCCGGGCGACGGACGTGCCGACAACCACCGGGTGCGCCGCTACGTCGCCAAGTACACGATCAACCCGGCGCTCGCCCAGGGCCTGGCCCGCGAGATCGGCTCCGTCGAGACCGGCAAGCTCGCCGATCTGGTGCTGTGGGAACCGGCGTTCTTCGGCGTCAAGCCGCACCTCGTCATCAAGGGCGGGCAGATCGCGTACGCGCAGATGGGCGACGCCAACGCCTCCATCCCGACGCCGCAGCCGGTGCTGCCCCGGCCGATGTTCGGGGCGTTCGGGCGGGCGCCCGCGGCCAACTCGGTCAACTTCACGGCACCGCTCGCGATCGAGGACGGGCTGCCGGAGCGGCTCCAGCTCGGCAAGCGGTTCGTCGCGATCGAGTCGACCCGCCGGGTGACCAAGGCGGACATGCGCGAGAACGACGCGCGGCCCCGGGTCCACGTCGACCCCGACAGCTTCGCCGTGCACATCGACGGGGAGCTGGTCGAGGCGGCCCCGGCGGCCGAACTGCCCATGGCCCAGCGTTACTTCCTGTTCTGATGGCCAGGGCAGCGCTTCTCGTCCTGGCCGACGGCCGCTTTCCCGCCGGGGGGCACGCGCACTCCGGCGGCGCCGAGGCGGCCGTCCGGGCCGGGCGCGTCACCGGTGCCGCGAGCCTGGAGGACTTCTGCCGCGGCCGGCTCCACACGGCGGGGCTGGTCGCCGCCGCCCTCGCCGCGGCGGCCGCGCTCGGCTGCGACCCCGGGGAACTGGACGCCGCCGCGGACGCGCGGACACCGTCCCCGGCGCTGCGGAACGCCGCCCGCAGACTGGGGCGGCAGCTGACGCGGGCGGCCCGCGCCACCTGGCCGTCGCCGGAACTCGACGCACTGGCAGGGGCGTTCCCGAAGGGTGCGCACCAGCCCGTGGTGCTCGGGCTCGTGGCACGGACGGCGGGGCTCGCACCCGAGGACGCGGCGTACTGCGCGGCGTACGAGAGCGTCAGCGGTCCGGCCACGGCCACCGTGCGCCTGCTGAGTCTGGATCCCTTCGACGCCACGGCGGTGCTGGCCCGGCTCGCGCCGGAACTGGACCGCACCGTGGACCGCGCGGTCGCGGCGGCGCGGCGCGTGCCGGAGGGCGGCGCCGACGAACTTCCCGCCGCCTCGGCGCCGTTGCTGGAGATCGGCGCGGAGGAGCACGCCGCCTGGCCGGTGCGCCTCTTCGCTTCCTGAGTCCGTCCCTCTCTCCCTGTTCCGTCCCTCCCTGTATTCCGTCCCTCCCCTCCGAGTGCTCGTCCCGAGTCCTCGTCCCGAGCCCGTCCTGGAGCCGCCCTCATGCATCTCGACCACGCCCGTCCGCACACCGGTCCCGCGGTCGGCGCCGACGCGCACCGGCCCGACGGCAGGCGCCGGGCCCTGCGGGTCGGCCTCGGCGGACCCGTCGGGTCCGGGAAGACCGCCACCGTCGCCGCGCTCTGCCGGGTCCTGCGCGACGAGCTCTCCCTCGCCGTCGTCACCAACGACATCTACACGCGCGAGGACGCCGAGTTCCTGCTGCGCGAGGCCGTCCTGCCGCCCGAGCGGATCATGGCCGTGGAGACGGGCGCCTGCCCGCACACGGCCATCCGGGACGACATCTCGGCCAACCTGGAGGCGGTCGAGGACCTGGAGGACACGGTGGGCCCGCTGGACCTCGTCCTCGTGGAGTCCGGCGGGGACAACCTCACCGCCACCTTCTCCAGGGGACTCGTCGACGCGCAGATCTTCGTGATCGACGTCGCGGGCGGCGACGACGTCCCGCGCAAGGGCGGCCCCGGTGTGACCACCGCCGACCTGCTCGTCGTCAACAAGACCGACCTCGCCCCGTACGTCGGCTCCGACCTGGCGCGGATGGCCGCCGACGCCGAGGCGGCCCGCGCCGGGCTGCCGGTCGTCCTGCAGTCCCTGCGCGGCGAGGACGGCGTGCGGGAGGTCGCCGACTGGGTGCGGGCCCGGCTGGCCGCGTGGACCGCGTGACCGCCGCCGGCGTTCGGGCCACCGCACGGATCGTCGCCGGGGACGGCGGCCGGCACGGCACGTCCCTGCCCGTCCTCGCGGGCGAGGGCCCGCTCGCCCTGCGGCGCACCCGCTCGGAGTCCGGTGAGGCGCGGGTCGTGCTCGTCGGCGCGATGAGCGGCCCGCTCGGCGGCGACCACTTCACGGTCGAGGCACACGTGTGTCCCGGAGCCCGGCTGCGGGTCGGGTCGGCCGCCGCCACGATCGCGCTGCCGGGCCAGAGCAAGGGCGAGGCCCGGTACGACGTACGGCTCACGGTCGACGACGGGGGAGAACTGCGCTGGCTGCCCGAGCAGTTGATCTCCGCCCGGGGCAGCGATCTGCACGTCACCACCCGCGTCGACCTGGCGCCGACGGCCCGGCTCGTGCTGCGCGAGGAGCAGGTGCTCGGACGCGCGGGCGAGGAACCCGGACGTCTCACCAGCCGTCTCGCGGTACGGATCTCCGGGCGGACCGTGCTCGACCAGGAACTGAACTGCGGGCCCGGCGCGCCGGGCGGCTGGGACGGACCGGCCGTCCTCGGAGGACACCGGGCCGTGGGACAACTCGTCCTGGTCCGGCCGGAGTACGCTGTCGAGCCGGTCGCGCCCCGGACGGTGGGTGAGGGAGCCGCCCTCGTCCCGCTCGCCGGTCCGGCCGCCCTGGTGACCGCCGCGGCACCGGACGGGCGGCTGCTGCGCCGGGCGCTGGACGAGGCGCTGGCGGCGCTCGGCTGACCCTTCGTCGGGGCTCCGCTCAGCGGGACACCGCGCGCCGGTTATCGGATTGGCAAAGAAGGTCAACGAAGTCTGTTGCCGGACGGCTCGAAGCCGCAAGGATCCTTCCCTACTATTCGCAACGATGTACGGGGAGATCCCACTTGAGGGACATGAGACGTAAGAGCCGTGTGGCGGCGCTCGGTTCGGCCGGCGCCCTCGTCACGGCCACCCTGATAGCCGGCGCGGTGTCGGCGCCCGCGGCGAGCGCGAACAACCGCCAGGGTCAGGACCGCGAGGCGCGCGGTGCCGCGATCGCCGCGGCCCGTGCCGCGAAGGCCGGCATCGACTGGCAGGACTGCCCGGGCGACTGGGGGCTGGCCAAGCCCATCCAGTGCGGCTGGGTCACCGTGCCGGTCGACTACGCGAAGCCCTTCGGCAAGCAGATCAAGCTGGCGGTGGACCGTATCGGGAACACCGGCACCCCGCAGGAGCGCCAGGGCGCGCTCGTCTACAACCCCGGCGGCCCTGGCGGCTCCGGCCTGCGCTTCCCGACCCGCGTCACCAACAAGAGCGCGGTCTGGGCGAACGTGGCGAAGGCCTACGACTTCGTCGGCTTCGACCCGCGCGGCGTCGGCCACTCGGCGCCCATCTCCTGCGTCGACCCGCAGGAGTTCGTCAAGGCGCCCAAGGCCGACCCGGTCCCGGACTCCGAGGCCGACAAGCTCGCCCAGCGCAAGCTGGCCCGCGAGTACGCCGACGGCTGCTACGAGCGCAGCGGCGCGATGCTGCCGCACATGACGACCCCGAACACCGCGCGCGACCTGGACGTCATCCGCGCCGCGCTCGGCGAGAAGAAGATCAACTACCTGGGCGTCTCCTACGGCACCTACCTCGGCGCCGTCTACGGCACGCTGTTCCCCGGCCACATCCGCCGCATGGTCGTCGACAGCGTCGTCAACCCGGCGCGGGACAACATCTGGTACCAGGCCAACCTCAACCAGGACGTCGCCTTCGAGGGCCGCTGGAAGGACTGGGAGGACTGGGTCGCCAAGAACGACGCGGCCTTCCACCTGGGCACCACCCGCGACGCCGTCCAGGCGAAGTGGCTCCAGCTGCGCGCCACCGCGAAGAAGAACCCGATCGGCGGGGTCGTCGGCCCGGCCGAGCTCATCGGCTTCTTCCAGAGCGCGCCGTACTACGACTCCGCGTGGGTGCCGATCGCGACGGTGTTCAGCAAGTACGTCGCCGGCGACACCCAGGCCCTGGTCGACGCGGCCGCCCCCGACATGTCGGACACCAAGGGCAACATCGCCTCGGAGAACGGCAACGCCGTCTACACGGCCGTCGAGTGCACCGACGCCAAGTGGCCCACCAGCTGGCAGCGTTGGGACCGGGACAACACCCGGCTCAACAAGGACTACCCGTTCATGACCTGGGCCAACGCGTGGATGAACCTGCCCTGCGCGACCTGGCCGGTCAAGCAGCAGACTCCGGTCGACGTCAAGACCGGCCCGGGCCTGCCGTCGGTGCTGATCGTGCAGTCCACCAACGACGCCGCCACCCCGTACGAGGGCGCCGTCGAGCTGCACAAGCGCTTCAAGGGCTCCCGCCTGATCACCGAGAAGGGCGCCGGCTCGCACGGCGTCACCGGTCTGGTCAACCCGTGCATCAACCCCCGGGTGGACGCCTACCTGCTCACCGGCAAGGTGGACGACGCGGACGTGACCTGCACGCCGCACGCCACGCCGCAGCCGTGACCGGGTGAGGTGAACACCTGAACATCTGAACACCGAGGGCCGGCCGGGAAACCGGCCGGCCCGTCGCCGTGTCCGGCGACAGGACCCGGTGGTCAGCCGAGCGGCGCGCGGGGGAACCTGCGCTCCTTGGCGCCCTGCACGGCGGCCTGCTCGGCCTTGGCGTCGGCCGCGTACTGGTCGACGTACTCCTGCCCGGACAGTGCCAGGATCGCGTACATGATCTCGTCGGTGACGGCGCGCAGGACCGCCTTCTCGTCCTCCATGCCGATGTAGCGCGAGAAGTCCAGGGGCTCGCCGAACCGGATGGCGACGGGGCGGATGTGCGGGACCACCCGGCCGGGCGGCTGCGCCTCGAAGGTGCCGATCATGGCGCAGGGGACGACCGGTACCCGGGCCTTGAGCGCCATCACCGCCACACCGACCTTGCCCTTGTACAGACGTCCGTCGTGCGACCGGGTGCCCTCCGGGTAGATGCCGAGCAACTCCCCCTTGCCGAGCACCCCGAGCCCCTCCCGGATCGCGGCCTGACCGGCCTCCTTGCCGGAGCGGTCGACCGGGATCTGCCCGGCGCTGCGGAAGAAGGCGGCGGTGAGCCGGCCCTTGATGCCGGGCCCGGTGAAGTATTCGGCCTTCGCCAGGAACGTGATGCGCCGTTTGAGGATCGCCGGCATCAGGAAGTGGTCCGAGAAGGACAGATGGTTGCCGGCGACGATGGCCGGGCCGGACGCCGGCACGTGCTCCAGGCCCTCGATGCGTGGACGGAAGACCAGTCTCAGCAGCGGTCCCAGCAGCACGTACTTGAGCAGGTAGTAGAACAAGGCGTCGCTCCTCACTCGTGCAGATCGGCTCGACCGCCGCGTTCTCGCAGGTCAACCGGCATGTCGTGGGGTGCCAGTGTAGGTGCGTGCACGGGTGGGCGGAACCGGTCCGGTCGTACCCATGCTGACCTAGTACCCGCGCTTCTGACGGCGCATCAGTGCGGCAATCGGGGTGTCGTTCACGCGGGTGGGGAGGACCGCCGGACCAGGTTGCTGCTACTCGCCGGTAGAGATCAACCTGAACTCGGATCGTGGCGTGATCAGGGGGATGGGTGGCGGACATGGGCCTCTTGCCGCGGTAAACGCTTCGCCCAGGTTCCGGCAACATCTCGCGACAGCGCATTCCGGCACCGGCCGCTGGGTAACACTGAGCGGCGGAGGGGGGACGAGTGCGGCGGCGCTTGGCCGGCACGCCGTCCCGCGAGGTCGCGCCGTCTTGGGGAAGGCGGCGGGGGGAACGACGGGGGGACGCATGACGCAGTCGCTTCCGGGGCAACGACCTGCCCGGACACAGGAGTTCACCGGACGCTCCAAGCATCCGGTCGTGATCGTCGGAGCCGGCCCGTACGGGTTGTCGGTCGCCGCGCACCTGCGGGCCGCGGGCGTGCCGTACCGCATCTTCGGCGAGGTGATGGGCAGTTGGCGGCACGCCATGGCGACCGGCATGTTCCTGAAGTCGACCCCGGCCGCCACGGACCTGTCCGCACCCGAAGCCGGCGGCCGGCTGGCGGACTTCCGCCTGCTGCACGGCGAGCCGGAGCTGACCGAGCTGACCCCGATCCCGTGCGACGTCTTCGTCCGCTACGGGCTGTGGTTCCAGAAGCGGTACGTCGGTGACGTGGAGCCCGCGCGGGTGGCGGCCGTCGACCGCGCCCCGGCCGGGGACGGCTTCGCCGTACGGCTCGACGGCGGGCGGGAGTTCACCGCCGCCGCGGTCGTCCTGGCGACCGGCCTGAGCGGACTGGCCCACATACCCGAGGAACTGCGGCGCCTCGACCCCGGGGCGCCGGGGCCGCGGACCCTGGTGTCGCACAGCAGCCACCACACCGACCTCTCCCGCTACGGGGGCCGGCGGGTCGCCGTCGTCGGCGGCGGTCAGTCCGCGCTGGAGAGTGCCGCGCTGCTGCACGAGGCCGGCGCCGAGGTGCGGGTGCTGGTCCGGGAGCGCCGGGTGCTGTGGGGGACCGAGCCGGAACCCGTCCGGCCCTGGACGCAGCGGATCGCCCGGCCCGCCTCGCCGCTGGGCACCGGCTGGGCCCTGGCCGCGGTCTGCAAGGCCCCCGGCGGGGTGCGGCGGCTGCCTCCGGCGGCCCGGCTGCTGCTCTTCCGGCGGGCACTCGGACCGTCCGGCGGCTGGTGGTTGCGGGACCGGGTCGAGGGCGTCGTGCCGGTGCACACCGCCTGCCGGGTCACCGGCGCCGAGGCGGTCCGGGACACCGCGCGCCTGCGCGTCACGGGCCCCGGCGCCCGCTGCGACACCCTTGAGGCCGACCACGTCCTCGCGGCCACCGGTTACCGGCTGGACCTGGACGCCCTGCCCTTTCTGCGGCCCGCGGTGCGCGACGCGGTGGCGTGCGTACCGGGTTCCAAGGCTCCGGAGCTGTCGAGCGCGTTCGAGTCGTCGGTGCCCGGTCTGTACTTCACCGGCTCGCTGGCGGCGCCGATGTTCGGCCCGATGATGAGGTTCGTGGCGGGCACGGAGTACGCGGCCACGCGCATCGCCCGGCACGCCGCCCTGCGGGTCGCCGCGCGCTGATTGGGTGGTGTCCCGAAGCTGGGTGTTTCGAAGCTCGGTGTCCCGAAGCTGGGTGTTTCGAGTCCCGGGGCCGGGTGTCCCGGGGTTCGGAGTTCCGGACGCGCCGCCCAGGAAGGTCCCGCGCCTCCGCCTGCCGGGCCCGCGTGTGCCGCGCGCGCCCGGCGACGCGCCGCGGGGGCGGTACCCACGTGACGAGGGCCTCACTCGGGCGGCGGCGGGCAGCGCACGGGAGGACGCGCGGCTCCGTAGGATGGCGCGCATGACCTCCAGCGCGCGCACCGGCCGTACGGCCCACCCCGCCCGCTGGATCCTGCTCGTCCTGGCCGTGCTGACGGGCGTGCTCGCGATGCACGTGCTGACGCCGGCCGGTATGCCCTCGTCGGGGCAGCACAGCGAGATGACGACCGTGGAGACCGCCGGTCACCACGCCATGTTCCGGCACGCCCCCGTGCACCTGCACGGCGATCCCTGCACCCACCTGACCGGCGTGGACCAGGACGGCATGGCCATGCAGCACGCCGGCGGGACCTGTGCCGCGGCCGGTACGCCCACGGCGTACGCGCCGCCCGCCCTGCCCGAGGCGCTCCCCGTGCCCGGTGGGCCGGCCGCCCCCGCCTCCGCCGGTGCGGCCGTCAGAGCCGCCGAGGGCCGGGCTCCACCCGAACTGGCCGAGTTGCAGCTCCTGCGGATCTAGAGGCGCCCGCACGGCACCCCGATGCGGGGTGGCGTGCTTCGGCCGTCTCACCGTCCGCCGTACCCGCGTGCCTCACGCGGGCGCTTCAAGGAGCTGTGTTCCTCATGGCATTTCGCCGTTCCCCCGTCCGTCGTTCCCCCATCCGCCGTGCCCTCGTCCGCCGGGCAGCGGCGCTGACCGCCGCCGCGACCGCCGCGGTGGTGCTGACCGCCTGCGGCGGCGGCGACTCCTCGTCGTCCGGTCACGCCGGCCACGGCATGGACTCCATGACCTCCACCCCGTCGGCCGGCGCCAACGGGAAGGGCGGCCACAACGCGCAGGACGTGACGTTCGCGCAGGGCATGATCCCGCACCACCGGCAGGCCGTCGCCATGGCCGACCTGGTCCCGTCCCGGGCGAAGTCCCCGCAGGTGAAGGAGCTCGCCGCGAAGATCAAGAAGGCGCAGGACCCGGAGATCGACACCATGAGCGGCTGGCTGCGGGCCTGGGGCGCCGAGGTGCCGGCGGACAACTCCTCCGGTATGGGGGACATGCCGGGCATGGACCACTCCGGCTCGTCCGGCATGGACCACTCCGGCTCCTCGATGCCCGGCATGATGAGCGGCGCCGACATGGGCAAGCTGAAGAAGCTCTCCGGTGACGCCTTCGACAAGGCGTTCCTCCAGATGATGATCGGCCACCACGAGGGCGCCGTCTCCATGGCCAAGACCGAGCAGGCCAAGGGCGCCTACGGGGCCGCCACGTCGATGGCCGGCTCGATCGTCACCTCGCAGTCCGCCGAGATCGCCGAGATGCACAAGCTGCTCGGCGGGAAGTAACGCGCCGGCAACCCCTTTCCGCCCGCCTCGGGGCCGTCGGTGTGTCCGGCGGCCCCGGGGCGGGCCGGCGGCGGAAAGAAAAGCACCGAGTGGGAATACCCCCTGGGGGTATACGGTTGTGCGCGGTGGACGTTCGACGACAAGGGGAGCACGATCATGGATCACTCGGCGCACACCCAGCACCACCCCGAGCACCGGACCGGACACCAGCCCGAACCGCACGCCGATCACACCCACCACGCCCCGACAGCAGGCGCCTCCTGGCGCGCGGCCGCCCGGGCGACGCTGCACTGCCTCACCGGCTGCGCCATCGGCGAGGTCCTCGGCATGATCATCGGCACCGCCGCCGGCCTGCACAACGCGGCGACCGTCGTCCTCTCCATCGCGCTGGCCTTCGTCTTCGGGTACGCGCTGACCATGCGCGGCGTCCTGCGCGCGGGTGTGCCCCTCCGGCAGGCGCTCAAGATCGCCCTGGCCGCGGACACGGTGTCCATCCTGGTGATGGAGCTGATCGACAACACGGTCATGGTCGGAGTGCCCGGCGCCATGGACGCGGGCCTCGCCCAGCCGCTGTTCTGGGCCTCCCTCGCCTTCTCGCTCCTGCTGGCCTTCCTGCTCACCACCCCGGTCAACCGGTGGATGATCGGCCGCGGCAAGGGGCACGCGGTGGTCCACGCCTACCACTGACACCCCTGGCGCGCGGAGCGCCGGAAGGCCACCGGGGGGCGCCCGGTCACGGACGCCCCCCGGCCGCATGTCCCGGCCTCATGCCACCGTCAGGCGGTCAGCACCTTCTCCAGGGAGCCGAGCGCCGAGCGCAGCTCGTCCTCCGTGATGGTCAGCGGCGGCGCCAGCCGGATCGTGGACCCGTGAGTGTCCTTGGCCAGGACGCCCTCCCGCATCAGACGCTCGCTGACCTCGCGGCCGGTGCCGATGGCGGGGTCGACGTCGACGCCGGCCCACAGGCCGCGGGAGCGGAACCCGACCACGCCCCGGCCGGCCAGCGCGGTCAGCCCGTTGCGCAGGACCGCGCCCAGCTCCGCCGCCCGGCGCTGGAACTCGCCGGTCTCCAGCAGCTCCACCACCGCCGTGCCGACCGCGGCCGCCAGCGGGTTGCCGCCGAAGGTCGAACCGTGCTCCCCGGGCCGCAGCACCCCCAGCACCTCGCGCCGCCCGACGACCGCCGACACCGGCACGATGCCGCCGCCGAGCGCCTTGCCCAGCAGGACGACGTCCGGCGCGACCCCCTCGTGGTCGACGGCGAGCGTGTGCCCGGTACGCCCGAGACCCGACTGGATCTCGTCGGCGAGGAACAGGCAGTTCTTCCGGCGGGTGAGCTCGCGGACACCGGCGAGGTAGCCGTCGCGCGGGACAATGACGCCCGCCTCGCCCTGGATCGGCTCGATCAGCACCGCGGCCGTCGTCTCGTCGATCGCCGCCTCCAGGGCCGCCAGGTCGTCGTAGGGGACGACCCGGAAGCCGGGGGTGAACGGGCCGAAGCCCGACCGTGCCGTCTCGTCCGTCGAGAAGCTGACGATCGTCGTCGTACGGCCGTGGAAGTTGTCCGCCGCGACCACGATCGTGGCCTGGTCGGCCGGGACGCCCTTGACCTCGTAGGCCCACTTGCGGGCCAGCTTGATGCCGCTCTCGACCGCCTCGGCGCCGGTGTTCATGGGCAGCACCATGTCCTGCCCGGTGAGCCGGGCGAGCCGCTCCGCGAACTCGGCGAGCCGGTCGTTGTGGAAGGCCCGGGAGGTGAGCGTCAGCCGGTCGAGCTGGCGGTGCGCCGCCTCGACCAGCGCGGGGTGGCGGTGGCCGAAGTTGAGGGCCGAGTAGCCGGCCAGCATGTCCAGGTAGCGGGTGCCCTCGACGTCCTCCACCCAGGCACCCTCGGCACGGGCGACGACCACGGGCAGCGGGTGGTAGTTGTGGGCGAGGACCGGCTCCTCGGCCCGGATCAGGTCGGCGGACGTACGGGTACGGGCGGGTGCCGTCATGAGCGGATCTCCTGGGTGCAGCACTTGATGCCGCCGCCTGCCTTGTGGAACTCGGACAGGTCGACGGGGACGGGGACGTAGCCGCGCTCGGCGAGCCGGGCGGCGAGGTGCGTCGCGGTGGGCGAGATGAAGACGTGGCGGCCGTCGGAGACGGAGTTCAGGCCGAACGCCATGGCGTCCTCCCGGGTGGCGAGCACCGCGTCCGGGTAGAGCCGGGCGAGCACCTCGCGGCTGCCGGGCGAGAACGCCTCCGGGTAGTAGGCGATGTTGTCGTCGTCGAGGACGAAGAGCGCCGTGTCCAGGTGGTAGAAGTACGGGTCCACCAGGGTCAGGCCGACCACCGGGGCGCCGAGGTACTCCTGCGCCTCGCGGTGCGCCTCGCGAGTGGTCCGGAAGCCGGTGCCGGCGAGGACCCAGCGCCCGGCCGGCACCAGGTCGCCCTCGCCCTCGCACACCGACTCGGGGCGGTAGACGTCGAAGCCGGCCGCCTTGAACCAGGTGTCGTAGGGGAGGGACTCGGGACGCCGCTCGGGGGCGTGGAAGAGGGAGCCGAAGACGCGGCCGTCGACGACGACCGCGCAGTTCGCGGCGAAGACCATGTCCGGCAGTCCGGGTACGGGCTCCACGGTCTCGACGGTGTGTCCGTGGGCGCGGTAGGCGTCGATCAGCGCCTTCCACTGGGCCTGGGCGAGGCCGACGTCGACGGGACGGCCGGGATCCATCCAGGGGTTGATCGCGTACTGCACGGCGAAGTGTCTGGGTTCGCAGACGAGGTAGCGCCGCCGGCGCTGCACACGGCTCTCGGGCACAGAGGGTTCCCTCCGCTTCCTGGGAGTGACGACTGGGGTCGAGACAAAGGTAGAAACGCCCCAGCACGCGCGACAAGCGAGGAGAGCTGCGCGTATGAGCAGGAACGCTGCGTTCTCGACGGCCTCAGCGCACGTCTGCTGCGTCCTGCGGCGCCGGATGGCTGGCACCCGCCTCCGGGCTCTCCGGCAGCAGATGGGACAGCACCATCACACTGATCGTCTTGCGGATGAACGGCTCAGTCCGGATCCGCTCCAGCACCTCCTCGAAGTGCTCCACGTCCCGCGCCCGCACGTGCAGCAGCGCGTCCGCGCCGCCGGTCACGGTCATCGCCGCCGTGATCTCCGGGTGGTTGCGGACGACCTCCGCGAGCCGCCGGGGCGGAGCCGCGCCCTCGCAGTACACCTCGACGTACGCCTCGGTGCGCCAGCCCAGCGCCGACGGCTTCACCGTGGCCGTGAACCCGGTGATCACACCCGCCTCGCGCAGCCGGTCCACCCGGCGCTTGACCGCCGTCGCCGACAGGCCGATCGCCGCGCCGATCTCGGCGAAACTGGTGCGGGCGTTGGCCATCAGGGCGGTGAGGATCTTCCGGTCGAGCTCGTCGAACGGGGCTTGCCTGCTGTGCATGTCGGCACTGTATCCAGCGGGAACGTCCACGCCCGGACATGGGCAGGCGCGCGGATCGCCCTTACACTCCACCTTCATGCTGCGCGCCCTCGCCGTCGACGACGAAAGCCCCTCGCTCGAGGAGCTGCTCTACCTGCTGGACGCCGACCCCCGCATCGGCAGCGTCGAGGGCGCCGGCGACGCGACCGAGGCACTGCGCCGGATCAACCGCGCCCTCCAGTCCGGTCCCGGCGGACCCGACGCGATCGACGTGGTCTTCCTCGACATCCACCTGCCCGGACTCGACGGGCTCGACCTGGCCCGGCTGCTGACCGGGTTCGCGGAGCCGCCGCTGATCGTGTTCGTCACCGCCCACGAGGACTTCGCGGTTCAGGCCTTCGACCTCAAGGCCGTCGACTACGTGCTCAAACCGGTCCGCAAGGAGCGGCTCGCGGAGGCCGTGCGGCGGGCGGCCCATCTGCGCGACACCGCCCCCCGGATCCCGGTGAGCGAGCCGGACCCCGACCACGTGCCCGTCGAACTCGGCGGCGTCACCCGCTTCGTCGCCGTGGACGACATCACCCATGTCGAGGCGCGCGGCGACTACGCCCGGCTGCACACCGGCAAGGGCAGCCACCTCGTGCGCATCCCGCTGTCCACGCTGGAGGAACGCTGGCGCTCCCGCGGCTTCGTCCGCATCCACCGCCGCCACCTGGTCGCCCTGCGCCACATCGGCGAACTCCGCCTGGACGCGGGCGCGGTGAGCGTGCTCGTCGGCGCGGAGGAACTCCAGGTCAGCCGCCGCCACGCCCGCGAACTGCGGGAGCTGCTGATGCGCCGGACCGCACGCTAGGGGGATGCCGCACATGCCGCAGGACGCCACCGAACGCCGCGTCGTCGTCACCGGCCCGCCCCGCCGCACCCGCCGGGTCCCCGGCCAGTACCGCCCGCGCACCGAGATCGACGAGCAGACCACCCTCGGCCACACCTACGTCCGCTCCCTGATGCGCTCCCAGCTGCGGGCCGGGCTCGCCGTGCTCACCGTGCTCGTGCTGCTCGTCGGCCCGCTGCCCCTGGCCTTCGCGGCCGCCCCGGACGCCCGCCGCCTGCGCTGGGTCGTGCTCGGCTTCTGCCTCTACGCCCCGCTGGTGCTGCTCGCCCGCTGGTACGTACGCCGCGCGGAGCGCAACGAACGCGACTTCGTGCGCCTGGTCGAGGACCGCTGAGGGGACCACACAGCACCGTGCACTCCGGATACGCCGTCCCCGCCGTCGCCCTCGTCGTCGTCGCCACCGTCCTCGTCGGCGCCTTCGGGCTGCGCGTCTCGCGCACCACCTCCGACTTCTACGTCGCCTCCCGCACCGTCGGACCGCGCCTGAACGCGGCCGCCATCAGCGGCGAGTACCTCTCCGCCGCCTCCTTCCTCGGCATCGCCGGCCTGGTCCTCGTCCAGGGCCCGGACATGCTCTGGTACCCGGTCGGCTACACGGCCGGCTATCTGGTCCTGCTCCTGTTCGTCGCCGCCCCGCTGCGCCGCTCCGGCGCCTACACGCTGCCCGACTTCGCCGAGGCGCGGCTCGGCTCGCAGGCGGTACGACGGCTCGCGGGCGCCTTCGTCGTGGGCGTCGGCTGGCTCTACCTGCTGCCCCAGCTCCAGGGGGCGGGGCTGACGCTGACGGTGCTCACCGGCGCGCCCGACGCGCTCGGCGGAGTGATCGTCGCCGTCGTCGTGGTGGCGACCGTCGCCGCGGGCGGCATGCGCAGCGTCACCTTCGTCCAGGCCTTCCAGTACTGGCTGAAGCTGACCGCCCTCCTCGTCCCCGCCCTCTTCCTCGTCCTCGCCTGGCAGCACGACGGCGCGCCCCGCCACGTCTTCGACGAACCGCCCGCCTTCCGCGACCGGCACACCGTCCGCGTCGCCGACACCCTCGACCTGCGCCTGGAGCGGCCCCTGACCGTCACCGTGCGCGGCACCGTCGACGGCCACGGCCACGACGGCCGGCCGGTGCGCCTGGCCGCCGGGGTCCACCACGTCGAGCGCGGCACCCGCCTCACCTTCGCCAAGGACTCCCGCGTCCCGCAGACCGGGCGCGGCACCGACGGCGGCATGTCGACCTCGCTCGCCGCCGGCCGCCAGGAACGCCCGCTGTACGCCACGTACGGGCTGATCCTCGCCACCTTCCTCGGCACCATGGGCCTGCCGCACGTCGTCGTCCGCTTCTACACCAGCCCGCACGGCGTCGCCGCCCGCCGCACCACGGTCGCCGTCCTCGGCCTGGTCGGCGGCTTCTACCTGCTGCCGCCCGTGTACGGCGCCCTCGGCCGCCTCTACGCCCCCGAACTGGCCCTCACCTCGGACGCCGACGCCGCCGTCCTGCTCCTGCCCGACCGGCTGATCGGCGGCCTCGGCGGCGACCTCCTGGGCGCGCTGGTCGCGGGCGGCGCCTTCGCCGCGTTCCTGTCGACCGCCTCCGGACTGACCATGGCGGTGGCCGGGGTGCTCACCCAGGACGTCCTGCCCTCGCGCGGCGTACGCCACTTCCGGCTCGGCACGGTGCTCGCCATGGCCGTGCCCCTCGCCGCGAGCGTCCTCGTCGGCGGGCTGCCCGTCGCCGACGCCGTCGGGCTCGCCTTCGCGGTGTCCGCCTCGTCCTTCTGCCCGCTGCTCGTCCTCGGCATCTGGTGGCGCCGCCTCACCCCGCCCGGCGCGGCCGCCGGGATGCTGGTGGGCGGCGGCTCCGCGCTGGTCGCCGTGGCCGCGACCATGGCGGGCCTGCCCGGCGCCGGTCCGCTGCACGCGCTGCTGGCCTGGCCCGCCCTGTGGTCGGTGCCGCTGGGCTTCCTCACCATGATGCTGGTGTCCCTGGCCACGCCGGGCCGGGTCCCCGCCGGGACCGCGGCGATCCTCGCCCTGTTCCACCTGCCCGAGCAGCTGCGGGCGGAGGTGAAGACGTGAGCGGTTTCCTCGCCGGGCTCTGCGTGGCCGTCCTGCCGCTGCTGGCCGCCGGTTTCTGGCTCGGGCGGCGCACCGCCCGCCCGGAGAGCCTCGGCGGCCTCGGCACCCCCGTCGAGCACGCCACCTTCCAGACCCTGCACACCGCCTCCCTCGCCGCGCCCCCGCTGCGCGCGGGACTGACCGAGGAGACCGCCCGCAAGTCGGCCCGCCGCCTGCGCACGCTGCTCGGCACCGACGCCCTCTGCCTCGCGGACGACCAGCGGGTCCTGGTCTGGGACGGGGTGGGAGCGCACCACCGCGGCGAGATCGCGGAGCGCCTCGCGGGCCCCCTGGAGACCGGGCGCGGGGAGGCGTTCCGGCTCACCTGCGAGACACCGGACTGCACGTTGCGCTGGGCCGTCGTCGCCCCGCTCACCGTCGACGACCGGGTGCACGGTGCCCTCGTCGCCTGCGCGCCCCGGGAGTCCGCCGTGCTGGTCCGGGCCGCGGCCGAGGTCGCCCGCTGGGTCTCCGTCCAGCTGGAGCTCGCCGACCTCGACCGCTCCCGCACCCGGCTCATCGAGGCCGAGATCAAGGCCCTGCGCGCCCAGATCTCCCCGCACTTCATCTTCAACTCGCTGGCGGTGATCGCCTCGTTCGTCCGCACCGACCCCGAGCGGGCCCGGGAGCTGCTGCTGGAGTTCGCCGACTTCACCCGCTACTCGTTCCGCCGGCACGGCGACTTCACCACCCTGGCCGACGAGCTCCACGCCATCGAGCACTACCTCGCGCTGGTCCGGGCACGCTTCGGCGACCGCCTCGCCGTGACCCTCCAGATCGCCCCCGAGGTGCTCCCGGTGGCGCTGCCCTTCCTGTGCCTGCAGCCGCTTGTCGAGAACGCCGTCAAGCACGGCCTGGAGGGCAGGACCGACACCTGCCGCATCCGGATCACCGCGCAGGACGCGGGCGCCGAGGCACTCGTCGTCATCGAGGACGACGGCGCGGGCATGGACCCCGGCCTGCTGCGCCGCATCCTCGCCGGCGAGGTCAGCCCGTCCGGCGGCATCGGTCTGTCCAACGTCGACGACCGGATCCGCCAGGTCTACGGCGACGACCACGGACTCGTCCTCGAGACCGCGCCGGGGGCGGGCATGAAGATCACCGTCCGGCTGCCCAAGTACCAGCCGGGGGTGCACTCCGCCGGGCGCCTTTCCGGGCAGTGACCGTCAGGCGCGCCGGGACGCGGCCAGCGCGAGGGTGATCAGGCCCAGCACCACCCAGCCGAACCACAGCCAGCCGTTGCTGCCGAGCGCCACCGTGTACGCCGTCACCGCGACGAGCGCGCCGACGGTGAGCGCTCCCATCGTCTTCGTGGAACCGTCCGTGGAACCGGGCATCGCGACACCCTCCTCATGGTCCGACCCCACCATGGTGCCCCGTCCGCCTCCGGTCGGCCCGATCCGTGCGGCGCCCTTCCGCCACGCGGCGGCTCGATCCGCGCGGCCGTCTCCGCCACGCGGCGGCGCGGCCGGTCAGTTCCCGCGGGCGTTGAGCGAGGCCAGATAGGCGTTGTACGCCTCCAGCTCCTTGTCGCCGTCGCGGTCCGCGGCCCGGTCCTTGCGCCGCGCCTGCCGCTGCTCGGAGCGGTACCACTGGAACAGCAGCGCGAGCAGCACCAGCACGGACGGGATCTCGCTGAACGCCCAGGCGATGCCGCCGGCCGCGTTCTGGTCGGAGAGCGGGTCGATGCCGAGCGAGGCGGGCGGGTGCAGGAAGGTGCCGACCATGGGGGTGGTGGCCATCATGAGCGCGATGCCGAAGAACGCGTGGAACGGCATCCCCGCGAAAAGCTCCAGCATCCGCATGAGGTAGCCCGGCCGGTTGGGGCCCGGGTCCACGCCCATGATCGGCCAGAAGAAGACCACGCCGACGGCGAGGAAGTGCACCATCATCCCGACGTGCCCCGCCTTCGAGCCCATCAGGAAGTCGAACAGCGGCGTGAAGTACAGCGCGTACAGGCTCGCGATGAACATCGGGATGGTGAACGCGGGGTGGGTGACGATCCGCAGGTAGCGGCTGTGCAGCAGGGCCAGCAGCACCTCGCGCGGCCCCTTGCGCCCCCTGCCCGCCACCGGCAGCGCGCGCAGCGCCAGGGTGACCGGCGCGCCGAGCAGGATCAGGATCGGCGACAGCATGCTGATGACCATGTGCTGGACCATGTGCACGCTGAACATGACCATGCCGTAGTCGTTCAGCCGGGTGCACATCATCAGGCCCACGGTCAGCACGCCGATGACGAAGGCGGCCGTCCGGCCCACCGGCCAGGAGTCCCCCCGCCGCCGCAGCCGCACCACGCCCCAGGCGTACAGGCCCAGCCCGAGCAGGCAGGCGACGAGGAAGAACGGGTCCGCCGACCACGCGAGAGAGCGCGCCGGCGTGAACGGCGGCAGATCCATGATCATGCCGTGCCCGCTGTGATCCATCCGCCGGCTCCTGATTCGTGGGGGTTGTGCACGTCTGTCCGCACCAGACTAGAACCGCCCCCGGTCACGGCTGCGACCGGGGGCGGTGCGACACCCTCAGGGGCGCGGGGTCAGAGCACGCACTCCGCCTCGTCGTACCGCTCCTGCGGCACCGTCTTCAGCGTCTCCACGGCCTTCGCCAGCGGCACCATCACGATGTCGGTGCCGCGCAGCGCGGTCATGTGACCGAACTCGCGCCGGTGCACGGCCTCCACCGCGTGCCAGCCGAACCGGGTCGCCAGCACCCGGTCGTACGCCGTGGGCGTCCCGCCGCGCTGCACGTGCCCGAGGATGACCGGGCGCGCCTCCTTGCCCAGCCGCTCCTCCAGCTCGACGGAGAGCTGGCGGGCGATCCCGGCGAACCGCTCGTGGCCGTAGATGTCCTTGCCGCCCTCGTCGAACTCCATGCCACCGGCCTTCGGCTTGGCGCCCTCCGCGGCGACGACGATGGCGAACCGCTTGCCCGCCTCGAAACGCTCGCCGACCTTGCGCGTCAACTCGTCGATGTCGAAGGGCCGTTCCGGGACGACGACGGCGTGCGCGCCGGCCGCCATGCCGGAGTGCAGCGCGATCCAGCCGGTGTGGCGGCCCATGACCTCCACGATCAGCACCCGCTGGTGGGACTCGGCGGTGGTCTTGAGGCGGTCCAGGGCCTCGGTGGCGACGGTCACGGCCGTGTCGAAACCGAAGGTGACGTCCGTGACCGCGATGTCGTTGTCGATGGTCTTCGGCACCCCGACGATGGGGAGACCGCTGTCCGACAGCAGCCGGGCCGCCTTGAGCGTGCCCTCGCCGCCGATCGGGATGATCGCGTCGAGCCCGAGCTCCTCGACATGGCCCCTGGCCCGCTCCACGCCGTCCCGCAGGTGCTCGGGACGGACCCGGGAGGAGCCGAGGATGGTGCCGCCGCGGGCGAGGATGCCGCCCACCGCGTCGAGGTCGAGCTTGAGGTAGTCGCACTCCAGGAGGCCTTTCCAGCCGTCGCGGAAGCCGATGACCTCGTCGCCGTGGTCGACGACGGCACGGTGCACGACGGACCGGATGACGGCGTTCAGGCCGGGGCAGTCGCCGCCGGACGTGAGGACACCAATGCGCATAGCCCGAACAACCTTCTCAACGTGGGCGCGGGGACCGGACCACGTTGTCCGGCTCGATCCCCGCCACCCTAGCGGCACCGGGGGGAGGGGCAGCACCGTGCGTCCGCCTGCTGGACGGGCCCGCTCACCTGTGCGGAAGGGCTGTCAGAAGGGCCCGCTCACCTGTGCGGAAACGCTGTCGGACGGGCTGGTGAGGCCGAGCCGGGGAGAGCGTGGACGAGCCGGCGCGACCGGGCCGAGGCCGCGCCGGCTCGCCGCCGCTACGCGGGCTGCTGCGCCGCGGCGATGCGCTCCTCGCGCAGCGCCTCGTACCAGCGGTCGTCGATCGGCGGCAGCGCGTTGACGTCGAGCGCCAGCTTCAGCAGCAGGTCGGCGATCTGCGGGTTGCGGGCGAGGACCGGCCCGTGCATGTACGTGCCGAAGACCGTGCCGTTGTACGCGCCCTCCGTGCCGTCCCCGGTGCCGTTGCCCTTGCCGAAGCGGGTCCGCGCGAAGGGGCGGGCGGTCGAGCCGAGGTGGGTGACGCCCTGGTGGTTCTCGAAGCCGGTCAGCGGGGGCAGGCCGAGCTGAGGGTCGATGTCGGCCAGTACGTCACCGACGCACCGCTCGCCCTCCCCGCGCACCGAGACCACGTCGAGCAGGCCGAGGCCCGGCTCGCGCTGACCGAGGTCGTTGATGAACTCGTGGCCGAGGATCTGGTAGCCGGCGCACACGGAGAAGACGATCGCGCCGTTCTGCACCGCACGCTGGAGGTGCCCGTCGCGGCGCAGCCGCTCGGCCGCGAGCCGCTGCGGCCGGTCCTCGCCGCCGCCGATCAGGTAGATGTCGCCGGAGGTCGGGATCGGCTGGTCGCTGCGCACGTCGAGCCGGGCCACGTCCAGGCCGCGCTGCCGGGCCCGGCGCTCCACGACGAGGGCGTTGCCCTGGTCGCCGTAGGTGCTCAGCAGGTCCGGGTAGATCCACACCAGCCGCAGTTGGTTGTCGCTCATGAAGTGATCGTCCTTCGTGGTCAGTTGCCGACGCGACGGCGCAGGTCCTGGAACGCGGTGTAGTTCGCGATGACCTCGATGCGGCCCGGCGGGGCCTGCTGGACGGCCTGGTCGAGGTTCTCGCAGACCTGGAAGTGCTGGTTCGCCACCTCCAGGCGCACCGCGAGGTCCAGCTTCCGGTCGCCGATCACGAAGATGGGGTGGCCGGTCAGCCGCGTGTAGTCGACGTCCCAGAGCCAGGACGTGTCGGTGCCGTCGGCGCCGCGCGCGTTCACGGAGAGGATCACCGGGGTGGGCGGCGGGTCGATCAGGGAGAACGTCTCCAGCCAGCCGGCCGGGTTCTTCGCCAGCAGCAGGCGCAGGTCGCGCTGCATGAACTGCACGACGTCGTAGCGCCCGGCGACGGCCTGGACCTGGTACATCCGCTCCAGCGCGACCTGCGGCGGCACCCCGAAGACGGCGGCCACGGCGGCCGAGGAGGCGGCGTTGGCCTTGTTGGCGCGGCCCGGCAGCTGCAGGTGGATCGGCCAGGCCGAACCGTGCGGGTCGAGGACGTGGTCGCCGGAGAGCGCCCAGCTCGGGGTGGGCCGGCGGAAGCCGCACTCGCTGCAGAACCAGTCGTCGCCCGGACGCTGCATCACACCGCCGCAGGACGGGCAGGACCAGGCGTCGTCCTTCCACATCTGCCCGGCGGCCACCCAGACCACGTTGGGGGAGGAGGAGGCGGCCCACACCACCAGCGGGTCGTCGCAGTTGGCGACGACCACGGCCTTGGACCCGGACAGGCCCTCGCGCCAGTGCTCGGCGAGCATCCGGGTCTCGGCGGCGCGGTCGAGCTGGTCGCGGGAGAGGTTCAGCAGCGCGATGCACTTGGGGGAGGTGTCCCGCGCCACACCGGCGAGGTACTTCTCGTCGACCTCGATCACGCCGAACTTCGCGTCCGAGCCGCCCGCGAGGGCCGAGGTGATGCCCGCGGGCATGTTGGCTCCGAGCGCGTTGGAGACCACCGGGCCCGCGGCCCGCAGCGCCTCGGCGATGAGCCGGGTCGTCGTGGTCTTGCCGTTGGTCGCCGAGACCAGGACCACGTCCAGGTGCTGGGCCAGACGGGCGAGCAGGTCGGGGTCGAGCCTGAGGGCCACCTTGCCCCCGATCACCGAACCGCTGCCGCGCCCCGCGGCGCGCGATGCCGCAGCGACCGCCTTGCCCGCGGTCACGGCCAGCTTGGCCCGCGGCGAGAGCGGGTCCGAGTTGCCTGCCATCAGTTCTCGATCCTCCTTGCGTACGCGCCGCGCCTGAAAAGCCATTCGGCAACGTGGTGTGGACCTCAGCCTATCGAGATCCCTTCGCACTCCCGAACCCCGGCACCGCAGCGGCACCCGCGCGCCCTTCGCGCGTTCGAGAGGACCGTACCCTTGCCGCCATGCGACACGGCTCGATCCCGGGCGCCCGCGGGCGCGTCCGGCCCCTCACCCTGCTCCAGGACCCGGTGCTGCGCGAGCCCTGCCGGGAGGTCACCGACTTCGGTCCCGAACTGGCACGGCTCGTGGAGGACTTGTTCGCGACGATGTACGCGGCGCGGGGGGTGGGACTGGCCGCGAACCAGATCGGCGAGTCCTTGCGGGTGTTCGTCTTCGACTGCCCCGACGACGAGGACGTCCGGCACCTCGGGCACGTGGTGAACCCGCGGCTGGTGGAGGCGGACGGCGTGGTGGTCCGCGGCCCGGAGGGCTGTCTGTCCCTGCCGGGCCTGGAGGCGGGCACGGAGCGCTACGACCACGCGGTCGTCGAGGGCCGCACGGTGACCGGGGAGCCGGTCACCGTGCACGGCACGGGGTTCTTCGCGCGGTGCCTGCAGCACGAGTGCGACCACCTGGAGGGGAAGGTGTACGCCGACCGTCTGGAGGGCCGGCGCCGGCGCCGCCTGATGCGCCAGGTGGCGCGGGCCTCCTGGCACCGGTGAGCGGGGCGGCCCGAGGGGTGAGGCCGTGGCCGGGCGGCTCCGGTACCCGGCGCCGCCGCCGCGGGCACGGACGGCCCTGCCGGCCTCGCCGGCCTTCCGCGCGCCGTGGATGCCCGTCGTCGTCCGGCCACCCGCCACCCGCCACCCGCGGCCCGCGGCCGGCGGCGGGCCGGAGTCCCGGCCCGCGGCCGGGGCGCGGGCGCCGGAGTCCCGGCCGACGGCCGATGGCGGACGCCGGGATCCCGGCCCGCCGCCCGGCGGCGGGGGTCAGAAGCCCGGGCCGCCCACCTTGTCCCCGGCGGCCGCGAGGCGGCCCCACAGCAGGTCGGCCAGGCTGCGCACCAGCTCCGCCCGGGAGCAGGGGCGCTCGCCCAGCCACCAGTCGCCCGCCGCGTGCATCATGCCGACGATCCCGTGGCCCCAGACCCGGGCGAGCTGCTGGCTGCCCGGTCCGAGGTCCAGCCGGTCCTCGATCACCTGGGCCAGCTCCTCGCCCATCCGGCGCAGCAGGGGAGCGGAGTGCTTGCCGACGTCGAAGCCCTGGTCGCCGCCCTGGCCGCCCTCCGCCGGGTGCATCAGGAACCGGTACACCTGCGGGCGTGCCTCGATGGCGGCGAGATAGGTGTCGAGCGTCGCCTCCACCCGCTCGCGGCGCTCCGCCGGGGCGTCCAGCGCCGCCCGCAGCGAGTCGAGGAGCGCGTCCGTGTGGCGCTTGGCGAGGGCCGCGTACAGTCCTCCCTTGTCGCCGAAGTGGCGGTAGAGGATCGGTTTGGTGATGCCGGCCTCGGCGGCGATGGCGTTCATCGAGGCCTGCGGGCCGTCGCGCAGCACCACCCGGTCGGCGGCCTCCAGCAGCTCGCGCCGTCGGCGGTCGGCGGACCGCTGCTGATCGGTCCGCTGCGTGGTGTCCATGAGCTCTCCCCACCCGTGCTGAATCGGTGACGCCTGCGCAAACTAACACTGACCGCAGCGGGTACCTCGAACGGGCTGCCGAGGAGCCTTCGGGAGTTGACTTTTCCTACCCGCCGGTAACAGACTCGGGTTACCGTAAGTAACACGCACGTATGCGCCACTGGAGGGGACATGGCCGAGTTCACCATGGAGCTCAACGACGAACAGAGGGAGGTCCGGGACTGGCTCCACGGCTTCGCCGCCGATGTGATCCGCCCCGCGGCCGCCGAATGGGACGAGCGTGAGGAGACTCCCTGGCCGGTCATCCAGGAGGCGGCCAAGGTCGGCATCTACTCCCTCGACTTCTACGCCCAGCAGTACTTCGACTCCACCGGCCTCGGCATCCCGATGGCCACGGAGGAACTCTTCTGGGGGGACGCGGGCATCGCCCTGTCCATCGTCGGCACCGGCCTCGCCGCCGTGGGCGTGCTCGCCAACGGCACCGAGGAGCAGATCGGCACCTGGATCCCCCAGATGTACGGCGACGCGAACGACGTCAAGGTCGCCGCCTTCTGCTCCTCCGAGCCCGACGCCGGCTCCGACGTGGCCTCCCTGCGGACCCGCGCGGTCTACGACGAGGCCAAGGACGAGTGGGTGCTCAACGGCACCAAGACGTGGGCGACCAACGGCGGCATAGCCAACGTCCACGTCGTCGTCGCCCTCGTGGACCCGGAGCTGGGCTCCAAGGGCCACGCCTCCTTCATCGTCCCGCCGAACACGCCGGGACTGTCCCAGGGCCAGAAGTTCAAGAAGCACGGCATCCGCGCCTCGCACACCGCCGAGGTGGTCCTCGACAACGTGCGCGTCCCCGGCTCCTGCCTGCTCGGCGGCAAGGAGAAGCTCGACGAGCGCCTCGCCCGGGCCCGCGAGCGGGCCAGGAAGGGCGGCGAGCGCGTCAAGAACGCGGCCATGGCCACCTTCGAGGCGAGCCGTCCCGCGGTCGGCGCGATGGCGGTGGGCACCGCCCGGGCCGCCTACGAGGTCGCCCTCGACTACGCGAAGACGCGTGAGCAGTTCGGCCGCCCGATCATCGACAACCAGGGCGTGGCCTTCCAGCTCGCCGACATGCGCACGCAGATCGACGCGGCCCGGCTGCTGGTGTGGCGGGCCTCCTGGATGGCGGTCAACGGCAAGCAGTTCACGGCCGCCGAGGGCTCGATGTCCAAGCTGTTCGCCAGCGAGACCGCGAAGAAGGTCACCGCCCAGGCGATCCAGATCCTGGGCGGCAACGGCTACACCCGGGAGTACCCGGTGGAGCGTATGCACCGCGACGCGGCGATTTATACGATCTTCGAAGGCACCAGCGAGATCCAGCGCCTGGTGATCGCCCGGACGCTCTCCGGCATGCCGATCCGGTAGGCGCCCGCCCCGGCGCCCCTTCCGGCCGGGAGCTCACCGGTGCTTCAGCGGGGTGAGCTGCTCGATGTCGTAGCGCTTCCTGAGTCCCTCGATCGCCGCGTGGTCCGGCGGGCCCCCGGCGCCCAGGATCTCCAGCAGCTCCTCGAAGTACCGCTCGTGGTCGGGCGGCGGGGAGGCCTGGAAGAACATCCTGGCCGGGACGTCCGTCGGGTTCGCGAACGCGTGGGGGCAGCCGGGCGGTACGACGATCACCGTGCCCGGCGTCGCCCGCACCACCCGGTGGCCCGAACGGGACTCCCATCGCTGCCAGTTGTCGGGAGTGCGGATCCGCGGCTCGAAGGCGAGCACGTCCAGCTCGCCCTCGAGCACGTAGAACAACTCCTCGCTGCGCGTGTGCACATGGGCGCCGACGTCGAACCCCGGCGGCACGTCCACCTCGAAGGTGGAGGCGATCCGCGAGTGCGAGCCGGTGACCTTGAACGTCACGCGCTGGGCGGGCGTCTCCACGACGCGGCCGTGGCCCGGCGGCACGAGCAGCCCTTCGGTCGCGCTCATCGCGGCCTCACCACGTCACGGGCAGAGCCTCGGGTCCGCGGATCAACGCGCCCTTCTTGAAGGGCACCTCGTCCGGCGGCACCGCGAGCTTCAGCCCCGGTACCCGGTCGAGCAGCGCGTCGACCAGCAACTGCGACTCCAGCCGGGCCAGTTGGTTGCCGGGGCAGTAGTGCGGGCCGAACCCGAACGACACATGAGGATTCGGGCCGCGCGCGAAGTCGATCGTCCCGGGGTCCGGGAAGACGTCCGGGTCGCGGTTCGCGGCCAGGTACGACACGTACACCGCGTCGCCCGCCCGGATCCGCACACCCTTGATCTCCACGTCCTCCAGGGCGATCCGGGACAGCCCGACCGCGTTGCGGTGCGGGATGTACCGCAGCAGCTCGTCGATGGCCTGCGGGCGGATCTCCGGCTCGGCGCGCAGCCGTTCGGCCAGCTCCGGCCGGGTCAGCAGGAGGTAGAACATCTGGCCGCTGTTGTTGGTGACCGCCTCGCCGCCTATCTGCAGCAGCACCGCCAGTCCGACGGCCTCCGCGAGCGTGATCTCCTCGCGGCCCACGGCGGCGCCGAGCAGGGAGGCGACGTCCTCGTCCGCGCTGTCCTTGCGCGAGCCGATGAGATCGGTGAAGTAGGCGCCCATCTCCTCCTTGGCCTTCTCGCTGACGGCGGCGCCGTGCGCGGAGGACAGGATCAGCTGGGTCCAGGTGTGCATGGCGTGCCGGTCGCCGGCCGGGACCCCCATCAGCGCGCAGATCACCGCGATGGGGAAGGGGCCGAGCACCGCCTCGGTGAGGTCGGCGGGCGGCCCGTCCTGGAGGAGCTCGTCGACCAGCTCCTCGAGCACGCGCCGGGCGTCGTCCCGCACCCGCTCCACGCCCCGCGCAGTGAAGGCGGGGGCGACCGAGCGGCGCAGCCGGGTGTGGTCCGGCGGGTCCAGGAAGCCGACCGCGCCGCGCGAGGGGATGAAGTGCGGGGCGAGCCGGGTGACCTGACGGTCCATGACCGCCTCGCGGCCGAAGCGGGGGTCGTTGGTGACCGCCCGCACGTCGTCCATGCGGGTCACCAGCCACGCCCAGCCCTCGCCGTTGGGCAGTTTGATGCGGGTGACCGGGCCCTCCTCCATCAACTCGGTGAGGACCGGGTCGAAGTCGACCCCGGTCAGGTCGACCGCCGGCCAGTGCCGGACGGGCGGCAGGGTCTCGGTGAGCGTCTCCTCCGTCATCGGGCGTCCCCGTCCTGCCAGCTGCCCAGGGTCATCTCCGCGGTGATGCCGGGGCCGAAGCCGGCCATCAGCCCGCGCGCCCGGTCCTCGGGGCCGCCCTCGTCGAACAGCCGGCGCAGCGCGTCCAGTACGACGGCGCTGGCGATGTTGCCGTACTCGGTGAGCGTGGCCCGGCTGAAGCGGAACGCGTGCGGATCGACCTTCAGGAACTTGCTGAGGTCGTCCAGGATGCGGGGGCCGCCCGCGTGGATGACGTAGAAGTCCAGGTCGGAGGCGTCCCACTCGTGCAGTCCGGCCAGGTCCTGGAGGGCCGGGGCGAGCGGCTCCATCGTGGTGGGCACCCGCTTGTCCAGCAGGAAGTGGAAGCCGGTCGCCCGGACGTCGTACGCGATCCAGTCCTCGGTCTTGGGGATCAGGTACGAGCCGTTGCGCTCCAGCCGGACGCCGGTACCGCCGGTGCCGCGGACGGCGGCGGCCGCGATGCCGTCGCCGAACAGCCCGTTGGAGAGCATGGAGCCGACACCGAGGTCGGTGGGCTGGTAGCACAGCGAGCAGAACTCGCAGGCCACGATGAGCGCGTTGGCGTCCGGGTACGCCGTGCAGAAGTCGTGGGCCCGGTTGATCGCCGCTCCGCCGGCCGCACAGCCCAGCTGGGCTATGGGCAGCTGCCGCGTGGTGCTGTCGAAGTCCATCTCGTTGATCAGCCACGCCGTGAGCGAGGGCATCATGAAGCCCGTGCACGAGACGTAGACGATGACATCGATGTCGGTGGTGAGGAGCTCGGCGTCGTCGAGCGCGCGCTGGATCACCGCCGGCACGCGCGCCTTGGCCTCCTGCTCGTAGAGCTTGTTGCGTTCCTCGAAGCCCGGGTGCTTGAGGGTCTCCTCGATGGGCTGCACGATGTGCCGGGTACGCACACCGGTGTTCTCGATCAGCCGGAGGGCCAGGGGGAGTTGCGGGTGGTCCGCGTGGCGGGAGCGTGCCAGCTCCAGCGTCTCCTCCATCGTGATCACGTGCTCTGGAACGGACACCGCGGGTCTGCACAAAGTCGCCATGAGCCGTGCCTGCTTTCGCCTTCCGGAAGGCCGGTAGCCCCCCGGTCAGAGGGTGTGCACCCAGAAGGGTGGTCCACCCACGATCACCCGGGAGAGCGACGATCTCGCGTCGGACTACTCCGAATCGGGGACACCGGGTGAGACCCGGGAGGTGCCGCGCTGTCGGCCGAACGGGGGACGCGACGGGTCTCTCACCGGCGGGCGCGGCGGACCGCCGGCGCCGCACATGCCGCCCTGAAGCCGCAGGTCGGAGGGCTCTTTCGGTGATCGCCGGACGTCCGCCGGACCGGGCCGCCCGCGCCGCGCCCGCGCGCGAGCGGAGAGCGGAGCGGAAAAGCCGTTTCGCCGCCGCCCGGGGATGCCGGGCTGCGTCCGGCGGAACGCCCGGACGGCGGCACGGGACGGCCCTACCCGTTCGTCCCGCTGCTGTGCGCGATGCAGGCCACGTCGATCCGGTCGGCGAGCTTCGCCAGTTCGATGGTCAGCGCGGCCACCGTGTCCTCGTCGAGACCCTCCTGGCCGGCCTCCACCAGCCGCAGCCACCGCCCGCCCACCGTGCGCAGCAGCTTGCTCACATCGGCCGCGGTCACCTGCAAGGTACCGCGGTCGTCGACGATCAGAGGGAGAGTCACTTCGCGGTTCACAATGGCGATCGTAGCCGCGGAGGACTCACGCCCCCTGCCATACGGTGGTGATGTTGCAGAACTCGCGGATTCCGTGCCCGGACAGCTCACGCCCGTAGCCGGACCGCTTGATCCCGCCGAAGGGGAAGGCCGGGTGCGAGGCCGTCATCCCGTTGACGAAGACACCGCCCGCCTCCAGGTCCCGCACGAACCGGTCCACCTCGTTCTCGTCCCGCGTCCAGACGTTCGAACTCAGGCCGAACGGCGAGTCGTTGGCGATCAGCACCGCCTCGTCGAGATCGGCCGCCCGGTACAGCGTGGCGACCGGTCCGAAGGCCTCCTCGCGGTGGATGCGCATCTCCCGGGTGATGCCGGCCAGGACGGTCGGCGGGTAGAACCAGCCGGGCCGGTCCGGCCGCTCACCGCCGCACAGCACGGTCGCGCCGCTGCGCCGGGCGTCGTCCACCAGCTCCTCCAGATCGGCCCGCCCCTGCTCGCTGGCGAGCGGCCCGACCTCCGTGTCCTCCTGCATCGGATCGCCCATCCTCAGCGCCTCCATGCCCCTCACGAAGCGTTCGGCGAAGGCGTCGTAGACGTCCGTGTGCACGATGAAGCGCTTGGCGGCGATGCACGACTGCCCGTTGTTCTGCACCCGCGCGGTCACCGCGACCTCGGCGGCCCGGTCCAGGTCGGCGGAGGGCATCACGACGAACGGGTCGCTGCCGCCCAGCTCCAGCACCGTCTTCTTGATCATCTCCCCGGCGGTGGACGCGACCGCCCGTCCCGCCGGCTCGCTGCCGGTGAGGGTGGCCGCCTCCACCCGCTCGTCGCGCAGGATGTCGTCGACCGCGGCGGATCCGATGAGCAGGGTCTGGAAACAGCCCTCGGGGAACCCCGCCCGGTGGAACAGGTCCTCCAGGTACAGGGCGGTCTGCGGCACGTTGGAGGCGTGCTTGAGCAGCCCGACGTTCCCGGCCATCAGCGCGGGGGCCGCGAACCGGACGACCTGCCACAGCGGGAAGTTCCAGGGCATCACCGCCAGCACGGGGCCGAGCGGCCGGTAGCGCACGCGAACCCGGGAGGCGCCGGTGTCCGTCACGTCCTGCTCCGCGGGCTCCTCGTCGGCGAGCAGCCCCTCGGCGTGCTCGGCGTACCAGCGCATCGCCTTGGCGCACTTCGCGGCCTCCGCGCGGGCCTGCTTGACCGGCTTGCCCATCTCGGTGGTCATGACCCGGCCGATCTCGCCCTGGTCCTCGTCCAGGAGGTCGGCGGCCTTGTTCAGCAGGCGGGCGCGCTCGGCGAACGTCGTCGTCCGGTACGTGCGGTACGTGGCCTCGGCGAGCTGGAGCCGGCGCTCGAGTTCCTCCTCGCCCATGGCCTCGTACGTCTTGAGCGTCTCGCCGTTCGCCGGGTTCACCGTCGCGATGGGCATGGCTGACCTCCCTGGGAGCGGGCTGTGGTACGACCTTCGCGCGCCGCGGTGGGGACCGCAACGCGTACACCTCTCGTCAGGGCGAGTGCTCCGCCAGCCGGTCGAGAAACGCCGCCTGGGCCGTGACGATCACCTCGCGGGCCCGGTCCAGGCCGAACCACTCCACCCGGTCCAGCTCCGGGAACTCGGCCGTCCGCCCGGACCTCGGCGGCCACTCCATCCGGAACGTGCCGGGCGTGATCGACGCGGGGTCCAGGTCGGCCTCCACCGCCCAGACGGTGACGAGCTTGCCGCCGCTCTGCCGGACCTCGCCGAGCGGTACGGCCTCGCCGTCGGGCGGCGGCAGGCCCAGCTCCTCCTCGAACTCGCGGCGCGCGGCCTCCCACGCGGGCTCCTCGGGGGCGTACTCGCCCTTCGGCACGGTCCAGGCCCCCGCGTCGTGCCGGGCGAAGAACGGGCCGCCCATGTGGCCGAGCAGCACCTCCAGGCCGCCCTCGCCCCGCCGGAACAGCAGCAGGCCCGCACTCCGCCGCTGCCGCCTCTCGCCCACCTGGTGCTTCTCGCTCACGGGCGCCCCTCCGCCGGCCGGAGGCGCGTCCCGCGAGGCGCGGGAGACGCCTCCGTCCCACCGGGCGCGCTCCGCCCGCGACCCGCCTCGTGCACGCGGCGGGCACCCGGCCTGCGGCCCGCCTCGGCTACGCGGCCTGCCTCGGGCACGCGGCGGGCGCCCGGTCCGCGGCCTGCCTCGCGCACGTGACCCGCCTCGGGCACGTGACCCGCCTCGGGCACGTGACCCGCCTCGGGCACGCGGCCTGCCTCGGGCACGCGGCGGGCGCCCGGCCTGCGGCCCGCCTCGGGTACGCGACCCGCGTCGGGCACGCGGTCCGTCTCGGGCCGGCGGCGCGCGACCCGCCCGCGGCCTGCTTCCGGCACCCGGCCCCCCGCGGCACGCCCCCTCATGGCCGCACCCCGGGGTGCGCGGCCAGCACGGTGTCCACCGTGTCCGCCTGCTCGGCAGGCTTGTCCTCGCGGTAGCGCACCACCCGGGCGAAGCGCAGGGTGACTCCGGCCGGGTAGCGCGTGGAGCGCTGCAGACCGTCGTAGGCGATCTCGACGACCAGCTCGGGCCGTACGGTCACCCCCCAGCCGTGCTCGTCCACCGTCAGCTCCCGCAGCCGCTCGGTCTGCCAGGCCAGCATCGCGTCGGTCATGCCCTTGAAGGTCTTGCCGAGCATGGCGAAGCCGCCGTCGGCGGCGCGGGCGCCAAGGTGCAGGTTGGACAGTTTCCCGGTGCGGCGGCCGTGGCCCCACTCGGCGGCCAGGACCACGAGGTCGAGGGTGTGCACGGGCTTGACCTTCAGCCAGGACGCTCCCCGGCGGCCCGCGCTGTAGGGGGCGTCCAGCGCTTTTACGACCACGCCCTCGTGGCCGCGCTCCAGCGTGGCGGCGAGGAACCGCTCGGCCTCGGCGACGTCGTCCGGCCCGGACACCAGGGTGCGCCGCACCCGCAGCGGCTCGGGGACCAGCCGGGCCAGCTCGGCGTGCCGCTCGTCGAACGGCAGGTCGAGCAGGTCGCGGTCGCCGACCGACAGCGCGTCGAAGAAGACGGGGGAGAGCGGGACCGCCGCGGCGGCCGTGGCCACGTCCACGCGGGAGCCGACCCGTCCGGCGGTCTCCTGGAAGGAGCGCGGGCGCCCGTCCGGGCCGAAGGCGATGACCTCGCCGTCCAGGACGAACCGCTCGCCGCCGAGCTTCAGCGCGGCCGTGGTCAGTTCGGGCAGCCGGTCGGTGATGTCGTCCAGCGTCCGGGTGTGGATCCGTACGGCGTCCCCGTCCCGGTGGACCTGCACGCGGATGCCGTCCAGCTTCTCCTCCACCGCGCACGCGCCGAGCCTGCCGACCGCCTCGGCCACCGAGGACGCGCTGTGCGCCAGCATCGGCAGCACCGGGCGGCCCACGGTGAGCCGGAACCGGTCCAGGGACCCGGGGCCGTCCGCCAGCAGGGCCTGGGCCACCGTCTGCAGCGACCCGGCCAGCATCACCGCCCGCCGCACGTCCGCCGGGGGTGCGCCGGTCGCCTGCGCCAGGCCCTCGACGGCGAGGGCGTCCAGGGCGCCCTGCCGGACCTCGCCGGTGAGCAGTCCGCGCAGGAACCGCTGCTCGTCCTCGGTGGCCGCGCCCATCAACTCACCGACGATCCGCGACCGTTCGGTCTGCGAGCCGGCGCCGGACACCTTGCCCAGCTCGGTGAGCCGAGCGTCCACCTCGCGCACCGTCAGCGAGGGCTCCGCGGCCGCGGCCACCGGACGGCCGAGCACCTTCCAGCCGACCCCCAGGCGTCCCTGCGGCAGCCGTCCCGCCAGATACGGGATGACGACGGGCACGTCGTCCGCCTCGGCGTCCCGGAACAGCTCCGCGAGCAGGGCGGTCTTCCGGGACCGCGCCGAGGTGGCGGCGACCTCCCGGGACACCTGGGCCAATCGGATCAGCAACATGCAGTCAGGGTGCACCGGCGGGCAGTGGTCTACACCCGGGCGGCGGTGCCCGGTCCGGCGCTCCCGGCGGCCACGGTCGCGTCGAGGTCGGCGAAGAGCAGCTCGCCGTTGATCGCCGCGCCGGCGCGGTAGCCGCGGCTCGCCGCGTTCACGACCTGCTCGGCGAAGCCGCTCGCGTTTCCCGCCGCCCACAGACCGGGCACGGTCGTCAGGCCCCGCTCGTCGACGACGGGGTACGCGCCGAACGGTGTCTCGCGCAGCTCGGCGCCCAGCCGCGCGAGGAGCCCGGTGCGCGGCACGGCACGCGGCGCCACGAACAGCACCTCGCGGCCGTGCACCGCCCCGTCCGCGAGCCGGACCCCGGTGAGCCGGCCGCCGTCGGTGACCACCTCCGCCACCGCGCCCGGCACCACGGCGACCCCGGCCGCCGCGAGTCTGCGCAGGTCGTCGCCGCTCAGCTCCTCGGGGGCGATCTCGTGCAGGAAGAGGGTCACGTCCTTGGACCACTGGGTCACCATCAGCGCCTGGTGCACGCTCATCGGGGTGGTGGCCAGCACGCCGAAGGCCCGGTCGCGCACCTCCCAGCCGTGGCAGTACGGGCAGTGCAGCACGTCGCGGCCGTAGCGCTCGGCGAGACCGGGCACCGGCGGCAGCTCGTCCTTCAGGCCCGTCGCGACGACCAGGTGCCGGGCCCGCACGGCGCGCCCGCTCGCCAGCGCCACCGTGAAGTCCCCGTCCCGCCGGACGTCCACCGCCCGGTCCCGGACCAGTTCCACGCCGTACCGCGCGATCTCCTCCCGTCCCACGGCGAGGAACTCGGCGGGCGGCATGCCGTCCCGCGACAGATAGCCCTGCATGTGCGCGGCGGGCGCGTTGCGCGGCTCGCCGGCGTCGACGACCAGGGTGCGGCGCCGGGCCCGGCCCAGGACCAGCGCGGCGGACAGCCCGGCCGCCCCGCCCCCGATGACGACGACGTCGTGGCGTCCGGTGGGATCGGTCGTGATCCGGTCCGTGTGTGGGGACGTGTTCTCGGTCAAGGTGACCACCTCCACGCCCGACGGTCGCCCGCGCGCCCCCACATTGACAAACCCGTTTGCCGAACCTGCAATACGGTCATGAGCACCGACGACGTTCTCGCGGGCGTGGGCCCGAGGCTGCGGCGCATGCGGAAGGAGCGGGAGGTGACCCTCGCGGCGCTGTCCGAGGCGACCGGCATCTCCGTCAGCACCCTCTCGCGGCTGGAGTCCGGCCTGCGCAAGCCCAGCCTGGAACTGCTGCTGCCGATCGCACGGGCCCACCAGGTGCCCCTGGACGAACTGGTCGGCGCCCCGCCGGTCGGTGATCCGCGCGTCCGGTCGAAGCCGATCGTGCGGTTCGGTCGCACCCACTGGCCGCTGACCCGGCAGCCCGGCGGGCTCCAGGCGTTCAAGGTGCTGGAGCCGCGGCGGCGGCAGGAGCCGGACCCGCGCACCCATGAGGGGTACGAGTGGCTCTACGTGCTGTCCGGGCGGCTGCGGCTGGTGCTCGGGGAGCACGACGTGGTGCTGGCGGCGGGAGAGGCCGCCGAGTTCGACACCCGCGTGCCGCACTGGTTCGGGTCGACGGGGGAGGGGCCGGTGGAGTTCCTGAGCCTGTTCGGTCCGCAGGGCGAGCGGATGCACGTACGGGCGCGGCCGTCACGCTCGTGACGCGCACCGGCTCGTCCGCGGCGGTGTTTCCCGACGGCCCCATTGCGCGTGGTCCCCGGCGGTGTTTCCCGATGGCTTCCCTGATGGTGTTCCCTCATGGGCAAGCGACCGCTTAGTATGCGGTCGACCCCGGTCAGACGAAGCAGTCCCGTGGAGGCACCGCATGCAGGCATGGCAAGTGCACGAGAACGGCGAGCCGAGCGAGGTGATGCGGCTGGAGGACGTGGAGCGGCCCACGCCGGGCGACGGCCAGGTCCTGCTGAAGGTGCGCGCCGCCAACGTCAACTTCCCGGACGCCCTGCTGTGCCGAGGCCAGTACCAGGTCCGGCCGCCGCTGCCCTTCACCCCGGGCGTGGAGATCTGCGGGGAGACCGAGGACGGCCGCCGGGTCATCGCCAATCCGGCGCTGCCGCACGGCGGTTTCGCCGAGTACGCCGTCGCCGACGCCGGGGCCGTGCTGCCCGCGCCGGACGCGCTGGACGACGCCGAGGCCGCCGCCCTGCACATCGGCTACCAGACCGGCTGGTTCGGCCTGCACCGCCGGGCGCACCTCCAGGCCGGTGAGACGCTGCTCGTCCACGCCGCCGCCGGAGGGGTCGGCAGCGCGGCGGTGCAGCTGGGCAAGGCGGCCGGGGCCACGGTCGTCGGCGTCGTGGGCGGGGCCGGCAAGGCCGCCGTCGCCCGCGAGCTGGGCTGCGACGTCGTGATCGACCGGCACGCCGAGGACGTCGTCACCGCCGTGAAGGAGGCCACCGGCGGCCGGGGCGCCGACGTCGTCTACGACCCGGTCGGCGGCGCGGCCTACGCCCAGTCCGCCAAAGCCGTCGCCTTCGAGGGCCGGATCGTCGTGGTCGGCTTCGCCAGCGGGACCATCCCCAGCCCGGCGCTCAACCACGCCCTGGTGAAGAACTACGCGATCCTCGGCCTGCACTGGGGCCTGTACAACACCAAGAACCCCAAGCTGGTCCAGCACTGCCACGAACAGCTCACCGGACTGGCCGCCCAGGGCGCGATCAAGCCGCTGGTCAGCGAGCGGGTCCCGCTGAGCGCGGCCGCGAGCGCCGTCCAGCGCGTCGCCGACGGCACGACCACGGGCCGGATCGCCGTCCTGCCCGCGCCGGAGAACGGAGCCACCGCATGACGGACCGCCTCGTCGACGCGGCCGAGCTGCGCCGCCGCACCAGCGAACTGCTCGCCGCGCACCCGCCGGCGACCACCGACCGCACCGACTTCCTCAGGGCCCGCTTCGACGCCGGACTCGCCTGGGTGCACTACCCCGAGGGCCTCGGCGGCCTCGGCGCCCCGCGTTCCCTGCAGGCCGTCGTGGACGCCGAACTGGAGGCCGCCGGAGCCCCCGACAACGACCCGCGGCGGATCGGCATCGGCCTCGGCATGGCCGCGCCGACCATCCTGCGCTACGGCACCGAGGAGCAGAAGCGGCGCTTCCTCAGGCCCCTGTGGGTGGGGGAGGAGGTCTGGTGCCAGCTGTTCAGCGAGCCCGGCGCCGGATCCGACCTGGCCGCGCTCGGCACCCGCGCCGTCCGAGAGGGCGACACCTGGGTGGTCGACGGGCAGAAGGTGTGGACGTCCAGCGCGCACCTCGCCCGCTGGGCCATCCTCATCGCCCGCACCGAGCCGGACGTGCCGAAGCACGCCGGCATCACCTACTTCGTCTGCGACATGACCGACCCCGGCGTCGAGGTGCGCCCGCTGCGCCAGATCACCGGTGAGGCCGAGTTCAACGAGGTCTTCCTGACCGGCGTCCGCATCCCGGACGCGCACCGCCTCGGCGAGGTCGGCGACGGCTGGCGGGTCGCGCAGACCACGCTGATGAACGAGCGCGTGTCCATCGGCGGGATGCGGCTGCCCCGCGAGGGCGGCATGATCGGCCCGGTCGCGAAGACCTGGCGCGAGCGCCCCGAGCTGCGCACCCACGACCTGCACCAGCGGCTGCTGGGCCTGTGGGTCGAGGCCGAGGTCGCCCGCCTCACCGGCGAGCGGCTGCGCCAGCAGCTCGTCGCGGGCCAGCCCGGCCCGGAGGGCTCCGGCATGAAGCTCGCCTTCGCCCGGCTCAACCAGGAGATCAGCGGCCTGGAGGTCGAACTCCTCGGCGAGGAGGGCCTGCTGTACGAGGACTGGACGATGCGGCGCCCGGAGCTGGTGGACTTCACCGGACGCGACGCCGGCTACCGCTACCTGCGCGCCAAGGGCAACAGCATCGAGGGCGGGACCAGTGAGGTCCTGCTGAACATCGTCGCCGAGCGCGTCCTGGGCCTGCCCGCCGAGCCGCGCACCGACAAGGACGTCGCATGGAAGGACCTCGCCCGATGAGCACACAGCCCGACCTGCTGTACTCGGAGGAGGAAGAGGCGCTGCGCGCCGCCGTCCGGGACCTGCTCACCGACCACTGCGACGCGGCGGGCGTCATCGCGCGCACCGAGTCGGACGCCCCGCACGACCGCGGGCTGTGGAAGTCGCTCGCCGACGCCATGGGACTGGCCGGTCTGCTGGTGCCGGAGGCGCGGGGCGGACAGGGGGCCACCCACCGCGAAGCGGCCGTGGTGCTGGAGGAGCTGGGCCGGTCCGTCGCGCCCGTGCCGTACCTCACCAGCGCCGTCGTCGCCACCGAGGCCCTGCTGGCGTGCCCCGGCGACGCGGCCGACGAACTGCTGGCCCGGCTGGCGTCGGGGCGGACGATCGGCGCCCTGGCCGTCGGGCTGCATCTCGCTCCGGAGCGTGCCCCCGAGGCCGTACGGCACGAAGACGGCGCGCTGTACGGCGAGTTGACCGGCATCGCGGACGCCGCGGTCGCGGACGTGCTGCTGGTCCCCGCGGACGACGGCGGACTGTACGCCGTGGAGGCCGGCGCCGTGACCGTCACCCCGCAGGTCTCCCTGGACCTGACCCGCCCGGTGGCGGGCGTCGTCCTCGACGGCGCGCCCGGCCGCCGGCTCGGCGAGGCGGGGCCCGCCGTACGACGCGCCCTGCGCGCCGGTGCGGGACTGCTGGCCTCCGAGCAACTGGGCCTGGCCGAATGGGCGTTGACCGAGACCGTGCGCTACCTCAAGGAGCGCAGGCAGTTCAACCGGCCGGTCGGCGGCTTCCAGGCGATCAAGCACCGGCTCGCCCAGTTGTGGCTGGAAGTGGTCCATCTGCGCGCCGCCGCCCGTGCCGCCGCCGACGCCCTCGCGAGCGGCAGCGACACCGACGTGGCGGTCGCCGTCGCCCAGGCCTACGCGGCGCCCGTCGCCGTCCACGCCGCGGAGGAGGCGCTGCAACTGCACGGCGGCATCGGCATGACCTGGGAGCACCCCGTCCACCTGTACCTGAAGCGGGCCAAGGCGGACTCGATCGCGTACGGCACGGCGGGCGCCCACCGCGAGGCGCTGGCCCGGCTGGTCGACCTCCAGGCTCCCTGACGCACACCCGGCACAGCCCGCCCGGCCCCGGGCGGGCTGCTCCATGCCCCGATCCCCGCGCCCTCGCCTCCGCCTCCGCGTCGGGCAGCGGGTGCGGTTCCGGGCCACCCCCGACACTGCGGGGCCCGCCCGCGACGCGCTGTGGGGTGAACTGCTCGCGGCCGGCGTCGCCCTTCTCAACACGGACGACCTGGCCGGCCTGGAGGCATTCCTCGACGCCCACGAGCGACCGTAGAACCACACGTTCGGCGGACACGTCAGCCGCCCGGACGAACCCTCCGCTACGCCACACTTGCGGCCGAAAGCCGCGAACGGGCGTGGCGGAGGAGGTTGACGGTGGCCATTTCCATCTCTGTGGTGCTGTTGCTGCTGGTCCTTGCGGTGATCTTCGTACGCAACGGCGCGCTGAAGTGCTCGCACGCCATCGTCTGCTGCATGCTCGGCTTCTTCCTGGCCGGCACCAGCATGGCGCCCACCATCCAGGAAGGGCTGGAGGCCACGGCGCAGATCGTCGGCAGCCTGCACCCCTGACCGTCAGGACGCGAACACGCCGATCCCGTTCGCGACCGCCCTTTCGGCACCGCCGCTCGGGTGGTTGCGCACGCTCACCACGCTCCCGCCGCGCTCCCGGGCGACCAGGGTGCTGGACCCGCCGCCGTCGACGTTGAAGCCCTCCGTGGCGCCCAGGGACCGCAGCGTGGCGGCGAGTTCGGCGACGGTGAGACCGGTGCGGTACCCGGGAGAGCCGTCCAGGGCAAGGAGCAGCAGCCGGTGACCGCCGCCCGCGATGCCCACCCCGCTGCGCACGGCGGACGCCGAGTCGTCGAGCCCGGGCAGCGGCACGCCGCCGCGCAGCACCGGGAAGCCGCCGACCGCGAAGGCGTACGCCGTCCCGGACGCCGCCGCCAACTGGTGCCGCACCTGGACCGCTTCACCCCTGAACAGCTTGCGCAACTGCTGCGCGCCCGCCTCCCGGCCCACCAGCACGGTGGTGCCGGCCGCGATGGCGCCGCTGCCGGGCCTGTCGGCGGTGGCGACGACCCGGCCGCCCCGGACCGTCACCTCGTAGGTGTCGGTGCTGCACGGCGCGCTGCGGCTGGTGTCCGTGCCGCAGGTCGCCCGCAGCCGCGAGACGCTGCCCCAGTCCGCGGTGTACGCCCCGACCGAACCCACCGGCAGCGCGTACTGGTTGAGGCCGCGGAGCGGCAACTGCCCCTCGGGCGTGCTCACCGAACCGGCGAGACTCAGCCGGTCCAGGCGGGCGGTGCGGTCCGTGCCCACCCCGAGCACGTCCTCGGTCGACGTGCCGGGCGGCAGCGCGGGCCCGAAGCGCTGCCCGCGCGGCACGGCGGCCTTCAGCGCGCGTCCGGCCGCGATCTCCGGACCGACCGCCGAGCCGGTCGCCGCCACACCCGGGTGCTGGGTCTCGCTGATGTGGAAGAAGTCGCCGTTGACGCCGGCCACCGCGCCCTGCGCGTCGGCGAGCCGGGAGACGGTGCCCCGCGCCGCCACGGCAGCGGGGTGCAGCAGGTCGACCCGGACGTGCCTGTTGTTCAGGTCCACGCTGATCAGATGCGCGTGTACCACTCCGCCCGCCGAGCCGAGGTCGAACTCGCGGTACCCCACCCCCGGCGCGATCTCCTCGGCCCGCTGCGCACCACTGGCCGGTGCCGCCCCCACGAGGGCCGCACCGGCCAGTGCGCCGCATGCCAGGAGGGCCGCCAACGCCGTTCTCAGCCGTCCGTCGCGGCGTGCCGCACTGCTCACAGTGCCCCCTGATGTCTCGTCAACCTGAGCAGGACTCAGGGGAAGTGCACCAGAGGGGGATGGCCGGTGCGGTGTTCAGGCGTCGACGACGCGCGAACGGATGAGGAAACGCACTCCTTCGGGTGCTTCCAGCGAGAAGCCGCTGCCGCGACCGGGCACCACGTCGACGATCAGCCGGGTGTGGCTCCACACCTCGTACTGGCTGCGTGACATCCAGAACGTCACCGGCCGCGCCACGCCCTCGACGTCCAGTTCCGCGAGCAGCACGTCCGAGCCGCCGGTGCGGAACTCGCCCTCCGGGTAGCACATGGGGGCGCTGCCGTCGCAGCAGCCGCCGGACTGATGGAACATCAGGGGCCCGTGCGCCTCGCTGAGCCGCCGCACCAGCGCGGCCGCCGCGGGGGTGAGCGTCACGCGCGGGGTCTGCTCGTCCATCGTCGCCGTCCTTCGCCGCACCGGTGGGAACCGGGTCCAGGCAACCGGACGGAAGGTTGCGAAGAGGTTGCACGGCACGCGAACGGTGCGACGGCCGCGAGCATCTCCGCGCGGACGGCGCCGGTGCGCCGGGCGGTCAGGGTCCCGGTGGAACGGGGCCCGGCGCCCGTGGCCCGGTGGCCGGCCGCCGTCAGTCCTGCGGCGGCGGCAGCGCCTGTTCGGTCCAGACGGTCTTGCCGCCGGTGGTGTACCGGGTGCCCCACGCCTGGGCCAGCTGGGCGGCGATGAACAGGCCGCGCCCGCCCTCGTCGACCGTCCGGGCATGGCGCAGATGCGGCGCCGCCGTCCCCGTGTCCCGCACCTCGCAGGTCAGGTTGCGGTCGTGGATCAGGCGCAGCTCGATGGGCGGCGCCCCGTAGCGCACCGCGTTGGTGACGAGTTCGCTGACGATGACCTGCGCGTTGAACGCCGTCTCGTCGTCCACCTGCCAGGCGGCGAGCTGCTTGCGGGTGCGGCTCCTGGCGGTCGCCACCGCGGCCGCTTCGGACTCCAGCCGCCAGGAGGCGAACTCCTCGGCGGCGAAGCACCGGGTGCGCGCGACGATCACCGCGGCGTCGCCCGCGCCCAGGCTGTCCGGGAGCTCGTACACCAAGGCGTCGCAGAGCTCCTGCAGCGGCCGGTCGCCGTAGTCCGGTGCCGCCCGCAAGGGCTGCGAGAAGTCCGCGAGGTACGTCGTGAGCAGCGGATCGCTGGTGAACACCAGCACGCTGCCGTCCGGCACCTGGAACGTGACGGCCGCGAAGGGCGCGTCCTCGGCGGTGCCCAGGCGCGGCCCGGACGGGGTGTCGGGGACGGCGACGATCCGGTCGGGGCGGACCACCAGGGGTGCCAGGTGCCCGGCCGCCGCCATCACGCACGTGCCGGTGAGCGGGTCGTGGACGGCGTACACGCAGTCGGCGCTGAGCGCCTCGCGGCGCAGCGGGTCCCCGAGGGGCAGGTTGGCCCGTTCCGCCGCCAGCTCGGCGGCCGTGTCGTGCAGGCGGGCGAGGAGCTCGTCGGGAGCGAGGTCGAAGGCCGCGAGCGACCGTACGACCGTCCGCAGCTGGCCCATGGCCGCGGCCGTGTTCAGGCCCTGTCCCGACACGTTGCCGACGACCAGCGCGGTCCGCGCGCTGGACAGCGCGATCGTGTCGTACCAGGCCCCGGGGTCGGCACCGGTGACCGACAGATAGGCGGTCTCCAGCGACGCGTGGGTCTCGGGGAGCCTGGGCAGCAACTGACGCTGCACGGTGGCGGCGATGGCGTGCTCGCGGACGAAGCGGCGCGCGTTGTCGATGCACAGGGTCGTGTGGGCGGCCAGCTCGACCGCGAGCTGCCGGTCGCCCTCGTCGAACGGCGGCGACTGCCCCACGCGGTACAGGCTGACCAGGCCCAGCGCCGCGTCCCGCAGCGCCATCGGCACCACCAGGAGCGTGTGCGCCTCCGAGGAGCGCATCGCCTCCGCCCGGGGCACGTCCACGGGCATCCACGGCTCGGCCGGGCACAGCGGGACCACCCGGGGGCGCAGGTCGGTCAGGGCCTGGGTGAAGGGCGTGGGGGAGGGCAGGCGGCGCACGTCGCCCACCGGATGCGCCTGCGGCGGATGCGGGTTGCTGCTCCGGAAGGCGGTGCGCATCAGCGGCGTGCCCGGCGGCAGCGGGGCCAGCGGCGGGTCGTCACCGCGGATCACGGCGTCCACCACCTCCACCACGGCGATGTCCGCGAACGCGGGCACCACGGCGCCGACGAGCTCCTCACCGGTCACCACCGGGTCCAGCGTCCGCCCCACGCGCCGGCGCACCGCGTCGAGGACCCGGACGCGGGCACGTCCCCGCTCCCGTTCGGTGACGTCGATCGCGGTGACCGCCAGCCCCAGCACCTCGCCCCGCGGACTGTCCAGCCGCAGCGCGGTCACCTCGAAGTGGTGATCCTGCCACGGGTCCCCGCGCAGGAACGCCCGGACGATGCGCTCCCGCAGGGGAACACCCGTGTCCAGCACCTCGCGCAGCAGGACCTCCATCTCACCGGCCTCGACGATGTCGTACACGTCCTCGATCGGCCGCCCGACCAGATCGGCCACGGGTATGCCGCGCATGGCGGGCGTGGTGGTGTTCACCCGCACCACCCGCAGCTCGGTGTCCAGCAGGTGGAGGCCGATCGGTGAGCTGGTGAACAGCGCCTCCAGCATCGCGGCCCTCGTCTCGTCCCGCTGCCGACCGGGGTCGGTGTGCGCCACTGGAACCACCTCCGGGCTCTGTCGGGCGCCTGTCCCGGCACACCGCTGCCCCCGCGCGCCGGGGCGCGCGCTTCCAGCCTGCTCCGCGGCCGGGTCGGCCGCACCCCGGATCACCTGTGCCGGGTGAGGCCCCGTGGCGGTCCGGGGGCGGACCATCTGCGGAGAAGGTCGCGGGAGACGGTCGTGAGGAAGGGTGCCGTCCGTCCGGCACCCGGGCACGTGCGGAGAGCAGCTCATGCGCTACGAGATCCGCGTCGCCGGGCACATCTCGGAGACGCTGGCCGAAGCCTTTCCCGAGCTGGAGCATGTGGTGATGAGCGGCCAGACCGTCCTCTTCGGCGCCGTGGTGGACGACGCCCACCTCTACGGGCTGCTGGCGCGGTGCCGGTCGCTGGGGCTGCGGCTGCTGGAGATGCGCCGGCTGCCGGAATGGACGGCCTGACCCCTGCCGGCCGCGCGCCGGGCACGCTCACCCGTCCCGGGTGAGGCGCCCCTTCCCTGCCGTGCGCACGCTGAAGTCGGCACCGGGCCGCAGCCGGGCCGGGCCCCGGAACGGGAGGAGAGACATGAACGCGCAGACGTACCTGGCGTACGACTATCCGCTGTTGAGCGCCTTCTGGACCATGCTGTGGTTCTTCCTGTGGATCATGTGGTTCATCGTGCTCTTCCGGGTCATCGGCGACATCTTCCGCGACGACTCCCTGAGCGGCTGGGGCAAGACCGGCTGGCTGGTCTTCGTGATCGTGCTGCCGTTCCTCGGCGTCCTCGTCTATCTGATCGCCCGCGGCAAGGACATGGGCCGCCGCGAGGTCGCCCAGGCCCGCGCGCAGCAGCAGGCCTTCGACACCTACGTCCGTGAGACCGCTGCCGGCGGCCGGAGCAGCAGCGTCGACGACCTCGCCCGGCTCTCCGAGATGCGCGCCCGCGGCGACATCACCGACGCGGAGTTCGCCCGGGCCAAGGACGTGATCCTCTCCGGCGCAGCCCCGGCGGGCCACGCCTCCTCCACCACCTCCACGCCCGGCGCCTCCGTCCCCTCCGAGCCCGACCGCTGACCCCGCACGCGGCGCGATCCCGACGACGACGTGGCCGCGACGACACGGCCGAGACGACGTGGCCGGCCGGCCGGGATGTGCGGCCGGTCGGCCGGCGCACGTGCGCGGGCGTCCGGCCGGGGGCGAGCCTATGCTCCGGCGCTCACGCGGGAGCGAGCCGACGCTCCGTCGCTCACCCGGGGGGCGAGCCGATGATGCCCCGTCGCTCACCCGGGTGGCGGGCCGATGATGCTCCGTCGCTCACTCGTGCCGGCCGTGCGCCGACGTCCGGGAGTGGCCGTACCAGTCGTGCACGACCGCGCTGCCCACGAGAAGGTCCTGCACCGAGGCCCCGCGCCTGCTGGCCGGGATCCACAGCACCCCCCAGGGGATGACGAGCCACAGGACGGCGCGCGCCACGGCGGCACCCGGTGAGAGCCGCGCCCCCGAGCGGTTCGTCACCCGCAGGCCCATCACCTGGTCCCCGGCGGTGCGCCCGGCGGTCACCCAACTGCCCGCGAGGTAGGCGACCGCGGCGACGCAGCCGGCCCCGAGCGTGATCCAGGGGCCGGGGTCGGGCATCGAGAACGGCGGCCCGAGCAGCAGATAGCGCACCGAGGCGAAGGCGAGTTCGACCACCACGACGGCCCCGAGCAGGACCAGCCCGTCGACGACGGCCGCCACACCACGCGAGACGATCCCGGCCGGCAGCCCCTGCACGTCCACCGGCTCATGCGCGCGGACCACCGGGCTCACGGCCACCCTCCCGGCCCGGACGGCCGTTCTCCGGGTCCCTCGGAGGGACCCGCGGAGGGTCCCGCGGACGGCTCCGGGGACGGCCCGGACGGCCCGGGCGGCCCCGGGAGCGATCCCCGGGACGGTCCCTGGGAAGCCTCGTCGACCGGAGGTTCGGCCCTCGCCGTCTCGGCGCGGCCCAGCAGACGGTCGGTGAGCCGCTGGACGAACCGGTCGGCGCGCGCGTTCTGCTCGCGGAACCCGTCGAGCGTCTCCGCGGTGATGCTGCCGCCGGTGTCCCGGACGATCCGTCCCACATCCAGTTCCTGGAGCACCCGCTCGGTGTAGGTCACCAGGTCGACGCGCGCCAGCACGGCGTCGAGATCGACCCGCGCCAGCAGGGCGTCCAGGTCCACGCGGGCGAGGAGCGCGTCGAGATCGACGCGCGAGGCCACGGCGTCGAGGTCCACGCGCGCCAGCACCGCGTCGAGATCGATCCGCTCGGCGAGACGGTCCACGTCCAGCCGGTCGGTCACGGCGTCCGGGTCGACGCGGTCGACGAGGGAGCCGACGTCGACACGGTTCAGGAGGCCGTCGACGTCCACACGGTCGACCACGGAGTCGACGTCGACGCGGCCGAGCAGGGCGTCGAGGTCGACGCGCTCGACCACGGCGTCGATGTCGACCCGGTCCAGGAGGGCGTCCAGGTTCACGCGGTCGAGGACGGCGTCGATGTCGATGCGCTCCAGCAGGGCGTTCAGATCGATCCGCGCGGCGACGCGGTCCACGTCCAGCCGGTCGGCGACGGCGTCGAGGTCGATCTGGTCGACCACGGCCGCCGTGAGCGCCCGGACGAGCGCCCGCGCCGACGGCATCACGTCGTCCCGCGCCCGCGCCCGCTCCACCGCCCCGCGTGTGCCCCACTCCGCGATCCGCCGGTCGACCGCGCCGCGCACTCCCGCCGGCACCAGCCGCCGGGTGGCGGCCCCCGCCCAGTGCCCGGCCCGGCCGGCGGTCTCCACGACGACGGACAGGGACCGGCGTTGCAGCTCCAGCGCGAGTGCCAGCACGGCGTCAGCCAGCGGGGCCGTCGCGGCCGGTGCGCGCGACCGTGGGGGGCGTGCGGCGGCGACGGCTTCCGAGGCCAGGTCGGCCGCCCCTACGACCAGCCGCGTCACGCCCGTGAGCAGCGGCCGCCGGAGACCGTACTCACCCGATCCGCCCGGTGCCACCCGGCGGGGCGACTCGTCCGCGGTGCTGCTCACACCGCCATCACAGCACCCGGCGCCGAGAACGACCTCACCCTGCGGGGGTGACCACGGCCGGGCCCCGGGCAGCCGGGCGTCCGGCCGACAGGGGGCCGGACCCGCGCGAGCCGGGCTGCCGTGAGCCGGGCTGCCGTGAGCCGGGCTGCCGTGAGCCGGGCTGCCGTGAGTCGGGCAGCGGTGAGCCAGCGCAGGCATACGGTATGCTCGATCTTGAGCTGGTCGCCGGAACTCCCGGCTCTCGGCCGCGCGTTGGTGGTCCAAGGAAAGACGTCCCGCTTCCTGCGGGGAAATGCAGGTGCAAGGCCTGCCCGGCGCTCCACCCCGTGAACCCCGTTCCGCTTCGTGCGGGACGGGGTTCACGCATTTCTGACCGAGCGACCGGGCAGTCGGGCGGCCCGCCACCCCCGGCCCGCCCGCCCGGACGTGGTCAGCCGCCGGATGCGTGCAGTCCTGCGAGGATCAGGTCCACGGTCTGCTCGGCCCATTCCCGGCGTCCGCCGCGACCGGCCATGTAGTCGGCGTAGAACGGGCCGAGCAGCGCGGAGACGGCCGCTTCCAGATCGGCGTCCTCCCGGATCTCCCCCCGGGCCCGCGCCTGTTCGAGCACCTGGCGCAACAGGGCCCGACGGGGCAGGACGGTCCGCTCGCGGAGCAGGGCGAGCAGCTCCGGGGTGTGGGCCTCCTCGGCCAGGCAGGTTCCGATCAGCGCCATGCCGCGCACCCGCTCCACCGTCCCCGCGAAGTCGCGCAGGATCGCCACCAGGTCCGTTCGCGTGTCCCCGGTGGCCGGCGGGGCCTCCGTCATCCGCATGGCCTCCAGCGCCGCGGTGACCAGGTCCGCCTTGGTCTTCCAGCGCAGATGGATGGTGGACTTGCTGACCTGCGCCGCCGCGGCGACCTGGCTCAGGCTCATGCGGGTGTACCCGTGGGACGCCAGCAGTTCCAGGGCCGCACGCAGGATCGCCGCGTCCTTCTCCGCCGACCGGGGGCGCCCGGCGCCCTTGGCGGTGTTCGTGTCGTGCATCGCTTCAGAATAGGGCGTTACCGCACCGAGCGGTTCGGTCCGGGTTCCACGGCGGCGTTCGAGGACCGGCCCACGACCACCGGACGCCCGGCCCCATGACGTTCCCGGCGCCGGAACGGACCGCTCACGACGGACCGCTCACGGAGCGAGGAGTTCGCGGTAGCGCTTGGCGTGCAGGGCGAGGTCCTCGTCGGAGACGGTGTGGGCGCCGAACAGCACCAGCGGCTCGGCCGGACGCATGCCGGTGAGGTGTGCGGTGGCGTCGATCGGCGCGAGCAGTTCGGTGAGGGTGAAGCGGTTGTGGCCGCCGGCGCCGTAGGACTCGGCGGGGCCGCCGGCGGAGGTGACCAGCCGCAGGGTCTTGCCGTGCAGCGCGGTGCCGCCGCTGCCGTAGGCGAAGCCGTGGGTGAGCACCTGGTCGATCCAGGACTTGAGCACGCCCGGCACGGAGTACCAGTGCCAGGGGAACTGCCAGACGATCACGTCGTGGTCGCGCAGCAGTCGCTGCTCGTGCGCGATGTCGATGCGGCCGTCGGGGTAGGCGGCGGCGATGTCGTGCACGGTGACGTGGTCGAGGTCGCGTATCGCGTCGGCGAGGCGGGCGGTGACGCGGGACGCGGCCAGGTCGGGGTGGGCGACGACGACCAGCGTGCGCGGGGAGGGCATGGTGGGACGGTTCCTTCGGTCGGTGGGATCGGAGAGCGGGGGCGGCGAGCCCGTCGCCGCGCGCGAGCGGGCGCGGGCTCGTGTTCCGCGAACGTCGCGAACTCCGCGAACTCCGCGAACGGCTCAGGCGCCGGGGCGGGCGCCCGCGATGTGGAAGTTGAAGTCGGCGTGGCCCACGGCCCCCCACAGGCGCAGCCAGATCGGCAGCAGCATCTCGGTGCCGCGCGCGGTGGTGATGTCGCCGAGGTCGATGACGTCCTGCCGCGGCCAGCCGAACGAGTCCAGCAGGTCGGTGACGGCCTTCTTGGCGCCGGTGTCGTCGCCCGAGACGAAGACGTTGTGCCGGCCGGCCACCCGGGACGGGTCCACCATGACCTGGGCGTTCATGGTGTTGAGGGTCTTGACGACCTTGGTCTCGGGGAAGGCGCGCTGGATCTGCTCGCCGAGGCTGTCGGTGTTGACCGGGCTCAGCGACGGCGGCATCCCCTGGGAGAAGTCCAGCGGGTTGGCGATGTCGACGAGGATCTTGCCGGACAGGTGGTCACGGCCGGTGGCCTCGAGGGCCTGGAGCGAGGCGGCACCGGCGGTGGTGTTCACCACCACCTCGCCGAAGGCGCCGGCGTCCGCGAAGGACAGCAGGCGCACCTCGCCGTGCTCGGCCAGCCAGTGGGCGAACGGCGGGTTGCCGTAGGCGTCGGGCTCGGTGCGGGCCAGGGTGGCCTCCGGGTCGCGGGTGCCGATGGCGACCTCGTGGCCCAGGGAGGCGAGCTTGCCGGCGATGGCCTGGCCGACGGAGCCGGTGCCGAGGACTGCGTAGCGCATGGGGTGGTCCTTTCCGGGTGTTGGTGCCGACAGGTGTTCCGTGTTCGGCACGCCCTAAAACTAAACCGAGCGGTTCGGTATTGCAAGCGGGTAGGGTGGGGCCATGCGGAAGACGAAGACGGGGGACTGCCCGGGTGCGGCGGGCCGGCCGCGATGCCCGGACAAGCAGGCCGCGATCCTGGCGGCCGCGCTCACCCTGCTCACCGATGAGGGCTTCTCCCGGATGACCCTCGACCGGGTCGCCCGGGCCGCCGGGGTGAGCAAGGCGACCATCCACCTGCGCTGGAAGGCGAAGGCCGACCTGGCCGCGGCCGCGCTGGCCGCCGCCCCGCTCCTCTGCTCCGTCCCGGCCCCGCCGCACCAGCAGGGCACCCCGCCCCCGGCCGGAGACCCGCGGGCCGAACTCGCCACCCTCCTCGACGACTTCATCGACACGCTCTCCCGGCGCCGAGGCGCGGCGCTGATGGGCACCTGCCTGGCCGAGGAGGCCCACACCCCGCGCCTGCTGCACGCCCTGCGAGAGCAGGCGGTCCTTCCCCGCCTGGCGGCCCTCCGCGCGGTCCTGGACGAGGGCCGGGCCGCCGGCCGCGTGCCCGCGGACGCCGATCCGGAGGCGCTGGCCTCGGCCCTGCTCGGCGCGTGCTACGCCGACCACCTGGCGGGCCGCGCGGCCACTCCCGGCGGCGGCCGACGCATCGTGGACACCGTGCTCGGGCCGGGGCCGGGGTCGTTGCCGCGGCCGGGATCCGGCCGAACGTGACGGCGAGGCCCGGTGGTTGTCTCGACACGGATGACACGGATGACGTGCGGGAGACGACCACCGGCCCCTTGGGCCCTCGCTCGCGCGACCTCGGGTACGGCTACTTCAGGTAGGGCCCGTCGGTGCCGATCTTGCCCGGGGCGGCGTTCACCCCGCCCTGGTCGAGGACGTAGACGCGGAGGTTTCCCTTGCCGGAGGCGGGGACGTCGAGGGTGCCGTCGGTCACGGTGACGCTGCGGCCGGTGACGGCCTCCTTGTACGTTCCGTCGAGGATGCCGGTGAAGGTGGCGCCGTTGCCGACCGAGACCAGGGCGTAGCTGTCGACGCCGGTGGCGGTGTCGGTGTAGCGGCGTTTGAAGGCCATGTCCCCGCTGACGCCCTCGGTGGAGTACTGGCCCATCTGCAGGGCGGGGATGGCACGGCGGATCTGGTTGAGCCGCTGGACGTGCTTGACCAGCGGCTGCTGCAGGGTGGTGGCCACGGCGCCGGACGCGCCGGCGACCTGGGAGAAGTCGCTCGCCGTGACCTCGCCCGCGACCTTGTCGCCGTAGTACGCGCGGCCGGTGGTGGCGAGGGGGCAGGTGGGTCCGCAGTCGATCTGCTTGCCGGCCTGGAACTCGGTCTCCGATCCGTAGTAGAGGGTGGGGACGCCCCGGAAGGTCCACATCAGGGACATGTTCTCGGCCCAGGCGTCGGTGCCTCCGGCGAAGCGCGTGCTCGACTTGTTGGGGCCGTAGTCGTGGCTGTCGACGTAGACGACGTTGTACGTGGCGTCGTTGGTGGCGTCGTCGGAGTCCTTGCCGTTGCCGAAGGCGTTGGACGCGGAGGTGAAGTTGTTGTGCATCCGCATGTCGATGATGTTCATGCCGCTGAACCGGCTGTGGTCCGGCGTGTGGTAGCTGTTGCCGTCGAGGAAGGCGTTGTCCGACGTGGGCTGGCCGGCCGGGCCGAGGTTCTCCTCGTAGGTGTACTGGTCGAGGGCGGCCTGGACGTCGTCGGGGGTGTACTCCTTGCGCTCCTTCCACGTGTAGAACTGGGCGGAGTGGTTGACCGAGCCGTGGTTCCACTTGTCGTTGACGAAGGCCGCGACCTCGCCGAAGACGAAGAAGTCCTTCGCCTTGTCCGGGCCGAACCTACGGGTGGCTTCGTCCTGGATCGCGGGCAGGAAGCGGCGGTTCCAGGTGATGCGCGGGACGTGTACGGCGGTGTCGACGCGGAAGCCGTCCACGCCCATGTCGATGTACTTGTCGTAGGCGCCGATCAGATACTGCTGGACGGTCGCGTTCTCGGTGTTGAAGTCGGCCAGGTCCTCGTGGATCCAGCACGACCGGGAGTCCTCGCCCTCCCAGTTGCCGAGCCAGCACTGGTGGTACAGCGCGGCGGGGAAGAGCTTGTTCGTGGGTGACGGCCACTGGCAGTTGTACAGGGTGTAGCCCTCGGCGCTGTACTGGCCCGTGGGCTTGCCCCAGTTGAGGCAGGTGTTGCCGCTGGGCTCGGCGGTGGACCACAGGTCGCCGTTGTAGTACGACTTGCCCGACACGGGCTCCACGGTGAGGCCGTCGTAGGCGAAGTCCGCGTTCGGCTGGTCGTAGTACCAGGACCACTGGGAGTCGCGCACGCCGTAGACCTTCGGGACGAACAGGCCCTTGGCGCCCCACCGGGAGGAGTGGTTGTAGACCACGTCCTGGTAGATCTTCATCCCCTTGGCGTGGGCGGCGTCGATCAGGTCCTGGTAGGAGGCACCGGCCGACTCCAGGCGGGGGTCGACGCGGTAGAAGTCCCAGCCGTGGTAGCCGTGGTAGTCGTAGTCCGAGCGGTTGAGGACGACGGGGGTGATCCAGACGGCGGAGAAGCCGAGGGCCTTGATGTAGTCGAGCTTCTCGATCAGGCCCTTGAAGTCGCCGCGGAACATGGGATCGCCGTTGGCCGCGTTGCCGGACTTCACGTGCTGGCTGCCGCCGCGGTCGTTGGAGGTGTCGCCGTCGTAGAAGCGTGCCGTCAGCACGAAGTAGATCGGGTCCCTGCGCGGGTCGCCGCCGAGCGGGGCGCCGGAGGCCGCGGGCGGCGGGGCGTCCCCGGTGGTGGCGCACTCGGAGGTGCTCGCGGGGGAGAGGTTGCCGGCCGCGTCCAGTGCGCTCACGGTCCAGCAGTAGGCGGTGTGCGCCTCCAGGCCGCTCTCGGACCGGACGGTGGAGGAGGTGGTGGACACAGAGGTGCCGTGGCTGCCGCCGGTGCGGGTGAGCCGGTAGCCGGTGACGCCCACGTCGTCGGTGGCGGCGTTCCAGGTCAGCACCACGGAGGTGCCGGTGGCGCTCGCGCTCAGGCCGGTGGGCGTGGTGGGCGCGGTGGTGTCGGGTTCGGCGGCGGCGCAGGGGTCGGTCGCGTCGGCCGTGACCGTGTGGTTGTCGACCCTCGAATTTCCCTGCCGGAGCTGGTAGTTGGCGCCGTTGTTGTTGTCCCAGACGCCGTTGCCGTTGTTGAAGGTGGCCTGCCAGGTGGTGGCGGTGCCGAGGTCGACGGTCTTCTTCACCCAGCCGGTGCACGCCGGTTCCATGCCGACTCCGGGGACGGTGGTCCAACTGCCGCCCGCGGGCGCCCAGTGCAGATTGACGGTGGCCCAGCCGACGGCGGCCGTCGAGTACCAGACCGTCGCCGCGTTCCCGGCCGGGGGCGGCGTCGAGCCGCACGGGTCGCTGTGGGCCACGATTCCGTCTTTGACGGTGATCGCCCCGGTGCCGAGCTGGTAGTTGGCGCCGTTGTTGTTGTCCCAGACGCCGTTGCCGTTGTTGAAGGTGGCCTGCCAGGTGGTGGCGGTGCCGAGGTCGACGGTCAGCTTGACCCAGTCGGTGCAGGCGGAGGCCATCCGGGTGCCGGGGACGGCGGTCCAGCCGCCGCCGGAGGGCGCCCAGTGCAGGTAGTACGCCGACCAGGCCCGGGTCGGCGTGTAGTAGTACACCGTGGCGGAGTTCGCGGCGCTCGCGCCGTTCACCGCGGCGGGGTGCGCGGCGGCGCTCGGTGACGCGTGGGCCTGGGCGCCGGGCAGGAGGGCCATGAGCAGGCCGCACAGGGCGGCGACGAGGACCGGCAGCGGCCGGGAGCGGGGACATCTGCCGGACGGGTGGGCGAGGTCCATGGTGGGGGGCTCCTCGTGTGCGGGTGCCGCGGTGGGATCGCGGCCGTGGCGGGTGGTGTGGAGGCCGCGGTCCGGCCGCTACTTGGCGATCAGGACCAGGACGGCGCGGCCGTGCAGCCGGTAGACGGTGCCGGAGCCGCCGAGCAGGGCCTCGCCGCCGGGCCGGGCGACCTGGTCGGCGCCCTCGGCCCAGGTGGAGGTGTCGGTGACGCGGTACCAGGACTTGCCCGCGCCGGGGGACGGGAGCGTGAAGTCGACGTCGCCCGACCAGCCGTTGTAGGCGACGTAGATCGCGCTGCTCGGGTCGCCGAGTTCGGTGCCGTCGTAGCGCCAGGCCAGGGCGTGGTTGCCGGAGTCGCCCCAGTAGGTGCCGTCGGGTGCGCCGCCCGCCGGGGTGAACCAGTTCAGCTCGCCCATGCCGTTGCCGTTGCCGTCGGCCGCGCTGTAGAAGTCCACCGGGCGCAGGGCGGGATGGGCCTTGCGGAAGGCGATCATGCGCTCGGCGTAGGTGCGGAAGGTGCTCTGGTCGGCGGTGTACGACGTGGTGAGCCAGTTGGCCGAGGAGTCCAGGTTGTAGGGGTTGTTGTTGCAGCGGATGGAGCGCAGGTACTCGTCGCCGCCGGTCATCATCGGCGTACCGGCCGACAGCATCAGGAAGGCGAAGCCGTTGCGGGCGGCCTTGCGCTGGTCGGTCGCGACGCCCCCCTGGTCCCAGGACAGGTTGTAGTCGGAGCCGCCGTCGGACGGGCCGTAGGGCCAGCCCTGGTTGTTGCTCTTGCCGTTGCAGCGGTAGAGGTCGGCGAGTGTGAAACCGTCGTGCGCGACCATGAAGTTGACGGAGTTGAACGGCGCGCGGCCGTTCGGCTGGTAGAGGTCGGAGGAGCCGGCGAAGCGGGTGGCCAGGTCACTGGGGGTGACGTTCTCCACGCCCATCGCGTTCTGGTCGCGGCGCATGGTGTCACGGAACTTGTCGTTCCATTCGGACCATCCGGCAGGGAAGTTGCCGACCTGGTAGGTGCCGCTGCCCAGCGCCCAGGGCTCGGCGATCCAGTCGGTGCCGGAGCCGCCGCCCGCGGGTCGGGCGGGCATCAGGGCGGTGATGCGGTTGAGCGCGGTGTCCGGGTCGGTGCGGCTGTACTGGAAGCAGCCGTGCTGGCAGGTGTTGCCGAGGACCGGCGCGAGGTCGAAGCGGAAGCCGTCGACGCCGAGGGTGTCCTTCCAGTACGCCAGCGAATCGGTGATCAGGGCCCGGGTGACGGGGTTGTAGGTGTTGACGTTGCCGCCGACGCCGGTGTTGTCCCACGGGCTCTGCATGTCGCTGGTCAGCGAGTAGTAGGTGGGGTTGTCCAGTCCGCGCAGCGAGAACAGGTTGTAGGTGTTCTTGTCGCTCGCGTTCCAGGGCCCGCCCTCGCCGGTGTGGTTGTAGACCACGTCGGTGAAGACCTTGATCCCGGCGTCGTGAAACGCCCTCACCATGTCCTTGAACTCGCGGGTGGGCCCTCCGGCGCTCCGGTCGGCGGCGTAGCGGCGGTCCGGCGCGAAGTAGTCGAGGGTGGAGTAGCCCCAGTAGTTGTCCCCGGCCGTGCCGGTCGGGTCCACGTCGTTGGCGTCGTTCTGCGTCTCCTGCACGGGGAGGAACTCCACCGCGGTGACCCCGAGGGAGGCGAGGTCGGCGGCCTTCAGGGCGGCACCCTTGTAGGTGCCCCGGTAGGCGCTGGGCACGGAGGGGTCGTTCTCGGTGAGTCCGCGCACATGGACCTCGTAGACGACGTCGTCCTTGAGGGCGCGGGTCGGCTTGGTGCCGGTGCTCGTGGTGTCCGCGGCGAGCACGATGCCCTTGGGGGCCTGCGCGGCGTCGTCGACGGCGCGGTACTGGGGGCCGGTGCCGTAGACCGAGCCGTCGGTGGCGGCCGGGGTGACCGGGTCGTGGGTCAGCTCCCGGGCGTAGGGGTCGGTCAGCAGCTTGTTCGGGTCGAACCGGTTGCCGGCCGCGTCCACGTCCGCCACGAACCCCGTGGTGGAACCTTTCGTCCACGCCGGGTCGTAGGGCCAGTTGGGGCCCCAGGCGCGGTAGCCGTAGTAGACCGGGCCGGTGATGCCGTACTGCTGCTGGATCGTCGCCACCGGGACGGTCACCGACCAGACGGAGGTCGTGGCGTCCTTGGTGAGCTGGAGGGCGGCGGCCTCCTGGCTGCCGGTCGCCGCCCGGTACAGGTACAGCTCGACGCGGGTGGCACGGGAGGAGTAGATCCGGAACTCCACGTTCGTGCCGGACGCGTCGTAGCGGGCGCCGAGCGGACCGCCCGTGGCGGCGGCGGCCGGGGCGGCGAGACCGCCGGAGGGCAGCGGTGCGACGAGGGCGGCGGTGACGGTGAGGACCGCGGTGGCGGTCCGCAGGCCGAGGCGGCGTCTTCTCCGCGTGCGGGTTCTCCGCGTGCGGGCAGGGGAGGGCGAAGGCACGGCGGCTCCTGAAGGCAGGCAGGAAAAGCCTTCGGCGCCGGTCCCCGGACACCGATGGCCTGAAAGGAATTGCTGAATCTTGCCGCAAAGTAGTGCAACCTTGGAGCACCGTAAAGACCTCGCGCACGAACCGGTGAGCCCAACAGACTCTGCGCGAGCGGGACTTGGCATGCGCGCCGGATCGGTGCCGAGCAGTCAGGCCGCAGTGCGGAGCGCCCGTTCGGCGAGCAGCAGAGCCGCCACACTGCCCGCCTCTGTGATCACGCCGTCCTCGACGGCCTTGAGCGCCCGCTCCATCGTCGTCCACCGCACCGTCATGCCGGCCTCGGTGTCGTCCCGGTGCACGGTGCCCGGCCGCAGGCCGGTGGCGAGGAAGAGGTGCGTACGCGCGGCGGTGACGGCGGGCAGCGGGTCGATCACGCCCAGGGCACGCAGGTCGTCCGCGACGATGCCGGTCTCCTCCTCCAGTTCCCGAAGGGCGGCCACCCGGGGATCCTGGCCACCGGTACCTCCGCCGGGGAGATGCAGCACGCGGCGCTGCTGGAGGTAGAAGTCGTCCTCGACCATGGCGATCTGCCGCGACCGGTTGAACGCGACGACTCGCACGCCGTCGTCGACGGCGACGTGCTCGTAGGTCCCGGGGCGGCCGTCGGGCCGCATCACCTGGTCGCGATACAGGGAGACGAACGGTCCGTCGTGCACCAGGTCGGTCCGCACCCGCTTCCAGCCCATGGCTCTCCCCAAGATCGTCTCCGGTGGCGCCCCATCATGCACGCCGCGCCGGGGCGCGTCATCGCGCGAACCGCCCCGGCGAGGACTCCATGCGGCGCTCCTGGGAGAGAACGGGAGCCGGGCCGGCTTTCGGCTCGCGGCCCAGGCGGAGCACGAGGAGGGCGCCCGACCAGGCATCTGCCTTGGTCAGGCGCCCTTTTCCGGCGTGTGGGCCTCCGGCTCCTCGATGACGACGGTCGCGTGGAAGGGCGTCGCCTGGAAGAGGAGTCCTCCACCGACTCGGCTTCGGCCTGCGCTCTGTCGCGGACACCGCCTTCTCCCGGAGCATGGCCACCAGCTCCAGCGGATGAAGCACGAGGCGGCGGAACGAGGGCCCGGTCAGCCGAGACTGAGAAGGCCGGCTTCGAGGACGGCGCGGCCGAAGGGGCCCGCGAGTTCGGCGAGTCGTCGACAGTCGGCATCACCCAGGGCCGCGTAGGCGGGAAGGGCCAGGCGGTCGGTGCGGTCCTCGATGTGCTGCCGCAGGAGTACGCCGTCCGCGCTGAGGGAGTCGCCGTCGAGGAGACCTCGCTTGCGCAGGCGCTCCTGGGCGCCGGCCCAATCCTCCTCGGGCCAAGCACGGCTCGTCTTGAGGAAGTCGACGGGAATTTCACCCGTCGCGGCGTGCAGAACCAGGGCCTCCAAGCCTCCCACGCCTTCGCTCAGCAGGCACGCCACATGGCCGTCGCCACGGAACTCCCGGAGCAGCGTCTGCGCGTGCCACAGCTGCAGTATCGGCTCCTCAGGCCAAGGCAGTGCGGCATGCGCGGCGAACAGCGGGCGGCCCTGGGCGTGTTCGCAGGCCGCCTCGGCGGCCCGGCGGGTCAGCGCCCGCACCTCGTCCAGTTCGGGCAGTTCGTGGATTCCCGCCCGCCGCAGGGCTTCGCCCGCCGCGGCGTACCGCGCGTCCAGCACCTGCTGAGGCGTCGTCGCGTCCCAGGCCCCGTCGACCGCCTGCCGTACGACATCGGGGTTGAAGTTGTAGAACGTCGAGACGACCAGTTCGGCGGATGCTCGGCCGAACGCGGCACTCCTGGAGGTGAAGTACCCGGCGCGTCCGCTCAGTCCGAGGTCCGCGTACCGCCGCCTTGCCTCGGGAACGAAGTAGATCATGGCGTGGACGGGCTCGAGACGGCGCCAGGCCGTGCGTGCAGTCTGCATCGGGTCACCATTTTCGGAGAGTCGACGAACGGGACATTCGCTGCGGATTCAGCACTCGCCGCGCGCTTGCAGGTGTTCGAGCAGCAGGCGGCTCAGAGTTTCGGGCGCCTCCTCGGGGATCCAGTGGCTGATTCCCTGGAGGGTCTCGAACCGGTACGGCCCATTGACCCATCGCTCGGTCTCCTGTGCGGCTGCCCGGCCGAACGCGCTGTCCTCCGTGCTCCAGACGTACAGGGTGGGCACGTCGACGACCCCGATCGCGCCGTCGGGGCGGCCGGCCCGGTACCAGTTCAGCGCCGCGGTGAGAGCGCCCGGCCGGGACAGGTGTGACACGTAGGCGTCGGCATGGTCCTGCGGGACCCTGCCGGCGTAGAGATCGCGAAGCTCCTGGGCATCGTGGGCGAGCATGCGCTCCTCGGTAGCGGGTGTTTCGCGCCAGTCGATCATGTAATGGGAGCGTTTGCGCTGATCCTGGTCGGTGCGCAGGGTGGTGGCCAGAGCGCCGGGGTGCGGGGTCGAGACAACCGTCAGGGTGCGCACCCGGCCGGGGTGGGCGTGGGCGGTCCACCAGGCCACCGCGCCTCCCCAGTCATGGCCGACCAGGTCGAACGCCGCCCAGCCCAGTTCCTCGCTGATCGCGATCACGTCGTCGACGAGAAGGCTGATGCGATAGTCCCCGGGCCGTTGGGGGCGGGCGCCGGGGGAGTACCCACGCTGGTCGGGTGCCGCCACCCGGTAGCCGTGCGCGGCCAACGCCTCGATCTGCCGCTGCCACACCAGCCCCGTCTGCGGGAAGCCGTGCAGTAGCAGCACCGGGCGGCCCTCGGGCGGGCCCGCCACGATCGCGTCGAACACGCCCGCAGCTGTGGAAATGCTCAGCCGAGTCACGACCCACCCTCTCATACCGACTGGTCGGTCCACTCCAGGGGAGGGGGCGGGCTGTCAAGACCCGCTGCTGGTTGAACTTGACGCCGAATTCAAATATACCGGTCGGTAGGCCGACCCGTGTCACCACCCCTGGGGCCATGACATGTCATCGGTCACTTGAGGAGGCGGTCAATGAGCCCTCTCCGCACGGGAGTTGGCGTGCGGCACCGCCTACCGGCAAGCGAGCCCGGCTCACGGAGCTCGGAGTACAGCCCCCGAAGCCCCCCGGATCAACCGGACCACAGGAAACAGCGAGGCGACATGAGGGAAGCAGTCATCGTTTCGACGGCACGGACGCCGATCGGGAAGGCCTACCGCGGTGCGTTCAACGACACCCAGGCGCAGGAGCTTGCCGCCCATGCTCTCTCGCACGCGGTGCGGCGCGCCGGGCTCGAGGGGGGTGAGGTCGAGGACGTGATCTTCGGCTGCGCCGTGCAGCAGGGGTCCTCGGGCTTCAATGTCGCGCGTCAGGCCGCTCTGCGTGCCGGACTTCCGGACATCGTGTCGGGGATGACGATCGACCGGCAGTGCTCGTCGGGCCTGATGGCCCTCGCGACGGCCGCCAAGCAGATAGTCGCGGACGGAATGCAGGTCGCTGTCGGCGGCGGTGTCGAGTCGATCTCCTTGGTGCAGAACGACCACATGAACACCCATCGCATGACCGACCCCTGGCTGGTCCAGCATGCGCCGGACATCTACATGCCCATGCTGCACACGGCGGAGATCGTCGCCGAACGCTACGGCGTGAGCCGGGAACGCCAGGACGCGTTCGCGCTGGAGTCACAGCAGCGCACCGCGGCGGCGCAGGAGGCCGGTCGGTTCGACCAGGAGATCGTCGCGCTCGACAGCGTCAAGAAGGTCCTGGACAAGAAGTCCGGGGAGGTTCGGGACGAGGCCGTGACCCTGACCCGCGACGAGGGCAACCGCGCCTCGACGACGCTCGAGGGCCTGGCCGGGTTGGCACCGGTGCTGCCGGACGGTCAGGTGAGTGCGCATTCCCGTGTCACGGCCGGCAACTCCTCGCAGTTGTCCGACGGGGCCTCGGCGTCGGTGCTGATGGAGTCGAAGGAGGCCGAGCGTCGAGGACTCGAACCGTTGGGTGTCTACCGGGGTATGGCCGTCGCCGGTTGCGGGCCGGACGAGATGGGCATCGGACCGGTGTTCGCCATTCCGAAGCTGCTGAAGCAGCACAACCTCACCATTGACGACATCGGCCTGTGGGAACTCAACGAGGCGTTCGCCTCCCAGGCGCTGTACTGCCGGGACGAACTGCGCATCGATCCGGAGCGGTTCAACGTCAACGGCGGCGCCATCTCGGTCGGTCATCCGTACGGAATGACCGGTGCCCGGCTGGTGGGGCATGCCCTCATCGAGGGCAAGCGCCGGGGCGTGCGGCATGTGGTGATCTCGATGTGCATCGGCGGCGGAATGGGCGCGGCCGGACTGTTCGAGGTCGCCTGAGGTGTCGAGCGTGTCGGACAAGGCGCGAACCGCGGTCCTCGTGGACTTCGGCGGGGTCATCACCTCCAGTGTGCTGCGGGCTTTCACCGCCTTCGGCGCCTCGCTCGGCGGCGACCCGCGCCTGCCACTGGACCTCCTCGGCCGGGACGAGGAATCACGCACCCTCCTGGCCGACCACGAGTGCGGCCGTATCGACGCCGAAGCCTTCGAGCGAGGATTCGCCGAACGGCTCCGTGCCCATGGTGCCGACGTGGCGGCCGAGGGGCTCACGGCCCGCATGCAGGCGGGAATGTCGATCGACCAGGACATGCTCGCGCTGCTCGGTGATCTCCGAGCCGCCGGCCGTCCCGTTGCGCTCGTGTCCAATTCGTTCGGTACCGGAACCTACGACGGTGTCGAACTCGACGCTGTGGCCGATGCGATCGTCATCTCCGGTGAGGTCGGGATCCGCAAGCCCTCCCGGCGGATCTACGCGATCGCATGCGAACGCCTCGGCATCGACCCCGAGGAGGCGGTCATGATCGACGATCTGCGGCAGAACCTCGACGGAGCGGCACGGATCGGCATCGAGGGCGTACTGCACACCAGCGCCGCCGACACCCGCCGCCAACTCGCCGAACGCTTCCGGATCACCACCTGACGATCCAGCGACCGGGCGCAGTGAGGTCGGTCATCCGGCCACGCCGCCCGAGGACCTGATACCGAAGCCGGGCCGAGTCAACCCACCGGTGAGGGTGCGACCTGCGCCCTCACCTGCTCACCTCCCGGAAGGCGCCGCCCATGACCAGCGTTCTCGATCCAGTGCGCCGCCACGCGGCCGCCACCCCCGACAACGTCGCACTGCGCGGCGCCAAGGATCAGTGGACCTACCTCCGGCTGCGGGACGCGAGCATGCGGTACGCGGGCGCCCTGGCAGCCGCCGGCCTGCCCCCGGGGGACCGGGTGCTGCTCGCGGCGCCGCCGGTGCCCGAGTCGTCCGGTTCGTCGACGCGTTGCCCAAGGGGCCGACCGGGAAGATCCTCAAGCGGTCCGTCGACCGTACGGTCCCGACCCGTGACACGGCGCCCGCCGAGGTTGCCGCCCGTCGGCACTGAGCCTGCGCCCTCCCGGCTTGTGATTGTGGTGTCGGATTCAAGTACAGTTCCCGGGATGGAGACCACTGCGCCCGAGGAGTTGGACGGCGAGCAGGCACCACCCGTGGCGCCCCTCTCGCACCTTCGCGAGCCGCCCACGACGAAGCGCGGAGCGCGGACCCGGGCCGCTTTGGTGAAGGCCGCGCGGAAGGTGTTCGAACGGGACGGCTACCTCGATACCCGCCTGACCGACATCACCAAAGAGGCTCAGTGTGCGGCGGGATCCTTCTACACCTACTTCGCCAACAAGGAAGAGGTGCTTGCCGCCGTCCTTCTGGAGGCGCAGGAGGACATGATGCACCCCGGCATGGGCCGGGTGCAGGGGACCGACGATCCCTATGCGGTACTCGAGGCGAGCAATCGCGCGTATCTCGAGGCGTACAAACGGAACGCCAAGCTGATGGGACTGCTCGAGCAGGTTGCCCAAGTGGAGCCGGAGTTCCGTGAGTTCCGCAGGCGGCGCTCCGACGCGTTCATCCGCCGCAATGCCCGCGGCATCGCCGATCTGCAGGCACGGGGGGTCGCAGACCGCGAGGTCGATCCGATGATGGCCTCCCGTGCGCTGTCGGGCATGGTCAGCGTCATGGCCTACAACGCCTTCGTGCTCGGCGAACGGGAGGAAGGGACGGCGGTGGACTTCGAGGATCTCGTCTCCACGGTCACCCGGCTCTGGGCGAACGCCCTCCGCTTCCCCGGCCACCGCTGAGCCGGCGGCTGGACCGCCACCTCACAGCACCCGGTACCGCCGGGTGCTCTTCTTTTTCTCGCCTCCTTCACAGGGCCGGTCGAAAGCCGTGCCTCGCGCGGCGCCAGGCACGGGCAAATATTGAACTTGACGCCGGATTCAATTATGCAGTCGGCAAGAGCACGGTCCCGCGATCTCGGGGCGCGCGGGCGGTGTCGGAGAGAGTCGACGCCGACCATCCGGGAAGCACCGTCAGCGTCGGCGCGGACGTGTCGGACACCGAGGAGATCCAGCGGTTGGTCGACCTGGCGGAGAGCGCCTTCGGCCCGGTCGATCTCTACTTCGCGAACGCGGGCATCGCCGGGGCGCTCGGCCTCGACGCGAACGAGCAGGACTGGGACCGTTCGATCGACGTCAACCTGCGAGCCCACATCCGTGCGGCAAGGCTGCTGGTACCGCGGTGGCTCGAGCGGGGTGAGGGCTACTTCGTCAGCACGGCCTCGGCGGCCGGACTGCTCACCCGGATCGGCTCCGCCACGTACGCCGTCACCAAGCACGCGGCCGTCGCCTTCGCCGAATGGCTGAGTGTCACCTATGGCGATCGCGGGGTCCGTGTCAGTTGTCTGTGCCCGATGGGGGTGAACACCCGGATGCTGTCCCTGGGGGAGGACTCCGCGGACGCGCTGGGAAGGGCCGCGACGCGGGCCGTCATCTCCGCCGGTGACGTCCTGGAGCCGGCCGAAGTCGCCGACGTCGTCCTGGCCGCCGTCGAGGACCAGCGCTTCCTCATGTCGAATCTGACGTATCTCGTACTGGACCAGGACGGTCGCAGATGGGTGCTGCGGCGCCCACCGCCAGGTCGCCTGCCGGCGTCGGCGCACGACGTGGCCCGCGAGGCGCGGACCTGACCGCCCTGGAGAGCACCGCCGTCCCGACCCCGGGGGTGCTCGGGCTGACCGACCGGATCGAAGCGCGGCCTGCGTGGTCGCGCCGAGTCTTGAGGGAGGTTTTACGCGCGCCGCGCAACTGCGGCCCGGGTCCTCGCCGTCTGACAGTGAGTCGGGCCCGTCAGGGCCGAAGAACGAGTGAGCGGGGCAGGTAGTGGGACGGCGCAGGGGCGGCATAGGGATCGCACTCGTCACGGGTGCGATGCTGGTGGGCGCGAGTGCCTGTGGTGCGGGCGGCAGTGACAAGGCGAGCGGGGACGACGCCAAGGCGTCGGGCAAGCCCGGTGCGAGCGCTTCTGCGTCACCGACGAAGCCCGCGGGCCCGCCGCTGCTGCTGGAGACGATCACCCCGCAGACAGGAACCACGGTCGGCGTGGCCATGCCGATCTCGGTGGTCTTCGCCAACCCGGTGGCGGCAAGGGCACGGGCCACGGTGGAGAAGCACATGAAGGTGAGCGCCTCGCAGCCCGTGGTCGGCGCCTGGCACTGGTTCGGCGACAAGCGCGCCGACTGGCGACCGAAGACGTACTGGCCCTCCGGTACGAAGGTGAAGGTCGACGTCGACATGAAGGGCGTCGGCAACGGCAACGGACGCTACGGCGTGCACAGCTACACGCACACCTTCAAGATCGGCGAAGATGTGCGCGCGGATGTCTCGGTGACCGGCCACACCATGAGGGTGTCCCGGAACGGCAAGGTGCTGCGCACCCTGCCGATCAATGCGGGCAGCGCTCGTTATCCGACGTGGAACGGCACGATGGCCGTCATCGACAAGCAGGAGAAGGTCCACATGACCTCCTGCAGCGTTGGCATCAGCTGCGAGAAGGGCAGCCCCAACTACTACGACCTGACGCTGCCCTGGGACGTCCACCTGACCCAGTCCGGCACGTACGTGCACTACTCGACCGGCGATCCCAACCCGGGCAGCGGCAGCGCCCGCGGCTCGCACGGCTGCGTCCACCTGTCCATGTCGGACGCCAAGTGGTTCTACGGCCAGGTGGAGCAGGGCGACCCCGTCACCATCACCGGCTCACCCCGTGCCAAGGCCCCGGCGGACAACGGCTATGCCGACTTCAACCTGGGATGGGACAAGTGGCTCGCAGGCAGCGCGTCCGGGAAGGAGACGACCGCGACGCTGTGATGCGCTGCGGCAGCGGCGCCGGGCAGTACAGGATGATGTCGACACGAGGCCACCGTCGTTCTCGCCGTTCGGGCTGATCCGAAACGGCCGGCTCTCCGGCAAACCCCGGCTCTTCCCCCTTCACGGAAGCCGACCGGTGGGGAAGCGGTCCGGCCCGCCAGGTGACCTGGTTCAGGCCGCCTGGCAGGCCGCCGCTCTGGTACGTACTCGCGGGCGCGTGCTCGTCGCACGATCCGCTCGGCGTGGCGCTGATCGGCGTCCAGCTGCTGGGGCAGACCTTGCCGCGGCTCCTGGTGTTGGTCCAGTCGCCTCCGTTCGGGTCGGCGTGGCGCTGAAGAGGGCGCGTCAGCTCGGACTTGGCCCGGGAACGCAGTCGAACTTCGCTTCGCGACCCAGGGTGAGCTTGACAGGGGCGCCTGCCGGGCAACGGCCCTGGTCAGGCGCCCCGCTTCTGCGGCTAGAAGAAGCCCAGCTTCTTCGGCGAGTACGACACGAGCAAGTTCTTCGTCTGCTGGTGGTACAAGCTTGATCGGTTACTGACCTGCGAAAACATCCTCGAGGGAGACAGGGAGCGGCCTCCTGGTCCGCGTATGGTCCGGATCTTGCTGCTTGGCCGCTCTCCAGGCCCTCGTGCGACGAACGGTTGTCCAGCTGGTCGAAGTCAGCCCGGAAGATCGTCGGGTCCATGGCCCTGCTCGGAGGGTGCCAAGCCCAAGCCCATGTACCGGATCGGTCGCCGCGTGGGGGAGCAGTGAAACGGCATGCCCCGATTGCCCTGGGGGCGCTCGTCAGGGGACCCGCGTGGGGCATCCGGGCAGCGGCCGCGGATGGAACCAGGCGTACAGCCTGACTCGTCTGCTCTTGGGGGTCTGACCTGGCCTTACAGCGAGGTCAGAGCCCTTTGGGCATCCCGTTTCTACCTGGGGAGTTGCCGGCGGTTCCCGTCGAAGTGTGCACGCGTTGCGCACCGGGGTGAGGGACGAGTCCGGTAACACTGGCCAGTGCTGCCTTGCGTGATGACCGCGGCGATCGGGGGGCCATGTCTGCGCCGTTTCCGGGGGGGCGAAGATCTTCGTAGCGTCGCCCTCCGCATTAGCAGGGGGAGGGAACATGCGGGTATGGGACGTGGTTGGTTTCACCGTTGTCCTGGCGGCGTGGACGGCCGGCGGTGGCGGTGTGGGCCCGGGACGCGTTGTGGCTGGTGTCGTTGCCGGTGGTCGGCGCGGTCTGGCTGCTCGTCAGTCTGGACGTCGGTTATCTGCTCGGCCGGGACCTGGCCCACCGTCGGCGTCGTGATCCCGCCCCCATCTTCCCTACTGGGCAACCGCGCAACTGGCTGGGATCCAGGTCGAGCGCCAGCCCGCGATTCGCTCCGTCCACACTGCTCTCGGTCTGCCGGAACGCTGGCCGACCGGCGACGCCTTCCCCCGGAGTGACCCGAGATGACGGCAGCGGCGCCGTCCGTCTCGACAGCGGCACCCCGGTGAGATTCATACACACGGCAGCGTTCGTTGAGGGCCTCTGCGTGGACCGGGGAGGCCGCTCGACCGGGTTCCGGGAGCATCCGTCGTGCACCGGGTGGACGCCCTGATCGGCCAGCCGACGCTGTGCCGCATTCGAACGAAGTGGCCTGCGGCGCGGGCCGAAGGCTGGGAGACGGATGTGGCTAGCGGACGGGTTCTCGCCCGCCGGGCCGCGCTCTAGACTGCGACGGCTCCGAAATCTGGCGATCTTTTGGAGGGCGTGAAGGATGAACCGAGCTCTCATGACTGCATTGGCGGCAGCAGCGTTGGTCGTGTCCGGGGGCAGCACCACCGCCTCCGCTTCCGATACCCGGCCGCGAACCACGCACGGTCCTTGCCAGTACACCCAGACTCCGGACGAGCCGGCGGCGCGGCGGGTTCCCCTGCCGCCCGACCCGCGGCACACCCCCAGTCACGGCACGGTCGATATGGCTGTCCCGACCAGCCAGGGCCCGCTCCCGCTGCGTCTGGACCGGGCGAAGGCGCCGTGCACGGTCCAGAGCTTCGTGCACCTGGCGCGACACCGGTTCTACGACCGTACGGTGTGCCATCGACTGACGGCGTATCCGACGCTGAAGGTCCTGCAGTGTGGCGACCCGACCGGCACTGGCGAGGGTGGGCCGGGGTACGCGTACAAGGACGAGCTGCCGGTGGACCTGCCGCCGGCACCGAGCGATCCGACCGGCGTCCGTCGCCTTTACGGGCGCGGTCTGTTGGCGATGGCCAACGCCGGTCCGAACACGAACGGTTCGCAGTTCTTCGTCGTATACGGCGACTCCGCGCTGCGACCGAACTACACGGTGTTCGGCACGGTCGGTGCCGCCGGTCTGAAGACGCTCGACAAGATCGCTGCTGGCGGAATCGAACCAACTACGCAGGACCCGGCGCCTGTCGACGGCACGCCCGTGCTGAGGACCGAACTACTCAGCGTCCGGCCGGCCTGCCGGCCCTGATGAACCGCGGTGCGGTCACGATGGGGCCGGCTTGCTCGACGATCCGATGCCACAGCCCCGGTTCCGCCGGCGACAGCCGCCGCCCCCGCTCTCCGCGGTCTCACGTCCTCCACCACGTCGCGCACCCTCTCACGGGACACTCCGCCGCGGTGGCCCGGTCCCCGGGCCACCGGAACTCCGGTAACCCGATGGTCCTATAGGAACCCGGCCGCACGACTGTCACGACGATCCGCTCGGCGATCGGCGCGTGCCGCTACGCCGGCGGGCCGCTGGGGCGGTCCCGATCACTGCCGGTCTCCACCAGGATCTGCCCGGCCCGCCGGAGATTGCCGGTACGGACCGCATCGGCCATCGCGGCCCTTGCCGCGGGCAGGGGCGTGTCCGGCGGAATCACGAGCAGCGAGAAGAGATCGCGGTCGCCACGGGTCACGAGGGCGGTGTCGTCCCCCACGACGGAGGAGTCGATGCGCACGACGCGTCCGTCGACAGTCATCCGGGTCGGCAGCTCGTCCCAGGAGTCTCGGTCCAGGCCGACGCGGGCGACAGGCCCGAGCCGGTCGGTCAGCGCGGAGATCAGGCCGGGCAGCTCGGCGCCTGGGTTCCTGGAGCGGGGCCACCACGCCCCGTCGAAAACGCCCTCACGGTCGTGGGTGGTCGTGAGCCGCAGGAGTGCCGTTCCGGGGCGCAGGGATTCGTACGCACCGTCCGCCAGGAGTCCTGCCGGGGGAGAGGGCTCGGAGACGGCCATGGAACTCACCTGCCTTTCGGCGCTGGCAGGCCGCCGACCGCCGGTGGCGGTGAGGAGGACGGCTACCGCCGAGGGCATGAAAACTCCCCGTAACCCTCGCTACCACGCTACTCCCCGCCTGCCCGGTCGCCGCGTACCTTCCGTACGACCGCCTCGTCTCCACACGCACACCTCCGGCGGCTGTGCTGTTCCTGCCCGGGAACGGCGGGAGACAGGGTGTTCCTGAACTCCGCTTCGCACTGGAACGCCGGGCTGACGAAGACGCCGCCCATCGCGGTGCCCAGCCGAACGCTCGCGGCCCGCCCTGGCCCGAGCCGCCCTGATGGGCACCGGCGGGGCCCGCCACCGCACTGGCCTATCTGCGCCGACGGCACTCACGCTCGCCGATGTCACGTCGGCCCACGGTCGCTTCCCGCCCCTGCTCCCACACTCCATGTGATCTTCGCGTCACTCTGAGAACGTCTTGGTGTTCCGGTCGCGGGCAGCCGTAGGGAAACCCACCCCCTACAGAGCCCCGTCATGACGACCTCCTGCGAAGAGCGGCCCCTGCCTGACGGACGTCCGACGCCGAGGTGGCCCGTCTTCGACGAGAGAACGCTGAGCTGCGTCAGGCGGTCGACTCCCACGCGACGGTCGACCAGGCCATCGGTGTTCTCGTCGCGACCCGCCGCATTCGACCAGCCGCCGGGTTCGACGTGCTGCGCGAGGTCTCCCAGCGCACCGACGTCAAACTGCACACGGTCGCGAAGGCCGTCATCGCCTGGGCGCTGGGCCGACCGTTGCCGGAGCCGGTGGGCCGGGAACTGGCCGCGGCGGTGGAGCGGCGCTCGCCTCACCAGGGCGTCCCGGACCGGCCCGGGTAGGGATTCAGGTCCTCGACTGCACCTAGGCTTGCCCACTCAGGGCGTGCCCGGACGATTCCGCCGCACCGCCGCGGCGGCATGCGCCCAGGCAGCCGTGCCGGACGGTTTCCCGGTGGCTTGCGCCTCGCTGCCGCGGGTACTCGCGCGCGTCGACGGAGGGAGTGAGGGCGAGATACGTGGGATCCTATGCCGACGGTGACGGCCGTACCGCAGATCGGTACCTGATGCGAGCCGGATACGCCCTGGATGGAGGCGTCGGCTGTATCGCCGACGCTCGCCACCACGCTGTCGCCTTCCTCGACCAGGCTCACGTCGATCACCACGTGCCCGTGCCCGCTCGTGCCCTGGATCTCACGCAGTTGGTGGTCAGCGAGCTGGTCACCAACGCCCTCAAATACGCCCCCGGTCCCGTCCTGATGGAACTGCGCATCACCGCCTGCGCCGTGGACGTCGTCGTGTGGGACAGTGACCCCATCGTGCCCGCTGCACGGCCTGCCGATCCCGATCGGATCGGCCAGCACGGCCCGGAGATCGTCAAAGCCGTCACCCTGGACCTTTTCACCGAACAGGAGCCGGTCGGCAAGCGCATCACAGCCCGCATCGCCCTGTCCGACACATCCAGCAGTGACACCGTCCGCCGCTGAACGAAAGAGTCCTGCCGAGGGCCGGCGCGTCGAGCCGGGATTCGCGGAGCTGCGGACTCAACCGGCACTCGCTGGAACAAGGCTCACGTGGTGCGTCAAAGGCGTCGGGGCGGTCGGCTCAGGCCGTGTCTGCTGCGTGGATTGGGCGAGTCCGGGCAGGCGAGGAGCAGGGCGCGGTCATCGGGGTAGTCGGCGCCGGGCTGGTGGTTGAGCGGCCGGCCAGCCTCGTCGCGTCGACGACGAGATAGCTTCCGCTCCGGCCCGCGGCGCCAGCTGCGGCGATCAGTGCCGCGGGCCCAGCCGCCAACGCGAGGACGGGCCGGTGTGCAACCCATCGCTGAGGCAGATCCTCGGACGGTCAGTGCGGTAGTGCGCGTACCGCGGGATCCGGTCCACGGCGATGTCGATACGAGCTGCTGGACCCCTTCGAAGAGGCGTCTTACGGATAGCCGCGTACGTCGTCGCGCCCTTAAGAGCTCTGGTGCCGTTGGCGACTCTTCTTGAGACGTTTCACTCCGAGTGAATCAATATCTGTGCCCGAGAGGGCAGAGTTTGAGGGACCATGCAGTACGAGTTTTTGCCGCGCCGAGCAGAGTGCAATTATCCAACGCACACGTGCCGCTCCCGCGTGCTACTGTCGATCTCAGTTGCAGTTGTGGTTCCCGAGACTTCAAGTGCCCCCACCAGGCTTACCCCGGTCGGGAGCGCTTTTGTGTTTCCGGTCATTTCCGGGCGGGGTAATCATCGCGGCGACCCGGCGTCCGCGCGGTGCGGAGGCCGATGCACTGCCCCAAGGGAGATATGACATGGCTGCTGGTACCGTGAAGTGGTTCAACGCGGAAAAGGGCTTCGGCTTCATCGAGCAGGACGGTGGCGGCGCTGACGTGTTCGCCCACTACTCGAACATTGCGGCGCAGGGCTTCCGCGAGCTGCTCGAGGGCCAGAAGGTGAACTTCGACATCGCGCAGGGCCAGAAGGGCCCGACGGCCGAGAACATCGTTCCGGCCTGACGCTGATGCGCAAATACGTAGCTGGGGCCCGCATCCTTCGGGGTGCGGGCCCCAGCTGCACGCATCTCCCGCAGCGGTTTCACCCGCGGGATCCGTAGCCGACGCCAATCTCGAGGTCCCCATCGCGTCACCCATTCCAGCGCCTGCGCCTCCAGAGATTTCTGCCGGCCAGATCTGCTTTCTTTTGTATCCGGTCCATACTCGTGATTCCCCATGGCGCTCATCGCTGCGGGAATTCCTTGATATGTGCCACATCGAGGAAGGCCCCTTCGCCTCGCAGACGCCGCGCCGTTCCGGCGGCCCTGCCCGTTCCGGCAGTTACAGCCGCCGGCCCGCCGCAGTGCAGGGCGAGTTCGCGCTTCCCGAGACGATCACCCCCGAGGCGAGCGACGCGCATCCGTCGGCCCGACGCCCTGCCGGCGGTCGGCGAGCAGGACAACGCCCCGGGTGTCCTCGCCCTGTTCCGCTGAGAGTCCCGTCCGCGGTCGGACCGTTCTCCCTTCTCCCTTGTGAGGTCACATGCGCTGCGTCATCGCCCGCTTCCCCTTCGAGCTCACCAAGGTCGGCGTGCTGGAATCGATGAAGGGCGTCAAGCCCGAACCGGTCACCGGCGAATCCGTGACCATCGGCCGCCGCCACTACCCCCTCAAGCAGGTCGGCCAGGTCATCACCGGCCAGGACCGCCGTGACTTCAGCGCAGCCGAAGTCTCCCGGGCCATGGCCCAGCTCGGCTTCACCTGCCGCACCCTCCCCCAGGCCGTGCCCGCGCCCGTGGGCATCCTCAACTCGCTGCAGCACGACTCCGCCATGCTCGGCGCCCCCGTCACGGCCTGACCGAGAGAAACAGGCGCAAGCCGACACCTGACCAGCAGTGTGGGCCCGATCGGCACGCCGGTCGGGCCCACACTGCGTCCAGCCGGTTCCTGTCGCCGTCGCTCAGTGGTGGGAGTAGCTGAAGTCGCCCACGGTCCAGGCGCTGACGTCCTCGATCGCGACCCGGTACATCCCGCCCGTCTCCGGGATCCCCACCTGGCCCTGCAGGATGCGGGCGACGTGGAAGTGCAGATGCGTGGTCGGCCCGTCCCTCTTCACGGGGGCGTCGAAGACGGTGGCGAACTCGCCCAAGCGGGCGGAATCCCTCAGCACATCCGACCCCCTCTGCTTCCACACCGCTTCGGCGGCAAGCCGACCGGTGATGACAGCGCCCCTGGTGACCACAGCGGTCCTGCCGCCGGAGGCCCGTCGGGTGACCGCCGTGGCGTGGGCGAGACCGGTCACCATGGGTCGGCCGAAGCCCCCGGTGCCGCCGTTCAGGTCAGGGGTGCGCATGCGCGGCACATGCCGGCTGGGGTCGTGAACGGCGACCTGGTTGGTGTCGGGATGTGCATTCAGTTCCAGTGCGCAGCGGCAGTCGACGTATCACGGCACCTGCTGCCGTGAGCCCGTGTCTCGGGGGCCGTGCCGGTTCGCCACGAGCTGCTCGATCATCCCGGGATCGTCGAGGGCGGCGCAGACCTTCGTGACGCGCCCGTCAACGGCCGACCTGCGGGGCGTCACGGCTGGGGGCGTCCGTGCCGGCCGGTGGTGTACTTCGCGAGCCGCAGTGTCGGCCGGTGCCCGTCGACGGTAGCCGCGGCGCAGTCGGCGACGCCACGCTCAGCCCGACGTGCTGCGCGACGGTGGGTCACTGTGAGCGCCGGACTGAGCCTCGGAGCTGCTTGAGCCAGCCATGGACCGGTCGAGGCGGCTCACCTCGCTTCCGAGCACACGAAAATCTATGCCAGCCAGAGTAGACATTGGGTGGCGGTGTGGTTATGGTTTCTCTCGTAGCCGAGATCGAGAGAGGCCCGGCAGAGATGAACTGCCGGGCAGTTGTAACGCAGTTGCAGTTCGCAGGACGGTGCGGTGGTGGAGTTCCGAAGCCAGAGCGGTCGCAGGGCGGCGACGGGACTGACGACCGGACCGGGTGGCCCGCAGTGATCAGGGGCCGCCATAAGGAGTACCGCAGTGGCAGTACCCGTAGATGAAGGATCGCAGTACCCAGCAGTGAAGTCAGTGAGCAGTACCTCGGTGAAGGCGTCGGCTGCGGACGCGCGCACCGGGAGGTTCGGCAGTGGGGTTCCAAGCCAGAGCAGACGCAGGACGGGCGACGGGGCTGGCTGCCGAAGAGTGGCGCTGTTCGAGGCCACCAGCAGTTCGCGGTACCAGCAGTTCACAGTTTCCGTCAGTGAGTAGCTGATCAAGAGGGAAGAACGGAGGAGCCGAGCGCCATCAGGATCGCCCGGGCGGAAGTCTTGGCCCGGGTACCGCAGGACATCGATAGTGAGGTGGTCTCCGGTCAGGCAACCGCGATCCCCGCGCCCCCGACAACATCTCGGTCGGGTCCGCGGAACCACAGGGCCGGTGCAGTATCAGGGCCGGCAGATGGTGTAGTAGTTCCTTCGGGGCCCTGGTGCCAGTACGGTGCCAGGGCCCCTCCGCGCGTTCCACAGAGAGGTGCGATGACAGCAGACGACACGTTCGGCCGTCTCGATGACGACGACTACCCCGCCTACACCATGGGCCGGGCCGCCGAGATGCTCGGCACCACACAGGGCTTCCTGCGCGCCATCGGTGAAGCCCGCCTCATCACCCCGCTGCGCTCCGCGGGCGGCCACCGCCGCTACTCCCGCTACCAGCTGCGCATCGCCGCCCGCGCTCGGGAACTCGTCGACCACGGGACCCCCATCGAGGCCGCTTGCCGGATCGTCATCCTGGAAGACCAACTCGAGGAAGCCCAGCGCATCAACGCCGAATATCGCCGCGCCGCCGAATCAGCGAACCCAACGGCAGCAGCATGAGATGAGCGTGCCCGTCAGCGCCGGGCGGGCATCGCACGCACGGTCTCGTGTGTGGCCTGATCATCGTTTCCTGTGGTGACGCGGTGTGTGGGCGTGTAGCGTCTGTGTCAGCTGTCGTGGTTCGGAATTCCCTCTTGCCCGCGCCTTTGGTGTGGGTGTTTTGCTGTGCTGTGCCGCAGGGACCAGGGCGATCACCTCCGTCTGCCACAGGGAGTGGGAGGCGTTCATCGACTGGAAGGCATAAGACATGGCAACGGGAACTGTGAAGTGGTTCAACGCGGAGAAGGGCTTCGGCTTCATCGCCCAGGACGGCGGCGGCCCGGATGTCTTCGCGCACTACTCCGCGATCAACTCCACAGGCTTTCGGGAGCTCCAGGAGGGCCAGGCCGTGACGTTCGACGTCACCCAGGGCCAGAAGGGTCCGCAGGCCGAGAACATCAACCCGGCCTGACCTCGCAGACCTGCCCGAGGGATCGCGCACGCCGCGTCAGGTGGCCGCCGCCCGTGCGGCCCCTGATCCTGGGCCGCCCCGGGGCCGGTGCGACTTCGGCCCCGGGGCGGCCCGACTCTCCAGTCGCGGCAAGCGTCGTCGGGCACGGGAGCCGCATGTCTGGCGCGGCTACCGTGCAGTTGGGAGGAGCCGACGTTCAGACGCTCGTCCAGGCGTCGAGGAAGGCTTTCCGCCCAGCCGGATCGTCCGACCTGCGGTCTGCGTGCAGGACGCGCCAGGCGGTGAGCTCGAGATCTCGGAGCCACAGTTCTCCGATGACCTGTGTCTTGAGGTCGGGCAGATGGTCGGACTCGACGAGGGCCTGACCGATCACCTCCCCGGCCGCGAAGCGCTGGGGCGGGGTCATCTCATCGACGGCCGAGAGGACCTGACGGGCCAGGGCGGTTCCCTCTCCTGCCAGCGAACGCAGGACCGAATCCTTGATGTTGACGGGCAGCAGGTACGCGGTGCCCGAAGACCTCCACAGGTCCGACCAGAAGCGCTCTCCTGCCGCGGTGGGGGCAGGCAGCGCGGCCAGCAGCCCGAGGAGATGGCCGGTGGCCGCGTAGCCATCGGAGTGGGCGGCTGCGACCACTGCGACGCCGGCGACGCCCTCCACATCGAGCCGGCCCGCCTCGAGATGCGGAGCCAGGTCCAGTTGGTGTTCCAACTGGTCTGCGAGTGCGGTGGATACGTAGGGGCGGACCTCAGGAAGCATCGGCGATCCTTGCGCGTAGGCGAGCGGAGATGCCCGTTCGTAAGCCCTGATCGTTCCCAGGACCAGCCGTTCTACTCGGCTTCGGCAGGCCCAATTGGCGGTAGGTCAACGGGGCTGAAGTTCCCACGGTGGCGAACCGGCTCGGTCCCGACGACGTGGCCCTGGGGTTCTGGACCGACCTCCCGTCATGTGTCCGGGTGAGGTTTCCTAGCGTGACCGCATGGTTGCCAGTGACGCCCAGGAGCCCGGGAGAGGACGAGAATTTGTGTCCCACGACGCCGCTGAAGTCGAATGTGGTCACGTCGTGTCAGCGCGGGGAAAGCGCCGTGCAGACGGGCTATCCGACGAATCACCAGGCGACCAGACGGGGAAGGGGGCTCACTCGGTTGCTGCTCTGGTGGAGTGGGTGGCCGACCTGGCCGAACCGATCAAGCCGAGGTTGCGTGGCTGGCTCCACGCCGGAATGGTGCCCGCCGCACTGATCGCGGGCGTCGTACTCATCTGCCTGGCCGGTACTCAGCAGGCGGTACTGGCCTGCGCCGTGTACTCGATCACCGCCTGGCTGCTGTTCGCGACGAGCGCCGTCTACCACCGCGGCACCTGGGGACCGCTCGGGGAGGCTCTTCTGCGACGCCTCGACCACGCCAACATCTTCCTGATCATCGCCGGCACCTGCACCCCCCTGGCCGTGCTCCTCCTCCCGCCCGACCAGCGGTCCGTGCTGCTGTGGATCGTCTGGACGGGAGCGCTGGCCGGCATCGCGTTCCGGGTCCTGTGGGTCGGAGCTCCGCGCTGGCTGTACACCCCGTGTTACCTGGCCCTGGGCTGGGCGCCGGTGAGCCACCTTCCCGACTTCCTGCACACCGGCGGAGCAGCCGTAGTCGTCCTGATCGTTGTCGGTGGTCTCCTGTACAGCGCGGGCGCGGTCGTCTACGCCCTGCAGCGGCCCGACCCCTCACCCCGCTGGTTCGGCTATCACGAGGTCTTCCATGCCCTGACCGTGGCAGCGTTCACCGCGCACTACGCCGCCATCTCCCTCGCCACCTACTGACCGCGACAGGTTCGGGCTCGCGCCGCTCGTCACACACGTTGCCGCGTGCTGCTCCGCGACGGGCGGGCCGTCCCCTGGGCGGACGGAGGAGCGAGAGAAAGACGAGACAGCGGTCTTCAGCCGACCAGCGATGGAGGCGCCCCGAGCCCGCTGAAGCGGGGTATCGGAGAAGTTCCCGAGTCATCGCCCGGCAACGGTCCGCCCCATTCGCCGGGCGGAGGCATCGGCGAGGTCGGCTCCGGTGTCGGCGTCCCGCTGGGATTTGCCGACACCGTGCCAGTCCAGGCACATGACGGTCGCGTCGTCCTGCAGGTGGCCGTGGTGGGCGTCGACGACCGCCGCGACGAGGGTGCGAGCGGCCTCACGGGGATGCAGCGCGCGGGTGCGGACGATCAGGTCCGACAGATCGAGACTGCGGGCGTTGCGCTCCAGCATGCCGTCGGTCAGCATCACCAGCCGGTCGCCCGGACGCAGGTCCAGCGACTGGACCCGATAGTTGTGAGGGGCATGGACGCCGAACGGCATATCGATCTCCGGAGCGATCTCCCGCACCTGTCCATCCCGCATCCGCAGCGGCCAGGGGTGCCCGGCGTTGATGAACTCGGTCCTGCCGTCGATGAGGCTGGTACGCAGGAGCTGGCCGGTGACGTAGCTCTAGCGGCCGTGCTCCCGCACGGCATGGTCGGCCTGGCGGGCCTGTTCGGCGAGGTCGGCACCGGCCCGTTGGGCCCGGCGCAGGGCGCCCACCAGGAGGGTCGCCAGCAGCGCGGCGTCGACATCGTGACCCGTGGCGTCGGTCACAGAGAGCTGGACCGTGTCCCGGTCGATCACGTAGTCGAAGGTGTCACCCCCGACGTGGTCGGCCGGCTCCAGCGCCCCGGCCACCGCGAACTGCGCCGCCTCACACGACAGTGACGCCGGGAGCAACCGGTGCTGGATCTCCGCGGCCAGGCTCAGCGGGGTGGTACGGCGGCCCCACTGGTACACGTCGGTGAAGGACCGGTTCGCAATGACGATGTACGCCAGGGCGTGCGCGGTCTCGCCGATCGCCCGCATCACCTCCGCGTCCGGCGCCGCGGGCAGGAACAGTTCGAGGAGCCCGATGGCGTCCCCGCGATTGGTAACGGGGGCCACGATCCGAACCAGCGCGCCCTCGCCCTTGTCCTCCACGTTCGGCCGCTGCGTGCGGATCACGTCGTCGTACAGGGTGTCCCGCAGCGTGATGCGCCGCGCGGGTAAATCGGTCTCGACGCTGCCCGCCGCCCCCAGCCGTACGACCGAGCCGCCGGTGAAGTCGGTGATGAGGAACTGCCCCGAGCTGCTCCCTGAGCATGCGCGCGATCACGTCGAGTGACTCCACGGGCGCTGCGGTCTCCGCCGCCAGAGTCCCCGCCAAGGTCATCGCGCTGCCCCGGCCGTCCCCGTTCTCCGGAGTACGAGTGGTCGGCCCACCGCCCCAGTCAGGCCCGCATACGGTCACGGTGACTCCGCTCGCTGGTGCTCAGTGTGCTGTCCCGGACGCGCGAGGGGCCCGCGCCAAGCCCGGTGCCGGGCAGATGCTATGGCACCGCATCTTCCGTGAAAGGCATTTCACTCGGCCAAGCGCGTGTTCCCTCTCACTGGCTGCTTGCTGGATCTGGTCGATGAGGTGGTGCTGGGGCGCCGTCGGTGAACGTGGTCGCCTCATCGAGCCCGGTGGTCTTGTCGCGGGTGACGGCGGCGTACAAGTGGGCGAGGTCCTGCACACCGTCGCCTGGCGCACCCGTGAGGCTCGTCTGACGCTCCGGCCGCTCCAGGGACCGCCCCCCAAAGTAGGGGAGCCCCCGTTGAGCTGCGGGTTTTCGCGCCTCCAGTCCTTGGGATGTGTTCCCGAGGACTCGTCATGTGGAGTGCGTTGCCACCCCAGCAGGCCGGGGCGGCTGCTGACTCCCGTGCCCGACCTCTAGGCCGGCGGGGCCAGGGCCGGAACGGGGACCGTCTGCCGGGCTGCGGCTCAGGCGTCGATGATGACGGGGATGATGAGGGGCTTGCGGCTGTGGGTGCGGAACGCCCAGTTCGCCACGGCGCGAGCGAGGAGTTGTTCGAGCTGGCGCGCGTCCCCGACGCCTTCCTCGGCCGCGGTGGCCAGGGTCTTCTCGATGACGGGGATGACCGGCTCGAAGGTGGTGTCGTCGTGCACGAAGCCGCGGGCCAGGAAGTCGGGGGGCTCGGCGAGGGCGCCGGTGTCCGCGTCGACGATCGCCACCACCGTGACCACGCCTTCGGCGGCGAGGGTGAGGCGGTCCTTGAGGGACGCTTCGGTGGCGCCGCCGACTTCCATGCCGTCCACGTAGACGTTGCCGGCGGGGACTTTGCCGGTGATGGATGCGCGTCCGTCGACGAGGTCGACGACGACGCCGTCCTCGGCGATGACGACCCGGTCGGGGTCGACACCGGTACGGATGGCGAGGTCGGCGTTGGCCCGCAGGTGGCGCCATTCGCCGTGCACGGGCATGACGTTGCGGGGTTTGACGATGTTGTAGCAGTAGACGAGTTCGCCGGCGCTGGCGTGCCCGGAGACGTGCACCTTGGCGTTGCCCTTGTGGACCACGTGGGCGCCCCACCGGGTGAGCCCGTTGATCACCCGGTAGATGGCGTTCTCGTTGCCGGGGATGAGGGAGCTGGCGAGCAGGACGGTGTCGCCCTTGCCGATGCGGATCAGGTGGTCGCGGTTGGCCATCCGTGACAGCGCGGCCATCGGTTCGCCCTGGGAGCCGGTGCACACCAGCGTGATCTTGTGGTCCGGGAGCTTCTCCAGCTCCTTCGTGCTCACGACCAGACCGGAGGGGACCTTCAGATAGCCCAGGTCACGGGCGATGCCCATGTTGCGGACCATTGACCGGCCGACGAAGGCGACCTTGCGGCCGTGCTGGTGGGCGGCGTCCAGGACCTGCTGGATGCGGTGCACGTGGCTGGCGAAGCTGGAGACGATGACCCGGCGCGGCGCGGTGCGCATCACCTGCTCGATCGCCGGGTTCAGCTCTCGCTCGGAGGTGGTGAAGCCAGGTACTTCGGCGTTGGTGGAGTCGGTGAGGAACAGGTCCACGCCCTCGTCGCCGAGGCGGGCGAAGGCGCGCAGATCGGTGATGCGGTCGTCGAGAGGGAACTGGTCCATCTTGAAGTCGCCGGTGTGCAGCACCATCCCGGCCCGGGTGCGGATCGCGACCGCGAGGCTGTCGGGGATGGAGTGGTTGACCGCCACGAACTCGCAGTCGAAGGGCCCGAAGCCACGCCGGTCGCCCTCCCGCACCCGCACCGTGCGCGGCCGGATGCCGTGTTCCTTGAGCTTGGCCTCCAGGAACGCCAGCGTCAGCTTGGAGCCGACGACGGGAATGTCGGACCGCTCGCGCAGCAGGTAGGGCACGCCGCCGATGTGGTCCTCGTGGCCGTGGGTGAGGACCACGGCCACGATGTCGTCCAGCCGGTCCCGGATCGAGGTGAAGTCCGGCAGGATCACGTCCACGCCGGGCTGGGTCTCCTCGGGGAACAGCACGCCGCAGTCGACGATGAGCAGCTTGCCCGCGTGCTCGAAGACGGTCATGTTGCGGCCGATCTCACCCAGGCCGCCCAGGGCGATGACCCGCAGCCCTCCTTCGACAAGGGGCGGTGCGGCTTTCAGCTCGGGGTGCGGATGACTCATACCCTGACGGTACCCGGAGAGCGGACAGGGTGATCCATTGCCTGTGCGATCTCCTTTTCCCGACGGAGCGGGATACCCGCAGCGGGTGCCTCGGCACGATCGATCACGCCGGCGGCCGGAACAGGCAGGGATGAAAGCGGTACCACCTTCCGTGGCCGAACCCTTCGCCCGGTGCTGGAGAAGGTCTCGTGCACCCTGTCTTGTTTTCCGGCGTTTGCCACCTTCCGGTGGCCTCGGCACTGGTCCACTCGAAATGGTCGAGACGCGGGTGCCGTCGGCGCTCAGGAGCAAGTGGGCCGAGAGCGCCCCGAGGCAGCTTCTCTCGTCGGGCGGACAGTTGGCGGTGTCCCCGAGGCGCTCGCCGCCCCCGCCGGCCATGGCGGAACCCGATGGGGTGCCCCATGAACTCGACGACGAGGTCGCGCGGGGGCAGCTCGGCCGTTGTCTCGAGCCGGTCCCGGGAAGTCCCGGACTCGCGACGCTCATGAGCGGGCGGCTCGTGGGGTGATGTCGTTCGGCGCCGTTTGGTCCACGACTGGTCCGGGCGAGACTCCCTTGGGTGTCAGGCAGTAGCGCGAAGGTTCCAATTTGTTACACTGGGTAGCCGTTATTTCGGGTTGCCTGGAGCGCAACGATGCCTCCAGGCAACCGACTTCAGGCTCTAGAAGAAGCCAAGCTTCTGAGGGCTGTAGGAACAAAGAATGTTCTTCGTCTGCTGGTAGTGCTCCAGCATCATCTTGTGCGTCTCGCGTCCGATCCCGGACTGCTTGTAGCCGCCGAAGGCGGCGTGGGCCGGGTAGGCGTGATAGCAGTTCGTCCAGACCCGGCCGGCCTGGATCGCGCGGCCCGCGCGGTAGGCGGTGTTGACGTCCCGGGTCCACACGCCCGCCCCGAGCCCGTACAGCGTGTCATTGGCGATCTTGAGGGCGTCGTCGAAGTCGTCGAAGGACGTCACCGACACCACCGGCCCGAAGATCTCCTCCTGGAAGATCCGCATCCGGTTGTCGCCCTCGAAGATCGTCGGCTTGACGTAGTAGCCGCCCTTCAACTCGCCGTCGTACTGGATGCGTTCCCCGCCGGTCAGGACGCGCGCGCCCTCCTGCCGGCCGATGTCGAAGTAGGAGAGGATCTTCTCCAGCTGGTCGTTGGAGGCCTGCGCGCCGATCATCGTGTCGGTGTCGAGGGGGTGCCCCGGCTTGATCAGCTCGGTGCGCGCGACCGCGGCCTCCAGGAACTCGCGGTAGTGGCCGCTCTGGATCAGCGCCCGGGACGGGCACGTGCACACCTCGCCCTGGTTGAGCGCGAACATGGTGAAGCCCTCGAGCGCCTTGTCCAGGAAGTCGTCGTCGTGCGCCGAGACGTCGTCGAAGAAGATGTTCGGCGACTTGCCGCCGAGTTCCAGCGTGACCGGCTTGATGTTCTCCGAGGCGTACTGCATGATCAGCCGCCCCGTCGTGGTCTCGCCGGTGAACGCCACCTTCGCCACCCGCGGGCTGGAGGCCAGCGGCTTGCCCGCCTCCACGCCGAAGCCGTTGACGATGTTCAGCACACCCGGCGGGAGCAGGTCGGCGATCAGGCTCATCCAGAAGTGGATGGAGGCCGGGGTCTGCTCGGCCGGCTTCAGGATCACGGCGTTGCCCGCGGCCAGCGCCGGAGCGAGCTTCCACGCCGCCATCAGGATCGGGAAGTTCCACGGGATGATCTGCGCGACCACCCCGAGCGGCTCGTGGAAGTGGTACGCCACCGTGTCGTCGTCGATCTCCGAGAGCGAGCCCTCCTGCGCGCGGATCGCGCCCGCGAAGTAGCGGAAGTGGTCGATCGCCAGCGGGATGTCGGCCGCCAGCGTCTCACGGACCGGCTTGCCGTTCTCCCAGCTCTCGGCGACCGCGAGGGCTTCGAGGTTCGCCTCCATCCGGTCGGCGATCTTCAGCAGGATGTCGGAGCGCTCCGTCGCCGACGTCCGGGCCCAGCCAGGGGCGGCCGCGTGCGCCGCGTCCAGCGCCCGCTCCACGTCCTCCGCCGTGCCGCGCGCGACCTCCGTGAACGGCTGCCCGTTCACCGGCGACGGGTTCTCGAAGTACTGCCCGCGGGCCGGTGGCACGTACTCCCCGCCGATGAAGTGGTCGTAGCGCGCCTGGTAGGAGACGATCGCGCCCTCGGTGCCGGGCGCCGCGTAACGGGTCATCCTGGTGTGCCTCCCTCAGCAGCGCTGCCCGCCGTTGGGCAGCTCTCGGCACGAGGCTAGGAAGGCAGACGTTGCAACGACGTTGCGCGGCCCCGCTCTCGTGGGCAGGGGCGGGGCACCGTGTCCGGGCCGCCCACGAGCTGTGGCGACCATCAGCGGGAGATGTCACGCCGCGTCACGCGACACCGGGAGTCAGCGCATGGCCCGGCCCGACCCGATCCCACGTGACCCGGCCCGACCTGGCCCGGCCCGGCCCGACCTGGCCCGTCCCGATCTGGCCCGGCCCGGTCCGACCTGGTCCGGTCCGGAACGGCCGCCCTTGCCGAGTGGATATGCGAGACGGCCATCGCTGTATAAAGTCGTCCCGTTACACCTGGTTGTGGGGACAGCCGGAGCGCCTCGGGGAGGGCCTGCAGCACATGAGTCGTCGTTCTCAAGGCATGGTCGGCGTCTGGGCCGAGATGCAGAGGCAGCAGCAGCGCCAAGTGGAGGCCGAAGCCCGACGACGGAGGCAAGAGGAGCAGCAAGAACGTGCCCGTCAACGGCGCGCCGCGCAGAATTACCGCGAGTACCGGCAGGCGGAGGCACTGCGTCGCACTGAGGAGCTGGACGCGCAGGTCGCGTCGCTGCAAGGTCTCCTCGCCTCGGGGTGCCGGGCTCCGGCCTTCCGGGCTTCCTCTCTCATACGCCCCGAAGTGGTCGAGCCCTTCGCGCCGGGCCCTTTGGCGCAGCCCGTGCCCATGCCGAACTTCGATCACTACCAGACGCAGAGCGGGTGGACGGCCGGTCGCCGCGCTCAGGCACAGGCCGAAGCCCGAGCGCGCTTCGAGCGGGACTGGCACGCGGCCCAGGCGGCGGAGGCGCAGCGGCAGCGGCAGTTGGCGTCTTACCATCGGCAGTACCAGCAGTGGGCCGATGCCCAGCTGGCCGATGTGCGGCGACACAACGCCGGCATCGTCGCACTGACCGAGGGAGTCGGGCGCCGCGATCCCGACTCCGTGGTCGAGTACTTCTCCGCCGCCCTCTACGCCTCGACCGCGTGGCCGGAGGGCTTCCCGCGTCAGGTGGCGGCGGCCTACGACCCGGCAGCCGGTCAGCTGGTGCTGGACTGGGAGCTGCCCGCATACGGCGTCGTCCCCGAGGCCAAGTCCGTCCGGTACATGTCCGGAGCGGACCAGGACAAGGAGACCGCCCGGCCGGTGAGTCAGCGTCGGGCCCTGTACCGCGAGGTCCTGGCGCAGTGCATGCTGCTCGTCCTGCACGAACTCTTCGCCGCGGACGAGCCGGGCGCGCTCGAATCGGTGACCTTGAACGGTTTCGTGGACGGGCACGACCCCACGACGGGCCGGCCGGGCCACATCCCCCTGGCGACCGTCATGGCTCCGCGCTCGACGTTCCGCGACCTGCACCTGGCGCAGGTGGACGCCTGCAGTTGCCTGGCCGATGCGCTGCGGGGGCAGCTCTCGGCCCGTCCCGACCAGCTCACGCCGGTGCGGCCGAGTCGCCGGCCGCAGGACGTCGGGAACCGCGTCGTCACGCACGGCGGCGATGAGGAACCCGACCTGTACGACATGGATCCGATCGCCTTCGAGGATCTCGTCGCCGATCTGTTCCGGGCCATGGGGATGCAGGCGGTCACCACCCAACGCTCCAACGATGGTGGGGTGGACGTCGACGCACTGGATCCGGCACCGATCCGAGGCGGCAAGATCGTCGTGCAGGTGAAGCGCTACCGCAACACGGTGCCGCCCACCGCCGTGCGTGACTTGTACGGAACCGTTCAGGACGCCGGCGCCAACAAGGGTGTCCTCGTGACGACGTCAGGGTTCGGCCCCGGCTCACACGCCTTCGCCAACGGCAAGCCGCTGGAACTGATCTCGGGAACCGAACTCGTCGACCTGCTGCACCGGCACGGGCTCCGCGGGCGCCTGGGTGACGGCGCCCGCCGGCCTGGAGCGCGGTCGACGCCGACGGTTCCGGACACCCGGCTGACCGCCGACCACAACGTCCTGGGCATGTCGTGGACCGGAAGCGTCGCCTTGGACGTATGCGCTCTCGTCTGCCGAGGCAACCAGGTCCTCAGCGACGATCACTTCGTCTTCTACAACAACCCGCGGACGCCGGACGGCTCCGTGCGCGCTCTCCCCGCCACGCCACCCGACAAGGCCGCGATCTGCGTCTCCTTCGACGCGTTGCCCGCGGAGGCCGACCGGTTCGTTCTCGTGGCCGCCATCGACCCCGAGATCAATCCGCACGCCGACCTCTCCGGCTTCACTGACGCGTTCATCCGGCTTCTCGATCCAGGGATGACCGAGCTGGGACGCCTTGAGGTCTCCGACGGCCGACCCCGCGAGACCGCCTTGGCACTCGGCTCCTTCCGCCGCAGGGCGAACGGGGACTGGGACTTCGTCCTCGGCGGCAAGGGCTACACGGGAGGTCTTCAGGAACTCGTCAAGGACTACGGCATCGAGGTGGAGTAGGCCCTCCGCGCTTGAGATGGCCGAGGCCACCCTGGACGGCGAGAGGGTGCGCCGGGTGCCGGGTCCGCTCTTCTGCCCAGGAGGCCGCCGGGACCCGGCCGACGAGCGGGAGGGGTGGCCGGGACGGGCGGGGTCGGTTCGGGTGGCGGCCGGCGTGGGCGGGGTCGGTTCGGGTGGCGGCCGGCGTGGGCGGGACGGAGACGGACGGCAGGCGCAGGCGCAGGTGTCGGGTCGGCCGTCAGCGGGGTGAGAGTCGGGTCGGGCTGGAGGGTGCCGCCAGTTCCGTCTCCAGTGCGGCGAGTCGGGTGCGCACCGGCGCCGTCGGCCGTACGGCGGCCAGGGCCCGCCACACGTCGAGGTCGTCCTCCCCCCACGGCGCGTGCGCCCAGTCGGCCAGCAGGTCCGGGTCGCGGCGGGCGATCAGCGCCGAGCGCAGGCCGTCGGCGAGGCGCTGCCTGAGCCGCGCCACCGCCGGGGCCTGAGAGGCGGGCAGCAGCGGACCGGTATAAGCGGTCGCCGCGGCCGCGACCGCCCCCGTCTCCAGCCGCCGCTCCACGACGGCCGCGTCCGACCCCAGGGGAACGGTGAGCCGGTACGGACGCGAGGCCAGCAGGCCCGGGCCGAGGACCCTGCGCAGCCTGGCCAGTTCGGCCCGCAGTGTCACCGGAGTGACCGACTCGTCCTCGTACAGCGCGCACAACAGCTCGTCACCGATCAGGCCCTCCGGGTGGCGGGAGAGCAGCACCAGGATCTCGCTGTGCCGGCGGCTCAGCCGGACCGTGCGGCCGTCCACCAGGAGCCGGGCCTCGTCGCGGCCCAGCGCGGTCAGCTCCGGCGTGCCGGTGGCCGGCCCGTGCGGTCCGAGCAGCGCCAGGTGCGACTCGGCGGCCCGCGCCACCGCCTGCACGAACCCCAGACTGTGCGGATGCGCGAGCCGGTCCCCGCCGGTGATGTCCACCGCCCCGAGCACCCGTCCGGTGCGCGGGTCGTGCACCGGGGCCGCCGCGCACGTCCAGGGCTGCACCTGCCGGATGAAATGCTCGGCCGCGAAGACCTGCACCGGCCGGTCGACCATGACCGCCGTGCCCGGAGCGTTCGTACCGACCGCGGACTCAGCCCACCGGGCACCCGGCACGAAGTTCATCCGCCCGGCCCGCTGCCGGGTCGCCGGATGGCCCTCGACCCACAGCAGTCTGCCGTGTGCGTCGCACACCGCGAGCAGGTGCTCCCCGTCGGCGGCGAAGGTGCCCAGCAGCTCCCGGAACAGCGGCATCACCGCGGCCAGCGGATGCTCCGCCCGGTAGGAGCCGAGGTCGCCGTCCGCGAGTTCCACGCTCGCGGCGCCGTCCGGTCCGACGCCCGCGCGCGCGGACCGCCGCCACGAGTCGGCCACCACCGGACGCACCGGTCTGGGCATCGTGCCCCCGGCGGTGAACGTCTCGTGCGCGCTGCGCAGCACCCGGACGCGCTCGGCAGGGTCAGCCCCCGGCTCCAGGGCCACCCACGGATCGGACAACTCGGCCTCCCGGACGGCGATGCGGCTCGGGGACATCGTCACTCCCGGTGTGCGCCTGGACAACCTCTTCGACACGGGTTGCTCGGACGATGCGGCGGCCTGTGCTACCGCCGTCAGGTGAGGTTGACCAGTCTGATGTAGCGGACCCAGTCCCAGTTCGGTCCGGGGTCGGTGTGGTCCGAGCCCGGCACCTCGTAGTGCCCGATGATGTGCGCCCGGTCCTTGGGGATGCGGTACGCGTCGCAGATGGCCGCGGTGAGCCTGGCCGACTGCTCGTACAGGGCGTCGGTGAACCAGGACGGCTGGTCCACCCAGCCCTCGTGCTCGATGCCGATGCTGCGCGTGTTGTACTCCCAGTTCCCGGCGTGCCATGCGACGTCCGCCTCGCGGACGCACTGCGCGATGTGCCCGTCGGCGGACCGGACGACGTAGTGGGTGGACACCTTCGCCGTCTCGTTCTCGAAGATGGCGAAGGTGTCCGCGTACGTCTCCTGCGTGACGTGGATGATCACCCGGTCGATGGAGTAGGACATGGGCCGGTCGGAGGCCGTGTAGTTGGAACTGCTCGCCGGCCGCCACTCGGCCGACGGGTAGTCCACGGCCTGAGGCCGTGCCCCGGCCCGCGTGGCGGGGAGCAACGCGAAGGGTACGGCGGCCAGGGCGGCGCCCTTCAGAAGCCGTCGTCTGCTGGGGAGGGGTCGTGCTCCGTCCATGTGCGAGGGGCCTTTCTCGTGGGGGGATGTCCCTCGGCGCACAGGCTGCGGTCAGCGCCGGAGTGCCGCCGCCGTCTCGCGCAGCCGCGCGTGCAGTCCGCGGTGAGTCTCGCGCACGGGCAGCCACTCCTTGCGGAGCTTGGCCACGCACGTGTAGTTGGTGTCGCAGACGTTGGCAAGCGGCGATTCCACCGCCTGGGTCGCGAACTGGTACGCGTCCAGCTCGCTGAAGCCGTAGTCGCGCACCAGCCACTGCACCAGGTCGAGCTGGGATATCCGGAAGGCGTCCTCCAGCGGACGGGCCGAGCCGGTGGAGATGATGTGCGTGTCCGACTCCAGGCGCGGCCAGGGGGTGGCCACGCCCTTGAGGAGCTCGACGATCACGACCGTGTTCATCGCACTCTCGACGGCGACTCCGCAGGTCTCGCCCTCACCCTGCCGGGCGTGTCCGTCGCCGAGGCTGAGCAGCGCGCCCTCGACGTTAACCCCGAGATAGCAGGTGACGCCCGCCCGCATCTCCGGCGTGTCCATGTTGCCGCCGTGGGCGTCGGGCACCAGCGCGGACCGCACCTCCAGGTTGGCGGGGGCCACCCCCACGGTGCCGTGCATCGGGTCGATGGGCAGCTCGACCTCGAGGTCGCTGTCGTGGGCCCTGAAGAGTGCGGTGCGCCGCGCCCGGTCCAGCTGCCAGATCCACACGGTCTCGGGCAGCGGCGGTTGCAGGGTCGCCGTCGTGTGCGTGGAGGTGAGCGCGCCGAACAGCGGGACCGTCGTCGAGGCCGCCCAGTCGCGGGCCGGCTCGATGGACACGAAATGCACCGCGACCGTGTCCCCGGGCTCCGCCCCCTCCACGTGGAAGGGGCCGGTCTGCGGGTTGAGGTACGGGAACTCGCACACCTCGGACACCAGGTCCTTCTCGGAGCGCACCCGCCCGGCGAAGCAGTCCTCGGTGTACAGGTCGAGCACCGTGCCCGGCGCGATGCATGCCACCGGCGGCGCGCCGCCGAACGTCCAGGCGTACTCGCCCGGTTCGGGCCGCACGGTCAGGATGCGGGGGTCGCTCATCGCTGCACAGCTCCGTTCTCGTTCTGCCTGTGGCGGGTGGAGGGGGAATCGTCGAGGTGGACGCGGGCGGTCTCGGCCACGCGCTCGGGGTGACGCCGCATCAGTACGACGAGTACCGCGAGTCCCGCCGCCATCCAGACGCCGACGACCGGACCGGCGTACGAGACGGGCGCCGTCAGCTCGGAGACGAAGTCGAAGACGGGTAGTCCGGCCGCGGTGAGCAGCGCCGGGACGAAGGCCGCGGTGCCCAGCAGGGGGAACACCAGGTGCCGCACCGGTCTGAGCGCCTCCCGCCGACGCCGCAGGAAATAGCCGGCGCAGGCCGCGTTCACCACGATGTAGACGCCTATGACGACGGTGACGATCACTGTGGCCAGTAGCAGGAACGCCGTGACGGGGTCGTAGCCGAACCCGAGCCCCAGCACCGCCGCGACCGCCACCGCGCTCTGCACGGCTGTCCCGGCGACGGGGGAGCGGTGCTTCGGATGCAGGGTGGCCAGGACGCGGGGCAGGACCCGGATCCGGGCCAGGGCGAACGCCGTCCGCGTGGAGACGTTCGCACACGCGTTGGCGTTGGCGACGGTGGAGTTGACCACGGCCAGGAACACCAGCACCCAGAAGAGGCCGAACGACGCCCGAGCCACGCCTTCCCAGGAGGCGGCATCCGAGGCGCCGAAAGCCGCGAAGCGGTCGGGGCCGAAGTACACCGTCATCGCGTACGTGGTGACGACGTAGAACAGCCCGATCGCGAGGGCGGCACCCAGCACCGCCCGGTGCATCGTCCGGCGCGGATCCCGCGTCTCCTCGGCGAGTGGCGCGGCGGCCTCGAACCCGGCGAAGGCCAGCACCGTGTAGACCGATCCGGCGAAGACGCCACCGAGGCCCTCCTGTCCCTTGGCCGTGTGCGAGGTGCCGAACACCGAAAGGGTGTTGTCCCCGCCGGCCTTGCCGATCAGCCAGAGGGCGAAGACCAGGAAGACCAGGACCTCGAAGACACCGAGGACCGTGCCGAGGCGGGCCGAGGCCCGCACGCCGAACCAGCCCGTCGCCGCGATGACGGCGGCGCCCGCGAGCGACCACGGCCACCACAGGTCCGTCGAGTACGACGGCCACTCCTGGTGCAGTGTGCCCGCCGTGGTGAAGCCGAGCTGCAGGAGCAGCAGGGGCGGCACCAGCGCCTCGACGAACACATAGCCCCAGCCGACGAGGAAGCCGATCGCGGGGTGCAGCCCCTGTGCCGCGTAGGTGGCCACGGACCCTGCGGCGGGCAGTTCACGCGCCAGTTCGGCCACGCACGTGGCCGTGAAGAGGCAGGCCACCAGCGCTATCAGCACCGACAGCGGCAGGCTGCCGCCCGCGAAGGCCGCGCCCGACGGGATGGACGCGGCGACCGCCGCGGCCGGTGCCATGGCCGTGATGCTCTGGAACAGGACCTCGCGCAGCCCGATGGCGTCGCGCCGAAGTCCGACAGTCGTGTCCCCCGACATGTGAACCCCCTCGTCCACCCCGATACGTCCGCCGTCGACCCGACTCGACGGCAGCGCCTCGCGTGATTCACGGTACGGCCCTGGCGGGTCGGGCAGAAGAGCGCTGCGTGCATCCGTGGACGGGCGGGAAGTTGTGGACAACTCGGCCACCCGGACGGGTGAATCGGCTACTCGACGAGTGACGTGTGCCGGGAATCGGACCCGTTCGGGGCTGCGCCTACCGCTGTCGGCGTCCGTGAACCAGGTCCGTCCGTGCACCAGGCCCGTTCCGGGTACCGGAGCGCGGTCCGCGGGCTCGGATCAGCCGAGTCCGGCCACGGCCGCCGGGTCGTCCAGGACGGCACGCACCACCGAGTGGGCGGCGCCCAGCAGCGGACCTTCGGGGCCCAGCCGGGAGACGGACACCGGGCAGGCGGGCCCGGCGGTGCGCCCGGCCAATTCCGCCTCCAGCGAAGGCAGGAGCCAGGGCGCGAGCCCGGCCAGCGCGCCGCCCAGCACCACGGCCTCGGGGTCGAGCAGATTGACGGCCCCGGTCAGCGCGACACCGAGAGCCGTACCCGCCGCGCGCAGGGCCCGCCGTACGTCCTCGTCGCCCCCGCCGGCGCGCCGGGCCAGCAACCCTACCCGGTCCTCGGCCGGTTCCAGGCCGGCCGCTCGCAGCACCGCCTCCTCGCCCGCGTACTGCTCCAGGCATCCGCGCCCGCCGCACGGGCACGCCGGCCCCTCGGGCTGGACCGGTACATGACCCAACTCGCCCGCGAAGCCGCGCGTTCCACGCAGCAACTGCCCGTCGACGACCACCGCGGCGCCGATGCCGATCTCAGCCGACACGTGCAGGAAGTCCCGTGGTGTGCCCTCGCCGAGCCAGAGTTCCGCCAGACCGCCGAAGTTGGCCTCGTTGTCCACCGTCAGCGGGTACGCGGGCGGCAGCAGGGGACCGAGGTCGGTGTCGTGCCAGTCGAGGTTCGGGGCGCGGACGACCGTGCGGCCGTCGCGGGCGACCAGACCGGGCACCGCGACGGCGAGCCCCGCCGGCCACAGGCCCTGCTGCTCCGCCTCGGCGACGACCTGACGTATCAGCGCGGTGAGTTCCCTCGTCACCGGGCCGGGGGAGCGTCCCCGGTTGGTGCCGTGCCGGACGGCCCGCGCCCGCACCTCACCGCGCAGATCCACCACGCAGGCCGCCAGGTGGTCCACGCCCACCTCCGCGCCGAGCCCCGCCGGGCCGTGTCCACTGACGGCGAGTGCCGAACCGGGGCGGCCCACCCGGCCGGGCCGCTCGGGGCCGAGCTCCTCCAGGAGACCCCAGCGGATGAGTTCGTCGACGAGGGTCGACACCGCCGCACGGGTGAGTCCGATGCGGGAGGCGACCGCGGCGCGCGACACGGGGCCCCCGGCGCTCACGGTGTGCATGACCCGGGCGAGGTTGCGGCGGCGCATGCCCTGCTGGGTGTCGGGCAGTGCATGCCCGGGACCGGTCGCGCGGGCGCCCCCGGAACCGGCCGTGCGTGCCTCGTGCAGCGGTGCGGTCATGCCTCCGTCCGTCCTCGATCGTGTCCGTCTGTCATGTCCGGCAGTCGTGCCGGTCGGCCGTGGCCGTGGGTCGTGTCCGGTTGGCAGGTGTCCGTCACGGGCCCGGCCGGGCGTCTGTCACCGGACGCCTGTGACGGGGCGCCCGGCTCGTGGTGTCCTTCCCGGCGTGTTCGTCACACGGTGTCCGTCACCGGGTGCCCGCCTCCCGCTCCAGCAGGGGCGACGCGTCGGAGAGTACCGCGGCGATCCTGGTCAGCGCCGCCTCGTCCCGCTCCACGGCGTCCAGCACCGGACCGTCGGCCGTCCTCCAGCGGCGGGCGACGGCGGCCGGATCCTCGCCGGTCAGCACGCCGGCCGCCTGGGCCGCGGCGCCCAGCGCGACCAGCTCCTTGGCGTCGGGCACCTGGACAGGCCGCCCGGACAGGCGCCGCACGGTCTGCTGCCAGGCGGTGCCCCGGGCGCCGCCGCCGATCAGCAGCAGCGGCGCGGTGCGGTCTGCGTCCCGGTCGAGGACCAGGTCGAGCGCGCCGAGCAGTGAGTGGACGGCGCCGTCGTACGCGGCCTGCAGCAACTGACCCGCGGTCGTGTCGTGGCGCAGTCCGTGCAGCAGCCCGGAGGCGTGCGGCATGCTGGGGGTCCGTTCGCCGTCCAGGAACGGGAGCAGGGTGACCCCGGCCCCGGGCTCGACGGCCTCCCGGTCCAGGCCCAGCAGCGCGGCGATGCGGTCGACGGCGAGTGTGCAGTTCAGAGTGCAGGCCAGCGGCAGCCACTCCCCGCGGGCGTCGGCGAAGCCGGCCACCGTGCCGGAGGGGTCGGCGGGACGGTGCCGCGACACCGCGTACACCGTGCCCGACGTACCGAGGCTCAGCACCGGCGTCCCGGGGCGCAGTCCCAGACCCATGGCGGCCGCGGCGTTGTCGCCGGTGCCCGGCGCGACCAGGGTTCCCCTGGAGAACGGCAGGTCGTGGCTGTCGCGCACGGTCCCCACCACCTCGCCGGGCCGCACCACGCGGGGCAGCAGCGCGGGGTCGAGTCCCACGTGGGCGAGGATCTCGTCGTCGTAGGACTCCGTGGAGGACGCCCACCAACCCGTTCCCGAGGCGTCACCGCGGTCGGTCGTGCCCAGCCCGGTCAGACGCCCGGTGAGGTAGTCGTGGGGGAGACGTACGGCCGCCGTCGACCGCACCGCCTCCGGTTCGTTCTCCGCCAGCCACGCCCACTTGGTGACGGTGAAGGAGGCGCCGGGCACGCTGCCCGTGCGCTCCGCCCACGCCTTCGGGCCGCCCAGCTCCTCGACCAGGCGGCGGGCCTGCGGGGCCGAGCGCACGTCGTTCCACAGCAGGGCGGACCGCACAGGCTCGCCCCGGGCGTCGAGGGTGACGAGTCCGTGCTGCTGGCCGGCGACCGACACGGCCGCGGCCTCGTGCGCCGCCTCACCGCACTGGTGCAGTGCCGCGCACAGGGCGTCCCACCACTGGCGCGGGTCGCTCTCGCGGCCGGCCCCCGAGGACACGGTGTGCGGTGCCTGGCCGCTCGCCACGACCTGCCCGGTGGCCGCGTCGACGACGAGCGCCTTGGTGGACTGGGTGGACGAGTCCACACCGACGACGAGCGGACCCTCGGCTGCTGACATCGGCTCTCCCTCTTCCGCGGCTCGCGGGGATCTGACCTGGTGTTCTCACGGTGCCCGGGTCGCGTCGACCCGCGCATCTGCCCCGTCGGGGTCGTCTGGTCCCTTCCCAGGGAAGCGTTCGCATATTAATTTGTAAATCGCCATGACGAAATAGTCGCAAGCGAGCAAGGAGCCGCGGCATGAGCTACCAGCCCACCCCCGAGGACAGGTTCACCTTCGGCCTGTGGACCGTCGGCTGGCAGGGACGGGACCCGTTCGGCGACGCCACGCGCCGCGCCCTCGACCCGGTCGAGACGGTGCAGCGCCTGGCCGGACTCGGTGCCCACGGGGTGACCTTCCACGACGACGACCTCATCCCCTTCGGGTCCTCGGACACCGAGCGCGAGTCGCACATCAAGCGCTTCCGTCAGGCACTCGACACCACCGGCATGACCGTGCCGATGGCGACCACCAACCTCTTCACGCACCCCGTCTTCAAGGACGGCGCCTTCACCGCGAACGACCGCGACGTACGCCGCTACGCGCTGCGCAAGACGATCCGCAACATCGACCTGGCGGCGGAACTCGGCGCGAAGACCTATGTGGCCTGGGGCGGGCGCGAAGGCGCCGAGTCCGGCGCCGCCAAGGACGTCCGCGTCGCCCTCGACCGCATGAAGGAGGCGTTCGACCTCCTCGGGGAGTACGTCGTCGCGCAGGGCTACGACCTGCGCTTCGCCATCGAGCCCAAGCCGAACGAGCCGCGCGGCGACATCCTGCTGCCCACCGTCGGCCACGCCCTGGCGTTCATCGAGCGCCTGGAGCGCCCGGAGCTCTACGGCGTGAACCCGGAGGTCGGCCACGAGCAGATGGCCGGGCTGAACTTCCCCCACGGCATCGCGCAGGCCCTGTGGGCGGGCAAGCTGTTCCACATCGACCTCAACGGCCAGTCCGGCATCAAGTACGACCAGGACCTCCGCTTCGGCGCGGGTGACCTGCGTGCCGCCTTCTGGCTCGTCGACCTGCTGGAGAGCGCCGGCTACGAAGGCCCGCGCCACTTCGACTTCAAGCCGCCGCGGACCGAGGACCTGGACGGCGTCTGGGCGTCGGCGGAGGGCTGCATGCGCAACTACCTCATCCTCAAGGAGCGCGCGGCAGCCTTCCGGGCCGACCCCGAGGTCCAGGAGGCCCTGCGGGCGTCCCGGCTGGACCAGCTCGCCCAGCCCACGGCCGCGGACGGCCTCCAGGCGCTGCTCACGGACCGGTCGGCCTTCGAGGACTTCGACGTGGAGACTGCCGCCGCACGGGGGATGGCCTTCGAACGGCTGGACCAGCTGGCGATGGACCATCTGCTGGGCGCGCGCGGCTGAGGCCGGCCATCGGCGTGCACGCGCGCGCGTGCGGGGCTCCTGTCGGCCCGCATCGCGCGCGTGCGGCTCGGGTGCCGACTCGCGCGTTCGGTTCGGGTGCCGGTCCGCATGCGCCCGTGCGGCACCAGTGGGAGCCCGCCCGGCGTCGGGCGCGGATGGTGTGCCGGCTCGCGCGGCGCCCGCGCAGGGAGGGCGCCGCGACATGGACGGCGAACCGTCGGCCGCCCGGGCGACCGCGAGTCGCCGCTTCGGGCGCTCCACGGCCGTGGGCCGCAGTGACGGCCGATCAGAACTGATTGACGGCCGATCAGATCCGGTGCGGCAGACGGACGTAGGTCACCGTCGTCTCGGTGCCGCTGTCGACCAGCCGGCCTTGCGCGTCGAACGCGCCCGGGCCGTCCGTCATCCCGAAGTCGTTGTCGTTCATGAGGGCGAGGGTGTCCTCGCCCACGCGCGCGATGCCCTCGATCTTCCCCGGCACTCCGGCGACCGAGCCCAGGTCGACGACCAGGCGCCCGGTGAGCACCGGCACCCCGGAGGCCGCCGGGTCGTCCAGCTGCTCCAGCGACGGTGACGTCTCGTCGTCGTCCCAGGGGCCACCGAGGATGTCCGCGTCGCGCTCCAGCTTCACCAGCCGCAGTCGGGCCCTCCTGTCGGTACGCTCCTCGACCAGCAGGCGGTTCCGGCCCACGGCGACCACCGAGGAGATCTTCAGCTCGGAGGGGTCGTCCTCGCCCGGATCGACCACGCCCACCGGATCGAAGCGGTAGGCGTACTCCGCGGTGACCGCCTGCCTCCCCGGGGAGAAGCGCAGCAGCCGGGTGGTGCGCGAGGCGTCTCCCGTGCCTGCGTCGGGCAGGGACAACGGGCTCTGCAGGGCCATCACCAGGTCGCCGTCCGGGAGCTGGGCCAGCCCTTCGAAGCCGCGGTTGATCTTCCGGTGCAGGAGGACGGACGGCAGTGCCTCCACCACCGGGTAGCCGGTGCCGGTGAGACCGAGCCCCTTCGGCACGTAGCGGGTGAGCACCTTCCCGCGCGCGGAGACGTGGACGAGGGAGGGGCCGTACTCGTCCACCAGCCAGAAGGAGCCGTCACCGGCCCGGACGATGCCCTCGGTGTCCAGACCGTTCGGGTCGTACGACAGCTGCGTGCCCGCGTCGAAGGAGTACGGCGCCTCGTCGCGCCCCGCCTGGTTCGGCAGCCCGGTGACGGGCTCGCCGGAGGACGTGGTGAGGGCGATCGCGTCCAGCACCTCGATCCTGTCCCCGGAGACCCGAACCTTCACGATCGCCGGGTCGAAGCCCGGCACGGGGAACGTGCGCCGCTTCTTGCCGTCCACCTTGATCTGTCCGTTGGGCCCGCGGTCGGTGACCGTCCAGAACTCGCCCTTGCGGCCCGCCGGGTAGATGTCGCTGCCGATGCCACCGAGGTCCACACCCCGGTCGTCGTCCACCGTGCCCGGGAGGAGCGCGTTGCTGAACGCGCCGAGGGGGATGTCGCCGAGGGTCGCGGTGCGGGTGACGGAGGCGCCTGTGGAAGGGGCTGCCGCCACGGCTCCCGCCGCCGTGAGGACGCCCACCAGGGCGAGGGGAACCCCCGCGGCGAGGGAGTGGTGGACGCGGCGCCGGACCGGGGCGAAGGGGGACATCGAACCTCCTTGAGGCCAAGTGTGCTGACTGCGGTCAGAGTTGGCCCTCGGAGGCAACTCCGGGCGACGGGTGGGTGAATGCCGGGCATCCGCCACCAGTCGGCCTGTCCCCGGTGGGCGAGCCCAGGACGGAGCGGGCACCTCTCCGGCCCGGTCACGTCCCCGGGGCGCCTCAGGGATGTCTCAGGGGCATCTCGGGGTCGTGTTCCGGAACTGCCGGACGCGCGGGCCCGTTCTCACCACAGAGAGCGGCAGTGGCCGCGAAGGAGGCGACAGATGTCGAAGAACGCGAAGATCGCCGCGGGAGGTGTGGCGGCCGGGCTCATCCTGCTGATCTGGCTGCCCTGGTGGGCCGCGCTGCTGATCGTCCTGGGAGTCCCGGCCGCCGCTTACCTCGCGCTGGACCCCTCGCAGCGACGCCGGCTGCGCCGCGTCGGCCGCAAGGAGCTGGGCCGCTGAGGCGTCACCGCCCCGCCGTGGTCCCGCCCACGTCGCAGGAGTTCACCACGTCCTCGCCCGCGGGCCTGCTCACGGTCCGGTCCGCGGGCGGCTCGGTGCCGCGCTCGACCCATGACACCAGCGCGTCGAACGCCGACCGGTAGCACGGCAGGATCGGCCGCAGCCGGTCCGGGTACGTGTCGTACAGCCCGTCCACGTGCGTGCCGTCCTGGATCGTGTAGTACCGGTGCATGCCTCCCCGTCCGCTCGCGTCGATCATGCGCGCGTACACGTCCGAGTCCGCGGCCTTGGGCAGCAGGGCGTCCAGGTCGCCGTGCAGCGTGATCAGCGGCCTGCCGATCCGGCCGGTCAGCGCGACGCGTTCCACGGCCCGGTGGACGGACGCCGGACGGGACGCGTAGTCGTACGCCGCGTCCGAGGCGCACGGCGCCAGGATCTGCTCCGCGGTGCTCCCCGCGGACGGGCCCGGGCAGCCGGCGTCGTACCCCGGGTCGAACTCGGCGCGGTAGATCTTCTGCGTGACGCCCCAGTACACCTTCTCGTGGTACGGCCACAGGAACTCCGAGCCCCGCGCGAAGCCCGCCGCGTACATGTCCTCGTCGCCGGCCGAACCCAGGATGTGCCCGACCGCCGTGGGCAGCGAGGTGAGCAGGTTGGGGCCGTCGGCCGTCCACAGGGCGCCCTCCCAGTCCACGCCGCCGTCGTACAGCTCCGGGTGGTTCTCCAGCTGCCAGCGGGTGAGGTAGCCGCCGTTGGAGATGCCGGTCATGTACGTACGGCGCGGGGCGTGCCCGTAGCGCTGGGCGACGGCGCGCTTGGCGGCCCGGGTGAGCTGCGTGGTCCGGGCGTTCCATTCGGCGATGGCGTCACCGGGCCGGGTGCCGTCGCGGTAGAAGTCGGCCCCGCTGTTGCCCTTGTCGGTCGCCGCGTAGGCGTAGCCGCGCGCCAGCACCTGGTCCGAGATCGCCTTGTCGGTGGCGTACTGCTTGCGGGTGCCGGGCGCCCCGGTGACGACGAGCCCGCCGTTCCAGTGGTCGGGCAGCCGGATCACGAACTGCGCGTCGTGCTTCCAGCCGTGCGTGGCGTTGAACTGGGAGGAGTCGGGAAAGTAGCCGTCGATCTGCACACCGGGCACCCCCGAGGGCGTCCGCGTCGCCCGGGCCGTGAGCCCCGCCTGGTCGGCGGTGTCCGTGTACGGGGTTCCGGCGAGCCCCGTGGTGGTCAGGTCCGGCAGGCAGGCGCTCTGCTGGAAGGCCGCGCCCGGCACCCGTACCCGCTCCTGGCGGACGCAGTGCCCGGCGGCGCCGGCCGCGGCGCCGGCGGGAACCGGCCACGTGACGGCCGCCGCCACCAGGGCGGCGGCAACGAGCGGGACACCTCGGGACAGACGCATGAAAGCCTCCAGGGCACGACGGGGCGGGCGTGACAGCACCGGGCGGTGGAGCCCGGAGCTGCCCCATGGTGCTGTCCCGCTTCCGTGTCATCCATGGGCCGGGACCACATGGAGTGAGATCCCGGCATGGCCGAGGAAGACATGCTTCGGTGTCGAAGTACCGTGCGGCGCAGCCGAATTCAGCTGGGGCGCACCGCCAGCTTGTCGAGGGCCTCCAGCAGACCGGGCAGCTCCGGGCCGCGGCCGACCGGCAGGACTTCGCCGGGCTCCTCGTCGAGGAGGACGAAGGCGATGTCGTCGGTCCGGGCCACCATCGACCAGCCGGGGCCGTCCACCCGCAGGGTCCTCGCGTCGCCGGGAGCGAAGGAGGACCTGACGCGGCCCAGCGGCGGCGGCGAGTCGACGTAGGCGTGCGCCTCCGCCAGGACGCGCCGGATGCCGCCGTGTCCCCCGGAGCCGACCTCACCGGCCCTCTCAGGGGCCTCCTCGCCGGCCGTCCCGGACGGGCCGTCGCCCGCCGCGGACCCACCGTCCCGAGCGGGGAAGCCGGTGTCGTCGATCTGCCCGCGCCACACCGCCCACTGCAACGCGATCTCGTCGGCGCCCAGTCGGCGCTGGGCCGGCCCCCAGACGCTGGTGTCCGGCGGCGCCAGCGGCGGCCCGTCCGCGGCCTCCGGTCCGGGATCGTGCGGCGCGGGCACCCCGGGAGCCGCGACGGCGACCGCGAGCGGCCACCCCGGCAGGGCGGCGAGGACCGTGCGCTCGTCGGGCGACAGGTCGTACTCCATTCCGCAGTCCCAGGAGGCGATGGCCACGGCGACCAGCGACACGTCGTCGATGACGACCGTCCATCGCGCCCCGGCACCGTCCTGGCCGAGCACCAGTCCGTACCCGTCGGCCCGCGGCGCGAGCCCGAGCGCCGCGCAGGCCTCCGGATAGTCGTCACCCAGCACACTCGGGAACTGCGCAGGCGTCAGCAGCACCGCCGTGAGCACATAGAGCGCGTCGTCCGCGGCGGCGACGGCTTCCTCGTCCGTCCCGGCCATCCCAGCCTCCCCATCGGTTCGTCCAACGGCGCGCACCCTAGTGCGAGCGGAAGGCGCTTGTCACGACTCCGTGTGCGGGCGGACCTGCAGTTTTCCGCCTGGAGGTGGGCGAAACGGCCGTCACGCGTCCATGGTCCGGGCTGCCGGGAGCCCGAGCAAGGTCCGTGCCATCCTCCCCGGTGACTCGTCGCGCTCCCGCGCCAGGACGATCACCGCACGGCACGCCAGCTCCCTCACCCCGAACGACAGCGCCTCCGGAGACACCCAGGTCGCGGCCTCGTCCATCCGGTCCTGGTCGTCCTCCGCGCAGGCCGAAACATAGGCGGCAGCGGCTTCGAAGAGGTTGGGCGTGCGCGTGTCCCGCCCCCGCTTCGGCTCCGTACGTGAAGAGGTGAAGATCCTGGTGAAGGACGTGCGGAGGTTGCTGAACATGCGGACCACCTTGCCCCAGTGTGGTGTGCGGCGCCGATCGCTCATGTGCTGCTCCTCAACGTAGAGTTGAAGCTCCGACGGCATAAGGGGGGCGGGTTGAAGCGTTTCGAGCGGCTCGGGCGGATTCGCCGGATGGACCCGGTGGCCGACGCGACGGAGATCCTCAGGCTCACCGCCGCCTACGAGTTCCCCTGGGACTTCACCCGCTCGCTCGAACTGGCGCTCTACCGCACCTATGCGGTGCCGAGCATCGGCCGGCTGCTCGCGGAGACGGCGGAACTCACCGACCGCTCACAGAAGCGCTACGACGACACCGCGCTCCTCCTCGACGCCGTCGTCGAACACGGTTTCGGCAGCGATCAGGCGCGCACCGCCATCCGCCGCATCAACCAGATGCACCGCAGCTACGACATCAGCAACGACGACATGCGCTACGTGCTCTGCACCTTCGTGGTCATGCCCCGGCGCTGGATCGACGCCTACGGATGGCGCAGGCTCTCCCAGCACGAAGTCGTCGCGTCCGCCGTCCATTACCGCACTCTCGGCCGTCACCTGGGCATCAAGGACATCCCCGAGTCCTACGAGGAGTTCGAGTCGCACCTCGACGCCTACGAGAAGGCCCACTTCGGCTGGGACGAGCAGGCCCGGCGGGTCTCCGACGCCACCCTCGACCTGATGACCTCCTGGTATCCGCGCCCCCTCGCGCCGGTGCTGCGCGCCTCGACCCTCGCCCTGCTCGACGAACCCCTGCTGCGGGCCTTCCGCTACGAGCCCCCGCCCGCCTTCGCCCGAGCGGTGGTACGCGGCGCCGTGCGGGCCCGGGGGCGCGCCGTGCGCCTGCTTCCGCCGCGCAGGGCTCCGCACTTCGCGCGGCAGAACTGGGAGATCAAGAGCTATCCGGGCGGCTACCGGCCGGCCGACCTCGGCACCCGTCCGGTCCCCGGCGTGCGCGGCTGCCCGGTGCGCCACAACGGCGCTTCATCAGGCGCCCCCGACGAGTGACGCGATCGCGGCGCGCGGTCAGACGGGTCCGGCCTGCGACGTGACCCGCGCGGCGGTGAGGATGCCGCCGGGTCAGCCTTCGCGCACGGCCAGCGCCAGGAAGCGCGTGTCCTCGTCCGCGTACGACGTCATGCGCCATCCCGAACCGGCCAGCAACGGGCGCAGGTTGGGCTCCGCACGCAGGTCGTCCGGTGTGATGCTGCGGCCCTGACGCGCCGCGAGTGCCGCGCGGCCGATCGGGTGGAACAGCGCCAGTATGCCGCCGCGGCGCACCACGCGGGCCAACTCCCGCAGATTCCCGGCCGGATGCGGAAGGTGCGCGATCAGACCGGCGGCGAACACGGCGTCGAGCGACTCGGGCCGCAGCGGAAGCGCACTCACATCGGCCAGCACCAGCCGCCCGTACCGGTCCCGCCCGGCCCGTACCGCGGCCTGCAGCATGGCCGGCGTCAGATCGGCCCCTACCACGACTCCCGTGGGGCCCACGGCCGCGCGCAGCGGGGGCAGCGCGCGGCCGGTGCCGCAGCCCGCGTCGAGCACACGGTCGCCCCGGCGCAACCCCAGCTCGGCCACCGCGGCCGCATAGGCGGGGGCGTCGTCGGGGAAGCGGCTGTCCCAGTCGGCGGCCCGGGCGGTGAAGAACTCTCGGACGTGTGTGTGGTCGTCGCTCATGCTCCGCATGATCCCGCACCGCCGCGGACGACGACACGCGCACGGGCGCAGGATCAGACCTTCGTGCGACGGCACATGTCCCAGGTGCGGGCACGTCCCGGCCCCGAAGGGGCGCGAGACGGTCACAACGGAGAAATTGCGGTCCGATCCCTCGAACGAGTGCCGTAGTTGTCATCATGCTGACTTCGCATTGCCGCACCCGTTCGCACGCGGACGCCACAGGGGTGCGCCGGATGCGTCACCGACGTCGACTGCCGCCCCACCTGAGAGAAGTGATCCATGGTCTCCGAGCACTCCGCTGCCCCGGACGGCGAGACGGGTCCCCTGGCGTTGAAGATACTGGTCGCCGGCGGCTTCGGCGTGGGCAAGACCACCCTGGTGGGCGCGGTCAGCGAGATCCGTCCGCTGCGCACCGAGGAAGTGCTCAGCCAGGCGGGCCGGCTGGTGGACGACACCCATGGGGTGAACCAGAAGGTCACCACGACCGTCGCCATGGACTTCGGCCGTATCACCATCCGGTCCGACCTGTTCCTGTACCTCTTCGGGACGCCGGGGCAGGACCGCTTCTGGTTCCTGTGGGACGAACTGGCGCGCGGCGCCCTGGGCGCGGTGATCCTCGCGGACACCCGGAGGCTCGAGGACTGCTTTCCGGCGGTGGACTACTTCGAGCACCGGCAGATCCCGTTCGTGGTGGCCGTCAACCGCTTCGCGGGCGCCCGCGTCCACGGAGCCCACGACGTCTCCCGTGCCCTCGACCTCGACGAGGGCACGCCGGTCGTCGTCTGCGACGCCCGGGACCGCGCCTCGGGCAAGGACGTGCTCATCCAACTCGTCGAGTACGCGGGGCGCATGCACACCGCCCGGCTTCTCGCCTCCGTCGGCTGACCCGGTCCGGCTTCGGCGGTCGACGCTCCGGACTCCGGCCGGCCGCCCTCAGCCGGTCAGATCCTTCAGCGCCACCACCTTGTCGACGGCGACCCGCACCAGCAGCTCGCCCGGCACGCCGTTGCGGGCACCGAACTCCTCGGCGCGGTCCTCGCCCATGTAGCGGCCCGCGATGCGGGTGGCCCAGCGCCGCACCTCGTCGAGGTCCTCCGAGAGCCGGGCCCGGCCGTGCAGCACGACGAACGTGAACGGCGGCCGGTCGTCGTCCACGCACAGGGCGACCCTGCCGTCGCGGGCCAGGTTGCGCCCCTTCACGGTCTCCTTCCCCGTGTTGAACACCACCTCGTCCCCGTCGAGCAGGAACCAGATCGGCGCCACGTGCGGGCTCCCGTCGGCCCGGACGGTCGACAGCTTGCCGGTGCGGGTCCCGTGCGAGACGAACGCCTGCCATTCCTCATCGGACATCTTCTGTGCCATGTCCCCATCCTCCTTGCCGGGACCGCGGTCCTGGGGAAGGCTGGCGGGAGATCCTCCCGGACCAGGAGGAGACATCACACGGGGAGACCGCATCATGGCACAGAACCAGACGCTCGGCTGGCTGCTCGACGATCTGACCGAACGGGTGGAACACGTACGGCACGCCTTGGTCCTGTCCAACGACGGTTTGGTCACGGGCGCGAGTACCGGGCTGCGACGGGAGGACGCGGAACATCTGGCGGCCGTCTCCTCCGGGCTGCACAGCCTCGCCAAGGGCTCGGGACGCCACTTCGGCGCGGGCGGAGTGCGTCAGACGATGGTCGAGTTCGACGACGCGGTGCTGTTCGTCACGGCGGCCGGCGCGGGAAGCTGCCTGTGCGTGCTCAGCGGTGCCGAGGCCGACATAGGCCAGATCGGCTACGAGATGACCCTGCTCGTGAACCGGGTCGGCGAGCATCTCGACGTGGACGCCCGCCAACCCGAGCGAACTCCGGGCTCAGACCTCTGACCTGCACGTTCGTCGTCCCCCGTGGAGTTGTCCACAGGCTCGCGCCGAGATCCGCGACCCCCGCTACCGTTTTTCCAGGCGGGCGCACACGGCGCGGGCCACACACTCCACGGGGGCGAACATGTCCGGCAACACCATCACGCACGAGGTCACGCCCACGGTCGTGCAGGCCGGTGGGAAGCGGGAAGCGGACTTCACGCAGAGCCGCGCCGCACGCGAACTGGGCCTGAAGCGCGGCGCATTCGATCTCGCCGTCCACCTCGGTCACATCCGCACCGTCCCCGACGAGGGCGGCGGCGGCCGCCGCGTCGCCCACGCCGAGGTCGACCGGCTGCGCGCTCAGGACGGCTTTCCGCGAACACTGCACCAGCGCGTCGAAGCCGTCGGCACCGGGCAGGGCGCGGCCATCATGGACGTGACCGGTGCCAGGTTCACCAGGTTCGCCCGCCTGGGCCTGCTGGTGCCGGTCAGCTTCTACTTCAACCGCTACCGGGCCGTGGTGTGGCTGTATCTGGCCGATGAACTGCGGCAGTTCAGGGCCGACGCGAAGAACGCCTCGCTGCTGAGCCGCCCCCTGCCCGAGGGCCTGCGCGACCAACTCGACGGGGGACTCGACCTCCGCCCCCGCAACTGGCGCGGACGCCACCTGGGCTTCCTGCTGCGTCAGGCCGACGGCCCCTGGGAGCGGGCCGCCGCCGTGGCCTCACTGCTCGCCCCGGTCCAGGTGTCGGACATCGTCAGGGATCCCTACGAACGCGCCCACCTGCGTCGCTTCGGGCCGCAACTCCCCGCCCACGGCGCGCCCGGATCGCCCACCGCCCACCTCACCGAGCGGATCATGACGGCTGACAGTCCGGACGAGATCGGCTGGCTCCGGGCCGACCTGGCGCGGATGCTGGAAGAGGCGCGAACCCACCGGCCCGCGCCCCGCCCGACCGGCCGGGACACCGCTCCGGCACCGGAGGAGCACCGGGTGGCGCCCGGGCGGCCGGAGCGTTCACGCGGACTGCTGGGCCGGCTCTTCCGCAGAGGGGCCTGAGCCACCCTGGCCGCAGCTCACGGCCGCGGCCCGCACCTGCCTACAGCGCCCGGAAGAGCCCCTCCTGGACGACGGAGACGAGCAGCCGCCCCTCCCTGTCGTAGATGCGCCCGCGGGCCAGGCCCCGGCCGCCGGTGGCGATCGGCGACTCCTGGTCGTACAGGAACCACTCGTCCGCGCGGAACGGCCGGTGGAACCACATCGCATGGTCCAACGACGCCATGTCGAAGCCACGAGGCCCCCACAGCGGCTCGACCGGAATGCGCACCGCGTCCAGCAGCGTCATGTCACTGGCGTAGGTCAGCGCGCAGGTGTGGACGAGCGGGTCGTCGCCGAGCGGTCCGACCGCGCGCATCCACACGGCGCTGCGCGGCTCGGCATCCTTCACCTCGTCCGCGCTCCAGCGAAGCCGGTCCACATACCGGATGTCGAAGGGCTGGCGGCGCGCCATGCGCTCCAACTGCTCCGGCAGCGCGCCCAGATGCTCCCTGATCTCGTCCGTGACCGTCGGCAGCGACGCCGGGTCCGGGATCTCGCGGGCCGGCGGCAGCTGATGTTCGAAGCTTCCCTGTTCAGGCTTGTGAAAGGAGGCGGTCAGATTGAAGATCGTGCGGCCCTGCTGCACGGCGGTGACCCGGCGGGTCGTGAAGGACCGTCCGTCCCTGACCCGCTCGACCTGGTACACGATCGGCACCCCTGGCCGGCCGGGGCGCAGGAAGTACGCGTGCAGCGAGTGCACCGGCCGCTCGCCGTCCGTGGTGCGACCGGCGGCCACCAGAGCCTGGCCCGCCACCTGCCCGCCGAAGACCCGCTGCAGGGACTCCTGCGGGCTGCGGCCGCGGAAGATGTTGACCTCGATCTGCTCCAGGTCGAGCAGATCGACGAGTCGTTCGGCCGGGTTCGTCATGAGGGGGCTTCTCCTGTGCTCACAGTTGGCCGACGTCGGTGACACGGACGACCGCCCGGCCCTCGGCGTCGGACGCGGCGAGATCGACTTCGGCGCCGATGCCCCAGTCGTGGTCGCCGTTCGGGTCGTCGAAGATCTGCCGAACGCGCCACAGGCCGTTCTGCGGCTCCTCCTTGATCACGAGCAGCTTGGGGCCGCGGGCGTCGGGACCGGTGCCGAGGTCCTCGTACTCCTCCCAGTACTTGTCCATCGCCTCCCCCCAGGCCTCGGCGTCCCAGCCGGACTCGGCGTCCATCTCGCCGAGCTCGTCGACCTGGTCGAGCGCGGCGAGCTCGACGCGGCGGAACATCGCGTTGCGCACCAGGACGCGGAAGGCACGGGCGTTGGTGGTGACCGGCTTGACCTCGTCGGCCCTCTCCTGGGCCTCCTCGGCGGTCATCACCTCCGGATTGGCCAACTGCTCCCACTCGTCCAGCAGGCTGGAGTCGACCTGACGCACCATCTCCCCGAGCCAGGCGATCAGGTCCTCGAGATCCTCGGACTTCAGATCGTCCGGGATGGTGTGCTCCAGGGCCTTGTAGGCGCCGGCCAGGTAGCGCAGCACGATGCCCTCGGTGCGGGCCAGCTCGTAGAAGGAAACCAACTCCGTGAAGGAGAGCGCCCGTTCGTACATGTCCCGGATGACGGACTTCGGCGACAGCGGATGGTCACCGACCCAGGGGTGGCTCTTGCGGTACGTGTTGTACGCGTGGAAGAGGAGCTCCTCCAGAGGCTTCGGGTAGGTGACGTCCTGGAGCCGCTCCATGCGCTCCTCGTACTCGACGCCGTCCGCCTTCATCGCGGCCACGGCCTCGCCGCGCGCCTTGTTCTGCTGAGCGGCGAGGATCTGCCGCGGATCGTCCAGCGTGGACTCCACGACCGAGACCATGTCCAGCGCGTAGGACGGCGACTCCGGGTCGAGGAGCTCGAACGCGGCCAGGGCGAAGGTGGACAGCGGCTGATTGAGCGCGAAGTCCTGCTGCAGGTCGACGGTGAGGCGGACGATGCGGCCCTCCGCGTCCGGCCGGTCGAGCTTCTCGACGATGCCGCCGTCCAGCAGGGAGCGGTAGATGGCGATCGCGCGCCGGATGTGCCGCAGCTGCTGCTTGCGCGGCTCGTGGTTGTCCTCCAGCAGACGCCGCATCGCCTCGAAGGCGTTGCCGGGGCGGGCGATCACCGACAGCAGCATCGTGTGCGTCACCCGGAAGCGGGACGTCAGCGGCTCGGGCTCGGAGGCGATCAGCTTGTCGAAGGTGGTGTCGGACCAGCCGACGAAACCCTCCGGCGCCTTCTTGCGGACGACCTTCCGCCGCTTCTTCGGGTCGTCGCCCGCCTTGGCGAGCGCCTTCTCGTTCTCGATGACGTGCTCGGGGGCCTGCGCCACCACGAAGCCCGCCGTGTCGAAACCCGCACGTCCCGCGCGGCCGGCGATCTGGTGGAACTCACGGGCACGCAGGGTGCGCACCCGGCTGCCGTCGTACTTGGTGAGCGCCGTGAACAGCACCGTGCGAATCGGGACGTTGACGCCCACGCCGAGCGTGTCCGTCCCGCAGATCACCTTCAGCAGTCCGGCCTGGGCGAGCTTCTCCACCAGACGCCGGTACTTGGGGAGCATGCCGGCGTGGTGGACACCGATGCCGTGCCTCACGTAGCGGGAGAGGTTGCGGCCGAACTTGGTGGTGAAGCGGAAGTTGCCGATCAGCTCGGCGATCTGCTCCTTCTCCTCGCGCGAGCACATGTTGATGCTCATCAGCGCCTGCGCCCGCTCCACGGCCTGGGCCTGGGTGAAGTGGACGATGTAGACCGGCGCCTGCCGGGTTTGCAGCAGGTCGGTGAGCGTTTCGGTGAGCGGGGTGCGCCGGTACTCGTAGGACAGGGGCACCGGGCGGGTCGCCGAGCGGACCACAGCGGTGGGGCGTCCCGTGCGGCGGGTGAGGTCCTTCTCGAAGAAGGAGACGTCGCCGAGCGTGGCCGACATCAGGATGAACTGCGCCTGCGGAAGTTCGAGCAGCGGGATCTGCCAGGCCCAGCCGCGGTCGGGCTCCGCGTAGAAGTGGAACTCGTCCATGACGACCTGGCCGACGTCCGCGTTCCTGCCGTCGCGCAGCGCGATCGACGCCAGCACCTCGGCGGTGCAGCAGATGACGGGCGCGTCGGCGTTCACGGAGGCGTCACCGGTGAGCATGCCCACGTTCTCGGTGCCGAAGAGCTTGCACAGCTCGAAGAACTTCTCCGAGACCAGCGCCTTGATCGGAGCGGTGTAGAAGGTGACCTCGTCCCGGGCCAGCGCCGCGAAGTGCGCACCGGCGGCGATCATGCTCTTGCCGGAGCCGGTCGGCGTCGAGACGATCACGTTCGCGCCCGAGACCGCCTCGATCAGCGCCTCCTCCTGGTGGGGGTAGAGCGTGAGACCGCGGTCCTGGGCCCACGACTCGAAGGCTTCGTAGAGGGCGTCGGGGTCTGCGGTCGGCGGCAGCTGATCGATGAGGGTCACGCCCCCATCTTGCCTGGCGAGCGTGCCGAGGCGGGAATCGGATGCCGATGCGAAGATCACGACCGCTACGCTGTGTCGCCGACACAGCGTGAACGCAGCGGATCAACTGGACAGCGGCGCAGGAGAAATGGGGCGGGGAACGGCCATGATGGGACCAGCACACTCACTGTCGGGCGCCGCGGCCTGGCTCGGCGTCGGAGCCGCGGCCGCCGCGACCGGGCACCCGATGCCCTGGCCGGTCCTGCTGGCGGGCGCCCTGATCTGCGCCGGCGCCGCGCTCGCCCCCGACCTCGATCACAAGGCCGCCACCATCTCGCGCTCCTTCGGACCGATCTCGCGGTGGATCTGCGAGATCGTCGACAAGCTCTCGTACGCCGTCTACAAGGCGACGAAGAAGCAGGGCGACCCGCGCCGCTCCGGCGGCCACCGGACGCTGACGCACACCTGGCTGTGGGCGGTGCTGATCGGTGCGGGTTCCTCGGCCGCTGCGATCACCGGGGGACGCTGGGCGGTGCTGGCGATTCTCTTCGTCCACATGGTGCTGGCCATCGAGGGACTGCTGTGGCGGGCGGCCCGCGGGTCCAGCAGCGACGTCCTGGTGTGGCTGCTGGCGGCGACCAGTGCGTGGATCATCGCCGGCATTCTCGACAAGCCGGGCAACGGCTCGGGCTGGCTGTTCACGGCGCCGGGCCAGCAGTACCTGTGGCTGGGGCTGCCGATCGTGCTGGGCGCGCTGGTGCACGACATCGGGGACGCGCTGACCGTTTCAGGCTGCCCGATCCTGTGGCCGATACCGGTCGGCCGCAAGCGCTGGTATCCCGTCGGCCCTCCGAAGGCGATGCGGTTCCGGGCGGGCAGCTGGGTGGAGCTCAAGGTGCTGATGCCCGTGTTCATGATGCTCGGCGGCGTGGGCTGCGCGGCCGCGCTGAACTTCATCTGAGGCGCCTTCCGAACGCCTCGGGTGCTCCCCCGGCGACGGGGGAGAGGACGACACCGTCGTCGACTGCGGCGTCCGGTCGCCGGTCAGCCGTACTGCGTCTCCTCGTCGACCACGTGCATCGCGGCCTCCTCGGCGGAGGCGGCCGCGCCGTCGATGCCGACGTCCGTGGCGATCAGCGCGCTCTCCTCGTCCTCGTGCGCACCCTCGTCCGGTGCGACCAGGCGGCCGGAGCGGGCCGCGCCGACCTCGTTGTCCAGGAGTTCCCCGTCGGTGCCCTGGCAGTCGCCGATGTCGTCGCCATCGGGAGTGACGGGATCCGGCAGCTCCTCGGCGAGACGCTGATCGAGGGTCTCGCCCTGCAGGCGCTCCCCCGCGGTCACGCCCTCGTGCTCCACCGCCCAGGGCCGTTCCGGAGGGGACCAGCCCCGGTCCAGGGGGTCCTCGACACCGTCGTACTCCAGCGTGTCCTCCGAGTCGAGGATCCCCGTGTCCTCCCGGACCTCGGAAGTGTCATCGGGCTGGTAGACGTCGTCTCCCCATCCGTCGGCGCTGTCCACGGGTACCTCCAGAGGGTGGGGACGGGCCCGTTCTCACCGCGGGCGGCGGTCTGCCGCCGGGGCGCGGGGCACAGGTCTCACCGGGCGCGAACCACAGGGTTCCCGGGCGTTCCCCGAACCGGTGCCGCTTTCCAGCCTTCCACCCCTGTTCGTCCCTGCGCAACGGCACGGCACCGAGCCGTCGCCAGGGCCGCCGACCGATCCGCGGAGGGGCCCGGTCCCGGCCCGCCGACGTGCCGCCCGCTGCCGCTGCGGGCGACTGCTCCCGCGGGGGCGGCGGCAGAAGCGCCGCCGCCCTGGGACGACACGCTGCGGAGCGCGCCCGTCCGGCCGCCGCGCAGCGCGCCTCACCCGCCCCCGCCCCCGCCCGGGACCGCGTTCGCGTTCCCTCTCACCCGTGCCACGACCTCCACAGGGCCGCGTAGGCGCCCCCCGCCTCGACGAGCTCGTCGTGGCTGCCCAGCTCACTGATGCGGCCGTTCTCGACGACGGCGATGACGTCCGCGTCGTGGGCCGTGTGGAGCCGGTGGGCGATGGCGACGACGGTGCGGCCGTCGAGGACGCGCGCCAGGGACCGCTCCAGGTGGCGCGCCGCCCGCGGATCGAGGAGCGAGGTCGCCTCGTCCAGGACCAGCGTGTGCGGATCGGCGAGCACAAGCCGGGCCAGGGCGATCTGCTGGGCCTGGGCCGGGGTGAGCGCGACACCGCCCGAGCCGACCTCGGTGTCCAGGCCCTCGGCGAGCGCGCGGGCCCAGCCGCCGGCGTCGACCGCGCCCAGCGCCGCCCACAGCTGGGCGTCGACGGCGTCGTGGGAGGCTCCCCCGCGCGGGACATCGGCGGCGTCGCCTGGGGCCCGTCCCTTCGAGGCCACGTGGTGCGAAGCCTTTCCGCTCGAGGTGCCGACGGCGGTGGAGGTCCCATGCGAGGGAAGCCGGGACGACGGCAGGGCGAGCAGGAGGTTGTCGCGGAGGGAACCGACGAAGACGTGGTGCTCCTGGTTCACCAGGGCGACGTGGGAGCGGACCTGTTCGGCGGGCATCCGGGCGAGCTCGGCGCCGCCGAGGGTGATCCGGCCGTCCCGGGGCGCGTAGATACCGGCCAGCAGCCGGCCCAGCGTGGACTTGCCCGCGCCCGAGGGGCCGACCAGCGCCAGCCGGGTACCCGGCGCGACCTTCAGGGACACTTCGCGCAGCACGTCGACGCCCTCGCGGTAGCCGAAGTGCACCCGGTCCGCGTGCACGTCGCGTCCGTCCGGGCCCAGCGAGGTGTCGCCCGCCTCCGGCTCGATGTCCCGCACCCCGACCAGCCGGGCCAGCGACACCTGGGCGACCTGCAGCTCGTCGTACCAGCGCAGGATCAGGCCCACCGGGTCGACGAGCATCTGTGCGATGAGCGCGCCCGTCGTCAGCTGGCCGACCCCGATCCAGCCCCGCAGGACGAACACGCCGCCCACCATGAGCACGGAGCCGAGCACGGTCACATGCGTGACGTTGATGACCGGGAAGAGCACCGACCGCAGCCAGAGCGTGTAGCGCTCCCACGCCGTCCACTCCCTGATCCGGCGCTCCGACAGCGCGACGCGGCGGTCGCCGAGGCGGTGCGCCTCCACGGTCCGCCCGGCGTCGACCGTCTCGGCGAAGACCGCCGCCACGGCCGCGTATCCGGCGGCCTCCGAGCGGTAGCCGGACGGGGCGCGCCGGAAGTACCAGCGGCAGCCGACCACCAGCAGCGGCAGGGCGAGCAGCACGGCGGCGGCGAGCGGCGGCGCGGTGACCACCAGGCCGCTGAGCAGGAGAGCGGCCCACACCACACCGATCGCCAGCTGCGGCACGGCCTCGCGCATCGCGTTGGCGAGCCGGTCGATGTCCGTGGTGATGCGGGACAGCAGATCCCCGGTGCCGGCTCGTTCCAGGACACCCGGCGGCAGACCGACCGAGCGTACGAGGAAGTCCTCGCGCAGGTCGGCCAGCATCCGCTCGCCGAGCATCGCGCCGCGCAGTCGCACTTCGCGCACGAACGCGGCCTGCGCGAGCAGCGCCAGCACGAACAGCGTGGTCGTCAGCCCCAGCCGCAGCTCGCGAGTGCCGTCGGCCACCCGCTCGACCAGGCCGCCCAGCAGCCACGGGCCCGCCATGGAGGCGAGCACGGCCACCGTGTTGACGGCGACGAGGAGCAGGAAGGCGCGCCTGTGACGGCGGAACAGTTCGACCACATAGGCGCGCACGGTCGCGGGGGCACCGACGGGCAGGGTGTTCGCCGTCGTCGGGGCCGCCGGGTCGTACGCCGGGGGCGCCACGCCGATCATGCGGTTTCCTCGATCTCTTCCAGTGCGCCGCGCAGGGCGCCGTCGTCGTTCCGCAACACGCCGCGCAGAGCGTCTTCGCCGTTCCGCGACGCGTGGTGCGGGGTGGCCCGTTCGCCGCGCGGTGCGCCTCCGCCGTCTCCGGGAAAGTCAGGGCAGCCCGCCGCGCTCCCGGCGCGTTCCTCGTCGCTCTCCCGGGTGACCGACGCCCGGTACCGGGGCTCGGAGTGCAGCAGCTCGCGGTGCGCGCCGACCGCCGTGACCTCCCCGTCGTGCACCAGCACCACCCGGTCCGCGAGGTCCAGGACGAGAGGGGACGAGGTGAACACCACCGTGGTGCGCCCGGCCCGCAGGCTGCGCACCCCCTCGGCGATCCGCGCCTCGGTGTGGGAGTCGACGGCGGATGTCGGCTCGTCGAGGACCAGCACCTCAGGGTCGGTGATCAGCGACCGGGCCAGGGCGAGACGCTGGCGCTGGCCGCCGGAGAGGGACCGGCCCCGTTCGGTGATCCGTACGTCCATGGGGTCCTCGGCGCCCAGCGACGCCTGCGCGAGCGCCTCCAGGACGTCCCCGCACTGCGCGGCCGTCAGTGCCTCCTCGGCATCGACCTCGCCCGAGCGGGGCACGTCGAGCAGGTCGCGCAGCGAGCCGGACAGCAGCACCGGTTCCTTGTCCTGGACCAGCACTGCGGCGCGCGCGGAGTCGATGGGGAGTTCGTCGAGCGGTACGCCGCCGAGCAGGACCGAGGCATCCGGTTCGGACGGGTGCCCGCCCAGCCGTTCGGCCAGCCGGTCCGCCGTGTCCGGGTCGCCGCACACCACGGCGGTCAGGCGCCCGGCGGGTGCCAGCAGCCCGGTCACCGGGTCGTACAGATCGCCCCCGGGAGCGTCCGCCGCGCGGGTCCCGGCGGTGTCCGTGGCCCGCTCCAGCGACAGCACCCGGGCCGCCCGGGTGGCCGACGGACGGGAGAAGGAGTACGCCATGGCGATCTCCTCGAAGTGCCGCAGCGGATAGGTGAGCACCATGACCGAGCTGTAGACGGTGACCAGTTCCCCGACCGTGATCCGGCCCGCGCGGGCCAGGTGCACGCCGTGCCAGACGACCGCGATCAGCAGCAGACCCGGCAGCAGTACCTGGATCGCGGAGATCAGGGACCACATGCGGGCGCTGCGCACGGCCGCGTGCCGGACCTCCTGGGAGGCGCGGCGGTAGCGGTCGAGGAACAGTTCCTCGCCGCCGATGCCGCGCAGCACCCGCAGACCGGCGACGGTGTCGGAAGCCAGTTCGGTGGCGCGGCCGGCCTTCTCGCGCTGGAGGTCGGCGCGGCGGGTGGCCCGGGGCAGCAGCGGCAGCACCGCGAGCGCCAGCGCCGGCAGACCGACGGCGACGACCACGCCGAGCGCCGGCTGGTAGACCAGGAGCCCGGAGCAGACCAGTACGAGGGTGACCGCCGCCGCGGTGAACCGCGAGGCGGCCTCCACGAACCAGCCGATCTTCTCGACGTCGCCCGTGGAGACGGCCACGACCTCACCGGCGGCGACCCGCCGGGTGAGGGCCGCGCCGAGGTGGGCGGCCTTGCGGGCCAGCAGTTGCTGGACACGGGCGGCGGCGGTGATCCAGTTGGTGACCGCGGCACGGTGCAGGAAGGTGTCGCCGAGCGCGTTGCCGGCGCAGCACAGCGCCATCAGCCCGCCCGCCAGGGCGAGCTGTGCGCCGGAGCGCTCGACGACCGCCTGGACGGCCAGGCCCACGCAGAACGGGAGGGCGGAGACCGAGACGAAGTGCAGCAGCCCCCAGGCCAGCGCCGTCAGCTGGCCGCCCAGCTGGTTCCGTCCGAGCCACCACAGGAATCGGGGGCCCGAGCGTGTGTCCGGCACACCCGGGTCGGGATACGGAAGGTCTTGGATTCGCATGACGTCCCAGTGGCTCGTGTCAACTCGTGTCGAGGGGCGGAGGGAGAAGGAGAGAGGGGGAACAAGCCGTGACAGGGTCGCGTCGCAGCGTGGTCGGAGGCAAACGGTTTTCCACTCCCGGGGAAAGGAACCGGCTGCTTCCCCGTCCCCTGCCGAGAACTGCGTGGCGGAACCGGGCGAAGTCCGGGGACGAGCGCAAGTCGGGGACTCCGTGCGTCACATGACAGTGGATGAGACTGTTTGGCCCAATCCCAAGTGGTTCGTCCGGAACGCGGTGCCACCATGGGATCATGGAGAGGCGTGGTACAAGGCGTGCGACGGCCGCGGCGGTGACCTGCGGTTTCTTACTGACGGTTCTGGCCGCGTGCGGCGGTCCGCCGACGGTGGCCCCTCAGGGCGGCGCTGTTCCCAGACCCGGCGGCACGGACGGGAGGCCCCGGCCCAGCCAGGTGGAACCGCCGCGCGTTCCGGGGGTCGGCGACCGGCTGTGGCGCCAGGTCCCGGCAGGCACCCGCCAGGTAGTCGCGGTCTACGGCGAGCACGGCGACTCCCCTGACTCCACGCTCGTCCTGTACGAGAAGCACGGGAGCGACTGGGAGCGCGTGTCCGGCTGGCCCGCGCACAACGGCAAGCGGGGCTGGACCGTCGACCATCACGAGGGCGACGAGCGCAGTCCGGTCGGCGTGTTCACGCTCTCCGACGCCGGCGGTCTCCGCGACGACCCGGGTGCCCTGCTCCCGTACACCCAGGACGCCGCGGCCTTCGCGTCTCCCTACTACTGGGACGAGGCGCACTGGCACGACTTCGACTACGTCATCGCGATCGACTACAACCGGCTGCCGGGCACCCGTCCTGACGACGGGACCCGCCCCCTGGGGCAGGCGAAGGGCGGGGGCATCTGGCTGCATCTGGACCACGGAGACGGCACGTTGGGTTGCGTGAGCGTCCCCGAGTCCGCGATGAGGTACCTGCTGCGCAGGCTCGACCCGCAGGATCGGCCCGTGATGGTGATGGGCGACCGGGCGAACCTCGCGGCCTGACGGTCGCCCCGCCGTACTGCGTGACCGAGGCCCGAATGCGGGACGGTGGTGGCCGATCAGGGGGGACCGGTGCGAGGCGTCATTGCGGTGGCGGCCAAGTCCCCGTAGAAACACCGGCCATGAGACATCGCATAGTCATGTCCATGCTTGCGGGAGCGACCCTCCTGGCGGGCACCCTGCTCGGCGCGAGCCCCGCCCGGCCGGCGGACGGCTCCGCCCGAATGCCTGGCGCCATCGGTCAACCCACCGACGCACCGGATGAGTTCGGCACCGATTGGCACGACCCCGTCACCGCGGCTCCGTCCGTCACGGTGCCTTCGGGGAAGTCCTGCCGGATCACCCTCGCCGAGGCGCGGTTCCGCGACTTCACACCGTACCGGGGCACCTACACCCCGCCGGACGGGTGCGGCGACCGCTGGAGCAAGGTGGTGCTGCGACTGGACGGCAACGTCCGGGGGCGGCAGTACGACCGGCTCGGGTACCTGCGCGTCGGCGGCGTCGAGATCCTGCGCACGTCCACTCCGGAGCCCTCGCCCGACGGCATCGAGTGGTCCGCCGAGAAGGACGTCACACGCTACAGCGACACCTTCCGCCGCACCCGGGACGTCGAGATGCTCATCGGCAACGTTGTCGACGACACGTACACCGGAGTCATCGACGTCGAGGTCACCCTCACCTTCTACGCCGCCGGCCGGCATTCCCGGCCCGCCGCGGCCCCCGACCGCGTCCTCACCCTCGCCGACGGGACGGCGCTCACCACCCCGCGCAACAGCGAACGCATCGTCGCCGAGGTGTACGCCACCGGATCCGGCGGCGGTTGCGAGGAGTTCTGGTATCTGGCGGTACCGCGGCAGGCGCCGTACTCCTGCCAGGCGGACCGCGGGCCCTACCGGGAGGTGCAGATCACCGTGGACGGCCGACTCGCCGGAATCGCCGCACCGTTCCCCACGGTCTGGACGGGCGGCTGGTCCAACCCCTTCCTCTGGTACGTCGTCCCCGGGCCGCGCGCCTTCGACGTCAAGCCGATCGAGTACGACCTCACGCCCTTCGCCGGCATCCTCGACGACGGCCGTCCGCACCGCGTCGAGGTCTCCGTCACCGGAGTGCCGCAGGGGCGGTCCGGCTGGAGCACGCCCGTGAACGTGCTGGTGTGGCAGGACGCCCGCAGCACCCGGGTCACCGGCCGCCTCACCGCCGACCGGGCGGGCGACCTGGCCGACTCCTCGACGTACACACCCGGATCACCGCACCGCGTGGACACCGAGGGCGGGCACCGGCTGACCGTCGCCGGGTACGTCGACACCTCGCACGGCCGCGTGACCACCACGGTCAGCCGCCGCCTGGCCGACACATCCACGCACCGCTGGACCGACGGGGAGGACACCGACGGGCTCGACGCCACCTGGACCGACGACGAGACCGTCACCGTCACGGGGCACGGGGGGCCGGCCAGGTCGACGCACACCCACCGCACCTACACGATGAACGGCACCACGGCCGTCTCCGCCGGCGACCGGCTGCGCACCGTACTCACCCTGGGCGACCGGGCATCGGTCGTCGAGGTGCGGGGCGGTCGGCGCGTCGCCTGGTCACGGCTGGACGACACCTACACGGGCGACGCCGCCTACACGCTGAACGTGCCGCGCGACCAGAGGCACGCCGTCGGCACCACGGGCGAGCGCTACCGGCTGTACGGCTCGGGCGGGTGCTACGACCGCACGCTCACCACCGTGCAGGGGATGCTGACGGAGGACCGCAGCGGCTGCTGAGCGGGCCGAACGGGCCGGGGCCCCGGCTCAGGGGTGACGCGCCCCGGACTCGGGCCCCGCGCCCACCAAGGTGTCAAGCAGCGAGCCGAGAGCCTGGCGCTGTTCGTCCGTCAGGGGAGCGAGGATCTCCTTGGCGGCCGCTCGGCGCGCGCCGCGCAGCTCGCGCAGCGCCGTGCGGCCGTCGTCCGTGAGTTCGATGCGGATCACCCGTCGGTTGGCCGGGTCGGGAGCCCGGCGCACCTTGCCGCCGGCCTCCAGTCCGTCCACGAGCGTGGTCACCGCGCGGGGCACGACCTCCAGGGCGGCGGCGAGATCCGCCATGCGGGGCGGCTCGCCGAAGTGCGCCAGGGTGCGCAACAGCCGGGACTGGGCCGGCGTGATGCCCAGGTCGTGCAGCTCCAGATGGTGCTTCTGGATGCGGTGCACCCGACGGGTGAGCCGCAGCAACTGCTCGGCGAGAAGCCCGTCGGCGTCGGGGGTGCTCATGCGGGAACAATATCAGGATGCCGTTCATTGTGAGTATAGGTAACAATGAGCTATGATCACGTCAGTCGTCGCCGGTCGCGTCCGCGCCGGCGCCCGCCCACCTCCGTAGGAGCCCATGCACCCCGACCGTCAACCCTCCTGGACACCCCCTGCCGACGCCAAGGACCAGCCCCGGCAGGTCCGCCGGATCCTCGCCCTCTTCCGGCCCTACCGCGGCCGCCTCGCGATCGTCGGCCTGCTGGTCGGCGCCTCGTCCCTGGTCTCGGTCGCCACGCCCTTCCTGCTGAAGGCGACGCTCGACGTCGCGATCCCGCAGGGCCGCACCGGCCTGCTGAGCCTGCTCGCCCTCGGCATGATCCTCAGCGCCGTCCTCTCCAGCGTCTTCGGCGTCCTGCAGACCCTCATCTCGACGACCGTCGGCCAGCGTGTCATGCACGACCTGCGCACCGCCGTCTACGGCCGCCTCCAGCGCATGTCGCTCGCCTTCTTCACCCGCACCCGCACGGGCGAGGTGCAGTCGCGCATCGCGAACGACATCGGCGGGATGCAGGCCACCGTCACCTCCACCGCCACCTCGCTGGTCTCCAACCTCACCAGCGTGGTCGCCACCATCGTCGCGATGGTCGCCCTCGACTGGCGGCTGACCGTCGTCTCGCTGCTCCTGCTGCCGGTCTTCGTGTGGATCAGCCGCCGCGTCGGCAACGAGCGCAAGAAGATCACCACCGAGCGCCAGAAGCAGATGGCCGCCATGGCCGCCACGGTCACCGAGTCGCTCTCCGTCAGCGGCATCCTGCTCGGCCGGACGATGGGCCGCTCGGACTCGCTGACCGCCTCCTTCGCCGAGGAGTCCGAGCGGCTGGTGGACCTGGAGGTGCGGTCGAACATGGCCGGACGCTGGCGCATGGCCGTGATCACGATCGTCATGGCCGCCATGCCCGCCGTCATCTACTGGACCGCCGGCGTCACCCTCGGGCTCGGCGGCCCCCAGGTCTCCATCGGCACGATCGTCGCCTTCGTCTCGCTCCAGCAGGGTCTCTTCCGCCCGACCGTCAGCCTGCTGTCGACCGGCGTCCAGATCCAGACCTCTCTCGCGCTCTTCCAGCGCATCTTCGAGTACCTGGACCTGCCGATCGACATCACCGAGCGCGAGGCGCCGATCCACCTCGACCGCGTCAAGGGCGAGGTCCGCTTCGAGACCGTCGCCTTCCACTACGACGACAGGAGCGGCCCCATCCTCGACGGCGTCGACGTCACCGTCCCCGCGGGCAGCAGCCTCGCCGTCGTCGGCCCGACAGGCGCCGGCAAGTCCACCCTCGGCTACCTGGTGCCCCGGCTGTACGACGTGACGGGCGGCCGGGTCACTCTGGACGGCACCGACGTCCGCGACCTCGACTTCGACACCCTCGCCCGTGCGGTCGGCGTCGTCTCCCAGGAGACGTACCTCTTCCACGCCTCGGTCGCCGACAACCTCCGCTTCGCCAAGCCGGACGCCACCGACGAGGAACTGCGGGCGGCCGCGAAGGCGGCCCAGATCCACGACCACATCGCGGCCCTGCCCGACGGGTACGACACGATCGTCGGCGAGCGCGGCCACCGCTTCTCCGGCGGAGAGAAACAGCGCCTGGCCATCGCGCGCACCATCCTGCGCGACCCGCCGGTTCTGATCCTCGACGAGGCCACCAGCGCGCTGGACACGCGTACCGAGGCCGCCGTGCAGGAGGCCATCGACGCGCTGTCGGCCAACCGGACCACGCTGACCATCGCGCACCGCCTGTCCACCGTCCGGGGCGCCGACCAGATCGTGGTCCTGGACTCCGGGCGCGTGGCCGAACGCGGCACGCACGAGGAACTGCTGGAGCTCGACGGGCGTTACGCGGCGCTGGTCCGCAGGGACGCGCGGCTGGAGCCGACGAGCTGAGGTGACCGTGCTGACGGCGGTGGCTCAGGCGGCGGCCGCCGGGGGCGACGCCGGCAGGCGCCCGATGTCCCGGACGGCGGCGCGGCCGGCCCGGTTGGCGCCGACGGTGCTGGCCGAAGGGCCGTAGCCGACGAGGTGGACGCGCGGATCGGCGACCACGCGGGTGCCCTCGACGCGGATTCCGCCTCCCGGCTCGCGCAGCCCGAGCGGCGCCAGGTGGCCGAGGGCGGCCCGGAATCCGGTCGCCCACAGGATGACGTCGGCGTCCACGTGCCGCCCGTCCCCCCACTCCACGCCGTCCGGAGCGATCCGGTCGAACATCGGCCGCCGGTTCAGGACCCCGTCCGCCAGACCCTGCCGGACGGCCTCGTTGAGGGGCAGCCCGGTGACCGAGACGACGCTCGCGGGCGGCAGCCCCTGCCGCACCCGTTCGTCGACGAGCGCGACCGCGGCCCGGCCCGCGTTCTCGTCGAAGGGGCCCTCCCGGAACACCGGGGGCCGTCGCGTCACCCAGGTGGTGGCGGCCGCGACCGGCGCGATCTCCAGCAGGTGCTGGGTCCCGGACGCGCCCCCGCCCACCACGACCACCCGCAGCCCCGCGAACTCCTCCGGCCCGGCGTACTGCGCCGTGTGCAACTGCCGCCCGCGGAAGGTCTCCTGACCCGGACAGCGCGGCCAGAACGGCCGGTCCCAGGTGCCGGTGGCGTTGATCAGCGCGCGCGTCCGCCAGGCGCCGGCCGAGGTGTCGACGAGCAGCCGCCCGCCGGAACCCTCCCGGACGGCCCGCACGTCCACCGGCCGGCGCACCCGCAGACCGAAGCGCCGTTCGTAGGCGGCGAAATACTCTCCGACGACCGCGGACGAGGGCCGCGCGGGATCGGCATCCGTCAGCTCCATGCCCGGCAGCGCGTGCATCCCGTGCACCTTGCCGTACGTCAGCGACGGCCAGCGGAACTGCCAGGCGCCGCCGGCGGCGGGGGAGTGGTCGAGCACCACGAAGTCGCGCCCGGGCTCGTATCCGGCGCGCCGCAGATGGTAGGCGCTGGACAGTCCGGCCTGACCGGCGCCCACGACGACCACCTCGACCTCGCGCGCATCGTTCACGCCTCTGCCAACCGCGCCGGGGACGCGGATCTTCCCGCTGGTGGCCGACCTTCCCGGCGGTGGCGGATCTTCCCGGGGCTACGGGACGCTCGGCGCGGCCGGAACACAAGACACCGCGAAGACGCGTGCGCACGGAGGACACCGACTCCACAGAGGGGTCATGCGCGTGTGAAAGCCGGCTCAGGGGTCAGGATGGGGGCATGCCCGATGTCTTCACCACCCGAGTGCTCAACGTCGTCTCCGGCTCCAGCGAGTCGGTCGTCGACCTGACCCGCGACTGCGAGGCCTTCCTGCGGGAGGCCGCCGCCGGGCGCGACGGCCTGCTCAACCTGTTCGTGCCGCACGCGACCGCCGGAATCGCCGTCATCGAGACGGGCGCCGGCAGTGACGACGACCTGCTCGCCGCCCTGCACACCCTCCTCCCCGCCGACGATCGCTGGCAGCACCGGCACGGCAGCCCGGGACACGGCCGCGACCACGTCCTCCCGGCGCTCGTCCCGCCGCACGCGACGTTCCCGGTACTCGGCGGACGGCTGGAGCTGGGGACTTGGCAGTCGGTCTGCCTGGTGGACACGAATGTCGATAATCCACACCGTCAGGTTCGCCTGTCGTTCCTCGGGTAGCGCCGGCGGCCACGACTGTAGGGCTGATATCCGGCCGTACCAAGTGGAAGTGGCGGGTGACATCAGAGACGCGAGCGATGACGGATGGCCTGTACGTGGACGCCGCGATCGGCTGTCTGGCTCGGTGGTCCCGCTGCAACAAGGAGCCCGGCGAAGAGTCCGACACGCTGGTCGCTTAGCCGGCTCGGGGCCGCCCATACGCTCGAAACTCCGGCCCTGGCTCCCCGGGACAAGCCCAGTCTGACCGGGGGGACGTCGCATGTAGAGGGCGTCATGCACTGGTCAAACAGGATCCGGATGGGGCAGACTGCCGCGGCGCGACGCCACCCCCCTCGGGTTCTGGAGGAAGACCATGCCCCATCGCATCAACCGCCGGCTGCTCGAGGCCTCGATCGGCGTCCTGGCGGCGGCCGCCGCTCTCGGACCGCAGGCTCCCGCCTCGGCCGCACAGGACCCCTCGGCCCGGGTCTTCATGGTCAACCCGGTACAGGCGACCGGTGACCAGGGCCTGACCGACGACAAGGACGCGGCCGGTGCCGTGCCGCCGTCGGCCTACGCGACTGTGGCGCTGCGCAACCTCGACGGCAGCGGCGCCCTCAGCGGCAGGTGGGTGAGCATCCGGTCCGAGACCGGCTCCGCAGCGCGCGCGGTCGACGGCGCGTACGATTACGACCGCAGCAGCGACCAGTTCGAGCAGGTAATGGCCTACTTCTGGGTCAACGAGGCGCAGGAGTACCTGCAGAGCCTCGGCTTCGGCAGCGAACTGCCCGCCGCCAACGCGCGGCAGCAGTCGGTGCGCATCAACCAGTGGGGCGCTGACAACAGCTTCTTCACCGACAAGAAGGCCGAGATCCGCTTCGGCAAGGGTGGTGTGGACGACGCCGAGGACGCCGAGGTGATCGTCCACGAGTACGGCCACGCCGTGCACAACGCCCAGGTCCCCGGCTTCGGCACGTCCGAGGAGGCCGGCTCCATCGGGGAGGCGTTCGGCGACTACCTGGCCGTCTCCGTGGGCGACCACGCCGACGCGAAGTACGGCTGGCCGCGCCGCACCGATCTTGCCTGCGTCGCCGACTGGGACTCCGTCAGCTACACGTCCAGTACGCCGCACTGTCTGCGCAGGGTGGACGGCGACAAGACCTACGCGGACAAGGTGGGTGAGGTGCACGCAGACGGGGAGATCTGGTCCCGCGCCCTTTTCGACATCCGCACGGCACTGGGGGCGCGCACCGCGGACCGGATCATCGTCAACGCCCAGTTCGGCTTCGCGCCTGACACCAGCTTCAAGGACGCGGCGCTGAAGACGATCGCTACCGCCCAGGACATGTACGGCGCTCACGAGGCCGACGCGGTCCGCCAGGCATTCGCTGCCCGGGGCATCCCCGGCGTGTGACGCTCTGCGCCCCGCCGGGTCCGTGACGAGGACCCGGCGGGGCGGCGGCTGCCTCCTGACGGCCGTCGTCAAACGCCCCCGGTGCGCCCAGGGTCGAGACCCCCGCAGTGGCAGCCCGAGGACCGTCGGCCCCTTCGCCTCGCGCGGCTTCACGGCGACGTGGCGGCCGAGCTCGGCGCACTCGGCCGCCGTGGTGCGCACCGTTCTGCGTCGGCTCCCACGGCTCGCGCCACCTCGTCCCGGGGGACATCGGGACGCACCCGCGGCTCGCCGTGGGGTGCCGGCGTCGATCAGGAGGATGTCGACGCCGGGGCCGCGCAGCCACCCGTACTCCACACCCTTGGTGTCCAGCGTTCCCCAGCGCAGGCCGGCGGCCGAACGGCTGCAAGCGCTGATCAGCGGTTGAGCGCCTTGGACCGTATCCGGCGGTGCCAAGGGCCGTCCGCGGACCGGTAACCCCCTCTTGTGCCCGGACCCGCCGCGCCCGATACTCCCACTGAGCGTCTGTCAGGAGCACGCCATTCGAGTGGGATCGTCGCCCCTCGGATGCCCGCTCCCGCGGCGCCGGGCCTCTCACCCCCCGGGCCCTCCTACGCCCCAGGAGGACATCTGTGAGGATCCAGCGCACCACCCGCACCCGTGCCACCGGACACAGACGGCTGCTGCTCGCCGCCGCGGGCGTCGCAGGCGCCTGCGCCCTCGTCGTACCGCAGGCCGCCACCGCGGCGCCCGTCGGGACGTACAGCGCTTCCGAACTGTCCCAGGTCAGCCGTGCGGTGGAACGCGCGGACGTCCCCGGCACGGCCTGGGGCGTGGACCAGAGGTCCGGCCGGGTGGTCGTGACCGCCGACAGCACCGTCTCCCGCGCCGAACTCGCCAGGATCACCAGGGCCGCCGGCTCCGACGCCGGTGCGATCACCGTCAAGCGCACCCCCGGCGCCCTCACGCCGCTGCTCTCCGCCGGAGACGCCATCTACGGCGGCGGATACCGCTGTTCGCTGGGCTTCAACGTCGTCAGCGGCAGTACCTACTACTTCCTCACGGCCGGCCACTGCGGAAACGTGGCGAAAACCTGGTACACCAATTCCAGCCTCAGCACCCTCATCGGCCCGACCATGGGCTCGAGCTTCCCGGGCAACGACTACGCCCTGGTCCGCTACGACAACACCTCGCTGAGCCACCCCGGCGGCTACACCGCGGCAGACGCGTACGTAGGCGAGTCCGTCAAGCGCACCGGCTCGACCACCGGCACCCACAGCGGTACCGTCACCGCGCTCAACGTCACCGTCCACTACAGCGGCGGCGGGACGGTCAAGGGCCTGATCCAGACCACCGTGTGCGCCGAGCCCGGCGACTCCGGCGGCCCGCTCTACGACGGTACGAAGGGGCTCGGCATCACGTCGGGCGGCAGCGGTGACTGCCGCACGGGCGGCACCACGTTCTTCCAGCCCGTCACCGAGGCGCTCAGCGCGTACAAGGTGAGCATGTACTGATCCGTCCCCGTCGGCCCGGCTGTCCTCCCGGACGAGGGGAGGCCGGGCCGCCCACGGTTTTCCTACGCGCCGCCTTCCCTCGTTCCGCTCTTCCCGGTGCTGCCGCTGTTCATTTCACCTCTGCCCCGTGCTGCCGATGACCTTGACTCAGGTCGCTGGGATCGCGTTTGTCTCAACGGAGGTTGGTGGACACCCACAGGGACAATCCCAACCGTCAGGTCCGGTTGAGCTTCCTGGGCTGACGTCCTCCGCGGTGCGGACCTGAACATGGTCGAACGCCCCTGCGACGAGAACATCACACCCAGCAGTGACCTCACCCGATATGGGCGCACCACATCAACGAACCACACGACGCGAAGCCACACTTTGCTCTTCTGCGAGTCCTCGGGCACCCCCGTCGGCGGGCGCCGGCCCGGCGGTGAGCATCTGGGTCGTGGCCAGGTCGCGATAGAGGGAATCGGTCTCGAGCAGTTCCGCGTGGGTGCCCACGGCCCGGACCCGGCCCGCCTCCATGACGATGATGCGGTCAGCGGTGGTGACGGTGGACAGCCGGTGCGCCACCACCAGCACGGTGATGTTCCGCGCCGCCTCCGCCACGGTCTCCCGCAGCGCCGCTTCGTTCTCCGCGTCCAACTGTGACGTGGCCTCGTCCAGGAGGAGTAGCCGAGGGCGGCGCAGGAGAGCCCGGGCGATCGCCACGCGCTGGCGTTCACCTCCGGAGAGCCGACTGCCCCGGTGGCCGACCAGGGTCTCCAGCCCCTGCGGAAGACGGGCGAGGACAGATTCCAGCCGGGCGCGGCGCAGTGTCTCGTGAAGGTCGTCGTCCGGGGTGTGCGGTGCGCCGAGGGTCAGATTCTCGCGCAGTGTGCCGGACAGGACGGGCGCGTCCTGCTCGACGTAACCGATCGCTGCGCGCAGTTCGGCCAGGGGCCACTGTCTCAGGTCGAGTCCGTCCAGGAAGATGCGACCGGTGTCCGGATCGTAGAAACGTTCGAGCAGCGAAAAGGTGGTGGTCTTGCCCGCACCGGAGGGGCCCACGAGGGCCGTCAGCCCTCGGGCGGGCACGGTGAAGGAGACGCTGTGATGGACGGCGGGCAGCCCGGGCTGATAGCGGAAGCCCACCTGCTCGAAGCGTACGGTGGCTGCGGGCCGACGAGGCTGCCCCGCGGCCTCCGCAGCGCTTGTGGGTGACGTGTCGGGGACAGACGGTTCGGCGGTCTCCGTGTCCATGTGCTGAACCGCCTCGATACGCCGTGCGGCGGCCGCGCCGACCTGGAGCTGCCCCACGGCCTCGACGAGCTGGCTGATCCGCGGGGCCAGCGCGAACAGATACAGCAGGAAGGCGACCAGGGTGGACACGCTGATCGTCCCGGAGGCGACCCGGGCACCGCCCACACCGAGCACCGCCAGGAAGGACGCCTGCCCGGCCACGCCAGAGGCGGCCGCCGACAGCGCCTGCCAGCCGGCGGCGCGTACGCCGGTGCGACGGGCGTCCTCCGCCATGTGGTCCAGCGCGGTCGACTCCCGCTGCTCGGCTCCGGCGGCCTTGACCGCGCGCACCGCCCCAAGGGCCCGCTCCAGAGCGGCGCCGATCTCGCCGACCGACTCCTGCGCCTGCCGGGTGGCACGTCCGATGGCGGGCGCCGCAGCCCCTACGACCGCTCCCAGGAACACTATGACGGTGAGCGTGACGGAGAGCAGGAGCAGGTCGACTAGGCCCATCAGCACCAGCGTCATGACCAGTACGACAACGCCTGTGACGGCGGGGGCCGCTGACTGGGTGGCGGCTTGTCGCAGCAGCAGGGTGTCGGAGGTGGCACGGGTGATCAGATCACCCGGTTCGTGCCGGTCCAGCTCGGGCACCGGCAACCGGAGCAGGCGCCCGGTGATCCGCCGGCGGGCGGAACACACGACGAACTCGGCGGTGCGGTGCAGGACGTACTGGCCCAGAGCGGAGAAGGCCGCGGCACCGAGCAGGAGCGCGGTCAGGACCACTACCGGACCGATGGGCGTGCGTCCCGTGCCCAGGTTGTCGATCAACCGCTTGGCGGCCAGGGGTTGGGCCAGGCCGAGGGTGCTGCCGATCAGTCCGAGCACTGCCCCGGCCAGGCCGGCGCGGCGGTGGGGCCGTAGCAAGGCCGCCAGGGCCCGGTAGCCGGATGGGGCCCTGAGCGTGCCCGTACGGGAGGCAGCGCCTTCGGCCCCGGCGATCGTGGCCGGCACGCCGGCCCCGGCCCCGTCTTCGGAGACGGGTGACGTGGCCGGGGCTGTCTTCCCGGTGCCGGGGCGCGTGGTGGCGGGCAGCTCTCCGGCCATGGGTCAGTCGACCGCGAAGAAGCGCTGGAAGTAATCGGCGGGGCAGTCCTCGCCGACCGGTTGTGAATCCGCCTCCACCCAGGCGTGCGCGGCGAACGGCGGCTGTTTGCGCACCCCCACGCACCAGGTGGGCCACTGGCCGCGCATCCGGCACAGCAGGACGGTCGCCAGCGACCTGGGCAGGCATCCCTTGCGGCCGCCGGCGGTCAGGCTCACGGCCAGGACGGTGTCCAGGGCGGCCGCGGTCTGTGCCATCGAGGCCGGACGTGCGCCACGGCGCACCTGCCGCAGCACGGTACGTATACGGGCGGGTGGCTGAGTCGCCAGCAGGTGGGCGCACCCCACGGCGAGGCGGGCCGCCAACCGGGTGGGCAGCGGTACGGAACGAGGCCGGTAAGGGATCGCTTCGGGCGTCGACATGCCATTCCTCTCTGCGGGTTCGGGCATCGTGAGGGGAGTGCTCCGGCTTCTCGGGCCGCCGGCCGCTCCGCCTGTCAGCGCCCGCTGATGAGCCCGGCCGATCGCAGTTCCGAGAGGATGCGGTCGACGTCCTGCTGGGCGAGGCCGTCGTTGACGTCGTACCGCTCGGTCAGGGCATGCACAGCCTCTTCGGTGCCCCGGCCCGCCAGCAGTGTTTCCAGGACCACGGCGGCGGTGGGGTTGAGGGTCCAGTACTCGCCACTGTTCTCGTCCAGCAGGGCCAGGCCGTACTCGGTCTCGGCCATCAGGATGCCGCCGCGCAACTCCAGGTTCATCGGAAGACCTCCGTAGCGAGGGACGTTTGTCGGTGGTGGCAGGGGTTGTCGGGCGTGCCACAGTGGTACGGGCCGGTGGCGTCGGGGCCCGGGAAGGGCACATGACCGGTGGCACATGGCGGCTGACGCGTCAGCCGTCCGAGCGGCGGTGCAGCGCCTCCCGGGTACGCAGCCACACCTCACAGCCGACGGTCGGATGAAGGAGCACGTTCTCCAGTTCCGCCGACACAGGACCGGAACACCAGGCGCGCCACGCCTGCGCGTCGATCAGGCCCAGTTCGGCCAGCCGGGAGTCCTCGCAGAGTGCCAGCAGCGCTTCACGGTGCCGCCGCAGCCCGACCTCCTCCTCCAATGTGGCGTTGGCCTTGGTGGCGCGGGTGCGGCTGGCCTCGGGGACGACTCCGCGCATGGCCTCCACGACGAGCGGCTTGTACCGCCACGGAGTCACTCGCTCCTCCGGCCGCACCGCCAGGCCGGTTTCCACCACACGGTCGTCGTAGAAGGGGGAGGCGAAGAGGATGCCGCGCTGACGCGTCATCTGGTTGAGGTGCCGCGCGAACCGGGACACCGTTTGCATGGTGGCCAGTTCGCGATGCTCACCGTGCCCTGGGCCCAGGGGCCGCGCCACGACGGCCTCCTGCCGGATGAGTGCCCGCACCGCGTCAACGGCGTCCGTGGTGGCCCACGGCGGCATCCTGGCCGGCGAGCACCACTGGAACAGCGGCTCCTCCAGCGATGGCGGCGGACCGGTCAGGTCCGTCGCGATCTGCTCCAGCCACGCCCCGTAGGAGCGCCGGTCCAGCAGTTGCCGTGTGGCTCGCCGCCGCGACCAGCGATATTTGGCCAGGTATCCGCGGGTGTGGCGGACAGCGGTGCGCGGGTGGCGCAGCAGCAGGTCGTGAACGCGGGCGGAAGCGCCCGCAAGCAGCTCGTCACCACCGAAACCGCCCAGGTGCACGGTGGATCCACGGTCCGCCGCGAGGTCGAGAAGACTCATCCGCCGGTTGCGGTCCACGGCATACAGCGAGGGAGCGTCCAGTACGTCGGTCAGTGCGTTCACGCCGTCGAAGGTGAGCGGAAAGTCCTCGGCCGGGACGATGTGGTGCTCGACGCGCCCCGCGGCGCCGTCGACCGACGACAGGTCCTCGACCGTGCGACGAGCCCAGTGGACGTCATCGCCGCGAGGGTCGTGGGTCGCCGCGGTGTAGGCGACGACCTTGGCGCCGGCGCCCACCGCGGTGCACACCACGGCGGTCGAATCCAGACCGCCCAGATCGGCGGTGACCACATCCCGGTCCCGGACACGGATCTCGACCGCTCGGCGCAGTTCGTCCCGCAGTCTCGCGGCACCCTCGGCCAACGGCACGTCGCGACGCGGCAACCACCACCAGCGCTTCCGGTGTGCCCGGCCGTCGCGTTCCAGGACCAGGTAGTCGTGGCCGGGCAGTGCTTCCACCCCGCGCCACACGGGTCGCGCGGACAGCGGGTGGAGCACGCCCAGACTGAGCATCTGGAGGGCAAGCCGACCCTCGTCGAGGGGCGCCCCGATCAGGTCGGCCAGGACGTCCGCCCGGTCGGCCGCCAGGTGAGCCGAGTGCGCCCCGCTGTGGAACAGGGAGCGGACACCGGTGACCGTGCCCTGAGCACGTACCTGGCCGTGCAGACTGACCAGTAGGTGGTAACTGCCGTGCCAGGAACGGGCGAAGCGGTCGAGGGAGCCCAGATCGGTGGCCGCGGCCGCGGCACGGGCCGCTTCCTCGGGGGTGACGGCGTGCTCACCCGACACCGCGACACGCACTCCGCGGCACTCGCCGACCGTCAGCTCCCCTGGATTCCAGCGTCCCATCAACCACGGCCGGCCGGAGGCGTGCGTGTGGCTCTCGATGGCGTGCGGAAGGGCCCTGTCCGCCACGGCTGCCGCTTCGTCGGTATCAGGCAGCACCACGAACCAAGCGGGCACCACGGCGAGTGACGCAGGGCTGTTCATGGACTCACGTACCTCCGGTCGATGGCCGTTCGCCGGTGCGGGAAGGAGCTGGGTGGAGCGGCGGAGGACGGTCGGTGACCGCCCTCCGCCGACATGGACGGGCCCCGGTCACCTCACGCCGAGGGGGCGGGAGAAGGGCCCGGTCGCCTCGGGGTCAGATGAGCTGGTGACCGCCGAGGAGGTCCTTGGCGGTACCGCCCGCCAGCCCCGTCGTCTTGCGGAAACCGCCGGCCTTGGCGAGGGTCGGGCGCTCGTACGTCATGGCCACACATCCTTTCGTCTACGACGACATCAGCTGTCGCCGTGTCAGTCGGCTGAAGGAAACGTCGGCACAGGCACCTGCTCGAATCGGCACGCTTTCACCGCGGTTCCGGACCCGCGGACGACCAATTCGGTAAGTCACCCTAGGGACAGCAGTCAGATCACCACAACAGTGCACGGCAGGAGCATCACGGCACACGGGAGGCGAACTCTGCATCTATTCGGGGGCGGATGCCGCCGAAAGTGCCGGAACACGGGCCATGGAGATGGGGTTTGCGGGTACCGGGAAGGGTTTTCCCGCTGCCCCTTGAGCTGGATCAGATGGTTCCAAGGCGCACAAGCCGGCTCACTCCGAACGGTTTACGCAGGTCAATGAGTGTCCAGCCATGATGATCCCCATCGGTCGTCGTGGACGCCCGCGAGTTGAGAACCGCGCACCGGAAGGAAAAATCTCCCACGGGATTCAACTACAGAAGTGGCAATCATTGGCCTACGTTTTCAGTCAGTTCTCCAGGAAATCCGCAACTCTCACATGGGAACAGGCGGGAGTTGTCACCAATTACCGTCAGGTGGCGAAGCCGTCCCGATTGCCTCGGTGGAGACGCACGTCCGGCCCACCATTCACGGGTCGGGATCGGAATCAGTACGCCGCGGGTGTGGTAGCGACGCTCCGCCTCGTCGCGCAGTCCCGTGAGGCGGGCCGGTGCCGGCCGCCGTCCCGCCCGCGGCAGCGAAATCCGGCTCGGGCACCCTCGTTGGACGAGCTCCCATCGAGAGCCCGCGGAACGAGGGCGGATGCCATGGAGGGCGACGCGTCAGCCGCGCACGAAGGAGGCCTGATGGTGTGTCAGGCGAAACGAGTGGCAGTCAGGAATCCACGGCCCGAGCGGGCGGCTCTGCCTGCCCACGAGTGCCTCTGCGCGGGAGCCCAGGGACCGGGCGAGGAAGTCCTGGGCGCTGTCCTCCGGACTCTCGGGTGCGACCGGGCCGCACAAGCGCACCTGTTCCGGAGTACCTCACGCATCGTAGGCGACTGCTGCTCGGTGGGCATTCGACTCGCTTCTCCACTCAGGTTTCACAGGAAGGCGGATACGGGGCCGGGCGGCACCGTGGTCAGCGGCGGGTCCCACCGGGCCGCCGGGGCAACCGGCGATCCCCGCCGCGAGCCCGCGTCACGGGCGGGCGAGAGCCGGGAGGGGGCGACGGCCCGGCGGGATCGAGTGGCTGTCTCCGTCCCCGTCCGTGGTACGGCCGGGACGAAGCGCCGTGGGCTTGCCGGCGAAGTCCCGTCGTCCGCCCCGACTCCGCGAGGCAGGCGGGGCCTTGCCGACATGTCCTGGGGCCGAAGGCCCCCGGCAACGTACTCCATCACGTCGAGGAGGAACCACGACGCCCGGACGTGGGGCAAATGACACTCACCGGTTCCGAATACACGTCTCCGTCGACCCGAAGGCACGGTCGGCCGACGACGAGTCACCTCGCGGCTGCGCCGGGGTTGTCCTGGCGGAGGCTGGTGGACACCAACAGGGACAATCCGAACCGTCATGTACGATTGACCTTCCCGGGCTGAGAAAGATCGTCCCGGTTGGCCGCGAAATCGCCGACTCGGCCTTCAGAACGCCTGGTTGGGCGGCCGGCCAAGCGGCGCGGCGCCTTTATCGTTCCGTCAGCTGATCTTCTTCAGATCGTCATTCAATCTTGCCTCCGTTCGACGCCCCGCCTGTCATCCTCAGCCGGGCGCGGGCCACTGCGTCCATGGATCCAGTGTTCCCGGAGGCCACGTGCGCCGTTCCCGTCTGCTCCTCCTGCTGATCGCAGGGGTGATGCTCACCTTCACCTCACTCTTCGTCAGTCCCCCCGCCGCACACGCCGCGGTGGCGGACGCGCCCCACTGTTCGACCAACGGCACGTGGCGCCAGGGTGAGTTCAACATCTACTGGTTCGACGTCGAGCAGGGCGACTCCCAGCTCGTCGTCGGACCGACCGGCCGCACCCTGCTCATCGACCTCGGCGAGACGGCGTTCAACTCGACCGGCACCAACACGAACGCGACCCGTGTCGCCGCCCAGATACGCTCCATATGCGGCATCGCCTCCGGGCCGGTGCACCTGGACTACGTGATGGCCTCCCACCATCACCTCGACCACATCGGATACGCCGGCAATCCGAACGACACCACGGCCTACGGCAACGGCCTCTACCAGCTGCTGACTCCGACCTCCTCCGGCGGATTCGGCTTCACGGTCGGTCAGCTGCTCGACCACGACGGTGGTGTGTGGACGGACAGCAACGGCGACAAGGACTGCGACGTCGGCACGTCGACCGCGCCGAGCACCGAGACCGCCTGGCACAACGTGGGGACCACCTCGCTGACGTCGAAGCGGTGGATCTGCTGGCTGTACGGTCCGGCGGGACAGGCCGACCGTGCCAACATCGAGGGCAAGGTGCTGCGGATCACCAATGACAGCCCGTGGCCGTCGGTCGACCTCGGCACCGGCGTGACCTCGAACGTCGTCGAGGCGAACGGCAAGGACGTCAAGCAGGCCGACGGCGTGACCCCGGTCAGCGGCGACCACGACGCGGACCCCACCCCGCCGAGCGAGAACGACTACTCGATCGGCCTGCGCACCACGTTCGGCCCGTTCGCGTACGCGACCGCCGGTGACAGCGACGGCGAGTACAGCACCAGCGCCAACGGCTACACCTACAACAACATCGAGCAGCTGCTCAGCCAGAAGATGGGCACGGTGAACGCGCTGCGGGCCAACCACCACGGCTCGAGTCACTCCTCGTCCGACGCCTACGTCAACTCGACGCATCCTCAGGTCGGCTTCATCTCCTGCGGTTCGAACTCATACGGCCACCCGGGCAACCGCACGCTCAACGCCTTCCGCGCCGTGGGGGCGGACATCTACCTCGCCAACAACCCCTGCGACACCACGGACACGGACGGAACGGCGATCGACTACTCCGGCACGTACAACCACAACGGCACCGTGCACCTCGCCACGTCCGGAAGCGGAGCGCAGTTCACCGTCGACTACGACGCGGGCAGCCGGTCGTACACCACCACGACCAGCGGTGGCGGTGGCGGCACCGGCGACCCCACCAAGGTGCAGGTCAACGAGTTCCTGATGGCGCCGTCGGGTACGGGGACCGAGTGGGTGGAGCTCTACAACCCCACCGCCGGCGCCGTCGACGTCAGCGGCTACTACATCGACGACGTCGCCGCCGGCGGCGGGGCGCCGAGGCAGATCCCGGCGGGTACGACCATCCCGGCGGGCGGGCGGTGGGTGATGGACATCCCCTCCGGATTCCTCAACAACACCGGCTCCGAGTCCGTCCGCTTCCTCAAGATCGTGAGCGGTGTGGAGACCGTCTACGACACGTACTCGTACTCGCTCGGCTCGACGCAGTACGACAAGGTCTTCCACCGCAGCGGTGACGGCGGGGCGTGGTGCAACACCATCTCGGCCAACGTCACCAAGGGCACGGCCAACCCGGCGAGCTGCCCGTGAGGAAGGGAGTCAGGAGCGCGCTCGTCGGCGCTCTCACCGTCGCCCTGGCCGTGGTCGGGGTCACCACCGTGGTCGCGGGCGGCCGGCCCGACCGGGCCTCCGGACCCGCCGGCGCCGCCACGGCGCCGGGCGGGGACGAGAGCCGGCTGGTGCTGATCAGCGGCCGTGACGACCACGGCCTGGTCGCGACCGCGCGGGTGGCGCTGTACGGGCATCCGGGCGACGGCGAGCCGGTCGCCCAGGCGAAGGACGGGACCCTGGCCCGGGTCGTCTCGACGGAGGGCACCTGGCTCCAGGTGCGCGCCGTCGGGGACGCGTCGGTCCACGGCTGGGTCGACGACTTCTACCTGCGCGGCACCGTGCACTTGGTGGGCCCGGGCCCCACCTGCCGGGTCCGGGTCGGTGGGCAGTGGCTCGCCGCCGGTGAGCAGGCGGTGGTCCTCGACGTCCGCGGTACGCGGGCGAAGGTGAGGGCCGTCCGGTCCGGCCGGCACGGCTGGGTCGCCCGCTCCACGGTGCGCGAGCTCGCACCCGAGAGCGGCTGCGGGCGGCCCACCGCGTCGGCGTCCCCGGAGGCTCGGGAGTCCGGGGGACACGGCCACCGGCACGGCTGAGTCGGCTGGCCAGCGGTGTTCCCGATGGGGGCCGGGGGTTCTATCCCCGGCCCCCATCGGCTTGCCCCGTCCTCGACTCGGCCGCGCATGAGTCGTGTTCGGTCGGCCCCTTCGGCGAGCGCGGTCGGGAGGGGCGGGCCTCAGGCCGGCTTGCGCCACACGGAGATGTGCCGGGCGGAGTCCTGGGCGAACGGCGTCCCCTCCCAGTCCGCGACGCGCCGCTCCAGCTCCAGTCCCGCGATCCGCGCCATCAGGTCGAGCTCCGCCGGCCAGGCGTACCGGTGGCGGGAGGCGTCGCGGCGGTAGCGGCCGTCGTCGCCGTCGAGGGTGAGGTGGTGCGAGACGAGGATCTGCTCCACCAGATCGAAGGTGTCGAAGCCGAGATGCCGCTCGGAGACGTCGAACGGCACCGCGACCTGCCCGGGCGGCAGGAACCGCAGCGGCGGCACGCCCAGCTCGATGACGAACCGGCCTCCGGGCGCCAGGTGACGTGCGGCGTTGCGGAAGCACTCGACCTGTTCATCCTGCGTGAGCAGGTTCGTGATGGTGTTGTAGACGAGGTAGACCAGGGTGAACTCGCCGCGGACGACGGTCGTGGCCATGTCCCCGAGGGTGACCGGGAGCCTCTCCTCGTCGATCTTGCGGCGCAGGACCGCTGCCATGGGCCCGGACAGCTCGATGCCCACGACGGGGACGCCGCGTTCCCGGAGCGGGACGCCCACGCGTCCGGTTCCGATGGCGAACTCCAGCGCCCTTCCGTCACCGGCGAGTTCGGCGAGGAAGTCCAGCATCGGTCCGAGTGCGGCGGCCGAGGAGATCCCGGCCTCCTCGGCGTCGTAGCGTTCGGCGGTCGTACGGCTCCACAGTTCACTGCTCGTCACGGGCGGCCACTCTGCCGGGTGCCATGGGGCGTCGGCTACTGAATTACCTCCGACTTCCGGCTCCGCTCATCAGACCTGGGGGCTCAGTCCCGGCGCCACTCGATCGTCAGTCCGCGGCCCTGTGCGCGACCCGCCTCGGCGGCCGGCCGGCGCGTGGCCGGGTCCAGCGCGTTGGTGCCGATCGCGTCCTTGGACGCCTCGTCCGGCTCGACGACCGCGACCTCGGCACCCCGGGCGCGCAGTTCGTCCACGGTCCGCTGCAGCGGACGGTCGCTCGGGAACGGCTCGGAAGCACCCATCGGCACGATCACCAGCACGCGTGAGGCGCCGGCGGCGTAGTCGGCGTTGGCGACGGAACGGACGCCGCCGTCGACGTACCGGCGGTCGCCGATCGTCACCGGGGGCCAGACGCCGGGGACGGCGCAGCTGGCGGCGACGGCGTCGACCAGGCTCACGTCCGACACGCGGTCGAACACGCGCGGCTCACCGCTCTCGGCGTCCACCGCGACGATCTTGAGCGCCCGCTCGGGCCATGTGTGGAAGGGGAGCCGCGACTCGATCACCGCCCGGCGCTCCCTCTCGGTCACGGTCTCGGCCCCGAGGGCGAACTTCCCGACCGCGCGCCGCATCTCCGTGATGTCGGCGGCTGCTCAGCGCCGCGCCGATCTCGGCGGCGAAAGCCTCCAGGTCCATCTCCGCCATGATCTCGGCGGCCTGCAGTGCCGGGTCGACCTGGCGGGCGTACAGCTCCTCCAGGCCCAGCCCGCTGCCCAGTTGTGCCGCGACCGTCGAGCCGGCGGAGGTGCCCACGATCAGGTCGGCCCCCGTGACGTCCCGGCCCGCCTCGGACAACCCGGTCAGCAGTCCGGTGATCCACGCGATGCCCCCGACACCGCCGCCGCCCAGTACCAGCGCCTCAGTCCTGGCCATCTCCTCGCCCACCCCCTGCTGCCTGCACTCGATATGACGACGTGAACCCTAACGCTCACTCGTACGCCGCATGGCACTCATGGCCTGAAGCTGCCCCTGCCGTAGCCGCAGGACGGGGTGGGCCCGTTCTCGCGGCGCCCGAAGCCGCGTCCCGCGTCGGCGCGGCGCCGAGCAGTGCCGCGCCCCCGGCGCCGGCGCCGGGGTCAGCGGCCTGGCGCCCCGGCCCGCAGACCGTCCATGACGAGGTCCAGGAGCCGGGCGGCGCGCGGCTGCCAGTCGCTGTGGGGGTCCATCTGCCAGAGGCCCGCTATGGCGAGGACGAAGTCGTCCGGGGTCACTCCCGGACGTATCGTGCCGGCCTCCTCGTTGGCGCGCAGCAGGAGTTCGACCGCGGCGGTGACCGGCGTGTGGCCCGGTTTGGCGGGACTTCCCGGCGTGCTGGTCGCCTGGCGGATCGCGTCCGCCAGACCGGCCTTGGCCATGGCGAACCGGGCGAGGTGGTCCATCCACTCCCGCAGGGCCTGGTCCGGCTCCCGGCTTTCGAGCAGCTCGACCGCGCTGTCGGCGACCTGCTGCATCTCGTGCCGGTAGATCTCCAGGACGAGGGCCTCGCGGTGCGGGAAGTTCCGGTAGAACGTGCCCTGGCCGACGCCCGCCTTCTTGGCGATCACGCTCAGTGGGGTGTCCGCGGAGCGGGTCAGTTCCGCCAGGGCCACTTCCAGGATGCGCTCGCGGTTGCGCTGCGCGTCCGAGCGCAGCGGCGCATCTTCCGCGTCCCTCTTCGGCTGCACTCGTCCTCCTCGCCGGGTCTGGAGTCCGGATCCCGACCTTGCTAAGCGGACAGTTGTCCGCTACGGTTCTTGCTACCGGACAGCTGTCCGCTTGCCTCCACCATAGCGGTGGAGGCCGCCGACGTAACCCGGCGGGAGCCGCCGCCATGGCGTTCCCGTCCCCGTATTCCGCACGCCTGCCCAGCTCCATCGCTCCCGTACAGCGCCACCTCCCTGTTCGCCGAACGGGTCTGCCGTACCGAACCCGCGGACGGACCCGAAGACCACCGGACGCACGGGCCGCCGGGGCCCTGGCGACCCGGCCCCGCGGCTTCACGGACGCTGGGACCCATGGACGGTCCCGCGACGTGCTCCGGACCTGCGAAAGAAGGCTGATCATGGCCCCACCGACGTCCAGCGACATCACCCTGAACATCAACGGCGAGAAGTACACGCTGTCCGTCGACCACCGCACCACCCTGCTCGACGCGCTCCGTGAGCGACTCGATCTGACCGGCACCAAGAAGGGCTGCGACCAGGGGCAGTGCGGGGCCTGCACCGTCCTGCTCGACGGAAGCCGGAGCGTGGCCTGCCTGCAGTTCGCGGTGGCGGCCGAGGGGCGTGAGATCACCACCATCGAGGGTGTGGCCGAGGGCGAGCGGTTGCATCCCGTGCAGCAGGCGTTCCTCGATCTCGACGGCTACCAGTGCGGATACTGCACACCGGGACAGATCTGCTCGGCCGTCGCGGTGATCGAGGAACACGCGGCCGGCTGGCCGAGCGCGGTCACCGACGACGTCCGGCCCGAGGCGGGGCCGCCACCCCTCACCGCCGAGGAGATCCGGGAGCGGATGAGCGGCAACCTGTGCCGCTGCGGCGCGTACATGTCGATCGTGCAGGCGGTCGCCCGAGCGGCCGCCGTCCAGACGCGGACCGGCGACGACACGGACGGGACGCACATCGGGGACGACAGCGGGCGGGCACGGACCACGGATTCCACGGAGGCGGTGGCATGAGGGAGTTCGGCTATCACAGGGCGTCCGACGTGGCCGGCGCGGTCGCGCTGCTCGGCGCCGACCCGGAGGCGCGTTTTCTCGGCGGCGGCACCAACCTCGTCGACCTGATGAAGACCGGTGTCGAGCGCCCCGCCCGCCTCGTGGACGTCCGTGACCTCCCCCTGGACGGGATCGAGCCGACCGCGGACGGCGGCCTGCGCGTCGGCGCGACCGTCACCAACAGCGACCTCGCCGCGCACCCCGACATCCGCCGCCGCTACCCGGCACTGGCTCAGGCGGTGCTGGCCGGCGCCTCCGGGCAGTTGCGCAACATGGCCACCGTCGGCGGAAATCTGCTCCAGCGCACCCGTTGCGGCTACTTCACCGACGTCACGAAATCCTGCAACAAGCGGCTTCCCGGCAGCGGTTGCCCCGCGCTCGAGGGCGAACACCACAACCACGCCGTCCTGGGGGCCTCCGAGCACTGTGTGGCCGTCCACCCCTCGGACATGGGCGTGGCGCTGACGGCGTTCGACGCGGTCGTGTCGTACGAGACGACCGAAGGGCCGGGTGAGCTGCCGCTGGCCGACTTCTATCTGCCCGTGGGGGACACCCCGCACCAGGAGACCGCTCTGCCGGCGGGAGCGCTGATCACCGGCGTGACCCTTCCGCCCGCTCCGGTCGCGGCCCGCTCCCGCTACCGCAAGGTGCGCGAACGCGCCTCGTACGCGTTCGCCATCGGCTCGATCGCAGCCGCCCTCGACGTCCGCGACGGCGAAGTGCGCGAGGCTCGCCTGGCCTTCGGGGCGGTCGCCTCCCGGCCGTGGCGGGCCCGGACGGCCGAGCGGGTACTGACCGGCGCACCGGCCGACGCCGAGACCTTCGCCGCCGCTGCGGACGCCGAACTCGCGGCGGCCAGGCCGCTGCCCCACAACGGATACAAGGTGACACTCATGCGCAACCTCGTCGTGGCCGTGCTGACCGAACTCGCCGAGGACAACGCCCGACTCAGCGAGGAGACCGACCGATGAGCACCGCCACGACGACCCCGGCCTCGGCGGAGAAGAGCGCCGTCGGGACCGCGCACACCCGCGTGGAGGGCCGGGACAAGGTCACCGGAGCCGCCCGGTACGCGGGCGAGGTGCCCTTCGCCGACCTCGCCCACGGCTGGCTGGTGCTGTCCACCGTCGCCCGCGGCCGCATCCGCGCGGTGGACCACGAGCCCGTCCTCGCGATGCCCGGCGTCCTCACCGTCCTGCACCACGGGAACGCGCCGCGCCTCGACACCGACTTCGTCGGCCTGCTGGGATCCCGGCCGGACCCCACCTGCGCCGTCTTCCAGCACGACCGGGTGCCGCACATGGGCTGGCCGGTCGCCTTGGTGGTCGCCGAGACGTCCGAACAGGCCAGGGAGGCCGCCGAGGCGCTCGTCGTGCACTACGCGAGCGAGCCGCACGACGTGGCCTTCTCCGGCGGGCGCACGGACGCGTACCCGGCGGACGGTCACATGCCGGCGGTGACGGACAAGGGGGACCTGGACACCGAACTGGCCGCGTCCGCAGCCGTCGTGGACGCCGTATACACCACTCCCGAAGAGCACCACAACCCGATGGAGCCGCACGCGGCCACGGCCCGCTGGGACGGCGGCCGGCTCGAGGTCGTCGACTCCAACCAGGGCACCACCTGGGTGCGGGGCGAACTGGCCAACCTGTTCTCACTCGATCCCGCCGCCGTGCGGGTGCTGTCCGAACACGTCGGCGGCGGTTTCGGCAGCAAGGGGGTCCGCGCCCACCAGGTGGCCGCCGTGATGGCCGCGACCCTCCTGCAGCGGCCGGTCCGCGTCGTCCTGACCCGCCGCCAGATGTTCTCCCTCGCCGGCTACCGCAGCCCCACCACCCAGCGCGTCCGGCTCGGCTGCGACGCCGACGGACGGCTGCGCGCGCTGGAACACCGTTCCCTCAGCCTCACCTCGACCGTGCACGAGTTCGTCGAGCCGAGCGCGGCGGTGGCCCGGGCGATGTACGACGCCGACGCCCACCACACGGCCAACCGGGTGGTACGTCTCGACGTTCCGACCCCGACCTGGATGCGGGCGCCGGGCGAGGCACCGGGGTCGTTCGCCCTGGAGTCGGCGCTCGACGAACTGGCCGAGAGGTGCGGGATCGACCCGATCGACCTGCGCCTGCGCAACGAACCCGAGAAGGGCCCCGTGTCCGGGCTGCCGTTCGGCAGCCGCAACCTGCGCGCCTGCTTCCACGAGGGCGCCCGCCGGTTCGGCTGGGCGGAGCGCGACCCGCGTCCCGGGCTGCGCCGGGAGGGCCGCTGGCTGCTCGGCACCGGTACGGCGGCGGCCTCCTTCCCGGCCGGAGCCGCACCGTCCACGGCGGTCCTCACCGCGGAGCCGGACGGGTCCTTCACCGTGCGGATCGCCGCGGCGGACATCGGAACCGGGGCACGCACCGCGCTCACCCTGGTCGCCGCCGACGCGCTGCGGGTGGCGCCGGACCGGGTCCGCGTGCGAATCGGGGACAGCGACTTCGGACCGGCCATGATCGCCGGCGGTTCGATGGGCACCCGCTCCTGGGCCTGGGCGGTCACGGCCGCGGCCGGGGAACTGCGGGAGCGGCTCGACCTGGGAGCCGACATCCCCCCAGAGGGCGTCACCGTCCGGTCGGACACCTCCGCGGCCGTCGGCGCCCTCGCACAGAGGGAACGGCACTCCTTCGGCGCGCAGTTCGCCGAGGTCGCCGTGGACGTCACCACCGGCGAGGTGCGGGTGCGCCGCATGCTCGGCGTCTTCGCGGCGGGCCGCATCGTCAACCCGCTCACCGCTCGCAATCAGTTGGTCGGCGGCATGACCTGGGGCATCTCCATGGCCCTGCACGAGGAAGCCGTCCGCGACACCGCCTCCGGCGGACATGTCGGCGCCGACCTCGCGGGCTATCACGTCGCCACGCACGCCGATGTGCCGCTCGTCGAGGCCGACTGGGTGGACGACCCTGATCCCGACGACCCGGTGGGGATCAAGGGCATCGGGGAGATCGGCATCGTGGGCGCCGCGGCGGCGATCGCCAACGCGGTCTGGCACGCCACCGGCGTCCGGCACCGCGACCTGCCCATCCGGCCGGACCGCGTCCTGGCGGCCGGACAGGGAGCGGCGCGTGCTTGACATCGCCGAGGAGCTGCACCGCTGGGCCGAGGAGGGCCGCGCCTTCGCCGTCGCCACCGTGGTGGCCGTCGGCGGCAGCGCGCCGCGCGGCCCCGGTGCCGCCCTCGCCGTCGACGGCGAGGGCACTGCCATCGGCTCGGTCTCCGGCGGCTGTGTCGAAGGAGCGGTGTACGACCTCTGCGTGGAGGCACTCCAGGACGGCGAGACCCGTGTGGAGCGGTTCGGCTACAGCGACGAGGACGCCTTCGCCGTCGGGCTGACCTGCGGTGGGATCATCGACGTCCTGATCACGCCGGTCGGCACGGACGCGCCCGTCCGGGAAGCGCTCCGCGCGGCGCTCTCGGCCGCTGCCCAGGGGGAGCCGGCGGCCGTGGCCCGGGTCGTCCATGGGCCCGCGGGCCTGCTCGGCGGGGCACTCCTCGTGCGCCCCGACGGCACGTTCGACGGAGGGCTGGGCGGCGTCGCGGAACTCGACCGGACGGCGGCGGCCGAGGCCCGGACCCTGCTGGATTCCGGCCGCACCGGCACCGTCGCGCTCGCGGAGGACGGATCGCACTGCCCCGGCGGGCTCACCCTGCTCGTCGAGTCGAACGTGCCGGCGCCCCGCATGATCGTCTTCGGTGCGGTCGACTTCGCCGCGGCGCTCGTACGGGCGGGCTCGTTCCTCGGGTACCGGGTGACCGTGTGCGACGCCCGCCCCGTCTTCGCCACCCGCGCCCGCTTCCCCGAGGCCGATGAGATCGTCGTCGACTGGCCGCACCGCTACTTGCGGCGCACCGTCACCGACGCACGCACCGTGCTGTGCGTGCTCACCCACGACGCCAAGTTCGATGTGCCGTTGCTGCAGACGGCGCTGCGGATGCCCGTCGCGTTTGTGGGCGCGATGGGGTCGCGCCGCACCCACGAGGACCGCGACCGACGGCTGCGCGAGGCGGGCTCGAGCGAGCGCGAGCTGGCCCGGCTGAGATCCCCGATCGGCCTCGACCTGGGCGCCCGCACGCCCGAGGAGACCGCCCTGTCGATCGCGGCGGAGATCGTCGCGGTCCGGCACGGAGGGACGGGCGTCCCGCTGACGGGCACGCACACACCGATCCACCGGCCCGGCACGGAACGGGGCGCGCCGGAACGGGACGGCGCCGAGGCCGCCTGAACCGGTCCCCCCCCGCCCCCGCGGAGGCGCGGCGGGCGGGGGACGGCGGATGGCGGAGGGCGGGCACCGGCGGACACGGGGAGGACTCCCGACTGCCGGGCCCGGAGCACCGTGGTGGGGCCCGAGGCGGTCGCGCCGGCGGAGAACGCGGTGAGTGCGTTCCTCCAGCGACCGCCACCCCTCACTGCCTGGGGCGGGGAAACGTCTCCAGCGCCTCGGCGAGGCCCACGGCGTCCGTACCGACCTTGCGGTAGACGGAGGAGAGCAGCTGGCGCACCCCCTGACCGGTGAGGTGAAGTTCCTGCGCCACGGCCGCCACTGGTCGCCCCTGGGCCGCCATCTCGGCGGCCCTGCGTTCCTGAGCGGTCAGCGTGTCCGTCTGCGGGTAGCGCAGCGGGAGCGGCCGCAGTCCGGCGGCGGAGAGTTCCTCCCTGGCCCGACCGGCCAGCGCCTCGGCGCCGCAGTGCACGGCGCTCTCCAGCCCCTGGTAGAGCCGGTCGGCGGCCTCCTGCAGCCGGCCGTTCCGGGACAGCGCGGCACCATGGCCGACCTGGGCACGGGCCAGATCGTAGGCGGCGGGGGAGCGTTCCAGATGGTCGACGGACTCCGCGTACAGGTCGAGTGCGGCCGGCCCGGCGGTCACCTCGGCCAGGGTGCACAGCGCGCCCCCGATCGCGGAGGCGGCCCCGAAGTCCCGGGCACGCTTGACGGCGTCCTGGGCGAGGCTCAGCGCCCGGCCCGGCGCGGTCGCCGCCAGCGCCGACGCCAGGTCCGACTGCCATGGGCACCAGGCCGGATTGCGCCAGGCCCGGGCGTCCAGCCAGTCACCCACCTCGGACAGCAGCCGCGCCGCCTCGGCGTGCCGTCCCTCCGCCAGCAGCAGTTCGGCGTAGACCGTGCGCGGGTCGGGATAGATGACGGCGTTCGGGACCACGTCCCCGTAGTGGTAGGCGTCGGCCAGTTCACGGGCCTCGCCGACGCGCCCCCGGGCCAGCAGGGTCTGGACGAGGATGCCGATCGCGAACCACTGGGCGGGCACGGCGCCCTCCACCCGGTCGGCGGTGCGCAGTCCCGCCCGGACCAGCTCCTCGGCTTCGGCCAGGCTTCCGCGGCGGTAGCGGATGTAGCCGAAGAGGGTCTGCCCGACGGCCAGGTGCGAGCCGCGCCAGCCCTTCTTCTCGCATTCGGCGATGCCCGCGGTGAACAACTCCTCGGCGCGTCGCGGCTGGTCGCAGTACATGAACGCGAGGGCGACCGAGACGGGCACCTCGAAGCCCCGGTTCTCGTCGGTCCAGCTCATACCGCCGCGCAGGGCGTCCTCGGCGCAGGACAGCACGGTCCGCCGCGGCTCGCCGCGCACCAGCGCGTCCCAGGCCCGCAGGCCGAGGATGTACCGCTCCTCCAGACTGCGGCCGGTCAGCCGCTCCGCCAGCCGCGCCAGGCGGCGCGAACGGGCCACCGAGTCGGGCTCATCGGTGCGGAAGGCGCTCCAGACGAAGTGGTCGGCCTGCATCCGCAGCCGGACACGCCCGTTGGGGGCGTGGTGCGCCTCCTCGGCGGCCACGGTCGCGGCCTCGGCCATCCGGTCGGTGTGCGCGAGGGCCTGGGTCAGCCGGTAGACGATGGAGGCGCGCAGGTCGGGATGGACGCCCGGCTGCTCCAGCGCCTCCCGGAGGTGGCTGACCGTGGCTGTGGGCTCGATCAGGAAGGTCGAGCAGGCCAGTTCGTGCAGGAGAGCGGCGCGCTGCTCCGGCAGGGGCGGCTCCTGCACCGCGCGCAGCAGCAACCGCCGGGCCGCCTCCGGGGCCCCGGCCCGCAGGTACTCACGGGCGCCCTCCCGCAGGCACGCGACCGCGTCCGGCCGGTTGTCGCAGGGCACCTCCAGCAGGTGCCGGGCGGCCGCCGTGGGACCGTACCCCGCCGCGCGCACGGCATCGGCGGCCGCGTTGTGCAGACCGACGCGCACATGCGGGGGGATGGACCGGTAGATCGTCGTGGCGGTCAGCGGGTGCACGAACTCCAGCCTGCCGCCGGGCCCGGCAACGTCGGCCAGGATCCGGGCGGCGCGCAGCTTCGCGGTCGCCTCGGCGGCCTGCTCGATGCCGACCACGGCGATGGTGGCCGCGAGGTCGGGAGAGATGGAGGTGCCCAGGACTGCGGCGGCCCAGGCGAAGTGGACGGTGGTGACGCCGAGCTGGTGCAACTGGTCGACGAGTCCCGGGCCCTTGACGGCCGCGGCGAGGTCCCGCATGGCGGGCAGGTCGTCCCGGGTGCCCTTGAGGCCGCGTTCGCCGAGCCGGATGGCGAGTTCGACGGTCTCGAACGGGCTGCCGCTGGTGACCTCCCGGCATTCGTCGCAGAACGCGTCCTCGGCGCCCTCTCCCACCTGGTCCCTGACGATCCGCGCCACTCCGGCGGTGGTGAGCGGCTTGAGCGTGTGGGGGCGGTTTCCGTGGCCCTCGACCAGGGCGCGGAAGGCGGACGCCTCGGGCGGCAGTTCGTCCGGGCGGTAGGCGACGACGATCAGCAGGGGGAGGCCGGCGGCCCGGGGCGCGAACGAGGTGAGCCAGCTCAGCGACTCGAGATCGGCCCAGTGCAGGTCGTCCAGGAGCAGCACCACGGGCCCCTTCACCACGGCGAGACGGGTCATGACCCAGTCGAGTCCGTCGCGCACTCCGGTCGGGTCCGGGACGGGGGACGGGTCCGAGGCCTCCAGACCGAGCGCGGCGGCGACGATGCCGTACCAGCTCCCGAGGAACGTCCGGCGCTGCGGCTCGTCCATCGCCGCCAGCGCGGGCTGGACGAGCTGGCGCACCATCCGGAACGCCAGCTCGTGCTCGTTCTCCCCGCCCTTGGCCGAGAGCACCATGAAGCCGTGCTCCGCGGCACGGGCGCGCACCTCACCCATCAGCGCCGTCTTGCCCAGCCCGGCCGGACCGCGAAAGGCGAGCAGTCCGCCGTGCCGCCCCCCGGGCACCGCGTCGGCCGCCTCGCGCAGGCCCGCCAGCGCGGTCTCCAGCGCGCGCACCTCCCGATGGCGCTCGACGAGCAGCGGCCGGTGCCCGGTGATCGGTTGCCGCAGCCCATGCGCCATCTGCCGTACCGCTTCCTGTTTTTCCGGTTTTTTCGGCCTTCGGGGAGGCAGCGTGAGCGTACGCCTTTCCGGACGCCCCTTGAGCGGGTCGGCGGCGTCACGACAAGGAAGGGTGAATCCTCGGCGGTTGCGTCCCGGGACCTCACCCCTTTCGGTAAAGTAGTTAGATTGTCTGGTCAGAAGGCGGGTGAGGTCGTTGCGTCCGCGTAACGCGGCACGCTCCGGGACCAGTGGTAGCACCCGCGGATCCAGCCGGTCATGCCGTCCACATAGCCGACACCCGCCGGGGTCAACTCCGGCTCCACTCGGGCGCGGAGCATCTCGAACTCCCGGACGGCCCGGTTGATCTGACGGGCAGTCAGCATGACGGCCGCCGGAAGTGAGCATCGGTGGGTGCTCTGATGGGCCAGGGCGAGATTGATCACTCCGCCGGCGCGCTGCTCCTTCACCGCCGAGAAGAGGTCCGCCGTCCACACCGCGGCGTCGACCGACAGCCGCCGCAGCCGCTGCACGAGTGGGTGATGGATGTCCTCCGGCGTCGGCGCGCAGGGCTGCGCCGCCTCGTAGAGCGGGTAGAACGGTTCGACGCCCGCGGTGAGCGACCGGATCGACGTGCACACGCCCAGCCGCAGCGGGGCGGAGCCGGCCTGTGCCACCGCCTCGTACATCAGACCGTGCACGTACTCACGGCTGTGCCACGCCCAGCGCGCCGCCTGCGCGGGGGTGCACCGTTCCCGCACCTGCCGGTGGAGGTCGGTGAGGGCCGCGCCGAGCACGGTGGTGGGCGCCTCGCCGTCCCGTAGCACGGCGACGCTCTCGCACAGCATGGGCAGCAGCCGCTCCGGGGACCGCCGGCCGATCTCCTCCGCCCGGTCGTCGAAGACGAACTGGTAGGCGATCTGGTTCGCCACGATGCGAAGGATCTCCGGATCGGCGGTCGGGCTGGTGTACGACGCGAGCTGGGCCGGCCGGGTCCGCGTGATCATGTCCGCCACCCCCGGCTCCGCGGTCAGCCCGCGCTCGCGCAGCCATACGTCCATGCCGGCCGCCGCTTCGGCCTCGTGACGGTTGCTGCGGAACGGGAAGGGCATGTGCAGCTGGGCGTCGATCAGATCCCGCAGACTGGCGGCCGGCCTCCCGCGCCGCTCGGCGAGCGTGCGTTCCTCATGCGTCGTCGACATCACGGTCACCTGCCGTTCGGGAGTCCTGTGCCCGGGAATCCACCGTCCCCCGGTGAGCGAGGAAACGCGACTGCGACGGTGTGCGGACCGGTGCCTGCGACGGTGTGCGGACCGGTGCCTGCGACGGTGTGCGGACCGGTTCCTCCGACGGTGTGCGGACCGGTTCCTGCGCCCGCGGCGCGCACCACATCACCAGCGACCTCGGCCCCAGCGTCACCGCGGGGCGCGGCGCGGCGACCGGTCCGGCCGGGTGGCGCAGCCGCCAGCGGGCCGCGACGGCCGCCAGGGCGACCATCGCCTCCGTCACGGCGAAGGAGTCACCGATGCACTTCCGGCTGCCCGCGGCGAACGGCAGCATCGCGCCGTGCCGCACGCCGCCGGCCCGGTCCGGCAGCCAGCGCTCCGGCAGGAAGCGGTCCGGTTCGGGGAAGGAAGCGGGGTCGTGGTGCAGCAGATAGGGGCTGTAGAGCACGGTGGCCCCCCGGGGCAGACGGCACCCCCCGAGTTCGGTCTCCTTCGCGGTGACACGGGTGAAGAGCCAGCCGGGCGGGGAGTGGCGCAGCGTCTCCGTGACGACGCGGCGGGTGTGGACGAGGCGGCGAAGGTCGTCGGGGCCGGGCCGGCGGCCGTCGAGGACCGTGTCGACCTCGGCGTGCAGGCGCTCCTCGGCCTCGGGGTGCCGGGCGAGCAGGCTGAAGGCGGAGGCCAGGCACAGCGCGGTCGTCTCGACCCCGGTGAGCAGGAGCGTGATGAGGTGGTCGTGGACCTCCCGCTCGCTGATCGCCGCAGCTCCGTCGCCGCCGTCCGCGGCCGCCAGCAGGGTGCCGAGCAGGTCGTCGCGGGGAGGCCCCGCACGGCGCTCCGCGACGGCCGAGGCGACGATCGCGTGCAGCCGGGCGACCGCGCTCCGGTAGCGCCGGTTCGCGGGAGTGGGGACGCGGAAGGGGGCGTCGACCGGGACCACGGTGCGGACGAACAGGCCGCGCACGATGGCGGACAGACAGTCCCTCACCTCCGCCGCCGTCGCCTCGTCGAGAGTGTCGGAGAGCAGGACACGGCCGGTCACCCGGGTGGTCAGCGCCATCATCTGCGCGCTGACGTCGATCCGCTGCCCCGGCCGCCACGTCCGGCACACCGCCTCGGCCTCCTCGCCCATCAGCCGGGTGTGCGCGGCGATCCGGGCCGGGGTGAAGCGTTGTTGCAGCAGCCGGCGCTGCCGGCGGTGCGTCTCCTGACGGCTGGTCACCAGTCCGTCGCCCATCAGCAGCCGCAGCCTGTCGTACTGCGGGCCGCCCTTGTCGAAGGAGCGCGTGTCCAGGAGCATCCGGTGCACCAGCTCCGGGTGGCACACGACCCAGGCGCGCGTGGGGCCCAGCCGTATCCGGACCAGATCCCCGTGCGCCGGTAAGGAACTGAGAAAAGCCAGCGGCCGACGGAACAGGGCGATACCGTGGCTCACGAAGGGGAATATGCCTGGCGCAGTACCCACAATCCAGGTTCGGTCTGCTTCGGGCGCGACACGGCTCACCGACAACCACCTGCCTCAGTCGACACACACGGGACGTGCGATCTTTCAGGGCTTGGCGCTCGCTTCAAGTCCTGCCCAGTCCAACGTGTTCTCGGCCTTCTCACCCCCTCTCCGCGGGGGCGCACGGAAGCGCGATGAGGCGTCCGGCGAACGGACTTCGAGACGCGGGACAGCGACTGGCAACGGGTGAGACCGTCGCCCCGGGACCGTCGCCCCGGGACCGGGACCGGGACCGGGGCCCGGATCCGGTGCGGGAGTGACGGGTCAGGGGTTCCGGGGACGGCCCCGTAGGGCTACGCCCGATCCTGCTCGGCGCGCTCGGCGTCCCGTTCCTTCAGGCGTGCCGACTCCTTGCGGACCTCGGCCTGGGTGGCGCGCTCCTTCTCCAGCCACTCCGGCCGCTCCTCCTTCAGCGCCTCGATCTGCTCGGTGGTGAGCGGGTCGGTGATCCCGCCGCGCGCCAGACCGGAGATGGAGACGCCCAGCTTGGCCGCGACCACCGGGCGGGGGTGGGGACCGTTGCGCCGCAGCTCCCGCAGCCACTCGGGCGGATCGGCCTGGAGCTGGTCGAGCTCGGTGCGCGAGACGACGCCCTCCTGGAAATCGGCGGGCGTGGCGGGGAGGTACACGCCCAGCTTCTTCGCCGCGGTGGCGGGCTTCATCGTCTGGGCGGTCTGGTGCGACTTCATGGTGTCCAGACTATCGACCGCGGAGAAGGCCGCCGACCACGCCGGGTAACCTGGCGGGGTGACAGGCTCGGAAGCATCCCCCCAGTTCCGGCTCGCGTACGTCCCCGGGGTGACGCCCGCCAAGTGGGTGCGGATCTGGAACGAGCGCCTGCCCGACGTCCCGCTCACCCTCCTCCAGGTCCCGGCCGCCGAGGCATCCGATGTGCTGCGGCGCGGCGACGCGGACGCGGGAGTGGTACGGCTGCCGGTGGACCGTACGTTCTTCAGCGCGATCCCCCTCTACGCCGAGACGACGGTGGTGGTCGTGCCCAAGGACCACCTGATGACCGCCGCGGACGAGGTGAGCCTCGAGGACCTCGCCGAGGAGGTCCTCTTCCACCCGCTCGACGACGTGCTCGGCTGGGAGCGGCCTCCCGGCGAGCCGGCCTTCGAACGCCCGGCGACCACCGAGGACGCCGTCGAGCTCGTGGCGGCCGGGGTGGGCCTGCTGGTCGTCCCGCAGTCCCTGGCCCGTCTCCACCACCGCAGGGACCTGACCTACCGGCCGGTCGTGGACGCCCCGCAGTCCGGCGTCGCTCTGTGCTGGCCGGAGGAGGCGACCACCGACCTGGTCGACGACTTCATCGGGATCGTCCGCGGACGGACGGCCAACAGCACCCGGGGACGCCGACCCCAGCAGTCCTCCGCGGAGGCGGGGGGCAAGCGGTCCGAGGGCGCCGGGTCCGGCGCCCGCCGCAAGCCCACGGCGGGCGGGAAGACCGGCGGGAAGGCCGGCGGCGCGGCGGGCAGGACCGGCGGCGGCACGGCGGGGAGGAAGGCGTCCGGCGGCCGGGGCGGGCGCGGCGGCTCGTCCGGCGGCGGCTCCAGGAGCGACGGCCGCGGCCGTCCCCGCCGCCGTTCCTAGCGGGGCGCGCGTCACCTCTTGGTCGTACGGCCGATCGACTCCACGAGCGGCAGCAGACGGTACGGGACGCGCTCGCGCAGGGCGACCTCGGTGCGGGTGCGGACCACGCCCGGGAGGCTGATGAGCTTCTGGATCACGTCTTCCAGGTGGGCGTTGTCGCGGGCCACGACCCGGGTCAGCAGGTCGCCCCCGCCCGTGATCGAGAACGCCTCGACGATCTCCGGCACACCGGCCAGCGTGTCGCCGACCTCGTCGAGGCGACCCTGGGTGACCTCGATGTGGACGAACGCGAGGACGGGGTGGCCGAGCGCGGAGGGGGAGAGCGTCGGGCCCGTGCCGGTGATCACTCCGTCCCGTTCCATCCGGTCGAGGCGGGCCTGGAGCGTGCCGCGCGCGACACCGAGGATCCGGGCGTACTCGCGCACGCTGGTGCGCGGCTGCTCCAGCAGCAGGCGCAGGATGCGGGTGTCGAGCTCGTCAACGGCCACGGTGGTGTCGGCCTTCCTGGTGCGGTGTGATCACTACCGACTGTACCAATGGCTCAGCCGAGTGCGGCCGGGGTGAGCCGGCGGGAGTCGTCCATTGGCCCGGTGCCGGGCCGCTGCGTCGATCCCGAGCTGGGCCAATGGCCCAGTGGCGCACCGGACACTTGAGCCGGAGGCCGCCCGGATGCTCTCATGGTCGGGTCGATGGCGCTGCGGATCCCGCGGCGCCTTTTTCATGCCGGTGCGCCACGAGGCCCCGGCGATTCCCGTGCCCGCGGTGTTCCCGCCGTCACGGGCCTGGTCACAGGTCTTCCGAAGGGGGCGGTAATCCGTGCTGAAGAGGGTGTTCGCGGCTCCGGACCCGGGCCGGATCCGACTGCGCTTCGCCGCCCGGGCCGTGCTCGGCATCGGCCTCGCAGTCGTGGTCTGCGGCCTGGCCGGACACTCCCTGGTGGGTGCCGTCACCGGCGGCCTCGCCGCTCTGCTCGCCCTCTTCACCGTCGCCGACGCCACGGTCCGCGGCCAGGCGGTCACCACCGCGCTGCTGCCGGTCGTCGGCCTGCCCGTGCTCGCCGCCGCCGCCGAGCTGCACGCCCACCCCGTGGCGCGTGACCTGACCTTCCTCGCCGTGGTCGGCGCGGGCGTGTACGCACGCCGCTGGGGACCGCGCGGGCACAGCCTTGGCGTGTTCGCGTTCATGACCTTCTTCGTGGCGCAGTTCCTCCACGCCACGACCGACCGGCTGCCCGAGTTGTTCTCCGCCGTACTGCTGTCCGTGCTCAGCGCGGCGGCGGTGCGCTTCGGGCTGTGGTGCTACGAGCGCCGGCTGCCGCCGGTCGCCGTGCCCGCCCCGACCGGCGGCACCGGACTCGCCCGCGTGACCACCCGGCAGGCCGTCCAGGCGACCGCCGGCGCGGGTTTCGCGCTGGTCGTGGGCCAGCTGATGTCCGGGCAGCGCTGGTACTGGGCCGTCGGCGCCACCTGGTGGGTCTTCGTGAACACCGCCTCGCGCGGCGAGACCCTGGTACGCGGCTTCCGGCGCGTCCTCGGCACGGTCATCGGCATCGGACTCGGCTTCCTCGTCGCCGTCCCCCTGCACGGAGCCCCGCTCCCGACCGCCGTCCTCGCCGCCGTCAGCGTCTTCGGCATCTTCTACACCGCCGCGGTCTCCTACACCTGGATGATGCTCTGGGTGACGCTGCTCGCCGAGTCGCTCTACGGGCTCCTGGGCGTGATGAGCCCCGGACTGCTCGCGCTGCGGCTCGTGGAGACCGGCATCGGCGCGCTCGGAGCCGGGCTGGCGGTGCTCTTCGTGCTGCCGGTCACCACCCACGCCGTCACCGACTCCTGGATCCAGCGTGCCCTGCACTGCGTCCACGCGTGCACCGGCGAGGCCGCTGCCCGCCTCGCGGGTGCCGCGGACGCCGACCCCGCGCCGCGGGTGGCCGAACTGGAGCACTTGCTCGGCCGGGTGCGGCTGTCCGTCGCACCCCTCGTGCACCCGCTGAACCCCATGCTGGGCCGCAAGCGGCGCGCCCGCCGGGTGCTCGCCCTGCTCGACGACTGCGCCCGTGAGATCCGGGGCCTCGTCTCCGTCGCCGCCGACCCGGTGGCCTCCCACGACGCACGGCTGGCCGCCGCGTGCTGGCGCGTGGAGGCCGCGGTGGAGGCGCTGACCACCGGCGGCGCCGATCGCGTCGACGTGGACACCGCCCGCCCGCCGATCGCGGAACCCGCACTCGCCCATCTGCACGGACTGGAGCGGGCTCTCGCCGGCCTGGCCGAGCCCCTACGGACCCCGCCGGGCTCGCCCCTGGTCGGGGCCTGACGACCGTCCCTCGCGCCAAGCGGCTCGTCACGGGGGCGCGAACGGGCCGCAGGGCCGCGCGCCCGTCGGACGGCCGGGGCCGCGCGGGTGTCCAGCGGCCGGAGCGGCACGGGGCCTCGAATGCCGGGGTGGTGCGGGGTCACGAACGCCGGGATGGTGCGGGGTCTCGAACGCCGGAGTGCCGGAGTGCCGGAGTGCCAGCGGGCCTCCAAGGGCCAGGGCGGCGCTGATCCAGAGGAGCCGGGGCGATACGGAGTCCCCGGCAGCCGGGGCGGTGCGGGCCCTCGGGTGGCCGTGGCCGCGCGGGCCTTCGGCGGCGCGGGGGCCCCGAACCCCCTGGCCGTGGCCGCCCTCGAACGCCGGGACGGCGGAGGCTCCCGGGCGGCCGAGGTACCGCCGGGTCTCGGACGGGCCGGGGCCGCGCGACCTCTCGAACGCCGGAGAGCCAGGGGGCCACGAAGGGCCGGCGTGGCGCAGGACCTGCGACGCCCGGCGTGGCGCAGAGCCTCCGACGCCTACGTCGCCTACGCGGCGCAGGGCCTCCCACGCCGAAGCCGTGCGCGCCCGCCGAAGTGCCGCGGCGGCGCGTCTCCCCGCTTGGTCTAGACCGATCTTGATCGGCTGCTACCGTCGCCCCGAACGGCACGGGCGAGCGAGAGGGGACAGCTGTGGCGGACGGCGGCACGCGGCGACGGCGGGCTTTCATCGGATCGTTCACGGCGGAGGGCGGCCCCGGTGTCGTCACCGCGACCGTGGCCGGGGACGGCGGCGCGCTGACCGTGCTGAACCGCACGGACGGTGTGCGCGACCCGTCCTACCTGGCCCTGTCGCCGGACGGCGGCACGCTCTACGCGGTCAGCGAGACGGCCGAGGGAGCCGCGGCCGCCTACCGGGTGAAGGGGGATACCGTCGAACTCGCCGGATCGCCGGTACGGGTCGGCGGCAGCGGCCCCACCCACCTGAGCCTGGTGGACGGGCACCTCCTGACCGCCAACTACGGCTCCGGCAGCGTCAGCGCGGTTCCCGTCCGGGCCGACGGGCGTCTCGCGCACAGCCCGTCCGACGTGCTCCAGCACACCGGCTCCGGCCCGCACGAGCGTCGCCAGCGGGGCCCGCACGTCCACCAGGTGCAGCAGGACCCGAGCGGCGGCTGGGTCGTCAGCGTCGACCTGGGGACGGACTCGGTCCGGGTGTGCACGCTCACGCACGGCAAGCTCCTGCCGCACCGGGAGATCGCGTTGCGCCCCGGCTCCGGACCGCGCCACCTGGCCTTCCACCCGGACGGCGTCCATGCCTACGTCGTGAACGAACTCACCCCCACGGTCACCGTCTGCCGCTGGGACGCCGCCGCCGGCTTGCTCAGGCCGCTGGCCGAGACGCCGGTCCTGCCGGACGCCCCGGCCGGCGACGCCCACCCCTCCGGCATCGTCGTGGCGCCGGACGGGCGGTTCGTGTGGATCGCGACGCGCGGTGAGGACGTGCTGTCCCTGTTCGCCGTGGAGGAGGGCGGGGACCGGCTCCGACTGGTGGGGGCGGTTTCGAGCGGGGGCCACTGGCCGCGCGCCCTCGCCCTCCACGACGGCTTCCTCTACGTCGCGAACGAGCGGTCCGGGGACGTGACCTGGTTCGCCCTCGATCCGGAGACGGGGCTGCCGGTGCGAGCCGGTGCCGTGCGGGTCCCGGCAGCTTCCTGCGTGGTCTTCGGCTGACCGCGGGCGGGCGGCGAGACGAAGGGCCCCGCTCCTCGGTGAGGAGCGGGGTCCTTCCTCGTACGGGTGGTGCGGTGGAACGGCCTGCTCAGCGAACCGGCGCGCCCTGCGGCTGCTGCGGGGCGATACCCAGGGCCGTCGTGTACTTGGCCAGGGCGAGCTTGCCGATCGCCGGGTAGGGGCCGAGGGGCTCGGCGGCCGCGCAGCCCGCCTCCTCGGCGGCCGCCGCGACCAGCCCGGCGTCGATCTCCGGGCCGATCAGGTACGGCGCCAGCGCCAGCTGCTGCGAACCGGAGGAGCGCAGCTGCTCGGCGACGGCCGTGATGGAGCCCTCCTGGTCGAGGGCGGCCGCCATCACCGGCACGGCGAGGCGGGCGGCGAGCAGCATGCCGGTGATCCCGGCCGCCTGCACGGCCTCGTCGCCCCCGACGGAGGCCAGGACGATGCCGTCCGCGGCGGTCGCCACGGTGAACAGGCGGGCACGGTCGGCGCGGGCCAGACCGGCCTCGGACAGACGCACGTGCAGCGCCTCGGCGAGCAGCGGGTGCGGACCGAGCACGTCGGTCAGCTCCGCGGCGACCCGGCTGTCCATGACGGCCTGTCGGATCTGGCGCAGCAGCGCGCTGTCCGGACCGGCCAGCAGCGGGACCACGACGGCGACGGGGCCGTCGGGCTCCTTGACCTCCAGGCCGGCGGCGACCGCCTGCTCGTAGCGGGCGGTGCGCTCCTCCGCGGCCTGCGCGAGCACGGACTGCAGCGAGGGGTGCTCGGCGTCGTCCCCCTCGACGTAACCGATCCGTGCGTCGAGGCCGGGAAGCTCGGAGCGCGCGATGCTCACGACCTCCTCGGCGAGGCCGCGCGGGGTGGCGCCGGGCGTGCCCGGCACCGCGAGGACGAGCGCGGGCGCGCCCTCGGGAGCCGCCAGCGGTTCGGGACGACGGTGCCGTCCGGGCTGGCGGGGGCGCGGCATTCGTACTGGCAGGCCGGACGCGGGCCCAGTGGGGGAGCTCATGGCGCCGCATGTTACTGGCTTTCGGGGCTCCCCTGTTCGGGGAGGGTGCAGGTGAGCGGTATCCGTCCGGTTTTGTCTGATTGAGTTACGTACGGATCCGAACACCGACGCACAGAATCGGGCCGGATGTGACAACTTGCCTAGAACATGGCCGCACTTGTCCGACATGCGCGGACGTGGGAGCCCGATTCCCTCACGGGTGGGCGACGTAGAGCATCCTCTCGTCCCCCGGCAGGGTGAGAACCCCCCCGGCCAGGTCGGTCGCGATGCGCACGGAGCCGTGGAGCGGATCCCCCTCGGCGGGCACGCGCCGGGCGTGCGGCAGCCGCCTGGCCAGTTCCCGGTCCAGGGGTACGAGAAGGGGGTCGCCCATCTTGAACAGGCCGCCGGTGAGGGCGATCCGGGGCTCGCCCGTGGGCGGGCAGACGGCGGCGGCCGACTCCGCCATGTGCCGGGCCGCGGCGCGCAGGATCCCGGCCGCGACCGGGTCGGCCGGTGCGCAGGAGGCGACCCGTGGCGCGAACGAGGCCAGGACGGCGGCGCGGTCCGCCCGCGGGTAGATCATTCCGGGCAGCTCCGGCATCGGCCCGAACACCTCTTCCGCGCAGGCGAGCAGGGCGGCCGAGCCGCCGTCCCGTCCGTCGTGGGCGCGCAGCGCGGCCTCCAGTCCCGCACGGCCGATCCACGCCCCGCCGCCGCAGTCGCCGAGCAGGTGGCCCCAGCCGTCGGCGCGGCGCCAGCGGGCCAGGTCGGTGCCGATAGCGATGAGTCCGGTCCCCGCGGCGATCACGACGCCGGGCCGTGCGCCGAGGGCGCCGGTGTAGGCGGTGACCGCGTCGGCCACCAGCGCGACCGTCCGCACGCCGAACTCCCGGGCCAGGGCGGCGGGCAGTTCGGCGCGCAGGGCGTCTCCCAGGCCGGCGAGCCCGGCGGCGCCCACGACGGCCGTTCCCAGTCGCCCCACGCCGGCCTCGGCGGCCAGCGCCCGTGCCATGGGCACCAGTTGGTCCATCAGATGGCCCGGGTCGATCCCCCGGACGCCGGTCCGCACCGGTTCCCCGGATTCCCGCTGCGGCCGAGTGGACGGGTCGTCCCCGGGCACTCCGACGACGGCCCGGAGCCCGGAACCCCCCGAGTCCACGGCGAGAAACCCGCACACGTCGGACCTGCGCCCGGCGACGCCCGCCGGCAGCGGCGGTGTCGAGCCGCTCGCCGACGGCACGGGCGCCGGCCCGCGGGGCCGCCGCTCCGCACCGGCGCGCGCGACGCACTCGGCACCGGCCTGCCGGTCGTCCCCGCCCGCGGCCGCCCCGCCGCGCTCGGTCCGGGGCGGTCCCGGTGGGCCGCCGGGCGTCACGGCAGTCGCCAGTCCACCGGTTGGCCGCCCTGCCGGATCAGCAGGTCGTTGGCACGGCTGAAGGGGCGGGAGCCGAAGAAGCCGCGGTCGGCCGACATGGGGGAGGGGTGGGCGGACTCCACCGAGGGCAGGTCGCCCAGCAGCGGACGGAGGTTGCGGGCGTCGCGGCCCCACAGGATCGACACCAGCGGCTTGCCGCGCGCCGCCAGGGCCCGGATCGCCTGCTCGGTGACCTCCTCCCAGCCCTTGCCGCGGTGGGCGGCCGGCCGGCGCGGGGCCGTGGTGAGCGCCCTGTTGAGCAGCAGGACGCCCTGCCGGGTCCAGGGCGTCAGGTCACCGTTGGACGGCTGCGGCAGCCCCAGGTCGCTCTGCAGCTCCCGGTAGATGTTGATCAGGCTGCCGGGCAGCGGGCGCACATCGGGCGCGACCGAGAACGACAGCCCCACCGCGTGCCCCGGGGTCGGGTACGGGTCCTGCCCGACGATCAGGACGCGGACGTCGTCGAAGGGCTGCTGGAAGGCCCGCAGGACGTTCTGCCCGGCCGGGAGGTAGGTGCGTCCCGCGGCGACCTCCGCGCGCAGGAAGTCGCCCATCCCGGCGATCCGTCCGGCCACGGGTTCCAGCGCCTTCGCCCAGCCCGGTTCGACGATCTCATGCAACGGTCGTGGTGCCACGGGCGTCACCCTACTGCCGGGCACCGGCCGACGATCAACCGGTGGGCCCTCGCCGACCGAGGATGACCGAACCGTCCCCGAAAGTGAACGACCTTTTCCCTCCCGGCAGTTCACGTCCTCGGAGTCCGTCGGTGGCCCGCTCGGCGTGTCCCGGACCGGGGTGGCCGTGTCCGGGCGCACGGCACCGGCCTCCGCGTACGTGCTCAACCGATCACCGCCGCGCGCACGCACAGCACGTCCGGCAGATGGGACGCCAACTGCCGCCAGCTGTCGCCGTCGTCCGCCGAGGCGTACACCTCGCCGTTGCGGTTGCCGAAGTACACGCCGGCCGGGTCCCCGTCGTCGGTGCACAGCGCGTCGCGCAGCACGGTGCCGTAGTGGTCCTCCTGGGGCAGACCGGCCGACAGCGGCTCCCAGCTCTTGCCGGCGTCCGCCGTGCGGAACACGCGGCACCGGTGGCCGGCGGGCACGCGGTCCGCGTCGGCGTTGATCGGGAACACGTACGCCGTGTCCCCGCGGTGGGGGTGGGCGGCCGCGGCGAAGCCGAAGGTCGAGGGCAGGCCCGCGCCGATGTCCGTCCAGTGCGCGCCCGCGTCGTCGCTGCGGTACACCCCCCAGTGGTTCTGCAGGTACAGCCGGTGGGGGTCGGTCGCGTCCTGCGCCACCTTGTGGACGCACTGCCCGAACTCCGGGTTCGCATCGGGCAGGAACACCGCGGAGACACCGGAGTTGGCGGGCGCCCAGCTCGCGCCGCCGTCGACCGTGCGGAACACCCCGGCGGTGGAGACCGCCACCGTGACCGCCTTCGGGTCGCGGCGGTCGGTCACCACGGTGTGCAGACCCTCACCGCCCCCGCCCGGCACCCACTTCGACCGTGTGGGGTGCTCCCACAGGGGCCGCACCAGTTCGAAGCTCTCGCCGCGGTCCTCGGAGCGGTACAGCGCGGCCGGTTCCGTGCCCGCGTACACCACGTCCGGCTCGGCGGCGGCAGGGTGCAGCTGCCACACGCGCTCCAGCGAAGCGCCGGTGTCCTTGGGGAACTTGACCGCCGGCCGGGCGGGCTCGGTCCAGGTCCGGCCCAGGTCGTCGGAGTGGAACACGGAGGGTCCCCAGTGCGAGCTGTCGCCTCCGGCCAGCAGCCGCGTGGTGCCGCCCCGGGTGTCGATGGCGACCGAATAGACGGCCTGCGCGTTGAAGTACGGGCTGTCGTCGAACTCCCAGGAGCCGCCCCGCCGCCGTCCGATGAACAGGCCCTTGCGGGTCCCTACGGCGAGCAGTACCTCGGTCATGCCGATCACCTCCGCGACATCGTCGTCCGAGACCTCCTCGTCCCGGACACCGGCCAGTCTGCACCCCACCACTGACAGTCACCCCCGCAGCCGCGTCGCCGCAGCTCAGAGCGGCGATGCCGAGACGCCCTACCATCCCGGCCCGGCCTGCTTCCACGGATTCCGGCAGAACCGTGCGAGGGCGCCGGGACTCGTGGGAACGTCGATTCGGGGGAATCGCCGTGAGCATCGAGGACCCCTCCTTCGTATGGGAGGGCGGTCCGGCATGTCCGTGCGCTCGTGAGGAGGATGCCTTCGATGGCGTTCCGTGGTCCGAAGGTGTGGCTGTGGCGGTGGCGCCGCAATCCGCTCAGACGCCGCGCCGACGCGGTGGAGGCCTGGGTGGTGCTCGGTGCCTGGCTGTGCACCGTCCTCGCCGGGGTGCTCGCCGGATGGACGGCGGCCCGGGCCGTGGAGCACGGGCTGGCCCGGGAGCGTGTCGAGTGGCGGCCCACGCTCGCCCTGGTGGCGCGGCAGGCGCCCGGCACCTCCGTCGGGACCCAGTCGCGCGACGAGGGGTCCGGGGAGGACGGAGAGGAGGACGGTGACCGGGCGAGCGGCGGCCTGAGGGTGTGGACGAAGGTGCGGTGGAGCGGCGCGGACGGCTCCGCGCACACCGGCCAGGTCAGGGTCCGGCCCGGCAGCGCGGTCGGTACGCCGGTCACCGTGTGGACCGACCCGCAGGGCCGGCTGGTGACCCGGCCCGCCACGGCCGCCCAGGCCCGGACGCGAGCCGTGGTGATCGGCGGCCTGGTGGGGACGACCGCGGCCGCCTTCCCCCTGGTCGGCGGCCGGGTCCTGTGCCGCCGCCTGGAGCGCCGGCGGATGGAGCAGTGGGACGCAGAGTGGGCACGTTTCGGCCCGCTGTGGGGCCGTAAGACCTGGTGAAGCCGGCCCGCCGCCCGCCCGACTCCGGACGGACGGCGGTCCCAGCCGCGCCGGAGGCCGGGGGCTGGACGGGCAGTGACCCAAGCCAACGCAGAGCCGGAGCCCGGGGTCCGGACGGGCGGCACTTCGAGCTGGAGCCGCGGGCTGGACGGGCAGTGACCCAAGTCAACCCAGAGCCGGAGCCCGGAGCCCGGGGCCGCACGGGTGGCGTTTCGAGCTGGAGCCGCGCCGGAGCCGCGGGCTGGACCGGCACGAGCCAAGCCGAAGCAGAGCCGGAGCCGAGGGCCGGACGGGCAGTGACCCGGGCCGGAGCCGAAGCCGGAGCCCGAGCCCGAGCCCGAGCCGCGCCGAGACCGGGTGCCGGACGGGGCTCAGTCCCGGTCCGGCAGCGCCCGTCCCAGGATCGTGCCGAGGTCCGTGGTGCCGGGCAGCGTGCCGAAGGCGTGTCCCCAGTCGCCGCCGAGCCGGGTCGCGCAGAAGGCGTCGGCCACCGCGGGCGGGGCGTACCGGACCAGGAGGGAGGCCTGCAGGGTCAGCGCCATCAGCTCCACCAGGCGGCGCGCGCCCACCGGGGACGCCTCGGTCAGCTGGTCCTTCAAGCGGGTCACGGCCGCGTCCAGCCGGGCGTCGGCGCCCTCGGCGGAGGCGAGTTCGGCGAACAGCGCCTCCGCCGCGCCGGGCTCCCGGCCCAGCGCCCGCAGCACGTCGAGCGCGTTGACGTTCCCCGAGCCCTCCCAGATCGACAGCAGCGGCGCCTCGCGGTAGTGCCGGGGCATTCCGGACTCCTCGACGTAGCCGTTGCCGCCCAGGCACTCCAGGGCCTCCGCGGTGAAGGCCGGACCGCGCTTGGTGACCCAGTACTTCCCGACGGCGGTCGCGATCCGCCGGAACGCCGCCTCGCCGGCGTCCCCCCGCACCGCGCGGTCGGCCGCCCCGGCCAGCCTGAGCGCGAGCGTCGTTGCGGCCTCCGACTCCAGCGCCAGGTCGGCCAGGACGTTCCGCATGAGCGGCTGGTCGGCCAGCAGCGCGCCGAAGGCACGGCGGTGGCGTACGTGGTGGCCGGCCTCCACGAGCGTCTTGCGCATCAGGGCCGCCGACATCATCACGCAGTCCAGCCGCGTGCAGTTGACCATCTCGATGATCGTCCGGACGCCCCGCCCCTCGGGCCCGACCAGCCAGGCCACGGTCGCGTCGAACTCCGGCTCGGACGAGGCGTTGGACCGGTTGCCGAGCTTGTCCTTGAGCCGCTGGATGCGGAAGGTGTTGCGGCTGCCGTCCGGCAGGACGCGCGGCACCAGGAAACAGGACAGGCCCCCCGGGGCCTGCGCCAGTACCAGGAAGACGTCGCACATCGGCGCCGAGGTGAACCACTTGTGCCCGCGCAGCGTGTACACGCCGGGCTCGGCGGTGGGCGTGGCCGTCGTCGTGTTCGTCCGGACGTCCGAACCACCCTGCTTCTCGGTCATCCCCATGCCCGCCAGCAGACCCGGCTTCTCGGCCGGGATCCGCAGCCCCGGCTCGTACACGCGGCTGGTCAGCAGCGGCTCGTAGACGGCGGCGAGTTCGGGCTGCGCGCGCAGGGCGGGGACGGCGGCGTAGGTCATGGACGTCGGGCAGCCGTGTCCCGCCTCGGTGTGGCCCCACACAAGACCGCGCGCGGTGCGGGCGACGTGGGCGCCGGGACGGTCGTCCGCCCACGGCGCGCCGGCCAGCCCCTCGGCCACCGCGGCCCGCATCAGGTGGTGCCAGCTGGGGTGGAAGTCCACCTCGTCGATCCGGTTGCCGTACCGGTCGTGGGTACGGAGCTCCGGCTCGTGCCGGTTGGCCAGCTCGCTCCACTCCTGCACCTCCGCGCTGCCGGCCCGCAGCCCGAGCCGCCGGAGTCCCTCCTCGGCCCAGCCCGCGCCCTCACGCCGCAGCCCCTCCAGCAGCGCCGTGTCCTCGGAGGCGTCGTACGGGGCCAGGGGAGGGGCCTGGTTGGCGACGTCGTGGGTTCCGGCGCACGGCCGCTCGCCGGGTTGTCCCCCCTGGCGCCCCCCGGGATGTTCGCCCTGGAGTCCGCCGGGGTGTCCTCCCTGGACTCCGTCGGACGGTTCGAACCGCCGTCCGCCGGGCTGCTCGCCCTGGTGCCCGTCCTGCGGGCCGCCCTGCTGGTCGTGTCGTGTGTGCGGGAGTGTCGAGGCCATGCGGCCAGTGTTGCACTTTCGCTGCGACCGCAGCAATGCTGCAACATCGACGGATCCGTACAGTTGGCGACCATGAACGTCTCCCAGGAGCCCGCCGGGGTCGGCCTGCGCCCGCTGTCCGCGCGGTCGGTCGTCCTCAGCCTGCTGCTGGGCACGCACCCGCCCGAGCTGCCCGTGAAGGACCTCGTCCAGGCGGTCGAACCCTTCGGCGTCGCCGGCTCGACCCTGCGGGCGGCGCTGAGCCGGATGGTGGCGGCCGGGGACCTGCGGCGTGCGGACACCGTGTACCGCCTCAGCGACCGGCTGCTGGAGCGCCAGCGCCGCCAGGACGCGGCCGTGCACCCCGAGACCCGGCGCTGGGACGGGGAGTGGGAGATGGTCGTCGTGACGGCGACCGGCCGGGGCCCCGCCGAACGCGCCGAGCTGCGCGCGCGGTTTGCCGAGCTCCGCCTCGCCGAACTGCGCGAGGGCGTCTGGCTGCGGCCCGCCAATCTGCGAAGGCCCTGGCCCGAGGAGCTCGACCGGGTGACCGAGCGCTGTCGCGCCCGCCCCGAGCGTCCCGCCCGCGAGCTGGCCGCGCGTCTCTGGCCGCTCGAAGCCTGGGCGGACACGGCACGGGCGCTGCTCGCCCACGTGTCCCGGACGGACCGGCCGGCCGACCGCTTCACCGCCCTCGCGGCCGTCGTACGGCATCTGCTGGCCGACCCGGTCCTGCCGCCCGAACTGCTCCCGGCGGACTGGCCCGGACCGGCCCTGCGCACCGCCTACACCGACTACCAGCGGGAGTTGACCGAGGAGATGCTCGGCCGCGCGGGGCGGTAGGCGCCTGCCTGCGCGCATCGTCGGCAGCGCGCCGGGCCGTCGGCAGCGCGCCGCACCGTCGGGAGCGCCTCGTGCGCCCGTCGGTTCCTCCGCACCCGGGACGTGGTGTGCCGGGACGGCCCGTGCCCAGTGGCGAGGGTGCGGTCCGTGGCGTTCCCTGGGAGAAGGCGGGACGGCCGGCGCGTTGCCGGGTGCGGGGCGGCCACGGAAAGCGCTCGCACACCACGGTCGAGGAGAGTCATGGCTGAGCAGAAGTCGTCGTCGGTCCTTACGGCGCCCCTGCGCGGCGCGACCTCGGTACTGCGCCGGGTGCCGGGCGCCGGGACGGTCGGCAGGGCGGCGCGGGGAACGCTGGACAAGATCGGCGCCGTGTCCCCACGGGGGCGCCGGCTGGTGGTCTACACGGGCGCCGGGGTGCTCGGTGTCATCGGGGTGGTGGAGTGGCCGGTCGCGGTGACCGGCGCGGCCGTGGCGTGGTTCACCCGGCCGCGGCCCACGGAGACCGCGGGTGCCCCGGCCGAGGCCGGGAAGCCCGCGCAGGGTGTCGCCCGTTCGGCCCGGAAGCCCGCGGAAGCCGCCGCCCACCCGGCTCACGAGCCCGCGCGCCAGGTCGCTCCCGCCGCCCAGGAGCCCGGGCGCCGGACCCCTCCCTCAACCCAGGAGCCCGCGCGCGACGTCGCCTCCGCCGCTCTGCGATCCACCCAGGAGCCCGGGCCGAAGCCCGGCGGCCGGGCACCCGCACCGGCGCGCTCCCAGGCGCCCACGGCGCCCCGGCCCACCGCCACCCGGTCGGCGCAGGAGCCGTCGCCGCAAGCGGCTCCCCCGGCAGAGACGTCCGCCGAGGAGCAGGGCGAGGCGCCCGCGCCCGGCGCGTCCACCGGCCCCCTCGGCCCGACGGCGCGGCCCGGCCGCACCACCCGCTGAGGGCGCGCCATGGGGTTCGGACTGCTGACGGCGCCGTCGGCCGCCGCCCGGCTGCTGCCCGCGGCCCCCGCCATGCTCGCGCGGGCCGCGGCGCCGGCGGTCGGGGTGGCCGCCGGGGCGCTGGCGGGCACGGCACGCGCCGGCGTACGGAGCGCGGACTCGGCGGCGCGGGTCGCGCGGGTCGCCCGGCACGCGCTGCCCGGTGGCGGAGGGCACTGGCGGTCGGGCGCGCGGGCGCACCTGGCGCTGCGGCCCGCGGAACCGGAACAGGTGCGGCGCGCGGGCGGCCGGGAACATCTGGCACGCAGGATCGCCGAGGCCCTGGCGGAGCATCCGGACGTGGCCTTCGCGTACTGGGACGAGGGACTCGCACGTCTGGTGGTGACCGTGACCGAGGAGGAGTTCGGCGACCGGGTCGTGGACCACGCGGCCGAACTCGCCGAGCAGCACGGGCTGGTCCTCGCGGGCGGCTTCCCGGACGAGGTCACACATCCCGCCGACCCGGCCGGGGTGCGCACCGCCTCCGCCACCCTCGCGGCCGACGTCACGGGCATCGTCGCGGGGGTCACCGCGTACGCCCTGCGGCTGCCGCCGTCGCCCCGGATGGTGACCGCCGCGGTCACCCTGCTGCGGGAGAACCCGCGCTTCCGGGCCTGGCTGCACGCCCGGCTCGGCGGCGACCGTATGGATCTGCTGCTGGCCTGCGTGAACGCGGCCGCCCACGGCGCGGGCCAGACCCCCACCTCGCTGGTGCTCGACGGAGCGCTGCGGGCCTGCCAGCTCGGTGAGACGGTGGCCCGCCTGGCCGCCTTCGACGCGGTCCACGACGAGCTGTGCGCACCCGACCGGGTCAGTGTCGCCGGGAACGGCTCCCCGCGCCCGCCGCTTCGGGTGTCCCCGGCCCAGGACTACGCCACCCACGCCTCCGCCGGCAGCGTCCTGGGCGCCGCGGCGACGCTCCTGGTCAAGCACGTGGGCGCCGAGGCGGCGGAGGCGGTGCTCGCCGGCTCGCCCAAGGCCGCGCGCTACGGGCCGGCCGTGTTCCACGCGCTGCTGAGCGCCGCCCTGTCCCGGACCGGCGTCCTCGTGCGCGACCCCGAGCGGCTGCGGCAGTTGGAGATGGCCGACACGGTCGTCCTGCACCCGAGTGCGCTGCGCACCGAGGACGGCGAGGCCGATCCGTGGGTCGAGCCCGTCATGGACGCGGCGCGCCGGGCCGGGCTGCGGGTCGTGGTCGTGGACGACCCCGCCCTGGAGGACTTCACGGCGCTCGCCGACCAGGTCGTCGACATGCGGCGGCCGCTGGACGACGTCGTGTACGGGCTGCGCGGTGAGGAGGGCACCGTCGTCGTGGTCGCCCGTATGGGCTCCGCCGACGAGCACGACCTGCTGGCCGGGCTGCGTGGAAGCGACGTCGCCGTCGCCCTCACGGACCGGGACGGCGCCGTCGTGTGGGGCGCGGACCTCCTGGCACTGCACGGACTGCCCGACGTGTGGCGGGTGCTGACGGCCATTCCCCCCGCCCGCGAGATCGGGCACCGGTCGCAGACCCTGGCCCGATCCGGTGCCGCGCTCTCCGGGCTGCTGGTGGCCATCGGCGAGTCCAAGGGCGGGCGGGGGAAGCGCGCCGTGCTGCCCGGGCTGCGGCACGCGCCGGTCGACATCGGCGCGGCGGCGGCCCTGCTGTCCGGGGCGCGCGCCGCCTTCGCCGTGGCGACCGCGCGTGCGCCGCACCCGCGACCGCGTGTGCACTGGCACGAGCTGGCCCCGGACGAGGCCCGGCTGCGGCTGGAGCGGGAACCGGGTGCCGTGGCCACCCCGTTCCAGCGGGCCGCGGCCAGGATGCGCAGGGCCGTCGACAGCGTGACCCGGCACCCCGTCGTCGCCCCGGCGCGGTGGACCCTGGAACTGGGCGGGGCCGTCCGCGGCGAACTGCACGACCCGCTGACCCCCGTGCTCGCCGTGGGCTCGGCCGCTTCCGCGATCCTCGGCTCCGTGGTGGACGCGCTGCTCGTCGTCGGCGCCCTCGATCTGAACGCCCTGATCGGCGGCATCCAGCGGCTGCGCGCCGAGCGGGCGCTGTCCGGGCTGGTCGCGGAGCAGAAGCGGAAGGCGCGCGTGGCGCCCCCGGAGACGGAGGCGCCGGCGGGCGGCACCCTGACGGTCGACGCGGGCAAGCTCCGCCCGGGCGACGTGATCGAGCTGAAGGGTGACGACGTGGTGCCCGCGGACGCCCGGCTGCTGTGGGAGGAGGGTCTGGAGGTCGACGAGTCCGCGCTGACGGGGGAGTCCCTTCCGGTGCAGAAGCAGACGGACCCGACCCCGCACGCCCCGGTCGCCGACCGGAGCTGCATGGTCTTCGAGGGCACGACCGTGGTGGCCGGTCAGGCCCGGGCCGTCGTGGTGGACACCGGCGAGCGCACCGAGGCCGCACGCGCCGTCCACCTCGCCGCCCGCACGCCCCCCGCGGGCGGTGTGCAGGCCAGGCTCCAGGAACTCACCGGCAAGGCGCTGCCGCTGACCCTGGCGGGCGGCGCCGCCGTGACCGGTCTGGCGCTGCTGCGCGGTACGGCCATCCGTGAGGCGGTGAGCGGCGGTGTGGCCGTCGCCGTGGCCGCCGTACCGGAGGGCCTGCCACTGGTGGCCACCGTGGCGCAGCTGGCGGCCGCGCGGCGGCTGAGCCGGGGCGGAGTCCTCGTCCGCACCCCGCGCACGCTGGAGGCGCTGGGCCGGATGGACACCCTCTGCTTCGACAAGACCGGCACGCTCACCGAGAACCGGCTGCGTGTGGTGCGGGTGTCCGACGCCGGCGGCACGGTCCGCCGGGCGCGTGACGCGGCCTCGGCGGACACCCTGCGGACGGCGGCGCGGGCCTGCCCGCGGCTGAACGGCGGCCCGCGGCCGGACGGCGGGCCCCGGACGGACGGCGGCTCCGGCCGGCCGGTGCACGCCACCGACGAGGCCGTCCTGGACGCGGCCGGCCGCGACCCGGACTGGACGCAGCTCGAGGGCCTCGCCTTCGAGGCCGGCCGAGGATACGCCGCCGCCGTGGGCCGGGTCGCGGACGGCCCGCGCGTGCTGGTGGTCAAGGGCGCCCCGGAGACCGTACTGCCCGCCTGCGCCGGCCTTCCCGCCCATGCCTCCGACGCCGCCCATGAACTGGCCGGTGCCGGGCTGCGGGTCCTGGCGGTGGCCGAACGCCGGCTCCGGGAGGATGAGGCCGGGACGGACGCCCTCGAAGAGCCTCGGGAGCTGGTGTTCACCGGGCTGCTGGCGCTGTCGGACGTCCCGCGCGAGACCTCCACGGTCCTGGTGAACGGACTGTACGAGGAGGGCGTACGTCCGGTCATGCTCACCGGCGACCACCCGCAGACGGCCCGGGCCATCGCCACCGAACTGGGCTGGCCCGAGGACACGATCGTGGTCACCGGGGACGAACTGGCCGCCGCCGACCGCTCGGCCAGGGCGCGGATGCTGCGCGACGCCGGTGTGGTCGCCCGCGTCGCGCCCGAGCAGAAGCTCCAGGTGGTGGAGGCGCTGCGGGACGCGGGCCGGGTGGTCGGCATGGTCGGGGACGGCGCCAACGACGCGGCCGCGATCCGTGCCGCCGACATCGGGGTCGGCATCAGCGCCCGCGGCTCGGCCGCCGCGCGCAACGCCGCCGACATCGTCCTCACCGACGGCGACCTGACCGTCCTGATCGACGCGATCGGCGAGGGCCGCGCCCTGTGGCACAGCGTCGCCGACGCCATCGCCATCCTGATCGGCGGGAACGCGGGCGAGGTCGGCTTCGGCCTGGTCGGCACCCTGCTGTCGGGCACCGCGCCGCTGTCTACCCGTCAGATGCTCATGGTGAACCTGTTCACGGACCTGTTCCCGGCCATGGCGGTGGCGGTGACACCGAAGGAGGACCCGGCGCAGGCGCGGGCCGGCTCGCCGGAGGACGTGGCCGGCGGGGTCCTGGGCGACCCGCTGATCCGGCAGATCCGCCATCGGGCCCTGACCACCTGCCTGGGCGCCGTCACGGCCTGGCTGATCGGCCGCTTCACACCGGGCACCGCCCGCCGTTCCAGCACGATGGCGCTGTGCGGGGTGGTCGGCACCCAGCTCGCCCAGACCCTGCTCGACCGCCGTGGCAGCACCCTGGTCCGGGTGACGTCCCTGGGCTCCGCCCTCGTCCTGGTCGCCGTGGTCCAGACCCCGGGGGTCAGCCGCCTCGTCGGCTGCACCCCGCTCGGCCCGGTGGCCTGGGCGGGTGTCGCCGCGGCGATCGCCCTCGCCCTGGCAGGCCAACGGACCCTGCCCCGCCTGGAAGAGACGATCACGCGGCTCCTGCCGACGGAGCGCTCGTAGAGGCAGGGGGCGGCCGACTGCCGGCCGACCACAAGCCGTCTGCCGCCGGCCGCCACCGCCCCTCGGCGGACAGCCGGGCCGGCGGCCGGCCCGGCGCGTCACCCCCTCAGACCGACCGGTGGTACTGCTCCGGCACGTGGACCGAGCCGCCCAGTTCGCGGGCGGCGTGCTGGGCCCAGGTCGGGGTGCGGAGCAGTTCGCGGCCGAGGAGGACCGCGTCCGCCTCGCCGTTGGCGACGATCTTCTCCGCCTGCTCGGCGTCGGTGATGAGCCCGACCGCGGCGACCGGCATCGGCGTCTCGGCCTTCACCCGCGCCGCGAACGGCACCTGGTAGCCCGGCCCCGTCGGGATGCGCACCGAGGAGGCGTTGCCGCCGGTGGAGACGTCGAGCAGGTCGACACCGTGGGTGTGCAGCTCGGCGGCGAAACGCACCGTGTCGTCGGCCGTCCAGCCCCCGTCCTCCAGCCAGTCCGTGGCGGAGATCCGGAAGAACAGCGGCTTGTCCTGCGGCCACACCGCCCGTACGGCGTCGACGACCTCGAGCGCGAAGCGGACGCGGTTCTCGTAGGAGCCGCCGTAGGCGTCGGTGCGGTGGTTGGAGTGCGGGGAGAGGAACTCGTTGATCAGATAGCCGTGGGCGCCGTGGATCTCGGCGACCTCGAACCCGGCGGCGAGGGCCCGGCGGGCCGCGTCCGCGAACCGGGCCACGATCCGCTGGATCTCCTCGACGGTCAGCTCGGTGGGCACCGGGTGCCGGTCGCCGAAGGCGACGGGGCTCGGCGCGACCGGCTGCCAGCCGTGCGCCTCGGGCCCCACCGGCGCGCCGCCCTTCCACGTGCGGTCGGTCGACGCCTTGCGGCCGCTGTGCGCGAGCTGGATCCCGGGCACCGTGCCCTGGCTCCGCAGAAAGCGGGTGATCCTGCGGAACGCCTCGGCCTGGGTGTCGTTCCAGATGCCGAGGTCGTACGGGGAGATCCGGCCCTCGGGCGACACCGCGGTGGCCTCGACGATGATCAGACCCGTGCCGCCGGCGGCACGCGCCGCGTAGTGGGCGAAGTGCCAGTCGGCGGGGGCGCCGGTCGACGGGCCCTCCGGGGCGGCGGAGTACTGGCACATCGGGGGCATCCAGATCCGGTTGGGAATCGTCACTTCGCGCAGGGTGTAGGGCTCGAAGAGCGCACTCACGGCGGACTCCATTCGTCACGGGCGTCACGGGTCGTCACGGGGCCTCACGGAACCTGGGCCGACTCGTACGATAGTCCTCGTAGTACGGCAGGTGTCAAACTACGATGGTTCTCGTAGGATGAGGACCTCGTACGAAGTGGAGCCGACGTGACCCTCTCCGCCCCCGGCGCCGGCAGCCGGGACCTTCCGCACCCCGCCCGCGAGGAGATCCGGCTCGAAGCCGTGCTGCACGCGCTGTCCGATCCGCTGCGGCTGCGGATCGTGCGGGAGCTCGCCGCCGACGGCGACGAGCTCTCCTGTTCGCAGTTCGTCCTGCCGGTGACCAAGTCCACGACCACGCACCACTTCCGGGTACTGCGCGAGAGCGGAGTGATCCGGCAGGTCTACCGGGGCACGGCCAAGCTCAACGGCCTGCGCCGGGACGACCTCGACGACCTCTTCCCGGGATTGCTCGACTGCCTACTCGCCGCTGCCGACCGGCAGGCTCTCCGCCTCGGCGGTGGGTGAACCGCCCCGCGCGGGAAGGTGGTTGAAGAGCAGGTTGAGCACGATCGCCGTCAGGCAGCCCGCGCTGATCCCGCTGTTCATCACCGTCTGGAACCAGTCCGGGAACTTGGCGTAGACCGTCGGCACGCCCACCGGAAGCATCCCGACCGCCACCGACACGGCCACGACGGTCAGGTTGTGGTTGCCCTCGAAGTCGACCTGTCCCAGGGTCCGCACCCCGCTCGCCGCGACCGTCCCGAACATCACCAGGCCCGCACCGCCCAGCACCGGAGCCGGGACCGCCGCCACCACCGCGCCCAGCTTCGGCAGCAGCCCGAGCAGGACGAGAAGACCGCCGGCGGCGGCGACCACCCAGCGGCTGCGCACCCGGGTCATGCCGACCAGGCCCACGTTCTGCGCGTACGCCGTGTAGGGGAAGGTGTTGAAGACGCCGCCGAGGACGGTGGACAGGCCGTCGGCCCGCAGCCCGTCGGCGAGCGCCCGCGGCTGGACCCTCCGCCCGGTCAGCTCGCCGACCGCGATGAGGTCGCCGGTCGTCTCCGTCATCGTCACCAGCGCCACGACCAGCATCGACACGATCGCCGACGCGTGGAAGACGGGCGTACCGAAGTGGAACGGCGTGCTGATCCCCACCCAGTCGGCGTCCCGGACCCCGCCGAAGTCGGTGAACCCGAACGGCACCGCGACCGTGAGGCCCACGGCGATGCCGATCAGCACCGCGACCCGGCTCAGGAACGCCGGCGCGAACCGCTGCACGCCCAGCACCACCGCCAGCACGAAGGCGGCCAGGGCCAGGTTCCGCGGTGCCCCGAAGTCCTTCGAACCGACGCCTCCGGCCGCCCAGTTGCCCGCCACCGGCAGCAGTGAGACCCCGATGACCAGGATCACCGTGCCGGTGACCAGCGGCGGGAAGTACCGCAGCAGCCTGCCGAACACCGGCGCCAGCAGCATGATCGCGAGCCCGGCGACGATCACCGCCCCGTAGACGGCGGGCAGCCCGCCCCCCGTGGTCCCGATGAGCACCATCGGCGACACGGCCGCGAAGGTGCAGCCCTGCATGATCGGCAGCCGGACGCCGAAGCGCCAGAAGCCTATGCACTGGATCAGGGTGGCGACGCCGCACACCAGCAGGTCGGCGGTGATCAGATACGCCAGGTCGGCGGGCGACAGCTTCATGGCGCCGCCCACGATCAGCGGCACGGCCACCGCGCCCGCGTACATCGCGAGCACGTGCTGCAACCCGAAGGCGGCCAGTTGCCGTACGGGTGGGACCTCGTCTACGGGATGCACGGGTGCGGTCGTGGCCATGGACGCTCCTGAGCGGCGGTGGGCGGAAGGACTCGAACAGCACGAGACCGTAGGGTGCTTGAACAGTTTGTTGATTTCCGGAGTGTTGCCGGTCTGTGTCATGCCCATTCGAAGCCGGTCGACCTCACCGGAGCCCGGATTCGATCAGATCGCCGTGCGCGCCGCCGTGAGCAGGGACTCCCAGTCCGGCAGCTTGACCACACCGCGCCCCAGCGAGGCGCCGAGCGCCGCCTCGGCCCGCTCGATGGCCTGCCATCCGGCCCACTCCACCGGCTCGACCCCCGCGGCCCGCAGCGCCGGAAGGGGGTCCGGGGGCAGCTGCCCCCGTACGAGCGCGGGCGCGTCGGTGAGCAGCGAGGTCACCGTCTCCTTGGCGCACGGGCGGTTGGTGCCGATGACGCCCGTCGGGCCGCGCTTGATCCAGCCGGCCACGTACTCGCCCGGCGCGATCAACCCGTCGCGCAGCACGCGCCCATGCGCGTGCGGCACCGTGCCGCTCTCCGCGTCGAAGGGCAGCCCCTCCAGGGGCACCCCGCGATAGCCCACCGACCGCAGCACGAGCTGTGCCTCGACGTCCTCGAACCGCCCGGTCCCCGTCACGCCGCCGCGGCCGTCCGGGGCCGTCCGCTCGAACCGCACCGCGCCCACGCGGCCGTCCACGGCGAGCAGCCGGACGGGGCGGAGGTGGAAGCGCAGCCGGATCCGGCGGGCGGCCTCCCTCGACGGCGCGGCCGCCCAGCCGCGCAGCACCTCCACGTTGCGGCGCTGGGCGGCGGGCAGCGCCGACGGGTCCGCGTACGCCGGGTCCGGCGCCAGCTCCGCGGGATCGACGACGACCTCGGTGTCCGGCAGTGCGCCCAGTTCGCGCAGCTCCTTGGTGGTGAAGCGGGCCTGCGACGGTCCGCGCCGGCCCACCATGTGGATCTCGGTCACCCGGCTCGCGGCCAGCGCGCTGAGCGCCGCCTGCGGCATGTCGGTGCCGGTCAGCTCCGCCGGGCCCCGGGCCAGGATGCGGGTGACGTCCACGGCCACGTTGCCCACACCTACCACGACCGCGGTGCGCACGCCCTGCAGGAATCCGTCTTCCACGGCGTCGGGGTGGGCGCTGTACCAGGACACGAACTCGGTCGCCGACCAGCTGCCCGGCAGCTCCTCGCCCGGGATCCCGAGGTGACGGTCGGTCGCGGCGCCCACGCAGTACACCACCGCGTGGTACAGCTCCCGCAGCCGGGCGGCGGGCAGCCCGCCGGGGCCGCCGATGCGGACCCCGCCGAGGAACCGGACCCGCTCGTGCTCCAGGACCGCGCGCAGGTTGTTCTGCAGGGACTTGATCTTCTCGTGGTCGGGCGCCACGCCGTAGCGGACCAGCCCGTACGGGCATGGCAGCCGGTCGAGGACGTCGACGTGCACGGAAGGGTCCTGCTCGACGAGGCCCTGGGCGGTGTAGCACCCGCTCGGCCCCGAGCCGACGACGGCGACACGCAGCACGGCGGAACTCCTTACCCCGGCGGATCGGAGGAGATCGCTGATGGCTCCAGCATGGCACCGACGGGCCCGCCCCGGGAGAGTGCACGCACCGGGGCGCTCACGTGTCGCGCCCGATCCGCGGGGCGGCGCGCTACTCGGCCCGGCCGGCAGGCTTCCGGTCCGCGGCCTCCGTGACGTGTGCGGCGTCCGTGGCGAAGAAGCGGGAGATGTCGGTCGTGCAGGTGTCGCCGGGCGCCTCGGCGTCCTCCGGGAAGCCCATCTTCCAGTCGAGCCGGTAGCGCTTGAACAGCTCCGCCCGCAGCGCCGGCACCGGCATCGGCGCCCCCGGCACCAGGGCCGCGTACACGGACCCCATCAGCAGGGCGCGCAGCATCGGATAGTCGGCGTCGACGTCGCAGGAACCCCGCCGGGCGACGGTCTCCCGCAGCAACTGCGACAGGCGCTGCTGCTCGGGGCACTGGACGAAGCCCTCGGCCTGCAGGATCCCCGCCATGTGCTGGCGCATCAGCACCGGCCGGTCGCGGGCCAGGCCCAGGATCGCGTCGATGGTCCGGGCCAGCCGCTCCCGGCCGTCCTCGGTGTGCGGCCGGCGCTCCAGCGCCTCCTCCAGCGTGCGGTGCATCAGCCGGTGCACCGCGGACTGCACGAGCTGGCGCTTGCCGGGGAAGTAGTACGACACCAGGCCCCGCGCCGATCCCGCCCGGTCCGCGATGTCGCCGAGCGTCGTCGCGTCGTACCCGCGATCGTTGACCAGTTCCACGGCCGCCTGCAGGAGCCGCTCCCGGGAACGCCGCCGCAACTCTTCATTGACCGAGGCGCTGCGCGGGGACATGCTGTAACTCCTGCGTTGACTGGCTGCCAGCCAACTATACTCAACAGGAGCAGGACGGGACCCCTCGCGGGTCCGTTCGTGCTGCCGTCCCGCCTCGGGCGACGCGGGGGATCGTCCGAGGCGGGCGTTCTTTCGCCCGAGTGGTCGCCTGAGGCTACTTTTCCGGGCCGCTGGTCCGGCGTCCGGCCGCTGGTCCGGCGCCCGGCCGGCCCGTCGCACCGGTCCGGGCTCAGGCGGTTCGGCCCACCAGGTCGAGCACCGGCCGCAGCGCGTCCGGCCGCTCGGTCACCGGCAGAGGGTCCACGAAGTGCACCGCGCAGCCGAGGGCCGCCGCACCGCCGTCCGCCCGCCGGTTGTCGCCGACCATCAGCACGTCCCGAGGCGCCGCGCCGAGTGCCGCGCACGCGGTCTCGAACAGGCGCGGGTCCGGCTTCTGGGCGCCGTGCTCGTACGACAGGACGTACGCGTCGACGTAGGCGTCCAGGCCGTGTGCCCGGAACACCGGGCGCAGGTCCCAGCCGATGTTGCTGACCACGCCCACGCCGATCCCGCGACCGCGCAGCGCGCGCAGCACCTCGGCCGCGTCCGGGTACGGGGCCCACGCGTCCGGCGTCATGTGCCGGTCGTACAGCGCGTCGTGCAACGCCGGGTCGGGCAGCGCCACTTGACGGGAGAGGGCGGTGTAGGCGGCCCGGTGCAGCTCCGGGCTGCTGTCCCGGATCTCCCACGTGTCCGCGGCCTCCTCGGGCAGCCGTGCCGGCGGGGTCCCGCCCGGCAGCGCCCCGGCCTCGTCGAGCGCCCGCGCCAACCCGAGCAACTCCCCTTCTTCGAGCGGAAGTCCGGTCTCGTCCAGCACCGCACGCAGCCAGGACTCGGTGGACTCCGCGCGGAAGAGGGTCCCGGAGAAGTCGAAGAGGACGGCGGACATGGGGTGATCCTAAGAGCCGCGTGGGCTGTGGCGGGCGGGTTCAGGCCATGAGCGGTCGTAGGCGGTCACCGCCGCGGCCACCACCGTCGCGCCCAGCAGCCAGCCGCCCACCACGTCCGAGAGCCAGTGGACCCCCAGCCAGACCCGGGTCAGGCCCACGCCCACCACCGAGACCGCGGCCACGGCCCACGCGGCGCGCCGCGTGGCGCGCCCCGCGCCGAAGCGGTGGAGCAGCCACAGGAGCAGGCCGCAGACCACCGTCGCGGTCATCGCGTGACCGGACGGGAAGGCCGCGTAGTGGGCGGAGTCGACCGGGTCCGGCCAGCGCGGGCGGGGGCGGCCCACCACGGTCTTCAGGCCCTGCTGCACCAGCGTGGCCAGAGCGCCGGCGGCGACCAGCCACAGGGCCGTCCGCCACGCCGAGCGGCGCCACGCCAGCCACACCGCGACCGCCACGCCCAGCAGGCGCATCGTCAGCGGGTCCCACACCCAGTCCGTGAGGATGCGGAACCCGTGAGTGAGGCCGCGCTCCTCCACCGCCCAGTGGTGGGTGGTGCGGGCGACGCTCCCGTCCACGGCCGTCAGCGGGTGCCAGCGGATCGCGACCAGGATCAGCAGCAGCGCCGAGCACAGACCGAGGGCCGCCGCGCCGCGGCCCGCGGCACGGCGGCCCGTCGTGCGGGGCGGGGAATCGACAGGCATGGGCTGCATGATGCGATCCTCGCCGCTGGGCCGAGCGGGAAACGTGCCGGCCGGCCCCCGTGCCGCGCTTCTCCGGCCGACCTTCCGCCGCCGGCGCCCCGAGGTGTCAGCCGAGCGCCCTGAGGCCCGGTACCAGCGCCACCAGCACCGGAATCACCGGCACCAGCGACGCCGCCGCGGTCAGCCGCAGCCGGCGGCCCGCCGTGAGCCGGTCCGGGGGAGTGAGCAGCCGGTGCACCCGCTGCGGAACATGGGCCTGCGGGGTGGGGCAGGGGCCGAACACACCCCGGTCCTCGTTGAGTTCGACCAGCGCGAGCGCGGTGGTCAGCCGGCCGAAGCGGCGCGAGGCCATGTCGTCGGCGGCGAGCTCGACCAGGCGGTGCATCTCGTCGCGGAACGCGGCGAACACCGGCACCCGCGGGAACCCGCCCGCCAGCGCGGCCGAGCAGTGCAGCAGCCAGTCGTGGCGCGCCTGCGCGTGCCCCTGCTCGTGCGCCAGTACGGCGTCCAGTTGCCGCCCCTTGAGGCGGCGCAGGGCTGCCGTGGTGACCACGAGCCGGGGCGGCGTCCCCGGCAGCCACCAGGCGTCGGGCCGTTCGCCCTCCAGCACCACGAGCCGCTCGCCCCCGGGCTCCTCGCCGGGCAACCGCGGCGCGCGCACGAGGAGTTCGGCCCTGCGCAGCCGGCGCCGCGCCCGGGCCCGTACGACCTCGCGGACCAGCATGGCCGCGCTCCACAGCCCGCCGCAGGCGAGCGCCACCGCGGTCGTCGCCGCCCACGGGCCGGTCGTGCCGAACGCGTAGGCCTCCACGACCGCACGCGGGGCGGTGCCGAACACATGGCCGCGCACCGCCTGCCAGGCGGCCGCCGCGCTGAGCGTCATCGAGAGGGCGCAGCACAGGAGCACGGCGGCCACCACGCACTGCCACGCCCACAGCGCGAGCACCGGTTCACGGTCCGTCCAGTCGGCGCGCGCCAGCAGTCGGGGAGCGGCGACGGCGGCCAGCGCGCCGAGCAGCAACAGCACCGCGGGGACCATCATGCGAGCACCCTATGAGCGCCCCGTCGCCCACGGGTACGTCTCCCCGCGGCAAAGTGACACAGGCCACGGTCCGTCGATCGGCTCGGAGTGGTCTCACACGGCCCGTCGATCGGCTCGGAGCGGTCTCACAGGGTCAGCAGCATCGCCACCATGGCGATGCCCATCGACAGCCGGCACGCCCGCGCGAGTTCCGGCCGATCGCCCCACCCGACGGCGGCGCCGCCCGGGGCGACGGGCCCGGCGGGGACGAGCCGCACGCCCGACCACAGCACGTATCCCGCGAAGTACAGCAGCAGCGAGCCCGTGACCAGGGGGAGGCCGGACCCGCCGTGCGCGGGGTGGTGGGCGCCGGGCGGGCCGGCCATCACGACGGCCATGTAGACCATGGCCAGCGTGCCGACCAGGTGGTGCAGATGGTGCGGGCCGGTCCGGGCGGCCCACAGCGCGCGCAGCGCGGCCCCGGCGAACACCACCGCGCAGGCGGGCCAGGTCCACGCGGGCGGTGTGAACACCGCCGCGGGCACGGCCATGGCGGCCATGCCGAAACCCATCATCGCCTCGCCGCCTGCGGCACGACGCTGCTCCTCGACGGCGCTGCGCGTCCGCAGCAGGCAGTACGCCCCGCTCGCCGCGCACAGCGCGAACAACAGCCAGCCGGGCGAAGCCGGTCCGTGCACCCCCCACCTCCCCGTTCGGTGCCGCCGGTCCACCGCGCGGGCGGCCGGCCGGTCGGTCGAGGGATGCCCGGGCCACGCGGCGCGCACGCGAGCGCAAGGGTGTACACGGGGGGCACCCGGGGGAGTACGGCAGGTCACGCCCGCACACCCAAGGTGATTTACAAATAAAACACCTGTTAAGCTTATGGGCATGAGCAGTGCGACCCCCACCCCCTCGACCCCGCGCGTCCGGCGGCTGCCGCTCACCGGCGTGCTGCGCCTCGGCCGCCCCTCCGACATCTGGTTCAAGCCTGCGCTGAGCGTGGTCGCCTCGGTCGCACCGCCCAACCTGACCCTGCTCGCCCTCGGCCGGCTCGACCTGGCCATGTACACGATGGCCGGATCGCTCTGCGCCCTGTACGCCCACAACCGTCCCTACGCGGCCCGGGCCCGAGCGCTGGCCTGGGTCGTGATCGGGATGGTCGGCGGCCTGGCCCTCTGCCTGCTCGCCGCCTCGCTCACCCGCGACGCGGTCGTCCTGGTCGCCGTCGGCGCCGTCCTGGCCGCCGCGCAGAAGGTGGTGTGCGACGCGACCCGCATCGGACCGCCCGGCAACGTCGTCCTCACCTTCATCAGCTCCGCCTCGCTGTTCGTCCCGCAGACCCTCGGCCAGGTGCCCGGTCATCTGGCGCTGGCCCTCGCGGCGGGCTCCTGGGCCTGGCTGGTCGGCATGGCGCCCGGGCTCCTGCGTCCGCACGGGCCCGAGCGCCGCGCCACCGCGAACGCGCTCCACGCTGCGGCCGCCTACGCCGCCACGCGCGGCACCGGTGCTGACCGTGCCCGGGCCCGTGCCACCGCGGCCGCCGCCGTCCAGGCCGCCTGGCAGACGCTGCTGTCCACCGGTGCCCGTGCCACGCCCCGGCACGCGCTCGGACGGCTCCTGGTACGCGCCGAGGTCGCGCTCGCCGCGCCCGCGGACACGGAACCCGAGCGGCTGCGGACCTGGGCCCGTGAGCTGTGCGGCCGCGGCCCGGTTCCCCGGGCCGCCGAGTCGCGGTCCGCTGCCGACGAGCTGCTCGGTGTCGACGCCGAGGCCGGCGCCCCGCACCGGCCGTGGTGGAGCCGGCTCGGCCCGCTCGCCCCGATCGCCGTCCGCACCGCCCTCGGCTGCGCGCTCGCGGGGTACGTCTCCCTCGCCCTCGGCGTCGGCCGCCCCTACTGGGCCCTGGTCACCGCCGCCTCCCTCTACCAGGCCAACCTCACCCTCACCTGGAGCCGGGGCGTCCAGCGCGTCGTCGGCAACCTCGTCGGCATCCTCGCCTTCGCCGCGATCGCCCCGCTCGCGCACCTCGGCCCGGCGGCCCTGGTCCTGTGCTGCCTGGCGCTCAACTTCGGCGCCGAGGCCGTCATCGGCCGCAACTACTGGCTCGGCAGCGTCTGTGTGACCCCGATGGCGCTGCTCATCACCGAGTTCGCCGGCTACCAGCAGCCCGGTGAACTGATCACCCAGCGGGCACTGGACACCCTCGTCGGAGCCCTGGCCGGCTTCGCGGCCGCCGTCGCCGTCACCAACCGGCGGGCCGGCGACCGCGTCGAGCACGCGCTGACGGCCGTCGACCGGGCGCGCGAACGGGCCGCCCGCCTGCTCGCCGAACCGCGTCCCGCGCCCGCCGCGCTGGAGGCCGCCCGCCGGGGCCTGGCCGCCACGCTGGTGGAACTGCGCGCCACCGTCGACGCCGCGTCCGGCGAGTGGTGGCAGCGCGCCCTGCCGCACGAGCGGGTCGTGCTCACCGAGCAGTCCGGACACCGTACGCTCGCCGCGACGGCACGACGCCAGGGCCTGCACACCCGGGCGGGCACGGACATGACGACGGAGGACGTACGGCCATGACGGGGACCGACGGACGGCCGACGGACGACAACCCGCCGGGCGCGGGCGCGCCCCGGGGGCAGGGGGCGGGAACGGGCGCCGCGGACGCGGAAGCGGGGGGCCGGGGGACGGCGCCGGGCAGGAGCGAGGACGTCACCGTGGGGGCCGTCCAGGGGACGCCGGGCGGAGGAGAGCGGGGCGGCAGCACCGTCGGCGGGGGCGACACCGTGGCCGCCGTCGTGCGGCAGTGGCGGGCCGTCCATCCCGACCTGGACACCGCCCCCATGGAGATCATCGGCCGGATCAACCGCTGCGCCGCCCTGCTCCAGCAGGCCGAGGACGCGCCGTTGCGCCGGGCGGGGCTGAGCCGGCCCGAGTTCGACCTGCTGGGTGCGCTGCGCCGCACCGGGGACGAACTCACCCCCAGCGAACTGGCCCGGGAGACGTTCTCCTCGGGCGCCGCCGTCACCAAGCGCCTCAAGCAGCTGACCGAGCGGGGCCTGGTGGAGCGCCGCGGCGACACCCGCGACCGGCGCGTCGCCCACCTCCGCCTCACCGACACCGGACGGGAACTCGTCGACGGCGTCCTGCCCGAGCAGCTCGCCTACGAACGAGACGTCCTGGCCGGGCTGGAGACCGGAGAGCGCGACGAACTCGCCGGTCTCCTGGGGGACCTGCTGGGCCGGCTGGAGGGCAGTCCGGGCGCGGGGAGGGGCTGAACCGGTACGGCTCGTCCCCCTCGCACCGCCGGGTGGGTGCCGGGCCGTGCCCCGGCCCCTCGCGCCGGTGCGTCCGCGTCAGTCTCCGTCCCGGCCCGCCCCGGTCTCCTCCCGGGCCTGGTAGATGCCGAAGGCCGCGCCCTGCGGGTCCCGCAGCAGCGCGATGCGCGGGCCGTCCCCCTCGGCGGTCGGCTCCAGCAGGGCCTTGGCGCCCTCCCGCTGCGCGATCTCCGTCGTCGCGTCCACGTCCTCGACTGCGAAGTACGGCAGCCAGTGCGGCGGCACGTCGGCCGGGACACGGTCGCCCAGGGCCCGTACGCCGCCGAACTCCCCGCCGTGCAGGTCCCACTGCGTGTACCACTCCGAGGCGTTGACGCTCCAGCCGAACACGGTCGTGTAGAAGTCCCGCGCCCGCTCCACATTGCGGGTCGCGAGCTCCACCCAGCCCAGCGAACCGGGCTCGTTGAACACCTCGGCACCGGTGAAGTCCCGCGCCTGCCACATCTGGAAGGCGGCACCGCACGTATCCAGCGCGACCACGAAGCGGCCCTCGTCGAACACGTCCACCGGCCCCTGGATCACCGTCCCGCCGGCGTCCATCACCTTGTTCGCCACCTCGTCGGCGTCCGCTACGGCGAACGAGACGTTCCACGCCACCGGCTGCGACTCCTGGTACCGCGGGATGATGGCGGCGACCAGCGAGTTCCCGAGGCGCGCCATGGTGTAGCCGCCCGCCTCCGCGCGCAGGGCGGTCTGTGTGCGCCAGCCGAACACCGCCGTGTAGAACCGCTTGGCCGCCTCCAGATCGCTGGTACCGAGCTCCGCCCAGCAGGGCCCGCCGATCACCGGCTTGTCGAACTTCATGGCACTCCTCCGGAAAGGCCGCTCCCATCAGCACGCTAGCCCTGGTCACCGACCGCGGCCAGCCGGAGCCGTACGTGCCCGGAGCCGATGCCGGAGGTCCGCGCGGATCGTGCCGGAATCGCCCCGAGACCGCGTCCGCACCCGGGGACAGCCGCCTTCGTCCCCTGGCGTGAGCCGCCCCTCGCGTCCTGCCGCGGGCTGCGCTTCAGATGCCCGGCCGGTACCGCATCGGATGATCGGACGGCACCTCCACCAGCACGACGGGCGTGCCGTCCGGGTCCTCGATCCACATCTCGACCAGTCCCCACGGCTCCCGCACCGGCGGACGCACGATCGGCACGCCCCGGGCCCGCAGCTCGTCGTGGGCCGCGGTCACGTCCGCGACCTGGAGCCACAGCCGCACGGCCGGCGACGGCGGGGTGTCGGAGCGGCCCGACACCTCCAGGAAGCCCCCGCCGAGGAAGTAGACGGTGCCGCGCTCCGCGCCCGTGCCGAACTCGCGGTAGACGGCGAGGCCGAGCTGCTCGCCGTAGAAGGCGCGGGAGCGCTCGGGGTCCGTGGGGCGGAGCAGGATCCGGCTGCTGAGTACATGCACCATGCATCCGCACCCTAGTGGCCGGGTTACCCTCGTCACCGCGCAGCCGCGCCAGGAAGACCGAAAGGCACCCCATGGACACCGCTGTCACCGGACTCACCTTCCGCGATGCCACCGACGCCGACGTCGACGTCCTGGTGGCGCTGATCGAGTCGGCGTACCGCGGGGACGCCAGCCGGGCCGGCTGGACCACCGAGGCGGACATCCTCCAGGGGCAGCGCACCGACCCGGAGGGTGTGCTCGCGGTGATCAGGTCGCCCGACAGCCGGCTGCTGATGGTCGAGCGGGACGGCCGCGTGGTCGCCTGCTGTCAGCTCGAGCACCGCGGCGCCCACGCGTACTTCGGCATGTTCGCCGTCAGCCCGGCGCTCCAGGGCGCGGGCCTCGGAAAGGTGATCATCGCGGAGGCGGAGCGTCAGGCCCGCGTCAGCTGGGGCGTGCGGGAGATGCACATGACCGTGATCTCCGTGCGCGAGGACCTGATCGCCTGGTACGAGCGCCGCGGCTACCGCCGTACGGGAATCACGACGCCCTTCCCGTACGGCGACGAGCGCTTCGGCATCCCGCAGCGCGACGACCTCCAGTTCGAGCTGCTGGTCAAGGAGCTGGGCCAGGACGTGCCCGGAGGGCACGCCTAGAGCCACGGTGCCTCAGGCCGTGAAGCGGCCGGTGCGCTTGATCTCCGGGTAGTCCGTGGTCGCCCCGTCCAACTCCAGGGCGCGGACGAGCCGCAGGTGGTCCAGGGTGTTCACCACCCAGCCGATGATCCTCAGGTCGGCCTTGCGCGCCTGCTCGACGACCTCCAGGGTGAGCCGGCGGATGTTGAGGCAGACGGTGGCGGCGCCGGCCGCGGTGGCGCGCTCGACGACGTCGGCGCCGTAGCGGCCGGCGATGAGCGCGGTGCGTACCCCGGGCACCAGGCGGGCGATCTCGGCGATCGCCTCGTCGTGGAACGAGGAGACCTCGACCCGGGACACCAGATCGTGCCGGTGCATGACCTCGGCGAGCGCCCGCGCCGCGGCCACGTCCTTGATCTCGGCCTGCAGCGGTGCCCGCACCGCCTCCAGGACCTCCTCGAAGACCGGGATCCGCTCCCCGCGGCCGGCGTCCAGGGAGCGCAGCTCGGCGAGGGTCTTGTCGGCGATCGGACCGGTTCCGTCGGTCGTGCGGTCGACCTCCGCGTCGTGCATGACGACGAGCGCGCCGTCCTTGCTCAGATGCAGATCGAGTTCGATGGCGTCGAGGCCGGCCTGCTGGGCGGCGACGAAGGAACGGAGGGTGTTCTCGGGCTCGACACCCATGACTCCGCGGTGACCGATGGTAAGGAAGTTCAAGGTTCAACTCGCTTCCGTCGACGGCGGCTCGGCGCGCACGCGGACCGGACGGACGTCCTCCACGCGGCAGTGCCGCAGCCTAACGGCCCCGACCGGCGATGGACCCGCGCGTACACGGGGCAGTGGGGTGACGGGCGGGGCAGCGCCCGGCCGTGCCGGGCGAGGTGATCACCCGGGGGTGGGCGAGTCCCCCGCGGGGTTGACCGCCCCGACCACCGCCCGACCCGGCGCCGCCCTTCCTGCCGTCACCACCACCGCCGCCGCGGCAGCCACCTCCACCGCGGCGCCCGGCGCCGGTTTGGCCGAAATGCATCAGATCACGCTCGGCAGGGCGCATCACCTGGATGGACTAGGGTAAGCGGGCCCGTGCGGGCTTCCGGCAGGAAAATGAGCGGTGACGGAGGGTGTGAGCAGAATAATTTCCCGAGTTCCCTCTTGCTGGGAGAAAGCTCGTATGTATACGGTCTTCTTACGCGAGGTTCTCCTGTGGAGGATGGGACATGACGGAAATTCTTGTGCAGTCGGGTTCGGAGGGGCAGGTTCCTTCCGCGACCAGGGTGGTGGAGCACCTGGCGTGGCCCGTGCTCAAGGATGCCGTGGAGCAGATCCGGCCATGGCAGTCGAAGGACGGCTCGATCGACTTCGAGGCCGAGGGCGCGCCTGAGCGCGCGGCCGCCGAGGACGCCGTGCGCCGCGTGGTCCAGGCCGTCGAGGAGCTGGCCCCGCTGCTTCCGCACGACGTGGCCTACCACGAGGCCCTGGTCAAGGACCTGCGCCGCTGGGCCGACGGAGGCTTCCAGGTACCGGACTTCCTCGACTCGCTGCTGGCCTTCCAGCCCGCCGCTCACCGCGAGGACGGCCTCCAGCACCTCGTGGTCTTCCCGATGTACACGCAGAACGGCAACCCGGACCGCAATCTCGAGGCGGTCGTGCTGCGCATGGTCTGGCCGGACTGGCTGGCCGAGCTGGAGCGCACCCGGTACGACAACCCGCTGTTCTGCGGCATCACCTTCGAGGACTTCACGGCCGGGTACGACACCAACTCCGCCGTGCTCTTCCCCGAGACGATCGCCGTGCGCGAGGCGCCGGAGCGGTTCTCCTGGGGTGGCATCTTCTGCGACCGCGAGGCCGCCCGCTTCCGCCGGGTGACCGCCGCCGCCGTCGACATCCTGGGTCTTGAGCTGCCCGAGGACATCGCCGCCATGGTGCACGACCAGAAGCGCTGCGAAGAGGCCTTCGTGCTCTGGGACATGGTCCACGACCGCACCCACAGCCACGGCGACCTGCCGTTCGACCCCTTCATGATCAAGCAGCGCCAGCCGTTCTGGATGTACGGCCTGGAGGAGCTGCGCTGCGACCTCACCGCCTTCAGGGAGGCCGTGAAGCTGGAGGCCGACGGCGTCCCGCAGGCCCGTGACGTGCAGTACGCGGTGCTGTTCGACCGGATGTTCCGCTTCCCGGTCACCGGCGAGCGCGTGCGCAACTACGACGGCCTCGGCGGCCAGCTGCTCTTCGCCTACCTGCACAAGCACGACGTCGTGCGCTGGACGGACAACAAGCTCCTCATCGACTGGCAGCGCGCCCCGCAGGTCACCAACCAGCTCTGCGCCGAGATCGAGAAGCTCTACCGCGACGGCATCGACCGCCCGAAGCTGGTGCACTGGTTCGCGGGCTACGAGCTGGTCGCCGGCTACCTCGCCCCGCACCCGGGTTCGAAGTGGGCCAAGGGCCCCGACGCCCTCGACCTGTCCCAGCCGCCGCGCAAGCTCGTCGACGACGTGCTTCCGGACGAGTTTCCGCTGAGCATGTTCTACGAGGCCCTGTCCAAGAAGCTGAAGAACGTGATCGCCTCGACCAAGGGCATCACGGCGGACGGCGCCGAGCGGATCGCCGCGTGAGCGACCGCGCCCAGACTGCCCGGGAGGAGAACATGGTGGGGAACGGAAACGGGGCACTGAGCGGTGCGGTGATCGCGGTGGCCGGCGCGGGCGGACCCGCCGGCCGGGCGACGCTGCTGCGGCTCGCCGAGGCGGGCGCGACCGTCGTCGGCTCGGACAACGACCCGGAGCGGCTCGCGGAGGCCGTCGACGCGGCGCGCTACGCCTCCGGCGGCGCCACCGTCACCGGTGAGAAGGTCGACCTGCTCGACCTGCAGTCCACCCGCGACTGGGCCGCGCACATCGAGAAGGATTACGGCCGGGTGGACGGCCTGGTCCACCTCGTCGGCGGCTGGCGCGGCAGCGAGACCTTCACCAAGACCAGCCTCAGCGACTGGTCGGTGCTGGAGAAGCTGCTCATCCGGACCGTGCAGCACACCTCCCTCGCCTTCCACGAGGCGCTGCAGCGCAGCGACCGCGGCCGGTACCTCCTGATCAGCGCGGCGGGGGCGAGCAAGCCCACCGCGGGCAACGCGGCCTACTCCGCGGCGAAGGCCGCGGCCGAGGCGTGGACGCTGGCCATGGCCGACTACTTCCGCAAGGCCGGGAAGGCCGAGGGCGCCGAGGGGCCGACGTCCGCGGCTGCGATCCTGGTGGTGAAGGCGTTGGTGCACGACGCGATGCGCGCCGAGCGCCCCAACGCGAAGTTCGCGGGCTTCACGGACGTCAAGGACCTCGCCGAGGCCATCGCAGGCGTCTGGGACAAGCCCGCCGCGGAAGTGAACGGAAACCGTCTGTGGCTCACCGAGAAGCCGTGAACCCTCCCAGGACCGACGCGCGTCGCCATCACGACCCGGAGGTCCGCGGTTTCGCCAGCGACAACTACGCCGGGGTCCACCCGGAGGTGCTCGCTGCCCTGGCCGTGGCCAACGGCGGGCACCAGGTCGCGTACGGCGAGGACGCCTACACCGAGAACCTCCAGCGGATCATCCGCAGCCACTTCGGTGCCACCGCCGAGGCCTTCCCGGTCTTCAACGGCACCGGCGCCAACGTCGTCGCGCTCCAGGCGGTCACCGACCGCTGGGGCGCGGTGATCTGCGCCGAGAGCGCGCACATCAACGTCGACGAGGGCGGCGCCCCGGAGCGGATGGGCGGCCTCAAGCTGCTCACCGTGCCCACGCCGGACGGCAAGCTCACGCCCGAGCTGATCGACCGGCAGGCGTACGGCTGGGAGGACGAGCACCGCGCCATGCCGCAGGTGGTCTCGATCACCCAGAGCACCGAGCTGGGCACCCTCTACACGCCCGAGGAGATCCGCGCGATCTGCGAGCACGCCCACGCCCGCGGGATGCGGGTGCACCTGGACGGCTCCCGGATCGCCAACGCGGCGGCCTCGCTGAACGTCCCCATGCGGACGTTCACCAACGCGGTCGGCGTCGACATCCTCTCGCTGGGCGGGACGAAGAACGGTGCCCTGCTGGGTGAGGCGGTCGTCGTCATCAACCAGGACGCCGTCCGGCACATGAAGCACCTGCGGAAGATGTCCATGCAGCTCGCCTCCAAGATGCGCTTCGTGTCGGTGCAGCTGGAGGCCCTGCTCGCCAAGGACCTGTGGCTGCGCAACGCCCGCCACGCCAACGAGATGGCCCAGCGGCTGGCGGAGGGCGTGCGCGCCGTGCACGGCGTGGAGATCCTCTACCCGGTGCAGGCCAACGGCGTCTTCGCCCGCCTCCCGCACGACGTGAGCGAACGCCTGCAGAAGCGGTTCCGCTTCTACTTCTGGGACGAGGCCGACGGCGTGGTCCGGTGGATGTGCTCCTTCGACACCACCGAGGACGACGTGGACGCGTTCGTCGCCGCGCTCAAGGAGGAGATGGCGCGCTAGCGACGCGGTCCTGCGACCCGTGGGTGTCGCCAATGCTGCATAGGTATGCGACCGCCCGAAAAGTCATTGACTGACGGTCGGTCGCATTCCTATGCTCCCGGGGCATGCAGCTGATCCAGCAGGACCCGGACCTCTCCGCCTATCTGGCCGCCGACGAGGTCATCGACCACGATCATCCGGTGGTGCGCGACGCGGCCGCCCGTCTGGCCGGACGGGCGGCCGACTCGTATGCCTATGCGCAGGCGGCCTTCGAGTTCGTGCGCGACACGATCCCGCACTCCGCCGACAGCGGGGATCCGCGCGTCCCCTGGCGCGCCTCGGACGTCCTCCGGCAGCGCACCGGGACCTGCTACGCCAAGGCGCACGCGCTGGCCGCGCTGCTGCGCGCCGAGGACATCCCGGCCGCCCTGTGCTACCAGCGGCTGGCGCACGACGGCGGCCACGGTCATGCCGTGCACGGCCTGGTGGCCGTGCGGTTCCACGGCGCCTGGCACCGGCAGGACCCCCGCGGCAACAAGCCGGGCGTCGACGCCCGGTTCTCCCTGGAGGGGGAGCGGCTGGCCTGGATTCCCGACGGGAAGTCCAATGAGGTGGACTATCCAGTCCTGTACGTTGAACCTCATCCGGCGGTGCTCGGGGCTCTCAGGGCCGCGCGCGACCGGCCGGCGCTCCGGCAGACGCTCCCCACCGCACTCTGAGGCAGGCGATGACGCTCACCCTGACCGTGTCCGACGACGTGCGCGCCCTCGCGCCCGGCTTCACCCATGTCGCCGTCGAGGCGCACGGCCTCGTCAACGGTCCCAGCACGGAGGCCTCTTCCGGGCTGCTGGACGACGCGGCGCGCCGTCTCGCGGTACGTCTGGACGGCCGTGCCCCGCACGAGGACCCGCATGTGGCGGCCTGGCGCGCGGCGTACACGGCGTTCGGCGCCAAGCCCTCCCGCACCCGCAACTCCGCGGAGGCGCTCGCCAAGAGGGCGCTGTCGGAGGCCGGCCTGCCGCGGATCAACGCGCTCGTCGACCTCTACAACGCCGTCAGCGTCGCCCACCTCGTCCCGGTCGGCGGCGAGGACCTCGACCGCATCCAGGGCGGGATGCGCCTGGTGCGCGCCACGGGCGACGAGGAGTTCGTGACCGTCGCCGACGGCGCGGAGAGCATCGAGCACCCCGACGCCGGCGAGGTCGTCTGGTGCGACGGGGCGGGCGTGACCTGCCGCCGCTGGAACTGGCGCCAGGGCCCGCGCACCCGCCTGACCGAGCGGACCGCCTCCGCGCTGTTCCTGCTGGAGAGCCTGGCGCCGATGCCGGTCGCCGAGGTGGAGGCGGCGGCCGCCGAACTGGCCGAACTGCTGGAGAAGTTCAGCCCGGGAGCGCGGATCACGGTCCGGCCCCCGGCGTCGTAGCGGCTTCCGGGAGGGCGGGGGACCGGGCCCCCCGGGTGCGGTTCGCCGTGAGGCCCGGAGGCCGGCGGGTCAGTGGGCCGTGCGCAATTGCTCCGGCGTGGGCGCCGTCCCGCCCAGGTGGGCGGGCAGCCACCAGGTGTCGTCGGCGCCCTTGGGGCGAGCCGGGTAGGCGCGCTGCGCCGCCTCCAGCATTTCCTGCACGCGCTCGCGCAGGCGGCGGGTGAGGGCGCCCGCGTACTGGTCGCGGGTGGCCTCGAGGGCCTCGCCCACCCGGATCGTGATGGGGGTGTGGCTCCGCTTGAAGTTGCGCGGATGGCCCTTGGTCCACAGCCGCTGGGTGCCCCACACGGCCATCGGGACCAGCGGGACGCCCGCCTCCTGCGCCAGGCGGGCGGCGCCGGACTTGAAGGCCTTGAGGGTGAAGGACTGCGAGATGGTGGCCTCCGGGAAGACCCCCACGATCTCGCCGGACCGCAGCGAGTCGAGAGCGTGGGCGAAGGCCGCCTCGCCCTGGGCGCGGTCCACCGGGATGTGCTTCATGCCGCGCATCAGCGGGCCGGAGATCCGGTGCCGGAAGACGGAGTCCTTCGCCATGAAGCGCACCAGCCGCTTCTGCGGGAGGGCCGCCAGCCCGCTGAAGATGAAGTCCAGATAGCTGATGTGGTTGCTCACCAGCACGGCGCCGCCCGAGCGCGGGATGTTGTCCGAACCCGCGCAGTCGATCTTGAGGTCCCACGCCTTGAACATCGTGCGGGCGAGACCGATGACGGGACGGTAGACAAGCTCTGCCATGGGCGGGGCGGACCCTTCTCTCTGCCGCGGAAAGGGGTTCTCGGCGGAAGTTACGGAGCCGTAGGTTTACGGCATCTCGCAGATCGTGCCCCAATAACGGCCGGGGAGCCAGTCCACGTGCCCGCACGGCGCGAGATCCTCGTCACGTCGGCCCAGCGTCCGCCCGCGGCGGGGCCGGCGAGCCCGCCGCACTCCTCGGGGCACACTCGTGCGGAGGGCCGGGAATCCCCGCGGCCTCGGCAACGCTGAGGTGGGAGACGACCGGACGGCGGTGCTCGCGGCGGCGAGCGCCCACGGAGTGCCGCCGCGGCGGCGGAACGGGAGAGTGCGGGTGCGCGGGCGCGACGAGTGCGGACGGCTCGGTACGGCCGAGTTGGGCGAGGGTCTCGGCGAGCGGGCCACCCTGGTGCAGTTCTCCAGCGCCTTCTGCGCCCCGTGCCGGGCCACCCGCCGGATCCTCGGGGAGGTCGCCGGCATGGTCCCCGGTGTGGCCCACGTCGAGATCGACGCGGAGGCTCGCCTGGACCTGGTGCGCGCGCTCGGCATCCTCAAGACGCCCACGGTGCTCGTGCTCGACGCGGACGGACGGGTGGTGCGGCGCGCCGCCGGTCAGCCGCGCAAGGCGGACATCATCGCCGCCCTCGGGGAGGCGGTGTGACGCCCGTTCCGGTGACGGTGACACATCTCCCACCTGATGGGACGAACTTGACGGTGCTCACCCGCTCTCGTCAGCCTGACCGTATGCCCTCGGAAATCCTTCTCCACGGATGCGGACGTCGTCGGACCGGGGCCCTCGCCCCCACCGCGAGCGAGCGCTGTCCGGGCCGTTGAGCAGCTCCGGCCCCGTACGTTCCCCTCAGCAGAAGGACAACTCCATGTCGGCCACCTCCGGCCTCGGCACCGTCCGGCCCGCCTCACCCGACCTGCTGCGCTCCGTCTTCCGGCGGCACGCGGCGGGTGTCGCGGTCATCACCGCCCTCGGCGACGCCGGCCCGGTCGGCTTCACGGCGACCTCCCTCACCTCCGTCTCCGCGGACCCGCCGCTGCTCTCCTTCGGCATCGGCACCGGCGGCTCCAGCTGGCCGGCGATCTCCGGCACCGACCGCGTCGGCGTGCACATACTCGGCGAGCACCAGCGGGAACTGGCCGCCCGCTTCGCCCGCAGCGGCGCCGACCGCTTCGGCCCGGCCACCGCCTGGCGCGAGGGCCCCGAGGGCGTGCCCGTCCTCGACGACGTCCTCGCCTGGCTCGTCTGCCGGATCGTGGGACGCGTCCCGGCGGGGGACCACCGCATCGTGGTCGCCGAGGTCGTCCTCGGTGATCCCGCCGGCGCCGGGCGCCCCCTGCTGTACCACCAGGGGCGTTTCCACGGGCTGCGCGACTGACCGACGGCTCCGCCTTCCGCGGGGCCGTCGGGTTCCGGTTACGCTGCGTTGCGAAGGTCACAGTTCAAAGCGCTTGCTTAGCGGGAATGAACTGGGTGTACTGACGAGTAATATTCCGGTCGGAGCGCCTGGTCGCCCCAGCCGGGATCGGCCGCTTGAGGCGCCTATGCTGCCTGCAAGAAGGCAGCCCTGGAAATGACGATTGCAGTAGGAGAGCCGGCGTGAGCTTGAGGATCGTTGTCACTGTGAAGTACGTGCCCGACGCCACTGGCGACCGGCACTTCGCCGATGACCTGACCGTCGACCGCGACGACGTGGACGGTCTGCTCTCCGAGCTGGACGAGTACGCGGTCGAGCAGGCGCTGCAGATCGCGGAGAACGCGGACGACGCCGAGGTCACCGTCCTGACGGTGGGCCCCGAGGACGCCAAGGACGCGCTGCGCAAGGCCCTGTCGATGGGCGCCGACAAGGCGATCCATGTCGAGGACGACGACCTGCACGGCACGGACGCCATCGGCACCTCCCTGGTCCTGGCCAAGGCGATCGAGAAGGCCGGCTACGACCTGGTGGTCTCCGGCATGGCCTCCACCGACGGCACCATGGGCGTCGTGCCGGCGCTGGTTGCCGAGCGTCTGGGCGTCCCGCAGGTCACGCTGCTGTCCGAGGTCTCCGTCGAGGACGGTACGGTCACGGGCCGCCGCGACGGCGACACCGCCACCGAGCGGCTGGAGGCCCAGCTCCCGGCCGTCGTCTCCGTCACCGACCAGTCGGGCGAGGCGCGTTACCCGTCCTTCAAGGGCATCATGGCGGCCAAGAAGAAGCCGGTGGAGTCCTGGGACCTGGAGGACCTGGAGATCGAGGCCGAGGAGATCGGTCTCGAGGGCGCCTGGACGAAGGTCGACTCCGCGGCCGAGCGTCCGGCCCGCACGGCCGGCACGATCGTCAAGGACGAGGGCGAGGGCGGCAAGCAGCTCGCTGAGTTCCTCGCGAGCCAGAAGTTCATCTAAGGGCCGGAAGCCCACCAGCGGCTCCCTCCCCTGACCGCCCCTCAGACTTCGCACATCCGCAGGAGAGCAATCCCATGGCTGAAGTTCTCGTCTACGTCGACCACGTGGACGGTGCCGTCCGCAAGCCCACCCTGGAGCTGCTGACCCTGGCCCGCCGCATCGGCGAGCCGGTCGCCGTCGCGCTGGGCAACGGCGCCGCCGACACCGCCGCCGCGCTCGCCGAGCACGGCGCGGTGAAGGTCCTCACCCACGAGGCGTCCGAGTACGCCGACTACCTGGTCGTCCCGAAGGTGGACGCCCTGCAGGCCGCCCACGAGGCCGTCTCCCCGGCCGCCGTGCTGGTCCCGTCCTCCGCCGAGGGCAAGGAGATCGCGGCCCGTCTGGCGCTGCGCATCGGCTCCGGCATCATCACCGACGCCGTCGACCTCGAGGCCGGCGACGAGGGCCCCGTGGCCACCCAGTCGGTGTTCGCCGCGTCCTTCACCACCAAGTCGCGTGTCTCCAAGGGCACCCCGGTCATCACGGTCAAGCCGAACTCGGCCGCCGTCGAGGCCGCCCCGGCCGCGGGCGCGGTCGAGGCCCTGTCCGTCTCCTTCTCCGACCAGGCGACCGGCACCAAGGTCACCGGCCGCACCCCGCGCGAGTCGACGGGCCGTCCGGAGCTGACCGAGGCCGCGATCGTGGTCTCCGGCGGCCGCGGTGTCAACGGCGCGGAGAACTTCTCGGTCATCGAGGCGCTCGCCGACTCCCTCGGCGCGGCCGTCGGCGCCTCGCGTGCCGCGGTCGACGCCGGCTGGTACCCGCACACCAACCAGGTCGGCCAGACCGGCAAGTCCGTCTCGCCGCAGCTCTACATCGCCAACGGCATCTCCGGCGCGATCCAGCACCGCGCCGGCATGCAGACCTCGAAGACGATCGTGGCCGTCAACAAGGACGCCGAGGCCCCGATCTTCGACCTGGTCGACTACGGCGTCGTCGGCGACCTGTTCGACGTCGTCCCGCAGCTGACCGAGGAGATCAAGGCGCGCAAGGGCTGATCATCCTCCCCGCCGGGACGTCCGGGACACCCGGACCCGCCGAGGCCCCCGTGACCGTCGTGGTCACGGGGGCCTCGGCCGTGCCGTGGGCCGCGCCGCCCGGACGCCGAGGTGTTGACCCGCGGGAAGATCCACGGATAACTTCATTCAACGGATTGTTGATTCCGTAGAGTGGAAAACGGAGGGTGTGGCATGGGTCAGGGCCGGCAGGAAAAGGTGGCGACCAGCCTCTCGGGCGCCGTCAGCGAGGAGATCAGCGCCTCCCTCGCGGCGGTCGACGCCGAGCTGGAGCGCCGCTACCCCGGTGACCCCGGCACCCGCCAGCCCGTCCACACCGTCTACGTCCCCGGCGACCTCTTCGCCGCCGACACCGTCCGCGTCTGGGGCGAGGCCGCCCTCGCCGCGCTCGACGAACACGCCCCCGACGCCGCGTCCTTCGCCGCCGTGCTCGGCCTGGACGACGCCCTCGCCGCGCCCGTCTACGACCGGGTCCGCGCGAAGCTGGAACGCGAACCGGTCGAGGACCTGCGGGTCGACTTCGAGGACGGCTACGGCCCCCGCCCGGACGCCGAGGAGGACCGGGCCGCGGCCCGCGCGGCGCGCCTGATCGCCGAGGGGCACGAGAAGGGCACGACGGCCCCGTACACGGGCATCCGCATGAAGTGCCTGGAGGCCGCGGTCCGCGACCGGGGCATTCGCACCCTCGACATCTTCCTCACCGGCCTGATGGAGGCCGGCGGCCTGCCCGGCGGGCTGCTGCTGACGCTGCCGAAGGTGACGTACCCGGAGCAGGTCACCGCGATGGTCCGGCTGCTCGAAGCGTTCGAGCGGGCCCACGGACTGGAGCCCGGACGGCTCGGCTTCGAGATCCAGATCGAGACCAGCCAGGCCATCCTCGCCGCCGACGGCACGGCCACCGTCGCCCGCATGATCCAGGCCGCCGAGGGCCGCGCCACCGGCCTGCACTACGGCACCTTCGACTACAGCGCCTGCCTCGGCGTCTCCGCCGCCCACCAGGCGAGCGACCACCCCGCCGCCGACCACGCCAAGGCGGTCATGCAGGTCGCCGCCGCGGGCACCGGCGTACGCGTCTCGGACGGCTCCACCAACGTGCTCCCCGTCGGCCCGACCGAGAAGGTGCACGACGCCTGGCGGCTGCACTACGGCCTGACCCGCCGCGCCCTGGCGCGCGCCTACTACCAGGGCTGGGACATGCATCCCGGCCACCTTCCCACCCGGTACGCGGCTGTGTTCGCCTTCTACCGCGAGGGATTCGAGCAGGCCGCCGCCCGCCTCGCCCGCTACGTCGACCGGACCGGCGGCGACGTGATGGACGAGCCCGCCACCGCCAAGGCCCTCAGCGGCCATCTGCTGCGCGGCCTGGACTGCGGCGCGCTGGACATCGCCGAGGTCGCCCGGCTCACCGGCCTCACCCGGGCCGACCTGGAGGGCTTTTCCGCGCCGCGCCGGGGCGACCTCACGGCCTCCGCCGGCTGAGCAGGCCGACGGAACCCGCTGCCCGGGCGCGGGACGGGACCGGAGCCACCGGACCGGCGGCCGTCGTCCGCCGCGGGCCGCCCGGCATCGGTGAGCCCGGTCGGGGGTCCTACGTGCGCGGCGGTACGACCGTCCCGCACGCGCGGTGGTCGAGGGCGTACGCCCGCCCCGCGCGGCATGGTGGTCCGGGCCGAACGCCTGTCCGGCGCCGCACGGCCAGGCTCCGCCCCCGTCCCACCGCGCGGCGGTCGGGGTCGTACCCGCGTGGCCGTACACCCATGCCGCACCACGCGGCGGTCGAGGCCGTACGCCCGTCCCGCACTACGCGGTCACGGCCGTACGTACGCCTCCAGGCCGGACGCCGTCACCCGCCGCTCCCGCACGAACAGTTGAGTGCCCCGCGCGCACAGCCGCGGGTCCGCCCGCGCCCGGGAGCAGAACAGCTCGGGCGTGTCGCCGAACAGCTCGCGCAACCGCTCCGACTCCACGAGCAGTTCGGTGAGCAGGGCGCGCTCGCCCGGGTGCCTGCGCGGGGTGTCGGCGCCGTCGTGCAGCACGCCGTGACGGTTGACGTAGACGTGCGCGCCGGGGAGCGGGGCGCCGTGCTCCGGCTCGATCAGCACGTCGGGTGCGGGCAGCCAGGCGCGGCGGAAGTTGCCCGTGGGCACCGGCACTCCCTCGCTCGCGTCGATGGCGGCCAGTTGCCGCTCGTCGAGCCAGAGCACGAACAGCTCCCGCACCGTCCCGGGCGCCCTGACCGGCGACGCGGAGACGTATCCCATGCGGCTCACATGGGCCGAGACGCCCACGTCGACGCCGGTGACCCGGGCCTTCTCCATCGGGAGCGGCCCGTCGACGCCGGATTCGGCCATCTTGTGGCGCAGCTGGCCGGGGCAGCCGTTGGAGCCGACGGCGAGGACCGGGTGCCGGCCGGCGCGGGAGAAACCGTCCAGGGGCAGCAGGCGGTCCCCGTGCAGCAGCCCGGACCGCTCCGGCCAGGCCCCGGGGTACAGCAGCGGATGGTCACGCGGCGCCTCGGCCAGGCCGAGCGCCTCCAGGGAGAGGTCGTCCCTGTGAGCCCCCGCCCGCCCGTTCGCGCGCTCCGCCACGGCCGCTCAGTCCGCCGGCGGCAGCTCGCCCGAGCCGCGGGTGATCAGGCGGGTCGGCAGCTCGATCCGCTCGGGGGCGACCAGGGTGCCGTCGAGCTGGCGGAACAGGCGCTCCGCCGCGGTACGGCCGAGGGCCGCCGCGTCCTGGGCGACCACGGTGACACCCGGCTCCAGCAGGTCGGCCAGCTCGATGTCGTCGAAACCGACCAGCGCCACCCGGCGGCGGTGCTCGGCCAGCACACGGACCACGGTGACCGTCACCCGGTTGTTGCCCGTGAAGACTGCGGTGACGGGCTCGGGCCCGGACAGCATCGCCTCGGCCGCCCGGCGCACCCGCTCGGGGTCGGTGACCCCCAGGGACATCCAGGAATCCTCGACCGGTATCCCGGCGTCCTCCATCGCCGCCCGGTAGCCGCGCAGGCGCTCGGCCGCCGTGTGGATGCGGGGCATGTCGCCGATGAAGCCGATCCGGCGGTGGCCGTGGCCGATGAGGTGGGCGACACCGTCGCGGGCACCGCCGAAGTTGTCCGAGAGGACCACGTCGGCGTCGATCTTCCCGGCCGGGCGGTCCACGAAGACGGTGGCCACACCCGCCTTGATCTCCGGCTCCAGATACCGGTGGTCGTCCCCGGCCGGGATGACGACCAGCCCGTCCACCCGCCGCGCGCACAGCGCCAGGGCGAGTTCCTGCTCGCGGTCCGGGTCCTCCGCGCTGGAGCCGTTGATGAGCAGGGCGCCGTGCGCGCGGGCCACCTCCTCGACCGCGCGGCTGAGCGGGCCGTAGAACGGGTCGGCGAGGTCCTCCAGGATCAGCCCGATGCTCGCCGTACGGCCCTTGCGCAGGACGCGCGCGCTGTCGTTGCGGCGGAAGTTCAGCGCCTCGATGGCCTCCTGGACCCTGCGCTCGGTGTCCGGAGTGACGCCCGACTCGCCGTTGACCACGCGGGAGACGGTCTTGAGCCCGACACCCGCGCGGGCCGCCACGTCCTTCATGGTCGGACGGTTGCCGTAGCGGCTGGCGGCGAGGCGGTCTGCTCGGCGGGCGGTCTCGGGCACGATGCGGCGTCCTGTCCTGTCGTCCACGGGGATGCGGCGAACCATGGGGCTGTATGAGGATGTGGCGTCGAGCATAGAGCCTGGACAACGTTGTCATACCCGGGGGAGACTGTCCACCGCAATCCCCGGCCTGCGCCCCACCGCGAGACCGGCCTGCGCCCACCCTTGGTTTCTCACATGGCTGACGGGGAGATCTGACTCTGATGCACACCGACCTCGTGGCCGCGCTCGACATCGGCGGCACCAAGATCGCCGGTGCCCTGGTGGACGGGCACGGCCGCATCCTGGTGCGCGCACAGCGCGCGACGCCCGCGCAGGAGGACGGCGACACCGTGATGCGGGCGGTGGAGCAGGTGCTCGGCGAGCTGGCCGCGGCGCCGCTGTGGGGACGCGCCACGGCCCTCGGCATCGGCAGCGCGGGCCCGGTGGACGCGTCCGCGGGCACGGTGAGCCCGGTGAACGTGCCGGGCTGGCGCGGCTATCCGCTGGTCGAGCGGGCACGGGCCGCCGTCGGCGGGCTGCCGGTCGAGCTGATCGGCGACGGCGTGGCCATCACCGCCGCCGAGCACTGGCAGGGCGCCGCTCGCGGCCATGACAACGCGCTGTGCATGGTGGTCTCCACGGGCGTGGGGGGCGGCCTGGTGCTGAACGGCCGACTGCACCCCGGCCCCACCGGCAACGCAGGTCACGTCGGCCACATCAGCGTCGACCTCGACGGGGACCTCTGCCCGTGCGGCTCGCGCGGCTGCGTGGAGCGCCTGGCGAGCGGCCCCAACATCGCGCGCCGGGCGCTCGACGACGGCTGGCGGCCGGGCCCGGACGGCGACACCTCGGCCGCCTCGGTGGCCGCCGCGGCCCGCGCCGGGGACCCCGTCGCCGTCGCCTCCTTCGAGCGCGCCGCCCAGGCCCTGGCCGCCGGCATCGCCGCCACCGCCACCCTGGTCGAGATCGACATCGCCGTCATCGGCGGGGGCGTGGGCAAGGCGGGCGACGTGCTCCTCACGCCGCTGCGGAAGGCGCTGCGGGAGTACGCCACCCTGTCCTTCGTGCGGGGCCTGACGGTCGTACCCGCGCAGATGGGCACGGACGCCGGTCTCGTGGGAGCCGCCGCAGCGGCGCTCACCGCCCGGACGAACGCCACGGCGGCCGGAGTCTGAGGGGCCCTGGCGGGGGGAGTCCGAGGCGTCACGGACTCACGGAGTCACGGCGGCCGGAGTCCGAGGGCGGCCCGGCGGGCGGCGCGGGGATTCCGCTGGGGCGGTCCGGCGGCGGGCGAGGCGGCCGTGCGCGGGTCCGGCGTACGCGAGTCCGGCGTACGCGGCGCCGGCGGGCTCGCGCTCCGGCGCCCGCACCCTGCCGGACACCGCCGACCGCACCACGCGCAGGCACCGGGCCGCCGCTGCGGAAGAGTCCTCCTCGGCGACCGCGACGACGTCCTCCGTCCGCCGCGGCCCCCTGCCGCCTTCGCCCGCCGCGCCGCCCGTGCCCGTCTGCTGCGGAGAACAGCGTCACATCCGATCACCTCCACCGCGCGGGAAGCGGGAGTGGGAGGAAGCGGTTGGAAGGGGTAGGCGGTGAACGGGCCGCCCGGCCCACCTCACCGGATCGGAGCGCAGACATGCCGACGTCCTCGACCACGCGCCGGGAGCCGGCCGACGGTGCGGCCGCGCCCGGCTCCCGGCGCGGGACGGCCCGCCGGTACGGCGCCGGGTTCTGGACGGTCGCCGCGGTGTTCGTCACGGCCATGGCCTTCTCCACCGTCCCGACGCCGCTCTACCCGCTGTACCAGGAGCACGACGGCTTCTCCACGTTCACCGTCACCGTCGTCTTCGCGGTGTACGCCGTCGGCGTCCTCGCCAGTCTGCTGCTGGCCGGGCACGTCTCGGACTGGGCCGGCCGCAGGAAGGTCCTGGTCGTGGCGCTCGCGCTGGAGCTCGCCGCCGCCGCGCTCTTCCTGGCCTCGTCCGCGCTCTGGGTGCTGATCGTCGCGAGGCTGGTCACCGGCCTCGGCGTCGGGATGCTGACCGCGACGGCCACCGCCCATCTGCACGAGCTGCACGGCGCCCACCGGCCCGGTGCCCCGGCGCAGCGGTTCGAGATCGTGTCGACCGCGGCCAACATCGGCGGCCTCGGCCTCGGCCCGCTGGTCGCCGGCGGCCTCGCCCAGTACCTCGGCGCTCCGCTGCGGCTGCCCTACGCCGTCTTCGGTGCCCTGCTGCTGGCCGGGATCGTCGCGGTGCTGAGCACCCCGGAGACGGTCGACAGGCCCGCGGTCCGCCCGGCGTACCGGCCGCAGCGGGTGAGCGCCGACCACGGCGACCGGGCGGGGTACTTCGCCGCGGCCGCCGCCGGCTTCGCCTGCCTGGCGGTCTTCGGGCTGTTCACGTCCCTGGTCCCCGGCTTCGTGGGCGGCACCCTGCACCATCCGTCCCGGGCGCTGGCCGGGCTGATCGTGTTCGCCGTGTTCGGCGCCGCCGCGACGGCCCAGACGCTCTCCGGCCGGCTCGGCGACCGGACCCGCCGCACCGTGGGGCTCCTCGCCCAGGCCGGCGGGGTGGCCGCCCTCGCGGTGGGCGTGCGCACGGCGAGCCTGCCGGTGTTCCTGCTGGCCGGGATCGTCGCGGGCGCGGGCGCCGGGGTGCTGTTCAAGTCGGCCGTCGCGGCCGTCGCCGCCATGGCCGCCCCGGAGCGCCGCGGCGAGGCCCTGGCCGGGCTGTTCCTGGTGTCCTACGTCGGCCTGGCCCTGCTGCCCGTCGGCCTCGGCCTGGCGACCCGCTACACCAGCCTGACCACCGCGATGACCTGGTTCACCGGGGTCGTCCTCGCCCTGCTCGCCGCGGTCGCACTGCTCGACCGCCGCCGCGGCACGACCCGCTGACGTCGCCCTGCGGCGACCTCCGCTCCGGTCGGGGCCGCTGTTCCCCCGGGGCATCTGCTCCGGTCGGGGACAGGGCGTGACCCCGACCCGGTTCCGTCGGTTGAACCGGTCATGAAGAAGCGCAGCATGCTCGCCATCGCCTCCCTCGCCACCGGTTTCGTGGTGGCCGCCATCACCCCCTCCCACGCCTCCGGTCACGAGCCGCTCGGCGACCTGAACATGAAGGACACCGTGGGCAGCGTCGACGACGTCGTCGGCCACGACGGCCCGTCGGCCGGCGAGGAGGTCCTCGGCGACAACGCCTGAGGCAGACGGCCCGTCCCGGTGCCGGTGTGCCCGCCCCATGGGGTGGGGACGCCGGCACCGTCGCGCAGGCGCCCTCAACGGGAGCCGGTTTCCGTGGCAGGGTGGAGCGGGCAAGCCACAGGGGGCCTAACAGAAGAGGGGGACCCGTGATCGTCTGGATCAACGGTGCGTTCGGTGCGGGGAAGTCCACGACCGCACGGGAACTGATCGAACTGATCCCGAACAGCACGCTCTTCGACCCCGAGGTCATCGGCGGCGCGCTCAGGTACCTGCTGCCGGCCAAACACCTCGCCCAGGTCGGCGACTACCAGGACCTGCCGATCTGGCGGCGGCTGGTGATCGACACGGCGGCCGCGATGCTCGCGGAGGTGGGCGGAACCCTCGTCGTCCCCATGACCCTGCTGCGCCAGGAGTACCGCGACGAGATCTTCGGTGGCCTCGCAGCCCGCCGGATCGGAGTCCACCATCTGCTCCTCGCCCCGGCTGAAACGATCCTGCGCGAGCGGATGGCCGGCCGGGAGGTCCCGCCCGACCTCCCCGACGGCGAGATGCGGGTGCGCCAGTGGGCCGACGACCACATCGAGCCCTACCGCGCCGCCCTGGCCTCCTGGCTGACCGCCGACGCCCACCTCGTCGACACCAGCGCGCTCACCCCGTACCAGACGGCCGTCCGGATCGCCGAGGCCGTCGGCAGCGGGACCCTGCCCGCCTGCGACATCGTGCAGACGCCCGAGCCCACCGCGGAGACCCTCGCCTCCGGCGTCCTGCTCTTCGACGAACAGGACCGGGTGCTGCTCGTCGATCCCACCTACAAGGCCGGCTGGGAGTTCCCCGGCGGGGTCGTCGAGCCGGGCGAGGCCCCGGCCCGCGCCGGGATGCGCGAGGTCGCCGAGGAGACGGGGATCGTTCTGGACGACGTGCCCCGGCTGCTCGTCGTCGACTGGGAACCGCCCGCGCCCCCCGGCTACGGCGGTCTGCGCCTCCTCTTCGACGGCGGCCGGCTCGACCCCGAGTCCGCCGGGCGCGTGCTGCTGCCCGGCCCCGAACTGCGGGACTGCCGCTTCGTCACCGAACGCGAGGCCGCCGACCTGCTCCCACCGGTCCGCTACGAACGCCTGCGCTGGGCCCTGCGCGCCCGCGAACGCGGCGCCGCGCTGTACCTGGAAGCGGGCGTCCCCCTCGGCTGACGTTCGCGCGGCCGCACGGCCGTGCCGGTCCTGCGGCCGTGCCGGCCCTGCCGCCTGCCGACCGTGCGTACGGCCCCGTCGAGTTCGACGACGTCCATGAGGACGACCGTAGGGCGGGCCCCCGCCGTGAGGCGAGGGCCCTCTGCCGTGGGCAGAATCGAGGCTCAGCCCGCCGCGTAGTTGCGCAGGAACAGGGCCTCCGCGACCGACAGCCGCTCCAGTTCCCCGGGGGAGACGCTCTCGTTCACGGCGTGGATCTGCGCCTCCGGCTCGCTCAGGCCGATGAGGAGGATCTCCGCGCTCGGGTAGAGGGCCGCGAGGGTGTTGCACAGCGGGATGGAGCCGCCCTGGCCGGCGTACTGCATCTCCTGGCCCGGGTAGGCGACCGCCATCGCGTCGGCCATGGCCTGGTAGGCCGGGCTGGTGGTGTCGGCGCGGAAGGCCTGGCCCTGGCCGATCTGCTCGGTGCGCACCCGCGCGCCCCACGGGGTGTGCGCCTCCAGGTGGGCCTGGAGCAGCTTGGTCGCCTCGGCCGCGTCGACGCCCGGCGGCACCCGCAGGCTGATCAGCGCGCGGGCGGCGGCCTGCACGGACGGGGTGGCGCCGACGACCGGCGGGCAGTCGATGCCGAGGACGGTGACGGCCGGGCGCGCCCAGATCCGGTCGGCGACCGTGCCGGAGCCGATCAGCCCGACGCCGTCGCGCACCTTGGCGTCCTTGCGGAACTGCTCCTCGTCGTACTGCAGGCCCTCCCACGCGGAGTCGCCGGCGAGCCCGTCCACGGTCGTCGAGCCGTCCTCGCTCCGCAGCGAGTCCAGGACGCGGATCAGCGCCGCCAGCGCGTCGGGGGCCGCACCGCCGAACTGACCGGAGTGCAGGTTGCCTTCGAGCGTGTCGATCTGCACGCGGAGCATGGTCATGCCGCGCAGGGTGCTGGTGACCGTGGGCAGGCCGACGCGGAAGTTGCCCGCGTCGCCGATCACGATGGCGTCCGCCGCCAGGAGCTCCGGGTGCTGCTCGGCGTAGCGCTCCAGGCCGCCCGTGCCCTGCTCCTCCGAACCCTCGGCGATCACCTTGACGTTCACCGGTATGCCGCCGTCGGCCTTCAGCGCGCGCAGCGCCAGCAGGTGCATGATGACGCCGCCCTTGCAGTCGGCGGCCCCGCGCCCGTACCAGCGGCCGTCCCGCTCGGTCAGCTCGAACGGCGGGGTCGTCCACCCGGCCTCGTCCAGCGGCGGCTGCACGTCGTAGTGGGCGTAGAGGAGGACCGTCTTCGCACCCTCGGGGCCGGGCAGGTGGCCGTAAACCGACTGCGTGCCGTCCGGGGTGTCGAGCAGGGCCACGTCCTCGAAGCCCTCGGCGCGCAGCGCGTCGGCGACCCAGCGCGCGGCGCCCTCGCTCTCGCTCCTCGGGAACTGGTCGAAGTCCGCCACCGACTTGAAGGCCACCAGCTCGGCGAGCTCCTCGCGAGCCCTGGGCATCAGGGAGGCGACGGTCTCGGCGACCGGATTCGACGACATGGGCACGCTCCTTGTGGGTGCGACGTCGTGCCGGTGGGTACCTGGGTGGGACTCGCGGCACGTCTGTGGTCCGGGTTGATCGTGTCAGCGTAGGCGCCCGCCGGTGAGCGGGCGCGTGCGCCTGCCGATCCTCCCACAGCGGCCGTCGGCGACGGCCGCCGTAGGATGCGGGAGACAGCAGCGGAAGCCGGCCTGATCGGGAGCAGCAGACCATCGTGAGCAGCGAGAACTCTTCGGCGGACGACGTGCAGCGGGTGTGGGACGTCGTCGTGGTGGGCGCGGGACCGGCAGGGGCCTCGGCGGCCTACGCGGCGGCGGTCGCGGGGCGGCGCGTGCTGCTGCTGGAGAAGGCGGAGCTGCCCCGCTACAAGACGTGCGGCGGCGGCATCATCGGACCCTCGCGCGACGCGCTGCCGCCCGGCTTCGAGCTGCCGTTCAAGGACCGGGTGCACGCCGTCACGTTCTCCAACAACGGCCGTTTCACGCGCACCCGCCGTTCCAAGCGGATGCTGTTCGGTCTGATCAACCGGCCCGAGTTCGACCAGCAACTCGTCGAGCACGCGCAGAAGGCGGGCGCCGAACTGCGGACGGGCGTCACGGTCTCGCGGGTCGAGCAGCACGGCTCGGCGGTGCCGGACCGGCGCACGGTCGCCGTGGTGCTCCAGGGCGGCGAGACCGTGCTCGCGCGCGCGGTGGTCGGAGCCGACGGCAGCGCCGGCCGGATAGGGGCGCACGTCGGGGTCAAGCTCGACCAGGTCGACCTCGGTCTGGAGGCGGAGATCCCGGTGCCGGAGACCGTCGCCGAGGACTGGCGGGGGCGGGTCCTCATCGACTGGGGTCCGATGCCCGGCAGTTACGGCTGGGTGTTCCCGAAGGGGGACACCCTGACGGTCGGAGTGATCTCCGCCCGCGGCGAAGGCGCCGCCACCAAGCGGTACCTGGAGGACTTCATCGCCCGGCTGGGTCTGGCCGGCTTCGAACCGAGCGTCTCCTCCGGTCATCTGACGCGGTGCCGGGCCGAGGACTCCCCGCTCTCGCGGGGGCGGGTGCTGGTGTGCGGCGACGCGGCGGGGCTGCTGGAGCCGTGGACGCGCGAGGGCATCTCGTTCGCCCTGCGGTCGGGCCGGCTCGCGGGGGAGTGGGCGGTGCGGATCGCCGAGGCGCACGACGCGGTGGACGCCCGGCGCCAGGCCCTGAACTACGCGTTCGCGATCAAGGCCGGACTCGGGGTCGAGATGGCCGTCGGCCGGAGCATGCTGGCGGTCTTCGAGCGCCGTCCCGGCCTCTTCCACGCCGTGCTGACCGGGTTCCGCCCCGCCTGGAAGGCGTTCAAGGACATCACGCAGGGCGCCACCTCGCTGGGCGAGCTGGTGCGCAGCCACCCCCTGGCCCAGCGCGCCCTGACCGCGCTGGACCGGCGGCCGGTCACCCCGGACACGCGCGCCGTCCCGGACGCGGAGGACACGGTCACTTCGTGACCGTGATCCGGAAGACGGGGTGGTCGGGGGCGGCGGCGAGGATCTCCTCGTCGGAGGACGCGGCCGTCACACCCCGGAAGTAGTCGTTGACCTGCCAGCCCCACCTGTCCAGGTAGGTCCGCAGCACGGGGAGCTTCTCGGCGTCGGGAAGCTCCATCGCGGTGAACGCGCGGACCTTGCGCCCGACGCGCAGCTCGCCGCCGCCGGCGGCGCGCATGTTGCGCACCCACTGGGAGTGGCCGCGGGCCGAGACGAGGTACTGGGCGCCCTCGTACGTGTGCGGATTGACCGGGATGCGCTGCATCTCGCCGGACTTCCGGCCGCGCACGGACAGTTCGGCGCTGCCGGCGAGGCTGAGGCCGTGCCGTGCCAGCCAGCCGATGACGCTGTTCAGCCGGACGGTCATCGGGCTGCCCTTGAGGTAGTACGGCGACGACGACATGGTTACCCCCACGAGTTCGGGAGAGCACTGCTCTCGCTGTGAGAGCAGTGTGCCCCGGGTCGGCACTCCAGTGCAAGAGCAGTGCTCTCGTTTGTGTGCGGTGCTCCGAAAACGTGGAACACTGGCCGTATGAGCGCCGCACAGGGAGCCCGGGCCCGGGCCAGGACGGAGATCACCGCCGCGATCAAGGACGAGGCGCGCAGACAGCTCGCCGCCGAGGGAGCGGCGAAGCTCTCGCTGCGTGCCGTGGCCCGCGCGCTCGGCATGGTCTCCTCCGCGCTCTACCGCTACTTCCCCAGCCGCGACGACCTGCTGACCGCGCTCATCATCGACGCCTACGACTCCCTGGGAGAGGCCGCGGAGGCGGCGCACGCCGCGCTGGCGGAGGCCGGCCCGCTGGAGCGCTGGACCGCCGTGTGCGAGGCGGTGCGCGGCTGGGCGCTCGCGCACCCGCACGAGTACGCCCTCATCTACGGCTCGCCCGTGCCCGGCTACACCGCGCCCGAGACCACCGTTCCGGCCGCGTCCCGGGTCGGCCTCCTCCTCATCGGCGTCGTGCGCGACGCCCATGAGAAGGGTGCGTTGACCGGGCCGACGCTGCCCGCCGACCTGCGCGAGGAGGCCGAGCGGATCGCCGCCGACCTCGCCCCCGACCTGCCGCCGGGGGCGGCGGCGGCGCTGGTCGCGGCCTGGGCGCAGCTGTTCGGGCTGGTCGGGTTCGAGCTGTTCGGGCAGTTCCACCGGGTGGTGGAGGACCGTGCGCCGTTCTTCCGGCACGCGGCGGTCCGGCTCGCGCTCGGGGTCGGCCTGGCGCCTTGACGCCTTGACGCCGCTGACGCCCCGCCGTCCAGCCGCCCTGAAGTTCCGGCGCCTCGTCCAGGTGCCACCGCGGGCGGGGGCGGGGCCGGTCTCCGGGGGTGGGCGTACTCTCCGGGGAGTACGGGTGATCACGACGCCCGGCTGACGCCGTCGGCGGCACCGGCCGTCTAGCGTGGCGGACATGGCAGAACAGCACGTACGCGGGGGCGGCCCGCCGCAGTGGTGGCGGCACGGGCCGCCCTGGTGGAACCGCCCGGACGGCGAGGAGGCGCGCCCCGGCCGCTGGCCCTGGCCGTCCACCGCGCTGTTCACGGCGTTCGTGCTCCTCGGCACCCATTTCTCCGCCCACAACCAGATCCGGCGGGAGCCGCTGGACGCGTACGCGGTCCTGCTGCTGTGCGTGGCCTCGGGACTGCTGCTGTGGCGCAAGCGGTACCCGGTGTTCGTCGTCTTCGGCACGGCCGCGGCGACCCTCGCCTACTTCGCCGCCGGATACCCGTACGGGCCGGTGTTCCTGGCCGTCGCCGTGGCCTGCTTCAGCGCCGTCGTCGCGGGGCACCGCCGGGCCGCCTGGGCGGCCGTGGGCGCGCTCTGGGCCGGACACGCGCTCATGGCGCTCTGGCTCTACCGGTGGCTGCCGCCCGCCGGGGACGCCGCCTCCTCCTGGGGCCAGCAACTCGTCATCGGCACCTGGGTGGTGGCCGTCGTCGCGGTCTCCGGACTGGCCCGCGTCCGCCGTGAGCAGTGGGCGAAGGAACGGGCCGAGCGGGCCCAGGCGGCCCGGCGGCGCGCCGACGCCGAACGGCTGCGGATCGCCCGCGAACTGCACGACGTCCTCGCGCACAGCATCTCCGTCATCAACGTGCAGGCGGGCGTCGGCCTCGCGCTCCTGGACAGCGACCCGGAGCAGGCGCGCACGGCGCTCACCACGATCAAGGACGCCAGCAAGGAGGCGCTGGGGGAGGTGCGTCAGGTGCTCGCCACCCTGCGAACCCCCGGCGACGCGCCGCGCGCCCCGGCGCCCGGCCTGGACCGGCTGCCGGAACTGGTCGAGGCCGCGGCCGGCGCCGGTCTCGACGTCGAGGTCGAGGGTGAGCCGCCCCGGCTGCCCCCCGGCACCGACCTCGCCGCCTTCCGGATCGTCCAGGAGGCCCTCACCAACGTCGTGCGCCACTCGGGCTCACGGCACGCGCGCGTGCGCATGGACATCGACCGGGACGGCGGCGCGCTGCGCCTGCGCGTCGACGACGACGGGCCCGCGACCGGCGCCGACGCGGGCGGCAGCGGCAACGGCCTGGCCGGGATGCGCGAGCGGGCCGCCGCGCTCGGTGGCGGCATCGAGGCGGGCCCGCGCCCCGGCGGCGGCTGGCGGGTGCGTGCCGTGCTGCCCCTGAAGACGGAGGAGGACCGGTGATCCGCGTACTGCTCGCCGACGACCAGTCGCTGGTGCGGGCCGGCTTCAAGGCGCTGCTCGACGCCCAGCGGGACATCGAGGTGGCCGGGGAGGCCGCGGACGGCGAGGAGGCGCTGCGCGGGGTGCGCGAACTGCGCCCCGACGTCGTGCTCATGGACATCCGGATGCCCCTGCTGGACGGGCTGGCCGCTACCCGCCGCATCACCGGCGACACGGAGCTGACGGACGTCAAGGTGGTCATGCTCACCACCTTCGAACTCGACGAGTACGTCTTCGAGGCGATCCGCTCGGGCGCCTCCGGCTTCCTGGTGAAGGACACCGAACCGGACGAACTCCTGCGCGCGGTAAGGGCGGTGGTGGCCGGCGACGCGCTGCTGTCGCCGGGCGTGACCCGCCGGCTGATCGCCGAGTTCGCCGCCCGCTCCAAGGAGCCGGCCGCCGCGGACGCCCTCGCCCGGCTGACCGAGCGCGAACGCGAGGTGATGGCCCTGGTCGGCATCGGCCTGTCCAACGAGGAGATCGCCCGCCGCCTGGTCGTCAGCCCGCTCACCGCCAAGACCCACGTCAGCCGCGCCATGGTGAAGCTCGGCGCCCGCGACCGCGCCCAACTGGTCGTCCTCGCCTACGAGTCGGGGCTGGTGCGGCCGGGCTGGCTGGGCTGAGGGCGGCTGCCGGGGGCGCCCCCGGGACATGCAGGGCCGCGATGAGTAGTCATGGCGGGCGTAGCCCTTTCCGTGTCCCTTCCCGCGTCCTTCCCGCGTGCGCCGCGACGGCAGCCGCTCCTGCCTGCGAGCGGGCCGGAGGGGGAGCTCAGACGATCGCCGACGTCTCCCGCCACAACCCGGCGAGCGCGGGGTCGCCCGTCACGCTCGGCACCGGCACCCGGTTCCACAGCGCCAGGTACAACTGCGCCGCCGTACCCGCCAGTTCGGCGTCCGCCTCACCCGAGTCCCCGAGCGCGGCGACCGGCGGCGTGTCCGACAGCCGTACGGTCCACACCGCCTCCGTGTCCGTGGCCCGCACCCGCAGCACCCGCGGGTTCTCCGTGCGGACCCGGCTCCGGGACCGGGCGTGGAAGCCCCGCAGCAGCTCGTCGACGCCGTCCACGGCGAACTCCGCGCCGATCGCCGTCGGGGCGCCACCACGCGCCGATTCGGCGTCGTAACGGTGCACCGCCGTCTCGTGCGCCTGCCGCCGGGCCCAGAAGGCCGACGGCGACGGAGAGGGCGCGGGGTGGAACGTCCAGCACTCCAGGTCGGCGGGCGCCGCGGCGAGGGTCTCGACGAGCCCGCGGTGGCTGTCGCGGTACCAGGCCACCAGCGCGTCACCGTCCAGATCCGGCGGATCGCCCATGGGGCGCGGCGACGCGCACGCGTCGGCCACGATGCCGGCGGCCCACCGGTGCACCACGCCGGTGTGCCGCAGCAGGTCCCGCACCCGCCACCCAGGGCAGGCCGGCACCTCGGCGGCGGTGCCCGCCTCCTCGGCGGCCGCGGCCAGCAGCCGCCCCTCCCGGTCCAGTGCGTCGACGAAATCGGTGGTCTCCATGCGGGGAGTCTGCCGGACGGAACCCGGCCGGGGGGAGACCGGGGGAGGGTGCCGGCGCCCCGTACGGCACCGGGTCGGCGTATGCCGCGTTGCGGTGGGCCATTCGGCGGGTTGGGCTGGTGGGGACTCATCCCCCACGCTGCGGACGGCGATCATGACGATGTCCCCCTTCGGTGCCTCCTTCGGCGGCCCGGACCCGTTCTCCGAGATCCTCAACCGCTTCTTCGGCATGACCCCGGGCGCCTCGCCCCCGCAGGTCCAGCGGGTGCCGATCGGGCGGCTGCTGACCGAGTCCGCGCACGAGCTGATCAACCTCGCCACCCGGCGGGCGGCCGAGGGAGGCAGCTCCGACCTGGACACCGAGCACCTGCTGTGGGCGTGCACGCAGGTGGAGCCCGCCCGTGGCCTGCTCGACCGGGCCGGAGCCGATCCGGACCACCTCGGCCGGGCCCTCGCCGAGGCGCTGCCCGGCGAGAGCGGCACCCCGTCCGCGCAGCCGGGCCTGACCCCGGCGGCCAAGCGCGTGCTGCTGCGCGCCTACGAGCGCTCACAGGCGTCCGGAGTGTCGTACATCGGGCCCGAGCACATCCTCGGGGCGCTGCTCGACACGCCCGGCGCCGCCGCGGCCCGTGTCCTTGCCGCCCACGGCATGGACCTCGACGGGCTGCGCCGCACCTCCGAGACGGCCGCCCGTGCCGAGGCCGCGCCGGGCGGGGACGGGACCGCGAGCGACACGCCGACCCTGGACCAGTACGGGCGCGACCTGACCGAGGAGGCGCGGGCCGGGAAGCTGGACCCGGTGGTCGGGCGTGCCGTGGAGATCGAGCAGACCGTGGAGGTCCTCTCCCGGCGCGCGAAGAACAACCCCGTCCTGATCGGGGAGCCGGGCGTGGGGAAGACCGCGATCGTGGAGGGCCTCGCCCAGCGGATCGTCGCCGGGGACGTGCCCAGGACGCTGGAGAACAAGCGGGTGGTCGCCCTCGACCTCACCGGACTGGTGGCCGGAGCGCAGTACCGGGGCCAGTTCGAGGAGCGCCTGAAGAACGTCATCGACGAGGTCAGGGCCGCCTCCGAGTCGACGATCCTGTTCCTCGACGAACTGCACACCGTCGTCGGCGCCGGTGCCACCGGCGAGGGCTCGATGGACGCGGGCAACATCCTCAAACCGGCGCTCGCCCGGGGCGAACTGCACGTCGTCGGCGCCACCACACTCGACGAGTACCGCCGGTACGTGGAGAAGGACGCCGCCCTGGAGCGCCGCTTCCAGCCGGTGATGGTGCCCGAGCCGACCGTCGAGGAGACGGTGCAGATCCTGGAGGGCCTGCGCGACTCCTACGAGGCCCACCACCAGGTGCGGTACAGCGACAAGGCGCTGGTCGCGGCGGCCGAGCTGTCGGACCGGTACGTCACCGACCGCTTCCTGCCCGACAAGGCCATCGACCTGCTCGACCAGGCCGGGGCCCGGGTGCGGCTGCGGTCCCTGGGCAGGTCCACCGAGGTCGTCGAGCGCGAGGACCGGCTCGCCAAGCTGCGCCGGGAGAAGGACCAGGCCGTCGCCGCCGAGGACTTCGAACGGGCCTCCGAGCTGAAGGACCGCATCGCGGAGGTGGAGTCGGAGCTGGCGGGCCTCGCCGAGCGCCGCGAGGGCGTGCTGGAGGTGACCGTCGACGACATCGCCGACGTGCTGTCCCGGCGCACCGGCATCCCCGTGGCGCAGCTGACCGAGACCGAGAAGGAGCGGCTGCTGAAGCTGGAGGAGGCGCTGCACTCCCGGGTCGTCGGCCAGGACGAGGCCGTCACCGCGATCGCGCAGGCGGTGCGCCGCAACCGGGCCGGCATGAGCGACCCCGACCGCCCCGTCGGCTCCTTCCTCTTCCTCGGCCCGACCGGGGTCGGCAAGACCGAACTGGCCAAGGCCCTGGCCGAGTTGCTCTTCGGCGACGAGAACCGCACGGTCCGCTTCGACATGAGCGAGTTCCAGGAGAAGCACACCGTCTCCCGGCTCGTCGGGGCCCCTCCCGGCTACGTCGGTCACGAGGAGGCCGGCCAGCTCACCGAGAGGGTGCGCCGCCAGCCCTACAGCGTGCTGCTCTTCGACGAGGTGGAGAAGGCCCACCCGGACGTCTTCAACACGCTGCTCCAGGTCCTCGACGACGGACGGCTCACCGACGCCCAGGGCCGCACCGTCGACTTCCGCAACACCGTGGTCGTCATGACCTCCAACATCGGCGCCCAGCGGATCCTCGCCCACCGGGGCGATGTCGGCGCCGTCCGGGACCAGTTGATGGCGGACCTGCGCGCCCGGTTCCTGCCCGAGTTCCTCAACCGCATCGACGACATCATCGTCTTCCACGGTCTGAGCGAGAGCGAACTCGGCCGGATCGTCGGCCTGTTGCTGGAGCGGAGCCGGCGGCGGGTACGGGCGCAGGGCCTGGAGCTGGAGGTCACCGAGCCGGCGAAGAGACTGCTCGTCGCGCACGGCCACCAGCCGGAGTTCGGCGCCCGTCCGCTGCGCCGCACCATCCAGGCGGAGCTGGACAACCGCATCGCCGACCTGCTGCTGAGCGACTCCGCGGGCCCGGGGGACACGATCGTGGCCGACGTGGTGGACGACGCCCTCGTCTGCCGTGTCGAGCACCCGGCGCCGGCGTAGCGGGGCCGGCGGGCCCGGAGAGCTGACCGGGTGTCCTACAGTGACTGCCGTCAGTCACGGCGACACGGCGATCTGTGAGGTACGCGCGAACCATGCCGACCGAAACGTTTGAGTTCCAGGTAGAGGCCCGTCAGCTGCTCCAGCTGATGATCCACTCGGTCTACTCGAACAAGGATGTCTTCCTGCGTGAGCTCGTCTCCAACGCATCCGACGCGCTGGACAAGCTGCGGCTGGCGGCCCTGCGGGAGGACGTCCCGGACGCCGACGTGTCCGATCCGCACATCGAGATCGAGACCGACCCGGACGCCCGCACCCTCACGGTGCGGGACAACGGCATCGGCATGTCGTACGACGAGGTCGGGCAGCTCATCGGCACCATCGCCAACTCCGGTACCGCCTCCTTCCTCCAGGAGCTGCGGGAGGCCCAGGACGCGGCCGGAGCCGAGGGCCTGATCGGCCAGTTCGGCGTCGGCTTCTACTCGGGCTTCATGGTGGCCGACGAGATGTCCCTGGTGACCAGGCGCGCCGGTGAGAGCCGGGGCACCCGCTGGACGTCCCGCGGCGAGGGCACGTACACGCTGGAACGGGTCGAGGACGTGCCGCAGGGCACCGCGGTCACGCTGCACCTCAAGCCGGCCGACCCGGACAACCAGCTCCACGACTACACCTCCGCCTGGAAGATCCGGGAGATCGTCAAGCGGTACTCGGACTTCATCACCTGGCCGATCCGGCTGGTCACCCCGGTTGCCGAGGCCGGTGCGGCGGACCGGGACGCCCCGGCGCGGGAGGACGCCCCGGCGGAGCCCGAGACGCTCAACTCGATGAAGGCGCTGTGGGCGCGCCCGCGCGAGGAGGTGTCCGACGACGAGTACCACGAGCTCTACAAGCACCTCGGCCACGACTGGCGCGACCCGCTGGAGACGATCCGGCTGCAGGCGGAGGGCACCTTCGAGTACCAGGCCCTGCTGTTCGTGCCCGCGCACGCCCCGCACGACCTGTTCACCCAGGGCGCCCGGCGCGGCCTGCAGCTCTATGTGAAGCGCGTCCTCATCATGGAGGACTGCGACGCGCTGCTGCCGTCCCATCTCCGCTTCGTCAAGGGCGTCGTCGACGCCCAGGACCTCTCGCTCAACGTCTCCCGCGAGATCCTGCAGCAGGACCGGCACATCCGCATGATGCGGCGCCGCCTGACGAAGAAGGTCCTGTCCTCGGTCAAGGACATGATGGCCAAGGCCCCGGAGCGTTACGCCACGCTGTGGCGGGAGTTCGGCCCCGTGCTGAAGGAGGGGCTGGTGACCGACTCCGAGAACCGCGACGCCCTCCTCGCCGTCGCGTCGTTCGCGACGACGCACGGCGACGGCGAGCCGGTCACGCTGAAGAGCTACGCGGAGCGGATGAAGGAGGGGCAGGAGGACATCTACTACCTGACCGGCGAGTCCCGGCAGAGCGTCGAGAACTCCCCGCACATGGAGGCGTTCCGCGACCGGGGCATCGAGGTGCTGCTGCTCACCGACCCCGTCGACGAGGTGTGGGTCGACGCCGTGGGCGAGTACGAGGGCCGGCGGCTGCGCTCCGTGGCCAAGGGCGAGATCGACCTCGGCGCGCGGCCCGAGGAGCCCTCCGGCGGCGAGCGGGAGAAGCGGGCCGAGGAGTACGCCGGGCTGCTCGGCTGGCTGACCGAGCGGCTCGCGGACGACGTCAAGGAGGTACGTCTGTCCTCGCGCCTGACCGTCTCCCCGGCCTGCGTGGTCTCCGACGCGCACGACCTCACCCCGGCCCTGGAGAGCATGTACCGCGCGATGGGCCAGGAGGTGCCGGCCGCCAAGCGGATCCTGGAGCTCAATCCGGGCCATGTGCTCGTCAAGGGCCTGAACCAGGCCTTCCGGGACGGCGAGGACCGTACGCGGCTCACCGGGACCGCCGAACTGCTGTACGGCCTGGCGATGCTCGCCGAGGGCGGCCGGCCGAAGGACCCGGCACAGTTCGTGAAGCTGGTGGCCGAGCGCCTGGAGCGCGCGCTGTAGCCGCCGGCGGACGGCGGCACCGCGTCAGCCCGTCTTGCGCCCCCACCGCGTGTCCACCCGGGCCCACTCCTCGGCCCACTGGTCCATGCGGTGGCGGTCCAGCCGGGCCCGGGCCAGCTTGGCGCCGCCGATGACCACGCCCACGGCGGCCGTCGCGGCCCAGAGCCCGCCGAGGGCCGCCTGGAAGGCGGCTTCCGCGTGCGAGACGGGCGGCGGGGTCAGGCGGCCGTGCCCGTCCGTCCACACCGTGACGTGGCTGCCGGGCCGCGCGGTGACCGGGACCCTGGCACGGCCCGTGTGCGCCGCGCCGTCCCGGTCGGTCCAGCGCACCGTGCCCCACACCAGGGCGCTGCTCGTGGGCCGGGCGGCCTCCCGCGTCGCCTCCTCGGTCAGCGCGGCCGACACCGGCCGGCTCCGGTCGCGCACCCCGTCGGCGCTCTGCCGCATCGCGCCCGCCGTCAGGAGCCCCGCGAGGAGGCCGCCGGCCACGGCGAGGAGGCAGGCGGCGACCAGGATCCACGCCTCCACGACATCACTGGTCCGCCGCAGCGGACTGCGCCGCCACCGCCACAGCAGGCGCTGCCACTCTCCCGCACGACGTGTCACCTTCGACACCCCCTCGTGAGCACCGACGGCCGCTCGGGGCACCTGTCGTTCCCCGACGCTGGGCGGCTCCTCCTGCCAGTGTGCTCCCGGATGGGATCGCGGGCCCGCCCGGAGGGCCCGCCCCGTCGCGGGCGGGCCCTTGAACCGGGTCCTCCTCCGTCACTCTCCGTCACGCATTCGCGGAGTCGGGCGTCGGGACCCGCCCGGGTTCCTGCTCCGCCGGCGTCACCGGCAGGTGCGGGGTGACGAGCAGGCGGTACGCCAGGGCGCCGATCATGCCGCCGATCAGCGGGCCGGCGATCGGCACCCAGAAGTAGAGGTGCCCGTACTGGTCCCGCCAGGCCGTGCCGTATCCCGTGAGGTAGCTCGCGAGACGGGGGCCGAAGTCGCGGGCCGGGTTGATGGCGTAGCCCGCGTCCGCGCCCCAGGCCATGCCGATGGCCACGACCAGGAAGCCGATGATCAGGGGCGCGAGGTTGGCGCCCGGCGGGGTGTTGAGCAGGTCGGTGACGGCGAAGATCAGCAGGACCAGGATCGCGGTGCCGATGATCTGGTCGCGCAGCGCGCCCCACTCGCTGACCGGGAAGACACCGTTGCCGGGGAGGGTCGAGAAGACGCCCTGGGTCTTGATCGTGTGCCCCGGGTCGGCCTCGGCGAGGATCTCGGTGTAGTTCCAGCGCACCAGCAGGGCCGCGACGAACGCGCCGAGCGTCTGCGCCAGGGCGTAGGGCAGGACCTTGCGCCAGGAGAAGCCCTTGAAGCAGGCCAGTGCCAGGGTCACCGCGGGATTGAGGTGGGCGCCGCTGACACGGGCGGCCATGTAGACACCGAGCGTGACGCCGAGGCCCCACGCCCAGGTGATGCTGTCGTGATCTCCGAGCTTCCCGGCCACGACCTGCGCGACCACACCGCAGCCGAACAGGATGAGGACCATTGTGCCCAGGAACTCGGCCATGAGCTCGCCGATCAGTCCCCGTCCGGACGTCCCGTCTGCCATGGGGCACCGCCTTCCACTCGCACGAGGTTGGGCGCGTTTCGGCCGCGAGCGTACCGATGTGGTGCTGGACGTCCAGGGGGCGGACGTCAAGCGGAAGTTGACCCTCTCACTTCGTGTACGTGCCGTGAGGTGCGGCGAGTTCGCCGGGCCGGTGCCGTGGCGAGGTACCGCCGGGCGTGCGGTGCGTACGTGCGCGGGCGTGCGTGCCCGGGCGGCGGGACGCGGTCGGACACGGATCGGTTAAGGCTCGCTCACGTATCGGTGTCCAAACGGTGAGCGCGCCATGATGGAACCATGACGTTGGCCGCACGTGCTCTTGCCCAACTGGCTTCCTGGCCCGACCTGATGGAGGCGGCGCCGAGTTGCGGTACGGGGCAGGCCCTCAGCTCCGCTCAAGGCGAGATAGCCCATTTCCACTCCGGCCGGGACGTCGACCTCCGGCTCACCGCCGGGGCCATCCGGCGGCTGGCGGGGGACCTGCGGCGGTTCGCGGCGATCCGGCTCGTGCCCGGTTCGCAGTGGGTGACGCTGCGTCTGGACGCCTCCGCGGACGTCGATCTCCTCATGACCCTGGTGAGCGTCGCACTCCAGGCCCAGCAGCGCGCACCGGAGGACGCCCGGCCCTTCCCGGGGTGCAACGACTGCCGCGGTGTGGGCTTCTTCCGCGCCTGAGCGGAACGGGCGGGCCCGGGGTGCGGGGCGGGGGACGAGCCGTCAGACGGTGACGACCCGGATGCCCGCCTCCTCGAACCGCCGTACCGTGTCCTGCCCCGCCGCCGTGTCCGTGACCAGCGTGTCCACCGACTCGGCCGGGCAGATCCGGGCGAAGGCGCGCCGGCCCAGCTTGCTGGAGTCGGCGGCGACGACGACCCGTTCGGCGCGCTCGCACAGCAGCCGATTGACGGCGGCCTCCGCCTCGTCGTGCGCCGCGGCGCCGTGCGCGACGTCGAAGGCGACCACCCCGAGCACCGCCACGTCCAGGGTGATCTGACTCAGCACCCCGTCCGCCAGCGGCCCGATGAGCTCGTACGACTGCGGGCGCGCGACCCCGCCGGTCACCACGATCTTGAACTGCGGCCGCACGGCCAGCTCGTTGGCGATGTTCAGTGCGTTGGTCACCACGGTCAGCGCCGGGGAGCCGGAGGACCCGGGGGAGCCGGACGGCCCCGGGGCGGCGGAGGTCAGATCGCCGCGCACCGCCAGGGCGCGGGCCACCTCCGTCGTGGTCGTGCCGCCGGTCAGGCCCACCGCCTCACCGGGCGACACGAGGTCCGCGACCGCCTTGGCGATCCGCTGCTTCTCGGAGGCGCGGCGGGCCGTCTTGTACCGCAGCGGCAGCTCGTAGGAGACGCCGTGCACGACGGCCCCGCCCCGGGTGCGCACGAGCATCTGCTGCTCGGCGAGCTGGTCGAAGTCCCGGCGGATGGTCGCGGCCGACACGCCCAGCTCGGACGCCACCTCCTCGACGTCCAGCCGGCCGCGCTCGACGAGCATCTCCAGCAGCGCCTTCCAGCGGGCGTCGCGCGACATCCGCGGGCCTCCGTTCCCTCGATCTCCCGAGACCCTAACGCACGCGGCAGCCGCCGTGATGCTTGATTGTGCGCGAAAACGAGCGCTATCTTGCAGGAACAATCACCAGGCATCGCCAGGGGAAGAGTGAGGGCGGCATGACCCATGTCGAGGACGAGCTGAGCAGCCAGCCCGAGTGCTGGACCCGCGCCGCGGCCGAGGCCACCGAGCAGGGCCGGGCCCTTCCGGAGCCGGGGGAGCGGGTCGCGATCGTCGGCTGCGGCACCTCGTACTTCATGGCCCAGGCGGCCGCCGCGCTGCGCGAGGGCGCGGAGGAGGGCGAGACGGACGCCTTCGCCGCCTCCGAGTTCCCCTACGGCCGCTCCTACGACCGGGTGCTCGCCCTGACCCGCTCCGGCACCACCACCGAAGTCCTCGACCTGCTCGGCCGGTTGAAGGGCCGTACGCGCACGACCGCCGTCACCGCGGACCCGGACACGCCCGTCATGGGAGTCGCCGACGACGTCGTGGTGCTCGACTTCGCGGACGAACGCTCCGTGGTGCAGACCCGGTTCGCGACCACCGCGCTCACCCTGCTGCGCGCCCACCTCGGGCTGCACACCGACACCGTCGTCGACGACGCCCGCACCGCCCTCGCCGAGCCGCTGCCCGAAGGGCTCGTGGACCGTACCCAGTTCACGTTCCTCGGCCGCGGCTGGACCGTGGGGCTCGCCAACGAGGCCGGGCTGAAGATGCGGGAGGCCTCGCTGTCCTGGACCGAGGCCTACCCGGCGATGGAGTACCGGCACGGGCCCATCAGCGTCACCACCCGCTCCACGGCCACCTGGATGCTCGGCCGGGCGCCGGAGGGGCTCGCCGACCAGGTGCGCGCCACCGGCGCCCTGTGGATCCAGGGCGAACTCGACCCCCTCGCCGAACTCGTCCGCGTCCAGCGCCTAGCGGTCGCCGTCGCCGCCGTCCGCGGCCTCGACCCGGACCAGCCGCGCCACCTGACCCGTTCGGTGATCCTCAACCCCTGACCCGCACTCCTGGCCCACACCTCCTGATCCCAGTCCCCGAAAGGACAGGCCGTGCCGCTTGCAGCCACCGGCGAGCTGATCACCGCGGCCGCCGCCGCGCGCTCCGCCGTCGCCGCCTTCAACGTCATCACGCTGGAGCACGTCGAGGCCGTCGTCGCGGGAGCCGAGGCGGCCGGCACCCCCGTCGTCCTCCAAGTCAGCGAGAACGCGGTCAGGTTCCGCTACGGGCGGATGCTTCCGCTCGCCCGCGCCGCCGTCGCCGCCGCCGAACGCGCCAGCGTGCCGGTCGCCCTCCACCTCGACCACGTGCAGAGCGACGACCTGCTGCGCCAGGCCCGTGACGCGGGTTTCAGCTCCGTCATGTACGACGCCTCCCGGCTGCCGTACAACGAGAACCTCGCCGCGACCGGGGCCGCCGCCGAATGGGCCCACGCCCAAGGTCTCTGGATCGAGGCCGAGTTGGGCGAGATCGGCGGGAAGAACGGGCGGCCGCCGCTCGACGCCCACGCCCCCGGGGCCCGCACCGACCCCGCCGAGGCGCACGCGTTCGTGACCGACTCCGGGGTGGACGCGCTGGCCGTGGCCGTCGGCAACACCCACGCCATGACCGAGCGCACCGCCGCCCTCGACCACGACCTGATCAAACGCCTCGCCGGCGCACTGGACGTACCGCTCGTCCTGCACGGCTCATCCGGCGTGCCAGACGCCGAACTGGCCGCGGCCGTCGCCGGCGGCATCGCCAAGGTCAACGTCGGCACCGCCTTGAACATCGCCATGACCGGCGCGATCCGCGACTTCCTCGCCGGCCGTCCCGAGGCGGTCGACTCGCGCACCTACCTCGGGGTGGGCCGTGAGGCCATGGTGGCGGAGGTGCGGCGGCTCGTCGCGGTCCTCGGCTCCGGCCGCCCGCCGGCTACCTCCTGACGGCCCTCAGCACCACGAACTTCGGGTCGCTCGCGACCAGTTCACAGGCGCCGAACAGGCGCCGCAGCTTGGCGTGGTACCCCAGGTGCCGATTGCCGATCACCCACAGCTCGCCGCCCGGGCGCAGCACGCGCCGCGCCCCGGTGAACATCCGCCACGCGGTCGTGTCGGTCGTCGCCTGGTGGGAGTGGAACGGCGGGTTGTTGAGCACCAGGTCCACGCTGCCGTCCGGTATCCCGGCCAGCCCGTCGCCGACCCGGAACTCGGCGTGCCCCGGCACGCCGTTCGCCCGGTACGTCGCCTCCGCCGAGGCCACGGCCTGGAACGACTCGTCCACGAACAGCACCTCGGCCTCGGGGTCCGCCAGCGCCACGGCCGTCCCCACCACGCCGTTGCCGCAGCCCAGGTCCACCACCCGCCGCGCGCCACGGCTTCGCGGCAGGTGCCCGAGGAAGAACCGGGTGCCGATGTCGAGCCGGTCCGCGCAGAAGACGCCGGCGTGGTTGACGACGGTACGCCCGGAGACGGCGCCGATCCCCTCGGGCAGCGCGTAGCGGTGCGGCCACGGGTTGTCGGGCCGCCGCACGGACGCGTCCGGGGTGCAGAAGATCAGCCGTGCCTTGCGCTCCGCGAGCGAGGTCCGGGTCGGTCCGAGCACCCGCTCGAACAGTTGCAGCGTGGAGGTGTGGATCTCCTTCACCATGCCGGTGCCGACGACGAGCGTGTCCTCGTGCACCGCGGGCGCCAGCCGCAGCAACTGGTCCTCCAGCAGGGCCAGGCTCTTGGGCACCCGCACCAGGAGGACGTCGACGCGGCCGGGCGGTGGATCCTGGGTGGTGAGCAGACGCACCGCACCGGTCTCCACGCCGTTGCGGGCGAGGTTGGCGCGGGTCGCCTCCTGGGTCAGGAACGAGTCGGTGATCTGCACCGGCCGGTGCGCGGCCAGCGCCGTGACCAGCGCGCCCCAGCGGTCTCCGACCACCACGACGGTTCCGGACAGTCCCGTCCCGGGCTCCCGGCCCGGCTCGTCCGGCTCCCGCTGCGCGAGGTGCCGCAGCAGGTACTCGTCGGACGCGTCCCAGGCGCGCAGCCGGTCGCGGGGGTCCTCGGGGAAGCGGGCCAGCTCCAGCTCGCCCCAGGGCGTCGTCATACGGTCGTTCATCGTCCGACAAGGCTAGCGGAGCCGCAGCTCAGGCCCGGTCGGCCGGGGCGGGCGCCGCGCTCCTCGGGACCGTCGCGGGCCGATGCGCGAGGATGGACGGCATGGACGCCGAGCTGTTCCCCCGGGCGCGTACGGAGATCGTGCCCGGTGCCGTGCACGTGCCCGACTGGCTGGACGGCGGGCGGCAGCGCGAGCTGCTCACGGCCTGCCGGGAGTGGGCCCGCCCGCCGGCCGGCCTGCGCACGGTGCGCACCCCCGGCGGCGGCACGATGACCGCGCGGCAGGTCTGCCTGGGCCGGCACTGGTACCCCTACGCCTACGCCCGCACCGTCGTCGACGGCGACGGGGCGCCGGTGAAGCCGTTCCCGGCCTGGCTGGGCGAGCTGGGCCGGCGCGCGGTGGCCGACGCGCTGGGCCCGGAGGCGGTGCCGGCGGCCGCATACGACATCGCGCTGATCAACTTCTACGACGCCGGCGCCCGGATGGGCATGCACCGCGACGGCGACGAGAAGTCGACCGCGCCGGTGGTCTCCCTCAGCCTCGGCGACACCTGCGTGTTCCGCTTCGGCAACACCGAGACCCGGGCCCGGCCGTGGACCGACGTCGAACTGCGCAGCGGCGACCTGTTCGTGTTCGGCGGCCCCGCCCGGCTCGCCCACCACGGCGTGCCCCGCGTCCACCCGGGCACCGCGCCGCCCGAGTTGGCGCTGACCGGAAGGCTGAACATCACCCTCCGGGTGAGCGGCTTCTGACTCACGGCGCCGGTCACAGCACCGGAGGATCATGGGAGACTCGCCCTCATGAGCGGCAAGGCGGACCCCCGGACGTCGGGGGAAGGGACCACCTCGAGGACGCGGCTGGACCGAGGGCGCGGTGCGCTCGGCCCCGCGCTGGAGCTCGTGCACACCGGACGCGCCCCGACCCGGGCCGTGCTCACCGCCGAGCTCGGGGTGACCCGGGCGACGGCGGGCGCGGTGGCGGCGGAGCTGGAGGCGCTGGGCCTGATCCGGGTGGACGCCCGCCCGGGCGCGGCGGCCGGGTCGCAGGGGCGCCCCTCGCACCGGCTCGCGGTCGCCGAGAACGGCCCGGTCGCGCTGGCCGCGCAGGTGCACGCCGACGGGTTCCGCGCGGCCCTGGTGGGCCTGGGCGGCCGGATCGTGGCGACCGCGCCCGGCTGCGAGACCGTCGACGCCGACCCGGCCAAGGTGCTCGGCTCCGTCGTGGAGGCCGGTGCCGAACTGCTGCGCGCGACCGGGCGGCGCTGCGTCGGCGCCGGGCTCGCCGTGCCGTCGGCGGTCGCCGAGCCGGAGGGGCTCGCGCTGAACCCGCTGCACCTTGCGTGGCCCGCGGGCGCACCCGTGCGCCGGATCTTCGCCGAGTGCGTGCGCGCCGCCGGGATCACCGGGCCGGCGTTCGCCGCCAACGACGTCAACCTCGCGGCGCTGGCCGAGCACCGGCACGGCGCGGGCCGGGGTGCCCGCGACCTGCTGTGCGTGGCCACCGGCCACCGGGGCGTGGGCGGCGCGCTGGTGCTGGACGGGCGGCTGCACACGGGCAGTTCCGGTCTGGCCCTGGAGGTAGGCCACCTCACCGTCAACCCCGAGGGCCGCCCCTGCCACTGCGGCAGCCGCGGCTGCCTCGACGTCGAGGCCGACCCGCTGGCCTTCCTCACCGCCGCGGGCCGCGAGGTGGGCCCCGAGGTGTCGCTGCTGAAGCAGGCGCACGACCTGATCCGCGACCACTACGACGCCCCCGCCGTCCGCGCGGCCGCCGAGGCCCTCATCGACCGCCTGGGCCTCGGTCTCGTCGGCCTGGTGAACATCCTCAACCCGGACCGGATCATCCTCGGCGGCCTGCACCGCACCCTGCTCGACGCCGACCCGGACCGGCTGCGCGCCGTCGTCGCCGACCGGAGCCTGTGGGGCCAGAGCGGCGGCGTCCCGATCCTCCCCTGCACCCTCGACCACAACAGCCTGGTGGGCGCCGCCGAACTGGCCTGGCAGCCGGTCCTCGACGACCCCCTGGGCGCCCTGACATGACCCCCGCCCCGCCACCACCGTGACCCCCGCCCCGCCACCCACCGACCCCGGCACCACCACCTCCGGCGTCCGGCTCCGGTGAGGGGCCCGCCTTCGGCTGCCGGGCGGACCGTGTTCACCAATGGCGGCCGGGCCGCAGGGTCTTCCGTCCGGGGGCGGACAGGTGGAGGACCTGGAAGATGTCGCCGTCGGGCCGTGGGGCGCCGGCCGCGGCGGGGTGCCGGGTCCAGAGGGAGAGGTGCACCAGCTCCCAGCGGTGGGTGTCCAGGGCGGCCGCCGCAAGGACCGCTCCGTCCAGACCGGCCAGCCGCGCCGTCTTTCGGGCCGCGTCGTCCATGAACGCGGCCAACTCCACGCCGTCCGGGACGGGTTGCCGGTGCCGTACGGCCAGGGCGGCGGGGGAGCCGGTGGCGGTGCCCTCCTCGAACGCCACCCCGGTCCACTGCCGCACGGCGGGCCGCCCGAAGTCGTCGACGAGTCCCTGCAAGCCGCCGGCGAGGAAGGAGTTCATGCCCTCGACTGTGTTCCACAGGTAGAACGGCGCGTACTGGTTGACCGGCGAGCCGTGCACTCCCCGTGCGCGCACCAGGTACGCCTTGAGGCCGAGGCCCTCCCAGTCGTCCAGCAGATGCCCGAGGCGTGCCACACGGCCACGCACGACGTCCATGTCGTAGTCGGCGGGGAGCGTCAGCTCGTACTGCATGGCGTGCATGGAGCGGGTCCTTTCGGCTGGGTCGGGTCCAGTGCGGCCCGGCGGCCGCCGGGCCCCCGAGGTCTCATGGGTTCCGCGGCGCGAGCAGTGAGAGCAGGCCCCGGACAGCGGCGTCGAAGGCGGCGGGGGAGCCGGAGGCGCGCGCGAGTACGTAGCCGCCCTGGACGGTGGCGAGGATCGCCGCCGCGATCTCCTCGCCGTCCAGCGAGGGCGCGAACCGGCCCTGCTCCTGGCCCTCTTCGACGAGCCCGGCCAGCCGCTCACGGATCCGGTCGAGCGCCTCGTCGACCGGCGCGCGCAGCTCGTCGTCGGCGACGACGTCGGGGTCCATCGTCAGACGTCCCACCGGGCAGCCGCGCAGCACGTCGCGTTGGCGCCGCAGATACGCCTCGATGCGGTCGTACGGCGTGCCCGGGCCGCCGAGTACTTCCTCCGCGGTGGCCAGCAGCTCCTCGGCCGTCCGGCGGATCGCCGCCAGCGCGAGGTCGGGCTTGCCCTTGAAGTGGTGGTACATGCTGCCCTGCCCGGCGCCCGCCCGCTCCAGGATCGCCTTGGGGCTGGTGCCCACGTACCCGCGCTCCCACAGCAGCTCGCGGGTGGACTCGATCAGCCGTTCCGCAGTGCTCATGGCAGCACTGTACATACTGGTAGGTACAGAAGTCGAGGCCCGGAGGAGCAGGCGCGGGCGCGCTCCGTACTTCCCGGGAGGTACGCGCACTGCCGCCGGCCGTACGACGACCCGGACCCCGTCCCGGAGCCACTCTCGGAACATCACCGCAGAACCTCCGAGGAGATGAGCCGAGATGCAGACCCTGGCGAACTGGGACGGCGGCCCCGGGCCGTGGATCCTCTTCTTCCCGCTGATGTGGGCGGCCGTGATCGTCGGCGCCGTCACCGTCCTGCGCCGCGCCGTCTGGAGCGGTGGCCGGGGCGGGACCTGGCGCGGCACGGACCGCGGACCGTGGCGGGGCCCGGACGGCCGCCCCGCCCCCGACTCGCCCCTCGCCCTCCTCGGCCGCCGCTTCGCCTCCGGCGAGATCGACGAGGACGAGTACTGGCGCCGGCTGTCGGTGCTGGAGGAGCAGTTCGGCCGCGCGGGCAAGGGCGGTGCCGTATGAGCACCGTGACCGAGACCCGGACGGCCGCGCGGGTCGTCGACGCCGTGAAGGTGTACGGCGCCGGCGACACCGCCGTGCGGGCCCTGGACGGCGTGAGCGTCGACTTCCCGGCCGGGCGCTTCACCGCGATCATGGGCCCCTCCGGCTCCGGCAAGTCCACCCTGATGCACTGCGCGGCGGGACTCGACACGCTCACCTCCGGCACCGCCCACATCGGCGGCACCGAGCTGAGCGGCCTCGACGACCGCCGGCTGACCCTGCTGCGCCGCGACCGGGTCGGCTTCGTCTTCCAGGCGTTCAACCTCGTGCCGACGCTGACCGTCGCGGAGAACATCACACTGCCGCTGGACCTCGCGGGCCGCGGCGGGGACGAGGAGTGGATCGACGCGCTCGTCGACGTCGTCGGCCTGCGCGACCGGCTGCACCACCGGCCCGCCCAGCTCTCCGGCGGACAGCAGCAACGCGTCGCCGTGGCACGGGCGTTCGCCGGCCGGCCGGACGTCGTCTTCGCCGACGAGCCGACCGGAAACCTCGACTCCCGCTCCGGCGCGGAGGTGCTCGGCCTGCTCGGCCGCGCCGTGCGCCACATGGACCGCACGGTGGTGATGGTCACCCACGACCCGGTCGCCGCCGCCCACGCCGACGAGGTCCTCTTCCTCGCCGACGGGCACCTGGTCGACCGTATGGAGTCCCCGACCGCCGACTCGGTCCTGGACCGTATGAAGGCCTTCGAGGTGAGGTCGTGAACGCCACGGTCCGCCTCAGCCTGTCCTCCCTGCGCGCCCACCGGCGGCGCTTCGCCGGCACCTTCCTCGCCGTGTTCCTCGGTGTCGCCTTCCTGACCGGCACCCTGGTCATGGGCGACACGCTGCGCGCGAGCTTCGACTCGATGTTCGGCACGGCGGCCCGGGGCACGGACGCCGTCGTCCGGGGCGCCGACGTCATCACCACACCCGGCGAGAGCCGGGGCGTGCGCCGGCCCGTCGACACTTCCCTGCTCACGGCCGTGGCACGGGTCCCCGGCGTCGCGGCCTCCGCCCCCGAGATCCAGGGCGCGGGGCAACTCGTCGGCAGGAAGGGCACGGCCGTCGGCGGTCAGGGACCACCCACCCTGGCCGGCAACTGGATCACCGACCCGGAGCTCAACCCGTACCGGCTCGCCGAGGGCCGCGCGCCCGCGAAGTCCGGCGAGGTCGTCGTCAACCGCGGTGCCGCGCGCAAGGGGGGCCTGCGGATCGGCGACACGACGACCCTGCGCACGCCCGACCCGGTCAGGGTGACGATCGTGGGCCTCGCGACGTTCGGCGGCGAGGACGGCATGGCCCAGGTGACGTTCACCGGCATGACCCGCGCCGACGCGGAGAAGTACCTGACCGCCCGGCCCGGCCAGGCGGCGAGCATCCTGGTGCGGGCCGAGCCGGGCGTCGGCCAGCGCGATCTGGTGCGCCGGCTGACGCCCGTCCTGCCCCGCGGCGTCGAGGCCATCACCGGACAGGAGTCGGCCCAGGAGAACACCGACATGATCTCCAGTCAGTTCCTGACCATGTTCACCACGTTCCTGCTGGTGTTCTCCGGAGTGGCGCTGCTGGTGGCCACGTTCTCCATCCACAACACCTTCGCGATCGTCGTGGCCCAGCGCACCCGGGAGAACGCCCTGCTGCGCGCCCTCGGGGCCGCCCGCCGCCAGGTGACCGCCGCCACCCTCGTCGAGGCGAGCGCGGTCGCGATCGCCGGCTCCGCCGCGGGACTGGCGGGCGGCATCGGGATCGCCGCGGGACTGCAGGCGCTGTTCCCGGCCATCGGGTTCCCCTTCCCCGAGGGCGGCCTCGTCGTCACGTCCCGGTCGATGCTGCCGCCGCTCGCGGTCGGCGTCGTCGTCTGCCTGGGCTCCGCGCTGCTGCCCGCCGTACGGGCCGGCCGGACCGCGCCCCTGGCGGCGCTGCGCGAGAGCGCCGTCGACTCCTCCGGGGCTTCCCGCAGCCGCGCGGCCGCCGGCACCGCCCTCGCGGTCACGTCCGTCGCGGTCACCCTGGCCGGCGTGCTGGTCTCCCGGTCGGTGTGGGCGGCCGGACTGGGCGCCGTACTGGCCCTGGCCGCCTTCGTGGTTCTCGGCCCGGTCGCCTCCACCGTCGTCGTACGGCTCCTCGGCGGCCCGCTCGACCGGCTGCGCGGCGTCACCGGCGCCCTCGCCCGGCGCAACGCGCTGCGCAGCCCGAAGCGCACCGCCGCGACCGCGGGCGCGCTGATGATCGGGGTCGCCGTCGTGTCGCTCTTCACGGTCTTCGGAGCCTCGCTCAAGGCCACCATGGACCAGACCGTGTCCCGCTCCTTCGCGGGCGACCTCGCGGTGAGCACCCCGTCCTTCGGCGCGGGCGGCAGCGGACTGAGCCCCGGGCTCGCCGCCGCCGTGCGGCGACTGCCCGAGGTGGACACCGCCGTCGGGCTCGGCCGGGGCGTGGCGGAGGTCGACGGCAGGGGGCGATCCCTGACCGTCACCGACCCTGACGCCCTCGCCCGCACCTTCGACCTCGGCCGGGTGCGGGGCAGCCTCCGCGCCCTCGGCACCGACGGGATCGCCGTCAGCCGGAAGGAGGCCGACGCACGCGGCCTCACCACCGGCGACCGGGCGAGGCTGACCTTCACCGACGGCAGGACCGGGATGTTCACCGTCCGCGCGGTCTACGGGCAGTCCGAACTCGCCGGCGACTACGTCGTCACCCGCGCCGCCTGGGCCCCGCACCGCACCCAGGACGCCGACACCCTGGTCGCCGTCTCCCTCAAGGACGGGGTGGGCGCCGACGCGGGCAGGAAGGCGGTCCAGCGGGTGGCCGCCCGGTACGGCAACCCGCAGGTGCAGACCCGCGCCGAGTACGCGCAGTCCTCGGCCGGCGGCATCGACATGATGCTCACGCTCGTCTACGCCCTGCTCGCCCTGGCGGTCCTCATCGCGCTGCTCGGCATCGCCAACACGCTGACCCTGGCGATCCACGAACGCACCCGCGAACTGGGGCTGCTGCGCGCGGTCGGCCAGACCCGCGCCCAGCTGCGCGCCATGGTCCGCTGGGAGTCGGTCCTGATCGCCGCCTTCGGCACGGCCGGGGGGCTCACCCTCGGCACCTGCCTCGGCTGGGTGCTGGTGAAGGCCTCCGAGGGCGCGAGCGGCACCTCGTTCGCGTTCGCCGTCCCGCCGGTGCGCCTAGTGGCGGTGGCGCTGGTGGGCGTCACGGCCGGAGTCCTCGCCGCGCTGCGCCCGGCCCGGCGCGCGGCCCGCCTGGACGTGCTGCGGGCCGTCGCCGCGCCGTGACGCCGCGGACAGCCGGGACGGGCCCGCGGGATGTCCCGCGGGCCCGTTCACCATTCGGTCACCGCCCGGTCAGCCGGGAACGGCCGACCGGGCGGGAGCGTGCGCCGGCCGGGCGGCGCCGTCGAGCGCGGGTTCGACCTGGGTGAACCGGCGCACGGACGTCTCCCCGGCGGTCAGGCGCGGCACCAGGGCCGGCACCGACACCGCGGACACGGCGGTGGGCAGGGTGAACCAGACGACCTTGCCCCGCTCCCCGTCCGGGCGCGCGCCCCAGCTCTCGCTCATCGCCGCCACCATCGCCAGACCACGGCCCCCGGTGGCGAGCGGCTCCACGTCCTCCACCACGGGAAGGCGCGGGTCGTGGTCGCGCACCGAGACCGTCAGCCGGTCGAGCAGCACCTCGAGCTCCACGGTGCACAACTTGTCGGGCCGGGCGTGCTGGTGGACGTTGGTCAACAGCTCCGTCACACCGAGCGCGGCCCGATCTATCAGAGGGTTGAGCTGCCAGTAGCGCAAGTGCGCCGATACGATTCTGCGGACCTGGCCGATCCGCGACGGCAGGGCTTGGAGCTCCACCGTGCAGTGCCTGCTTGGGTGACTGATCACGGCTGCGACTCCCCGACGTAGAGGTCCGGAAGAACACGACGTTTCGAATGCAGCAGGACGCCTGCGTGACATTGCCGCCTGCTGTCGTGGCCGGCGGGCTGGTTCGCAGCGTTATCGCCGGTAAACCCAGAGTGACGTGTGACCAGCGTGACGCAAGGGGCCGAGTCCTGCAACTCGCGTCTCCTAGCGGTCGTGTCGCGCCGCCCGGCGGACGGCCTCGATGAACCGGCGCGCGGCGGGCGGCCCGGTCTCGCCCGGAGCGAGGTCGTGGTCACCGAGGGTCAGCAGGTAGCGCTTGCCGTTCAGGTCGGCGAGTGCCCGGTCGTCCGGGGCGAACCAGGGCTTCGACGCCCGCACCGCCCGCACCGGCGCGCTGTCGATCTCGCTGCCGTAACTGGTGAGCAACTCCAGCCTGCCGCCGCTGATCCGGATCTGCCCGGCCCGGGTGAGCGAACGCAGCCGCTGCTCGATCCGCACGCCCCTGGCCGTGAATTCCGGTTCCGCCATCCCTTCCCGCCCCCTTGCGCATCGCTCGTCGTGGGCTTCGTCCCGCGTGCCGACGGGTCGAGGAGCCGGTCCGTCCGCCGGGCTCCGCATGTCCCGCGGGGGCCCAGGCCTCCTCCTGCCGGTGCAGTCTGCCCCCCTTCGCCGGACAGCACCAGTGCGCGCGCCCCGGCCGCCGCCGGTGCCCGGAGCACTCGCGCGAAGTGCGCCCCCACCCGGGAGCGCGTGGCGTCCGGGAGTGAGTGCGCTACGGCCGCCCCAGGGGCGGCTTTGAGCCGCTCAAAGGCGCGTTTATGCAGGTGGGAAGCGTGCCGGAAGGTGTCTATCATCGGGGGCGTCCGGCCGCGCTCCACGCCGTCGGCGCTCAGCGTAAGGAGTCCCGCCGTGAGCACCACCCCACAGACCCGGACCGGCGAAACCCTCGACGCCGACCGGACCGACAGCGGCTACCGCGCCTGGCTGAAAGAGGCCGTCCGCAAGGTCCAGGCCGACGCCAACCGCTCGGCCGACACCCACCTCCTGCGCTTCCCGCTGCCCGAGGAGTGGGGTATCGACCTGTACCTGAAGGACGAGTCGACCCACCCGACCGGCAGCCTCAAGCACCGGCTGGCACGGTCGCTGTTCCTCTACGGCCTGTGCAACGGATGGATCCGGCCGGGACGCCCGGTGATCGAGGCCTCCAGTGGCTCGACCGCCGTCTCCGAGGCGTACTTCGCGAAGCTGATCGGCGTGCCCTTCATCGCGGTCATGCCGCGCACGACGAGCGCCGAGAAGTGCCGCCTGATCGAGTTCCACGGCGGCCGGTGCCACTTCGTGGACGACCCCCGCACGATGTACGAGGAGTCCGCCCGCCTCGCGGGAGAGACCGGCGGCCACTACATGGACCAGTTCACCTACGCGGAACGGGCCACGGACTGGCGCGGCAACAACAACATCGCCGAATCCGTCTTCCGCCAGCTGGAGTTGGAGAGGTTCCCGGAGCCGGCGTGGATCGTCGCCACCGCGGGCACCGGCGGCACCTCCGCGACCATCGCGCGCTACGTCCACTACATGCAGTACGACACCCGCATCTGTGTCGCCGATCCGGACAACTCCTGTTTCTTCGAGGGCTGGACCACCGGCGATCCGGACGTCACGTGCGACTGCGGCTCACGCATCGAGGGCATCGGCCGGCCGCGCATGGAGCCGAGCTTCGTGCCCGGCGCCATCGACCGGATGATGAAGGTGCCGGACGCGGCCAGCGTCGCCGCCGTCCGCGCACTGGAGCAGGCCATCGGCCGCAAGGCGGGCGGCTCCACCGGCACCGGTCTGTGGAGCGCCCTGAAGATCATCGCCGAGATGGTGGCGCAGGGGCGGCAGGGCAGCGTGGTGACACTGCTGTGCGACCCCGGGGACCGGTATCTGGACAAGTACTACTCGGACGACTGGCTCACCGCCCAGGGCCTGGACATCGCGCCGTACACGGCGGCGATCGAGTCGTTCCTGGCGACCGGGGTGTGGCCGGACTGAGCCGGGGGTGGTGTGCCCCGTCCAGTGCGTGGGGCAGCACCCGCGGCGGGTCAGGAGGCCGTCAGCCGCCGGTCGAGGGACCGCACGGCGTCCCGGAGGGCGCGCCCCAGTCCCGCCCGGGCCAGGGTGAGGACGAGTCGGAGGGCCGCCGGTCCGTCGGCGGCGAAGGCCCACCGCACCCGTGTGCCGGTGCCGGCGGGAGCGCGCCGGATGGCCGACGGGACGTCAGATGTCCGCACCGTCCGCCGCGGTGGTCCGGTCGGCCCGTTCGCCCGCCACCACCAGGCGCAGCTTCTCGGCGACCTCGGCGCGCGCGTCGGCCGGCAGCCCTGCGTCCGTCACCAGGGTGTCGACCTGCTCCAGCCCGGCGAAGGAACTCAGGCCCACCACACCCCACTTGGTGTGGTCGGCGACCACCACGACCCGCCGCGCGGACTGCACCAGACGCCGGTTGGTCTCGGCCTCCGCGAGGTTCGGCGTCGACAGGCCCGCTTCCAGCGATATCCCGTGCACACCGAGGAACAGCACGTCGAAGTGGAGCGCCGCGATCGCCTGGTCGGCCACCGGACCGACCAGCGAGTCGGACGGGGTGCGCACCCCGCCGGTCAGTACGACGGTCGCCGCGCCCGGCCGCCGGCCCGAGGTGCGCTGCGCCGCGTGAAAGACGTCCGCCACCCGCACCGAGTTGGTGACCACCGTCAGATCCGGCACGTCCAGCAGGTGCTGGGCCAGCGCGTACGTCGTCGTCCCGCCCGAGAGTGCGATCGCCGTGCCCGGCGCCACCAGCTCGGCCGCCGTTCGGGCGATGTCCTCCTTGGCGCTCAGCTCCAGCCCCGACTTCGCCTCGAAGCCGGGCTCGTGCGTGCTCGCCTCCACCAACGGCACCGCCCCGCCGTGCACCTTCTCCAGCACGCCCTGGCGGGCCAGCGCGTCCAGATCGCGGCGGACCGTCATGTCCGACACGCCGAGCTTCCGGGTCAGCTCGTTGACCCGGACACCGCCGCGGCGCCGGACCTCGTCGAGGATCAGGGCGCGCCGCTGCTCCGCGAGGAGGTTCTGATTCTCACTCACGTGTGCTCCGGTTCCTTTCGCCTCAAGCCGTCCGACCCGCCCGGCGCACCCGCCGCCGGCGAGGAGGTCCGTCGCGTCCCCGGTGCGCGGGCGTCCCATCCTTTCACGGCTCGCCGCCCGTCGCGCCATCGCCCGTCCCGGCGGGCGCATGTCACAGGCGTCCCGCCGGGGCCCGGCCGTCACCCGGATCGGGGAGATTCCGTGACGCCGGATGCGCCCGCTGCCGGGGGCGGACATCCTGGTGGCCGCACGGACACAGGCCGACGGCGCGTCACGGGGGAGTGCGAACGGTGGAACCAGTGGAACGTGCACAGCGGGGTGCCGCTCCGGGCGGGGCGGCCGGCCCCGCCCGGCGGCCCGAGCCGGCCGGCGCCGCCCTGGAACTCCTGGTCCACGGGGTCGGCGGCACCACACCCGACCGCATGCTGGACGACCCGCGCACGGTGCGGGTCACCGGCGACGACACGGCGGCCGTCTTCCGGCGCGCCGCCGACGTCGACGCCGAGACCCGGCCCGCCGAGCACCGCGGCGGACCGGTGCCCGAGGCGTACGTGTGGTGCAACCTCACCTCCGGCAACGGCACCCGGGCCCTGTGGCTGTTGCTGCTGCCGTTCATGGTGGTCAACCTCGCGCACTGGATGCGCCCCGCGGGCCCCGACCGCACCCGGGCGGTGCGCCTGTACGGACTGCTCGTACGGCTGGCGGGCCTGACCCTCACGGTGCTCCTCGTCGCCGCCGCCTGCGAGGTCGCCCTCGACCTCGCGGCCTGGCAGTGCGCGGGCACCCGCGCGTGCGCCGCCCGGCACTCCTGGCTGGGCTTCCTGTCCCCGGCCGACGGCGGCTGGTGGAGCGCACCGGGCCGCCGGCTGGCCCTCGCCGCCCTGGTGCCCACCGCGCTCACCGCACTGCTGTGGTACCTGTCCCACCGCACCTGGAGCGCCTACGAGTCCCAGCAGCCGATGTTCCACCGGCCGGAGCCGGCGCACGACCCCGTCCGTAACCCCGCGAGCGGGCACGGCGCCGGCCCCGCGTCCCGGGGCCGGCCGGCGCACTTACCGGAAGCCGGGGCGGTCGAGGAGGCCGATCCGGACTCCCCGGGTGCGCGGGGCACCGGCGGTCCCCGGCCCGGCGGCCCCGAACCCACGGAGGACACCGAGGACACCGGCCGTACCTCCCTGGGCCGTCCCGGCTTCTGGTACGGGCGCCGGCTGGTCGCCCGGCTGCGCTCCGCCCACACCGCGGCCGGTCTGCTGACGGTCGCCGCCGCGGTCGCCGGCCCGGCGGCGCGCTTCGACCGCCGCCCCTCGGGCCCCGCGCTCCTGGAAGCCCTGGGCTGGCTCCTGCACGCCGGTCTCGTCGTCGTGGCGTGCCTCGCGGTGGCGGTGGTGTGCGGCAGGGGCCGCAGCGAGCACCGGCCGGACCGGGGGACCGACCATCCCCTCGTACGGCGGCTGCCGCTCGGCGCCCTGGTCCTGCTCCTGCTCGCCGCGGTCTACGCCGGGTGGTCGCGCCCCGGCTGGCAGGCGGCGGGACGGCTGCCCGGCGACGCCACCTTCGGCGGGATCGCGCTGGCGCAGGGGCTGCTGGTCCTCGCCCTCGGCGCCGTCGCACACATGCTGCACCGCACCCGCCCCGACCCCCGTGCCGCGCTGCGCGGCCTGGGCGGCCCCGCGGTCGCCACCCTGGCCTGCGCGCTCGGCGGCGTGATGTCCGGCGGGGTCGCGCAACGGGTGGCCGACTGGCTCGACGGAACCCACGCGTCCATCGACGGCCCTCCGGTCCTGCTCACCTGGCAGGCATCGGTGGTCCCGCCGGTGCTCGTGGCGCTGCTCGTGCTCTGCGGCCTGCTCGCCCTGCGCACCCGGCGGCTGGCCCGCGCCGAGCGCGCCGTGGTGGAGGGCGAACACGCGGGCGAGCCGGAGGACCCGGAGCGCACCCGCCGGATCGCGCGGACACGCGCGATGGCCACGCTCACCGACGCCGGACCCCTCCTCGTCGGCGTCACCTCCGCGGCCACCCTCCTGCTGGGCGCCGTGGCGCTGGTGGGAGCCCTGCGGACCGACCGGACCCCGGTACGGGCCGCCGAGCACGCGTACCCCGTCGTCCGGGGCGCGGCCGAGACCGCGCAGGCACTGGGCTCCTGGCTGATAGGGCTCGGCTTCCTGCTCTTCGTCACCTGGGGCCGGCGCGCCTACAAGGACGCCGCCGCCCGCCGCACCATCGGCATCCTCTGGGACGTCGGAACCTTCTGGCCGCGTGCCGCGCACCCCTTCGCCCCGCCGTGCTACGCCGAACGCGCGGTGCCCGACCTCACCTGGCGGATGGCGACCTGGACGCGCGCCACCGGCGGACGGCTGGTGCTGTCGGGGCACTCCCAGGGCAGCGTGCTGGCGGCCGCCGCGGCCTGGCAGCTCACCGGGCCGGTCCGGGCCCGGGTCGCGCTGCTGACATACGGCTCACCGCTCGAGCGCCTCTACGGCCGCTGGTTCCCGGCCCACTTCGGGGCCGCCGCCCTCAGCGCCCTGCACCACGACGTGGACTGCTGGCGCAACCTCTACCGGCGCACCGACCCCATCGGCGGCCCGGTCCGGCTGCCCGGCGACCGCGGGCCCGAGGTGGACCGCGCCCCGCTGAGGGACCCGCTCGCCTACGGCCGGACCACGCGGCATCCGCTGCCCGCGCCGATCCTGGGCCACTCCGACTACCAGGCGGACCCGGTGTTCGCGGAGGAACGCGCGCACCTGCTGGCCCGGCTGCGACCGGACCTGCCCGCACCCCGCCACCGGAGCGGGCATCCCGCCGACACCCTGGTGCCGGGGGACCCGCCCGCGGGCCCGGACGGCGAACCTCAGGACAGCTCGGGCAGGTCCTCCGGGTAGAGCAGCGTCAGATCGTCCGTGCTCGGGTCGTCGACCTGGGCGACCCGGCTCGCGTGCCGCTCCACCATCGCCTCGAAGGTCTGGCGGGCGGTGCGCCCGTTGCCGAACGCGGGGCCCTTGGGGATCTCCGTGAAGTACGTCCGCAGGGCCTCCGCCGTGCCCGGGGCCAGCCGGTACTCGTGCTCCTCGGCCTGCTGCTCCACGATGCGCAGCAGCTCCTCCGGGCCGTAGTCGCCGAAGGTGATGGTGCGCGAGAAGCGGGAGGCCACACCCGGGTTGACCGACAGGAAGCGCTCCATCTCGGCGGTGTAACCCGCGACGATCACCACCACCGCGTCCCGGTGGTCCTCCATCAGCTTCACCAGCGTGTCGATGGCCTCCTTGCCGAAGTCGCGCCCGGCGTCCTCCGGCGAGAGCGCGTAGGCCTCGTCGATGAACAGCACCCCGCCGCGCGCCCGCTCGAACGCCTCCTGGGTGCGGATCGCGGTGGAGCCGATGTGCTCGCCGACCAGGTCGACGCGGGACACCTCGACGAGATGGCCCTTCTCCAGCACGCCGAGGGAGGCGAGGATCTCGCCGTACAGCCGCGCGACCGTGGTCTTGCCGGTGCCGGGGGAGCCGGTGAAGACCAGATGGCGCTTGACGGAGGCCGCCTTCAGGCCCGCCTCCCGGCGGCGCCGGCCCACCTCGATCATGTCGGTGAGGGCGCGGACCTCCCGCTTGACGCTCTCCAGGCCCACCAGCGCGTCGAGTTCGCCGAGCACGTCCTTCGCGGTCCGGGCGGGCTCTGCGGGCGGCACGGCGGCGATCGGCGGCTCCGGCTCGGTGGTGCGCTGCCCGGGGATCGCGCCCAGCAGCCCCGTCGACGGGCTCACCGTCTGCGCGGCCGTCTCCCGCGCCACGGGCGGCCGCAGGCCCCCGCTCTCGTCGCTGGTGCAGTCCTCGACCACGGGACCCGCCCCGGCCGAGGCGTCCGGCCCGCCGTCCGCGAACTCGTACCCCCCGCGCGCGCACCGCTCCGTGCGGCACTTGCGCAGCGTCGTGCGGCAGCCGTCGATCACATGGAAGCCGTAGCCGCCGCTGCCGGTCACCCGGCAGCCGACGAAGCTGCCGCGGCCCCCGGCCGACACGTAGAAGCCGGCCTCGGCGGGGGAGGAGACGGTGCACCGCTCGATGGTCGGGTCGGCGCCCTTGGTGACGATCACGCCGGTCTGTGTGCCGTCCAGCGTGCAGTTGTTCAGCGTGCCGCCGCTGCCGTGGTCGCGGAACCACGCGCCCGTGCCCGCCTCCCTGATCCGGCAGTCGTCGAGCTGCGCGGTCGCGCCGTCGCTCACCGACACGGCCGTGTTGCGCACCTGGGACAGATCGCTGTCGACGACGTCCACGCGGGAGCCACGGTCCAGCACGAACAGCGCGTCCGGCACGTCGTGCACCCGGCAGGACTCCAGCACCGCGGTCGCACCGTCGCTGACCCATACGGCCGGGTAGTCGCCGGTGCTGTCGAAGATCTCGCACTGGTTGGCGTCCACTCGGGTGCCCGGGTCCCACACCGACAGGCCGTTGCGCCCGAACTGACGCACCGTCGTCCGCGTCAGCGTCAGCACGGAACGCGACCGCAGGTCCACCGCGTTCTCCGGGATGTCGTGGATGCGGCAGTCGGCGAGGGTCAGCACGGCGTCCGTGTCGAGGGTGACCCCGTCCGCGGTGGTGCGGTGCACATCGCAGTCGGTGAGGTGGGCCGTGGCCCGCCCGGTGACCTGCACACCGCTGCCCCGGACCTCGTAGACCTCGCAACCCACCGCCTCCAGGGCGGAGTTGTCGCCGGTCGCGGTGAGGCCCGCGCCCGAGGCGTGGTGCACCCGGCAGCGCTCCAGCCGGGGGTGGGCGCCGCCGCGCACCGCGACCCCCGACTGCCCGGCGGCCACCACCTCGCACTCCTCGAACACCCCGCCGCCGCCGTCGAGTACGGCGATGCCGATGCCCGCCGGGTTGTCGACGGTGCAGCGCCGCACGGTCGGCCTGGCGCCGCCGCGCACCTCGATGCCGGCCGCCGACCTGGTCACGACCCGCACGTCCCGCAGCTCTGGCGTGCCCTCCTCCACCAGCAGCGCCGGCGCGGCCGCGTCCTGCCCCTCCACGTGCAGGTCCTGGACCACGGCCGCGGCGCGCACGGTCAGCGGCACGCCGTCCACCGGCGCGATGCGCACCGAGCCGGGGGAGCCCTCGGGGCCGCGCAGGGTCACCGCCCGGTCCACGACGAGATTCTCGCGGTAGGTGCCCGGGGCGACGGTGAGGACGTCGCCGTCCGCCGCGGCCTCCAGGGCGGCGGCGAGCGATGCGTACTCACCTGTGCGGCGCCGCCACCGCGAGGTGCCGGTGTGCGTCACCTGGACCGTGCCCTGTGCCATGGTGTTGCTGTGCCCCCAGCTCGTGGTACGCGGGTTGATGCCGAGTGCGTCGGCCGGACCACCGTAGCGTGCGCGCGGGCGGTCGGTTGACCAGAGCCGGAAGGCCGTCAGCTGCCGGTGCCGGTGCGGCCCCAGTCGGGGCCCGCGCGGTCCCAGGCCTGGTCCCAACGTGCGTACCTCCGGCGGACCATGCGCCAGACGATCAGCCGGCGTATGCCCTCGACGGCGCCGGCGGTCAGCGCGGACGCGCCGAGTCCGGCCAGCACGGCGTGGGCCGCGGCCGTGGCGGAGTCCAGGGGCCGGGAGGTGATGCGGCCGCGCCGGTCCGTCCACAGCGGGAAGTGGTCGCCCGGACGGGGGTTCTTCAGGACGCAGGTGACCGCCGCGTGGTGCCGGGTGCCGTCCGGGGCCGTCCAGTCGGCGACCACGCGGCTGCGGACCTCCCGCCCCGAGGAGGTCTCCGGATCGGGCTCCACCGCTATGCGCTCGAGCCCTCGCACCACGGTGGCCGTCACCAGGTGCCGGTCCTGGCGCTGGTCCCGGACGGAGCGCTGCAGGGTGTCCTGGGCGAGGTCGCCGACGAGCGAGCCGACGACGGGGGCGGCGACCAGGACGAGCAGCAGCGCCACCAGCGCCACCCACGACTCGGCCAGATCTGTCCCGCGCCGCAGCGGGTTGTGCCGCCAGCGCCAGAGTCCGCTGATTGCCCGCACCGTCCCGCACCCCCTTCCCGCTCCGTGATAGCCCCCGCACGCGCCGTGCGCCTTTCGGACCCCGGAAGAGAGAGCGACGTCACCTCTTGCCCGGGTCCTTCGACGAAGGCCGCGTCATCCGTCCAACGGCCGGGCCCCGGCCGCGGGTTCCCCGGCCGCCCGGAGATCACCCGAGGATCGTGACCGGGTCGCCGAGCCGGATCGTGCCGGTGCGCTCGGGCACCAGGTTCTGGCCGAAGGCCAGGTCGCCGCCGACGCGGCGGTGGCGCGCGAGGGTGCGCAGCGGCTCCCTGCCGCGCTCGGCGGTGCGCTGGTCGGTCGTGGTCACCACGCAGCGGCCGCAGCGCTTGGTGACCCGGAAGGCGACCTCGCCGATCGCGATGCGGGACCAGCCGTCCTCGGCCCAGGCGGCGGTGCCCGCCACCACGACGTTCGGCCGGAAGCGGTTCATGGGCAGCGGGCCCTCGCCGGCGTGGTCGCCCCGCGCGATCAGCGAGTTGAGGGCGTCCAGGGACGCGACGGTGGTGAGCAGCAGCGGGAAGCCGTCGGCGAAGCTGACCGTCTCTCCCGGCAGGGCGTGCTCGGGCGCGACGGGCCGGCGTCGGGCGGGATCGTCCATGTGGACGAGACGGACGTCGGCGCCCAGGTAGCCGCTGCACCAGGCGTGCGCGGCGGCCGTGGCCGGGACGGCCTCCACCTTCTCGCCGAAGATGTCCACCGTCACCGTGACGCCCGGCTCCGGGACGGGCACGGTGACCGCCTCGCGCCCCGGTGCGGACAGCCGGAGGCCGCCGTCGGGCCGGAGCTCGGCGGCGGCCAGTGCGAGGCGTGGCTGCCCGCGTTGGGTGACGACCTTTCCCCCGTCGTCGATCACCACCCAGCGGCGGTCCCCGGCCAGTCCCCAGGGCTCCACGGCGCGGCTCCGGAGCGCCACGCCCCGGAACGCCTTGACCGGGTGGATGTGCAGTGAGTGCAGCTCCGCGTTCCCCATGACCTCATCCTGCCAGGTGGCAGGGACGGTCAGTGGGGATCAGTAGCCGCGGTACTGCTGGTTGCCGTAGGGGTCCTGGTACGGCGCGGCGGCGGGCCTGGGAGCCGCCGGACGCATCGCCTCGTAGCCGGTGTTGGTCGCCATCGGGCGCATCGGCTGGGGCTGCTGCGGGCCGGGGTATCCGCGCGGCGCGGTGGCCTGCTGCGGGATGTACGCCGCGGGCGCCTGCTGCAGCGGGGCGGGCTGCGGCATCTGCGGGTACCCGTAGGAGGGCTGGGACGGGCCGGCCGGGAGGGCGGGCAGCGACGACGGGAGCGCGGGAAGGTGACTTCCCGTGTCGTACTGCGCGGGGACCCGGATCGGGGCGATCTGCGGGGTGCCCCGCTCGGCCACGAGCGAGTCGTAGATCGGAGTGTCCGGGAAGGAGGCGGAGTAGTAGCCGCCGCCATAAGTGGAGCGGGGGGAGGTCATGGCACATAAGTTAAGCCCACGATGTGCTGGTTGGGGAGACCGATAAGAGGGTTGTTTTCCGTGTCGGCGGTGACGCGGGATCCCCAATGTGAGCGAATTTGTCGAAAAGGGGCACCGATTCGTGGTCCGATCGTGTAAAGCCCGAGTTCCCGGCGGGTTACCGGCGGTTGGCCGGACGTGTTCCGGTGCTCCTCATGGGAGTTCGCGGTCCCCGGGAATAGGTTGGGCGGGTAGGGAGCCGGCGGGCTGCCGCGGCATCGGTCGGCGGGAGACGTGATGGGGGCGTACATGTCATTGACGAAGGGGTCGAACACGCCGGTGCCGAGCACGGCCCTGCGGGTCGAGCTGGGATGGCGGCCGGGACCGGGGGTGCCCGACGCGGACGCCTCGGCGCTGCTGCTGACTGGCGGAAAGGTGAGCTCCGACGCGGACTTCGTCTTCTACAACCAGCCGGTGCACCCCTCCGGCACGGTCCGCCACGAGGGCAAGCACGATCTCGGCGGCCGGGTGACCGACACCCTCCTCGTCGACCTCGCGCGCGTGGGGCCCGCGGTCGAGCGGGTGGTGCTCGCCGCCTCCGCGGACGGCGGCACGTTCGGGCAGGTGCCGGACCTGTACATCGAGGTCCGCGACGCCGACCGGGACACGGTGGTCGCCCGCTTCGACAGCCCCGGCGCCACCGTGGAGAGCGCGTTCGTGCTCGGCGAGTTCTACCGCCGCCAGGGCGCCTGGAAGTTCCGGGCCGTCGGCCAGGGCTACAGCAGCGGACTGGAGGGCCTGGCCACGGACTTCGGCATCACCGTGGACGAGTCGCAGCAGCACACGGCGCCGCCGGCGGCGCCCTCCGCCCCGGTCACGGCGGCCCCGCCGACGACCCCTGGCTCCGCCCCCGTCACCGCGCCCCCGCCCGCCGGGCCCCCCGTGCCGCTTCCGCCGCCCGTCGCGCTCCCCGTCACCGTGCCCCCGCCCACGGCACCCCCGCCGCCGGCGCCGCCCGCGGCCCCGGTCCGCCTGACCAAGGTGACGCTCACCAAGGCCGCCCCGTCGGTGTCGCTGGCCAAGCAGGGCGGAACCTCGGGTGCCATGCGCGTGAACCTCAACTGGCAGGTGCGCAAGCAGTTCTCCGGCTGGGGCGGCAAGCGCGGACGGGCGGTGGCCCTGCACGCGGACCTCGACCTCGACCTGTGCGCCCTGTACGAACTGGCGGACGGCCGCAAGGGAGTCGTCCAGGCCCTCGGAAACGCCTTCGGAGCGCTGCACCGGCCTCCTTACATCCACCTCGACGGCGACGACCGCACCGGCGCCTCGGCCGACGGCGAGAACCTCACGATCAACCTCGACCACACCCAGGACTTCCGGCGCGTCCTCGTCTTCGTGACGATCTACGAGGGGGCCCGCTCCTTCGCCGACCTGCACGCCACCGTCACCCTCCGCCCGCAGCACGGCGCCCCGATCGACTTCTCCCTGGACGAGTGCACGGTCCCCTCGACGGTCTGCGCGCTCGCCCTGATCACCAACACCGGCGGCGAGCTCGTCGTCCGGCGGGAGGCCCGCTACCTGGTGCCCGAGCGCGGGGTGAGCCCGCAGCGGACCGTCGACCGTGCCTACGGCTGGGGCATGAACTGGACCCCCGGCCGCAAGTGAGCGCCGCCGGCGGGAGCGACGGACGCCGGGGGAGCGGGGATCAGCTCTCCTCGGCCACGGCGTCCGCGCCGGCCGCCGCGTCGGCCACGGCGTCCGGGCGGCCGTAGGTGCGGCCCTTCCAGGCCGCGCCCCGGCCCCGCTGGTGCTGTACCGCCGAGTCGACGGTCATCAGCAGATAGAGGAACGCGGTGAGGGGAAGCAGGGGAGCGAGCCACGGCGGCTGGCGGTAGTAGCGGAGCATCGGGACGTACGTCGCCGTCATCACCAGCCAGGCGAGCCCACCGGCGAGCGCGGCCGCCGGGCTCCCCGTCACCAGGCCGGCCGCCAGGGTCACGGGCGGCGCGAGGTACACGAGGGCCAGCCCCGCCACCGTGCCGAGCAGCAGCAGCGGGTTGTGCCGCAGTTGGGCGTAGGCGCTGCGCGAGACCATCCGCCACAGGTCGTGCAGCCGCGGGTAGGGGCGCACGCTCTCGACGTGGTCGGCGAGACCCAGCCAGACGCGGCCCCCGCCGCGCTTGACGGCCCGCGCGAGCGCCACGTCGTCGATCACGGCGTGCCGGATCGCGTCCGGGATGCGCGCCCGCTCGGCGGCCTCGGAGCCCAGCAGCACGCAGCCCCCCGCGGCGGCCGCCGTCCGCGTGCCCGCGCGGGCGATCCGGCGGAAGGGATAGAGCTGCGCGAAGAAGTAGACGAAGGCCGGCACCACGAGCCGTTCCCACAGGCTCTCCACCCGCAGCCGGGCCATCTGCGAGACGACGTCGAAGTTCCCGGCGCGGGCCGCCCCCACCAGCCGGCGCAGGCTGTCCGGCGCATGGGCGATGTCCGCGTCCGTCAGGAGGAGGTAGCGGGGGGCCCGCGCGCGTGCCAGGGCGATGCCGTGGCGTACGGCCCACAGCTTGCCGGTCCAGCCCGGGGGCGGCTCGCCCGGCGAGGTCACGGTCAGCGGCAGCCCGCCGTGCCGCCGTGCCAGCGCGCGGGCCAGCTCCCCGGTGCCGTCGGAGCTGCCGTCGTCGACGAGGAAGACCTCCGCCCGCCCGGGATACGCCTGCGCGAGCAGCGACGGCAGGCTCCGGGGCAGGACGGCGGCCTCGTCCCGCGCGGGAACGACGACGCAGACCGGCGGCCAGTCGTCCGCATCGGTGCACCCCCGCGGCCGTGTGTCCGGGGCGGCGTATTGCGGCGGCGGTCCGTCCGCGGGGGTGCTCACCGCCGGCCGCCCGTCCGGGGCGCCGGAGACCGGCGGCCGTCCGTCCGGACTCGGGGTCTCGCCCGGCCGAGTTTCGCCCGACCGTTCCTCGCCCGGTTGTTCTCCGGCCGGCGGCAGTCTGACGTCCGTGCGCCAGAAGAAGCCCTGGCCGAGCAGCAGCCACAGCCAGGCGGCGAGTGATCCGGCGGCGGTCCACACGATCGCGCTCACTCGCGCAGTCTGCCCCACCGGGCGGGGCCGCCGGGGCCCATCGTCTATCGTGGCCGGGTGAAGATCGCGCTCATGGACTCCGGAATCGGCCTTCTTCCCGCCGCCGCCGCGGTACGCAGGCTACGGCCCGACGCGGATCTCGTGCTCTCCTGGGACCCCGACGGGATGCCCTGGGGACCGCGCACCCCGGAGGACATCACGCAGCGCGCCCTGGACGTCGCCGGGGCCGCGGCCGCCCACGAGCCGGACGTCCTGATCGTCGCCTGCAACACCGCCTCGGTGCACTCCCTGCCCGAGCTGCGCGCCCGTTTCGAACCCCGCCTGCCCATCATCGGCACGGTGCCCGCGATCAAGCCCGCCGCGGCGGGCGGCGGACCCGTCGCGATCTGGGCCACGCCCGCCACGACCGGCAGCCCCTACCAGCGCGACCTGATCGAGCGGTTCGCCGACGGGGTGACCGTCACCGAGGTGCCGTGCCCCGGGCTCGCGGACGCCGTCCACCACGCCGACGAGGCGGCCGTCGAGGCGGCGATCGCCGCGGCCGCCGCCCGCACCCCCGACGACGTGACGACCGTCGTCATGGGCTGCACCAACTACGAACTGGTCGCCGAGCGCATCCGCGCGGCCGTTCAGCGGCCCGGGCAGCCGCCGCTCATCCTGCACGGCTCCGCCGGTGCGGTGGCGGCCCAGGCGCTGCGCCGGATCGGCGCCGACCCGGTACCCGAGGCCGATCTCGACAGCGCGCTGACGGTGCTGCTCAGCGGGCGCGAGGCCGAGCTGCCCGACACCGCCCTCAGCTACGAGGAGGGCCGCCTCCTCCAGGTGGTCACCCCCGCCCGCTGACGGGTCGGCGCGCACCGGACGGGGGCCGTCCGCCGCGCGTCCGCGCCGGCCGGTCACGCTCCGCATCGCCCTACCCGCCCGGCGAAACCTGAGTAACCTCGTTGGCATGAGGGACCATCCCCGCGGCGAGGACACCCCCCACTCCGAGGTCTGGACCGGACGCGCCACCAACCGGTTCCAGTGGCTGCTGGCGCTGGTGGGCGCCGGCTGCATGGCTCTCGGCATCGAGCTGGCCGTCGACTCCGCCTGGACCTCCGGCGTCGTCCCGCTGGTGATGTCCGTGGTGGGCTGCATCGCGGCCGGACTGCTGGTCCTCTTCGGCACCCTCGCCTTCGTGCACGTGGCGCTGAGGGTCGACACCGAGTCGCTGGAGGTGCGCTGCGGCCACATCGGCCTGCCGCGTCGCCGCATTCCCCTCGACCATGTCGCGGGCGCCGAGTTCGACCCGCACGTCACCCCGCGTCACTGGGGCGGATGGGGCTACCGCTGGCGGCCCGAGAAGGGCACCGCGGTCATCGTACGGCGGGGCGAGGGCGTCGTGCTGCGCCTGTGGGACGGCCACACCTTCACGATCACGGTCGACAACGCCGAGTCGGCGGTCCGCGTCATCAGGGACCGCCTGCGCCCGCCGTCACCGGGCGCGGCCTGAGCGCCGGCCCCGACCGGGCCCCGGCACGACCGCTCGCCCGGCGCGGCTCAAGGCGCCGGACGGTCCCGGCACGATGGCTCGCCCGGCGCGGCTCAAGGCGCCGGACGGTCTCGGCTTGACCGCGGCTCCGCCCCCGGGGGCCCCGGCTCCTCGGCCAGCGGGCGTGCGGTGGCCGTCCCCGCCAGCAGTCCCACGCCCACGGTCACGGCGGTGAAGCTCAGCGCGTTCCCGACCGCGGCGATCGCCGCCACCGCCGTCAGGGCCGCCCCGGCGGTGAGCGCCACCGGCGTGGGGCGCGCGGTCCGCCACAGCGCGTGGAGCAGCCAGCCGTACGCCGCCGCCAGCAGGAGCACGCCGGTCAGTCCCTGCTCGGCCGCCTGCTGCAACAGGGCCGAGTGCGGCTTGCCGTCCGGCTGCAGCGACTGGGCGGCCGCCGGGCTGAACTCCACGAACCGGCCCGGACCCACGCCCAGGCCCGTGTTCCGGTGGGCAAGGCGCAGCGCGTCCCGCCACAGCTCGATCCGGTGCCGCGTCAGCTGCCCCTCCGCGGACACGGCGAGACCGTCGGGCAGGACACGCGCCGCGACCGCCCAGGCCAGCCCCGCCACCCCGGCCGCGGCCACGGCCAGGCCCCCGACGGCCGCCCCGCGGCGCCGCACGCGGCCTGCCGCCAGGGAGACGAGCAGCACCGCGCCGCAGCAGACGAGGCCGACGGCGGAACCGAGCACCGCCGCGGCCACCGCCACGGCGACGGCCAGGGCCCCGAGCGCGAGCCGGAGGACCGGGACGGACGCGGCCCGGGCGGCACAGCAGGCGGCGCCCGCGGAGAGGGTCAGTACGGCGGCGGTGGCCCCGGCGTGCCCCAGCGGAGCGGCGAACTGCGGTCCGGGGACCAGCCCCGGGACCGCCAACGCCAGTCCCAGTCCCGCCAGCGCCCCGGCGCAGGGGGCGGCGACCGGCATCAGGGCCCCGCAGATCCGGCCCGTGGCGTATCCGGCGGCCACGGCCAGCACGGCGAGCAGCACACCCTCCGGGCGGCCGTCGTGCAGCGTGCCGGTGATCAGCGACCAGGTGGCGCAGGCACCGAGCACCACGACGCCGCTCGCATCAGAAACGATTCGTCTGTGACTGTCGCCGAGACCCTCGACGTGGCCGCCGCCGTGGCCGTCGGCGACACGGCCGGTCCCGTCGCGGCCGTCGGTGTCCCGGCCATTCCGCGCCCGCCCGTCGGTGTCCCGGCCATTCCGGTCCCGCCCGTCAGCGTCCTGGTCGTTCCGGTCCCGCCCGTCGGGGTCCCGTCCGTTCCCGCCCCGGCCGTCGCCGTCGGTCCGTCTTCCGCTTCCGCCGTCCGCCCCGTCGGCCGACGTCATGTCCGTGGTTCGCACCCCTCGCCCCCCGCACCCTTGCCCCCCTGCCGCGCCCCCGCACGCCGGTCGCTCCCGGCCCGTGACCGGACCCCGGCCGCCCGGCCGGAACGGCCGCACGACAGGGGCTCCGGCACACCGTAACGGCTGATGACCGGATTGGGGACGTCTCGTGCGGGACCGATGCCGTTGCGGACGATGTGGCCGCCGTGCCCGGAGAGCCGGAGGCCCGGCGGATGCCGCCGGAGGCCGGGGCCCGGTCACGGACCGTGCTGTCGGCCCCCTGGTCACGCGCCGTAGACTCCCGGGGTGACCGTCACCGCAACTTCCGTCGACGAGTCGGACCGGCTGCGACCGCAGACCGCCCCCGCGCCCTGGCGCGCGAAGCTCGTACGGCTCGTCCCCGCCATCGCCGCGATCCTGTCCGGGGTGCTCCTCTACGTCAGCTTCCCGCCGCGCACCCTGTGGTGGCTGGCGCTGCCGGCCTTCGCCGTCCTCGGCCGGGTGCTGCGCGGCCGCGGCTGGAAGGCGGCCCTCGGCCTCGGCTACCTCTTCGGCCTCGGCTTCCTGCTGCCGCTGCTGGTGTGGACGGGCGTGGAGGTCGGCTCCGGCCCCTGGCTGGCGCTCGTCGCGGTGGAGGCGGTGTTCGTCGCGCTGGTGGGCGCGGGTATCGCCGCGGTGTCCCGGCTGCCCGCCTGGCCGCTGTGGGCGGCGGCCGTCTGGATCGCCGGTGAGGCGGTACGCGCGCGCGTGCCGTTCCGCGGCTTCCCCTGGGGCAAGATCGCCTTCGGCCAGGCGGACGGCGTGTTCCTGCCGCTGGCCGCGGTGGGCGGCACCTCGGTGCTCGGCTTCGGCGTCGTCCTGTGCGGCTTCGGCCTCTGCGAGGTCGTACGGCTGGCCGGGGAGGGGCGGCGCACCGGTGCCGTACGGCGGCCGGCCGCCGCCGCGGCGCTGCTGAGCGTGGCCGTCCCGGTCGCGGGCGCCGTGGCGGCCCGCCCCCTGGTGAGCGACGCTGCGGAGGACGGGACCGCGACCGTCGCGGTCGTCCAGGGCAACGTGCCCCGCTCGGGCCTGGAGTTCAACGCGCAGCGGCGGGCCGTCCTCGACTACCACGCGCGGGAGACGCTCCGGCTGGCGCAGCGGGTGAAGGCGGGGAAGGTTCCCCGGCCCGACGTCGTGCTCTGGCCGGAGAACTCCTCCGACATCGACCCCTTCGCCAACGCCGACGCGCGCATGGTGATCGAGGAGGCGGCCAAGGCCGTCGGCGTGCCCGTCTCCGTCGGCTCCGTCGTGGAGCGGGACGGCAGGCTCCTGAACGAGCAGATCCTGTGGGACCCGGCCAAGGGGCCCGTGCAGACGTACGACAAGCGGCAGGTCCAGCCGTTCGGCGAGTACCTGCCGCTGCGCTCGCTGCTCGGCGCCGTCAACAAGGACTGGACGTCGATGGTCCGGCAGGACTTCAGCCGGGGCACCGAGCCGGGCGTGTTCACGGTCGGCGGCGCCAAGATCGGCCTCGCCACCTGCTACGAGGCCGCCTTCGACTGGGCCGTGCGGGACACGGTCACGCACGGCGCGCAGATGATCTCCGTGCCGAGCAACAACGCCACCTTCGACCGCAGCGAGATGACCTACCAGCAGCTCGCCATGTCCCGGATCCGCGCGGTCGAGCACAGCCGGACCGTGACCGTCCCGGTGACCAGCGGCGTCAGCGCGATCATCATGCCCGACGGGCGGATCACCCAGAGGACGGGCATGTACGTGGCCGACTCCCTGGTGCAGAAGGTGCCGCTGCGCTCCTCCGAGACGCCCGCCACCCGGCTGGGCATCCTGCCGGAGATCGCCCTCGTCCTGGTCGCCGCCGGCGGCCTCGGCTGGGCGATCGGGGCCGGTGCGCGCGGCCGGCGCGCCGGTGACGCGTAGCCGTACGCCGGTCGTACGCCCCCAACCGCGCGCCGGGGGAGACGGAGCGGCCCGTTAGGGTCGGACCATGGCCACTCCTGACTTCATCCGCACGATCCGGGCCACCGCGGGGCAGCAGTTGCTGTGGCTCCCCGGGGTCACCGCCATCGTCTTCGACGACGAGGGGCGGGTGCTGCTCGGCCGTCGCGCCGACACCCACAGGTGGTCGGTGATCGGCGGCATCCCGGAGCCGGGGGAGCAGCCCGCCGCCTGCGCCGTGCGCGAGGTGCACGAGGAGACGGCCGTGCACTGCGTCGTCGAACGGGTCGTCCTGGTCCAGGCGCTCGAACCGGTCACCTACGGCAACGGCGACATCTGCCAGTACATGGACATCACCTTCCGCTGCCGCGCGGTGGGCGGCGAGGCACGGGTCAATGACGACGAGTCCCTGGACGTGGACTGGTTCCCGGTGGACGCGCTGCCCGCGCTCAATGAGTTCGGGCTGTTCCGGATCAAGCAGGCCCTGGCCGACGCACCCACGTGGTTCGACCCCACGGACCCCGGCTGAAGTATGGGTTGCTGCCACATGTGGCAGGGGTGGGGGCGTGCCTAGGGTCGGCACATGACCACGCCCGACGCCCTTCCGGCCCCCCACGCCCCCTCGCTCGACCTCGGCGGTCGCACGGCTCTCGTCACCGGTGCCGCCGGCGGGATCGGCCGCGCCTGCGCGCTGCGGCTGGCCGCCGCCGGGGCGAAGGTCAGAGCCGTCGACCGGGACGCGGCCGGCCTGGACGCGCTCGCCGAGCAGTCCGGCGCTCTGGCGGGCACCCTCGAGCCGCAGGTCCTGGACCTCACCGACCTCGACGCCGCCGAGCAGGCGGCCGCGGGCACGGACGTGCTCGTCAACAACGCGGGCCTGCAACTGGTGCGCCCCATCGAGGAGTACCCGCCCGAGGTGTTCCACACGGTGCTGACCGTGATGCTGGAGGCCCCGTTCCGGCTCATCCGCGGCGCGCTGCCCCACATGTACGGGCAGGGCTGGGGCCGCATCGTCAACATCTCCTCCGTGCACGGCCTGCGCGCCTCCGCCTTCAAGTCGGCGTACGTCGCGGCCAAGCACGGCCTGGAGGGACTGTCCAAGACGGCCGCCCTCGAAGGCGCCCCGCACGGCGTCACCTCCAACTGCGTGAACCCCGCCTACGTCCGCACACCGCTGGTCGAGAAGCAGCTCGCCGACCAGGCGCAGGCGCACGGCATCCCCAAGGAGCGCGTGCTGACCGAGGTGCTCCTGCAGGACAGCGCGGTCAAGCGGCTGATCGAGCCGGAGGACGTCGCGGAGGCCGTGGCGTATCTGTGCAGCCCGCAGGCGTCCTTCGTCACCGGCACCTCGCTGGTGCTGGACGGCGGCTGGACCGCGCACTGACCGACCCGGCGTCCGCCCGTCCGCCGAGTTGTCCACAGGGCTCGGCGGACGGGCGGACGATGGGGAATCCTGTGAGCATGTCCAGCGATCACGTGCGGTCCGCCGGGCGCCCCGCCAACGGCACCGGGGCGCCGGCCGGCCCTGCCGACGTCACCTCCGGCGTCACGGCCGACGGCGCCGAAGCGCCCTTCCTCGAACTGCTCGCCCGGGGCGCGCCCGCGGAGGCCTACGAACAGCCGGTGCTGCTCGCCCGCGCCGAGGGCCGGCCGGACGCGTGGATCGCCGCACTCGATCACGCCAAGGCCCTCGCCCTGCGCGTGCGCGCGGAGCTGGAGGGGCGCCGGCGCCGCGAGGCGGAACTGTCCGCCCTGTTCGAGACCGCCCACGACCTGGCCGGTCTGCGGGACCTGGACTCGGTGCTCCAGGCCATCGTGCAGCGCGCCCGCTCCCTGCTCGGCACGGACGTCGCCTACCTCACCCTGCACGACCAGGACCGGGGCGACACGTACATGCGCGTGACCGAGGGCTCGGTGGCGGCCCGCTTCCAGCAGCTGCGCCTGGGCATGGGGGAGGGCCTCGGCGGCCTGGTCGCGCAGACGTCCCGCCCCTACGTCACCGACGACTACTTCAAGGACCCCCGCTTCCAGCACACCGGCACCATCGACACCGGAGTGCGGGACGAGGGCCTGGTCGCCATCCTCGGCGTGCCCCTCGTTCTCGGGTCGCACGTGATCGGGGTGCTGTTCGCGGCGGACCGGCGGGAGCGGCACTTCGAGCGGGAGCAGATCGCGCTGCTCGGCTCCTTCGCGGCCCTGGCCGCGGCCGCCCTGGACAGCGCCAACCTGCTCACCGAGACCCGCTCGGCCCTGGCCGGCCTGGAGAAGGCCAACGAGATCATCCGCGACCGCAGCGCCGTCATCGAGCGGGCCTCCGACGTCCATGACCGGCTCGCCGAGCTCGTCCTGCGCGGCGGCGGCGTCCACGACGTGGCGGCCGCGGTCTCCGAGGTCCTCGACGGCACGGTCGAGTTCACCGAGGCCGCCGCCGTACCCGCCGAGGCGCTGGAGGCGTCCCGGGCCGACGGGCACGCGGTGCGGCACGGGGACGACTGGGTCGCGGCCGTCGCGGCGGTCGGCGAACTGCTCGGCGCGCTGGTGCTGCGCGGCCACCCCGCACTCGATCCCGTCGACCAGCGCACCCTGGAGCGCGCCGCGATGGTCACCTCGCTGCTGCTGCTCGCCCGGCGCTCGGCAGCCGAGGCCGAGCAGCGCGTCCGCGGCGAGCTGCTCGACGACCTGCTCGACGGCCGCGACCGCGACCCGCGCCTGCTGCGCGAGCGGGCGGCCCGGCTGCGCGCCGACCTGGACTCCACCCAGGTCGTGCTCGCCGCGCGCCTCGACGCGCCGGCCGCCGACGCCGACCACGAGGCCGACGCCCGGCGCCGGCTGTGGTCGGCCGCCTCCCATCTGGCCGCCACCCGGCACGGACTGGCCGCCGCCCGCGACGGCGGCACGGTCCTGCTGCTGCCCCTGGGCCGCGGTGACACCGCCACGGAGGTGGCCCGCCGCACCGCCCGCCACCTCGGCATCGCCGTGCACGAGGCGGTCACCGTCGGGGCCTCCGCGCCGGTGGAGGACCTCGCCGCCCACCCCGACGGCGTGGCCGCCGCCTACGCGGAGGCCCGGCGCTGCCTGGAGGCCCTGCGGCTGCTGGGGCGCTCCGGCGACGGCGCCGCCGCCGAGGACTTCGGCTTCCTCGGCCTGCTGCTCGCGGGCGACCGGGACATCGCCGGCTTCGTCGACCGCACCATAGGCCGGGTCGTCGCCTACGACGAGCGGCGCGGCACGGACCTGGTGCACACCCTGGACGCGTACTTCGCCTGCGGCATGAGCCCGGCCCGCACCAAGGACGCCCTGCACGTCCACGTGAACACGGTCGCCCAGCGCCTCGAGCGCGTCGGCCGCCTGCTCGGCGACGACTGGCAGACGCCCGCCCGAGCCCTGGAGATCCAGCTCGCCCTGCGCCTGCACCGGTTGTCGGCACCGGCACAGCACTGAGCGGTGCCACGCGGTGGCTTCGGGGTGGGGCCCGGCATCTCGCGTCCGGTCGCACGGAGGCGCGTCCCTCACCGCGTCCTCCGCCCCGGATGTGGCGGAGGTGCTACGGGGTGTGGGTCTCGTACATGCGGAGTGCGACCACGATCCCGGACACGGCGGTCAGGGCGGCGACGGCCCAGACGGCGGTGGTCAGGCCGTAGGCGTCGGCGAGGGCCCCGGCGAGCAGGGCGCCGACGGCGAATCCGCCGTCGCGCCACAGCCGGTAGACGCCCACCGCGCGGGCCCGCCAGGCGGGGTGGGCGACGTCGCCGATGACGGCGAGCAGCGTCGGGTAGACCATGGCGGTACCGGCGCCGAGCAGGACCTGCGCGAGGGCCCACACAGGGAAGGTGGTGCCGAGTGCGACCAGCCCGATGGCGACGGCCTGCAGCAGCATGCCGGCGGTGATCAGGTGCTTGCGGCCGACGCGGTCGGACCACCAGCCGGTGAGAAGCTGACCGAGGCCCCACACGGCGGGGTAGAGCGCGGCGAGGGCGCCGATCGCGGCGACGGACAGTCCGTGGGCCGCGTAGAGCAGGGGAAAGATGCCCCAGGCGAGGGCGTCGTTGAGGTTGTTGACCATGCCGGCCCAGCTCGCCGCCGACAGGGCCCGGTCCTTGGCGCTGGTGATCCAGGCGACCTGCCCGGTGGTCAGCTCGCCGTGGTGGTCCGGGTTCTTCGCGGCGCCGTGCTGGGCGGCCTCCAGCCGGGCGTGCGCGTGGGTCTCGCGCACGGCGAGGACGGAGAGCCCCAGCCCGAGGGCCGCGTAGGCGATGCCCAGGAAGAACGGCTGCGGCCGCAGCGCGGTGTGGGCGGCGATCGCGCCGGTGGCCATGGCGGTGGCGGCGAGCGCGGCGTAGCCGGCGGCCTCGTTGAAGCCCATGGCGAGCCCGCGCCGCGCGGGGCCGACGAGGTCGATCTTCATGATGACGGTGGTGGACCAGGTCAGCCCCTGGTTGACGCCGAGCAGGACGTTGGCGAGGACCACCCAGCCCCAGGACGGCGCCCAGATCAGCAGCAGCGGCACCGGAAGGGCGATCACCCATCCGGCGACGAGGACCGGTTTGCGGCCGAAGCGGTCGGACAGGGTGCCCGCGAAGAAGTTGGTGATCGCCTTGGTCGCCCCGAACGCGACGATGTACGTCAGGGCCGCGGTGTAGGCGGACAGGTGGAAGACACTGTGCGCGAGCAGCGGCAGGACGGTGCGTTCCTGCCCGAGCATCCCTCCGACCAGGGCGTTCACAGCCACCAGGAGGGAGAACTGGGCGAGATTGGCGCGCAGGCCGAGGCGGATTCCGCCGTCGGCCGCCGGTGAGGGGGCGGAGGTGCTCATGATGTCCTTGAACCCGTATTACAATAATCCATGGATTTACGGAGGATGTCACATGGGAGATCCCGCCCGCAAAGCGGAGCTGTTCGACGCCGTCGCCCAGACCGGCAAGGCGCTGGCCCACGGCAAACGGCTGGAGCTGCTCGACCTCCTCGCCCAGGGCGAGCGCAGCGTCGACGCGCTCGCCCGGGCCGCCGGGCTCGGCCTGACCACGGCGTCCGCCCATCTGCAGGCGCTCAAGCGGGCCGGGCTGGTCACCACCCGCCGTGACGGCGTGCGCATCCACTACCGCCTCGCCGGCGACGACGTCGCCGCCCTCTACTCGCTGCTGCATCGGGTCGCCCGCGCCCACCGCGCGGCGGCCGGTGCGGCCCGCGCCGCCTATCTCGGCCCCGACGACACCGACTGCCTGACGCGCGAGGAACTGCTGGAACGGGTCAGGTCCGGCACCGCCACCGTGATCGACGTACGGCCGCCCGAGGAGTACGCCGCCGGCCACATCCCCGGCGCCCTGTCCGTCCCGCTCGACGAACTCGAGGCCCGCCTGGCGGACCTCCCGGCCGAGGGAGAGGTCATCGCCTACTGCAGGGGCACCAACTGCGTCCTGTCCCACGACGCCGCCCGACTGCTGGGTGCCCACGGGCGCCGCGCGGCCCGCCTGGTCGACGGCATGCTCGAATGGCGGCTCGCCGATCTCCCGGTCGAGGCGGGCGCCGCGCGCTCCTGAGCGACGCATGGGGGCGGCACTTACACCCCGCACCAGAACTATGGTGTCCCACCACATGTGCGCCTGATCTGCGTCTTCCTACGGTGTGCCGACACGTACACCCGTCCCCACCGCACACGAGGAAGTGGCGCACATGGCCTCCGCAGCAACCGCTCCGCCGAAACCGGCGAACCTCCCCCGCATCGTCGCCGCCAGCCTCATCGGCACCACCATCGAGTGGTACGACTTCTTTCTGTACGGCTCCGCCGCCGCGCTCGTGTTCAACACGCTGTTCTTCCCGAACAGCGACCCGCTGGTCGGCACGCTGCTGTCGTTCCTGACGTACGCGGTCGGCTTCGCCGCCCGGCCAGTCGGCGCCCTCGTGTTCGGGCACTACGGGGACCGGCTGGGACGCAAGAAGCTGCTGGTGCTGAGCCTGCTGATGATGGGCGGCGCGACCTTCGCGATCGGACTGCTGCCCACGTACGCGAGCGTCGGGGCCGCGGCTCCGATCCTGCTGACGGTGCTGCGCCTGGTCCAGGGCTTCGCGCTCGGCGGTGAGTGGGGCGGGGCCGTGCTGCTGGTCTCCGAGCACGGGGACGCGCGGCGGCGCGGTTTCTGGGCCTCCTGGCCGCAGACCGGGGCGCCGGCCGGGCAGCTGCTCGCCACCGGTGTGCTGTCGCTGCTGACCGCCCTGCTCTCCGAGCAGGCGTTCGGCAGCTGGGGCTGGCGGATCCCGTTCCTGCTCTCCGGTGTCCTGGTGATGGTCGGTCTGTGGATTCGTCTCTCTGTCGACGAGTCGCCCGTCTTCAAGCAGGCCCTGGCCCACGCCGAGGCCCGCAAGGCGGCCCAGGGCGCCGAGGCGGCGACGGAGAAGCTGCCGCTGGTGTCCGTGCTGCGGCACCACTGGCGCGACATCCTGGTGGCCATGGGCGCGCGCATGGCGGAGAACATCAGCTACTACGTCATCACGGCCTTCATCCTCGTCTACGCCGTCACCTCCGCCGGTGCCTCCAAGGAGACCGCGCTGAACGCCGTGCTGATCGCCTCCGCCGTGCACTTCGCCGTCATCCCGGCCTGGGGCGCGCTGTCGGACCGGATCGGACGCCGCCCCGTCTACCTGCTGGGCGCGGCCGGGGTCGGCCTGTGGATGTTCCCGTTCTTCTCGCTCATCGACACCGGTACGTTCGTCAACCTGCTCATCGCGGTGACCGTGGGCCTGGTGCTGCACGGCGCCATGTACGCCCCGCAGGCCGCCTTCTTCTCCGAGATGTTCGCGACCCGGATGCGCTACTCCGGCGCCTCGATCGGCGCGCAGTTCGCCTCGGTCGCCGCGGGCGCGCCCGCGCCGCTGATCGCCACCGCCCTCCTCGCCGACTACGGCAGCTCCACTCCCATCGCCCTGTACGTCATCGCGGCGGCCGTCCTGACCCTGATCGCCGTCGGCGTGGCCAGCGAGACCCGGCACCGGGACCTCGCCGCCGTGGAGACCTCCGACCGGACCGAGCCCGCCGCGGCCGCGGCGACGGACGCCCGCACCGCCTGACGCGCCTGACGGCCGCATCGGGTGACGGCCGTGGCGGCCGGCGCCCGGGCCGTCCGGACCGCGCGCCGCCCGACGGCCCCGCGCGTACGGGGGCCTTCGCGTACAGGGCCACGCGCCTACGGGGCCGTGGCGGTATGGGGGGGCCGGGCCCCCACCCGCAGCCACCGCGCAGCACCGCTGCCGGGCCCTTCGGCCCGATGCCCGTGCCACCGCGAAGCGAGATGCCCCGGATGCCTTCAGGCATCCGGGGCATCTCGCTTCGCGGGGCGGCGGGTCCGGCCGCGCGATCAGTCGCGCGGCCGGCGGCACGCTGCTCAGCTGTTGCGAAGGCGGGCCCGCGCGCTGTCCAGGTCGCACTGGCGGCTGCGGTTGTACGGGAGCTTGCCGAGGATGACGGCCATGCCGCACGTGTTGGTCAGGGCCGAGAAGACCAGCCCGCCCGCGACGCCCGCGGACAGCAGTTGGAAGGCCGGGTGGACGAACAGGCCGAGCAGCAGGCCGGTCAGGACGAGCGAACCGGCGACCAGGCGGACCTGGCGCTCCATGGCCCACTTCGTCTTGGCGGCGCCCCGGGGGCGCTGCAGGTCGTGGCCCTGGGCGGCCCAGGCACCGGTTCCGCCGGAGAGGGTGGCGGTGTGGATGCCGTTCTCGGCGAGCATCCGGCAGGCGTTCTCCGAGCGGGCGCCCGAGGCGCAGACGACGAGGACCTCGCCGCGCTGGGCCGCGGTGCGGATGTCGGGCATGGCCGCGTCCAGCTGGTCGAGCGGGATGTTGAGGGCGCCGGGGATGTGGCCGCCGTCGTACTCGCCGGGCGTGCGGACGTCGATGACGGTCAGCTCGTGGAGGCGGGTGCGGGCCTGGCCGGGATCGAGAGTGGTGGGGGTCGTCATGAGGGGAGTCATCCTTGTGCTTCGAAGGGGCTTCGAGGGGGGTACGAGGAGAGTAGTACGGGTACCCCGCGGGGTATCAGGGGGGTGGCGTGGTCATGATGTGATCAGGCGATCACGTCGACGAGCATGAAGGCGGCGACGGCGAGCAGCACATAGGCGAAGACGCGCTGGAGCGTCTTGCCCTTGATCTTCTTCGACAGGCGCTTGCCGTCCCAGGCACCGAGGATCGCCGCCGCGGTGAACGGCGCGATGACCGCCCAGTTCAGCTGCACCCCACTGCCCGCCCGGGCGGTGAGCGCGGCCAGCGAGTTGATCGTGATGACCAGCAGGCTGGTGCCGACGGCCCGGCGCATGGTCAGACCGAGCACGCTGACCAGTGCGGGGACGGCCAGGAAGCCGCCGCCGACGCCCAGGAACCCGGTCACCGCGCCGAGTCCGGCGCCGGCGGCTCCCGCCTTCCCCGCGTGGACCCGGCCGGGGGGCACGGTGGGCTGGGGGCGCAGCATCCGCAGGGCCGCCAGCGCCGCGATGACGGCGAAGGCGACGGTGAGCACGGTCTCGGGCAGATGGCTCGAGAGGGCGCCGGCGAGCATCGCGGGAACGATGCCCGCCGCGGCGAACAGCAGGCCGGTGCGCCAGATGACGTTGCCGTCCCGGGCGTGCCCGACCAGGGCGGTGACCGAGGTGATGGTCACGATGATCAGGCTGGCGGTCGTGGCGGCCGCCGGAGTGAAGTCGAGGAGGTAGATCAGGGCCGGAACGGCGAGGACGCTGCCGCCCCCGCCGAGGCCGCCCAGGGCCAGGCCTATGGCGGCGCCGGCCAGGAGCGCGACGATCAGAACGGTCATGCTATCGAGCCGCGGTTCCCGCGTTCGTCGACGACCGGGTGACCGGCTGCGGCCCAGGCGCTCATGCCGCCCTTGACGTCCACGGCGTCCATGCCGCGTCCGGTCAGCAGTTCCGCTGCCCGCTGCGAGCGGTTCCCGCTGCGGCAGATCACCACCAGAGGCCGCCCCTGGGCCGCGCCGGGCAGGGCCGCCCCGGCCTGCAGGACGGACAGCGGCGCGTGGACCGCGCCGGGCGCGTGCCCGGCGCTCCACTCGCGCTGCTCGCGCACGTCCAGCAGGACGGCCTGGGCGCCGGTGCCCTGGGTGCGTCGGCGGGCTTCGTCGACGGTGACGCGGCTCTTGCCGCGACGGAAGAGGAACATCACACAACCTCGCAAGAACTAGTGATGGGGTACGACGGGCCTGTTCAGCCGGTCACGATCGACAGTCCGGCCTCGGGAGCGTTGTCGAAGCCGTCGTCGACGGCCACCACGTCCCGCCCGGCGGCGTCCAGCAGCGAGGCGGCGATGCCGGCCCGCATTCCTCCGGCGCAGTGCACCCAGACCGTGCCGGCCGGTACCTCACCGAGCCGCTTGTGCAGCTCGTGGATCGGGATGTGCGCGGAGCCCTCGATGTGGCCGCCGGCCCGCTCCGAGTCGCGGCGGACGTCCAGGACGACGATCCCGTCCGTACCCTGCTCGGCCAGCCCCGCGAACGTGGACCGCGGGAAGGAGGCCGGGCGGCCGCCCTCGGCGACCCACTCCTCGGGCCTGCCCGTCGCCGCGGCGGCGGGCCGGTCGATGCCGACCCGGACCAGCTCCCGCTGCGCGGCGGCCAGCTGCTCCGGGGACTCGGCGAGCAGCGTGACCGGCTTGCCCCACGGGATCATCCAGGCCAGGTAGGTGGCGATCTTGCCGTCCGCCTCGAAGTTGAACGACCCGGCCACGTGGCCCTCGGCGAAGGCGACCCGGTTGCGCAGGTCCACGACCCACTCGCCGGCGGCGAGCCGGGAGGCGATCTCCCGCGCGTCCGCCACGGCCGGCGGGGTCAGGTCCACCGGGGCCGGGCCGGCGGCGTTGGCCGGACCCATGTACGTGTAGTACGCCGGTATGTCGTCGAGGTCGGCGAGCAGCCGGGCCACGAAGGAGTCCACGTCGGAGGTCAGCGCCGCGTTGACGGCCTTCTCCTTGCCGATCGTGGTGGCGTCGCCCTCGGCCTGCGCCGAGGAGCAGAAGCTGCCGAAGCCGTGCGTGGGCAGGACGGAGGTCTCGTCCGGCAGCTCGGCCGCCAGACGGTGCGCGGAGGCGTGCTGGGCGCGGGCCAGCTGCTCGGTCAGGCGCGGCTCGACGAGGTCGGGGCGGCCCACGGTGCCGATCAGCAGCGAGCCGCCGGTGAACGCGGCCACCGGCACGCCCTTGTCCTGCAGGACGTAGGAGGTGTGGTGCGGGGTGTGCCCGGGGGTGGCGACGGCCCGCAGTTCGAGTCCGGAGTCGAGGGTGACGGTGTCGCCGTCGGCGACCGGCACCCGCTCGAACGACACGTGCGCACCGGCCGGGACCAGGTAGGCGGCGCCGGTCACCCGGGCCAGCTCCAGACCACCGGTGACGTAGTCGTTGTGGATGTGGGTCTCCGCGACGTGGGTGATCCGCACCCCGCGCCGGGCCGCCGCCACCAGCACCTGGTCGAAGTCGCGCGGCGGATCCACCGCCACGGCCGTCTCCTTGCCGCCGGCCAGGTAGTGGCGGTTGCCGAGGCCCTCGAGCTCAATGGTGTCGATGAAGAACACGGAGATGTTCCTTTCCCACGGAAATTACCCCCCCGGGTATGTGTACCACCGTAACACAAGTACCCCCGGGGGTATCCCGTGGGCGGTCAGTCCGCCCGCGAAGTGCCCTCGGGGGTCTGTGCGGTGAGCGAGGTGAGGGCGGCGTCGAGGCGGCGGGTCGCCTCGATGGCGACGGGACGCAGGGCGTCGAGCCCGGTCAGCGTCACCATGGTGGCGGGGTCGAGCGCCTGGACGGTGGTGCCGACGCCCTCTGTGCGGACGACCACGTTGCAGGGCAGCAACAGCCCGATGGTGCGGTCCGTTTCCAGTGCGCGGTGCGCCAGCGGCGGGTTGCAGGCGCCGAGGATGACGTAGTCCTCCATGTCCTGGTCGAGCTTGGCCTTGAGGGTGGCGGTGACGTCGATCTCGGTGAGGATGCCGAAGCCCTGCGCGGCCAGGGCTTCCCGGACACGCTCGACGGCGGTGGCGAAGTCGGTGTCGAGGTGCACGGTGCGGTCGTAGCGCATGGGGTGGCCTTTCTGTCGGTTCGCGAGGGACGGGTGGGGCGGGTGGTGTCCAGGGATCGGCGGGCCAAAGGCGTGCCGGTTCACGCCAGCGACAGGAACAGCCGCTCCAGTCGGGTGCGGATCTGTACGGCGTCCTCGCCGTTCGCCCGGGCGGCGTCGATGTCGGCCACGCACGTCTGCAGGCCGCTGGCGATGATCGCGAAACCCGCCCGGTCGAGGGCGCGCGACGCCGCCGCGAGCTGGGTGACGACGTCCTCGCAGTCGCGCCCCTCCTCGATCATCCGGATGACGCCGGAAATCTGGCCCTGTGCGCGGCGCAGCCGGTTCAGTACGGACTTCAGGTTTGGGCCTTCAAGCTCCAGTTCCACGGTTTTCTCCTTGAAAAATACCCCCAGGGGTACTCACACTGTACGCCCCGGACACGCCTGAGTCCCGCCCCCCCGGGGGGAGGGGACGGGACTCGGGCGGCCTTCAGTTTCCCTGTGGGATCACCTTCCGTGTTGATTCAGCGCGGGTGGTCCGGCCTCGGCGGCCGTTCCCCAGGCGGACGGCTCGGCGCCGGTGGTGAACCCGAGCGAACGCATGTCCCGCACAGCGTCGGTCGTCAGGTAGGTGCGGTCGTACGGGGTGCCGTCGACGCGGGCGGACCGGATGTAGCGGTGGGCGTCCGAGGTGCCGGGGGCCGTGATCGTGAGCGCGCCGCGCGGGTAGTAGCGGCGGTCCAGCCTCAGGTCGACGCGCTCGAAGACGGGGGTGGACAGGCCCCAGGTGTCGTAGCCGGGCTGCACCGGGAAGAGGCCGATGGACGACAGCACGTTCCAGGCGGACATGGTGCCGAGGTCGTCGTTGCCGGTGATGCCGGTGGGGGTGTCCGTGAAGAGGGTGAGCGCGGCGTGCACCACGTCGGTGGTCTTCCACGGCTGCCCGGTCGAGAGGTAGGTGTACGGGGCGATGAGGTCGGGCTCGTTCTGCGGGTTGTACTTGTCCGCGTTGTAGTAGTCGTACGGGCCGTTCACCCACACCTCGCGGGCGGTCCTCGCCGGGTCCCGTACGAGCCGGTCGTAGGCGAAGAAGGAGTCCAGCCGGTCGTTCGCCGCCCGTTTCCCGCCGATCAGGTCGACCATGCCGGGCAGGTCCTGCGGCACCAGCCACTGGTACTGCCAGGACGTGCCCTCGTGGAAGCCCTCGCTCCTGGCCGGGTCCGCCGGGCCGGTGAACGCTCCCGAGGCGTCACGGGCGCGGAAGAAGCCCGTCGAGGGGTCGAAGATCCTGCGGTAGTTCTGGGCCCGGGCGGCGTAGCGCGCCGCGTCGGCGTCATGGCCGAGGTCGCGGGCCATCTCGGCGAGCATGGAGTCCGACAGGGCGTACTCCAGCGTCGCTGACCCGCCGTGGTCGTAGTCCGAGTCGCCGGGCTTGGCGTGCGGCCGGCCCTTGATGTACGGCGCGAAACCGCCCTCGACGTACTCCTTGTTCGCCTCGCGGCCCACGGCCGGCGACTCGGCGGGCGGCACGCCGTCGGCGTTCTTCCTCAGCGCCGTGTACGCCCGCTCCTCGTAGCCCTTGAGCAGGCCCTGCTGGTAGGCGTTGGTGAGGAACGGGGTGACCGGGTCGCCGGTCATGATGTTCGTCTCGACCGTGCCGTAGCCCCACTTGGGCAGCCAGCCGCTCTCCTCGTCGATCCTGATGAGGGAGATCGCCATGTCGCGGGCTTCGCGCGGCGCCAGCAGCGACAGGAGCTGGGACTGGGTGCGGTAGGTGTCCCACAGGGACCAGTTCTGGTAGTACGTGAAGCCCCGCGCGTGGTGGATCCTCTGATCCCAGCCGGTGTAGCGGCCGTCGGCGTCGCTGCCGATGTTCGGTGCGAGTAAGGACCGGTAGAGCGACGAGTAGAACGTGCGGCGCAGTGTGGGGGTGCCGCCCTGCGCGCGCACGTCGTCGAGCCGGTCCTCCCAGGCCCGCCGCGCGGCCTCGCGGACCTGCTGGAAGGAACGGCCGCCCTCGGAGCGCAGGTTGACGGCCGCGCCGTGCGCGTCGACGTACGACAGGGCGGTCGTCGCCTCGACGGTCCGGTCCTTCGTCGTGTCGAAGCGGACGTAGGCCCCGTCCCGGCCGGTCCTCGAACCGTCGGTGACCGCCGAGCCGTTCCAGGTGCCGTACGCGGTGAACGGGCGGTCGAAGCGGGTGATCGTGTAGACCGTGTACGGCTTGGTGTCCTGGCAGAAACCGCTGCCGGTGATCGCGGTGCGCACGGTCCGGTCGTCGAGGACCTCGACCCGGGTGGAGACGGTGCGGTGCAGTGACTGGCCCGCGTCGAGCAGCACATTGGCCTTGTCGGTGGCGGGGAAGGTGTACCGCTGCACGCCGGTGCGCGCGGTCGCGGTCAGTTCGGCGTCGATGCCGGTCTTCAGCCCGACCTTGTAGTAGCCGGGGCTCGCCCGCTCCGTGTCGTGACCGAACTCGGCCTGGTACTCGGCGTAGTCGGTCTCGGTGACGTCGCCCGTGGTCGGCAGCACGGGCAGGTCACCGCCCAGCCCGCAGCCGACGCCGGAGAGATGGACGAGCGAGAAGCCCCGGATGTGGTTCTGGGAGTGGTCGTAGCCGGTGTTGTGCCCGGTGTCCGGCGAGAACTGGACCATGCCGAAGGGCACGGCCGCGCCGGGGTAGGTGTTGCCCTCGTTCTCGGTCCCGATGAACGGGTTGACGAGATCGGTGAGCCGGCCGCCGCCGGTGTCGGCCGCCTCGGCCGTGGGTGCGGCGAGGGCGGCACCGAGCAGCGCGACCGCGGCAACCACTGTGCCCGCACCACGTATTCGCCGGGTCCATCGCATGAACGTCAGCCCCTCCCCGGAGACTTGGACAACGTTGTCAAAGCGGCGCGCTCATTCTTCGGCGTTCTACGTGTACTCGTCAAGAGTGCGTGCGCGCGGCGACCGCCGGGGCTCGGGCGGCCGACCGGCGGAGTGATTCACGGTGAATCGATACGTTTTGCTCGAAGTCCCGCTAGGGTCGGGACATGTGAACTACTACGACCTGGGTAGCCACACCCGGCGCGTGACGACGTCGTCCCCCGAGGCCCAGTCGTGGTTCGACCGCGGGCTGAACTGGACGTACGCCTTCAACCACGAGGAGGCCGTCCGCTGCTTCGAGGCGGCCGCCGCGGCGGACCCCGACTGCGCCATGGCCGACTGGGGCGTGGCCTACGCCCTGGGCCCCAACTACAACAAGCCCTGGGAGTTCTTCGACGAGCGGGACCTCGCGCGGACGGTGGAGCGCACCCACGCCGCGGTGGAGCGGGCGCACACCAAGGCGGCGTCCGCGTCCCCCGTGGAGCGGGCGCTCATCGAGGCGCTGCGCGCCCGCTACCCACGGGCGCAGGCCGAGGATGCCGAGGACTGCTCGGTGTGGAACGCGGCCTACGCCGACCGCATGGGCGCCGTCCACCGGCTGGCGCCCGACGACCTCGACGTGGCGGCCCTGTACGCCGACGCCCTGATGAACCTCACTCCCTGGCAGCTGTGGGACATCCGCACCGGCCGCCCCGCGCCCGGCGCGCGCACGCCCGAGGCCAGGGCCGTGCTCGAAGGGGCGATGGCGACACGGGCGGGCACCCGGCACCCGGGCCTGCTGCACCTGTACATCCACCTGATGGAGATGTCCCCGTCCCCCGAGACCGCCCTGCCCGCCGCCGACCGGCTGCGCGGCCTGGTGCCCGACGCCGGGCACCTGCAGCACATGCCGTCCCATCTGGAGGTGCTCTGCGGCGACTACCGGCGGGTGGTCTCCGACAACGCCGCGGCCATCGCCGCCGACGAGAAGTACCTGACCCGGGCCGGCGCGATGAACTTCTACACCCTCTACCGGTGCCACAACCTCCACTTCCGGATCTACGGCGCGATGTTCCTCGGCCGCTTCCAGGACGCGCTGGAGACGGCGGAGCGGCTCGAGGCCGCCGTGCCCGAGGAACTGCTGCGCGTGGAGAGCCCGCCGATGGCCGACTGGCTGGAGGGCTTTCTCGCGATGCGGGTGCACGTCCTGATCCGCTTCGGCCGCTGGGACGACATCCTGCGTCTGCCGCCGCCGGCCGACCCGCGGCTGTACCGCGTGAGCACGGCGATGCGGCACTACGCGCGCGGCGTCGCGTTCTCCGCCACCGGCAGGATCGCCGACGCCGAGGCGGAACGCACCCTCTTCCGGCAGGCGGCCGCCCAAGTCCCGCAGACCCGCATGTTGTTCAACAACACCTGCGCGGACATCCTGGCGATCGCCTCGGCGATGCTCGACGGCGAACTGGACTACCGCCGGGGCGACCACGAGGCGGCCTTCACCGCGCTGCGCCGGTCGGTCGAACTGGACGACGGCCTCCCGTACGACGAGCCGTGGGGCTGGATGCAGCCCGCCCGGCACGCGTACGGCGCGCTGCTCCTGGAGCGGGGACGGGTCGAGGAGGCCGAGGCGGTCTACCGGGCCGACCTGGGGCTCGACGACACGCTTCCCCGCCCGCTGCAGCACCCCGGCAACGTCTGGGCGCTGCACGGATTCCACGAGTGCCTGCTGCGGCTCGGCCGGACGGCCGAGGCACGGATCGTCGCCCAGCAGCTGAAGATCGCGACCGCGGTGGCCGACGTGCCGATCACGGCGTCCTGCTTCTGCCGCCTGGACACTGCCCCGGACGACAGCTGCTGCGCACCACCGTCCTGAGGCGCGCCACCGTCCTGAGGCCTGGGGCGCCCCACCGTCCTGAGGCGCGCCACCGTCCTGAGGCGCACCGTACCGAGCGCCCGGCCGGTCCCGCACCGGACGCCCGGTGCGGAACCGGCCGGGCGCCCGCCTACGGCGTGCCGTTCAGCGGCTCGCGCTCGCGCACCGGCGTGCGCAGCACCGGCTCGGCCGCCGGGGAACCGGCGGTCACCTCCTCGCCGCCGAGGACGTGTTCGCCGTAGAGGTCCTCCAGCCAGGTGGTCTGGTAGATGGTGTCGAGATAGCGCTCACCGAGGTCCGGGGCGATGGCGACCGCGGTGAGCTCGCCCATGTCGTCGTGCCGGGCCAGCCAGTCCATCGCCCCGCTGACCACCGTCCCGGTGGAGCCGCCGAACAGGAACCCGCGCCGGGCCAGCCGGTGGCAGACGCGGATGGTGTCGGCCTCCTCGACCTTGATCACCTCGTCGACGTAGGACTCGTCCAGCAGGGGCGGGCGCATGCTCATGCCGATTCCCGGGATCATCCGGCGGCCCGGTTCGCCGCCGAAGGTCACCGAGCCGACGGTGTCGACCGCGACGACCCGCACGGGCCGGTGCCACGCGCGGAAGAACCGGGCGCAGCCCATGAGGGTCCCGGTGGTCCCCGCACCCACGAACAGCACGTCCAGCTGCGGGAACTGACTGGCGATCTCCGGCGCCGTCCTGCGGTGGTGCGCCCGCCAGTTGCCCGGATTGGTGTACTGGCTGAGCCACACGTACCGGTCGTCGGCGGCGCACAGTGCGCGCACGTAGTCGATGCGGGCGCCGAGGAAGCCGCCGTTGGCGTCCAGGTCGGCGATGACGTGCACCTGGCTGCCGAGCGCCTCCATCAGCAGGCGCGTCGACAGATTGCACCGGGAGTCCGTCACGCACAGGAACCGGTAGCCCTTGCTGGCCGCGATCATGCTGAGCGCCACGCCCAGGTTGCCGGATGAGGACTCGATCAGCACCGAGTCCGGCGTCAGCAGCCCGTCCCGCTCGGCGGCCTCCACCATCTCTACCGCGGCCTTCAGCTTGATCGAGCCGGCGAAGTTGAACCCCTCGCACTTCAGGAAGAGGGATCGCCCCATGATCGACTCCAAGTCGATGTAGAGCTGGCCCTCGTTGTACGCGTGGGGAGCGGAAATGACGGGCACGCTGGCCTCCTCATGCCAGGGCTGAGGGAAACCGCTCAGCCGTATCGGCGCAGCTCGTGGAAGAAGTCGTCGATGACGTGGAGGGCTCCGGTCCGGGCCACCTCGTCGTGCACGTAACTGCCGACGGCGAGGTCGAGGACGCCGAGCCCGAAGGGCGAGAAGATCACGGTTCGGTCGGTGGGCAGGCTCGTTCGTCCCGTCATGACGTCGTGGAGTGTGCCGTCCAGGAAGTCGCGGTCGCCGGTGAGCTGCTCGGCCAGGTGGGGGGAGGTGTCGGCCTTCAGGCAGTGCTCGACGTCGTCGACCACGTTCGCCGAGGCGAGCAGGATCTCGGGGGCCAGGTCCCGCAGGGAGACGTGCAGGACGACGGGGTGGTGGGCGAACCAGGCCGGGTCGGTGACATGGGGTTGCCCGGCGACGGTGGCGAAGACCACCAGGTCGCTGGAGCGGATCAGTTCCTCGGCGCTGTCGTGGACGGTGACCCGACCGGTGTGCCCGGCGCGGCCGTCCTGCCGCAGATAGCCGCGGAAGCCCGCGGCGCTGTCGGCGGACAGGTCGTGCACACCGACGGAGTCGAACGTCCAGCCGGTGCCTGCGAGGAACGTGTGGATGTAGCGGGCGATCAGGCCCGTGCCGAAGAATCCGACCCGGGTGGGGCGGGACCGGCCGCGGGTGAGCCAGTCCGCGGCCAGCGCGGCGGAGGCCGCGGTCCTGGTGGCGCTGATGATGGAGCTCTCCAGGCAGGCGAACGGGTAGCCGGTCTCGCGGTCGTTGAGGATGAGCACCGCCGACGCCCGGGGCAGACCGGCCGCCACGTTGTCGGGGAAGCTGGAGATCCACTTCAGGCCGTCCACGCCCACCGGTCCGCCGAGGGAGGCGGGCAGCGCGATGATGCGGGAGTTCGGACGGTCGGGGAAGCGCAGGAAGTACGACGGCGGGTTCACCGAGTCGCCCCGGCCGTGCAGCCGGTAGGCGGACTCGACCAGTTCCACGATCTGCTTCTCGCGCCCTTCCAGGGCCTGCCGCACCTGGGCGCCGGAGATCACCGAGAAGCTCGGCACCGGCGCCGGGCGCGGGGCCGTGCCGTGGGCGGCGGGGGAGGTCACGGAGGTCATCGGCGGCTCCCCTCCCCGGCGGGACGGCTCTCGGGCAGGCGCTGCGGCTCGGCCATGGCGACCACCACCTGGCGTTCTCCGGTGAAGGCCTCTCTGCTGTGCGCGGTGCGGATGTTGTCGACCAGCAGCACGTCGCCGGCCTGCCACGGCTCGCGCCGGGTGTGCTCCTCGTAGGTGGCGTTGAGGAGCTGGACCACGTCCTCGCCGATCGGGCTGCCGTCCCCGTAGCGGGTGTTGAACGGCAGCCCTTCCTCGCCGTAGACGTCCACCAGGTACTCCCGTACCTCCGGGGCCAGCGTCCACTCGTTGAGGAAGGCGATCTGGTTGAACCAGCAGCGGCGGCCCGTGACCGGGTGGCGCACCACGGCGCTGCGGCGCTGCCGGGTGTGCAGGGAGCCGTCGGGCTGCCAGGTGAACTCGATGGCGTTGGCGCGGCAGTAGCGCTCCACGGCGGCGCGGTCGGCGGTGCCGAACGACTCCTCCAGCGACGCCCCGATCTCGTCGTTGTAGGAGCGCGTGAGCATCCAGCCCTCGCGCTCGAACCGCTCGCCGACTGCCGCGGGCAGCGCTTGGAGCACTCGCTCGGCGTCGGCCACCGCGGTCGCCCCGCCCTCGGCCGGCGCGGTCAGGCACGCGAAGAGCATCAGTCCGGGGACCTCCACCGCGTAGCTGAGCTCGTGGTGCATGCACATCGGCTGGTTGGCCGGCCAGGTGGTGGAGGCGTACAGCCCCGGGCTGTAGCGCTGCCGGGGCGCGAAGGCCTCACGCTCCGTCATCAGGCCGCCGGCCAGCCCCGCGAAGACGGCACCGGCGGACGCGGGTTCCCGCACTTCCAGACCACGGATCAGGAGCGCTCCGTGCTCGGCGACCCGCGCCCGCAGTCCCTCGCGGTGCTCGGCCGCCCAGCGGGGCGCGTCCTCGGGCGGGTCCACGTGCAGGACCGGGGGCCGGTCCGGCTCCAGCTCCACCTCGAGCAGGGATGCCGGGGAAGAGAACGACATCTGGTTTCCTCTCGTTCGTCACCGCGGAGGATCTCTCCGGTCCGCGAGGTCTGCGAAGGTCTGGCCGGGTCCGCGAAGGCGCTCTCCGCGACGGTTGGGTCCGCGAAGGCCGCGTTCGCGAGGTTGGGTCCGGGACTGCCGGGTCCGCGAGGGCTGTCGAAGCGCCGCACACCTCCCCGCGGGACCGTGGAGATCGCGGGTCGCGGCGGGCTCAGGACGGTGCCATCAGTTCGGAGGCACCCAGGACGGCCCGCGCCGCGTCGGTGGGACGGGTGCGGGGGAAGTGGTGGCCGCCCTCGGCGAGCCGGTGCAGGTCCACCCGTTCGGCCAGGAGCCGCCACTCCGGGTGCCGGTCGGGGGCCTGCGCGGTGTGCGGATCGTCGTCGGCGACGACCACGGTGACCGGGGCGGACAGCCTGTCGGCCGGCGGGGCCTCCAGCGCCGTGGCGAAGTAGCGGTGCGCCGCCACGCAGTCGTGCCGGTAGGCGGCGCCGACGTGCTCGGCGTGCCGCGCGTCGAGCTCGCCCAGCTCGGTGTGGCCGCCCTCCGCGCTCAGCCGTGCGGCGATCTCCGCGTCGCTCAGCGAGGTCAGCTCGCCGACGGCGGCGCGCCGCTCGTCCGCGGTGCCGAGGAGCTGCGCGCCGAGGAAGACCCGGTGCACGTCGACGCCGAGCTCCCGCAGCCGCCGCGCCGTCTCCACGGCCGGCGCGGCACCCGAGGAGTGGCCCCACAGCATGACCCCGGTCAGACCGCGCCCGGTGATCTCTGCGACGACCCGCTCCACCAGCTCCTCCAGCGGCGCGAACGCCTCGTGGGGGGCGGCCAGGTCGTGCCCGGGCGGGTCGACGGCGTACACCGCGGCACCGTGGCCCGCCAGGGCGCTCGCCAGGGGCTGGAAGTTGACCGCGTTGCCGCCCGCGTGGGGGAAGCAGACCAGGGCGCACTCCGGGATTCCCTCCGGCGCCGACAGCGGCTGCAGCAGTTCCGCGCGCCGCCCCGCGCGCTGCCGTCCCGCGCCGTCCAGCAGGGCGGCGAGGTCGGCGAGCACCGGATGGCGGGTGATGTCCTTCAGGGACACCGCGCGGTCCAGGGCCAGGGTGAGTCTCACCGCCGTGAGCGAGGTGCCGCCGGAGTCGAAGAAGTGGTCCCGCCGGCCGATCCGCTCCTCGGGCACCCCGAGCAGCCCGGCCCACGCGGCCGCGAGCCTGCGCTCGGCCGGGGTGCGCGGGACGTTCCGCTCCCCGGTGGCGCCGGCACTGTCGGCGTCCGCCGCGGCCCGTTCGGCCAGCGCGGTCAGGGCCTTCCGGTCGATCTTGCCGTTGGCGGTCAGCGGCAGGCTGTCCCGCCAGTGGAAGGCGCTCGGGACCATGTACGCGGGCAGCGCCGCGCCGAGTGCCTCGCGCAGCGCTTCCGTGTCCTGGCGGCGACCGCTGTAGAAGGCGATCAGATGCGTGCTGCGGCCGGCGAGTTCGGCGACGACCACCGCGCCGTCGCGCACTCCGGGCACCCGGAGCAGGGTGTTCTCGATCTCGCCGATCTCGATGCGGAAGCCGCGGATCTTGACCTGGTTGTCCCGGCGGCCGAGGAACTCCAGCTTGCCGTCCGGGTGCCAGCGCCCCCAGTCGCCGCCCAGATAGAGCCGCTCGCCGGGGCGGTACGGGTCCTGCCGGTACGCCTCGAGCGTGCGCTCCGGGTCGTTGACGTACCCGCGGCCCACGCACACCCCGGAGAACGCGATCAGCCCGGGTGCGCCCAGGGGCACCAGGGACAGCCGCTCGTCGACGACGAGGACGCGCACGTTGTTCACCGGACGTCCCAGCAGCACCCGTTCGGGCACCTGGTCCATGACCTCGTGGTTGGTGTCGTCGGAGGTCTCGGTCAGTCCGTAGGCGTTGACCAGCTTGATCCTCGGCTGGACCGCGAACCAGCGCTGGACCAGCTCTCGCTTCAGCGCCTCGCCGGTCACCGACACACAGGCCAGGTCGGGCAGTTCGCGGGGGTGCCGCTCCAGGTAGGACACGACCACCTCCAGGTAGGAGGGCACGACCTGCACCACCCCGACCCGGCCGCGGACGAGGGTGTCGACGAACCGCTCGACGTCCACGACCACGTCCTGCTCGACCAGCAGGGTCCGCCCGTCCACCAGCAGCGCGGCCAGCAACTGCCACAGGGAGATGTCGAAGCACTGCGGCGCGGTCTGCGCCACCACCCGGCCCGGCCCGATGCCCAGGTCGTCGATCTTGGCGTGGAGATGGTTGAGCATCCCCGCGTGCTCGCACATCGCGCCCTTCGGCTCCCCGGTGGAGCCGGAGGTGAAGTAGATGTAGGCCAACTGGTCCGGGGCGACCGCCACGCCCACGTCGCCGTCGGCGTCCTGCTCCTCGTACGCCGTACCGACCGGCAGCGTCCGCACCCCCGGCAGCGTGCCCAGGGCCTCGGTGAGGTTGCGGTCGCTGCCGGGCTCGGTCAGCACCAGCCGGCATCCGGCGCGCGACAGGGTCGCCGCGATCCTGCCCGCTGGGAAGTGCGGCTCGATCGGCAGGTAGACGCCCCCGGCCTTGAAGACCGCCAGCACCGAGGCCAGCCAGTCCAGATTGCGCTCGGTGACCACGGCCACCACGTCTTCCCTGCCCAGCCCCCGGGACAGCAGGGCCCGCGCCAGCCGGTTGGCGCGCGCGTTGAGCTCGCCGTACGTCCACGAGCGTGCGCCGTGCACCGCGGCGACCGCCTCCGGATGCGCCCGCGCGCGCTGCTCGAACAGCTCGTGCGCGCGCACCGGCGGCAGTTCGCGGTGCGGCCCGGCGAGCCCTTCGAGCTGGTACCGGACCTCGTCGGCCGTGAGCAGACTCCGTCCGGTGTGCTCCGCGTCCGGGTCGGCGGCGAGGGCACCCAGCGCGGTGAGGTGGTAACCGCCGAGGCGGGCCGCGCACGCGGCGTCCAGCACCTCGGTGCGGTACCGCAGCCGCAGGGCCGACCGCCCGTCCTCGGTACGGCAGTCCACGGCCAGTACGACCTCGGCGGGCAGTTCGCCGTCGAACCCCGCGGGGCCGAACACGATCTCGTACGACGGCTCGGACACGCCCAGTTCCCGGCGCAGGTCGTCCACCGGGAAGTCACGGTGCGCCAGCACCTCCGCCTCGGTCCGGTGCGCGTTCAGCACCAGGCCGCGCCACGACCCCGGGGGGACGGCCAGCCGGCACGGCAGCGGGCCGTGTCCGGGCCCCGGCACATACCCCGTGACGACCTCCCGCTCGCCCGACACCGCGGCCAGCACCCTGGCGTGCGCGGCCAGCAGCACCGCGCTCACCGGCACGTCGGACGCGGCGGCCAGCGCACGCACCGCCCCCGCCACGCCGTCCGGCACCACGACACGGTGCTCGGCCGTACCCGCCACCGGCTCCCGGGTCCATCGGGGGACCGCGGTGACGCCGCCGGCGGTCACCACGCCGCTCCAGAACTCCCGGTCCGCCTGCGCCTGCGTTCCCATCGAATGGCCTTCCTCAACGCGCTGTCGCCGCGGCGCCGTTCGCCGAGGACGTTCCTGCTGCCGTGGCCGCCTGGCCCCAACCGGGCCCACCGGGGACATCCGGCCTCTCCACGGCGGGATTTCCGCCCCACCGCGCGTACGGGGGGACCTCCTCGCCCTTCATCAGGAAGGAGTCGGCGGCGAGTTGGGCGCCGTCGCCCATCGTCACGCCGTAGTGCACGTGGGCGCCGACCCCGAGGGTGCAGCCGGCACCCAGCACGGAGTGGTCGGACTTGAAGGTGCCGTCCTCCTGGGAGTGGCACTGGATCTTGCTGCCCGCGTTCAGTGTGCAGTCGTCGCCCACGGTGGTGAGCGCCCGCTCCGTCATGTAGCAGCCGTCGTCGAAGACCCGGCGTCCGACGCGGACGCCCAGCCCGCGCCAGATCACGTTCTTGAACGGGGTCCCGTTGAACAGGTTGAGGTATTCGTCCGGCACCTTCCACAGCCGCTCGTGCCACCAGAAGTAGGGGTCGTAGATGGAGCACAACCGGGGGCGCAGCGGGCGGAACCCGCCGATGCACCGCTCCACCAGGACGTAGAAGGCGGCGGTGAGGGCGACCGTGAGTGCCAGGTATCCGCCGATCACCAGATGCCCGAGGGTGCCGTACAGGGTCAGGCACGCCAGACCCAGCGCGGTCAGGACGAAGGTGAGCAGCCACCGCAGGAACAGGTGCAGGGCCATGGAGCGGAGGTTGTAGCGGTTCTTGGCGGCGAGCCGGCGCCGCAGTTCGTCCCCGGTCCGCAGATGGTCGAACCGGGTGTCCCGCTCCACCGTGCGCGGGATCTCGAACGACGGCGAGCCGAGCAGCCCGACCCCTTCGCGGATCTCGCCGTCGAGGGGGACCATCACCTTCGTGGCGAGCAGGCAGTTGTCGCCCGTCCTGGCTCCGGCCGGATAGGCGATGTTGTTGCCGAGGAAGTTGCGCGGGCCGATCGTCGCCCGGGTGACCCGGAAGGACGTACTGGAGAACTCCGCGTTGATCAGCGACAGTCCGTCGGCCACCATCGTCCCGGTGCCGACGGACGCCAGGAACGGCGTCTCGTGCTGCACCTCGGTGCCGAAGTTGGACCCGGTCTGCTCGACGCGGGACAGGTCGTACCCGAGGCGTCGCAGATAGGGGACGATGTAGGAGCTGTCGCCGAAGAGCCAGGCGAAGAACTTCAGGTTCGTCATCCGGGCGATCGTCCGGTGCGCCCCGTAGTGGAAGCCGTAGAGCGGATAGACCTTGTCGGGCGTGATGACCAGGTTCAGCAGGCGCGGAACGGTGAGCAGCACGGCGAGCCCCACGACGACGGCGCCGAAGTACAGCAGGGCGGAGACGGCGAGCGCGTCGAGCAGGAACTCCGCCGAGGAGACGCCGGCTCCCTCCCGGTTCAGCCACCTGCCGAACGCCGGAACCCCGGTGGCGATCATGTACAAGCCGCCGACGGTCAGGGGCAGGTAGAGGAAGAGCATCTGCACGAGGGAGAACAGGCCGAACCCGGCCCGGCGCAACGTGCCGCACCGGGCGGGTGCGACCCTCACGTAGTCCACGTCCGTCGGCTCCGCCGGGGACCCGTGCCACCGCGCGCCGTCCGGGACGGACTGACCCCGGTACAGGGTGGACGTATGGCCGAGCTGGGCTCCGTCGCCCAGGGCGGTGTCGATGTCGAGCACCGTCTTCTCGCCGACGAACGCGTCCCTGCCGAGGGTGACCCGTCCGGTCTGGATACGTCCGGCGTGCGCCCGGTAGCAGAGGAAGTAGGAGTCCTTCCGGACCACCGTGCCGGAGCCGATCGTCAGCAGGTCGGTGCAGACCGGCACGGTGCGGGAGAGGATCGTGACGTTCCTGCCGATCCGTGCACCGAGCGCCCGCAGGTAGAGCACGTACAGGGGGTTGCCGATGAAGAGCACGATCGGATTGGCGTGGAGCAGCACCTTGACGATCCAGAACCGCAGGTACGCCAGGCTCCACACCGGGATCTCGCACGGTTTCCAGCGTCCGACGAGAATCCATTTCGCCAGGACCGGGAAGGCGCACAGGGCGAGGAAACCGACACTGACGGCGAGGACGGAGCGCAGATAGACGTCGGCCGGACCCGAGCCCTCGGCGATCCACGAGTAACCCCAGTCGGCGGCGAATCCGGTGGCGAGGGAATAGCCGAGGAAGACCAGTAACTGGAGTGCTCCGCACACGACGTAACCGAGATCGCTCGCCGGGGTGACCGGTGCCGGCGGCTGCGCCGACACGGGCGCCGGTCCGGGGGCCGACGGCGGCACCGGGAGCGCCGGGTCGGCGGGAGCGGGTGCGGCGCAGGCGAGAGCGGCCGCCAGATCCCGGATCGTCTGGTGCCGGTAGATGTCCTTCATGGAGACGGACGGCAGATCCGGGTGCTTCCTGACCCGGGCGCAGAACTGGGCCATGACCAGGGAGTTGGCGCCGAGATCGGTGAAGAAGTTGCTGGTGCCCGCGACCTCCGCCACGGACAGGAGACCGGCCAGTATTCCGGCGAGTTCCGTCTCGGTTTCCACCGCTCTCCGGCCGTCGCCGCCGCGCCCGGCGGTCGCGGGTTCTCCCGTCGCGTTTATCAGGGTGTCGGCGGACTTCTCTACCATTCGAGCTCCTCGAGGAAATCCCGCAAAGCGTCGGCCCGTACGGCGCTCAGTCTTGTGCGGCCACTTCCGCGTTGCCACTCGAATGCGATCGCGATGAGAGGACCGCGACCACGGAAAAGCCGGGTTTTCCGCTGATCCGCCCCGCTGGAGGGAGGAGTGGATCACCCGTATGGAGGTTCACCCGCGAAGGCGCGCCCGGACGACCTGGTCGACGACGGGATCGCCGTCCGGGCGGGGAAGCAGGGCGACGGCGTCCACGGCGAAACCGTGCGCGGTGAGGACGTCCTCCCACAACTCCGGGGCGAGCACCCACATGTGGACCTCCCGGGGCTCCATGCCCGCCGGACCCACACGCAGCGAGCGGGGCCGGACGTCGGCGGACGGGGGCCGCCGGTGCAGATCGGTGTGCAGGACGGAGAAGACCAGCCGGCCCTCGGGGCGCAGAGCGGCGCGCAGGGCGGGCAGGCTGCGGCGGGGGTCGAGGAAGCCGAGCCCGTGAATCGAGTACACGAGGTCGTACGGCTCGCAGCGCCGCAGGTGTTCGACGACGTCCCCGAGCAGGTAGCGCACGCCGGGGGTGGTGCCGTACTGCGTGACGGCGCGGCGGTGCTGGGTGGGGGAGACGTCGACGGCGTCGACCAGGGCGCCGTGCCGGGTGGCGAGATGCGCGGCGTAGTGCCCGGCGCCGCTGCCGGCGTCGAGCAGCCGCCGGCCGGAGATGTCACCGAGCAGTTCGGTCCCTGGCCCGGCCGCGCCGGGAGCGCCCCAGTGGAGTCGTGCGGGCTCCGGCGGCCGGAATCCTCGATCGATCTGGAACCGGCCGTACGCCGTCCAGGCACGCAGGTTCACCAGGTCGCTGATCACGGTGGTCGCGCTCCTCGGCACAGGGGGCGGGGACGGGATGAGGGTCGGGCGGATGTCAGGGGGCACGGGCTGATGCCGACCGGGACAACGAACCGGCCGCCGTTTCGAACGCACGTGTTTGAGTCGCGTCCCCGCCGTGGAATCCCGGGGCGCGTGCCGCGGCCGCCCCCGCTCCCTGCGGCGACTGCGCCGCGCGGCGTGGCCGAAACGCCGGGGGCGGGTGCCTACGCCAGGCGCACCCAGGTCCGTTCCTCGGCGGAGCGGGCCATGGCGTCCAGGGCCTGCGCGGCGGCCACCGCGTCGTCGAGGGTGGCTCCGCGGGTTTCGGGCCCGGTGATCGAGCGCAGGAAGTGGTACGCCTCGATCACCTTCAGGTCGTCGTAGCCCATGGCGGTGGCCGCGCCCGGCTGGAAGGCGGCGTACTCGCCGTGCCCGGGGCCGACGTGGACGGTGCTGACGGGCTGGTCCTGGTACGCGGTGCCGCGGCTGACGCCGAGTTCGCCCATCCGGCGGAAGTCCCAGAACAGGGCGCCGGTGGTGCCGTGGATCTCGAAGCCGTAGGCGTTCTGCTCGCCGACCGAGACCCGGCACGCCTCCAGCACCCCGCGGGCGCCGGAGGTGAAGCGCAGCAGGCAGTTCACGTAGTCCTCGTTCTCCACCGGACCGGGCTCGCCGCCGGTCGCGCGGCTGTGGCCGGCGGTGGCGCCGGTCGGGCGGGGCCGCCGGGGCACGAACACGGCGGTGTCGGCGGTCAGCGAGTCGATCTCGCCGAGCAGGTGCCGGGCCAGGTCGACGCCGTGCGAGGCGAGGTCGCCGAGCACCCCGCTCCCGCCGCGTTCCCGTTCGTACCGCCAGGTCAGCGCGCCCTCGGGGTGGGCGGCATAGTCGCTGAACAGCCGGATGCGGACGTGGGTGACCGTGCCGATCTCGCCGGCGGCGAGCATCTCGCGGGCGGCGGCCACGGCGGGCGCGTTGCGGTAGTTGAAACCGACCGTGCCCCGGACGCCCGACTCCGCGGCCGCGTCGGCGACGGCGCGGGCGTCGGCGGCGGTGAGGCCGACCGGCTTCTCGATCCAGAGGTGCTTGCCCGCGCGGGCCATGGCGACGCCGATCTCGCGGTGCAGGAAGTTCGGCGCGGTGACGCTGACCGCCCGGACCCGGGGATCGGCGGTGATCTCCCGCCAGTCGCGGGTCGCCGAGGCGAAGCCGTACTGCCCGGCCGCCCGCTCCGCCCGCCCGGGCACCTCGTCGGCCACGGCGACCAGGTGCGGCCGTACGGTGAGCTGCGGGAAGTGGTGCGGCAGGCGGGCGTACGCCTGGGTGTGCACCCGTCCCATCCAGCCGAACCCCACGACGGCGACGCCGAGCGAATCCACCATGACAGCCCCTCTTCGGACCGGTCCACAGGCCTGGTGGCCCACCCTGGACGGCGTCTTCGCGAGGAGTCAAGCGGGAGCCGCGCCACGGCGGCGCCGATCGGCGCCGCCCGGCCGGCTCAGCCCGTGAGCACCTCGGCCCACCGGCTGGTCGCGCCGGGATGCGCGAGCACGCCGCACCGGGCGGACAGGGCTGCGACGATCCCGAGGCCCCGGCCGTGCTCGTCGAGGTCGGGAGCGGACTTCCTGGGGCCGGGCGGAGCGGTGGGGCCCCGGTCGGTCACTTCGACGCGCACCCCGGCGCGTCCGTCCACGGGGATCCGCCACAGCCGCAGTGTCGCCGGCGGCAGGGCGTGCACAAGAGCGTTCGTGATCAGCTCCGACACCACCAGGAGCACGTCCTCGACGGCGTCGGCGGGCAGGTTCCAGCCACCCAGGACCGCGCGCACGCGACGGCGTACGACCGAGACGGCCCCTGGGGCGGGCGGCAGCGGGAAGACCTGGTCCGCTTCCTCGCGAGGCGCTGCCGCGAGCTGCGCTGCGGTCATGTGCCCTCCTCCTTCGGGTGGCGCGTCCGACCGGAGTACGGACGCGATATGGCACGCTAGGGAAGGAAACGCGTCCGGTCAATGAACAATGGTCGGCATTGCCGAACAGCAGTCCGGATCAGGGCAAATCGGGCTACGATCGCTGCATGGCCGGACCGGTGCAGTCCATCGAACGGGCGGCGGCGATCCTGCGCCTGCTCGCCGGCGGCCCGCGCAGACTGGGGCTCGGCGAGGTGGCGTCGTCGCTCGGTCTGGCCAAGGGAACCGCCCACGGCATTCTGCGCACCCTGCAGCACGTGGACTTCGTGGAGCAGGACGAGGCGACCGGAAAGTACCAGCTCGGCGCGGCGCTGCTGCACCTGGGCAGCAGCTACCTCGACGTCAACGAGCTGCGCTCGCGCTCCCTCAACTGGGCCGACGCCCTCGCCGCCCGCAGCGGGGAGGCCGTCCGCCTGGGCACCCCGCTGGAGGGCAAGGTGCTCATCGTGCACCACGTCTTCCGGCCGGACGACACCCTCCAGACCCTCGACGTGGGCGCGCTGCTGCCACTGCACGCCTCCTCGCTCGGCAAGGTCCTGCTGGCCTTCGGAGCCGCGCCCGTCGAACCCCTGCTGCGGACGGAACTGGACGCGTACACACGGCACACCCTGGTGCTCCCCGAGGACCTGAACCAGGCGCTCGCCGAGATCCGGGAACTCGGCTGGGGCGCCGAGGTGCAGGAGATGAGCATGGGCGACGCCGGGGTGGCCGCGCCGATCCGGGGCCACGGCGGCCTCGTGGTCGGCGCGATCGGCCTCTCCGGCCCGGTCGAGCGCATCTGTGACACCAGGGGCAGGCCCCAGCCCGCCCTGATCGCCCTGCTCCGGGAGGCGGCACGGGCGATCTCCAGAGACCTGGGAGCGGCCCGCTGGTAGATCCCGCACCCCGCGCGACGCATCGGAAGGCAGGCCCGATCATGGTTGAACGCTACGTGCTGTCGATCGACCAGGGCACCACGTCCACGCGATGCATCCTGTTCGACCATCGGGGCCGGCTGGTGTCGGTCGCGCAGCGCGAGCACCAGCAGTTCTTCCCCCGGCCGGGCTGGGTCGAGCACGACGCCGTCCAGATCTGGCAGAACGTCCGGCGCATCGTGCCCGAGGCGCTGGACGCCGCCGGGGTGGACGCCGCCCAGATCGCCGCCGTCGGGATCGCCAACCAGCGGGAGACGACCGTGCTCTGGGACCGGCGGACCGGGGCGCCGTACGGCCGCGCCATCGTATGGCAGGACACCCGCACCGCCCCGCTCGTCGACGAGCTCAGGGAACGGCCCGGGGACGAGTTCTTCCTCGACCGCTGCGGCCTTCCCCCCTCGACCTACTTCTCCGCCCCCCGGATCCGCTGGCTCTTCGAGCACGTGGAGGGCCTGGAGGAGCGCGCCCGGGACGGCGAGGTGCTGTTCGGCACCATGGAGAGCTGGCTGATCTGGAACCTCACCGGCGGCAAGGACGGCGGCCTGCACATCACCGACCCCACCAACGCCAGCCGCACCATGCTGATCAACATCCGGACCCTGACCTGGGAGCCGGAGCTGATGGAGTTCTTCGGGGTGCCGCGCCCGATCCTGCCGGAGATCCGGTCCTCGGCGGAGAGCTACGGCGAGGTCCGCGCCCTGCTCCCCGGCGTCCGCATCACGGCCGCCCTCGGCGACCAGCAGGCCGCCCTGTTCGGGCAGACCTGCTTCTCGCCCGGCGAGGCCAAGTGCACCTACGGGACCGGCAGCTTCCTGGTGATGAACACCGGCACCGACGTCGTGCGCTCCCGGCACGGGCTCCTCACCACCGTCGCGTACAAGATCGGCGACGAGCCCACGGTCTACGCGCTGGAAGGGCCGATGGCCGTGACCGGTTCGCTGGTCCAGTGGTTCCGGGACCGCCTCGGCCTGATCCACAGCGCGCCCGAGATCGAGACCCTGGCCCGCACCGTCGAGGACAACGGCGGCTGCTACATCGTCCCCGCCTTCTCCGGCCTGTTCGCACCGCACTGGCGCAGCGACGCCCGCGGCGTCATCGTCGGCCTGACCTCGTACATCACCAAGGGGCATCTGGCCCGGGCGGTCCTGGAGGCCACCGGATGGCAGACCCGGGAGGTGGTCGACGCCATGAACGCCGACTCCGGGCTCGCCCTGAAGGAGCTCAAGGTCGACGGGGGCATGACCTCGGACAACCTGCTCATGCAGTTCCTGGCCGACGTCCTCGACGTCCCCGTCGTACGGCCGCTGGTGGCCGAGACGGTCTCCCTGGGCGCCGCCTACGCCGCCGGGCTCGCGGCCGGCTACTGGCCCGACTTGGAGGTCCTGCGCCGCAACTGGCACCGGGCCGCCCAGTGGCTGCCGGACATGGACCCCGAATGGCGCGAGTGGGAGTACGGCTGCTGGAAGCGGGCCGTCGAGCGCTCCCTGGACTGGGTCAGGCAGCCCCCGCCGCGCCGCCCGCGCTGACGCCGTCGCCGGGCCGCCCGGGACGTACCGGGGTGTGGCAGGAAGCGGCGGGCCCGGCAGGACGGGGCGGGCCCGGCCCGGTGGCAAACGCCGGGCCCGACCCGGCTGGAAGAGGCGGGGCGTCCCCGGCGGTGGGGGGGCCTTCCAGGAAGTGGCGCACGGGACGAATCGGGGGCCGCGACGGTGGTTACCCAGACAGCAGTGGGTTCGGAAGTGAGCCCCGGGGCCCTCCGCGCTGCACACGGCGGAGGGCCCGTCCGGGCCCGCCGCGATCGCGCCCCCGGCCGTCGTGCTGCCGCTCCCGGGGGCACTCCGGGTGGACTCCCGGGACACCTCTGAGAGAACCGGGCGGAGGGTCTTGCGCGGGGCGTCATCGGACCGTCTACTGTCCTTCACGTCCCCGTTCCTCGCTCAACGGGATCTCTGACGCATCCTGTACCACCGCCCTGCACCGGGGTCCCGGTGGCGGGCAGTTCCACCCCCCTTTTTCGCAGAAAGACCGAAGGCCCTGTGCCCGTACCCGTCGTTCTCACCGGCCGTGTGACGCGGCTGGAACCCCTCGCTCCGCACCACGCCGAGGGATTGGCCCGAGCCGGGGCCGAGGACCGCTCCTCCTACGCTTTCACCCCCGTGCCGCACGACCTCGAAGCGGCCCGCGGCTACATCGACCGCGCCCTCGCCGAGCAGGCGGCCGGCCGGGCACTGCCGTTCGCCGTGCTCCGCGCCGTTGACGGACGGGTCGTCGGCTCCACCCGCTTCCTCGAACTCGACTACTGGCAGGGCCCGCTGGTGTGGCCCGCCGTGACCGGCGTGCCGTACGGCGATCCGGTCACCGCCGTGCCGGACGCCGCCGAGATCGGGAACACCTGGCTCGCCCCCCACGCCCAGGGCACCGGGATCAACACCGAGGCGAAGCTGCTCATGCTCCGCCACGCCTTCGAGACCTGGCGGGTGCGCCGGATCTCCCTGCGCGCCGACGCCCGCAACCGCCGCTCGTGCACGGCGATCGAACGGCTCGGCGCGACCTGCGAGGGTGTCCGGCGCGCCCACTCCCGCGGCCTGGACGGCGCCGTGCGCAGCACCGCCTTCTACTCGATCCTGGACGACGAGTGGCCCGCCGTCCGCGCCGTCATCGAGCTGCGCCTCGCCGCCGGCTCCCCGGCCGCTCCGGCCCGGACGCCGGAGGGCTCCGGCCCGCGGCCGGACGAACTCGACGGCCGGCTCGTCGGGGTGTGAGCCCGGCCGGCCCACCGCACCCGGGTGACAGGGGGCGGCGCACCGGTGCCCCGGCGCGCCGCCCCCCTCCGCTTCACCCGAACGGCCTACGGGACCCCGGCCCCGGACGTGCGCCGTAGCCCGTTCGGACGCAGGCTGGGGTGAACCGGGCTGCCGCAACGCGCAGCTTTGATCACTGCTCCGTCGGGAGGCATCGTGATCGCCCTCGCTCTGCTCGTCCCGGTGGCACTGATGCTGATGCTGTTCGGACTGGACGCGCTGGAGACCCGTCTGCTGCGCCGCCCCGACCCGCCGCAGGACGCGGCCATCCCGGAACAGTCCGTGCCGGAGTGAGACCGATCTGTGAAGCAACGTTTCACCACTTCACCCCCGCATTCTTCGGGGAGTGACGGTTGCGCCCTGCCCGTTCGGGTACGCGAGCAGGACCGTCCCGCGGGCGATCACGTCCCGGGAGGCCGCACGACCACCGCGACCAGGGGATCTGCCATGGATACACCCGCCAACGACAACACCGCCACGCCCGCTCAGCGAGCGCTGGACGTGCTCGTGGACAACGCCGAGGACGCGGTGGCACTGGACACGCTCGCGAGCAGCGACGTGCTGGTGCCCGTGCCGGACGACGCGAGCGAGGAGGAGGCCACCAATCCCTCCGCCGTGGCGCTGCCGGTTCTCGAGCAGCCGGGTGGGGCGCCGGTGGTGCCCGTGTTCACCTCCGAGATGGAGATGACCGAGCTGCTGCCGTTCGTCTCCCGCTACCGGCTGGTGCCCCTGGGCGCCCTGGCCTCCCAGTGGCCGGACGACGACCTGTCGCTCACCATCGACGCCAGCTCCCCGCACGGCCTGACCCTCACCTCGGAGGGTGTGCGCACCCTGCTGGCCCGCCGGTAGGACCGGGCGGACGGGCGGCAGGGCGGCGCACCGGGGGCCGGGGCGGGAACAGGGCGGGGCCGCCCGGTCCGTGTCAGCCGCTCAACATACGGGCCAGCACCGCGCGTTGCAGCGGCAGCACCTCGGTGTGCAGGTCACGGCCCTTGCCGGTCAGCGCGATCCACACCCCGCGCCGGTCCTCCGCGCACACCGTCCGCACCACCAGGCCCTCCCTCTCCAGCCGGCCGATGAGGCGGGAGAGGGCGCTCTGGCTCAGGTGGACCCGGCCGACGAGGTTCTGCACGCGGCACTGGCCGCCCTCCCCGGGCGACGCGGACGCCAGGACGTCCAGCACCTCGAAGTCGCTCGCGCCCAGCCCGTGCGGGTGCAGCACCCGGTCGATCTCGCACATCGTGCGGGCGTGCACCGACAGGATGCCCCGCCACCGCTCCTCGAGGGTCTCGGCCGCGTTCGCTCCCATGCACCGAATGTTAATGCGCGTGCATCCACATCGGCACGGCCGAGGGACCACTCAAGGGCTCAGGAGTCCTGGACGAGGCCGACCAGGTTGCCGTCCGCGTCCTTCACCGAGGCGATCTGCCGCCCGCCCCCCACGTCCTGCACGTCCTGCAGCAGCTCGGCGCCCGCCGCCAGCAGCGCGGCCAGCCGCTCCCGGATGTCGGCGACGTGCCAGTAGGGCACCGGTCCCGTCATCCCCTTCGCGTGCCCGTTCGGGTCGAGACCGACGTCCTGGCCTGAGTCCTTGAACCCGACGTAGTAGGGCTCGTCCGCGTACGGCTCCACCTCCAGCAGCGCGCCGAACAGGGCCTTCGCCCGGTCCAGGTCCTTGACGGGGTAGACGATCGTCCTGAGGCCGGCGGTCATGGCGTACTCCTCGGTGAGCCGGGCCGACGGGGGTCCGTCGGACACGCCCGACGCTTTCGGGCGGTGGCCCCACGCTAGGACGGGGGAGCGGCGGGCGGCTTCTCCGATCCTGACCGTCTTCGCGACACCGTTCCCGATCGCGGCCGGGCGTGCACCCCGCCCCGGGCGTGCACCCCGCCCCGGGGGTGCACCCTGCCCCGGGGGTGCACCCTGCCCCGGGCGTGCACCCCGCCCCGGGCGCCGCGCGCCCCGCGCACGCGCCGAACCGGGCGCACCACCAGGGGCGTTCGGTACCGGACAAGGAACCCCGAGTCCGGGACGTGGCGGGTCCGGCCGCGCGAGAGTGGGAAAAACGGGGACGGGACGCCATCGACGGAGGAGGCGGCGATGCTGAGGACTCCCGCCGGCCGGACACGTCGGGTCATCCTGGAGTGGCTCAAGGATCCGGCCGCCCACTTCCCCCGGCAGCGGCCCGGCGACCCCGCCGTCGACGGCGTCACCGTACGGGCCGTCGCCGCCAAGCTCGGCGTGCCCCGCCGGGTCGCCGCGACCCACCTCGCGCTGCTCGCCGACCTGGGCCTGCTGCGCACCCGCCGCATCCGGCGCCGCACCTACTACCGCCGTGACGACATCCGTATCGCGGAAGTGGCCCGGCTGTTCGAGAAGGGGTGGTGAGCGGTCCCGGCACGACGGACCGGGGGAGCGGGGGCCGGCCGCGGCGGCCCCGGGCTCGAAGTGACCCGCCCGCGCCCCGGCGCTAGTCTGTAGCCCGGCCGCGATCAGACCGCGGCGCGGCGGTGGGGCCCGCCGTACCCGAACCGCGGCACCGTCGCCGCCAACGGTCCCTACTTGCGAAGGCAGCGGCCCCGCATGTCCGGGCCCGGGCGAGTAGGAGACGTACGACCATGACAGCCCCGCGCACCGAGAGCCTCCGAGCCGTCGCGAGCCGCCCCGGGCGGCGGGCCTGGCGCGCCCAGACCCCGGTCGTCGCGGTCGTCGCGCTCGGCGGCGCCGTCGGGGCCACCGCCCGCTACGCGGCCTCGCTGTGCTGGCCGGCACCGCCCGGCGGCTTCCCGTGGGCGACGTTCTGGACCAACGTCACCGGCTGCGCGGTGATCGGCGTGTTCATGGTGGTCATCACCGACGTGTGGGCCGCGCACCGCCTGGTCCGCCCGTTCTTCGGCACCGGCGTGCTCGGCGGCTTCACCACCTTCTCCACGTACGCCGTCGACGTGCAGAAACTGGTCGACTCCGGCCATGCCCGCACCGGGCTGGCCTATCTGGCCGCGACCCTGCTCGCGGCGCTCGCGGCGGTGTGGCTCGCGGTGACGGCGACCCGCCGCGTCCTGGCCCGGAGGCAGCGATGACGAGACTCACCGGCGGCGCCCTGCGCCTGACCGTGTTCATCGGCGAGAACGACACCTGGCACCACCGGCCCCTCTACTCGGAGATCGTCCACCGGGCCCATGCCGCGGGCCTCGCGGGCGCCAGCGTCTTCCGGGGCGTCGAGGGCTTCGGCGCCTCCTCCCTGATCCACACCTCGCGGCTGCTGTCGATGAGCGAGGACCTGCCGGTGGCGGTCGTGATCGTGGACACCGAGGAGCGGGTGCGGGCGTTCCTGCCGCAGCTGGACGAGCTGGTCGCCGAGGGGCTCGTGACCCTCGACGCGTGCGAGGTCATCCGGTACGCCGGCCGCCCGGACGGTCCCGCGGAGGCGGGCGGGAAGGGTAAGAAGTCGTTGTGAACTGGCTGCTGGTGGTCGTGGGAGCCATGGTCGGCGCCCCCCTCCGCTACCTCACCGACCGGGCGGTGCAGTCCCGGCACGATTCGGTCTTCCCCTGGGGCACGTTCGTGGTGAACGTCACCGGCTGTCTGGTCCTCGGCCTGCTGACCGGCGCCGTCTCGGCGGGCGCCGCGGGACCCCACCTGCAGCTACTGCTGGGCACCGGCCTGTGCGGGGCCCTGACGACGTACTCGACCTTCTCGTACGAGACCCTGAGGCTTACCGAGACCGGCGCCGGGCTCTACGCTGCGGCCAACGCCGTCGTGAGCGTGGCGGCGGGCCTCGGCGCCGCGTTCGCCGGTGCGTCCGCCGCCGGCGCTCTGTGGCCCGGATAATCCTGCCTTCATCTCGGCGTAGTAAGACTGTCTACAGCACTGTCGACCAACTCTCCTCAGAACTGGATCCCATGAGCGCCATCTCCGTCGGTCAGGCCGTCGTCCTCGGAGCAGTCGAGGGGGTGACCGAATTCCTTCCCGTGTCCTCCACCGGCCACCTCAAGATCACCGAGGGGCTCATGGGGATTCCCGTGGACGACAACGCGGTCGTCGGGTTCTCGGCCGTCATCCAGGTCGGCGCCATCGCCGCCGTGCTCGTGTACTTCTTCAAGGACATCGTGCGGATCGTCTCCGCCTGGTTCCGCGGGCTGACCAACCGCGAGGAGCGCTACCACCACGACTACAAGTTCGCCTGGTGGGTCATCTACGCGACCATCCCGATCGTCGTGGTGGGCCTGGCCGCCAAGCCCCTCATCGAAGGCCCCCTCGCCTCGCTGTGGGTGGTCGCGGGCTCGCTCATCGTCGGCAGCGGCGTGATGTGGGCCGCGGACCAGATGGGCCGCCACAAGCGCGGTGAGGACGACACCTCCTTCAAGGACGCGATGCTGGTCGGCTGCTCGCAGATCCTCGCGCTGCTCTTCCCCGGCTTCTCCCGCTCCGGCGCCACCATGTCCACCGCGCTCGTCCTCGACCTGGACCGGGTCGCCGCCACCCGCCTGTCCTTCTTCCTCGGCATCCCGGCCCTCACCGGCGCCGGCCTGTACGAGCTGAAGGACGCCCTCGGCACCGGCGTGGGCGCCGCCCCGCTGGCCGTCGGCACGATCGTCTCCTTCGTGGTCGCCTACGCCTCCATCGCCTGGCTGCTGAAGTTCGTCGCCAAGCACTCCTTCAACGCCTTCGTCATCTACCGGATCGTGGTCGGCGTGCTGCTCTTCGGCCTGCTGGGCGCGGGCGTGCTCGAGGGCTGAGAGCCCCCGGCCCCACCGCGGCGGGGGGGGGGGCGTGGGGGCCCCAGCCCGCCCCACCCCGCACGGTCAAGGGGGGCCCGCCCCGACCCCCCCCCCCGCCGCCCCCCCCCCCCGCCCCCCCCG